>NZ_AJKS02000008.1 GCF_000265245.1 Halomonas smyrnensis AAD6
GGCCACGGTCGCCGCACCCGCCGAGGGCTCGGCTGCGGCGCCGTCCGAGTCGGCGCCCGGGGCCGCGCCTCGCCCGGCGATGCCGGAAGAGGACGCCACCAAGGCGCCGCCGCTGGGCTACGCCGTGGCCCAGCTGCACGGCGTCTATATCCTGTCGCAGACCGAGCGCGGGATGGTGATCGTCGACATGCACGCCGCCCACGAGCGCATCGTCTACGAGCGCATGAAGACCCAGGTGCACGGCGGCGCCCTCGAGGCCCAGCCGCTGCTGGTGCCGGTCTCGCTGGCCGCCAGTGCCGCCCAGGTGGCGACCGCCGAGGCCGAGCACGAGGCCTTCGCCCGGCTCGGCGTCGAGCTCGACGTGGCCGGCCCCGAGACGCTGCTGGTGCGCCAGGTGCCCACGCTGCTGGTCGACGCCGACGTCGAGCCGCTGATCCGCGACATGCTGGGCGACCTCGAGCGCTACGGCCGCTCGGATCGCCTCGAGGCACATATCAACGAGCTGCTGTCCACCATGGCCTGCCACGGCAGCGTGCGCGCCAACCGTCAGCTGACGGTCGAGGAGATGAACGCCCTGCTGCGCGACATGGAGATCACCGAGCGCAGCGGCCAGTGCAACCATGGCCGGCCGACCTGGACCGAGCTGAGCATGAAGGAGTTGGACCGCCTCTTCCTGAGGGGGCAGTGAACGACGATGCATGACACCCGCCCACCCGCCATCTTCCTGATGGGCCCCACCGCCGCCGGCAAGACCGACCTGGCCATCGAGCTGCACGAACGGCTGGGCTGCGAGCTGGTCAGCGTCGACTCGGCGATGGTCTACCGCGGCCTCGACATCGGCAGCGCCAAGCCCTCCGCCGACGAGCTTTCCCGTGCGCCGCATCGGCTGATCGACATCCGCGACCCGGCCGAGCCCTACTCGGCGGCGGAGTTCCGCGAGGACGCGCTGCGCGAGATGGCCGAGATCACCGCGGCCGGCCGGGTGCCGCTGCTGGTCGGCGGCACCATGATGTACTTCAAGCGCCTGGTCGAGGGCGTGGCCAACCTGCCGTCGGCCGACGCCGAGGTGCGCGCCGAGCTGGAGCGCGATGCCGAGCGTCTCGGCCTGGCCGGCCTTCATGAGGCGCTGGCGCGGGTCGACCCGGCGGCCGCCGAGCGCATCCATCCCAACGATCCCCAGCGCCTGATGCGGGCGCTGGAGGTGTATCGCATCAGCGGCCGGTCGCTGACCGAGCTGTGGCATGAGCAGCGCCCGGAAACCTTTCCCTGGCGGCCGCTGTCGATAGGGCTCGCGCCCGCCGATCGCGGCGTGCTGCATGCGCGCATCGCCCGGCGTTTCGACGCCATGCTCGAGGCCGGCTTCCTCGACGAGATGGCCGCGCTCAAGGCGCGCGGCGATCTGACGCCGGAGCTCCCGTCGATGAAGAGCGTGGGCTATCGTCAGGGGTGGGAATACCTCGAGGGCGAGGTCGATCATGCGACCTTTCGTCACCGCGGCATCGTGGCCACCCGCCAGCTGGCCAAGCGTCAGCTGACCTGGATGCGCCGCTGGCCGGCGCTGCACTGGGTGGATAGCCTGGGCCCCGACCCGCTTGCACAACTCCTGAAACTGGTGCGCGAATTCGGGACTTAGCGTAAGATGGTCGCTTCGAGCGGCCGTACGACCGGGCTCATCGGTTACCCTGTGTCGCCCCCGGACGGGGCGAGCACTGAATGATCAACTCCAGAAACAATTCAGGGAGAGCAACATGTCCAAAGGGCAGTCCCTTCAAGATCCGTACCTGAACATCCTGCGCAAGGAGCGCATTCCGGTATCGATCTTCCTGGTCAACGGCATCAAGCTGCAGGGCCAGATCGAATCCTTCGACCAGTTCGTGATTCTGCTGCGCAACACCGTCAGCCAGATGGTCTACAAGCACGCCATCTCCACCGTTGTGCCGTCGCGCAACGTTCGGCTGCCGGCTCCCGATGCGCCGTCGGAAAGCAATGCGTGAGGTATTGATTGTTTTTTGAACGTCCCGACGCCGGTGAAACGGCGGTACTCGTCCATGTCGACTTCCAGGACGAGAAAGAGCGCGAAGACCCAGGCGAGTTCCTCGAGCTCGTGCGCTCGGCCGGCGCGGAGCCGGCCACCCTGCTGACCGGCTCGCGCAGCCGGCCCGATCCCCGTTCCTTCATCGGCTCGGGCAAGGCCGAGGAGCTGCGCGAGGCGCTGCAGGTTCACAAGGCCGAGCTGGTGATCTTCAACCATGCCCTGAGCCCTTCCCAGCAGCGCAACCTCGAGCAGTCGCTCCAGTGTCGCGTGCTCGACCGTACCGGCCTGATCCTCGACATCTTCGCCCAGCGGGCGCGGACCCACGAGGGCAAGCTGCAGGTCGAGCTGGCCCAGCTCGAGTACATGTCGACGCGCCTGGTGCGCGGCTGGACCCACCTCGAACGCCAGAAGGGCGGCATCGGCCTGCGCGGCCCGGGCGAGACCCAGCTCGAGACCGACCGCCGGCTGCTGCGTGGGCGTATCAAGGCCATTCACAAGCGCCTCGACAAGGTTCGCAGCCAGCGCCATCAGAATCGGCGCGCGCGCTCCCGAGCCGAGGTGCCCAGCGTCTCGCTGGTCGGCTATACCAACGCCGGCAAGTCGACGCTGTTCAACGCCGTGACCGCCTCACGGGTCTATGCGGCCGACCAGCTGTTCGCTACTCTCGACCCGACGCTCAGGCGCCTGGAGATCGAGGACGTTGGGCCGGTGGTGCTGGCCGATACCGTGGGCTTCATCCGCCACCTGCCGCACAAGCTGGTGGAGGCCTTCCAGGCCACCCTGCAGGAGGCCGCCGAGGCCACCCTGCTGGTGCACGTGATCGACGCGGCGGATGCCGACCGCGACCTCAACGTGAGCCAGGTGGAGGAAGTGCTCGACGAGATCGGCGCCCTGGACGTGCCGACGCTCAAGGTGATGAACAAGATCGACATGTTCGACAGCGCCCCGCGCATCGAGCGCGGCGCCGATGGCATGCCCGAGACGGTGTGGCTGTCGGCCCGCGACGGCAAGGGCCTGGAGCTGTTCGAGCAGGCGCTCTCCGAGTGCCTGGCCGACGACATCATCGACTTCGACGTCACCCTGGAGCCGCAGCAGGGCAAGCTGCGCGCCGGCCTGCACGAGCTGGGCGCGGTGCGCGAGGAACGCTTCGACGAGATGGGGCGTACCCAGCTCGAGATCCGCCTGCCGCGTCGCGATTTCCTGCAGCTGATGGCACGGCTCGGCGAACGCGCCGATGACTATCTGCCGGAGGCCCTGCAGGACCGCCCCCTCTGGGAGGAGTGAGCGGGGAACCGCGAGGCACGGCAAGGCGGTGACGAGGCCGGAACAACGAGACCGTAATAAAAGAGTCGCCTTCGGGTGCCGACACACCAGGGTCGGCACCACAAGGATCGCAACCGATGCCCGTCGTGCCGGAGCGCGCGGCGGAACGCAACGCAGAGTGGAGACGACGTATGGCCTGGAATGAGCCCGGTGGCGGCGGCAACCAGCACGACCCCTGGAGCGGGGGAGGGCGCCGCGGCGGTAACGGCGGCGGTGGCAACCGCGGCGGTGGCGGCAACAATCAGGGGCCGCCCGACCTCGACGAGGCCCTGAAGAAGTTTCAGGACAAGCTCAACGGCATGCTGGGCGGTCGCGGCAAGCGCGGCGGCAACGGTGGCAAGGGCGGTGGCGGCGGCAAGCCGCGCAACGCCTTCGCCCTGCCGGGCCTGCTGCTGATCGTGGCGCTGGCCATCTGGGCCGCGTCCGGCTTCTACCTGGTCGACCAGTCCGAGCGCGGCGTGGTGCTGCGGTTCGGCAAGTTCCAGGAAGTGGTCACCCCCGGCCTGCAGTGGAACCCGCCGCTGATCGATGACGTGCGCATGGTCAACGTGACCCGGGTGCGCTCGGTCAGCCAGACCCAGTCGATGCTCACCCAGGACGAGAACATCGTCTCCGTCGAGATCTCGGCCCAGTACCAGGTCGCCGATCCGCGCGGCTACGTGCTCAACGTGCGCAACCCGGAGCTCTCGCTCGAGAACGCCCTGGACAGCGCGCTGCGTCACGTGGTCGGCGGTACCGACATGATCGATATCCTGACCTCCGGCCGCGAGATCCTCGGCACCGCGGTGGCCAGCCGCCTGCAGTCCTACCTGGACAGCTACGGCACCGGCATCCGCCTGCAGACCCTGAACGTCGAGTCCACCTCGCCGCCCGACGCGGTGCAGGACGCCTTCGATGACGTCATCCGGGCCCGCGAGGATCGTCAGCGCACCATCAACCAGGCGATGGCCTACGCCAACGCCGTGATTCCGGCCGCCCAGGGCCAGGCCCAGCGCATCGTCGAGCAGGGCCAGGGCTACCGCGAATCGGTGGTGGCCGAGGCTCGCGGTCAGGCCAACCGCTTCAACGCACTGCTGACCCAGTACCAGGACGCACCGGCCATCATGCGCGAGCGCCTCTATCTCGACGCCCTGTCCGACGTCTACGGCGACACCAGCAAGGTGATGGTCGACGTCAACGACGACGCGCCGCTGATGGTGCTGCCGATGGATCGCCTGAGCCGCGGCAACACCGGCGCCGCCGGTAGCCAGGGTGGCGACACCGTGTCGATGGACCCCCAGCTCCTCGAGCGCCTGAGCGCCAGCCAGGCCGACGGCAGCAGTGACAGCCGCAGTGCTCGCAGCAACGGAATCAGCCGGGAGGGCCGTTAACGATGATCAATAACCGTTCCCTGCTCATCGTCGGCGGCCTGGCCGCCGTGGCCTGGCTGGCCAGCAACAGCCTCTACGTGATCGACGAGACCGAGCGCGCGGTGAAGCTGCGCTTCGGTGAAGTGGTCGAGGAGAATATCCAGCCGGGTCTGCACGTCAAGATCCCGATCACCCAGACCATCCGCAAGTTCGACACCCGGGTGCTGACACTGGACACCGACGCCAGCCGGTACCTGACCCTCGAGCAGAAGGCGGTGATCGTGGATTCCTACGTCAAGTGGCAGGTGGTCAATCCCACCCGCTACTACGAGGCCACCGCCGGCGACGAGCTGCAGGCCGTGCGCCTGATCCAGCCGCGGGTCGACGAGAGCCTGCGTAACGAGTTCGGCCGCTTGAACCTCTCGCAGATCATCTCCGAGCAGCGTGACGAGCTGATGACCGGGCCCACCGAGGAGCTCAACGAGCTGATGCGCGACGAGCTCGGGGTGGCGATCCTCGACATCCGGGTCAAGCGCATCGACCTGCCCGAGGACGTCTCCTCGGCGGTGTACGACCGCATGCGCTCCGAGCGCGAGCGCGAGGCCCGCGAGTGGCGTGCCCAGGGCCAGGAAGAGTCCGAGCGCATCCGCGCCAACGCCGACCGCCGCCGTCAGGTGCTGCTGGCCCAGGCCAACGAGCGCTCCGAGACCCTGCGCGGTGAGGGCGACGCCGAGGCCGCGGCCATCTACTCGGAGGCCTACGGCAAGGACGAGGAGTTCTTCTCCTTCTGGCGCAGCCTGGATGCCTATCGCTCGAGCTTCCAGGGCGACGGCAACATGCTGGTGCTGGATCCGTCCAGCGACTTCTTCCAGTACCTCAAGAGCCCGACGGCCCAGGGCGGCGAGTGACGGCCGGGAAGGGGCGGTTCAGGCCGCCCCTTCCGTTCGTGCGGGGTTCCTCCCGCCACCAAACGTGATAGACTCCTGTAACCGGGCGTGGCCCGGTTTTTTTGTGGCCGTTTTTTGTGGCCGACCACTCCCGGCATTCCCCTCCGGCGCTCCGCCAGGCGTGTGATTCACCCTGCCGCCAGGCTCGCCGAAGGCCAATCATCGTCTTGCAGGAAGAACGACATGACCATCGCTGACCGCTGGCTGCTGCCCGACGGCATGGACGAGGTGCTGCCTCCTCAGGCCAGCCGCATGGAGGAGCTGCGCCGGGCGTTGCTCGATCTCTACCATCGCTGGGGCTACGACCAGGTGATGCCGCCTCCCGTGGAGTTCCTCGACTCCCTGCTCACCGGCACCGGCACCGAACTCGATCTGCAGACCTTCAAGCTCACCGACCAGATGACCGGTCGGATGATGGGCGTCAGCGCCGACGTCACGCCCCAGGTGGCGCGCATGGACGCCCACTCGCTGAAGCGCCAGGGCCCGGTGCGGCTGTGCTACTGCACCACCGTGCTGCGGGCCAAGGCGGACCAGCATCAGGGCGGTCGCAGCCCGGTGCAGGTCGGCCTCGAGCTGTTCGGCCATGCCGGCCTGGAAGCCGACCTGGAGGTCCTGCGCCTGGCGCTGACCAGCCTGCAGGTCGCCGGCGCCGGCGAGATCCACCTGGCGCTGGGCCACATCGGCATCTACCGTAGCCTGGTGGAGGCCGCCGAGCTGACCGCCGAGCAGGAGAAGGCGGTGTTCGAGGCCCTCGAGCTCAAGTCGCCCGGCGAGCTGGCCGCGCGGGTCGAGCAAAGCGTCAGCGATCCGGCCATGGCCGGCATGCTGTGCGCCCTGGGCGAGCTGCACGGTGGCCCCGAGGTGCTGGAGCAGGCCCGCGAGGCCTTCGCCGAGGCGCCCCAGGCGGTGGGGGCGGCGCTCGACCAGCTGCGTGCCCTGCACGCCGGCGTGGTCGCCGAGCATCCCGACGTGGCGCTCTACTTCGACCTGGCCGAGCTGCGCGGCTACCAGTACCACACCGGCATGATGTTCGCCGCCCACGTGCCCGGCTACAGCCAGGCGCTGGCCAAGGGCGGCCGCTACGATGACACCGGCCGCGCCTTCGGTCGCGCCCGCCCGGCCACCGGCTTCTCCCTGGAGCTCAAGCTGCTGGCCAATCTGGTGCCCAGCGAGCCGCCCCACGACGGCATCTGGGCGCCGGCCGAGGGCGAGGGCCTGGCCGAGGCCATCAAGGCCCTGCGCGAGCAGGGCGAGCGGGTCGTCCAGGCGCTGCCCGGGCAGCGCACCGGTCCGCAGGAACACCGCTGCCAGCGGTACCTGACTCCCGCCGACGGCGGCTGGCAGGTCGCACCGCTGGCCGCGGCCAGCGATCAGGCCTGATCTCAGGCAGACACGATATCGGCACCGCCGGACGCTGGCGGCGCAGCAACGAGAGACGAGGCAAATGGGCAAGAACGTAGTCGTACTGGGCACCCAGTGGGGTGACGAAGGCAAGGGCAAGGTCGTCGACCTGCTCACCGAGTCCGCAGGCGCGGTCGTGCGCTTCCAGGGCGGACACAACGCCGGTCACACCCTGGTGATCGATGGCGAGAAGACCGTCCTGCACCTGATCCCCTCCGGCATCCTGCGTGACGACAAGACCTGCGTGATCGGCAACGGCGTGGTGCTGTCGCCGGAAGCGCTGCTCGAGGAGATCCGCGAGCTGGAAGCCAAGGGCGTGCCGGTGCGCGAGCGCCTGCGCCTGTCGCCGGCCTGCCCGCTGATCCTGCCGTACCACGAGCGCCTCGACCAGGCCCGCGAGAAGGCCCGCGGCGTGGCCAAGATCGGCACCACCGGTCGCGGCATCGGCCCGGCCTACGAGGACAAGGTCGCCCGCCGCGGCCTGCGCCTGGGCGACATGCTGCACCGCGAGCGCTTCGCCTCCAAGCTCGGCGAGGTGCTGGACTACCACAACTTCGTGCTGACCAAGTTCCACGGCGAGGAGCCGGTGGACTTCCAGCAGGTGCTCGACGACGCCATGCGCATGGCCGACGAGCTGCGCTCCATGGTCTGCGACACCGTGAGCCTGGTGCACGACGTGCGCAAGGCCGGCGACAACATCCTGTTCGAGGGCGCCCAGGGCTCGCTGCTGGACATCGACCACGGCACCTATCCGTTCGTGACCAGCTCCAACACCACCGCCGGCGGCACCGCCACCGGTTCCGGCGTCGGCCCGCTGTACCTGGACTACGTGCTGGGCATCACCAAGGCCTACACCACCCGCGTCGGCTCCGGCCCGTTCCCGACCGAGCTGTTCGACGAGCACGGCCGTCACCTGGCCGAGAAGGGCCACGAGTTCGGTGCCACCACCGGCCGCGCGCGCCGCTGCGGCTGGTTCGACGCCGTGGCCCTGCGCCACGCCGTGCAGATCAACTCCGTGTCCGGCATCTGCCTGACCAAGCTCGACGTGCTCGACGGCCTGGAGAACATCCGCGTCTGCGTGGGCTATCGCAGCAAGGACGGCGAGCTGCTCGACACCCCGGTGGACTCCGAAGGCTACGAGGCCATCGAGCCGGTCTACCAGGACCTGCCGGGCTGGAGCGAGTCGACCATCGGCATCAAGAGCGTCGAGGCGCTGCCGGCCAACGCCCGCGCCTACATCAGCTTCCTCGAGGAGCAGGTGGGCACCTCCATCGACATCATCTCCACCGGCCCGGATCGCAACGAGACCATCGTGCTGCGCAATCCCTTCGGTGAATGAGCCCTTCGGTGAAGTAAGCCCTTCACCGAATAGGCGCCGCGGCGGCTAGGCCTTCGGGCCTTCCCCCGAACGACGACGGGCCGGCAGGAAACTGCCGGCCCGTCGTCGTGTGTGGCCTCCCGCCATGAGAGGCCGGGCGCGATCAGCGTTCGGCCGATGCCACCTGCAGCGCCTGCATGGCGTCCTCGTCGGACAGCAGGTCGTGCAGCGTCTGGGCGGCCAACTCGCCGTTGCCGTCCATCACCTCGTCGAGCCACAGCAGCGCCTGCTCGCGGTTGGCGTTCTCGAGCCCGTTGGCGGTCAGGTAGGCCTTGGCCAGCGCCAGGCGCGCGGTCTCGTGGCCCTGGCGCGCGGCCTCCAGCAGGTAGTCGGCGCCCTGACGCAGGTCCTGGCCGAGGGTCTCGCCGCGCAGCAGCTCCCGACCGAGGGTGGCCTGGGCGCCGGCGTGGCCCTGTTCGGCGGCCTGCTCGAGCAGGCGGCGTCCGCGCGCGGCGTCGACGCTCATGCCGCCTTCACCGCGCAGCAGCGCGGTGCCGAGCAGCGTGCGCGCCGAGAGGCTGCCGGCCTCGCTGGCCTGGGTGAGCCAGGTCCTGGCCTGCTGCGGATCGGCTTGGACGCCCTTGCCCTCGAGGTAGGCGGCGCCGAGGCGTTGGGCGGCATAGTCGTCGCCGGCCTCGGCGGACTCGCGCAGCAGCTCGATGCCGCGCTGGGTGTCCTGGGCGACGTGCTCGCCCTCGAGCAGGGCGTCGGCGAGGGCCAGCCGGGCGCCGCTGTTGCCGCGCGCGGCGGCCTGCTCGAGCAGGCGCATGCCGCGCTCGGGGTCGGCGCTCACGCCTTCGCCGGTCAGCAGCAGCTTGCCCAGATCGCCGCGGGCCCCGACGTGGCCGCCGGCGACGGCCTGCTGCAGGTAGCGGGCGCCGCGGGCGGGATCGCGTGTCACGCCCTTGCCCTCGAGATACATCCGTCCCAGATCGGCGCTGGCGCCCGGATGGCCCTCGTTGGCGGCGCGCTGCAGCCAGGAGCGTGCGGCGTTCAGGTTCTGCTGCACGCCACGGCCGTTGAGGAAGGCCTCGCCGAGCCGCGCCATGGAGCCGGGGTGGCCGTCTTCCGCGGCCTCCACCAGGGCATTGATGTTGCCGGCCTTGCCCTGGTCATAGTGCAGCCGTGACAGGGCATCCTCGGCCGAGTCGTGACCGGCCTCCCGGGCGCGGTTCAGCCACTCGCTGGCCTTGCCCAGGTCGCGGGGCACGCCGTCGCCCTTGCGGTAGGCGCGGCCCAGCACCACCATCGCGTAGGCATCCCCCTCGCGGGCGGCCTCTTCCAGCAGGGCGAGGCCGCGTGAGGGCTGGCGCTGCTGGAGGGTGCCCTCGAGATAGCCGGCGCCCAGCGCCGTCTTGGCGGAGGCGTCGCCGGCATCGGCGGCCTGCTTCAACAGCTCCTCGGCCTTCGACGGATGGTAGGGCAGCACCTCGCCTTCCAGGTAGGCCTCGCCGAGCATGCGCAGGGCGGCGGTCTGGCCCTGGTCGGCGGCGTCCTTCAGCAGGGCCTCGGCGCGCTGGCCGTCGGCCGGCACGCCGTTGCCTTCCAGGTACATCTGCCCCAGCTGCTGGGTGGCGTAGGGGTGGCCCAGCTCGTTGGCGCGCTCCAGATACTCGCGCGCCTGGCTCGGCTGGCTGGCGTGGCCCTCATCCTCGAGGTAGTAGGCACCGAGCAGCGACAGCGCCAGGGCGTCGTCTTGTTCGGCGGCCTGCTTGAGCAGCTCGATGCCGCGGCGGGGATTGGGGGGCAGCCCGTCGCCGTCGAGCAGGGCGCGGCCCAGGGTGACCTGGGCATCCACCGAGCCTTGGGCGATGGCCGCGCTCAGCCAGTGCTGGGCGCGTTCCGGGCTGGCGGCCACGTTGGCGTTGCCTTCCAGCAGCAGCTTGCCCAGGGTTTCCATGGCCGACACATTGCCGTCCAGGGCAGCCTGCTCCAGCATCGCCTGGCCGCGCTGGGGCGCGTTGCCTTCCACCAGCGAGCGGCCGGCCCGGCTCAGGGCGCCGGGATCGCCGGCCTCGGCGGCCTTGTTCAGCCAGTGCATGTGGCGCTGGGGCTGGTGGCCCATCAGGCCGTCCTCGGTGAACAGGCCGGCCAGCTGATTCATGGCGCCGACGTCGCCGGCGCGGGCGTCCTGCTCCAGCAGCTCGGCGTAGCGCTGGGCGTACTGGCTGGAAAGGCCGCGGTCTTCGGCCAGCCAGCCGCCGGGGCCGTGGGCCTTGGCCAGGGCCTCGAGGGCGGCGCCGTTGTCGGCCTCGGCGGCACGCCGGTAGAGCGCGGCGGCCTGTTCGGGGTCGGCCTGGACGCCGTCGCCGCCCTCGACGAGCAGCTCGGCCATGGCGGCCTGGGCCCGGGGGCCGACCTCTTCCTCGATGGCCTGCTGGATCAGGTAGTAGGCGAGCACGTCGTTGCGCTCGACGCCGCGCCCCTCGCGGTAGAGCTTGGCCAGGTTCAGCGAGGCGTTGCCAGTGATGTAGGAGGGCGTCTTGATGGCCTCGGAATAGAGGCTGGCCGCGCGCGCCGGATCGGCGGGCACGCCCAGGCCCTGATCGAAGATCTTGGCCATCTCGTAGTAGCCCTTGGGCAGCCCCTTCTGCATCAGCGTCTCGAGCTCGGCGATGGCCTGCTGGCTGCGGCCCTGCTCGAGCAGCTGTTGCGCCTTCTCCACGGTGTTCTTGTGCATCCATTCCAGGGTGCGCGGCTGACCGCCGTCGAACCAGTCCGCGTACTGCGGCGGCACGGGAGCGGTGACGTGGGCGTCGGGCTGCGGGGTGGTGGCGCAGCCGCCGAGCCAGGCCACCAGGGTGGCCGAGACGGCCAGCTTCAGCCCCGTGGGCTGGCGAGGAGATGAGATGTCGCGTGGAATCTGGGTCATGATGTCGGGTTGCCTCGAAGTGATGGATGAACGTCGGAGCGAGCGTTTCACTGCTCGCTCAGGCCCTTGAACGCGGCGTCCTCGCGCTGGGTCTCATCCATGACGATGTTCTGCTGGGCGTCGGGGTCCATGAAGTAGAGCGTCATGTAGCCGCCGGCACTGCGGTTGTAGATGGGGCGCTGCCGGCGCACGAAGTCGGCGATCCGCGGATCGTGGAAGCGCGACTGGTAGATCTCCATCCAGGCGAAGTACTGGCTGTCCTTGAGGAAGCCGGTGTACTGCTCGTGGGGCGCCATGTCGCCGAGGGCGGTGGGATCCGCGAAGATCTCCAGGGCGAAGTCGACGGCGTCCTGGATGCCGTGGCCGTCCACCTCCAGGTCGAAGATGTCGTAGCCCTGACGCTCGATGACCTGCATGTTGGTGATCAGGTAGAGCAGCGCGTAGTTCTGGTAGTGGGTCGCGCGGCGTCCACGGGCGATCTCCATCGGCAGCGCGCCTTCTTCGGTGATGTCGTGCAGCGCCGAGTAGATGGCGCTGACGCCGAAGCGGAACAGATCGTTGTCTTCGGTCAGCACGCCGACCATGGTTCCGTAGAGGGCCCGACGGTAGAAGTGGTTGTTGCAGCAGCTGTTGCCGGGCTGCCCCTGGATGTCGGAGTGCTGGTGGGCCAGGTCGTTGAGCCAGGTCTCGATCCGCTCACGCTCTTCCTCCATGCCCTCGATCTCGGGGCGCACCACCGAATAGGCCATGGCCGCGGCGAAGATCATCGATTCGGTGGCGAACCAGGCCTGGGGCTCCATGGAGTCGTAATAGAAGTTGGTCAGTGCTTCGTCCTGCGACCACTTGTCGAGGAAGCGCACCAGGCATTCGGCGTAGTAGTCATCGCCGGTGGCCATGTAGCTGCCGGCCAGGTGCGAGACGTTGTCCTCGAACTGGAACAGCGGCTCCGAGGCCAGTTCCCACTCATCGGGGCTGGGGTAGTAGCCGGGGATCCGCATGCGGGTGTTGATCGGCTTGTACGCCAGCAGCTGCGAGCAGCTGGTGCCGGTCGACAGCTGGTCGATCTCCTGCAGCAGGATCGCGTTGTCGGTGTCCTCGAGCTGCGCCCTGCGCTTCTCGACGTCGAAATAGGAGGCGTCGGGATCCGTCACCTCGTAGTGCGACAGGTCGAGCTCGGCACGCTCCTCGAGGGTCATGGCCTGGGCCGTGGTCAGCCCGCCCGCGCCCAGCCCGCAGAGGGCCAGGGACAGGCCGGCGAGCAGGCGACGGGGCATGTCGCCGTGACCTAGGCGGGTTGATGGAGACAGAGACATCGAGAGTCCTCGGAATCAGGAACGGGGGGCATGGAAGCGGAAGCCGGCGAAGTCGACGTGCTGGTCACGGGGCGTGCGCCAGTCCTTGCCGTGCCCGCCGAAGAAGGTGGAGAACATCAGGCCGTCGATGGTCACGTCCTCGTCGGTGCGGTAGATGATGCCGCGCTGCTCGAGGATCGGCTGGCCGTCCACCCACACGCGGGCCACGCCGTTCTCCTGGCCGGGGTCGTTGAGGATGATCTCCTGCTCCAGGGTCACCCACTGGCCGGTGGGGAAGGTCCAGCGGCCGCGGCCGACGGACTTGCCGTAGTCCTCGTGCTGGTCGACGGCATACTCGTAGAGCTCGCCCTGGCCGTTGGCCCGCCACATGTAGCGCATGGAGAAGCCGTTCTCGCCGTCGGCCTCCTCGCCGCCGCTGGGCGCCTCGCCGCCGTACAGGCCCGGCAGCTTGCCGCCCTTGACGAAGTCGAAGCCCGGCTCGAAGCGCACCCGGTACTGCAGGCAGGCGCGCTCGGCGCCGGCCAGGGCGTCGGGAGCGGCATAGAAGCCGGCGCCGCCCGTCTCGGTATCGCCGGGCGACGAGGTGCCCTTGGGGTAGTGGACGCGCAGGCCGGGCTCATCGAGGCCGGTCTCGCCGGCCGCGAGGCGTTCGACGTTCTCGGTGCCCCAGTCGCGCTGGGTGGCGAAGCCTTCACGGATGGCGGCCTGGGCATCCTCGGCCTGCAGGGCAGGGGAGGGCGCGGCGACCTGCGGATAGCGGGTCGAGCAGGCGGCCACGCTTGGTGAGGTGATCGCGGGCCCCTTGCCCTCGGCCAGGGCCGGGGCGCTCAGGCCGGGCAGCAGGGCCAGCATCAGCAGGGCCAGGGGGCGCTTTCTCGGGATGACGTGTTCGGCTGACATATCGGGCTCCGGTCGGAGGCCGCCGCGCGGGCGGCCGGGATGTCCTCGTGATAGGGCGCTCGGGATCAGCTCGCCTGGCGTTCGCCGTCGGCGAGCGGCGCCTCGTCGTCGTTGGCGCCGGTGACGCCGTCGACCAGGCCGTCGACCAGCTGGGCGACCGAGCGGGCGCCCTGCCAGACCCATTCGGCGGCGCTGCCGACCAGCGGGGTCTCGGTGAAGCGCACGTCCACCGGGGTGCCGACGGCGTCGGCCGGCAGCGGCTCTTCGGGCACCAGCAGCACGCTGGCCACGTTCTGCTGCTGACGCACCCAGCTGGGGAAGCCGGCACGCGGCTGGCGCTCGATGTCCAGCGCCACGCTGCGCACCCGGGCGCTGATCGGGCCGGCGGTGTTGGGCAGCGAGATGTAGGCCTGCTGGTCCGGGCCGATGCGATCGATGTCATCCATGTGCACCAGCGCCTCGACCATGATGTCGTTGTCGCCGGTGCGGATGAGCGTCATGATGCGCTCGCTCTCGTTGATGTAGGTGCCGTCGGAGCTGCTCAGCGCCCAGGCCACCAGGCAGTTGCAGGGGCTGTAGACCTCGTTCTGGGACTGGCGGGCCTCCAGCGCGGTGATCCGCGAGCTCTGGAAGTCGCGGGCGGTCTCGAACTGGTCGATGCGCGCCCGGGCGATCTCCGGCGAGACCGTCTCGAAGCTCACCGACTCGCCGTTGGCCGGCTTGGCGGAGTTGGCCAGGCTGACCTGATTGGCTCCGCCATCGATGTTGTTCTGCAGGTTCTCGATCAGCTGGCTGTTGTAGCTCTGGGCGGCCTGGGCCAGGATCAGGTCCGACTCGAGGTCGACGTTCTTGACGCTGGTCAGCTTCGCGTCGCGTTCGACCCGGTCGCCGGCCTTGAGGTCATGGGCCTGGAGGATGCCTGGACCCGGGGCACGGATGTCGATGCGCGGCGCGGTCACCGCGGCGAAGTTCGGCTCGATCAGCATGAAGTTGCGGTAGGCGGTGGCCGCCGCCACCAGGCCCAGCACGCCGATGGCCATGAACAGCGCCACGTAGCGGCCCAGCGGCTTGGGCGGACGCTGGGCCGGCTGCGGCTGGCCGGCGGCGCCGCGCTTGCGCGGGGTCTGCGGGTCCTCGCCCGCCATCAGGCCTTCCAGGTCCATCTCGCGGCCGCTCAGGCTGGCGCGGATCAGGCGGCGCAGCAGCTCCTGGTGGCCGGGGCTGATGTCGGTGAACTCGAAGCCGGCGGTGTGGCCTCGCTCGCCGGCCGTGCAGTGCCGGCACTCGGCGGTCACGGGGACGGTCATCTCGGCGCCGCCGGCCTGCAGCAGCAGCGAGGCCTGGACCCGGGCGCCCTCGCGGATCGGCCGCTGGCTGTGGATCGCGAAGCCGCCCTGGGACAGGTCGACGCCGTCGAACCCCTGGCCGTCGTCCATCTTGACCTGGAAGGCGCGCTTCACGCGCAGGTAGCGACGCTCGTCGCGGCGCTCGTGGGCGATGCCGGCGCCGGGTGTCTGGTCGGCGCCCTGGCCCCGGCGCTGATCGCCCAGCGTGGGCTCGCTTCGATCGTGATTGTCGGCGTAGTAATCGGTCATGGGGTATCTCTCTCCAGTGGTTGCCTCCCGGCGGCGTCCTGCGAGGTCAGGAGCGGCCGGGTTGCACGCTGATATTCAGGTCGACGAGGGCCACCTTGCGGCCGTCGAGTTCGAGGGCGCAGCCCAGGGTCGTGTGGCAGGTCGCGAGCTGTCCGGCGTCGAGCGGGCGGCCGCTGGCGTCGTGGACATGACGGGCCAGTTCGGGGCTGATCTCGAGCGTGGTCGGCTCGTCGCCGGGCGCGCCGGTGAGGCGTTCGGTCCGCATGCGCTCGGTGGTGGCGACGATGTCCAGCAGGCCCTCGTCCAGCGCCAGGCGCTCCGGCGGCAGGGTGACGTTGCCGCTGGGGGAGCCGTCGGCCAGGATCATCGCCATCCAGCGATTGGCCGTGCCGGTCTGGGCCTCGGCCTCGGCGGCGGGGCCCTGGAGGATGGCCATGGCGGTGCGATCCGGCGGCTGCAGCACCCCGGTGGCCAGCACCAGCACGTAGAGCATCACCGCGATGAAGGCGCCGTGCAGCACGTGACCCATGCGACGCTGGCGGTTGACCGCGGCCGGGTCGTCCGGCTCGCCGGCGGAGATCCCCTGGCGCGACCACTTCTGGCGGTTGAAACGGAAGCTGACGTAGGTCTTGAGCAGGGCGCCGAAGACCTGGTTGTAATAGATCAGCGGGATCCACAGCAGGCTGAAGCGGCCGCGCTGCCAGGCCAGGATCAGCGTCGAGATGCTGCGCGTGAACAGGATCCACAGCGCGTAGGCGAAGATGAACGAGGGCCGCACGAACAGGGTCACCAGGATCGCCACCGTGGGGCCGATCAGGGTCGTCCACATGGACAGGCGCTGGTCGACCAGGCTCCACCAGGTGAACATGCCCATCGGGCGCGGCCCCAGGGCGATCGCCCGGCCGCTGGTGCGCAGCATGTTGCCGTACCAGCGGCGCATCAGGTCGGTGGTCGACTTGAAGAAGCGGCGGCGGTCCGGCAGCTCCTCGAACCCGGTGACGTAGACGTCCGGCAGGTAGAGCATCCGCCAGCCGTTCTTGAGCAGCCAGTACCAGGTCGACTTGTCGTCCCCCGAGAGGAACTTGAAGTTGCCGAAGCGCCAGTGGTCGACGCGGTCGTTCTCGACCAGCTCGATGAAGCTCGGCTGGGTGGCGAGGTCGAGGCGGAAGGCGCTGTAGCGGCCGGTCAGCACCAGCAGCCGGCGCGACACCGAGCCGGAGCTCATCACCAGGTGGCGCTGGGCGTAGCGCAGGTCGTACCACTCCTTGGTGACGTCGCCGCCGGTGACGATGGCACTGTTGTTGGTGGTCAGCGCGCCCAGGTCCTCGTTGGTGCGGAAGAACGACAGCGAGCGCTCGAGGGTCTCGGGCTCGAGCAGGATGTCGCCGTCCATCGAGACCAGCAGGGCGTCCGGGGCCGGGGCGCGACGCGAGATCGCGCGCAGCACTTCCGCCATGGCGGAGCGCTTGCCGTCCCCCTTCTGGAACATGTAGCGCAGCTCGATGTTGCTCGGCCAGCCGAGGTCGTCCATCACGTGGGTGATGATGTCGACGTCGGTACGGTCGGCCAGCGAGGCGAAGATGGTGGTCGGGACGCCGTAGTCCCGGACCTCGCGCACCAGCGCCTCGTAGACCCGATAGCTGACGTCGGCATCGATGCGGAACGAGGTGCACAGCACGTACAGCTCGCTGGGCTTGCCGGCCTCGCCGGCGGCGTCCGCCTCGGCCCGCAGCCGCGGGAAGATGCGCCGGTTGTACCACACCGAGCGCAGCGCCTGGACGAACCACCAGGAGTAGCGCCAGGCGCCGATGGCCCCGATGGCGAAGAAGAAGCTCTTCGACGCCGGCGAGAAGACCTCCGACGGCAGCTCGGAGAGCAGCAGCACCAGCAGGGCCAGCAGCAGCAGCAGGGCGGTGACCTCCGTCACCTTGCTGGCGACGGAGGTGTGGTCGGGGAGCTTCGACATGGCGAGGCCTCAGGCGACGACGGGACGGACGGAGGCGCCTCGGCCGATGCCGTAGTAGGTCAGCCCCGCCTCCTTGGCGCTCTCGGGCGAGAACAGGTTGCGGCCGTCGATCACCACCGGCTCGATCAGGCGCTCGCGCAGGCGGCCGAAGTCGACGGTGCGGAAGGCCTTCCACTCGGTGCAGATGACCAGCGCGTGGGCGCCCTCGAGGGTCTCGTCGCGGTTCTCGGTGAGATCCAGGTCCTCGCGGTTGCCGTAGATCCGCAGGCACTCCTCGGCGGCCTCGGGATCATGGGCCTGGACCCGGGCGCCGGCCTGCCACAGCGCTTCCATCAGCGCGCGGCTGGGGGCCTCGCGCATGTCGTCGGTGTTGGGCTTGAAGGCCAGGCCCCACAGCGCGATGGTCTTGCCGGCCAGATCGCCGTCGAAGGCATCGCTGAGCATCTCGAACAGGCGGCTCTTCTGGCGCGCGTTGACCTGCTCGACGGCGTTGATCAGGTGGGCCGGATGGCCGGCGGCCTCGGCGGTGTGGGCCAGCGCCTTGACGTCCTTGGGGAAGCAGGAGCCGCCGTAGCCGCAGCCCGGATAGATGAAGTGGTAGCCGATGCGCGGATCGCTGCCGATGCCGTGACGCACTTCCTCGATGTCGGCGCCCAGGCGCTCGGCCAGGTTGGCCATCTCGTTGATGAAGCTGATCTTGGTGGCCAGCATGGCGTTGGCGGCGTACTTGGTCAGCTCGGCGCTGCGCACGCCCATGAACATCAGCTTGTCGCGCTGGCGGTTGTAGGGGCCGTAGCACTCGCGCATGACCTGGCGAACGCGTTCGGACTCGGTGCCCACCACGATGCGCGAGCCGCGCGAGAAGTCCTCGATGGCGGCGCCTTCCTTGAGGAATTCGGGGTTGGAGCAGACGTCGAACTCGATGTCCGCGCCGCGGGCCTCGAGGGTGGCGGCCACGGTGCGCTCCACCTTGCTGGCGGTGCCGACCGGTACCGTCGACTTGTCGACGATGATGCGGTACTCGGTCATGTGGGTGGCGATGGTCTCGGCGACCTTGAGCACGTGACGCAGGTCGGCGCTGCCGTCCTCGTCGGACGGCGTGCCGACGGCGATGAACTGCAGCAGGCCGAACTCGACCGCGGCCTTGGCATCGTTGGTGAAGTGCAGGCGGCCGGCGGCCAGGTTCTGGTGGATCAGCGTCTCGAGGCCCGGCTCGTAGATCGGCACCTCGCCCTGGCTGAGACGGGCCACCTTGTCGGCGTCCACATCGACACACATCACTTCATGGCCGACTTCGGCGAGGCAGGCGCCGGTGACGAGTCCTACGTATCCGGAACCAAAGATGGTGATCTTCATGGGCGTCTTGCTCCTGGTCGTGGTCGGAAACGAACGTCCTGTCCCAGGCCCCTGGCGGGGGAGGGAGCGTCATGGACGTGCGTGGATCTGCCAGGTAAAGGAGCAAGCATCGGGCCGGAATGGAAAAAAAGCTTTTATATCAGATATCTATGCTGGTATTGGTCGAGGTGTCACCGTGTGACGACTCGTTTGCGGCGTGTCGGGAGGGGAAAAGTGTCGCGATACGCCAACAGCGTATCGTGTCAGCCGGCGCAGGAGGGGGATCGCGAGGCGGCGCCGGTGGGGGCTGTCGCGCCCTGACGGCACCGTCGGAAAACGGCGCAGAGGCCCGCGGGGCGTGGCCTGCACGCCATCGACCGACGAGCGGGAAAATTTACATTAGGCAAGTAAGATGTATAGGTGTTGCATCATATCGACACTCGGCCCGATCGGCGCCATGGCGGTGACGCTCGAGGCCGACGCGGCAACGAAAAAGGCGGCCCGAAGGCCGCCTTTCTCGTCGAGATCAGGGCGTCTTTCAGTTGCCCTTGGGCTCGCTTCTCAGTGCCTTGACCAGCGCGTAGCAGCCGAGCAGCAGCACGATGGTGAAGGGCAGGCCGGTGGAGACGGCCGCCGTCTGCAGGGCCGTCAGGCCGCCGCCCAGCAGCAGGGCGATGGCGATGGCGCCTTCGATGATGGCCCAGAAGATGCGCTGCGGCTTGGGCGCGTCGACCTTGCCGCCGGCGGTGATCGAGTCGATGACCAGCGAACCGGAGTCCGAGGAGGTCACGAAGAACACGATCACCAGGATGATGCCGACGAAGGAGGTGATGGCGGACAGCGGCAGCTGGCCGAGCATGGCGAACAGCTTGATCTCCAGCGCGGCGTCCTGGACGCCCTGGAAGCCGTCGGAGATGACCTGATCGATGGCGGTGCCACCGAAGGCCGTCATCCACAGCACCGAGACCAGGGTCGGCACCAGCAGCACGGCGGTCAGGAACTCGCGCACGCTGCGGCCGCGGCTGACGCGGGCGATGAACATGCCGACGAACGGTGACCAGGAGATCCACCAGGCCCAGTAGAAGGCGGTCCAGCCCTGGCTGAAGTTGGCGTCCTCACGGCCGAAGGGCATCGCCAGCGCCGGCAGGTTGACCGCGTAGGCGACCAGGTTCTCGAAGAAGCCGGTGGCGATCAGCAGGGTCGGGCCAACGATGATCACGAACACCAGCAGCAGGAAGGCCAGCACCATGTTGAGCTGCGACAGGCGCTGCACGCCCTTGTCGACGCCCAGCAGGATCGAGCACATCGCCACGGCGGTGATGCCCATGATCAGCAGCACCATGGTGATGTTGCTGTTGGGCACGTCGAACAGGTAGCTGAGGCCGGCGGCCGCCTGGGAGGCGCCCAGGCCCAGCGAGGTGGCCAGACCGAACAGGGTGGCGAACACCGCCAGGATGTCGATCAGGTGTCCCGGCCAGCCCCACACGCGCTCACCCAGGATCGGGTAGAAGATCGAGCGCATGGTCAGCGGCAGGCCCTTGTTGAAGGCGAAGATCGCCAGTGCCAGGCCGACGATGGCGTAGGCGCCCCAGGGGTGCAGGCCCCAGTGGTAGATGGTGGCGGCCATGCCCAGCTTCTGGGCGGCGACCTCGTCGCCGGCGGCGGCGCCCAGCGGCGCCCAGTCGGTGCGTACGCCGTTCTCCACGGTGGTGCCGTCGAGGGCGGTGCCGAAGTGGGTCAGCGGCTCGGAGACGCCGTAGAACATCAGGCCGATGCCCATGCCGGCGGCGAACAACATCGCGAACCAGCCGGCGTAGCTGAAGTCCGGCGTGGCATTGGCACCGCCGATGCGCACCTTGCCCAGCGGCGAGAGCACGATGCCGAGGCTGACCAGCACGAAGATGTTGCCGCCGAGCAGGAAGACCCAGCTGAGGTTGCCGGTCAGGAAGCTGAAGATGGCGTCGAAGATCGGCTCGATCTCGGCCTGCAGGGCCAGCGTCAGGATCACGAAGACCAGGATCACTAGCGACGACACGGTGAAGACCTTGCCGTGCAGATCGACATCGAGGCCGAACTTGTTGGTGGTGATGTTGTCCTGGCCGATCACGTAATCGGTATCGATCAGGTTGGCCGGACCTTCCGGGGCGGGAATGCCCTCGCCGGCGGCCCCCTCGGGGGCTTTGTTGTCGTTCGTCACGGGATCTCTCCTTGTTGACGTCGAGGAACGAGTGGGGCGCATCAGTCCTGTGGGCGGACCAGGAACACCGATGCGTCGGTATGGGTGGCAATCTTGCCGCCGTGTGAGGGAAGCACGACATCCAGGTGTTTCGGCGGATGGGTCTGCATGATCACCAGATCGACGCTCAGCTCGTCGATCGCCTTGACCAGCACGTCATCCAGATCGGCGATGGGGTCCGGGCAGACGATGGCCTTGGCGCTGACCGGCTGGCCGTGCACCTGGGCGCGCTCCTGGGCGAAGGCCTCCAGCTTCTGCTGGTACTCGTCCGGGGTTCGGGCCACGCTGCCCGGGGTATTGGCGATGATCGCCACGTAGCAGACCTCGGCATTGTAATGCCGGGCCTGATCGGCGACGACCTTCAGCGATGGTTCGAACACATCGGGGTGTGCCAGGTCCACCGGCACCAGGATCTTCTTGAACATGCCTGCGCTCCTTGTTGGGTTGCGTCCGCGCTCACACGCTCAGTGTGGCCGTTGGACGGCGATTCGAGCGTGCCGCGCTTTCAACGGCCGCGGCACGGTCATCGGCGTCGTCCGGGGAGGCGTTGCCCTTGTTGTCATTGTCGTGGTCATCCGATGGCGCGGGGCGCGATCGGACAGGGGATTCTAATCAAATAGAATAGGACTGATAACCGGCAATCTGCGACGCGTCCGGTTCCGTGTGCGCTCGCGCCGTTGACGCCGGCGCCCGACACGCAAGGGGGAGGTGCCCCGTGAGACACCTCCCCCTGGCGGTCATGCGGCCGCCATCACGACTGCGGCAGCCACTCCTGCACCAGGTCCTGGTTGTCCTCGACCCACTGCTTGGCGTTCTCGTAGGGGTCGGAGTCTTCCTCCTGGTTCATGAGCATGACTTCGCCCATCTGCTCGGGCGTCCACTCGAAGGCGTCCAGGATGGCGTAGGCGCCCGGCATGTCTTCCTCGAGGCCGTCGCGCGCGATGGTATGGATCTGCTCGGCGCCGCCATAGACGTCCTGGGGGTCCTCGAGGTACTTGAGGTCCCAGCGGGCGAACATCCAGTGCGGCGTCCAGCTGGTCACCACGATCGGCTCGTCGTTGGCAATGGCGGTCTGCAGGGCCGCGGTCATGGTGGCGCCGCTGCCGCTCTGCAGGTCGAGGTCCAGCTCGTAGGCGTCGATGACGTCCTCGGTGAGGCTCATCAGGCCGGCGCCCGGATCGATGCCGGTGATCTTGCCGCCCAGCGCATCGGCATGGTCGTTCAGGTCGGCGATGGAGTTCATGTCGCTATCGGCGGGCACTACCAGGCCGAGCTTGGTACCGTCGAGGTTCGGACCCAGATCGTCGACCTGATCGCTGACCCGCTCGAGGTAGTCGGCGTGGGTGGTCGGCAGCCAGGCGGCGACGATGCTGTCGGCATCGCCGGTGGCGACCGATTGCCACATGGCGGCGGCGGACAGCGAGGTCATCTCGACCTCGTAGCCGGCCTGCTCCAGCACGGCGCGCACCACGTTGGTGGAGGCGACTTCCGAGGCCCATTCGACGTAGGCCAGGTGAACGCTGCCCTTGTCCTGGGCCTGGGCCGTCGCCGCGGTCAGGCTGGCGCCGGCGATGAGGGCCAGGCCAGCGATGCGCATCGGTTGCTTAGGCATAATGATTCTCCTTCGGAATGTGTTCACGAGCATGCTGAGACACACCGCCGGATTCAACCGGCGGTCGTTCAACGGCCGATCATCAGGCCTTGCCGCGTTTGCGCAGCGATTGGGTGAGGCGGTCGAGCAGCATGGCCAGGATCACCACGGCGATGCCGGCCTCGAAGCCATCCCCCGGACGCAGGCGTTGAATGGCGCGCCAGACCTCGCTGCCGAGGCCGTCGGCGCCGATCATGGCGGCGATGACCACCATCGACAGCGCCAGCATGATGGTCTGGTTGATGCCGGCCATCACCGTGGGCAGCGACAGCGGCAGCTGGACCTTGAACAGCTTCTGGCCACGGGTGGCACCGTAGGCGTCGGCGGCCTCCACGAGCTCGGTGGGGACCTGGCGGATCCCCAGGGTGGTGAAGCGGATCGCCGGCGGCATGGAGAAGATCACGGTGGCGAAGATCGCCGAGACCGAGCCGATGCCGAAGAACGGGATGGCCGGGATCAGGTAGACGAAGGCCGGCATGGTCTGCATGAAGTCCAGCACCGGCATGATCGTCCGATAGAGCCGCTCGGAGAGCGCCGCGGCGATGCCCACCGGCAGGGCGATGATCACCGCCACCAGGGTGGCGATCACCACCAGGGTCAGGGTCTCGATCATCGGGTCCCAGAGCCCGAGGTTCCAGATCAGTGCCAGGCCGGCGGCCGCGCCGATGGCCAGACGCACGTTGGCGAGCCACCAGCACAGGCCGGCGATGATCACCAGCAGCGACCAGTCGGGCAACCACATCAGGGCATCGTTGAGCCCATCGATGCCGGTCTGGGTGATGCGCGAGATGCCGCGGGTCACGGCGGAGTACTCGCTGGTCAGCCAGTTGAGGCCGTTCTCGATCCAGTCGCCCAGCGGCATGCGCGGAAATTCGATAGCCATCAGTGGTCTCCTGCCTGTGCGAGTTCATCGAGGACGGCGCCTTTCACGACCACGCCCTGCAGCACCTGGTCGTCGTCTACCACGGCGATCGGGAAGCGGTTCTCGCTGAACATGGCGAACAGGTTGTGCAGCGGCTCCTCGCGGGTGACCTTGCGGAAGTCCTGGGTCATCACCTCGGTGACGGTCTGCTTGCCATCCTCCAGCGCCTGGCTGGCGCCATCGGCGTCGATCAGGCCGACCAGGCGGCGGTCGCGGTCGAGGATGTAGATGGAATCGAGGCTGTGGTCACGCATCTTGCGCAGCGCGGTGCGCGGGCCATCGGTGTCGCGCACCGTGGAGCGCACCTTGCGCATGGCGCTCTCGGCGCTGAGGATGCGCGACTTGTCGACGCCCTCGATGAAGCGGCGGACATAGTCGTCGGCGGGGGCGGTGAGGATCTCCTCCGGGGTGCCGATCTGCACCACCTCGCCGTCCTTGAGCAGCACGATGCGATCGCCGATGCTCAGGGCCTCGTCGAGGTCGTGGGTAATGAAGACGGTGGTCTTCTTCATGCGGTGCTGGAGCTGCAGCAGCTCCTGCTGCATGTCGCCGCGGATCAGCGGGTCGAGGGCCGAGAAGGCCTCGTCCATCAGCAGCACGCTGGCGTCGTTGGCCAGCGCCCGAGCCAGGCCGACGCGCTGCTGCATGCCGCCGGACAGCTGGCGGGGAAAAGCGTCTTCCCAGCCGTCCAGGCCGACCTGCTTGAGGGCGTTGCGGGCGGTCTCGCGACGTTCGCCGGCATCGATGCCGCGGATCTCCAGGCCGAACTCGGCGTTCTGCTGCACGGTGCGGTGGGGGAAGAGGGCGAAGTTCTGGAACACCATGGAGAAGTGGCGGCGGCGGCATTCCAGCAGCTCCTTCTCCTTGAGGCTCGGGATGTTCTGCCCGTCGATGACGATCTCGCCCTCGGTCGGGTCGATCAGGCGGTTGAGGCAGCGGATCAGGGTCGACTTGCCGGAGCCGGACAGCCCCATGATCACCAGCAGTTCCCCTTCGTAGACATCGAAGTCGATGTTCGACAGGCCCAGGGTCTGGCCGGTCTTGTCGAGGATCTCGGGACGCTTCAGCCCCTGGTCGCGCAGTTCCAGCGCCTTCTTCGGCTGGTTGCCGAAGACCTTGCTGAGGTTGCGGACCCGAATCTTGACGTTTCGGTTGTCACTCATTGGCGAACCTTGGTCGACGCCCGTGCCTGCGTTGAACGGCAGGGGTGGGCGAGTGGTTGTGATGAAGCCTGACGCCAGCATGCCAGCCGGCTGCGTTGACGCGAAATAAAACGCAATACCGTAGCGTTGAATCCAACAAAGTTCGAATGGTGCCGAATGTCGCCTAAATAAAGGTCATCGTCGCCTCGCAGGGCCACAACGATGGTGCCGAGCGCGAGTGATGGGGGTCGAAGGTTGTTATCAACGCGGCCGTTGGGTAACGCGCGGGCGCGTTGAATTCTCGTCGGGCGCCCCCGTCCGGGCCGGGTGGGCCGGCGGTGAGTCCTCATTCGGCGCAGGCTGCGGCGGCTCGGGCTGTCGTAGGGGAAAGACGCCACAGGCCACCCTCAGCGGCATCGACCAGCAGGTAAATGTGGCCATGGTTGCCTTGCCGCACGGTACGGATGCGGCCGAGCTCTCCCTCGAGCACTCTCTCGCGTTCGATCACCCTGTCGCCCGCGAGGCGCAACCGCAGCAGCGCCTCGCCGCGCAGCCCGCCGGCCAGCAGATCACCCCGCCAGGGGGCGAAGGCCGGCGAGGTCACCAGGGTCAGGCCCGATGGGGCGAAGCGGCCCTCGAAGACATGCACCGGGTCGCGCATGCCCGGGGCGCTGTCCTCGCCGACCGGCAGGAAGGTGACGTAGTCGCGGCCGCGGGAGACCTCCGGCCAGCCATAGTTGGCACCCGGCACCAGGCGATTGAGTTCGTCGCCGGTGCGCGGGCCGTGCTCGGTGGACCAGGCCGTGCCGTCGTCGGCGACGGTCAGCCCCTGGGGATTGCGGTGGCCGAGGCTGAAGATCTCGTCCAGCACCTCGGGATCGTCGACGAAGGGATTGTCGGCCGGCGCGCCGCCGGTCTCGGTGAGGCGCAGCATGCTGCCGGCGTGGTCGCCGCCGTCCTGGGCGCGCGGCGGGCTGCCGCGTTCGCCGACGCTCATCAGCAGGGTGCCGTCGGGGCGCCAGGCCAGCCGCGAGCCGTAGTGTCGCCCCGGGCCGGCGCCGCGGTTCTGGACGAAGAGCCGCTGCACGTCGGTCAGCCGGTCGCCCTCGAGACGCGCCCGGGACAGCGCGGTGGCGTCGCCGCCGGGCTCCGGCCGGCTCCAGGTGAAGTAGAGCCAGTCGTGCTCGCCGCCGTCGTCGCCGAAGCGGGGATGCAGGGCCAGGTCGAGCAGCCCGCCCTGGCCGCGGGCCGAGACCTCGGGCAGGCCCGCCAGCCGGGTCAGGGTGCCATCCGCCTCGAGCCGGCTCAGGCGGCCGGGGCGTTCGCCCACCAGCAGCCGGCCGTCGGGCAGCTGGGTCAGGCCCCAGGGATGGTCGAGGCCGCCGACCAGCGGCGTCAGGCACATCGTCAGGCGCTGGGTATCAACCAGCCGGGACGGGGCCGGCTCGGCGTGGGCCATGGCGCTCAGCAGCAGGCCGAGCAGCGCCGCGCTCGGCAGGCGGCAGGCGAACGGGAAACGCGAGGGAGGGATCATGGGCCGGCTCCGTGGACGGGGCGGCCTCCAGTATAGGCGGTGTCCACGGTCGCCGGCCCGGGGCTACATCAGCCAGGCCAGCAGCAGCGGCAGGTAGATCAGCGACAGCAGGGTCGAGCAGAACACCAGGCTGGCCACGTATTCCGGCTCGCGGCGGGCCTTCTGGGCGAACAGATAGTTGAACACCGCCACCGGCATGCTCATCTGCAGCACCAGGATGGCATGGGCCATGGGCGGCAGGTTCAGCAGCGCGCCGATGCCCCAGGCCAGGCCGGCGGCCAGCGGCATGCGCAGCAGGCAGAAGCCGAGCCCCGAGCGCAGGTTCCTGACCTGGATATGGGCCAGCGACACCCCGAGGGTGATCAGCATCAGCGGCACCGTGAAGCCCGAGATCAGGTCCACGCTGTTGGCGATCCACGGTGGCAGGTCGGTGTCGGTGAGCAGCAGCGCCAGGGCGATCAGGATGGCGTAGACCGTGGGCGTCTTGGCCAGCGACTTCAGCGGATTGCCGCGGCTGGTCATCATCGTGCCGAGGGTGAACTGGAACAGCGAGACCGTGACCATCACCGTGATGCCGAAGGCGAAGCCGGCCTCGCCGAAGGCATAGAGCACCACCGGCAGGCCCATGTTGCCGGTGTTGGGGTACATCATCGGCGCCAGCAGCACCCGCCAGTCGCGACGCAGCAGGCGCGCGGAGACCAGGGTGGCGGCGCCCATGGCGGTCAGCACCAGGGCGGTGGCCAGCATGGTGCGTCCGAAGCTGTCGGCGTCGATCTCGGCGCCGGCCAGCGAGGCGAGCACCAGCGCCGGGGTGCCGATGTTGAACACCAGGCGGGTGACGAAGGCCACGGGGTAGTCGTGGCCGAGCCGAACCCAGCCGAAGCCCAGACCGGCACCGGCGATGACCGGCGCCATCACGGCGAAGAGTTCGGCGAACATGCAGCGTCTCCTTGGCTGAGGGAAATGAGCGGGTAAAGCCGTGGCGGCGGGGCGTGACTCATGCCACTTCCGCCTGCGCCGGGGGCGGCGAGAGGCCTTGAAGGGCGCGGGCTCGCTGTGCCTGGCGTTCCAGCGACAGCTCGAGACGCTGCGCCAGGCCGGCGAGCTGGGCCCGCTGGCGCTCGCTCAGTGCCGGCTGGTGGCGGGCGGCCTCGACCAGCGCCTCGCCGGCCGGGGCCACCGCGTCGGGCGAGCGGCCCCTGGCGCTGTCGGCGTAGGCCTGGGCCAGGGCATCGAAGAAGTTGCGCTTGGCGCGGTGCAGGGCCTCGTCCGGCAGGTCGTCCAGCCGGCGGCGCATCTGCAGGCAGGCATAGCCGATGTCGAGCCCGGTCAGGCCCAGGGTAAAGAGATGGCGCTGGTCTTCGGGCAGCACGTCGTCATGCCTGGCCAGGTGCAGCAGACGGTCGGCCATGCCGCCGACGAAGCGTGCCTCCGCCTCGTGGATCGGCGGCGAGGTCAGGCGGCGCAGGTCGCCGACGATGGCGCCCACCAGCCGGCGCTTGCGCAGCCGCGAGCCGAAGCCGGGCAGCAGTCGGAAGCCGGTCACCACCGCGGACATCCCGATCATCACCGCGATGGCGCGGTTGATGAAGCTGTCGAAGGAGAAGTCCATGCCGTTGTCGGGCATGGTCAGCAGGATGTTGCCGATGGTGAAGGCCAGGCAGTAGCCCATCAGGCGCGGGTTGGCCGCGCCCAGCAGGCCGAGGAACAGCGGCGGCATCAGGATCATCGCCAGCATCGGGAAACCGCTGGCCTGGGCCAGCAGCACGTGGCCGAACAGGAAGGCGCTGGGAATCGCCGCCAGCATGCCCTTGGCGAACATCATGCACACCATCACCGGGTTGTCGCGGGTGGCGAAGAAGGCCGAGAACAGGGTGCCGAGCAGCATCGCGACCTGGCCGTTGTCCCAGCTGGTGGCCAGCCAGAAGGCGGCGAGCAGGGAGAAGACCAGGCCCGCGCGCACGGCGTTGAGGCCGGCCACCAGGTGGTCGCGATGCCAGGCCAGCGCCGCGCCTCGCAGCCGCATGCGCCCCGGGTGGCTGATGGCATCGCGGGCGTCGAGCATCACCACGGCGTGGCCCAGCGCCTCGCGCAGGCCCAGCAGGCAGCGCTGCTCGAGGGGCGTCCCGTCGTCGTCGGGGCAGTCCTTGACCCGGTGACGCAGGGCGTGAAGGCGTCGCTGGGCCGGGGCGATGCCGCTGACCTCCGCCGACTCGCGAAAGCCGTCGGCGAGCTCCTCGGCCAGCCGGTGGATGGTCGGCGAGATGCGCTCGCCGTAGTGATGCAGGATCTGCTGCAGGGCGTGCAGGGTGGCCAGCAGGCGCAGGGTGCGGCGGGTCAGCACGTGGCTGGCGCGGATCCGGCCCGGCCCTTCCGGGCCCTCGTAGCGGGCGGCCTGGCTGTCGGTCTCGAGCTGGGTGAGCGGCTCCAGGCTGTGGGTCAGGGTGCCCTGCAGCTCGTCGAGATCGTCGCTGTCGGTCAGCCGCAGGGCGGCGTGGCGGAAGGCCTGGTTGACCACGTCGTCGGCCTGTCGGCCGAGATGGTCGCCGACCTTGATCGGCCACAGCAGCGCGCTGACCAGGGTGGCGCACAGCGCACCCAGCGACAGCTCGGAGAGCCGTGCCACGGCGATGGAGAAGATGCCGTCGGGCTGGCCGGCGCCGATCACCACGATCAGCATGGCCGTGACGGCGCCCATGATGCAGCCGTAGGAGGCGTTGTTGCGCAGCAGCGAACTGCCGTAGGTGCAGAACATGATCCACAGCGTCAGGGCGGCCAGCGCCGGGATGGGCGCCTGGGCGAACAGGCTCATGATGGCGATGCCGGCGCCGCAGCCGACCAGGGTGCCGCTGATCTGGCTGAGCCCCTTCTCGACCACCATGCCGCTCATCGGGCGGACCTGCAGGAAGGCCGCCGAGATCAGCGCCCAGTAGGGCCGCTCCAGGTCGCACCACAGCGCCGCATAGAGCGCCAGCAGCATGGCCAGGGTGGCCTTGGCGGCGAACTTGACCGCATCGGAACTCGGCGTGAGATAGGCCTGCAGCCAGAGGGACATGCGCCGTTACTCCGTCGGCTCGACGTTCGGCTCCACATACACCGAGGCCGTCATGCCGGCGCTCAGGGTCGTCCCCTCGGGAATCTCGTCCAGTGCGATGCGCACCGGAATGCGCTGGGCCAGCCGCACCCAGCTGAAGGTGGGGTCCACCTGGGGCAGCAGCTGGCTGTTGGGGTCGGTGTTGGGGTCGGCGATGGCGCGGCCGATGCTCTCCACGTGGCCCTCCAGCTCGGTGTCGCCGCTCATCAGGATCACCCGCGCCGGGTCGCCGACCGAGAACTGCGGGGTCTTGGTTTCCTCGAAGTAGCCGGTGACGAAGTAGGAGCCCTCCTTGATCAGCGCCATCACCTCTTCGCCGTCGCTGACGTAGTTGCCCTCGCTGAGCTGCAGGTTGAGCACGTGGCCCGCCGCCGGCGCCGACACCGTGGTGCGTTCGAGGTCGAGCCGGGCGCTGGCCAGGTCGCTCTTGGCCTGGTCGAGGGTGGCGCTGGCCACCTGGCGGTTGATACGAGCCGTCTCCTGGCCCTCGGCGCTGATCGCCTGACGGCTCAGGCGGTTGCGCCGCGAGGCCTCGTCCTGGCTCTGCTGAAGCTCGGCCTGGCGCTGGGCCACCACCGCCTCGGCCCGGTTCACCGCCGTCTCGTAGCGCGCGCGATCGATCTGGAACAGCGTCTCGCCCTCGTCGACGCGCTGGTTGTCGCCCACCGTCAGCGCCACCACGCGACCGGAGACGTCCGGGGCGACGGTGATCACCTCGGCGCGCACGCGGCCGTCGCGGGTCCAGGGCGTATAGAGGTAGTAGTGCCACAGCCACAGGCCGGCGGCGATGGCGATGGCGACGACGACCAGGGTGACGAGGCTGCGTAGCAGGGTGCGCATGTTCAGGCGTTCCCGGTGGCGGAAGAGAGGTAGGCGATGACGGCGGTGCAGATCACGAACAGGGCGGTGTCGAACCAGGCCTCGAACCACAGGCGGTTCGCGCCCAGCAGCCGATAGAGCACCGCGCGGATCAGCAGCGTGGCCCCGAAGCCGAGCAGGGCATACAGCAGCAGGGGAGAGAGATAGAGGCCGCCGACGGCGATTTCGCGAAGTCCCATGCTCGCTCCTTGAGCGTCGTTAAGGGCTCCATTCTAGCAATCGCCGTCGCAACAGGCACGGCGGGCGGTTCAGGCCTCCGCCGGGGCGGCCTCGGGGGCGGTGGCCCAGTCGGCGGGGCAGGCGCCGCGCAGGAACTCGAGCAGCGCCGTGACCTTGCGAGGCCGGTGGCCGTGAGGGTAGAGCAGGCTCACCGGCATCGCCGAGGCCTGCCAGTCGGGCAGGCAGCGCACCAGCTGGTCCGGATGAGCCGCCCGGCGGCGCTCGGCCATCCACACCGGCAGCACGCCCAGGCCGTGGCCGCGGGCGATGGCGTCGGAGTGCAGCAGCAGGCGATCGACGCGCAGCCGCGAGCCGGGCGGGCAGACGTCGTGTTCGCCCTCGCGCGGATGGCGCAGCACCAGGCCGCGTTCGGCCTCGCCGAGCAGGTCGATCCAGGCGTGGCCGTCCAGGTCGCGGGGATGGGACGGCGTGCCGTGGCGGGCGAGGTAGTCGGGATGGGCATAGAGCCCGCGCGGCAGCCGGGCCACCGTCTCCTGGCGCAGGGCGGTCTCGCCGGTCTCGCCGTACCACACCACCACCGAATGGCAGGCGGCCTGGCCCGGCAGCTGGTCGCGGGTCAGCAGGTTCAGCTTCAGCGCGGGATGGCGGGCCATGAACGCGTCGAGGGCGGGCGCCACCCAGGTGCGCGACAGGCCCTCGTGGACCTCCAGCGTCAGCTCGCCGCTGATCTCCTCGCGCAGCTCGTCCAGGGCCTGGCGGCCCTTGTCGGCCAGCGCGATCAGCCGCAGGCAGTAGTCGTGGAAGACGCGTCCGGCCTCGGTGGGTTCCAGCCGGTTCGACTGGCGCCGCATCAGCGGCTGGCCGAGCCGCGCTTCCAGCTGCTGGAGGCGGCGGCTCAGGGTCGATTTCGCCACGCCCAGCCGGCGGGCGCTCAGGGTGAGGCTGCCGCTGTCCATGACGTCGGCGAAGGCGAGCAGTTCATCGGCATCGTGCATGGTGTTGAGCCGTAGGGTGCTAACGGAAGGCCCATCGTAGCAATACGCTGGTTGAAAATCATTCTCGTTGTTGTGATCGGTGAGGATCGTGATCGCGTTGCGTGTCACGCAACGCGCCGTGCCATGACGCGAGCGAGCGAATGTGGAAGAATGTGAATAATAAAAATTCGCATTAACTATAGCCGGCCCGGATGAGGCCGGTGGGATCTTCAGGAGTCGCCACACATGTCGTTCCCCTCTTCTCGCACCGTCCTTGCCTCGCTGATCGCCGGCCTGGCGGCCTCCCCCGCCGTCGCGCAGGAAACGGCCGAGCTTGACGATGTCGTGGTCACCGCCGCCGGTTACGAGCAGCAGGTGCAGGATGCCCCGGCCTCGATCAGCGTGATCAGCCGTGAGGACCTGGAAGGCCGCGCCTACCGAGACATCACCGATGCGCTGCGCAACGTGCCGGGCGTGACCGTCACCGGCGGCGGGTCGTCCCAGGACATCAGCATCCGCGGCATGGGCGCCAAGTACACCCTGATGCTGGTCGACGGCAAGCGTCAGGGCTCGCGGGAAACCCGCCCCAACAGCGACGGCCCGGGCATCGAGCAGGGCTGGATGCCGCCGCTGTCGGCCATCGAGCGCATCGAGGTGATCCGCGGCCCGATGTCGTCGCTGTACGGCTCCGATGCCCTGGGCGGCGTGATCAACGTGATCACCCGCAAGGTGCCGCAGGAGTGGGGCGGTGAGGTCTCCACCAGCATGACGATCCAGGAAGACTCCGCCTCCGGCGACGAGCACAACAGCCGCTTCCATGTCGCCGGGCCGCTGATCGGAGACCGTCTCGGCCTGCAGGTCTACGGCCAGTACGACCAGCGCGACGAGGACGCCATCATCGGCGGCTACGCCGACCAGCGCCTGGCCAGCGGCACCGCCAAGCTGAGCTGGACGCCGGACGACATCCACGAGATCGGCCTCGAGGCGGGCTACAGCGAGCAGCGCCGGATTACCAATCCCGGTGAGTCCGTCGAGCTGGTGGGGTCTCGTGGGCCGAACGAGCGCTCCGAGCAGGAGTACGATCGCCGCCACTTCGCGCTGAGCCACGACGGCTACTTCGACGTCGGCACCACCACCAGCTACGTGCAGCACGAGGAGATCGACAACCCCTCCCGCGACAACAGCTACCAGAGCACCGTGGCCGACACCAAGGCGGTGCTGCCGCTGGGCGCCCATATCTTGACCCTGGGCGGCCAGTACGAGGATCAGCGCCTGGAGGACGGCGGCAACCAGTCCGAGACGTCCGATTTGAGCGAGCTGACCCGCTATCGCTGGGCGCTGTACGCCGAGGACGAATGGATGCTGACCGAGGACTTCTCGCTGACCGGCGGCGTGCGCCTCAACGAGGACGAGGACTACGGCAGCCACTGGTCGCCGCGCCTGTATGGCGTCTGGCACCTCGACGACCGTTGGACGCTGAAGGGCGGTGTCTCCTCCGGCTTCCGCGCGCCGGACCTGCGCTACACCAGCCCCGGCTGGGTCCAGGTCAGCCGCGGCGGCAACATCTACGGCAACCCGGATCTGGAGGCGGAAACCTCGCTCAGTCAGGAACTGGGCCTGCATTATGCCGGCGACAACGGCCTGATGGCCGGCCTGACCGTCTTCCACACCGACTTCGACGACAAGATCACCCGCATCAACTGCCCGACGTCCGTATGCACCGACGGCGCCAACGACTACGGTTCCGATCCGACCTACCGGGTCAACGTCGATGAGGCGGTCACCCAGGGCGTCGAGTTCTCCCTGTCCACGCCGCTGGCCGACCATCTGGACCTGAGCACCAGCTACACCTACACCGACTCCGAGCAGAAGAGCGGCGAGTACGAGGGCGAGCCGCTCAACCAGCTGCCCAAGCACCAGGTCTCGGCATCGCTGGAATGGCAGGCCACCGAGCGCCTGAACCAGTGGACCCGCCTGACCTATCGCGGCGAGGAGAGCCAGCCCACCACCGGTCCGTCCCAGGATGCCATCGTCGCGCCGTCCTACACCTTCGTGGACGCCGGCCTCGGCTATCAGCTGACGCCGCAGACCACCCTCAACGCCGGCCTCTACAACCTGTTCGACGAGGACATCACCGAGGAAGAGTACGGCTACGTCGAGGATGGCCGTCGCCTGTGGCTGGGCATCAACGTCGCGTTCTGATCGCCCGCTTATCGCTGGCTCCGGTCCTGGTCGCCGGCCGCCGCGCGGCGCTGGCCGCGCGGGGCGGGAGGCGATCGACGTGACGGTGCTGTCGCCCGGCCCGTGGACCTCTCCGGCGAGCGTTCATGCCCGGCTGGGCGAACAGCCTCTGGCCCCGGTTCCTGCGCTCCCGCAACGTCGCGTTGCGTAACATCGAACGCGACGTTGCGCCGAGCGGGGGTGAGAACCGGTTTGAGATTCATTATCATTGGCAAATATTCGCATGGCCGGGCGCACGGGTGCCCGGCGAGTCGAGGAGCTTCCATGTCAGTTTCCCTGCCCAGGGCGTCGACCCTGATCGGCGCCTGCCTGGTGGCGGCCATTGCCGCCGCGGTCACCCCGGCCCAGGCGCGTACCCTGGACACCGCCCACGGCGAGATCGAGGTGCCGGACGCCCCCGAGCGCGTGGTCACCCTCTATGAAGGCGCCCTGGATGCCGCCCTGGCCGCCGGCGTGATGCCGGTGGGCGCGGTGACCACCCGCGGCGGCGACGACGTGGCCCGCTACATCGCGCCGCATCTCGGCGATCAGCGCCCGGCGATCGTCGGCGTGGTGCGCGAGATCAACATGGAGGCGGTGGTCGGCGAGCGCCCGGACCTGATCCTGGCCGGCCCGAGCCTCGCCGATGCCCAGTACGCGCTGCTGTCGAAGATCGCCCCCACCGTGGTGCCGCAGAGCCCGGGCATCACCCCCGAGGCGTGGAAGGTCGAGGGGCGCCAGTTCGGCGAGGCCCTGGGCCGCGAGGACGCGGTGAACGCGGCCATCGAGGGCGTCGAGAGTCGGGCCGCCGAGCTGGCCGAGCGCGTGGACGCGGCCGAGGTCGGCGCCACCGCCAACCTGGTGCGCTGGATGCCCCAGGGCCCGCTGGTGATGTCCGACCGGCTGTTCGCCAGCGGCCTGCTCGAGGCCGTCGGCCTGGACGTCGCCTCCGGCGACCTGGTCAACGGTCATGGCGTGCACAGCGACCCGCTGAGCCTGGAGAACCTGTCAAGGCTGCAGGGCGACTGGCTGTTCCTGGCCACCCTCAACGAGGAGGGCGACGAGGCCCTGGCCGCGGCCAAGGATTCCCCGGCCTTCGCCCGCCTGCCGGTGGTCGACAACGGCCGGGTGGTGCCGGTGGACGGCCAGCTGTGGACCAGCGCCAACGGCCCGCTGGCCGCCGAGGCCATCCTCGACGACATCGAAGCGGCGCTCGTGCCCTGATGTCGAAGGCCGCCTCCGTCAACATCGAGCCCCGCCCATCGGCGGGGCTTTCCCGTGTCATGCCGATGCTGTCCGGCCTGCTGGCGCTGGCGGTGCTGGCCAGCCTGCTGTGGGGCGCCGGCGAGGTCGGTCCGGCCCGCGCCCTGGCGGTGCTCGCCGGCCACGGCGACAGCGAGGCGCGGTTCGTGGTCGAGACCCTGCGTCTGCCGCGCACCCTGATCGGCATCGCCGTGGGGCTGTCTCTGGGCGTGGCCGGCGCGCTGTTGCAGGCCGTATCGCGCAACCCGCTGGCCGAGCCCGGGCTGCTGGGCGTCAGCGCCGGGGCCGCCTTCGCCGTGGCCGTGGCGCTGTGGCTGGGCGCCAGCGCGGCGACCCTGCGCGTGGCCGTGGCCCAGGTCGGTGCCCTGGGCGGCTGCCTCGCGGTGATGAGCGTGGCACGCCTGCGCGGCCCGGGCGACGACCCGGTGCGCCTGGTGCTGGCCGGGGCCGCCTTCTCGGCGCTGCTGGCCTCGCTGACCTCGCTGCTGCTGCTGTTCGATCAGCGCACCGCCGACGAGATCCGCTTCTGGGTGGTCGGCAGCCTGGCCGGACGCCGCCTCGATGACCTCGCCGCCGTGCTGCCGAGCCTGGGCCTGGCGCTGGTCGTCACCGCGCTGATCGCCCGGCCCCTGGCGGCGCTGGCGCTGGGCGAGCGGGTCGCCTCGGGCCTCGGCCATCGCCCCGGCCGGGTGCGTGCGCTGGTGGTGATCGCGGTGGCGCTGCTGGTCGGCGCCGCCACCGCCATCGCCGGGCCGATCGCCTTCGTCGGCCTGGTGGTGCCCTTCGCGGCCCGCGCCCTGGCCGGCCCCGACATTCGCCGCACCCTGTGGCTGTGCCTGCCGCTGGGCCCGCTGATGGTGCTCGCCGCCGACGTGGTCTCGCGGCGTGTGGTGGCGCCGTCGGAGCTGCCGCTGGGCGTGCTCACCGCCCTGGTCGGCGCCCCGGTGCTGGTCGCCGTGGTGCGCGCCCGTCGACTGCCGACCCTGTGAGCCGGAGACCGTCATGTCCGAGACCCTGATGTCCGAGCCCCTGCCGATGCCTGCCCGCGCCGATGCCCCACGCCGCGTCGCGCCGCCGCCGGGCTACTGGCGCCTGGCCTGGGGCGAGCGCCATCTGCTGATCGAGCGCCGCGCGCTGATCGTCTCTCTGCTGCTGCTGGGGCTGCTGACGGCGTCCTCGCTGGCCTACCTGTGCCTGGGCCAGCAGGTGCTGTCGCCCGCCGGCGCCTGGGCGGCGCTCAAGGGCGAGGGCGACCCGCTGGCCGGCTTCCTGGTGCGGGAGCTGCGCTTCCCGCGGCTGCTGGCGGCCTGGCTGACCGGCGCCGCCTTCGCGCTGGCCGGCTGCCTGATGCAGACCCTGGCCCGCAACCGCCTGGCCACCCCCGGCATCATCGGCATCGACAACGGCGCCACCGCCTTCGCCGTGGCCTCCGTCGTGGGGCTCGGCGTGTCGCTGGCACCGCCGGCCATGGCGCTGGTCGGCGCGGCCACCGCGGCGGCCGTGACCTTCGGCGTGGCCAGCGGCGGCGATACCCGCGGCTATCGCTTCATCGTCGCCGGCATCGGCGTCGGCGCGGTGTTCGGCGCCGTCACCCAGCTGCTGCTGGCCCGGGTCGATATCGACACCGCCAACCAGGCCTACCCGTGGACGGTGGGCACCCTGAACGCGCGCCCGGGCGGCGCCGTCGCGGTGCTGGGCATCGGCCTGGCGCTCGGCTGGCCGCTGGCCATGGCGCTGGCCCGGCCGCTGTCGCTGATGCGCTTCAGCGACGCCGTGGCCCGCGGGCTCGGCGTCGGGCTGCGTCGCCGGCGCGCCCAGATCCTCGGGCTCTCGGTGCTGCTCACCGCGCTCGCGGTGGCGGTGGCCGGGCCGGTGGGCATGGTCGGGCTGATCGGCCCGGAGATCGCCCGCTCGCTGTCTACCTCGCGGGGCGTGCCGCTGACCGCCTCGGCCCTGGCCGGGGCCCTGGTGATGGTGCTGGCCGACCTGACCGGCCGGCTGCTGCTGGCCCCCATCGAACTGCCGGTGGGCATCGTCACCGCCGTGGTCGGCGGCCCCTGGCTGCTGTGGATCCTGATGCGTCCCACCCATAGGAGAGTCTCATGAACGCCCCGCAACGCCTGCAGGTCGAGGCGCTGAGCCTGAGCCACGGTCGCACCGCGATCATCGAGGACCTGGCGGTCGAGCTGCCGCCGGGCCGGGTGACCGCCATCGTCGGCCCCAACGGCTGCGGCAAGTCGACCCTGCTGGCCGGGCTGGCGCGGCTGCACGCGCCGGACTCGGGCGCGGTGCTGCTCGATGGCCAGGACATCCAGCGCCTGCCGCCCCGGGAGCTGGCCCGACGACTGGCGCTGCTGCCCCAGGAGGCCACGGCGCCGGAGGGGCTGACCGTGGGCGACCTGATCCGCTTCGGCCGCCAGCCCCACCAGGGCTGGCTGCGCCAGTGGTCCGGCGACGACCGGCGCGCGGTGGAGGAGGCGGTGGCCGCGGCGGGGCTGGAGGCCCTGGCCGACCGGCCGCTGGAGGCGCTCTCCGGCGGCCAGCGCCAGCGCGCCTGGATCGCCATGACCATCGCCCAGCAGACGCCGCTGCTGCTGCTCGACGAGCCGACCTCGGCGCTGGACCTGGGCCACCAGCTGGAGGTCTTCGAGCTGGTCAGGCGCCTGGCGGCCGACGGCCGCACCCTGGCGCTGGTGCTGCACGACCTGGCCAGCGCCTGCCGCTATGCCGATCACCTGGTGGCCATGCGCGACGGGCGCATCGTCGCCCAGGGGGCGCCCGCCGAGGTGGTCACCGAGGCGCTGGTGCACGAGCTCTACGGCGTGACCTGCACCCTGGTGCCCGATCCGGCCACCGGCACGCCGATCCTGACCGACCTGCGCCGGGCCTGAACGCGACGCGCCCCGGCAGGGCCGGGGCGCGTGGGAGTGGTGAAGTGTCGCCGAGTCGGGTTATTCGGCGGCCTTCTGGGCGCTCTCGCCGGCGCTCTGCAGGGCCTGGCCGATGCGATCCAGGGCGTTGGACGCGCCTTCCTGGGTGGTTTCCCAGGCGCTGGCCGCGCCTTCCTGGGTGTCGGCCCAGGCGCTGCGCATGCTCTCGCGGGCCTCGTTCCACCAGCCGTCGGTGTATTCGGGCTGGTCGCGCAGGCTGGCGGCGTCGAGGCTCAGGGTGACGCGGTATTCGATGTCCTCGATGCGCTCGCCGTGATGGGTCTCGACCTTGAACTGGTCGGCCTCGACCACGTACTGCTTCTCGTTGAGGTCGAGCAGGCTGCCGGAGTCGATCACCAGGGCGCGCAGGCGCATGTCGTCGTCCAGCAGCACGTCTTCCACCTCGCCGATCGACCGCTCGGAATCCGCCTGGGTGTAGACGTCGGCATCGAGCAGCTCATCGGCGGAGTACAGGCCCTGAGGGGCGGCCGATGCGGTGGCACTGACGGTCAGGCCGGCGGCGAGCAGGGCGGCGGTGATGCTCGTCTGGCGAAGGGAATCGCGGGTCATGGCGTCTCTCCTTGAGTCGGTGTCCATCGCGTCGTCATGTGTCGACGACACCCATTAGTGTCGTCTGATGTCCATGAGTTTCAACTCGTTGTGTAACAATGTGTGAGACAAGCACTTTTACCCGGTCGTGGCCGGGGTGTTATATCTGCGGGAGCGGCTGACCGGGAGGATCGACGATGCGGATGCGATGGATGACCATGGGGCTCGCCATGGTCCTGGGGAGCGGACCGGCGCAGGCCGCGGAGCCGCTGGAGACGGTGGTGACCATCGGCATGCTCGGCGACGTCGCCGAGCGGGTCGGTGGCGAGTGCGTCGAGGTCACGGCGCTGATGGGGCCGGGGGTGGACCCGCACCTGTTCCAGGCCAGCGCCCGGGACGTGGCGATCCTGCAGCGTGCCGAGACCATCCTCTATTCCGGCTATGCGCTGGAGGGCCGGCTCGGCGACGTGCTGGAACGCTTCGCCGAGATCACGCCCACCGTGGCGGTCTCGCCGGCCGCCATCGGCGAAGACGCGCTGATCCGGGTGCAGGATGCCTACGGCATCGATCCTCACCTGTGGATGGACGTGTCGCTGTGGGCGCAGACCCTGCCGGTGCTGGCCGAGACCTTCGCCGAGGCACGCCCCGAGTGCGCGGCGACGATGCGGGCCAACGCCGAGGCCTATGGCCGCGAGCTCGCCGCCCTGCACGACTGGATCGCGGCGAGCGTGGCCTCCATTCCCGAGGCGCAGCGCATCCTGGTGACCGCCCATGACGCCTTCCACTACTACGGCCGCGCCTACGGCATCGAGGTCGCCGGCATCCAGGGCATCAGCACCGAGACCGAGACCGGCGTGGCCGATATCCGCGCCATGGCGGACGCGGTGGTCGAGCGCGCGGTGCCGGCGGTGTTCGTCGAGAGCACCATCAATCCCCGCACCGTCCAGGCGGTGATCGACGCCGCCCGCCAACGCGGCCAGGCGGTGACGGTCGGCGCCCAGCTGTATGCCGACGCCATGGGCGAGGCGGGGACCGCCGAGGGCACCTACATCGGCATGCTCCATGCCAACACCCGGCACATCGTCGAGGCGCTGGGCGGCACGCCGGCACCGCTGCCCGAGGCGCTGGCCGACTGGGCCGCCCGCTGGGAGATCCCCGAGGCCTGATCCGTCCGTCCCGCCACGCATCCCACGCATCAGAAAGGCACGCCATGACCCTACCGCTGCATGAACCGGATCTCGCCCTGCACGTCGAGGACCTGACGGTCAGCTACCACAGCAAGCCGGTGCTGTGGGACATCGACTTCGACGTCCCGCCCGGGGTGATGGCCGGCATCGTCGGCCCCAACGGCGCCGGCAAGAGCACGCTGATCAAGAGCGTGCTGGGGCTCGTGCCCACGGTGGCCGGCCATGTGCGCCTGTTCGGCCTGCCCTACAGGTCGCATCGCCGCCGGGTGGGCTACGTGCCGCAGCGCTCCAGCGTCGACTGGGATTTCCCCACCACCGCCCTGGACGTGGTCACCATGGGGCTCTACGGCCGACTGGGCTGGCTGCGACGGCCGGGGCGGCGCGAGCGCGACGAGGCCATGGCGGCGCTGGAGCAGGTCGGCATGGCCGATCTCGCCGGGCGCCAGATCAGCCAGCTCTCCGGCGGCCAGCAGCAGCGGGTGTTCCTGGCCCGGGCGCTGGTCCAGCAGGCCGACGTCTATTTTCTCGACGAGCCCATGGCCGGGGTCGACGCCACCACCGAGCGCGCCATCGTCGACATCCTTCGCCGCCTGCGCGACCAGGGCAAGACGCTGATCGTGGTGCACCATGACCTGCAGACGGTGCGCAGCTACTTCGACTGGCTGCTGCTGCTCAACGTGCGGGTCATCGCCCAGGGGCCGGTGCGCGAGGTCTATACTGCCGACAACCTGCGCCGCGCCTACGGCGGCCAGATCGCGCTGCTCGACGAGGCCGGCAGGCTGGCCGGGGAGGGCGACGCCTCGTGATGGCCTCGCTGCTGAGCCTGTTGAACGACTACACCCTGCAGAACGTCATGGCCGGCGCCGCCCTGCTGGGGCTGATCAGCGGCGTGCTGGGCAGCTTCGCGGTGCTGCGCCGCCAGAGCCTGCTCGGCGACACCATGTCCCACGCGGCGCTGCCCGGGGTCTGTCTGGGCTTCATCATCGCCGGCGGGCGTCACATGGGCAGCATCCTGGTCGGCGCGCTGGTCACCGGTGCCCTGGCGGCGCTGACGATGCTGCTGCTGACGCGCCTCAGCCGGCTCAAGACCGACGCCGCCCTGGGCATCGCGCTGAGCGTCTTCTTCGCCCTCGGGGTGGTGCTGCTGACCCATATCCAGGGCACGCACAACGCCTCCCAGGGCGGCCTCGACGCCTTCCTGTTCGGTCAGGCGGCGGCCACCCTGCGCGCCGACGTGTGGATCATGGCCGGCATCACCGCGATCGCCCTGACGCTGGTGGCGGTGCTGTGGAAGGAGTTCAAGCTGGTGACCTTCGATGCCGAGTTCGCCGCCTCCCAGGGGATGCCGGTGGTCTGGCTCGAGGCGCTGCTGACGATGATGGTCGCGCTCGCCGTGGTGGTCGGCCTGCAGATGGTCGGCGTGGTGCTGATGGCGGCCATGATCATCGCCCCGGCGGTGGCGGCCCGGCAGTGGAGCCGGCGTCTCGAGAGCATGGTGACGCTTGCCGCGCTGATCGGCGTGGCCGGCGGCGTGCTGGGCGCCTTGCTCAGCGCCCTGTCGCGGGGCCTGGCCACCGGCCCGCTGATCATCCTCAGCGTTTCCGCCGTGGTGCTGCTGTCGCTCGCCCTGGCCCCGGGCCGCGGCCTGGTGTGGGAGGCGCTGCGGCTGTGGCGGGGGCGTCGGCGCCTGCGCCAGCAGCAGGTGCTGACCACCCTCTACGGGCTCGCCGCCCGCCACGAGGATCCGGTGTTCCGCTCCGAGCAGGGGCTGATCGACAGCTATCACGGGCTGCGCACCCGTACCGCGCTGCGCAAGCTCGAGCGCCGTGGCCTGGTCGAGTGGGGCGAGGCGCCGCCGGGGGAGCCGGGGCCGTCGCGGCGCTGGCTGCTGACGCCGGCGGGGCGTGCCGAGGCCGAGCGGGTGCTGGCCTCGCTGCACGAGGAGGGCGCCTGATGCTGGCCGCGCTGTTCGACAATCCCGCGGCGATGATCATGCTGGTGGGCGCCCTGGTGGGCATCGCCTCGACCCTGGTGGGCACCTTCCTGGTGCTGCGTGGCAACAGCATGCTCTCGGACGCCATCGGCCATGCCATCGTGTTCGGCATCGTCATCGTGTGGCTGGCGACGCATCAGCAGAGCGGCCCGCTGCAGATCCTCGGCGCCGCGCTGACGGGGCTGCTCACGGTGGTGCTCACCGAGCTCTTGGTCAGCACCCGGCGGGTCAAGCAGGACGCCGCCATCGGCCTGGTGTTCCCGGTGCTGTTCTCGATCGGCGTGCTGCTGCTCAACCTGTATGCCCGGGACGTGCACATCGACACCCATACCGTGCTGCTCGGCGAGATCGGCTTCGTGTGGCTCGATACCGTCACCCTGGGCGAGTATCGGGTGCCCCAGGCGCTGCTTTCCATGGGCGCCATGACGCTGCTCAACGCCGCCTTCGTCGGCGTCTTCTTCAAGGAACTCAAGCTGGCCACCTTCGACGAGGGGCTGGCCCGGGCCCTGGGGCTGGCGCCGGGGCTCTTGTTCCATGGCCTGCTGCTGCTGACCAGCGGCACCGCGGTGGCGGCCTTCGACGCCGTGGGGGCGGTGCTGTTCGTGGCCTTCGTCATCGTGCCGCCGGCCACCGCCTACCTGCTCACCGACCGGCTGTGGCTGATGTTCGTCTACGGCATGCTGGTATCGATCCTGTCCAGCGTCTCGGGCTATGCCCTGGCGGTGGCCTGGGACGTCTCGATCGGCGGCATGATGGCGGTGATGACCGGCGCGTTCCTGCTGCTGGCCTTCCTGGTCGGCCCGCGCTATGGGGTGATCGCCCAGTGGCTGCGGCGCCGCGGGCAGCGGCGCCTCAACGAGATTCGCACCCTGGCCGTGCACCTCTACAACCACGAGGGCAGCCCCGAGCAGCACGAGGAGAACGTCACCCGGGCGCTGCGCGAGCACCTGCTGTGGGACGATGCCAAGGCACGCCGGGTGGTGGCGCGCAGCCGCGAACAGGCGCTGATCGAACGCAACGGCGAGGCGCTGCACCTGACCCCGGGCGGCCGCGAGCTGGCCCGGGAGATCCTCGAGCCGGGGCGTCGGGCCGCGGACGGCCAGGGGTAGGCGGCGCTCAGGCCTCGCCCGGCGGGAGGGGATCGACCGAGACGGCGCGCCAGACGGGGCTCGGCGTGGCGCCGTCGCCCTCGAGGTCGGCGCAGGTGTCGAGGCGCATTTCAATGGCCGTGCACGGGCGTTCAGGGGCTGGCCGTCGTGCGCGAGGCGCTAGCCGCCGAACGGCGAGGGGGAGGTGGTGGGGGCGCCCTCGAGCAGCGGCGGCGCGTCGGGTGACCGGGCGCCGGCCACGAACAGTGAAAGCCCCAGCATCAGGATGAGGGCGCCGCCTGCGAAGCCAACGACTCGCAGGCAGCGCGCCAGGTTCATGCTGCTCGCCGAGCGCTGCAGGCGGCGCTCGGCCCAGCCGCGAGCCATCACGCTGGCCAGGGCCAGCGCCGAGACCGTCAGGGCGGTGCCGGCGGCCATGGCCAGCACCGCCAGCACGCCGCTCCAGTAGTGCCCCAGCAGCGAGGCGGCGCCGACCAGCAGCACGCTGCCGCTGCAGGGACGGATGCCGATCGAGGCCACCACGGCCAGGGCGCCACGCCAGTCCGTGGCCTGTTGGGGCGTCAGATGGTGGGCGCAGTCACACTCGTGCGGGTCGTGGTCGTGGTCGTGGTCGTGGTCGTGGTCGTGGGAGCCCGGCGTGCGCCGGTGGCCGGCCAGGGCCCGCCAGCACAGCCAGATCCCCAGTGCCACGACGAGCAGGTAGCTGGCCTGCTCCAGCCATATCACCGAGCCCATGGCCTGGCGGGTCAGCCAGCCCAGGCCATGAACCAGCACCGTGACCAGGCCGATGGCCACCAGGGCCTGCAGCAGAGAGGCCAGGCACGAGAGCAGCAGGGCCCGGCGCAGCGCGCCGCCCTGGCTGAGCAGGTAGGTGCCGAGCACCGCCTTGCCATGGCCCGGGCCGGCGGCGTGGAAGACGCCATAGCCGAAGCTGAGGCCCAGCAGGCCGAGCCAGGCGGCCGATGTCGGCGCAGCGTCCAGGGCCGCGATCGCCTCCGTCAGGGCGCGATGCAGGTCGCGCTGCCAGGCGACCAGCCGCAGGCTGGCCTCCTGGCCGAAGGTGCTCCAGGCCACCGCCAGCAGCCCCAGGGTGATGCCACCGATCAACAGGGGGGCCAGCCATCGCAGGCGCCGCTGCATCTTGTGGGCGGGATTCATGGACGATCGCATCGTATTTCTCCCGTTTCGGCGAAGAAGCGGCCGAGGCCCTCCTGGGCTTGCTCGCCGCGATCCAGGCTGGCCGCCTCGGCGACCTTCGCGGGATCGGGATCGGCGGCGATGATCCGGGTGCTGCAGCCGGCTCTCGTGACCGTCAAGGCGTCCGGCCTGGGCGTCTCGGCGTCCGCCTCGTGCACGACCTCGAGGTAGTAGGTCGGGTCATAGATGCGATAGCGCATCGGCGCCTCCTCCAGCCGCAGGGGCGTGGACAGGGGCAGTCGGAACATCAGCTCGACGCGACCGTCGCGCGCCAGGGTGGTGAAGTCATCGACCTCCCCGAGCGCGATCGGCCGGTCGGCCTGGGTCACGTGGGTGAAGTAGTGCTTCGGGGCCAGGGTGTGGCGGATCTCCACGCCGAGCTGGTCGAGGCGCGCCGCCATCGGTTCATCGCCCTGGGCGGCGCCGAGTTCTTCCAGCACCAGCTGGCTGTAGAACGGGTCGAGCCGCCAGCGCTGCTGAAGGGCCACGGCATGCCCCTGGTCATTCGTCATCACCTTCACCGAGACGTCCACCCAGCCGTGAGGATGCGCGACGCCCGTCAGGGGAAAACATGCCAGGGCAAAGGCCAGCATCGAGGCGATCCGCTGTCGCCAGCGTTCGCGCCATCGGCGCGGTCGGGGCTTGATAGGGTTCATAGTCGTCGCATTCCCCACATGAAATAGGCGCCGCCGATCAGCGAGGCGACCAGGCCGGCAGGAATCTCCTGCGGGAACAGTAACTGGCGACCCAGCCAGTCGGCCAGCACCATCAGCAGCGCGCCGGTCAGGGCGGCGCCGGCGAGATGCGCCCGGGCGCGGGTGAAGCCCATCAGTCGCGCCATGTGAGGCGCCAGCAGGCCGACGAAGGACAGCGGTCCGACCACCAGGGTGGCGGCGGCGGTCAGCAGGGCGACCAGCAGCAGCAGGCTGAGTCGCGCCCGGCGCAGGTCGATGCCGAGCGCGGCGGCGGTGGCGCCGCCCAGCGGCAGGATGTCCAGCCAGCGGGCCAGCGGCGCGGCGGCCAGCGCCAGCAGCGCGGCCGCGCCGGCCACGGTCACGGCGCTCGTCGCATCGACGTAGTAGGTGGAGCCGGAGAGCCAGGCGATGACCTGCTGGCCGCGGGGGTCGCCGCCGGCCAGCACCACGGCCTTGATCGCCTCGAACAGTGCGGTGATCGCGACCCCGGTGAGCAGCAGCCGCTCGGGCTGGAAGCCGCTCCTGCGGTTGACCGCCACCAGCACCGCCAGCGAGACGAGCGCGCCCAGCACCCCGGCGCCAACCAGCGTCAGGTTGCCGGGCGAGGGCAGCAGGAAGATGGCGCCCATCAGGGCGATGGCGCTGCCGCCGCTGATGCCGAGGATCTCGGGGCTGGCCATGGGGTTGGCGGTGAGGCGCTGGATCAGGGTGCCGGCGACGGCCAGCATCAGCCCGCAGCCCGAGGCGGCGAGCAGCCGCGGCCAGCGCCACTCGAGCAGGCCGGCATCGAGGGGCGAGGCCCACTGCCAGCCGTCGGCGCCCTGACCGGCGAGTGCGGCCACCACGGCCATCGCGACCAGGGCGAGGGACAGCCCGACGATCAGCCTTCTCGGCGCGGGGTGACGCACGCGAGACGTGGCGGCGTGGCGCGGCGGCGCCGAGCCGTTGAGGCGCAGGCGCGGGATCAGCCACAGCAGCAGCGGCGCGCCCAGGGCGGCGGTGGTGGCGCCGGTGGGAATCAGCGTCGGCAGGGTGCCGGCGTAGCGCTGCAGCAGCTGGTCGGTGGTGGCCAGCAGCAGGGCGCCGAGCAGCGTCGACCACAGCAGCCGCGTGCCCAGCCGGCGGGCGCCGGCCAGGCGCACGATGTTGGGCGCCGCCAGGCCGATGAAGCCGACGATGCCGACGGTGCTGACCACGCAGCCGGTGAGGAACACCGCCAGGCCGAGCCCGGCCAGACGCAGCCACTTGAGCGACACGCCGAGGCTTCTGGCGCCGGCCTCGTCGAGCTCCAGCACCGCCAGCGGGCGCAGCAGCCAGAAGGCGCCGAGGACGCCCAGCGCCAGGCGCGGCGCCAGGAAGGCGGCGTCGCTCCAGCCGTTCTGGGCCAGCGAGCCGGCGCCCCAGATCAGCAGGCCCTTGAGCGCCTCCTGATGAAACAGCAGCAGCACCATGGCCAAGGCGCCGAAGTAGAGGTTGACCACCAGCCCGCCGAGCACCACCACCACCGGTGAAAGCCCACGACGCCAGGCCAGCGCGAACACCAGCCCCATGGCCAGTCCGCCGCCGGCCAGCGCCACCCATTCGCGGCCCAGGGCGAGCAGCCCCGGGGCCAGCAGGCTGGCGGCCATCAGCGCCAGGTTGGCGCCGCTGGCCACGCCCAGGGTGGTCGGCGCCGCCAGCGGGTTGCGCAGCACCTGCTGCATCAGCACCCCGGCCAGCGCCAGGCCGCCGCCGGCCATCAATGCCATGGCCAGCCGCGGCCACCAGGCGAAGTGCAGCACCAGGGCGTCGGCGGAGTCATCCAGGATCGTCACCAGCGACGACAGCCCGGCCACGAGCCCCGTGCTCGACGCCAGATGGGCCACGGCCAACCCCGCGGTGAGCAGGCCCAGCAGCAGGCAGGCGCGGCCCGGCGTCAGCCGGCGTGACGGGAGGGCGTGGGCAGGCGCATCAGCGGACATCGTCGTTCTCCAGGGCGGTCACCAGCTGCTCGGCGAAGCGCTGGGCGGAGGGCAGGGCGCCGAAGCTCCATACCGGCGGCAGGATCAGCGGCTCGCCGCGGCTGCGTTCGACCAGCCGCCGCCACAGGCCACTGTCGGCCAGGGTCTCGCGCACGCCGGCCGGATAGGGTTCGACCACCACCAGCCGGGCGTCGAGGCCGGCCAGGGCCTCGATGCCGACCAGCGAGAAGCCCCAGGCGTTGGTGACGCCGGTCCAGGCGTTCTTGAGCCCCAGGCGGTCGAGCACCGCCTGGTAGAGGCCGTTGTCGCCGAACACCCGCACGTGGCGGGCGTCCATGAATTGCACGACCAGCAGCGGCGGGGCGTCGTCGCCGAGGCGCTGCTCGAGGCGCATCAGGCGCGACTCGGTGTCCTCGATCAGCCGCTCGCCGGCCTCGGGCCGTTCGACGATGTCGGCGACGCGGCGCGTCAGCTCGCGCATCTCCGTCCAGGTGTCCCGGCCGGGGGTATAGAGCGCCAGGGTGTCCACCGGGGCGATCGCCTCGAGGCGCGGGGCGAGGTTGGCGAACATCGGCGAGATCAGGATGCGTTCGGGATCGAGGTCCGCCAGCAGCTCCAGGTTGGGCTGGGAGCGCAGGCCGAGGTCGATCACCGCGTCCGGCAGCGCCGGCTCGCCCACCCAGGCGTGATAGGCGTCGAGCTGGGCCATCGCCGCGGGCGGCGCCTCGAGGGCGGCCAGGGTCTCGGCCAGGGTCCAGTCGAGAGTCGCCAGGCGCGGTGATTCCAGATGTGGCGAGTCGGCCAGCGCCGGCAGGGCGATGAAGAGCGTGAGCAGCATGACGAGCGGGCCGGCGAGCCAGCGGCGGGCCCGTCGACGAAGGCGGCGCGGAGGAGACAAGCGGAACTCCATGAACGAGTGGCGAGCGAGTGATGGAATCAGTGGGCGATGGCGACCCGGTGCTCGCCGACGGGATGGTGCATCACGTGCATGGGGATGCCGTAGATCGCTTCCAGGGTGTCGCCGGTCATCAGGTCGGCCGGCGTGCCCTGGGCCAGCACTCGGCCGCCGTGCAGCGCCACCAGGCGGTCGCAGTAGCGCGAGGCCATGTTGATATCGTGCAGCACGATGATCACGCCCAGGCCCAGCTCCTGGGAGAGCCGGCGGGTCAGGGCCAGCACCTCGACCTGGTGGGCGATGTCCAGCGCCGCCAGCGGTTCGTCGAGCAGCAGGAAGCGGCTGCCCTGGGCCAGCAGCATGGCGAGCCACACCCGCTGGCGCTCGCCGCCGGAGAGGGTATCCACCAGGCGGTCGGCGAAGGCCTCGGTATGGGTCAGGGCGATGGCGCGCTCGACCTGCTGGCGGTCCTCGCGGGTATGGCGACCCAGCAGGCCGCGCCAGGGATAGCGGCCGAAGGCGATCAGCTCGCGGCAGGTCAGGGTCTCGGCGCTGGGCAGATGCTGGGGCAGGTAGGCCACCTGTCGGGCGAACTCGCGGTGGCCCCAGTCACCGAGCGGCCGGTCGTCGAAGCGGATGACGCCCTGGCTGGCGGGTTGCTGCTGGGCCAGCAGCTTGAGCAGCGTCGACTTGCCGGAGCCATTGTGGCCGATCAGACCGTGGACCTGGCCTTCCTCGAAGCGAAGATCGGTGGGGTGCAGCAGGCGTTTGCCGTTGACCTCGAAGGTCGCGGCCTGGGCATCGAACATGGTGGGCTCCGTGGATCGTCGGCGGCGCGAGGCCTCGCGGTCAGGGCGAAGGCGCGCGCACCCGCGTGAGAGTACTCTTGATACGAATGGTTATCAAATCTCCGTGATAGGCATATCCTATATGCTAGTGGTTTTCATTTAGGTTTATCGGGCGTAGGCTGAGGTCGTGGTCGCGGTGTTCAACTTTCGTCGCTCCACGACTCTCTTGCCTCTCTCGAAAAGGAGCCGCCGTCATGCCGCATGCGTTGCCCGAACTGCCCTACGCCTATGACGCTCTCGAGCCGCATCTCGATGCCCTGACCATGGAGATCCACCATTCGCGGCATCACCAGACCTACGTCAACAACCTCAACGCCGCCCTGGAAGGCACCGGCCTCGAGGAACTGCCGGTGGAGGCGCTGATCGCCGATATCGACCGGGTGCCCGCCGACAAGCGCCAGGCGGTGATCAACAACGGCGGCGGCCACGCCAATCACTCGCTGTTCTGGCGGGTGATGTCGCCCGAGGGCGGCGGGGCGCCGAGCGGGCGGGTGGCGGCGGCCATCGAGCGCGAGCTGGGCGGCGTCGAGGCCTTCCGGCAGGCCTTCACCCAGGCCGCCCTGACGCGCTTCGGCAGCGGCTGGGCCTGGCTCAGTGTGACCCCGCAGGGCGCGCTGGTGGTGGAGAGCACCGCCAACCAGGACAGCCCGCTGATGCACGGCAACACGCCGGTGCTGGGCCTCGACGTGTGGGAGCACGCCTACTACCTCAAGTACTGGAACAAGCGCCCCGATTACATCGCCGCCTTCTACGAGGTGGTCGACTGGGACGAGGTCGAGCGGCGCTATCTCGCCGCCGTCGGCTGAGGGCGCCTCGCGATTCCCTGCAGGCTGGCGGGACAGCCTCGCGACGACGGGGTATGGTAGCCGTCTGATCGTGACCGCCGGGCCTGCCAGGGCCCGGCGGTCTTTCGTCGCGTACAGGGAAGACCGCCACAGGGAGAGCCCCCATGTCGAATATGAGGAGCTTCGAGGCGCTGGGCCGCCTGCTCCGCTATGCCCGCGGGCACCGGCGCCGGATCGTCGCCGCCACCGTCTGCTCGATCATCAACAAGCTGTTCGATATCGCCCCGGAGATCCTGATCGGGGTGGCCATCGACGTGGTGGTCAACCAGGAGGACAGCTTCGTCGCCGGGCTGGGCTTCACCACCGCCCGGGAGCAGATCCTGATCCTCGGGGTGCTGACCTTCTTCATCTGGGCCGGCGAGTCGCTGTTCGAGTATCTCTATCAGATCCTGTGGCGCAACCTGGCCCAGCGGCTCCAGGCCGAGCTTCGCCAGGACGCCTACGAGCACGTCCAGCGCCTGGACATGGGCTTCTTCGAGTCGCGAAGTTCCGGGCAGCTGGTGGCGACCATGAACGACGACGTCAACCAGCTCGAGCGCTTCCTCGACGGCGGCGCCAATTCGATGATCCAGGTCGGCGTCACCGTGGTGGCGGTGGGGGCGGTGTTCTTCGTGCTCTCGCCCCTGATCGCGCTGCTGGCCTTCACGCCGATCCCGCTGATCGTGTGGGGCGCCTTCTACTTCCAGCGCAAGGCCGGGCCACTCTACGCCGAGGTGCGCGAGCGGGTCGGCGAGCTCTCCAGCCGGCTGGCCAATAACCTGGCGGGCATCGCCACCATCAAGAGCTTCACCGCCGAGGCGCGCGAGGCCGAGCGCCTCAAGGCCGCCAGCGAGGCCTACGTGCAGGCCAACCGCCGCGCGATCCGCATCAGCTCGGCGTTCATTCCGGTGATCCGCATGGCGATCCTCACCGGCTTTCTGGCCACCTTCACGGTGGGCGGCATGATGGCGCTGAGCGGCGAGCTCAACGTCGGCGCCTACGGGGTGCTGGTGTTCCTCACCCAGCGGCTGCTGTGGCCGCTGACCGGGCTGGCCCAGGTGATCGACCTGTTCGAGCGCGCCATGGCCAGCACCCGGCGCATCCTCGACCTGCTGGCCACGCCGATCCGGGTGCGCGACGACGCCGGCCAGGCGCTGGCGGAGCCGGTGCGCGGCGAGGTGCGCTTCGAGGGCGTGGCCTTCCGTTACGGCGAGTCCGGCGCCGGGGTCGAGGGCATCGATCTGGCGGTGCCGGCGGGCCACACCCTGGCGCTGGTGGGCGCCACCGGCTCCGGCAAGTCGACGCTGATCAAGCTGCTGCTGCGCTTCGTCGAGCCGGCCGCGGGCCGGGTGAGCGTCGACGGCCAGCCGCTGGACGAGGTGACGCTGGCCTCGCTGCGCCGATCGATCGGCCTGGTCAGCCAGGACGTCTACCTGTTCGAGGGCACGATCCGCGACAACATCGCCTACGGCAAGCCCGATGCCACCGACGCCGAGATCGTCGAGGCGGCGCGCACCGCCGAGGCCTGGGACTTCATCCAGGCGCTGCCCGAGGGCCTCGACACCGCGGTGGGCGAGCGCGGCGTGCGCCTCTCCGGCGGCCAGCGACAGCGGCTGTCGCTGGCCCGGGCGCTGCTCAAGAATCCGCCGATCCTGGTGCTCGACGAGGCCACCAGCGCGGTGGACAACGAGACCGAGGCCGCCATCCAGCGCTCCCTGCGCCGGATCGGCCACGGCCGCACGGTGATCATGATCGCCCATCGGCTGTCGACCATCGTCCACGCCGACGAGATCGCGGTGATCGAGGCGGGCCGGGTGGCCGAGCGCGGCACCCACGCCGAGCTCTTGGCCCGCGACGGCCGCTACGCCGCCCAGTGGCGGGTGCAGACCGGCGAGCTCGAGGCGGCGGCGCTGCCGTAGCGCGGGGAGGGCGTCGCCTGCTCGCGCAGGCGCTCCCCAACGGAAGATGCCCCGGCGGCCATGGTGGCCGCCGGGGCATTTTTGTGGTCGTCGTGGAAGGCGTCAGACGTCGAGCGACCAGGTCAGGCGGAAGGTGCGGCCCTGGCCGTTGAGGTCCCACAGCGAGGAGGCGCCGTAGGCCTCGTAGAAGATCGCCGCGCGCTGCCCCCAGGTGGTGGTGTACTGCTCGTCGAGCAGGTTGTTCACGCCCAGGCTGAAGGTGCCGACGCCGGTGGCCTGACTGAGGCTGGTGTCGACGGTGGTGAAGCCATCGAGCGCGTTGCCGTCCGCGTCGTCGATGTCGAAGGTGCGGTTGACCTGGAGCATGGCGCGGGTGTCGTCGTCGGCCCAGTTGGCGAAGGCCACCGCCTTGGGCATGCTGGCCTCGGTGACGCTGGCATCGAGCCACTCGCCGTCCTGCTCGACCTCGGAGCGCGACCAGTGGAAGGAGGTGCCGACATCGACGTGCCGGCCGAGGTAGCGCTGGACCTTGCCCTCGATGCCGTAGGTGCGCACGTCGCGGTCGATGGTGGTGGTGCCGATCTCCAGGCCGCCGTCGCTGTACACGTAGTCGAGCGCCTTGTCGGACCAGCTGTAGTAGGCCGCGATCTGGGTGTTCCAGTCTGCCGCGTTCATGCGCCAGCCGGCCTCGACCTGCTGGGTCTTGATCCCGTCGACGGGGTTGTCGGAGATGTCGAAGCTCACGTTGCGGTACGACTTGGCGATGTCGGGGATCTCGAAGCCCTGGGAGTAGGCCAGCCAGGCCTGGTGGCCGTTGTGGAAGTCGTAGAGGGCCTTGGCATTGAACAGCGAGACGTCGTAGTCGTTGCTGCCGCCGTCGTTGCCGCCCTGGGGCTCGACCTCGACGTCGGTCTGCTCGACGCGCACGCCGCCGGACAGCAGCAGGGCGTCGGTGGCCTGGTACTCGGCCTGGGCGAAGCCGGCCAGGGTGTCGGCCTGGAAGGACGGGTAGTACGGATCCAGGGTGTCGACCTTGTCCAGCGTGCGCCCGCCATCGTCGGAGACCAGGGTGAAGCGCCGCGAGTCGAAGGTCTCGTGGCTGAAGTCGATGCCGTAGGTCAGGGACAGTGGAGCGGCGAGCTGGGCCGAGAACATGGCCTTGGCGCCGGAGAGGTCGGTGTTCTGCTCGGAGACCGTAAAGGCGTTGCCGCCGCCCGGGAAGGGATTGAAGACCGATGACTCCTCGCGATGGAAGGCCTGGAAGTAGAACTGCTGGCCCAGCAGCGCGTCGTGGCGGTAGTTGGCGTTGAACAGGGTGCGGTCGGTCTCCGGGTCGATGTCGGACGCGTAGCCGTCGCGGACCTCGCTGCCCTGGATCTGCTCCGTGTAGCTGCTGCCCGTGTTGTAGTCGGGATAGACGAGGCCCTTGTCGCCCTCGAAGCGCGAGCGGTATTTCTGCGCCAGGAGATCGAGGTGCTGGTGCTCGGTGAGCGCCACGTCGAGCGAGCCCATCACGTCGATGGTGCGGTTGCCCTGCAGGCCCGACTGAGCGATGTCCGGCTTGATGATCTCGCCGTCGCCGTCGTAGAACCAGCCGTTCTCCTGCACCGCGGCGGAGACGCGGCCGTTGACGCGCTCGTTGCCGAAGGCCATCGCCTGGGCGGCACGCTTCTGCAGGTCATTCGAGTCGTTGAAGCCGGTGGCCAGCCCGACCTCGCTTTCCAGATGGGGCCCGCCGGGTTCGCCGTCCTTGGTGATGATGTTGATGATCCCGCCCGTGGCGCCGCCGCCGTAGAGGCTGCTGGCGCCCGACAGCACCTCGATGCGCTCGATGTTGAACGGGTCGATGGCATCGAACTGGCGCGACAGGCTGCGCGAGCCGTTCATCGACACGCCGTCGATCATCACCAGGGCATCGCGGCCGCGGAAGTTCTGAGCGTAGTTGGTGCGATTCGTCGAGGAGCCGATGTCGAAGCCGGGGATCAGCTTGCCCAGCGCCGATTTCAGCGATTGTCCGGTGTTCAGCTGATCCTGGAGCTGCTGATGCTCCACGACCCAGACGGCGCCGGGGACCTCGCTGATGGACTGGGGCGAACGGGAGCCCACGACCACCATGGTGTCCTGTGGCGTCTGGGCGAGGGCATGCAGGGGCGCGACCGAAGACGCGATGGCTGCGGTGAGCAGGGCCTTTTTCATTGTCGTTTCCTGGAAAGAGGAGCGTGATTTTTTGGCAGGAGGAGCCTACGCAAGATCGGAGTGAATATCAATGAGATTGATTTCTATTAAATGGCTTGTCGCGTCGATGCGGCCAGGGGAGCCTCCCAACGAGGGAGCCATTCAGGATAGCCATATGATGCAAATAGTAATCTTTTTTATTAGCATGGATACCAAGCCCTCTGACGAGATCCTGCCCAATGCCCTTTCCTATCTCGGCGTCTACCGGCCGCCTCGCGCTGCGGCGCCGTCGCGGCTGCGCAGGACACGAAAGGTAACGACATGATGATCTGGTTGACCCTGGCCGAGTGTGTGGCCGGTTTCGCGGGGCTGGCGCTGGGTTCCGAGCGTGTCCGGCGTCGACTCGGGTGGAAGCTGCCGCATCGGCGTGGCGCGAGTGCCAGGCTGGCGGGCATCGTGCTGCTGCTGGTGGCCGCCGTGGAGGCGATGGGCCGGCAGGGCCTCGTTGTGGGGCTGGTGAGCTGGTGTGGCCAGCTGAGCCTGGGGGCGGGCGCGATCTCCCTGCTGCTGATCGCACGGGAGCGCATGCTCTCGCGGCGAGCGATGCCGCGTCGAGCGCGGCCAGGCGCGGGCTAGGCGCCGCGTTCGTCGTCCTCAGGCAAGCGCCCCGGGCCGCCGGGCGGCCCGGGGGCGTGGTTCATGGCCTTGCTTGTCTTCACCTGCCTTGTCTTCCTTTACGTCTGTCGCGAGGACCGCGCCTCGCGATAGGTGCTGCTCTGCCAGCGGGCGCCGCCGCCCAGGGTCAGATCGCGCCAGGCGCCGGGAGGGCCTGAACGCAACACGCCACCGACAGACGTCGGTGGCGTGAACATGCGGCATCGAGGCGGTTTAGAAGTCGTAGCTGACGGTCGCCTTCACGCTGCGCTCGGCGCCGAAGTAGCAGCGAGACTCGCTGTAACAGGCTCCGATATATTCCTTGTCGAACAGATTGTTGACGTTCAGCTGGGCGGTCACGCCGTTCAGGCCGACCTGGGAGAGATCGTACTTGAGGGAGGCATCCACCAGCGTGTAGTCCGGGACCTCGAGCGTATTGGATTCGTTGGCCCAGCTGTCGCCAATGTAGCGCACCCCAAGGCCCGTGGTCAGACCCGATAGCGCCCCTTCCTGGAACCGATAGGAGCCCCAGACGGAGGCCATGTGTTCCGGTGTCGCCACCGGTGTCTTGCCCTCGTTGCCTTCCTCGGACTCCCGAATCTCCACGTCCGTGTAGGTGTAGCTCGCCCGAACGGCCAGGTCTTCGGTGATGTGCTTGTCGGCCTCGAGTTCCAGGCCGCGAGATCGTGTGCTGCCGACGGCGCGATAGGCCTGAGTCTCCTGGATGTAGTTGGCCGTGTTGTCCTGGTCGATCTGGAACACGGCGATGCTGTACTGGTCGCTGGTCCCATTGGGCTGATACTTCAGTCCGAGCTCGACCTGTTCGGCATCGGAGGGCTCGATCAGGTCGCCGCTCTCGTCGACGTTGCTGCTCGGGCTGAACGACTCGGAGTAACTGATATACGGTGAGAGGCCGTTGTCGAACTGGTACAGCAGCGCCGCGCGGCCGCTGAAGCTTTCATCGTCGAGCTGCTGTTGGCTCGTCGTGCCAGAGATGAGGTTTTCGCTCTCGTTCTCTATGTCGACCCAGTCGTAGCGCCCGCCGAGAGTGAGTCGCCACTGACCGAGAGCGATCTGGTCCTGCAGGTAGACGCCGGTCTGCTCCAGCTCGCGGTCGTTGTCACTGAAGGGGACAATGGTCCCGTCGCTGCCGTACGTCGGGTTGAACGGATTGATAGAAGAAAAGCCGTCGCCGTAGCCGTAGTCGGAGCCGTCAGTCGTCCACTCGGCGTCGGTGTCACGATGCTGGTAGTCCAGCCCCGTCAGCACGGTGTGCTGGGTATCGCCGAGATCGAAGTCGGCGATCAGCTGGTTGTCGACCGCCAGGGCGCTGAGCTCCTCGTCGGCGCCGAAGTAGGTCCGGCCAAGCTCATCGCCACTCCAGATGCCCGTGTTATAGACCTGCCCGTAGTCGACATCGCTGTGGATGTAACGCAGGTTCTGGCGTCCGGTCCAGGTGTCGTTGAAACGGTGCTCGAGCTGATAGCCGACCATGGCCTGCTCGCGATCGAACGTTTCGTAATCTTCCTCACCGTCATAGAAGCTGTTGGAAATCCGCTTGCCGTTATGGCTGTAGAGGGTGCCGTCGGCCGGCAGCCCGCCGTAGTAGCCTCCCTCCGGGTCCTTCTGCAGATACGCCATCAGCGTCAACGAGGTAGAGTCGCCGATATCGAGGGCCAGAGACGGCGCGATGGCATATCGCTCGTTCTCGACGTGATCCCACTGGCTGTCGGCATCCTTGACCAGACCGACCACCCGGTAGGCGGCGCGCCCCGAGTCTCCTATCTGGCCGCCGATATCGAATCCGGCGCCGAGGTGTCCCTGAGTGCCGACGCTCGCCTGCACCTGACGGTGCGAGGTGAACTGGGGCAGCTTGCTGGTCAAGGCCACCAGCCCGCCGGGCGCGGCGCGGCCGTAGAGCACCGAAGAGGGCCCCTTGACCACCTCGATGCTCTCCAGGAAATACGGGTCGATCTGGAAGATGCTGTAGGTGCCCTTGTCGTTCAGCAGTTTCAGGCCGTCCAGATACTGGTTGTCAGTGCTGTCGCTACCGAAGCCGCGAAGCTTGATCGCATCGTAACGCCCCCCCGTGGCGCCGTACTGGCCGGTAAAGACGCCCGCGGTATAGCGGGTGGCTTCCTGGACCGATTCCGATCCCTGTTCGCGAATCTCTTCCTGAGTGATCAGCGAGACGGACTGCGGCGTCTCGTTGAACGGCGTCTCGGTCTTGGTCGCCGCCTGGGCGGTGACGGTCACGGTGGAGAGGTTCTCGCTGTTCTGAGACGCGTTCTGGGCCTGGGCGGAGAGAGCGACGCCGGCGGCGGCGAGGGCGATGGCCTGCGCCAGGGGACGTGGGGTCGGCATGCAGAAGTTCCTGTGGCGATTATATGACTCATTAACTAATGAGAATTATTGCTTTTTGGTTCGCCGGTTGAGGTATGCGCAGTGCTCAATGCTCTATGCGCAGCGATCAGCAGGCTTTCGTCAAGGAACTCGGCGGCACGCCGTAGCGGCGGCGGAAGGCGGTGGCGAAGTTGCTGGCGTGGCGATAGCCGCAGAAGTGGGCGGCCTGCTGCACGCTGAAGCCGCGACTCAGGTAGTCGTGGGCGAGGCCCAGTCGGCAGTCGCGCAGGTAGTCGAAGACGCTCACGCCGAAGGCCGCGCGGAACTTGCGGCGCAGGCTGGCCGGGCTCATGGCGGCGAGCTCGGCCAGCGCCTCCAGGCGATGCTCGGCGGCGGGATCCTGCTCGAGGGCGGTGCGCACGCGCTCGAGCCGCTGGCGCTCTCGCGGCGCCAGGCGCGTCGACTCGTCCGCGTCGGCCGGGGGATCGTTCCGGGCGGGAGGCTGCGGCAGGCCGTGGGCCAGCAGCTGCAGCCCCAGGCCTTCGAGCAGCAGCCTCTGGGCCGGGGCGGGCAGCGGTGTGGCCATCGCCTGTTCGAGCCCCTGCAGCAGCGCGCTCGGCGGGCGCCAGGCGTGCATCCGCGAGCCGCCATGGTCGGGCAGCGCCGGGCCCAGCTCGGCCAGGCGTGACTCGCTGAGGCCCAGGGTCAGGGCTCGCAGGCGCTGGCCGGCGGGCTGGGTGGCGTGCAGGCCGTGGCGCGCATCGAGGCGCAGGCTCAGCGCCATGCCCGGGGTCAGCGTCAGGGTGCGATCCTCGAGGCTGACCTCGGCGCGGCCCTCCAGCATGACCACGATCGACAGCGGTGAGGGTGCGTGGGAGTGGGAATCGTAGCGGTGCAGCACTTCCACGTCGGAGGTCACCAGTTCCATGCCCTGGCCCAGCGACAGCTCGCGCACCACGCCACGCATCACCGGTTCCTCCTCGCGGGAGACGAGTGCCGGCACCCGGTAGTCGATGCCGTAGCGCCGCCCGTAGGCCTGCAGGTCGCGGGCGGTGTGCTGGCGCACGCCGGACGCGGCGCTCATGGGGCGGTCCGTTCTACCGTCGCCGTCTGTGCCGTCTGTGCCGTCTGTGCGGCCTTCGTGGCCTTGGCCTTGCGCCGGCACTCCAGCGGGCAGTTGGCGCAGTAGCCGAGGTCGTCGAGCAGGTAGCGAATGCAGCAGGTCTTCGGCATGCGGGTCGGCGCCTCGGGGTCGGCCGGCACCACGTGGCGCACCGCCTGATAGAGCGGGTTGCGGCGCCCGTCGGGCAGGTGGCGGGTCGAGATCAGCGCCAGGCCGGGCTCGGCCGCGGCCGGGGAGCCCATGGGGTGGTCGGCCATGGCGCCGGCGAAGTAGTCGACATAGCTGCCGGCGTTGCTCCAGAACACCTTGGGCGAGGCGCCGGACACCTTGGCCAGGGTCTCGATCAGCGGGATCAGGTGGCCGTCGAGCAGGGTGGCGAAGCGGCCGAGGCCGTCGAGCTCGGCGAGCGGTCGGCCGGCGTGGCGCAGGCTGAAGCCGGCGGTCTGGCCCTCGGGCGTCTGGACCACATGCAGCTCGTCGACCCCCAGCGGCAGGTCGCGTTCCAGCAGCAGGTTGGTCGCCAGGTCGTGCGCGGCCAGGCCGGCGAAGTGCCACTTGGACCACAGCGAGGCCACCGCCCGGCGGTCGCCGTGGCCGTACTGGGCGCCGTAGCGTTCGAGCAGTGCCTCCAGGTAGGCCGGGTCGAGCAGGTGGCTGGCGGCGATGACGTCGTCGCCCGGCGTCGCCTCGATGCGAGGCGGCGTCAGGAAGTCGAGGGGGCCGCGATAGAGCTGTGACAGCGCGAGGGTCATGGCGCATTCACCGGAAGAAGCGTGGGGCCATGGTAGATCAAATGGGAATCGTTATCAAAGATCGCTTCTTCGTGAGGCGCGTCAGGCCATGGCGGGCATCAGCCGGTCGCGACAGTGGACGATGGCCTGCTTGACGTAGCGGCCCGCCATGCGCTCCGAGACGCCGAGCCGGCGGCCGATCTCGGCCTGGGGCACCCCTTCCAGGCGATGCCAGACCAGCGCCTGGCGCAGGCGCGGCGGCAGGCCCGCCATGGTGCGCGCAAGGCCGCGGCGGCACAGCCGGCGCTCGGCGGCCGCCTCGGGGTCTGAGGGAACCACGGCGTAGGGGCAGGCCAGGCAGGGAAGGTCGTCGTCCTCCAGCGGCCGGTCGGCGGGGCGCGCCTGGCTGCGGCGATGATGGTCGATGAGCAGGTTGCGGGCGATGCGGAACAGGTAGGCGCGGGGCTGTTCCAGTCGCGTGCCGGAAGCGCCTCGGCCGGATGGCTGTTGACCGAGACGCAGGAACACCTCCTGGCACAGATCGTCGGCCAGGTCGGGGCAGGGCAGCTGGTGACGGAGAAAGGCGGTGATGTCCCGAGCGTGGGCGCGGAAGAGGGTATCGAGGGTCGTGGCATCCATTCGTGAAACGCTCCGTTCGTTGTGCCGGAGCGGTGATTCTATTCAATAATAATTATCATTATCAAATATAATCGCCCGGGAGCGGGCCCCCGGGCGAAGTGTGCACTCGCCGACGCCATGACGGGCATGGCGTCGGCGAACCGAGCGATCAGCTCGGCGTGGCCTCGGTCTCCTCGCGCGCTCGCTCGCGATCTGCCTCACGCGCCGCGGCGGCGGGGCGGTAGGCGGCGATCGGGTTGTCGAGGGTGCCGGCGAACTGCAGGTTCTTGGCCGGGTTGGCCAGGTCGATCATCTGCTGGTGGTTGTTGAGCTGCAGCCGGTTCAGGCAGGAGCGGGTGAACTCCGGCGCGAACAGGTCGTGGCGGGTGAATTTGTCGGCGAACTCGGGGTGATCCCGCTGGTAGTCGATCACGCAGTCGGCCACCAGCGCCCAGAAGCGCGACTCGCTGATGCCGCCCTGTTCGACGAGGATCGCCGACATTAAGCGCAGGAAGCAGTCGAAGACGTCGGTGAAGATCGACAGCACCTTGAGCGGCTCCGGCACGTCCACGGCGATGCGGGCGATGGCCTCGGGCAGCTCGGCATCGACGTTCATGATGCCGATCTCCTCGGCGATGTCCTTCATGATCGCGCGCACCGGCACGCCGTCCTCGAGCTGCAGGATCAGGTTCTCGCCGTGGGGCATGAACACCAGGTCATAGGCGAAGAAGCAGTGCAGCAGCGGGCGGAAGTAGGCCCGCAGGTAGCGCGACAGCCAGTCCTCGGTAGTGAGGCCCGAGCGCGCGATCAGCCGTGGCAGCAGCGCCTGCTCATCGCCGTCGACGTGGAGCAGCGCGGCCATGGTCATCAGCCGCTGGCCGTCCTGCTGGTAGTGCTCCGGGCTCTCGCGCCACAGGCAGGCGAGCATCTTCTTGTAGGCACTGTAGGTGTCGAAGGCCGGCTCGACGGCGTCGCGGCGAAAGCCGATGGCGGCCTCCTCGCGCAGCACCGTGAAGCCCTGGGCGCGGAGCTCCGGGTCGCCGTCGACCAGGCGCTTGATCCAGTCGTTGATCGCCGGCGTGGCGCGCATGTAGCTCGGCGAGAGGCCGCGCATGAAGCCCATGTTGAGGATCGACAGCGCGGTCTTCACGTAGCGCCGGCTCGGCCGGCTGGTATTGAACCAGGTGCGGATCGACTGCTGGGCGCGGTACTGGTCGCTGCCGTAGCCCAGGCAGACGATGCGCTGGCGGGCCACCTCGCCGGCGAAGGTGATGGCCAGCTTGTGGAACCACTGCCACGGATGCGCCGGCATCAGCAGGTAGTCGGCGGGATCGAGCCCGCGGGCCTCGAGGCGGCGGTGGAAGTCGTGAAGCGTCGCCTCGCCGAGTTCGTCGCGCAGCAGGGCCTCGTACTCGAGCCCCTCGATGGCGCTGTAGTGGGCGTCCTCGCGGTGCACGGCGAGCCACACCAGGGTGATCGGTGCGGCGGCCTCCGGGGCGTAGGCGTGATAGTCCACGGCGTCGAAGCCCATGCGGCCGTTGTTGGCCACGAACACCGGATGGCCCTCGGTCATGGCGGCCTCCAGGGTCTGGAAGTCGGCGTCGACCAGGCCGGCGGCGTCCGGGCGGGTGCCGTCGAGCTTGTAGGCGCCGCCGAACAGGGTGCTGGCCACCTCCTCCAGATAGAGCGGCAGCATCGCCTCGCCGATGCCGAGCGGGCCGCGGAACTCGAGGATGAACTGCTGGGCGTCGAGCTCGGCGGGGGCGCCGTCGACGCGCTTCTCCAGCGAGTCGAGCTCGATCGACCAGTGATCCAGCGCCCGGCGCCGGGCGCGGAAGCGGTACTCGACGTTGCCCTCGGGGGCGCTCAGCCGATAGTCGGCGGCCTCGTCGTCGCCCGCCGTGCCGGCGTTCACGGCTTCGGGGGCCAGCAGTCGCTCATGGCCGAATTCGGCGATCGCCTTGCGGATCAGCCAGCGGTTGGCCCGGGCCCAGAGCTCGGGGCGCAGGTGGCCGGCGGCGCGGGCCGGGTCGGCGGCGAGGGCCGGATCCAGGCGCGGGTTCTGCCGGCTCACCGCCGCGGCGAAGCCCTGGCGGTCGCAGAAGGCCAGATGGGCGGTCTTGTCCTCGAGCGCGACCTCGCGGTCGTAGACGAAGCCGACCCGGCGGTTGAGCGGATGGATTCGGCGGTTATTGACGTCCGGCTCCACCACGATGCGACGCGTCGCTGGATCCTCGAACATGAAGGCCAGGATGGCGGTGATCACCTGGGTGCTGAAGCCGGGCAGCGGCGTCTCGGCCGGGGCCACCAGGAAGTGCATGCCGCGGTCGCCCTCGGCCACGTCATAGTGGCGGCCGATGGGGTCGTGGCGCGGGTCGTAGCACTCGACCAGGAAGGCCGGCCGGCCGTCGAACAGCCCCAGGTAGCCCTGGGCGTGCTCGCTCTCCTGGAGCTCGCGATAGAAGGCCTGCACGCGCTCCGGCGAGTGGCCCTGCATGCCCCAGAAATGGGCCCGCGGCGCGGTGACCCACTCGTGGATCAGCGCCAGGTCCTCGGGCAGGTGCAGCGGGCGCAGCGAGAAGGTGCTGAGCCCCTGGGCGTGGCGCGAATAGAGGGGCTGGGTGGTCGGCGTCGGTTGGAACAGGGTCATGGATCAGGTCCTTGCAGAAACGGAATCGGAGGGGGCGGCCGCGCGCGTCTCGGCGCCGGCCAGCAGCCGCCGGTAGGCCAGGGCGCACAGCGCCAGGCCCGTCGCGGCGACGAGGAAGGGAGCGGTCAGCCCGAAGGCCTCGACCAGGCGGCCGGCGCCCCAGGAGGCGACGAGCACGCCGAGGCCCTGGAAGACGTGGACCTTGCTGAAGTCGCTGGCGTAGCGGTCGGGCGTGCTGAGCTGGAACAGGCGCAGCTCCAGGCGCACGGTGATGCGGAACAGCGCCCAGCCGAACAGCACCCGGCCGGCCAGGATGGCGGTGACCTCGCCGCTGGCCTGCAGCAGCAGGCCGACGAGGCCGATGGCCAGCGGCAGCAGGATGGCCTGGCCGGCGGGGCGGCGCGCGAGCAGGTCGATCGCCAGCAGGGCCACCGCCACGGCGCCGGGGATGGCGAACACCGCGCCCGCCAGCACCTCGCCGGAGAGCCCGGAGGCCAGCTCCCAGTAGCGGGCGAAGAACGGCCGCGCCAGGTAGGCGCTGAAGTAGAACAGCAGCATCACCAGGCCCAGGCGCAGGATGGCGCCGCTGGAGGCCGGCCCCCGCTCGGTGGCCGGTGCCGCATGCGGCGCGCGGCCGCGGCGGATCAGCCAGGCGCAGACCGCGACCTGCAGGGCGTCGCCCAGCGCCATCACGCGGAATACCTGGGCCGCGGCCCAGTGCTCCAGCACCAGGCCGCCGACCATGGCGCCGAGGATGCCGCCGGCGTGCACGACGACCGAGAGGGTGCCGATCAGGGTCGCGTGGCGATCCTGGGGCTCGAAGTGCATCAGGTAGGGGTAGACCAGCAGGTAGCTGGCCTTGGCCACCAGCATCGCCAGCGACAGGCCCCAGAACCACGGCAGCGAGGTGACCACGGCGCAGGCGAGGCTGAGCCCGCCCGCCACCAGCTGGGTGACCAGCAGCAGCGGCAGGGTGCCGACCCGGCGTGCCAGGCGCGCCCAGGCGGGCAGCGCCACCAGCACCACCAGGCAGCTCATCGCCAGGTAGGCGCCGACGTGGGACGGGTCCGTCACGCCGAAGCGCGCGTCGAAGAACTGCGGGTAGAAGGGCAGTAGCATGGCATCGCTGATCACCGCCACCGCGGTCACCGCCACCAGCCAGGGCGTCGGGGTCATGCGGGCTCCGCTTGCTCGGGTTCGAAGACCGCCTCGTCGGGCGCGCCGAAGCGCTGATAGGCGATGCGTCGTTCCACCGGGTAGATCTCCTTCCCGGTCATCGCGCGGATCAGGCAGGCGTTGCGATAGGGGCCCATGCCCAGGTCCGGGGCCGCCAGGCTGTGGGTATGCAGCTCGGCGTTCTGCACGAACAGCCGGCCCTCGCCGCCGTCGATGTCGTAGAAGCGGCCCACCGCGAAGCGCCCGGCCTCGTCGAAGGCGATGCGCGAGGCGATCGGCGCCAGGAAGTCCGGCATGTGGTAGCGGTAGCCGGTGGCCATGACCAGCGCCTGGGTGCGATGGCGATAGTGGCGCTGCTGCTCGGTGTGCCATAGGGTCAGGTCGTACTCGCCGCGCTCGGCATCGAAACGGCAGGTCTCGAGCTGGGCGTTGGTGAACAGCGACGAGCGCACCTCGCCGACCAGCTCCTTGGCGTAGCGCAGGTCGTAGATGTCGTTGATCAGGTCCTCGTTGATGCCCTTGTAGAGGCCCTTCTGTTCCCGCGTCAGCGCGTTGCGCGTCGCCTCGGGCAGGGCATGGAAGTAGTCGATGTAGTCCGGCGAGGTCATCTCCAGGGTCAGCTTGGCGTACTCCAGCGGGAAGAAGCGCGGCGAGCGGGTGATCCAGTCGAGCCGGTAGCCGAAGCGGTCGATGTCGGCGAGCAGGTCGCGGTAGATCTCGGCCGCGCTCTGGCCGCTGCCGACCACGGTGATCGCCGGCTGGCGCTGCAGCTCGGCCTTGCGCTGGAGGTACTCGCCGGAGTGCATCGGCCGCGGCTCGACGTCGCGGCAGCCCTCGGGCAGCCAGGGCGTGGTACCGGTGCCGAGCACCAGATGGCGGGCCAGGTACTCGCGCGCCTCGCCGCTGCCGGTGTCGCGGCAGCTCACGCGGTAGAGGCCGCTGGCGTCCTCGAACTCCACCCGCTCCACCTCGGTGGAGAAGCGCACGCTGTCGAGCTGTTCCACCGCCCACTGGCAGTAGCGGTTGTACTCGTTGCGCAGCAGGAAGAAGCTCTCGCGGATATAGAAGTTGTAGAGCCGGCCCTGCTGCTTCAGGTAGTTGAGCACGCTGAAGCGGCTGGTGGGGTCGGCCATGGTCACCAGATCGGCGAGGAAGGGCGTCTGCAGGGTGGCGTCCTCCAGCAGCATGCCCGGGTGCCAGTCGAAGCCGTCGCGGCGCTCGAGGAACAGCCCGTCGAGCTCCTCGATGGGGTCGGCCAGGCAGGCCAGCCCCAGGTTGAAGGGCCCGAGGCCGATGGCGATGAAGTCGTGAACGTGCTGGGTCATGGACAGGTCTCGTGGCATCAGGAGGCGACGGCGTGGGCCGAGGCGGTGGCGGCGCCATCGCACCAGGCGCGGGCGTGGGCGCCGATGCGCTCGACGATGGCGCTGAGGTCGTCGACGGTGGTCTCCGGGTTGAGCAGGGTGAACTTCAGGTAGCGGCGGCCATCGACCCGGGTGGCGGCGATCACCGCCTCGCCGTGGCGCGAGAGGGCGGCGCGCACGTGGGCGTTCAGGGCGTCCAGCGCCTCGTCGTCCAGGTCGAGCTCCTCGGGCCGGTAGCGGAAGATCAGGGTGCTGAGCGGCGGGTCGAGCAGCACCTCGATGTCGGGCCGGGCGGACAGCCGCGCGTGGGCCTCGCCGGCCAGGTCCATGACCCGCTCGAACATCTCGCCCAGGGCGTCGGCGCCCATGATGCGCAGCGTCATCCACAGCTTCAGGGCGTCGAAGCGCTTGGTGGTCTGCAGGCTCTTGTTGACCTGGTCCGGCGTGCCTGCCAGCGCCTGGCTCTCGGGGTTCAGGTAGTCGGCGTGATGGGTGACGTGGCGCAGGTCGCTGGCGCGGCGCACCAGGAAGGCGCTGCAGCTCACCGGCTGGAAGAAGGTCTTGTGATAGTCGACGGTGACCGAGTCGGCGTGCTCGATGCCGGCCAGGCGGTGGCGCTCGCGGCGCGAGCACAGCAGGCCCCCGCCGTAGGCGGCGTCGACGTGCAGCCAGATGCCGTGCTCGCGGCACAGCGCGGCGATCTCCTCGAGCGGGTCGATGCTGCCGAAGTCGGTGGTGCCGGCGGTGGCCACCACCGCGATCGGGATCAGGTCGAGGGCGATGCATTCCTCGAGGCGCGCCTTGAGCGCCTGCGGGTCCATGCGGTAGTCCGCATCGGTGGCCACCGGCATCACCGCCTGGTAGCCGAGCCCGAGGATCGCCGCCGACTTCTGCAGGCTGAAGTGGCTGAGCTCCGAGCCGAGGATGCGCAGCCGCCGATGGTCCGCCGGCAGGCCCTGCTGCTTGTTGCCGCCGGGGCGGTCCTGGCGCGCGCCGTGATGGTCGCGGGCGATCATCAGCGCCATCAGGTTCGACTGGGTGCCGCCGCTGGTGAACACGCCGTCGGCGTCCTCGCCGAGGCCGATGCGCTCCGCCGTCCAGTCGATCAGCGACTGCTCGATGAAGGTGCCGCCGGCGCTCTGGTCGAAGGTGTCCAGCGAGGAGTTGATCGGCGCCAGGATCGCCTCGGCGAGCACGCCCGGCAGCACCACCGGGCAGTTCAGGTGGGCCACGTAGCGCGGATGATGGAAGTAGACGGCGTCGTCCAGGTAGACGCGCTCCAGCTCTTCCAGGGCCGGGCGCAGCTCGCCGAGCGGCGCGTCGAGGTCGATGGCCTCGAAGCGGCCGCGCAGCTCCTCGGGCCGGGCGCCGGTGAAGGGCCGCTCGACCTCGGCCACCTTGCGACGAACCAGGTCGATGCAGCGGGTCGCCTGCTGCCAGTAGGCCTCGGCGTGCCGGGCGTTGAACAGCTGATGGGATGCCAGCGGGGCGGGCTCGGTACCGAGTCGCGGCCCGGGCGCTTCAATCCGTGATGTCATGGGCACCTCGTTCTTTCTGCCTGGCCGGGCCACATGGCCCGGCGCCTGATGCCTCGCGAGCACGAGACAATGCTCCCTTACGAATACAAATCTTTATCATTAATGATATGTGCAGGAGTGATGACGCAGGCGAGGCGCGGAACTGAACCGTGAATAAGAATTTTTTTATTCAAGCGGCGGTGGATGGGCGGACACGGGGGAGGGAAGAGGGGGGAGGGAATAGAGAAGAGGGAAGCCCGTGCAGAAAATGCGCAGCGAACAAGGAGACGAACCCGCGCGGGCGCTGTCGTATCGCGTGAGGCCCGTCGGGCGTACTAGCCTGAACGGGCTCGACATTTCCCGACGGAGACCGACCCATGGCCCAAGCCCGGATTCTTCAGCAAGGCACGATCCACTGCTTCCCCGCCGGCCTGCGCGACGAGGCCGGCGAGCTCGTCAACGCCGAGATCTCCGCCGTGCTGTATGACGGCGAACGGCTGTTGATGGCCAGCGACAAGCCGGTGCCCGGCGACGAGCGCTCCGCGGTCTTCGCCCTGCCGCTGACGCCCGAGGGCCCGGACGACGCGCAACTGGAATACCTCTCCGCCGCACGCCTGCAGCAGGCGGTGAAGTACGAGGACTTCGCGCTGACCACCGACGGCCGCCACGTGCTGGCGGTGACCGGCTTCGACCGCATCGAGGAGCAGGGCCACGGGCTGAACGACTACAACCACCTGCTGATCTGGCCGCTCGGCGAACCCGAGGCGGTGCAGGTGGTGGACCCCGACCCGCGCGACGGCGTGGAGGGCTCGCTGGAGCTGCGGCGCAAGCTCAACCTCGCCATCGGCTACCCCTACTACAAGCTCGAGGGGCTGGCCACGGTGCCCGGCGAGCGCGGCGACGGCCTGCTGCTGTTCGGCGTGCGCGAGCAGGGCAACGCCCACGACGACTTCGAGTACGTCAGCCGCGTGGTGGGCGCGCACTACCAGATCACCGACAGCGGCAACATCGAGTTCATCGACGCCCTGCGCGAGCACTTCCGCTTCGTGCCCCACGAGCAGGACGGCGTGCGCTTCGAGTGCGGGCTCTCGAGCCTGGAGTACGATCCCTACCACGGCCGGCTCTACTTCCTGACCAGCTTCGAGGTCGAAGAGGGCGGCCGGGAGCGCATCGGCGGCTACCTGTGGGAGCTCGGCCTGGAGGAATTCCGCGACGGCGTGACGCCGCGGCTGGTGACCACGTCCGAAGGGGAAGCGCTGGAGTTCGAGCACAAGGCCGAGGGCCTGGCCGTGCTCGACCGCGAGCGGCTGTTCGTGGCCTACGACAACGACCGCAACCTCGAGCTCGGCAGCGTGGACGAGCGCGACGAACGCCACGCCTGCGAGGCGCCCTACACGATACTGGAGCTCACGGCGATTCCTGCTTCTTGAGCTGCTTGGTCCAGCGCTGGCGGGCGTACTTGCGCAGGTTCGCCACGTTGTCGGTCTCGTCGACGATGTCCTGGCCGAGGATCGTCTCGATGATGTCTTCCAGGGTGATGAGGCCGACCCAGGTGCCGAGGTCGTCGTAGACCACACACAGGTGCTGACGGCCCAGTACCATCATGGTGAACACCTGCTCGACGTTGTCCTCGGCCTGAATGGTCGGCACCGAGTGCATCAGCGACTTGAGGTCGACATCGTCGTCGGCCTGGTAGGTGTCGGCCTTGTGGATGTAGCCCAGCGCCTGCTCGCCGCCATCCATCACCGGGAAGCGCGTGAAGGGCGAGTGGCCCAGCTCGTCGTCGAACGCCTTCACCGTCATGCCGGCCTTCACCGTCACCGAGACGGTGCGCGGGGTCATCACGTCCTTCACGGGGATATCGTGCAGGTTGAGGATGTTGACGATGACGCGCGTCTCTTCCGGGTCCAGCGCCTTTTCCTCCTGACCGATCTGGGCCAGCGCCTTGATCTCGCCGCGCATGTCGGTGTCCATGGCGTCCTTGCCGATCCGCTTGGTGATCTGCTCGGACATCCAGATGAAGGGCTTGAGGCACCAGATCATCGCATCGAGCGTGGTGGTCAGCATGCCGGCGAGCTGCCGCCAGTAAGTGGCGCCGATGGTCTTGGGGATGATCTCGGAGACGAACAGGATCAGCAGTGTCATCAGCGCCGAGGCCACCCCCAGCCACGCCTCGCCGAACACCACCGTGACCTGGGCGCCGACGCCGGTGGCGCCCACCGTATGGGCGATGGTGTTCAGGGTGAGGATGGCGGCCAGCGGCTGATCGATGTTCTGCTTCAGGCGATTGAGCCGCGCGTGCAGCCTGGGCTTCGTGTCGCGTAGCTGGGCCACGTAGCTCGGGGTGGTGGAGAGCAGCGCCGCCTCGAGCAGCGAGCAGAGAAAGGAAACGCCGATGGAAAGGACTGCGAAGCCGATCAGCAGGAACATGGGGTCTCTTCTAGTGGCCAAGGAGGGTCGAGCCTGAGCATCTTCTCCCGAGCCATCGCCCCCTCGCAAGGCCAGCGGCTATGGCCTTGTCTCTCGGCTTTCGCTATCATACGCAGCCGCTGATAAGGGCCTATAGCTCAGTTGGTTAGAGCAGGGGACTCATAATCCCTTGGTCGTAGGTTCAAGTCCTACTGGGCCCACCATCCTCTTCTATTATCCAGCATTCAGCGCGCCTTCCCCTTATTTCCTTCTCTATATGTACGTCGCACTTCGCAAGCCTGGCTCCAGGCCTGTGGCGGCTCGCGTCCGTGACCGGCCGGTGATGCTTCACCGAGCAACACGCCGTTCTTACAGGCCTTCCCTGAACCCGCGTTCAAGCGGGATGGCCGCCTATGCCGATACCGGCTGGATGGCGAGCGGTAGAGCAGGCATGCTCACGGATATCCGATATCGCAGAACCAGGCGAGTACCCCATGTCAGACCCGTTCAAGCAGCTCCATGACGCCATGGACCAGTTCGCCACCGAGCGCGACTGGGACCAGTTCCACTCGCCCAAGAACCTGGCCATGGCGCTGACGGTGGAGGCGGCGGAGCTGCAGGAGTGCTTCCAGTGGCTGACCGAGGCGCAGTCCAGGGAGCTGGACGAGCAGCAACTGGCCGCCGTGCGCGACGAAATTGCCGATGTGCAGCTCTACCTGATCCGGCTGGCGGGCAAGCTGGGCGTGGATATCGAATCGGCATGCCGGGCGAAGATGGACAAAAACGCGGCAAAATACCCTTCAGATCGGGTGACGGGAAGTGCTAAAAAGTACACACATTACGCCGATGGTGAAACGGATTGAGTTGGGTCTGCTGCTGGTGGCCGGCGTTCACGAGGTGGCTGATGAATGAACAGGTGATCGAAGAAGCAGGGCAGATCAGCCCGGAGATCGAGCAGGCGCGGAAGACGCTCAAGCAGACAGGGACGGATACCGACTAGCCGGAAGGGCAGCGGCAAGGTGGTACCAGGGCGGAGGGCTCCAGGGATAGGAGGTCGGCCTTGAGCAGGGAACAATCTAAGTGGATAACGATGACAAACCACGGAGGGGGCCATGTACGAGGCCATGCATGATATCGGCGGAACGGTCGTTACCTATGTGATCTACGGCGTACTACTTCTGGGTGCTCTGGCACTGCTGCAGGTCTTGTTCGGTAGGCAGAAAAAACGTAGACGGAGAGGGAAAGATAAAAACTACTCTGAGACACTGATGGAACGCGGTGACGCCTACATTGCACGCTCCCACCTGATGACTCCAACCGAAAGAGAAGTCTATAAAGTTATAGAGAAAAGGTATGGTGAGAAATACTATATCTTTTGTCAGGTGCGTGTGGTTGATGTTATTCAGCCGAATTCAAAAAAGTACCACTCGAAAAGCAAAGAGTACCTGTCGCTGTTTCGCCAGTTGTCACAATGGCACTTTGACTATGTTCTTTGTGATAAGGGGGCTTTTAAGGTTTTTTGCGCGCTTGAACTGGACGACTCCAGTCATAATAGAGTGGATAGAAAGAAAAGAGATAGGATAATTAATGAGGCATGCAAAACCTCTGGCCTGAGACTGGAAAGGTTGGAGCTGAATCATAAAGACGGATCTGTAGATGTTGTTGGTAGGGGTTGAAGATGAATAAGTCTAGCGGAAATGCGAAAAAAAGCGAAGTTAAAAAAGAAAGCAAGAAAGCTTTCGTTGTGACGCCAATCGGCGCAGATAGGTCCGATATAAGAAGGGCTACAGATGGCTTGATTGCTACGGTGATTAGACCAGTTCTCTTGGCTCATGGGTACGATGAGGTTACATCCTCACACGAGGAAAGCGATCTTGGTTCAATAACCCAAAGAGTTATCAGGCACTTGATTGAAGATGATCTTGTGATTGTTAATCTCACAACGCTGAATGCGAATGTGATGTATGAACTCGGCATTCGACATGCAACAGCAAAACCAATTATTTTGCTTGCTGAAGACTCTACAAATCTTCCTTTTGATACTCAGGATCAAAGAACAATTAAGTATCAAAATGACATGATGGGTGTGGAAGAGCTTAAGAGTAGTTTAGTGGCAATGCTTTCTAATGATAAGCTTTTAAATGAAAAGAACGGTAATCCTGTTTATATTGCTGCGCAATCTAATATCATAGAGAATAACATATTGAGTTCTTTTCAGGATGGAGATTTCAATGGAGCTGAAAAAAGCGCTGTAGAGCTGATAATTGATAAGTTGCAATCTATTGAGCAAAGGGTTACTTATCTTGATAATGTTGTATCAAGAGTGCCGGGCTCATCTATGCGTAGCAAGGGTTTTAAGCGGACTCATCCCTATTATATGTCTGAGTCTGTTGACTCAGAAGAAGGTGTTGAGTGGGTGAGTCTGGAAATTTCAAAAAACGAGGCAATAGAGCTTTTTGATATATTAGTGGCTAAAAGCTATTTCTTGGATTTTGAGATCTCAGATAGCGACAAGGTGAGAATAAAAATCAAAAAATCTGGAAAGAATGACCTTATTGCGACAATTAATAGATTTGAGAGTGAAAGATGAAGTATGTAATTTTTGAGGTGCGTAAAAATAGTGGTGGAATTAGTGGGTGATAATTCAGAAAAGGTCAGTTCGGAAATCGAGCAGAGGCGGAAGACGCTCAAGCAGACAGGGACGGATACCGACTAGCCGGAAAGGCAGCGGCAAGGTGGTACCAGGGCGGAAGGCTCCAAGGATAGGAGGTCGGCCTTGAGCAAAAATATTATTTTCTATGATGGAGAACAGGTGTCATGGGCGATGGAACCGAAAAAAGAGGAGAAAAAAGTTCTGTTAAAGGAGTAGTTATTAAAGCTTTTCCGGCAGATATGGAGAGCGAGTGCAGAAAGCTTTTTGAGCTTGTTTCTGATGGTGCTAGGGAAGTGGTAGAAGAGTTAGGGTGCGATGCGGATGCAATGCAAGATGTCTCTTATCGTAAAAGGTTTTTTTCGTCCGCTAACAAAGGGTTTTATGAAGCCCAAGAAAAGGTGTTAAAAGCTTTTCTGGAAGAGGATGTTAGTTTCGAGAGAGAGCTCCTTTTGAGAGGCATTATGGATGTAGCAGTGTGGCAGATTTTTAGCTACCAGCTATATATTGCAAGAAGATTGTATAAAGAACAAAGACAGCCATCGTTAAAGCATTCGAGCGTTGAGTCAATGAAGGCAGCAGTGGATAGTTTGACTTCAGAAGATTTTTATTCAATTGCGTTGCTCTCTGATTTGACCTCTTTCGTCCAAGTGGGGGATGTCGTTGCATTTGACCCAGATCGCGGCTATACAATAGTTGAGGTTAAAGAAGGCGAAGTAAATAAAAGGATACTTGATTTTTCATCTTTCTACGAGAAAACAAGGTGTGCTAAAGCATTGAGCTTTTTCAAGGAACGTGAAGGTAAGAAAGTATATAAGCAGTTTGAGAGGGTGATGCGGCAAAAAGGAAGAATGAAGCACTTCCAAGAGATTATGGAATCTGGTGATAGTTATGATCCTGACTCCAAATATCAGGTGAGAATATCAGAGTCTGATGCGGAGATGGATTCTTGGGATGAAAAGCTAGATGATATAATAGAGAGATCTAAAGAAAGGGGGTGGGCTCTTGATGTTATAGAGAGCTGTCTTTTTGTTGCTGCTTATCGCAATAATTTTCGTTTTGCTTCAGATGTTATTTTCAACTACTGGTTTGAAGAGTGTGCTGGCAATGCTGATTTCCCAAAGGTAAATTTCATCGATTGCATGGGGATCCCTTTAGCGCTCCCAGTTCTATCAAGGCATATAGATAAAGAAGCAAAGTTTGATGTTTTGTTTGGGCGGGTTGTGGTTAGGTTTGGCCTTGATCTTGATGCGTTTATTGAGTTGTGCAATTCAATGGGCTTGAAGGCCAGGTGGTCAACTAGAAAGGAGGCTGAAAAAATCAAAAAAGAGACAGGAGGTTGTATGTCTTTTACTATTAATAAAAAAATGGTGTTTATTGAGGGGGAAGAAGGAGGGGTAGGCCCTTTGTCTGATGGAATTCTAGCAAGGATATTTTATCACGGGCTATCTCCCGTTTCCGCAGTTAAAATGTTGAAGCATCTTTTTAGCGTTGATTCATGGTGATGTGTCTCTTGATCTTTAGAGGGAAAGAAAAGCGTCAGCCGAGATGGTCAGAGTAAACGAGTATTGGTAGGTACGGCGCTCCCAACCCTCTGATTTTTCCACATAAAAGCATGTTTTGGCATGCTTCACTTCGCCTTCAAAATCCGCTGGCATAGTGTCTACATGATGTCGACGCCATAGACACCTGAAAGCCGGCATAGGCGTGTGAGCGGCTTTGCAATGCATTGATATTGTTGGCTTTGGCAAACATTGGCATGCCTTGGGGCTAACTCATAATCCCTCGGTCGCAGGTTCAAGCCCTGTTGTTACACCACCTTTATCCGCGAATTTCGGAGTCACGCTTGTGCCCCCAGCGTGCAAGGGGGCGGTCTCGAACGACCAGAGATGTGAGGGGTGGCGCCGGGCCGTGCCCCGCAGGCCCAGCCAGGCATCGATGAAGAGGGTCACCGGCGCGAAGCCGGTGACGAGTGATGCGGAGGGTGGCCCGGTCCCCACGATATCGACCCAGCGATATCGTGGGGGCCTTCGAATCTTCAGCGAGCGGGCCTTATGCCTTCAGGCTGTCGAGCAACAGCTCGGCGACGCCCTCGGAGGACATCGGGTTCTGGCCGGTGATGACCAGCCCATCCTGAATCGCGAAGGCGGTGAAGTCGGCCTTCTTCTCGTACAGGCCACCCTGCTGCTGCAGGCTGTCTTCCACCAGGAACGGCACGATCTCGGTGAGGCCGACGGCGTCTTCCTCGCCATTGGTGAAGCCGGTGACGCGCACGCCGTCGACGAAGGGCGTGCCATCCGCCTTCTTCGCCTTCAGCAGCACCGCAGGCGCGTGGCAGACCGCACTGACGGGCTTGCCGGCGGCGTGGAACTGCTCGATGAGGCGAATGGAGTCCGCATCATGGGTCAGGTCCCACAGCGGACCATGGCCGCCGGGGTAGAAGATGGCATCGAAATCCTCGACCTTCATCTCGGACAGCACCGCGGTGTTGGCCAGGTCACGCTGGGCGTGCTCGTCCTGGTCGAAGCGGCGAGTGGCGTCTGTCTGGAAGTCTTCGCCTTCACTGGCCGGGTCTAGCGGAGGCTTTCCGCCCTGGGGAGACGCCAGGGTGACCTCGACACCGGCGTCCTTCAGCACGTAGTAGGGCGCTGCCAGCTCTTCCAGCCAGAAGCCTGTCTTCTTGCCAGTATCTCCCAGGGTATCGTGGGAGGTGACAACAACCAGTACCTTGCTCATGGGGCTCTCCTGTCTCGTGCGGAATCATCCGCAAGCTCGATGATGGGGGTGACGCGCAGGCTTCGTCTAGCGCGTCGGCATCAGGTGCACTTCGCGGATATTGGCTCGCGGCGCGGCACTGATGGCGTACAGCACGGCGTCGGCAACGTCCTGCGGGTGCAGCTTGTCCGGCTTGGGCTGGTCGAAGAAGGGCGTGTTGACCATGCCCGGGGTGATGGTAGTGCAGCGGCCCTGCCACTCGGCCATTTCCAGCGCCAGGTTCTGGCCAAAGCCGTAGGCGAACCACTTGCTTGAGCTGTAGATCGACCCCGCATGGGTGTCGCGCCCCGCCACCGAGCTGGTGAGGATGAAATGCCCCTGGCGCGCTCTCAGGTGGGGCAGGGTGGCGTGAGCGGTCCACAGCAGCGCGTTGATGTTGATATCGATGACGTGCTTCCACTCCTCCGGGTCGCCCTGTTCCGTACCCGGCTGGCTGATGCCGGTGCCGGCGTTGGCGAAGGCAACGTCCAGGTGGCCGTAGTGGGCTACCGCACGCGCCACGACGTCCGCCATCTGATCGTAGTCGGTGGCATCGGCGGCAATGGCCAGTACCTTGTCGTGACCCAGCTCCTCCGCCAGGGCGGCAAGACGCTCCTCGCGGCGCGCCGTGACGACCACCTTGTGGCCGGCCTCTACCAGCGTGCGCGCGGTGGCCTCGCCAATGCCGCTGGAGGCACCGGTAATCAGTACGATCTTTTCGCTGGCAGTGTCTGTCATCTGTCCCCCTGTCATGATGGGCTCCTGTGAGTCGAGTGCTGCGTTTACGTCTGGTGTCACGGTAACCTCTGCTCGACCATCGCCATAATCGATAGTGCGTATACGCACTATTATTGAGGCAAATAGCTGGTGGGTCGCCGCCACCTCAGACGCTGCCGTGAGTGCCCCGGATGAAACTCAACTACGACCTCAACCTGCTGCGGACCTTCCATGCGTTGTACCTGGAGCAGAACGTCACCCGCGCGGGAGAACGCCTGCATCTCAGCCAGCCGTCGGTGAGCGCTGCCTTGAGCCGCCTGCGCGAGCTGTTCAACGACCCGTTGTTCATCCGCGACCGCCAGCGCATGCGTCCGACCGAGAAGGCCGACCACCTCTTTCCCGTCATCGAGGCAGCGTTGACCGATCTGGATGGCCTGATTACCAGCGAGCGGGACTTTTCACCGGCCACCGAGCAGCGCCATTTCGAGATCGCGGCCAACGACTATTTCGAAGTGCTGATACTGCCCGCGCTGGCCGGGGTCCTGCGCGAGCAGGCGCCGGGCATCACCCTGCAGGTGCGTCGCCTGTCACAGGACATGAGCGAGGCCGGCGTCATGAGCGGCACGACCGATCTGGCGTTCGGGCGCCAGGTCGATCCTCCCGATAATCTGGTCGTGCGCGAGGTCATCCGCGAGGGGATCGAGTGTCTGGTCGGCAACGGGCACCCGCTGCTGGAGCGGCTGGAAGGCAATGGGCAGATGACAAGGGACGATTTCGAGCGCTATGCCCATGTCCTGGTGCAGCCCCATGCGCGCCTGAAAAGCGGCATCTTCAAGCAGCTCGAGGGCCAGGGCTTGAAGCGAGAGGTGGCGTTGGCCGTGACCTACTTCATGGCGGTGCCTCCGCTGCTTGAGCGTTCCTCGCTGATCGCCAGCCTGCCCACGGGGCTCTGCCAGCACTTCCGGCGCCAGTTCGGCGTGACGCCGGTGGCGCCCCCGGTGGCCTTCGACGCCTTTCCCTTCCATCTCAGCTGGCATCGCCGCTATCAGAAGGACCCGGCACATCGCTGGCTGCGCGAACAGATCATCGCGTGCTGTCGCACGCTGCCTGACCGGGGCGCGCTGACGTAAGGGCGTATCGATCATCTCGGCGGTTAGACCGTTGCTCGCGCCGACCCGGGCCGGCGTGGCGACACCGCGATGAAGGTGTGCGTCATGCGAGCCCGCGGATGGTGTTTCTGCAACACGTTATGTTATAACCTTCCGCCCTTCGCGAGCGGCGAGACAGGAGCATGACGTGACATCACCGGCATACGCCCCCGTTCTCGGGGTGGATGACCTGCGCATCCGGCTCGGCCAGCGGCCGGTGGTGGACGGCCTCTCGTTCGCCGTCCAGCCGGGCGAGCGGGTCTGCCTGATCGGCCCGTCGGGCTCCGGCAAGTCGCTTACCGCCGGGGCGATCCTCGGCCTGACGCCGCCCGCGGCCCGCATCGACGGCGCCATCCGCCTCAACGGCCTCGAGGTCGGCGGGGTGCGCGCGACCCGGCGGCCGGCGCAGGCCCGCGCCGGCATGGTGTTCCAGAACACCCAGGCCGCGCTCAACCCGCTGGTCAGCGTGGGCGTCCAGCTGCGCGAGCCCTTCCGGCGCTTCCAGGGGCTCTCCCGCCGCGAGGCGCAGCAGGCGGCCGTCGCGCTGCTGGGGCGGATGAACCTCGCCGAGCCCGAGCGGGTCATGCGGCGTTCGCCGGCGGAGCTCTCCGGCGGCCAGCGTCAGCGGGCCTGCCTGGCGCTGGCGCTGGCCTGCCGGCCGTCGCTGATCGTCGCCGACGAGCCCACCACGGCGCTCGACGTGCTGACCCAGGCCGAGGTGCTGGCGCTGCTGCGCGAGACCACCGGCACCGCCGACACGCCCGCGCTGCTGTTCATCTCCCACGACATGGCCGCCGCCTCGCGGCTGTGCGAGCGCGCGCTGATCATCGATCAGGGCCGGCTGGTGGAGAGCGGTCGGCTGGCCGACATCATCGCCGCGCCGCGTCACCGCTTCTCCCGCGAGCTGGTCGCGGCGCTGGGCCACCGCGAACGCCTCCAGGCGCCGGCCGAGCCGCCGCGTCTTCGGGCGGCAGGGTAGGCCCATGACGATGCCCGAACTCAACGACGACGGCTCGCTGCTGCGGGTCTCCGGGGTCGGCAAGCGCATGCCCGGGCCGCGGCGCTGGTGGGGCGGCCGCGACTGGCGCTACACCCTGCGCGACATCGACTTTCGCCTGTACCCCGGCGAGCTGATCGGCCTGGCCGGGGTATCCGGCGCCGGCAAGTCGACGCTCTTGAACCTGATGCTCGGCCTGACCCGGGCCGACGGCGGCGAGATCGTCTGCCGGGGGCGGCGAATCGCGCCGGGCTCGGCGCGCGCGCTGCGCTGGTATCGCCGCGTGGTGCAGGTCATCCCCCAGGATCCGGCGGCCTCGCTGGACCCGCGCATGCGCGTCGGCGAGCTGATCCGCGAGCCGCTGGTGCGGCTGGGCATCGAGGGCCCGCACGAGCCGCGGGTGGGCGAGGCGCTGGAGCAGGTCGGCCTGGACGGCGGCTATCTGATGCGCCGCCCGGCCGAGCTCTCCGGTGGCCAGGCCCAGCGGGTGGCCATCGCCCGGGCCATGGCCGTGCGCCCGCGGCTGCTGCTGGCCGACGAGCCGCTCAGCGGCCTCGACCTGCCGCTCCAGGCCCAGGTGACCCGGGTGCTGAAGACGCTGCACCACGAGGCCGGCATCGGCCTGCTGCTGATCTCCCATGACCTCTCGGTGGTCTGCCGGCTGTGCCAGCGCACCCTGGTGCTGGACGACGGCGCGATCATCGAGGACCGCCCCACCGAGGCGCTGTTCCGCGCGCCGGCGCACGAGCGCACGGCGGCGCTGATCCGGGCCGCGGCCATGCTGCCGGGCCAGGATCTTCCTCCGACGTCTCTTACCCCCGGTTCCCTTTCCGCCGCCACGCCGGCCCATCGTTCCCAGGAGCTAGCCCCTTGAGCCTTCGCCCCTTGTCCCTTCGTCATGCCTTGCCGCTTCCGTTCACGCTGCTCTCGCTGGCCCTGCTGGCCGGCTGCCAGCAGGAGGAGTCGGCCTCCACCGAGAATGCCGGCGAGACCGTCGGCGAGAGCGCCACCGAGACCGCCGATGCCGGCGAGCGGCGCCTCAGGGTCGCCATGCTGCAGCCGCCGCGCTCCGGGCTGAACCCGCTGACCGACGATGCCTTCAAGCTGTCGCGCTGGAGCACCGCCGAGACGCTGATCCGCCTCGATGACGACGGCAGCCCCGAGCCCTTCCTGGCCACCGAGTGGGAGCGGCTCGACCCGTACCGCTGGCGCTTCGCGATCCGCGACGACGTGGCCTTCCACGACGGCACGCCGCTGACCGCCGAGCGCGTGGTGGCCTCGCTGACTGCCGCCACGAACGCCGCGCCCAAGCCGCGCATCCTCGACGGCGTGGACATGACGATCGAGGCCGACGGCGACGGGGCGGTGATCGTGCGCACCGCCGAGGCCGATCCGCTGGTGCCCAATCGCCTGTCCAGCCCGCAGCTGGCGATCCTCGCCGAGCGGGCCTACCGCGATGACGGCACCGTCAATCCGACCGAGGCCGGCACCGGGCCCTTCGTGCTCGAGGAGATCAACGGCACCCAGAGCGCGCGCCTCGACCGCTTCGAGGGCTACTGGGGCGAGCGCGCCGAGCTCGCCGGCATCGATGCCGACTACGTGCCGGACGGCACGGCCCGCGGCGCGGCGCTGCGCACCGGCGAGGCCGACGTGGTCGAGGCGGTGCCGGTGTCCCAGGTCGCGCTGATCGACCCCGAGCTGATCCACGAGGTGCCGATGCCGCGCACCAACACCCTCTATCTCAACACCGAGTCCGGGCCGCTGGCGGACCCGGCGCTGCGGGCGGCGGCGCGCGAGGCGCTCGACCGCGAGGCCATCGTGCGCACCGTCTACGAGAATCGCGCCGACATCGCCAACGGCCTGCTGGGCCCGGCGCTGCAGTGGGCCGACGGGCTGCGCACGCCGGTGCAGGGGCGGCCCGAGGCCGCGGACCCGGAGGGCGTCGCCATCACCCTGGGCACCTTCACCGACCGCGCCGAGCTGCCCGAGGTCGCGGTGCTGCTGGAGCAGCAGCTCGAGGCCGCGGGCTTCGACGTCCAGCAGGAGGTGCGCCAGTACGCGCACATCGAGGCGGACATGCTGGCCGGCGAGTTCGACGCCTTCATCCTGTCCCGGGCGACCATGCTCGACTCCGGCGACCCGGTGGCCTACATGGTCAGCGACTTCGCCTGCGAGGGCTCCTTCAATATCGCCCAGCTGTGCGATGCCGAGGTCGAGGCGGCGCTGGAGAAGGCCGCCGACCTGGAGCCGGGGCCGCAGCGCCGCCAGGCGATCATCGACGCCGAGGCGGCGATCCTCGCCACCGATGCCGCGGTGCCGATGCTCCACGAGCGGGTCATCCAGGGCGAGGCCACCCGCGTCGCCGGCGCCGTGCGCGACCCGCGCGAGCGCGAGCTGATCAACGAGCACACCCGGTTCATCGACGATGGCGCCGAGTAAGGGCGCGAGCCCGTCGGAGCGACCCTCGTTGCGCGGCCCGTCGATCGCGTGGGGCGCGCTGCTGCCGACCCTGTCGCGGCTGCTCACCCTCGGCGGCGTGGTGGTGCTGGTGGGCCTGCTGCCGTGGCTCTCGGGGCGCGACCCGGCGCTCAGCATCCTGCGCGCCCGGGCCGGCGACCAGAACCCGACCCCGGAGGCACTCGATGCCATCCGCGAGCAGCTGGGCCTGGCCATGGGGCCGCTCGAGACGCTCGGCCACTGGGTCGGCGGCCTGCTGCACGGCGATGCCGGCACCTCCTGGATCTCCGGTACCCCGGTGCTGCCGGGCCTGCTGCAGGCGGCCGGGGTGTCGCTTGCGCTGATGGCGGCGGCGCTGGTCGTCGCGCTTTCCACCGCGCTGCTGGTCTGCCTGCCGGCCCTGCGGCGCGGCCTCGACGGTCGTCCGGCGCCGAGCTCGGGCGCGATGGCCGCGGCCGTCACGGCGCTGCCGGAGTTTTTGCTCGCGGCGCTGCTGCTGGTGGTGTTCGCCGCCTGGCTGCGCTGGCTGCCGCCCTATGGCTGGGGCGAGTGGCGCCACCTGGTGCTGCCGGCGCTGTCGCTGGGGCTGCCGGCCGGCGGCCTGCTGGGGCGGCTGTTCAGCGACGGCCTGACCTCGGCCTTCGCCGAGCGCTGGGTCGCGACCTGGCACATGGCGGGCTTCTCGCGGCGGTGCCTGGCGCTGGCCGCGCTGAAGCGCACCCTGCCGAGCCTGATGCCCCAGGTGGGGCTGGTGGTGGTGGGCCTGACCGGCGGGGCGATCGCCGTCGAGCAGGTGTTCTCGATTCCCGGCCTCGGCCGGGCCACGCTCGGCGCGGCCTCCGCCCAGGACCTGCCGGCGCTGCAGACCGGCATCCTGATCCTGCTGGCCATTGCCGTGGCGCTGGGCGGGCTGGCCAACCTCGGCCGCTCGCTGCTGCTGGGCCGGGCGATGCGGGCCGGCGCGGTGCCGGTGGCGGCCCCGGTGGCCCACGGCGGCGGCCGGCGCTGGATCGTGCCGTCGGTGGCGGCGGCGCTGCTGCTGACGATCGTGCTGGCGGGGCTCGCCCGCGATCCGATGACCTCGGCCTACCTGCGCCTGCAGCCGCCGGGGGCGGGGCTGCCGCTGGGCGCCGACGGCATCGGCCGCGACATCCTCGCGCGGGTCAGCCACGGCGCGCTCTCCACCATGGGCATGGCGCTGGCCACGGTGCTGGTCACCTTCGTGCTGGGGCTCGCGATCGGGCTGATGCCGCGGCTGGCGGCCGGGCCCATCGAGGTCACCAACGCCACGCCGCCGGTGATTGCCGGGCTGATCGTGGCCGGCCTGATGGGGCCGAGCGCCGCCGGCGCGGTGATCGCGGTGACGGCGGTGAGCTGGGCGCCGCTGGCGGCGCACACCTCGGCGCTGGTCAGCGAGACCCTGGCCCAGCCGCACGTGCGCATCACCCCGGTGCTCGGCGTGGGGCGCTGGCGGCTGCTGTCGCGCTACGTGCTGCCCGCGCTGGTCGGGCCGGTGTTCCGCCACGCCATGCTGCGCCTGCCGGGCACCGCGCTGGCGCTGGCCGCCCTCGGTTTCCTCGGGCTCGGCCCGCGGCCGCCGGCCCCGGAATGGGGGCTTCTGCTCGCCGACAGCATGCCCTACCTGGAGCGCGCGCCCTGGGCGGTGCTGGTGCCGTCGCTGGCGCTGGTGCTGATGTCGATCCTGGCGGTCTCGCTTTCCGGCCTGTGGCGCGGGCGCGAGGCCGGCGGGGCGTGACGGGGCGGGCGCCTCGATCATACGCACGACAAAGGGGCCCCTGGGGGCCCCTTTGTCGTTCTGGCGGTCTGCCGGGCGGCTTACTGCGCGGTGATGGTGCTCATCACCAGGTTGCCGTCGATCTTGATCGGGCCGTCTTCCGAGGCGCCGAGGGTGTACTCGAAGATCCCGGTCTCCATGCCGCCTTCCTCGCTGTGCACCATCAGCATCAGCTGGTCGCCGGCGCTGACGTCTTCGGTGAGGATCGCGGTGACGTCCATGTTCTCGCCTTCCTTGAGCGGGGCATGGCCGACCACCGGGCCGGGTTTCATGCTGTCATCGGTGCGGTGCACCACCAGCCAGCCGTTGCTGCCCGCCATGACCTTTTCCGCGGTGACCGTGCCGCCCGCGACGGACTGGTCATCGGCCCAGACTTCCGGATGCATGTCGCCGTGCATTTCCGCCTGAGCCAGGGAAGCGCCGGTGAGCAGAGCGGCGGATACGAATGCGCTTGCCATAAACTTGGTCATCATCATTCTCTCCTTGAGTTCCGAGCACGCCCCATCGAAGCAAAGGGTTTGGGATGGGCGTGCCCGCAGTTACGAGAGACGAGCGACGATGGTTTCACCTCGGCGCGAAAAAAATCACAGCCGCTGGGCCGAGGCGTCCTGACCGGTGGGATAGAGGTAGCCGTGGATCGCCGGGCCGCTCGGCTGGCCGGTGGGCGAGCCGCCGGGCGGCTCGATGCTGATGCCGAAGGTGGCGCGCTTGAGCAGCTCGGGATCGAAGTCGCTCAGGGCGTCGGCCGGCAGGCTCAGGTCGTCGTTGAGCACCCCCACCGAGCGCGGATTCGGCCCCAGCGAGGCATCCTTGATCCACAGCTGATAGGCGCGATCCGGCAGCGGCTCGGCGGTGACCGGCCGCACGTTCAGGCGACGGCTGTCGAGGTCCACGGAGAGCATGAAGGCGGGCTGCTGGTCGTCCTGCTGGAACACGGCCACGAACGGCGACTCGCTCGGCCCCGGCTCGACGGGGACGATCAGCACCGCGGCCAGTACCAGCGCCGCGGCGGAGGCGAGCCCGGTGCTCCAGCGCCAGAAGCGCAGCCGGCGCCGCATGGCGTCGAGCTGGGAGACCTTGCCCTCGCGCTCGCCGGTGACCGGCGTGGCGTCCAGCGCCTCGATGCGCCGCTCGATCCTCGCCAGCAGGTCCGGCCCCGGTGCCACCGCGGCGATGTCATCGCCGAGGGGCGCGAGGCGCCTCTCCCACTCGAGGATGCGGCCGTCCAGCTCGGGGTCTGCCCGTCGGCGGCGCTGGATCTCGGCGCGCTCGTCGGCGCCCAGGGTGCCGAGCACGAACTCGGCGGCCAGCATGTCGATGTCGTCGTGGTCTGTCATGACGCCAGACACCCCTTGAGTTGCTTGAGGGCTCGATGGAGCCAGGTCTTGACGGTGTTCACCGGCTGCTCGAAGTGGGCGGCCAGGTCGGCCCGGGACCAGCCATCCAGATAGGCCAGGCGCACCATGTCCCGGCGGTTGCCCTCCAGCTCGGCCAGGCAGGCATGCAGGCGGCGCGCGTTCTCGTCGCGCTCGGCGTGCTCCCGGGCGCCGGGGGCATCGGAGGGCGTCTGGTCGAGGACGTCGTCCGACTCATGGGGCGCCCGGGGCCGTCGGCGCAGCTCGTCGATGGCGGCGTGTCGGGCGATGCTCGCCATCCAGGCGATTGCCGAGGCCCGGCCGTCGTCGAACTGCCCGGCCTTCTGCCAGATGGTGACGTAGACCTCCTGCACGACGTCGTCGGTGCGTCCCCGTTCCTTCAGGATACGCAGCACCGTGCCATAGAGTTTCGCCGAGGTGGCGTCATAGAGTTCGGCGAAGGCCTGTCGGTCGCGCCGAGTCACGCGCTGGAGCAGGTCCTGCAGGCGATCACTGGACATACCACATTCCCTGTCATGTCGATGGTCGAGGCCGATGAGAGCGGCATCATGCTCGCGCAGACTGCCGCCTCGCCGTCGTGACGGTCAAGGCGCCGTCTTTCCACGCTGCGCCGGAGCGTCAGGGGAGGGCGGCCAGGACCTCCACCAGGCCGAAGGCGGTGACGCCGGCGACCACCGGCCAGCCCAGCGAGCGCCGCCGATACCACACGACCAGGGTCGCCAGCACGCCGATCCCGGTGGCCAGCCAGCCGATGGCGTCGAGGCGATCAGGCACCAGCGACACGCCGAGCACCGCGGCGACCATCATCGGGCCGAGCAGGGAGAGCCAGCGGGGCATGGCCTCGATGCCGTCCGCGCCGTCGAGGCGACGGAGACGGCGCTGCATCCACAGCAGCGGCAGCAGACGAATCAGCAGGGTGCCGAGGGCCGTGGCCAGCAGGGCCAGCCAGAGGTCGTTACTCATGGGGCGCCTCCGGCGTGAAGCGGACCAGGGTGAAGCACAGGGCGCCGCAGGCGGCGGCGATGGGGATGCCGATGTTGGTATAGCCGACCAGGCTGCAGAGCATCGCCACGCCGATGCTGATCATCAGCGCCAGGCTCCAGCGCTTCGAGGTGCAACGCGGCGCCACCAGCACCAGGAACAGCGCCGGCAGAGCGAAGGGCAGTATCTCGCCCAGCAGCGGCCAGCGCGCCATCAGCCAGTCGCCGGCCAGGGCGCCGAGCAGGGTGCCGAGGATCCAGCTGGTCCAGGCCAGCAGCGCGGCACCGGTGAACCAGCCGAGGCGCTGCGCTTCCGGCAGCTGCGGCAAGCGGTGATGGGCCAGGGCGAAGACCTGGTCGGTCAGGCCGTGCATCAGCACGAGCCACCAGCGGCTGCGGTCCAGCCACGGCGCCAGGTTGGGGCCGTAGACCGCATGGCGCACGTTGAGCAGCAGCGTCATGGCCACCGCCAGCCACAGCGGCGCGCCGCCGGCGATCATGCCGATGAGCAGGAACTGCGAGGCGCCGGCGTAGATCAGCGTCGAGATCAGCGTCGCCTCCCAGGCCGTCAAGCCGGCCTGAACGGCGATCAGCCCGAAGGAGATCGCCACCGGCACGTAACCGCCGAGCAGCGGGAAGGCCTCGCGCACGCCGGACAGCCAGGCGCGGGAAGGCGCCGAGGTCGCCTGGTCGATCATGATGCCTCCCTCTCGGCGTAGACGATGGTCAGGATCAGCGTCGCCCACTGCTCGCCGGTGCGATAGCGGTGGGGGCGGTCGGCGCCGAACGCGAGGCTGTCGCCGGCGTGCAGCGTGCGCAGGTCGTCCTCGGGGCCGGCCTCGAGCTCGCCGCTGAGCACGGTGAGCGATTCCGTGGCGCCGGGGGTGTGCCCCTCGGCATGGCGATCGGTATGGGGGGCGCAGCGCATCCAGTAGGCGTCGACCTGGCGGCCTTCCTGGCCCTGGTCGATCAGCCTCACCTGCACGCCGTCTTCGCCGAGGGGCACGGTGATCGGCGCCACCAGGGTGCCGAAGGGCATGTTCAGCTGCACCGCCAGCCGCCAGATGGTGTCCAGCGTGGGGTTCCCGTTGCCCTGCTCGAGGCGCGACAGGTTCGACTTGGCGATGCCGGCGGCGGCGGCCAGCTGCGACAGCGACAGCCCGCGCTCCTGGCGCAGGCGCTGAAGGTGCTGGCCCAGGGTGCTGAGGGCGAGATGGTCCATGGAAGCTTCCGGTACGAGGGGGTGTCCACGAATTGTTCGATATAAGGAACGTTCTATAAAAAGAACAACCGACTGTCAAGGGAGGCCGTCCGGCCGGCGCCGCTATACCGGGCCGGGGTAGGAAGCGACCGGGAATGCCGCAAGGCGCACGATGAAGGAGAAGGGGCGGGAGACGCCGCGGGCAGTGGCGAGGAGGAAGGGAAGAAGCGAAGGCGGGAGGAGGATAAAGCGAAAAGGTACCCGGCCGCCGCAGCGGCCGGGCAGGCGAGGCTCAGGCCTCGTCGGTGTTGCCGTCGGCGCGGCAGGCCGCGGCGGTGAACAGCACATCGGTGGAGGAGTTCAGCGCCGTCTCGGTGGAGTCCTGCACCACGCTGATCACGAAGCCGATCGCCACCACCTGCATGGCCACGTCGGCGGAGATGCCGAACAGGCTGGCGGCCATGGGAATAAGCAGCAGCGAGCCGCCGGCCACGCCTGACACGCCGCAGGCGGCCAGCGCCGAGACGATGCACAGCAGCAGCGCGGTGACGAAATCGACCTGGATACCGAGGGTATGGGCAGCGGCCAGGGTGATCACGGTGATGGTGATGGCGGCGCCGCACATGTTGATCGTCGCGCCCAGCGGGATCGAGATCGAATAGGTATCGGCGTGCAGCTTCAAACGCTTGCACAGCTCCAAGTTGACCGGAATGTTGGCCGCCGAGCTGCGGGTGAAGAAGGCGGTGATGGCGCTGCCGCGCAGGCAGGTGAACACCAGCGGATAGGGATTGCGGCCGGTCTTCAGGAACACGATCAGCGGATTGGTGACCAGCGCCACGAACACCATGCAGCCGACGATCACCAGCAGCAGGCGGCCGTAGTCGAGCAGGGCGTCGAGGCCGGATTCGGCCAGGGTGTTGGCGACCAGGCCGAAGATGCCCAGCGGGGCGAAGCGGATCACCATCTGGACGATGCCCGACACGGCATCGGACAGGTCCTTGAGCGCGGTGCGGGTGGTGTCCGCGGCGCGGCGCAGCAGCAGCCCGAGGCCCACGGCCCAGGCCAGGATGGCGATGAAGTTGGCCTCCATCAGTGCCTCGACCGGGTTGGCCACGGCGTTGAGCAGCAGGTTGCGCAGGATCTCGGTGACGCTGCCGGGCGGCGTGCCGCTGGCCGCCGGGGCGTTCAGCGCCAGGCTGGTGGGGAAGGCGAAGCTCGCCGCCACGGCGACCAGCGCCGCCACCAGGGTGCCGATGAGGTAGAGCACCAGCACGGAGCGGATGTGGGTGGGCTGGCCCTGGCGATGGTTGGCGATCGCCGCGGCCACCAGCACGAAGACCAGCACCGGCGCCACGGCCTTCAGCGCGGAGACGAAGACCTGGCCGAGCAGGGCGGCCGACTGGGCGGTATCGGGGGCGAGGGTGGCGAGCAGCAGGCCGGCGACGATGCCCAGCGCGATCTGGGGGATCAGCCCCAGCCGCAGCAGCGGGCGGCCCAGGGAGTTGAGGGTAGCGATCATGGGTGTCTCTTGTGGAATCACGGGGTGCATGAACGTGTCGTGCGCCGGGGTCGCCGTATCACCACGTGGCCACGCCGCGGGGTTGCCGCGGGGCTCGGGACACGCGAGGGCGATGGCCTGTCGACGCCCTGCCCGGGTGTCGCCCGGGCAGGCGCGCGAATTCTACCATCGACGCAAAACGATAGGGGGTACGACCTTGGTTTCTCTTGAAACCAGGCGGGTGTGCTGATCTGTCGCCGTTTCCAGGGTGGAATATGCGGTGAGGACGTCGGCAGGCAGGGGCCTTCAGGAATGGCGGAGGTGCCGGCGCGGATCGTCGTTATGGCTCAGCGGCGAGGTGGCCTCGCAGCCGAGGCAGCGGCAGATGTCCCGATCGACAACCGGCCGGAACCGTTTCCCGGTTGGCCAAGGCAGGCCCGGCCCCGGGCCGAGTGGCGCTCACCGGGGGAGATGGCGTGAACCGATGGAACCTAGGTCAATCATCGGCGGTTGTCGCGCCGAGGATGCCGAATGTGACGGATCGGCTCAGCCGCCCCGCGGGGCCAGCAGGATGATGCCGGCGCCGGCCAGGCACAGCGCGGCGCCGAGCAGGTCCCAGCGGTCGGGCAGGCGGTGCTCCACCGCCCACAGCCAGGCGAGCGAGGCGACGATATAGACGCCGCCGTAGGCGGCATAGGCGCGGCCGGCCTGGTCGGCCGAGGAGAGGCTGAGCAGCCAGGCGAACAGCACCAGGCTGGCCAGCCCCGGCAGCAGCCACAGCGCCGAGGCGCCCTGACGCCACCAGGCCCAGACGCTGAAGCAGCCGGCGATCTCGGCCAGGGCGGCGGCCACGTACACCGGCAGCGTCAGCATGACGCCGCCGGGGCAGACAAGTGCAGCATGAGGGAAGCGGGAGCGATCACGCGGTCAGGCGCGCCTCCACGGCGTCGAGGAAGCCGTGCATGTCGACCACGGTCTCGTTGGCCGGATCGGTGGTCTTGCCCTTGAGGTCACCGGTGACGATGCCGTCGCCGATGGTGTCGATCAGCGCCGCCTTGAGGCGCCGCGCGTAGTCGGCCAGCGCCGCGTTGTCCTCGCGCTCGGCCAGCGTCTCCAGGGCGTTGCCCACGGCGTAGATCAGCGCCGAGGAGTTGAAGTGCGCCTCCTTGCCGTCGCTCTCCAGGTACTTCAGGTACAGATCGTGAGCGGTGCCGTGGGGCGCCTCGAACAGCATGGTGCCGTTCTTGCTCTCGATGATCGAGCTGGCGGTGGCCAGGCTGCCGCCGAGGGCGGCGGAGATGTCGGAGAAGATGTCGCCGTCCAGGTTCTGCGCCGGGTAGAGGGCGTTGCGGGGCGGGTCGGTGATCATCTTGATCAGCTGGCTGGAGGGTCGCATGATCATGAACGACGGCGGCGGCGTGTCGTTGTGGGCCAGCGCGCGGCGGGCCTCGGTGATGACGTCGCTGAACACCTCGTCGTAGTCCATGTACTCGCGCTTGAGGCCGAAGTAGACCTCCTTGTCCTTGCGCGAGGCGTCGCGGAACACCTGCAGCACCCAGTCCTTGATCGCTTCGCGGTCGTTGGACATCAGCAGGATGGGGTCGCCCTGCTTGACGCGGCGGGCGTGCTTCTCCTCGCCGTCGACCACCACCTTGAGGATGCCGTCCTCGCTGGCGGGGGCGTTGAAGCTGCCGTACTGGTCGCCGCCGCCGGCGCTCATCCGCGAGATCGACACCTGGGCCTTGCGGTCGGGTATGCCGTGGCGCTTGAGCTGCTCGACCAGCTTGTAGAGCTTGCGGCCGGTGTTGTTGTCCGGCACGCCCCACAGCGCCCGCTCGGGCGGGTTGGCGACCAGTCGCGCGGCCTGGGCGTCGATCAGCTCGTAGTGGTAGGCGAGCCCCAGCGATTCGGCGTCGGCCTGGTAGTGCTCGCGGTAGATGTCCTCGATGGCGGCGCGCATCACGCCGTCATAGCCGGCGATCACGGTGTCCTTGAGGCCCAGGTAGATGTCGCGCTTCTCGTCGAGGGCGCGCCGGAAAAAGCGGTGGGCCCAGGCCCTGACGTCGTCCAGGTCGTTGGTGGCCAGCAGCCAGGGGTCGCCCTTGTTGACCTCGCGGCGATGCAGCTCGACGGGGTCGCCGCTTTCGCCCACGAACAGCAGCTTGACCACGCCGGTGGCCGAGGACAGCGCGTTGTAGCTGTCCTTGGTGCCGCCGTGCTCCATGGTCTCGACCTCGATGTCGCGGCCGACCCAGGTCGGGCGCTCGACCTTGAGGTTGCGAAACTCGATGTCCTCGCGGGTGATGTTGCCGCCGATGCCCTTGCGGATAGCGCCGTTGGGCGACTTGGTGGCCAGCGGATGCAGGGTGGCGGCGTCGAGCTCGGGGTGCCGGGCGAGCAGGGCGTCGCGCTGTTCGCGATTGACGGTCATGCCGGCGTTCTTGATCCCGACCTGGTGGCGGTTGAGCGCGTCGATGGCGTCGAGGACGGCCTGGCCGTTGGTGAGCAGCCGGTTCTCGGCTGTCAGGTCGATCTCGACCAGCTCGATGGCCAGCGGTCGGGTCACGAAGGTATCGATGATCTTCTCGAAGGCCACCTGGGCCATCTCGTCGCCGTGCAGGATGACCAGCGGGGCCGCCACCTGGATCTTGTCGCTCATCACTCTTCCCGTGTTCGTGCTCGTGGAATCCACGCAGCCTCGCGTCCCTGGGCGTCGTGGCCGGAGGGACGCCGGCTGCCATGCGATCAGGGTTTCATTGTACACCCAATGCCGTCGCGTCGTTTCGATGCTCCCGCACCCGGCGGGCCAGCTCGCTGACGTGCTCCTCGGTCACGCCGAGCTCCGCCAGCGCCGCCTCCAGGTGCAGCAGGTAGTCGCGGTTGAGGCCGCTCGGGCCCTCGGCCCCGGCGATCTGGCGGGCCATGTCGTCGAGCGGCGCCTCGCCGAGGAAGGCGGCGTTGTCGGCGGTGGCCAGGTAGGTCAGCCCCATGGCGCTTGTGCCGTCCTCGAAGTGCAGCGGGGTGAGCTCGCGCAGGTAGCCGTTCTTCTCGCGCACGTCGAGCGGCTGCAGGGTCTCCGGCGTGATGCGGTAGGCCATCCCCAGGCAGGCGGCGCCTTCCTCGGCGATCAGGGTCGCCACGCGCCCCGGGGCCTCGGGCGTGCCGCGGTGGTCGTGGGAGCCCTGCCAGAAGCGCCGCACCCAGCCGTGGATGCGCGCCGGCCGGCGCTCGAGGAAGGGGAAGTCGGCCTTCCAGATCAGCGAGCCGTAGCCGAACAGCCACAGATCGTCGTGGTCGTCGAAGTGGGTCATGCGCCGGTTGAGCGCGGTGGTGTCGAGCGCCATGGGAGACTGTCGCGTCCTTCGTTGCCGTCGTGGGCGCCCCATGATGCGCGGCCAGGCGCGGCTTGTCGAAGTCATGGCCGTGTATTCATTTCACCGTAACCTTGTGCACAAAGCGCGATGACGTAGGATTGTCGATCCGACCGACAAGACCGGCGCGAGCCGGCCCATGAGGAGAACCGACACCATGAGCTTCACCGTCTATCTGTCCGGCGAGATCCACACCGACTGGCGCGAGGAGATCCGTCTCGGCGCCGAGGCCGCGGGCCTGGACGTGGCCTTCACCGCACCGGTCACCGACCATGACGCCAGCGATGCGGCCGGCGATCATCTCGGCCCGCAGAGCGAGGGCTTCTGGCGCGACCACAAGTCGTCCAAGGTCAACGCCATCCGCACCAAGACGCTGATCGAGCGGAGCGACCTGGTGGTGGTGCGCTTCGGCGACAAGTACAAGCAGTGGAACGCGGCCTTCGACGCGGGCTACTGCGCCGCCCTGGGCAAGCCCTACGTGACCCTGCACGGCGACGACATCGTTCACCCGCTCAAGGAAGTGGACGCCGCCGCCATGGCCTGGGCGACCACCCCGGCCGAGGTGGTCGAGATCCTGCGCCACGTGCTGCGCGGCTGATTCCGCGGCCGCCACCGAGGAGGAGCGATGGAAGCGCTATGGATGTGGCCGGCCACCGGCTTCGGTCTCGGCCTGTCGCCCTGGGCCTCGGGCACCGTCGGCTCGCTGCTGGCGCTGCCGCTGGCCTGGTGGCTGCTGGGCCGCTCGCGTCGCTGGCGGCTGGGGCTGGCCGCCGCGCTGCTGGTGGCGGCGATGCCGCTGTGCCAGCTGGCCTCCGACACCCTGGGTGGCAAGGACGACGGGCGCATCGTGCTCGACGAGATCGTCGCCTTCCCGGTGGCGATGCTCGGCCAGGCCGCGCCTCGCCATCCGCTGACCCTGGCAGGCACCTTCGCGGTCTTCCGTCTGTTCGATGCCACCAAGCCGCCGCCGGTGAGCCAGGTGGAGGCGATGCCCGGGGGGATCGGCATCGTGCTCGATGACCTGGTGGCGGCGCTCTACGCCTGGGCGCTGATGGGGCTCTTCTCACGCCTCGCCGCGCGGCTGCGGCGACGCCGAAGGGGCGAGGGCGGGCGATGAGCGGTATCGCAGGTGTCACGACGGAAGCGCCGCGGCACCCTGTCGCGGTGGCTCTCGCCCCGGGGCATCTGGGCTATCATGAGGCCCCTCGTTCCGGCCGGCCCCGCTCATGATCCTAACGCTCGTCACTCGCCGCTATCGCCGATCGGTCGCGCGCCTCGCGCTGCTGGCGATGTGGCTGGTGGTGGCCGGGCCGCTGATTGGCCAGTTCAGCGCCGCGGAGCGGGCCCATCACGGGGCGGCGCATCAAGGCAGGCATCACGAGGCGATGAGCCGGGGCGCGTCGTCGGTGGCCATGACGAACGAGGCGGCGCCGCACCGGCACGAGGCCTGCGGCTACTGCTCGCTGTTCCAGCGGATGCCGGTGCTATCGGCGCTGCTGCCGAGCGTTGCCCCGGTGCCGTCCCACGCCATCACCGCCCCGGTCGTGGCGACCCGCTCGCCCCATGGCGGGCCGGCGGTCTTCCCCCAGGCGCCGACCCGCGCGCCACCCCGATCTCGCTCGTGATCCCCCCGATGTGAATCGCCTGGCCTTCGCTCGCCGGCGTCGACACGACGCCAGGCGAGGGCAGGCGTGCCTCCGACTTCCTCGAGCGAGACTCCCATGAGCCAACCTTCCGTAAGCCGTCCCGCCATGCGTCCCAGAGCGCAGGATCTCTATCGCGCCGTCTGGCGCTGGCACTTCTATGCCGGGCTGATCGTCCTCCCGTTTCTGATCTCCCTGGCGGTCACCGGTGCCCTCTATCTCTTCCACGACGACATCGATCGCTGGTGGCACGCCGACATGATGACGGTCGAGGCGCGTCAGTCCGATACGGTGCCTCCCGGCGTCCAGCGCGACGCGGCGCTGGCCGCGGTCGACGGCGAGGCGTTCCGCTATGTGCCGCCGGCCGATGCGTCCAGCGCCGCCGAGGTCGACGTGACCCGCCCTGACGGCAGCCGCATGGCGGTGTTCGTCGATCCCTACAACGGCGAGGTGACCGGCCAGATGCCCTACCGGGGCAGCGTGATGTGGTGGGTCCGCCAGCTGCACAGCCTCAGCCTGTTCGGCAGCGAGGCCAGCATGCTGATCGAGATCGTCGGCGGCTGGACCATCCTGCTGGTGCTGACCGGCATCTACCTGTGGTGGCCGCGGGGCCGGCGGGGCGGCGTGGTGTCGGTGCGCGGACGGCCGGGCAAGCGGGTGTTCTGGCGCGACCTGCACGCGGTGACCGGGCTCTTCGTCGGCGGCTTCATCCTGTTTCTGGCCGTGACCGGCATGCCCTGGTCGGCGGTGTGGGGCAGCAAGGTCAACGAGCTGGCCAACGGCCACAACTACGGCTATCCGGACGGCGTGCGGGTCAACGTGCCGATGTCCGACGAGCGCCTGGCCGAGCGCGAGACCACGACCTGGTCGCTGGAGCAGGCGCAACTCCCGACCTCCGAGGCCAATGCCGACGCGGTCGCGCCGATCGGCCTCGACCACGCGGTGGCGATCTTCGACGCCAAGGGCCTGGCGCCGGGCTATGCGATCAACCTGCCGGCCGGACCGACGGGCGTCTATACCGGCTCTGCCTACCCGGACGACCTGAGCCGACAGCGCGTCGTGCACCTCGACCAGTATCGCGGCGAGACGCTGCTCGACATGGGCTACGCCGACTACGGCCCGCTGGGGCGCGGCCTGGAGTGGGGCATCAACTTGCACATGGGCCAGCAGTACGGCCTCGCCAACCGGCTGATCCTGGCCCTGGCCTGTGCCGGCATCGTGCTGCTGTGCGTGTCCGCGGCGGCGATGTGGTGGAAGCGCCGCCCGGCCGGGAAGCTCGGCGTGCCGCCGGCCCCGACCGATCCGCGCCGGCTGCGCGGCGTGCTGGCGCTGCTGGCCATCGGCGGGGCGATCTTCCCGCTGGTCGGCGCCTCGATGATCGTGATGGCCGCGGTGGATGCGCTGGTGCGGCGCCGTGGGGCAGCAAGGCGCGCGGCCACCGCTTAGTCCTTTTCCGGCTAGTCCTTCTCGGCTGGGGGCGGGGGGAAGCGCACGTCAAACCCCCGGGCGTCGAGCTGGCGGATGTCGCTGGGGCGGCCCTGGTCATCGAGCTCCACCAGGCCGATGCCGGTGCCGTTCCACAGCCGCTCTCCGGCCTTGGCGCGGTCGGGGTCGCGGGGGCGGATGCGCATCGGCCGGCGCTGGGTGAACCAGTTGAGCGGCGAGCGCGGCGCGTAGAGCCAGCTGTTGGCGCGATCGAAGGCGTCGAGCAGGGTGTCGGGGAAGGCGTTCTTGAGCCCGCTGGAGGTGATCTGCCACAGCCGCGGGCCGCCGCGCCGGTGGCGGATGCGGATGTCGTAGGCGAAGGAGTAGTGCACGTCGCCGGAGAGGATGACGTAGTGCCCCGGGGTACGCGAGTGGCGGAAGATGTTGAGCATCACGCTGGCCGCGCCGCGGTGGGCCATCCAGTTCTCGGCGTCCACCAGCAGCGGCTTGCCGGCCAGGGTGAACAGCTTCTGGATGCCTTCGATCAGCTTGACGCCGAACATCGGCGCCGGCGAGACGATGATCGCCGAGGGCGCGTCGAGCAGCTGCTGCTGGAAGTCCGACAGCGCTTCCCAGTCCATCAGCCCCGAGGGCCGGCGCGGGCTGCGCTCGCTGCGCCAGCGGCGGGTGCGGGTGTCGAGCACCACCAGCCGGGGCGTGCCCGGGACCTGGAACTCCCAGCCCTCGAAGCGCTGCAGGTGGTGCAGGCAGGCATCGTGGGCCTCGGCGGGCAGCCAGCCGTCGCTAGCCTTGGCGGCATCGAGCAGCGCGGCGGCCTCGTCCATCGGTGCGGCCAGCCGCTCCGGGTCGTTGCCCCAGCCCTGGCACAGCAGGTAGCCCAGCAGGGCGTTGCCGAGGATGCGCCGCGAGAACGGATGGCCGTAGGCGCAGGCCTCCCAGTCGGCGGTCAGGTTCCAGTCGTCGGTGACATCGTGGTCGTCGAAGATCATCAGCGACGGCACGTGGGCCAGCAGCCGGGCGGCCGCCGGCAGGCCCTCGACGAAGCGCTCGAGGATGGCGGCCTCGTCGTCGAAGGCTGCGCCGTCGTCTGCGGAGATCGCCGGCTTGCGGATCGTCACCAGCCGCCAGGGCACCGGCGACCACACCAGCAGGTACATGGCCATGACCTCGGCGAAGGTCATCAGGTGGTTACGGGCGTGGGCCGAGGTGAACACCGGCTTGCGGGCGCCGGCGAAGACGCGCTCGCGCAGGTTGGCGCTGCTCTCCACGTCGGGCAGCAGCTCCTCGCGGCGATAGTAGGTCGCGTCGGCGGCGTAGAGGCCCTGGCTGTCGGCCACGGTGGCGCCCTCGAGCGGCTCGTCGAACAGGCCCAGGCGCTGGATCAGGCCGTGGATGGCCACCAGGGTGGGGCCGGCCACGTCGTCGGCGTAGACCTGATCGCCGGTCATCAACAGCCAGGCCGGCCAGGCCTCGGCGTCGTCGCGGCGCTCGGCGAGCCAGCCGTCGGCGCGCACCAGGGCGTCGGGGCCGTCGTGGTGGGGGCGGCGGCAGGAGCCGTGCAGCAGCCGGCGGTGGTCCTCGGCCAGCACGAAGCGCGGGCGGCGGGCGCCCTCGTGCAGCAGGTGCGGGGCCCAGTCGGCGATGCCGGTCTCGTTGCCGTCTTCGCCCGCCAGGCGCAGGTCGTAGTCGATGACCACGCCGACGGGCAGAGGCGTCTCCAGCGCCACGTCGATCAGGTGCAGCACCGCGTGGCGGCCCAGCGGCAGCCGGCGCACCCGGCGCTCGTTCAGCGCCAGCCGACGCGGACCGTGGCCCTCCGGGTGCAGCAGCAGTCTGCCGGACAGCGGCCGGGAACCCACCAGCCAGATCCGCACGCGGTCTGGCGCGAGGCGGCGCAGGATCGGCCCGGCGAGTACGTCCGGCAGTTCGGCGGCGGCGGGATCGGGACGGGCGGTATCGGCTGACGTCATTGTCGAGGCGCTCCCTGAAGGTGCTGATGAGGTCGGGAGGCGTGAGTGAGCGACACGCCAGGCCCTGCTCGAGTCAGCCCATGGTAGCCGACAAGGCGTCGCGGGCGGGAGTCGTCGCGCAGCGACGGGGCCCGGCCCTACCAGTGACGGGGATAGCGGCGGTGGCGGGCCAGGTTGTTGACCAGGATGGCGACCAGCAGCATCAGCGTGCAGCCGAGCCCGATCGGCACCAGCGGGAACCACCAGCCCAGGGCGTGGACCTCAGGGCCGCCGATCACCGCGATCAGCGCCGAGGCCGCGCCGGGTGGGTGCACGGTCTCGGTCAGCTGCATGGCCAGCACCGACAGCGAGACCGCCAGCGCCACGGCCATCGCCGTGGCGCCCAGCCACTGGAAGCAGGCCACGCCGATCAGCGCCGACAGGATGCTGCCCAGCACCACGTTGCGGGGCTGGGCGAAGGGGCTCGCCGGGGCGGCATAGATCAGCACCGAGGTGGCGCCGAAGGAGCCGACCACCAGCAGGTGCAGGGCCAGCCACTGCTCGCTGAGCCAGGCCACCGCACTCATGCCGGCGAAGGCGCCGAGCCATGACCAGCAGGCGTCGCGCCAGTCGACGTCGCCGCGGCGATAGCGGGCGCCGCGCATCTTGCGGAAGTAGGTCTTCATCGTCGGATTGTGCACAAAAAAGGTGCGATATGGTGTCAGGATGCACCATGAAGGTAAAGATATGCCCGCCTGTCGGGCCGGGTTATGCTGGGACGTCGCCTACAGGGACGCTCAGGAAATCTCGGGACAAGGAGGCCGGATGGCACACGATCACGACCATGCTCACTCCCACGGGCATGGCCATCATCACGCCGGCGCCGACAGCCGGAAGCGCCTGGCCTGGGCGGTGGCACTGACCGGCGGCTTCATGATCGCCGAGGTGGCGGGCGGCATCCTGTCCGGTTCGCTGGCGCTGCTGGCCGATGCCGGCCATATGCTCACCGATACCGCGGCGCTGGCCCTGGCCTGGTTCGCCGCCCGGCTCAGCCAGCGTCCGGCGGATCACCGCCGCACCTACGGCTACGACCGGGTGCAGATCCTGGCCGCCTTCGTCAACGGCCTGACGCTGATCGCCATCGTGGTCTGGATCGCCATTGAGGCGCTGCGGCGTTTCCTGTCGCCGGTCGAGGTGGCCGGCACGCCGATGCTGGCCATCGCCGCCCTGGGCTTCCTGGTCAATCTGGCGGTGTTCGCCATCCTGCACCTGGGCGATCGCGACAACCTCAATATCCGCGGGGCGGCGCTGCACGTGCTGGGCGACCTGCTGGGCTCGGTGGCCGCCATCGTCGCCGCGCTGGTGATCCTGACCACCGGCTGGACGCCGATCGACCCGCTGCTGTCGCTGCTGGTGGCGGCACTGATTCTGCGCAGCGCCTGGCGGCTGACCCGCGAGTCCGGGCATATCCTGCTCGAGGGCGCGCCGGCGTCGCTGGACGTGGCGCGCATCGAGCGGGAGCTCCCCGAGCGGCTGGACGGCGTGTACGACGTGCACCACGTTCACGCCTGGTCGATGACGCCGGGGCGTCATCTGCTGTCGCTGCACGCCGCCGTGGAGGAGGGCGCCGACCGCGAGGCGACCCTGGTGGCGATCAAGGCGGTGCTGCTCGAGCGCTTCGACGTGGCTCACGCCACCATCCAGCTGGAGTCTCGCGATCGCTGCGCCGACGACGTGGAAGCGCCGGGGTCCGGCGATCATCGCCACTGAGGCCGGCGGTTCACGACGGGCTCCCCCAGCCCCTTGCCACAGGCCTCTAGCCACAGGCCTCTTGCCACAGGCCTCTTACCAGAGACCCAGGTGTTCGGTGAGGATGACGGTGCCGATGCCGATCAGGATCACGCCGCCGAGCACCTCGGCGCGCTGGCCGATCAGCACGCCGAGGCGGCGGCCCAGCATCACGCCGAGCGTGGCCATCAGGGTGGTGGCGGCGCCGATCGCCAGGGCGGTCAGCAGGATGTTGACCTCCATGAAGGCCAGGCCGATGCCCACGGTGAGGGCGTCGATGCTGGTGACCACCGCGGTGGCGGCGATCAGCCACCAGGCCTGACGCCCCGGCTTGGCGGCGGGGGCGTCCTCGTCGGGCTCCGGCGTCTCGAGGCCGGCGCGGATCATGCGCACGCCGAGGGCGAGCAGCAGGATGAAGACGATCCAGTGGTCCCAGCTGGCGATGTACTGGGAGGCGCCCAGGCCGAGGGCCCAGCCGATCAGCGGGGTCAGGCCCTCGACGACGCCGAAGATCAGGCCGGTGCGCAGGGCTTCGCGGAAACGCGGATGGTCGACGGCGGCACCCTTGCCGATCGCGGCGGCGAAGGCGTCGGTGGACATCGAGAAGGCCAGCAGGGTGGTGGACAGCAGGGTCATGGGAGTCACGTGGTCCGGCCGGGCGATTCACCACGACGATACGACACGCCCGGCCTTGGGCGTCGTACCGTCGATGGTCTCGCCGACCGGGCGCGGTCGCGATACCTGAGCGTATCGAGCGACGCGCCGGCGCACCTGCCACGGCATCTGGCCGACTATGTTGACAGGCGCTCTCACGCATCGGGCGTGAGCCAGCTACTCCCCAGCGAGGGTCGTCCGGTCAGTAAGGGGCGATGAGAGGTGCCCATGACCGGAATCGGCGTAGCCTACCATCGCCGGAAGGCGGTTGCATCCGGGGCGTCGCTCGCGGGCGTCCGGGCGTCGCTCACACCAGCTTGCTCTCGCGCAGCCGCATCAGGCGCTCCGGCGGGGCCCAGCTGTCGGCGGTGACGCCGTCCCAGTAGTCGGCGAAGATCGCGTGGCGGGCCGCATCGCCCTGGATCAGGGCGTCGGGCGCGACGAAGTCGAACAGCGTGGCCAGGGTTCTCACCTCGTGGCGCGAGACCCGGCGGATGATGTGCTCGGGGCCCAGCTCGCCGGGGTGGCGCAGCCCGGCGGCGCCGATCATCTCGGCCAGCGCCTCGCGGGTGCCGGCCTGGTAGCGCGCCACCCGTTCGGCCTTGAGCGGCACGTCGAGCCGGCTGCCGCGCAGCGCATTCTGGGTGGCCACGCCGCTGGGGCAGCGGTCGTTATGGCAGCTGCGGGCCTGGATGCAGCCCAGCGAGAACATGAAGCCGCGCGCCGAGTTGCACCAGTCGGCGCCCAGCGCGATGGTGCGGGCGACGTCGAAGGCGCTGATCACCTTGCCGGCGGCGGCCACGCGGACCTTCTCGCGCAGCCCGGCGCCGACCAGGGCGTTGTGCACCAGCAGCAGGGCGTCGGTCAGCGGCATGCCCAGGCGGTTGGCGAACTCCAGGGGCGCGGCGCCGGTGCCGCCCTGGCCGCCGTCGACCACCACGAAGTCGGGGTGCTCGCCTTCCTCGCGCATGGCCTTGACCAGCGCGAACCACTCCCAGGGATGGCCGATGGCCAGCTTGATGCCCACCGGCTTGCCGCCGGAGAGCTCGCGCAGCCGGCAGATGAAGGCGATCAGCTCGCGGGGCGTGGAGAAGGCGCTGTGGGCGGGCGGCGAGACCACGCTCTCGCCCTCGGGCACGTCGCGGGTGGCGGCGATCTCGGCGGTGACCTTGGCCCCCGGCAGGATGCCGCCGTGGCCCGGCTTGGCGCCCTGGGAGAGCTTGATCTCGATCATCTTCACCGCGTCGTCGGTGGCGCGCTCGGCGAAGCGGTCGGCGTCGAAGCCACCGTTGGCGTCGCGACAGCCGAAGTAGCCGGAGCCGATCTCCCACACCAGGTCGCCGCCGCGGCGATGGTAGGGCGAGATGCCGCCCTCGCCGGTGTCGTGGTAGAAGCCGCCGCGCCGGGCGCCGTCGTTCAGCGCGCTGATGGCGTTGGGCGACAGCGCGCCGAAGCTCATCGCCGAGACGTTGAGCACGCTGACGTCATAGGGCCGGGCTCGCCCGGCGCCGACGGTCACGCGGAAATCGTCGTCGTCGATGGTCGCCGGGGCCAGCGAGGGGTTCATCCACTCGTAGCCGGGGGCCTGCATGTCCTCGAGGGAGCCGAAGGGCTGCTTGTCGATGGTGCCCTTGGCGCGCCGGTAGACCAGGCTGCGCTGCTCTCGGGAGAAGGGCACCTGCTCGGTGTCGCGCTGGATGAAGTACTGGCGGATCTCGGGGCCGAAGGATTCCAGCAGGTAGCGCAGGTGGGCCGTCACCGGATAGTTGCGGCTGACGGTGTGGCGGCGCTGGACGATGTCGTGGGTACCCATCGCGGCCAGCGCGGCCAGGGCCAGGGCGCCGAGCGCCCAGCCCCAGGCCGGGGCCAGCACCAGGCCGGTCAGGCAGGCGAGAAGGCCGGCCAGGATCAGCCCGTAGACGAGAAAACGGCGGGGCGGTCGGGACATCTTCGCACTCCATTGCGATGGGGAAAGGCCTATTGCAAGCCGCGGCCGGGCGACTGTCAATCGCCGGGGCGTCGCGGGAAATCCCTTAAGGTTCTCTTAATCTGCGCGGGCGCAGTGTGGGGACATCCGGCGTGAACAGCCGGTTGTGACCGAACAAGGAGTCAAACCCTCATGCCTACCCTGACCGCTTCCCCCGACCGTCTCGACGTGCTGCCGGCCCATACCCCGATCACCACGCCGATGCCGCCGCGTCTCTCGCCGGACAGCCCGGCGCTGACGGTGCTCACCGACTTTCAGCATGTGCTGCCGCTCACCGTGCCCGCCGACACCTCCGTCGTCGATGCCCGCAAGGTGATGGAACACGCCGGCGTGCGCCTGCTGCTGGTGGTCGACAACGACGGCGACTGCGTGGGCGTGCTCAACGCCCGCGACGTGATCGGCGGCCGCCTGATCACCCAGGCCATGCAGCGTCGCGGCATCGACCGCGAGGACGTGACCGCGCGCATGGTGCAGACCCCCTGCGCCGAGCTGCACGCGCTGTCGATGGAGCGACTGGCGGCCCTGTCCATCGGCCAGCTGGTGCGCGAGCTGGAGGCCTACGGCGATCAGCACCTGCTGGTGACCGAGACCGACCGCCTGGGCCAGCAGCGCATCCGCGGCGTGATCTCGGCCGCCGACATCGGCCGCGCGCTGGGCACCGACGTGGCCACGCTGCCGGAGGCGCGCAGCTTCTCCGATATCTGCCGCGTGGTGCTGGGCCACGAGCTCTGAGTCCTCGATCCGCCCCTCGCCCGGGTACCGTGACCGACGCCAGTGCCCCGGAAACGGCCAAGCCCGGCGCGCCCTGCCAGGGCGACGAGGCGCCGTTGCGGCTGGCTGCGTGAGAAATCGCTGTAACGGGGCCGTCATGACTGCGGTATAGTGTCAGGCCTGCGCTCATCGGGGCGCGGGCCGCGTGCCGTGAAGCGGCAAGACGCCCTCATCGCGCGGATTCAACAGGCAATGCGAGGCATGTGACAATGGCGACCGGTACCGTCAAGTGGTTCAACGACACCAAGGGTTTTGGCTTCATTTCTCCGGACGACGGCGGTGACGACCTGTTCGCCCACTTCTCCGAGATCCAGGCCGAGGGCTTCAAGTCCCTGCAGGAAGGCCAGAAGGTGTCCTTCGAGGTCACTCAGGGCAAGAAGGGGCTGCAGGCATCCAACATCAAGGCCATCGGCTGAGACGTGGTGTAACGGCTGGCCCCGCCGCAACGGTGGGGTCAGCCATAATTCCTTTTTCATATAAATGAATTTCTAAAAATAACTTTTTAGAATATGTGGCGGCCGGCACAATGGGATGGTTCGTACTCTCCCTGGAATGCCCACCATGTCCCCGGACGCCTGGATCTCGCTCGCCGTCGTCGCCGCCGTCTTCCCGATCATGGCGCTGACCCGTATCGGCCCCGACATGGTGCTGATGGGCGCGCTGGTCCTGCTGATCGGCCTCGGCGTGGTCGCCCCCGACCAGGCGCTGGCCGGCTTCTCCAGCAGCGGCCTGTTCACCGTCGCCTTCATGTACGTGCTGGTCGCGAGCATCCGCGAGACCGGCGGCATCGATCTGATCATCCGTTACGTGCTGGGACGCCCCCGGGGCGAGCAGCGTGCCCTGGCGCGCCTGGTGCTGCCCGTGGCCTCGCTGAGCGGGTTCCTCAACAATACCCCGGTGGTCGCCACCTTCATTCCCGCGGTGCTGAGCTGGAGCCGACGCCTCGGCCTGCCGGCCCACCGGCTGCTGATGCCGCTCAGCTTCGCCTCCATCCTCGGCGGCACCATCACCCTGATGGGCACCAGCACCAACCTGGTGGTGCACGGCCTGATGATCGCGCGTTATCCGTCGCTGGAGATGGGGCTGTTCGACATCGCCTGGGTCGGCGTGCCGGTGGCGGCGGTGGGGCTGGCCTATCTGCTGCTGGTCGGGCGTCGCCTGCTGCCGCCGCGCACGGGGGCCACCGAGGCGTTCGAGAATCCCCGCGAGTTCACCATCGAGATGGAGGTCGACCCGCGCGGCCCGCTGGTCGATCGCAGCGTCGAGGAGGCCGGGCTGCGTCATCTGCAGGAGCTGTTCCTGGTCGAGATCGAGCGCGACGGCAACGTGGTCAGCGTGGTGGGGCCCGGCGAGCGGCTCAAGGGCGGCGACCGGCTGATCTTCGCCGGCACCTCGGCCGGCGCCGTGGAGCTGCAGCAGATCCGCGGGCTGATCCCCTCGCATCACGACGAGTCGAGCCTGCAGAAGGACTTCAAGGAGCGCCGCCTGGTGGAGGCGGTGGTCTCGGACCAGTGCCAGTTCATCGGCCAGCGCATCCGCGATGGCCACTTTCGCACCCTCTACGGCGCCGCGGTGCTGGCGGTATGCCGCGGCGGCGAGCGAGTGGCCGGCAACCTGGGCCAGATTCGCCTGCAGCCGGCCGACGTGCTGCTGCTGGAGGCGCGTCCGCCGTTCATCGAACGCCACCGCCAGTCTCGCGACTTCCTGCTGATCAGCCAGGTCAACGGCTCGGCGCGGCCGGTGCACGAGCGCGCCTGGCTGGCCTGGAGCATCCTCGCGGTGGTGGTGCTGCTCGCCGCCAGCGGCGTGACCAGCCTGCTCAGCGCCGCCATGCTGGGCGCGGCGGCCTCGGTGCTCACCGGCTGCTGCTCGATCGGCTCGGCCAAGCGCGGCATGGATACCCAGGTGCTGCTGACCATCGCCGCCTCCTTCGGCCTGGGCGCCGCGCTGGAGGCCAACGGCGCGGCGGTGGCGCTGGCGCAGGGCGCCATGGGCTGGGTCGACGGCAACCCCTGGTGGCTGCTGATCGGCACCTACCTGCTGGTGGCGCTGCTGACCGAGCTGGTGACCAACAACGCCGCGGCGGTGATCAGCTTCCCGGTGGTGGTCGCCGCCGCCGAGCATCTGGGCGTGAGTCCGATGCCCTTCGTGGTGGCGGTGATGTTCGCCGCCTCGGCCAGCTTCCTGACCCCGGTCGGCTATCAGACCAACCTGATGGTGTACGGCCCCGGCGGCTACCGCGTCGGCGACTACCTGCGCGTGGGCGCGCCGCTCAACCTGCTGACCGCCGCGGTGGCGCTGGGGCTGATTCCCCTGATCTGGCCGTTCTGACGCCGCGCCGGGCGCCCCTCGCTCGACGGGTCGCTTTGCGCTAGGGTGTCGCTTTTGTGCTGGAGACGAGCCATGAGCGCATCCGACGAGCTGACCATCGAGCCACGCAGCGGGCGACCCGCCGACGCCTGCGTGTTCATCCTCCACGGCCTGGGCGCCGACGGCCACGACTTCGAGCCGCTGGTGCCGGCCCTGGGGCTGCCGGACGACCTCGACGTCCGCTTCATCCTGCCCCACGCGCCGCGCCTGCCGGTGACCATCAACGGCGGCATGACCATGCCGGCCTGGTACGACATCCTCGAGGCCAGCCTCGATCGCCGCGTCGACGAGGCCCAGCTCAGGGCATCCGCCGAGCGCATCCAAGGGCTGGTGCACGAGCAGATCGCCCAGGGCGTGCCCGCCGAGCGGATCATCATCGCCGGCTTCTCCCAGGGCGGCGCGGTGGCCTATCAGGCGGCGCTGACCTTCCCCGAGCGGCTGGGCGGGCTGCTCGCCATGTCCACCTACCTGGCCACCGTCGACAGCCTCGAGCCGGCCGCGGCCAACCGTGACCTGCCGATCGAGATCCATCACGGCAACGCCGATCCGGTGGTGCCGGAGGCGCTGGGCCAGGCCGCCCGCGACCGCCTCGAGGCCCTGGGCTACCCGGTCCGCTATCGCCAGTACCCCATGGCCCATGCCGTCTGCCCGCAGCAGGTGGCGGACATCGGCCCCTGGATCGCCGCCCGGTTGGGCCGCTGATCCCCAGGATTCCGAAGCGCTCCCGCCGAGCTTTCGCGAGCGCTGCTGCCGGCCGAGATGGCGGCAGCGGCGGGTGCGCCGCCGCCTCGACGCAGCGCATCGCCAAGCGGGCGGGGCGCCATGCCGTGATGGGCCCCTGATGCGTCGGGCCGGTAGCGAACCCCCCCGGGATTGCGGCAGGATAAGGGACGGAATCCAATGGAAAGGAGTCACCGATGTCTCTGTCAGAAGACCTTCGCCTCCCGGTCGGCTGCCCCAGCTGCGGGAGCCAGCTGATGCGGGTCTCCAGCATCAAGAAGCCCGATGATCGTGTGCACTGCGCCTCCTGCCAGCGCTTCGTCTGCCTCTATCACGATGCCTGCAAGGTGCTGAAGAAGGGCCCCGGCAGCGAGAGCGAGGCGCTGATCGAGAAGGCCTTCAACCGCGGCGGCTGATGCGACGTTCGGCATCGGCAGCATCAAGAAGCCCGATGATCGTGTGCACTGCGCCTCCTGCCAGCGCTTCGTCAGCCTCTATCACGATGCCTGCAAGGTGCTGAAGAAGGGGCCGGGCAGCGAGAGCGAGGCGCCGATCGAGAAGGTCTTCAACCGCGGCAGCTGATGCGGTTATCGTCACGGCGCCAGACGCCGTCTGCATGACAACCAACGGGCCGGCACCGAAAGGTGCCGGCCCGTGTCGTTCAGGCGAGGCGTCCGAGAGTCAGAGCAGCTCCTCGCCGGCCAGGGCCAGACGCGAGCGCTCGACGCTCTTCAGGGTGACGTGGCCGGCGTGGGGCCAGTCGCGGAAGCGTTGCACCACCGCCGCCATGCCGCAGGTATTGGCGGTGAGGTAGGGCGTGTCGATCTGCCCCACGTTGCCCAGGCAGACGATCTTGGTGTTGCGCCCGGCCCGGGTCAGCAGCGACTTGAGCTGCTTGGGCGTGAAGTTCTGTGCCTCGTCGATGATCAGGAAGGTGTCGTTGAGGGTGCGGCCGCGCATGAAGCCCGGGGCGCGGATCTGCACCCGCGAGCCCAGCAGCTGGCGGGTGGCCTCCTGGTTCCAGGTGGTGCTGCCGTCGTGCTCGTCGCGCAGCAGGTTGTCCATGTTGTCGTGGAAGGCGCCCATCCAGGGCGACATCTTCTCCTCCTCGGTGCCGGGCAGGTAGCCGATGTCCTCGCTCATCGAGATCGGCGCCCGGGTGAACACGATGCGCTCGAAGCGCTTGGTGTCGAGGGTCTGCTGGAAGGCGGCGGCGAGTGTCATGAAGGTCTTGCCGGTGCCGGCGCTGCCGGCGATGGTGACCAGGTCGACCTCGTCGTCCATCAGCAGGTTGAGGGTGAAGTTCTGCCGGCTGTCGTGGGCGTGAACGCCCCACACGCTGGCGCCGTGCCGATAGTTGGTGAGCAGCTCCAGATGCGCGTGCTTCGGCCCCAGGTCGCGCACGATGGCCTCGAAGCTGGCCTCGTCGTCGCTGTCGGAGACCAGCATGCCCAGGTGCCAGTCGGCGGGGATCTCGCCGTTGAGGCGATACACCACCTTGCCGCTGTCGTCGCGTTCGACCTTGACGTCGGCCTTGAGGCTCTCCCACAGGCCGCGGCCGTCGGGGCCCGCCTCGGGGTAGACGCGGGCGCCGCCGAGCATGGCGTCGCTGTCGTCGAAGGCGCGATCGGTGAGGTAGTCCTCCACCGGCACGCCCACCGCGGCGGCCTTGACCCGCAGGTTGATGTCCTTGGTGACCAGGATCACCGAGGCGTCGGCGCGCTCGTCGCGCAGCCGGCAGGTCTCGGTCAGCAGGCGGTTGTCGGGGCTGTTCTCGAGGTGATCCGGGGTCTCGAGATCGTCGTAGCAGAGCAGGCGCAGGCGGCCTTCGGGGCCGTTGAGACGCGGGATGGGAATGCCTTCGCGGATCTGGCTGAGATCGACGTTGGCGGTGAGGTCCGAGAGGGTCCGGCTGACCTGCCGGGCGGTGCGGGCGATTTCGCGAATGCCGTTCTTGTGCTTGTCGAGCTCCTCGAGCACGGTCATGGGGATGACCACTTCGTGCTCATCGAACTGATAGAGGGCGGCGGGGTCGTGGATCAGGACATTGGTGTCCAGCACGTAAAGCCGGGTGGCTTTCTTGTCGATGCGTACCATCGGCGCGGCTCTCCTGATAATCACCGGGACGACGTCAAAACAGATGACGCCTCGATGTCGACACTGTCAGCGCGGGATGTCGGTTCCGTGACAGACGCGACGTGCAGGCCTGGGCTCCGGGCTCACCTCCTCGTTGATGGCAGCGGTCTGTTCATCAGACCGTCACATGTGGTTTTCGATTCCAGCATGGGCCAATTCTGCTGCTTCGCACAATCGACGTTTTCTCAACGCCGCGGCGAGAACGACCGGCGCCATGGCGCCGGTCGGGGGCATTCGGGCGGGCAGCATCAGGTCAGGATCTGTACCTCGTCGCCCTCGAGGCGCGCCGGCCAGGTGCGCAGGCGGATCGCGTCGTCCTCCAGGCACTGGCCGTCGTCGAGGCGGAAGTGCTGCTTGTAGAGCGGGGAGGCCACCACCGGCTCGCCCCGGGCGTCGCCGACGATGCCGCGGGCGATGACGTTGGCGCCGGAGAAGGGATCGCGATGATCCACGGCGTAGAGCTCGGTGGCGTGGCCAGGCAGGTAGAAGAGGGCCACCTGGGCCGTGCCCTCGGCGGTCTCGATCCAGGCGGCGACGCCGGAGTGGGCCACCAGGTCGGCGCGGGTGCAGAGGGTCTGCCAGGTCGGGGTCATGGTCGGGGCTGCTGCGGTTGCGGTGGTCATGGATATTCCTCGGGAGCGAATGGCCAGGTATCAATGGCGGTCGACTCTCCGGCGACAAGCCACGCGAGGGCGCTATGAACCCATCCCTGGGCGCTACTTTGGCCATCCATGGCCAAAAACCCCTCGCTTAGGCTTGTCCCCGGCGTCGATCCCGCTATCGGAAGCGCGATGCCTTACGCGGGTCTCAACTGGCCGCGCTCTTCGGTGACGATGATGTCCGGGTCGGGGCGCGCATCGTTGACGAAGCTGCGGAAGCGCTTGAGCTTCTCCGGATCGTTGATGGCGCCCGCCCACTCGCACTCGTAGTTGTCGATCACGGTCTGCATCTGGGCCTCGAGCTCCTCGTTGATTCCCAGGCTGTCCTCGAGCACCACGGCCTTGAGGTAGTCGAGGCCGCCCTCCAGGTTCTCGCGCCACACCGAGGTGCGCTGCAGGCGGTCGGCGGTGCGCACGTAGAACATCAGCAGGCGGTCGATGATCGCGATCAGCTGCGCGTCGTCGAGGTCGGTGGCGAAGAGCTCGGCGTGGCGCGGGCGCATGCCGCCGTTGCCGCACACGTAGAGGTTCCAGCCGTGCTCGGTGGCGATCACGCCGATGTCCTTGCTCTGGGCCTCCGCGCATTCGCGGGTGCAGCCGGAGACCGCGAACTTGAGCTTGTGCGGCGAGCGCAGGCCCTTGTAGCGATGCTCGAGCCGGATCGCCATGCCCACGCTGTCGGCCACCCCGTAGCGGCACCAGGTGCTGCCGACGCAGGACTTCACGGTGCGCAGCGACTTGCCGTAGGCGTGGCCGGTCTCGAAGCCGGCCGCGATCAGCTCGCCCCAGATGTCGGGCAGGTCCTCCAGGCGGGCGCCGAACAGGTCGATGCGCTGGCCGCCGGTGACCTTGGTGTAAAGCCCGTATTCTTGCGCCACCTGGCCCAGCACCATCAGCTTGTCCGGGGTGATCTCGCCGCCCGGCACCCGCGGCACCACCGAGTAGGTGCCGTTCTTCTGCATGTTGGCCATGAAGGTGTCGTTGGTGTCCTGCAGCGGGATGTGCGCGGCGTCGGTGATCGGCTCGTTGAAGCAGGAGGCCAGGATCGAGGCCACCGCCGGCTTGCAGATATCGCAGCCCAGGCGATGGTCGTGGGAAGCGCCGTGCTTGTCGATCAGCTCGCCGAAGGTCCGGATGCCCTCGACCCGCACGATGTCGAACAGCTCCTGGCGGGTGTGGGCGAAGTGCTCGCAGATCGAGGTGTCGACCTCCACGCCGCGGGCCTCGAGCTCGTGATCGACCACGTTCTTGAGCAGCGCCGCGCAGCCGCCGCAGCCGGTGCTGGCCTTGGTCTCGGCCTTGACCGCGCCGAGGTCCATGGCGCCGGCGTCGAGGCTTTCGCAGATCGCGGCCTTGGTGACGTTGTGGCACGAGCAGATGGTGGCGTCGTCGGGCAGGGCGTCGGCGCCGAGCGTCGGCGCGCCCTCGGAGGACGGCACGATCAGCGCCGCCGGATCCTCCGGCAGCTCCAGGCCATTGCTGTAGTACTGCATCAGGGTGTCGTAGGCGTCGTTGTTGCCCACCAGCATGGCGCCGAGCAGCTTCCTGCCGTCGCCGGAGACCACCAGCTTGCGGTATTCCTGCTTGAGCTCGTCGAGGTAGCGGAAGGTCCGTGCGCCGGGGCTGCGGCTGCCGTGGGCGTCGCCGATGGCGCCCACGTCCACGCCGAGCAGCTTGAGCTTGGTGCTCATGTCGGCGCCGTCGAAGGTCAGCTCGCCGCCCAGCAGGGTGTCGGCGGCGGCCTTGGCCATCTGGTAGCCGGGGGCCGCCAGGCCGAAGATGCTGTTCTGCCACAGCGCCACCTCGCCGACGGCGAGGATCGCCGGGTCGCTGGTCAGGCAGCGGTCGTCGATCACCACGCCGCCGCGCTCGCCGATCTCCAGCGCGCAGTCGCGGGCCAGCTGGTCGCGGGGGCGGATGCCGGCGGAGAACACGATCAGGTCGGTCTCCAGCACCTTGTCGTCCTGGAACACCATGCGGTGGCGGCTGGCCTGGCCGTCCTCGATGTGCTGGGTGGCGCGGTCGGTGAGCACCTGCACGCCCAGCGCCTCGATCTTCTCGCGCAGCAGCTCGCCGCCCTCGGCGTCGACCTGCATCGGCATCAGCCGGGGGGCGAACTCGACCACGGCGGTGTCGAGATCCAGGCCGCGCAGGGCGTTGGCCGCCTCCAGGCCCAGCAGGCCGCCGCCGACCACCACGCCGGTGGTGGCGTCCGCGGCCGCCGTGCGGATGGCGTCGAGATCGTCCAGGGTGCGATAGACCAGGCAGTGGTCGCGCTCGTGGCCGGGAATCGGCGGCACGAAGGGGAAGGAGCCGGTGGCCAGCACCAGCCGCGCATAGGGATAGCGGCCCCGCTCGGTGATCACCTCGCTGGCGTCGCGATCGATGGCGGTGACCTCCTCGGCGAGGCGCAGCTCGATGCCGTGCTCGGCGTAGAAGTCGGCGTCGCACAGGGCCAGGGACTGGGCGTCCCGGCCGGCGAAGTACTCGGACAGGTGAACGCGGTCGTAGGCGCGGTGGCGCTCCTCGCCGAACACCGTGATGCGGTAGTGCTCGGTGGCGCCGCGTTCGATCAGCTGTTCGACCAGATGATGGCCGACCATGCCGTTGCCGATGATGATCAGCGGGGGAGTTGCTTGGCTGGGCGTGTTCATGCGGCTTCCTCCTGCGGGGAGCGGTCCTGGGCGTGGGGCGTGGCGGGATTCGGTGCTTCGGCCTTCGTGGCGTCGAGCAGGGCCCTGGCATCGGCCGGGCCGAACAGCAGCGCCTGACGGCAGGCGTCGAGATGGCGGCCGGCCAGCGCCTCGGCGAAGTACCAGGGGCCGGCGGCGGTATCGCCATAGAGCACGGCGCCCTCGAGGCGGCCGTCGCGCAGCAGCAGCCGGCGATAGTCGCCGTGTTCGGGGTCGTGGTAGGTCAGCACCTCGTGGTCGACGTCGGGCTCGATGGGGCCGAAGGCGTACAGCGAGATGCCGCTGACCTTGAGCTTGGTCGCGGTGGGCGCTTCCACGTAGCCCTCGACGTCCTCGCCGGCCAGCCGGGCGGCCAGCACCTCGACCTGGCGCCAGATCGGCTCGACCAGGCCATAGGTGCGGCCCTCGAACTCGCAGCATTCGCCCAGGGCGTGGATGGCCGGGTCGCTGCTGGTCAGGCGGTCGTCGACGACGATGCCGCGGTGGACCTCGAGGCCGGCTCGGCGACCCAGTTCGACGCTGGGCGCGATGCCGATGGCCAGCACCACGCAGTCCGCGGGCAGCCGGCGGCCGTCGGCCAGGCGCACGGCGCAGACGCGGCCCCGGCCGTCGTCCTCCAGGCGTTCCAGGTCGGCGCCGGTGACGATCTCGAGCCCGCGGCCCTCGAGCTCGGCCTGGAGCAGGCCGGCGGCGGTGGCGTCGAGCTGGCGGTTCATCAGCCGCGAGGCGCGCTGGAGCACGCTCACCGACAGGCCGGCACGCGCTCTTTTGCGTAGTCCCTCGGCGGCCTCCAGGCCCAGCAGGCCGCCGCCGATCACCACCGCGCGGCCGCCGCGCTCGGCGGCGCGGGTCAGGGCGGCGGCGTCGTCCAGATCGCGGAAGGCGTGCACGCCGTCGAGTTCGAGGCCGTCGACCGGCGGCAGGGCGGGGGTGGAGCCGGTGGCCAGCACCAGGCGGTCGTAGGCGATCTCGCGGCCGCCGGCGGTGGTCAGGCGGCGGGCGGCGCGATCGATGCGCTCGACCCGTTCGCCGAGCACCAGCTCGACGCCGCGCTCGGCGTACCAGTCGGCGTCGCGCAGGGTCAGCGCCTCGCGTTCCATCTCGCCGGCCAGCAGCGGCGACAGCAGGATGCGGTTGTAGGCGGGGCAGGCCTCCGCGCCGATCAGGGTGATGCGGCGCGGCGCGCCCTCGCGCTGGACCAGCGCCTCGACCAGTCGCTGGCCGGCCATGCCGTTGCCGACGATCACCAGGTGATCGACGGGCGCCGCGGGCGATGGCATGGGGCCATCGGGCAAGGCGGTGGCTGTCGGGTCATCGGGACTCATCTCGGATTCCCTCCATAAACGCAGAAGACGCCTCGACGCTCCCCGGCATTGGGGAGCGTGGAGACGTCTTCGTCTGGACTTCGAGGTGCGATCGCCGTTGACCGCCGAAGGGCCGGGCCCTCCGTTCTGGCCTGTTCCTATCAAGGTTCGGGCCAGGACAGGGTGAAAGTCAGAAAACTCAGAGAGTTAAATAATCATCGCCGGGCGATGACCGCCGCCGGGGCGGCCCCTGACGGCGCCGTCATGCACGCTCCTGGTGCGTCGCGGCATCGAAATGCACGGGGCTGTAGCAGGCCTCGACCACGCCGCGCCGGAGGGGGACATCGAGCTGGCGGGACAGGTGGTCCACGACCCTTGCCATCTCGCCGACCTCCGGGCGCAGCCCGGTGAGGCGCTGTGCCACCGGCGGCTCGCCCAGCGGCAGCGTCGGCAGATGCTCCAGGGCGCGATCCAGATAGGGCGGCAGGGCCAGCCAGTCCCGGGCCTGGCGACGGTGCTCGGGCGCCTCGGCCAGCCAGTCGGCGGCGGCGACCAGGGCGCGGATCATGGCCGCGAGGGTGGCGGGGTGGCGCCCGGCCCAGTCGCGGGTCACGCCGAGCATCTTCTCGGGATGGTCGGGCCACAGCTGGGCGCCGGTGGCGACGACATGCCCGCCGCCGCGCTGGGCGGCCTGGCTGCCCCAGGGCTCGCCGACGCAGAAGCCGTCGATGCGCCCCTGCTCGAGGGCCTCGACCATGCGCGACGGCGGCAGGGCGACCAGCTCGACGTCGCGATCGGGGTCGAGGCCGCCCAGGGTCAGCCAGTCGCGCAGCTGGTAGTGGTGGCCGGAGAAGGGGTGGACCATGGCCAGCCGCGGACGTGGCGCGCCGCGCCGGCGCAGCCGCTCGGCGAAGTCGCGGGCGTTGACGGCCGGGTCCCGGCCGCCGGGCGAGCCGTCGAGGGGCGTGGCCATGCCTTCCGCCCAGTAGGACGACAGCACCAGGGTATTGCCGTTGCGGCCGAGCACCAGCGGCGCCAGGACGTCGCAGGGCGGCCCGGAGGCGCCGAGGCTCATGGCCAGCGGCAGCGGGGCCAGCAGCTGGGCGCCGTCGAGCATGCCGGCGGCCAGCTTGTCGCGCAGGGTCGACCAGGCGCTCTCCCGCGACAGCGTGACGTCGAGCCCCTCGGCGGCGAAGAAGCCGCCTTCCCGGGCGACGATCGGCAGGGCGGCGTCCAGCAGCGGGACGATGCCCAGGGTCAGTCGGGGACGCTCGGGGGCATGGGGCATGCTCATAGGCCTTTCTCCAGTCCTTCGAGGATATCGATCACGTTGCCGGCCACCTCGCCGATGCGCTGGCCGCGGTCCATGGCCAGCTTGCGCAGCGTCTGGTAGGCCTGGGGCTCGTCGCAGTCCTGGTGCTTCATCAGCATGCCCTTGGCCTTCTCGATGCGCTTGCGGTCGGCGAGCTGGGTGCGGGTGCGGTCGAGCTCCTGGCGCATCGACTGGAAGGCGTCGAAGCGGGCCACGGCGACCTCGAGGATCGCCCGGACCCGGGTAGGCACCAGGCCGTCGACCACGTAGGCGCTGACGCCGGCCTTGAGGGCGGCCTGCATGGAGTCGGGGTCGTGCTGGTCGGCGAAGAACACCACCGGCCGCGGGTTCTCCCGGTGCAGCTGCGACATGCTGTCGAGGGTGTCGCGGTCGGGGGATTCCATGTCGATGATGACCACGTCGGGCGCGTGGCGCTCGACCATGTCGTTGAGGCTGGCCGGGCTCTGCAGGTGGCAGATCACTTCGTGCCCCTCCTGGCCGAGGGCCTCCTCGACCATGGCGGCGCGCACGCTCTCGTCGTCGACCAGCAGGATTCGCAAGGGCTGGGGCATGGCATAGGGCTCGTGATGGGGAAACGGTCAGGCCCAGTTCATGCAAGAGCCATTCCAGCCGCATCGGCGCCGAGCGACGGTGGTGCATCGGTCGCCGACGCCGTCCTTTTGCACCACGAAGAGGCGGAGCGGGGCGGAAAATGCCGCCGGCTGGTGCAGGCGAGATCGCCGAGACGGCCGAGATGGCTTGAGTGCCGACGCTTTCCTTCCGCCTGGCATGCCGTTTGCTTTTCTCATGGAAAGACATTCCCGAGTCGCCACGGCGGCGACTCACGGCAACGACGCCCACCCCCGTGCCACCCGGCATGGCGGTGGGCGTCGTCGTGTCGGGACCATGATCGAGGAGAGCAGCATGCAACAGGCGCGCACCACCTGCCCCTACTGCGGCGTCGGCTGCGGCGTGACGGCCGACATCGAGGACGGGCGCATCACCGGCGTGGAGGGCGACGGCGACCACCCGGCCAACTACGGGCGGCTGTGCGTCAAGGGCTCGGCGCTGGCCGAGACCCTGGGCGATCACGGCCGCCTGACCCGGCCCCGGGTCGACGGCGTCGAGGTCGACTGGGACACCGCCCTCGAGGCGGTGGCCGGCCGCCTCCAGGCCACCCGCGAGCGCGCCGGCGATCACGCCGTGGCGGCCTACCTGTCCGGCCAGCTGCTGACCGAGGACTATTACGTCGCCAACAAGCTGTTCAAGGGCTTTCTCGGCACGCCGCACCTGGATACCAACTCGCGGCTGTGCATGGCCTCGGCGGTGGCCGCCTACAAGCGCTCGTTGGGCGCCGACGCCGTGCCGTGCTGCTACGAGGACCTGGAGGAGGCCGAGCTGCTGGTGCTGGTGGGGTCCAACCTGGCCTGGAACCATCCGGTGCTCTATCAGCGCCTGCGCACCGCCAAGAGTCGCAATCCGCTGATGCGAGTGGTGGTGATCGACCCGCGGGTCACCGACAGCTGCGAGATCGCCGATTTGTACCTGGGGCTCAGGCCCGGCAGCGACGCCCGGCTGTTCACCGGCCTGCTGGCCTGGATGGCCGACAAGGGCCGGCTCGACGACGTCTATCTGGGCAAGCATACCGACGGGCTCGACGCGGCCCTGGCCGCGGCCCGCGAGGACGACGTGTCCATCGCGGCCATCGCCGCCGACTGCGACGTCGACGCCGAGCGGCTGGAGACCTTCTTCTACTGGTTCGCCAGCCAGCTGCACGTGGTGACCCTCTACTCCCAGGGCATCAACCAGTCGTCCAGCGGCACCGACAAGTGCCAGGCGATCATCAACTGCCACCTGGCCGGCGGCAAGATCGGCCTGCCCGGCGCCGGGCCGTTCTCGATCACCGGCCAGCCCAACGCCATGGGCGGCCGCGAGGTGGGCGGGCTGGCCAACCAGCTCGCCGCCCACATGGACTACGACTCCCCCGGCGCGCGCGACCGCGTGACGCGCTTCTGGGCCACCGACCACCTGACGCCGACCCTGCCCGAGGCGCCCGGGCACAAGGCGGTGGCGCTGTTCGAGGCCATCGAGCGCGGCGAGATCCAGGCGCTGTGGGTGATGGCCACCAATCCCGCGGTCAGCCTGCCCGACGCCAATCGGGTGCGGGCGGCGCTCGAGACGTGCCCGCTGGTGATCGTCTCCGAATGCATGGCCGACACCGACCTGCTGCCCTACGCCGATATCGTGCTGCCGGCCTCGTCGTGGTCGGAGAAGGACGGCACCGTGACCAACTCCGAGCGTCGGATCTCGCGCCAGCGCGGGATGCTGCCGCCGCCGGGCGAGGCGCGCCACGACTGGTGGATCGTGTGCGAGGCGGCGCGCCGGCTGGGTTTCGGCGAGGCCTTCGACTACGGCCATCCCGGCGAGATCTTCGCCGAGCACGCCCGGCTCTCCGGCTTCGAGAACGCCCCCGGGCAGCCGGGCCACGAGGCGCGGCCGTTCGACATCTCGGCGCTGGCGGGGCTCGAACGCGCCGGCTACGACGCCCTGGCGCCGATCCAGTGGCCGGTGACCGCCGAGGCCCCCCGCGGCACCGCGCGGCTGTTCGAGGACGGTCGCTTCGCCACCGCGGACGGCCGGGCCCGGCTGCTGCCGGTGCGTCCGCGCGGCCCCGAACAGGCGCTCAGTGCCGCGCGTCCGCTGCGCCTCAACACCGGCCGGGTGCGCGACCCAGTGGCACACCCATGACCCGCACCGCCCGGGCGCCGCGGCTGATCGAATCACCGCGCCGAGCCCTTCATCCGAGATCACCCCCGAGGACGCCGCCGCCTTCGGCGTCGGCGACCAGCAGCTGGCGCGGCTGACCGGCGCCGGCGGCGAGTACCGCGCCCGGGTGCGGCTGACCAAGGGCCAGCGCCGCGGCGAGGCCTTCGTGCCGATGCACTGGACCGACCGCTTCACCGGCGCGGCGCGCACCGGCGGCCTGCTCGCCGCCCATCTCGACCCGATCTCCGGCCAGCCCGAAGCCAAGCACGGCGCGGTGAGCCTGGCGCCGCTGGCGGTGGGCTGGGAGGCGACCCTGCTGATCGCCCCGGGCGAAGCCGGCGACTTCGCCGGCCGCGACGACGGCGCCTACTGGGCGCGCATCCCGCTGGCCCACTGCCAGCGCTGGCAGCTCGCCGGCGGCGAGACGGACGATTCGCCGCGCGACTGGCTGGCCTGGGCGCGGCAGTGGCTGCCCACGGCGCCGAGCCTGTGGAGCGACGACCCGGCCGGCGGTCGGCTGCGCGCCGCGGGGCTCGAGAACGGCCGGCTGCGCTGGTGGCTGATGGTGGCGCCGCCCGCCGAGCTGCCGGGGCTTTCCTGGCTCGATGCGCGCTTCGCCGAGGCGACGCTCGAGGGCGACGTGCGTCGCCGGCTGCTGGCCGGCTGCGACGCCGGCGAGGCCGATGCCGGCCCGCTGGTGTGCAGCTGCCATCAGGTGGGCCAGACGACCATCGTCGAGGCCATCCGCGCCGGCGACGCCAGCGTCGAGGCGCTGGGCGCACGGCTCGCCTGCGGCACCCAGTGCGGCAGCTGCATTCCCGAGCTCAAGTCGCTGGTCGAGGAGCATGCTCCGGACACCGTCGACGCCGGCGCCGATGCCCAGGCGCTCGATTCCACGACACAAGAGGAGAGTGGCCATGCGCGCTCCGAGCAAGCCAAGATCCCCGTTCGCGTCGCCTGATGCCCTGCGCCGCGGTTTCTCTGCCTTGGCCCGGCTGGGCTCGGCCAGGCTGGGCCTGTCGCCGCGAGGGAGGGCCGGTCGCGTCGGCGAAGCGGACGATGACGCCGCGCGGGTCTCGCGGCGCGGCGAGTGTCGCCCCGGGCGGGTCCATCTGGTCGGCGCCGGCAGCGGCGACGTCGAGCTGCTGACGCTGAAGGCCGCGCGGCTGCTGGCCCAGGCCGATGCCGTGGTCTATGACCGGCTGGTCGGCGAGGAGGTGCTGGCGCTGATCCCCGCCGGCCGCGAGCGCTACTACGTCGGCAAGGCCAGCGGCCACCACAGCGTGTCCCAGGACGAGATCGGCGCGCTGCTGGTGACGCTGGCGAGGCAGGGCAAGTCGGTGGTGCGTCTCAAGGGCGGCGACCCCGGCGTGTTCGGCCGCATGGGCGAGGAGCTCGCGGCCCTGGCCGAGGCCGACGTCCCGGCGGAGATCGTGCCCGGCATCACCGCCGCCTCGGCGGCCTGCGCCTCGATGGGCATTCCGCTCACCGACCGCGCCCACGCCCAGCAGCTGCGCTTCGTCACCGCGCAGCTGTGCCGCGAGGGCGGCGCGCCGGATTGGCAGGCGCTGGCCCGCCGCGACGAGACCCTGGTGTTCTACATGGGGCTGGCCAAGGTCGAGGCGATCTGTGCCGGGCTTCGTGGCGCCGGTCTGCCCGACGACTGGCCGATCATGCTGGTGGCCAACGCCAGCCTGCCCGAGCAGGCCGCCTTGACCGGCACCCTGGCGGACATGCCGGCGCGCCTCGCCGAGACGCCGCTGCCGTCGCCGTGCCTGATCGTGGTGGGCAGCGTGGTGCGCATGGTCGAGGCGACGCCGGCCGGGGCCGTGACGGCAAGACCCGAGGCGTTCGTCTCCTAGATCACGGTGCGTCATCTTACTGTCACCCTCGTCACGCATGCTCCCCTGGCTGACTGATGCCGGCAGCGGCGCCCGGGAAGGCGCCGACATGCCGGCCGCATAACGACGTCTGACCGTGAGGAGACCAGGATGAGCAAGGAAATCGAAGACCATCGCCTGTTGAACCGCAGTGCCAACGAGCCGTTCTCCTCGGTGCTGGAAAAGCATGTCTCGCGCCGTCGCGTGATGCAGGGCGGACTCGGCATGGCCGCCATGGCGATGCTGGGCGGCTTCGGCCTGAGCGGCCTGGCCGGGCGTGCCGAGGCCGCGGGCGCCGAGAAGACGCCGCTGTCGCTGGCCTTCGATGCCATTCGCGGCTCGCGCACCGACGCCGTGGTCGTGCCGGACGGCTACACCGCTCAGGTGCTGATTCCCTGGGGCACGCCGCTCAACGGCCAGGCGCCGGACTGGCGCGAGGATCTCGCCTTCACGCCGGAGATCCAGGTCAACAGCGTCGGCATGCACCACGACGGCATGCACAACTTCGCCCTGGACGAGTCGTCCGCCTCGCGCCACTTCGTGCTGGCGATGAACAACGAGTACATCGACCAGGCGGCCCTCTGGGCGCCCAAGGGCGGGGCCACCAACGCCGAGGAGGGCAAGCGCCCGGCCGACGAGGTGCGCACCGAGATCAACGCCCACGGCGTGACCCTGGTCGAGCTCGAGAAGGGCGACGGCGGTCGCTGGCGGCACGTGGCGGATTCCGCCTACAACCGTCGCTACACCAGCGCCACCGAGATGGCGCTGAGCGGCCCGGTGGCCGGCAGCGACTACGTCAGGACCCGGTACTCGCCGGACGGCACCCTGACCCGCGGCACCAACAACAACTGCGCCAACGGCTATACCCCCTGGGGCACCTACCTGACCTGCGAGGAGAACTGGCCGGGCTATTTCGTCAAGAATGCCGAGCGCCAGCGCGACGACCAGCGCCTCGGGATCTCCGAGGGCCGCGGCCGCTACGGCTGGGAAACCGCCGCCGGCGATGCCAGCGAGCGCAACGACGAGTTCGCCCGCTTCAACGCCACCCCGACGGGCGCCTCGGCCGTCGACGACTATCGCAACGAGCCGCGCACCTTCGGCTATATCGTCGAGATCGACCCCTACACCGGCGAGCGCGCGGTCAAGCGCACCGCCCTGGGCCGCTTCCGCCACGAGGGCTGCTGGCCGGGCAAGCTGGTGGCCGGCGAGCCGGTGGTGTTCTATTCCGGTCACGACTCGCGCAACGAGTACATCTACAAGTTCGTCTCCGAGGCCCTCTGGGACCCGGCGGACGCCAACCGCCCCGGGGCCAGCTATGACCGCCTGGCCCTCGGTGCCAAGTACATGGACGCCGGCACCCTCTACGTGGCGCGCTTCGAGGCCGATGGCCGTGGCGAGTGGCTGCCGCTGACCCCGGGCGCCGAGACCCGCGACGGTCGCACCCTGGCCGAGGCCCTGGGCCTGGCCGCGGACGATCAGGCCGGTGTGATCATTCACACCTGCGATGCCGCCGACCTGATGGGCGCCACGCCCATGGACCGCCCGGAGTGGGGCGCCGTGGACCCGGCCACCGGCGAGGTCTACATGACCCTGACCAACAACTCCCAGCGCACCGAGGAAGGCACCGCCGCGACCTACACCAACGACGGCGGCGATATCCAGGAAGCGGGCGTGGGCTACGCCACGGCGCCGACCAATGCCGCCAACCCGCGGGCCGAGAACGAGGGCGGCCAGGTGATTCGCTGGCGCGAGGACGCCGGCTCGACGCGCTTCGACTGGGAGGTGTTCGTGTTCGGTGCGGCGGTCGGCGATGCCGAGAACGTCTCCGGCCTGACCGAGCTCAACCAGTTCGCCAGCCCCGACGGCCTGCACTACGATGACCGCGGCGACGGCCAGGGCATCCTGTGGATCCAGACCGACAACGGCTATGCGGGCGTGACGGAGTACACCAACGACCAGCTGCTGGCGGTGGTGCCCCAGAACGTCAGCCGGGCCGAGGGCGATGCCTCGGTGGTCGGCGGCGGCAACCAGGCCCAGCTCAAGCGTTTCGCCGTCGGCCCCAACGGCTGCGAGGTGACCGGCATCTGCCTCACGCCGGACAAGACCGCGATGTTCATCAACATCCAGCACCCGGGCAACTGGCCGGCCGGCGACGACGCCACCGTCGAGACCCGGGGCAGCGTGCGCGCGCGGGCCTCCACGGTGGTGATCCAGCGCGAGGATGGCGGCATCATCGGCGTCTGATCGCGCCGGCCCCGGCGTGCCCCTTTCCCTGCCCCGATGCGAAGCGCCCCCGGCCAATGCCGGGGGCGCTTCGTTTCGTCGGGCTGGCGGCGGGGGGGGCTGAGCCGAGCCGAGGCGGGGCCTCAATCGTCGCCCCGCTGGAAGGCCTCGAACACCTCCCGGCCGGTCAGGTTGCGGGTGTCGTTGGCGAAGGCATACCAGGGCGGCTTCTCGTCGATGAAGATCTGGCTGTCGAAGGTCCAGGCCTGGCCCACGTCGACCAGCCCCGCCGGCACCGCGTAGTGCTCGCCGGTCTTGAGGCGATAGAACAGATGCGTGCCGCAGTGGCGGCAGAAGGCGCGTTCGGCCCAGTCCGAGGAGGCGAAGACGCTGACGCTGTCCTCGCCCTCGAGACGAACGCTCGAGACCGATTCCAGCGCCAGCAGCGGCCCGCCGCCCCAGGTGCGACACATCTGGCAGTGACAGGCGCCGATGTTCTGGCGCGAGGCCTGCACCTCGAGGGCCACGGCGCCGCACAGGCAGCGGCCGGTCAGGGTCATGGCGTCGTGCATGGCATGCCTCCTCGGGCCGGCTCAGCCCTTGAGATGGGCCAGGATGGCGTCGGCGCTGCTGGCCTCGATCACGCCCTTCTGGGTATCGACCCCCAGATATTCCACCACGCCGTCGTTGGCGACCAGCGCGAAGCGCTTGCTGCGGGTGCCCATGCCGCCGCCGCTGGCGTCCATGTCGAGGCCCAGGGCGCGGGTGAACTCGGCGTTGCCGTCGGCCAGCATGGTCATCGCCTGGGCGTTCTGGTCCTTCTGCCAGGCATCCATCACGAAGGCGTCGTTGACCGCCATGCAGGCGATGGCGTCGGCGCCGGCGGCGAGGATGTCATCGGCGTGCACCACGAAGCCGGGCATGTGGGTGTTGGAGCAGCCCGGGGTGAAGGCGCCGGGCACGGCGAACAGCACGACCCTGCGGCCGGCGAAGAAGTCGCCGATGGCGAGATCCTCGGGGCCCTTGGGGCCGTTGGTCTTGATCGTGACGTCGGGGAGGCGGTCACCGGTGGCGATCGTCATGGGGAAGCTCCTTTTCGGTGGGATGGGGGCGGGCATGCCGCGCGCGGCCGTCATGCCCGGCCGTTCAGGGTCACGCGGATGCCGCCGTCATGCAATGCCTCGCGAGGGAGGCGCTCGTCCCAGCGTGGCCCCAAGCGGGGCGCTCTGCAAACCTTCTTCGGCTCTTCTGCCACGCCAGGTCGGCGCAGACGACGGCGCCCCCGCCGCGGAACGACGGGGGCGCCGGTGGCGTGGGGCGGGAATCAGCGCAGCGACAGCGCGCCTTCGCCCGCGTCGCCGGCCGCCTCGTGGTAGGCGGCCTGTTCCTCGGCCTCGACCTCAGGGGAGAAGCGCACCACCAGGGCACACAGCGAGGCGATGATGACCGCGATGCCGAGATAGAACAGCCCCTGCTGGTAGGAGAGCGACTCGGAGCGGAACAGGAAGCCGGCGGCCACGGCACCGGCGTTGCCGCCGGCGCCGACGATGCCGGCCACCGCGCCCAGCGCCTTCTTGTTGATGAAGGGCACCACGCCGAAGGTCGCGCCCTCGGCCATCTGCACGAACAGGCTGAACACCAGCATGATGCCGATGGCGAGCGCCAGCACCTGCATCTGCGAGAAGAACATCAGCGCCACGCCTTCGCACAGCATGGCGATGAACAGCCAGCGGACCCGGCCCTTGAGGCCGCCCTGGCGGGCGAACAGGTCGGAGAAGATGCCGCCTAGGGTGCGCGCGAAGAGATTCATCAGCCCGAACAGGCCGGCGATCATGCCGGCGGTGGCCAGGCTCAGATCGAAGTTGTCGAAGTAGTAGATGGCGGCGATGTTGTTGATGGTCAGCTCGACCCCGAAGCAGGCGGCGTAGACCACGAACAGGGCCCACACGCGCACGTCCCTGGCGGCGGCCTTGAAGCTGGCGCCCATGCCGTGCTCGCCGCTGGCCGGCGGCAGCTCGCCGCGCTCGCGCAGCTCATCGAAGTTGCCGTCCGGCGCGTCCTGGGTGAAGCGATAGTAGGCGATGCCGGTGAGCAGCATCACCACGCCCGGCACCACCATGGCCAGGCGCCAGCCGACGGCCTCGCTGACGCCGAGCATCAGGATGCCGGAGAACACCAGCGGCATCACGATCTGGGTGGTGCCGCCGCCGAGGTTGCCCCAGCCGGCGGAGGTGGCGTTGGCGGTGCCGACCACGTTGGGCGCGAACATCACCGAGGTGTGGTACTGGGTGATCACGAAGGAGGCGCCGACGGCGCCGATGGCCAGGCGCGCCAGCAGGAAGGTCTCGAAGCTGTCGGCCAGGCCGATGGACATCACCGGCAGCGAGCCCAGGCACAGCAGCCAGGTGTAGGCGCGGCGCGGGCCGATGCGGTCGCACAGCACGCCGATGGCCAGCCGCACGATCACGGTGATGGCGACCGAGGCGATGATGGTGTTGCCGATCTGGGTCTTGGTCAGGCCGAGGTCGTCGCGCACCACCGCCATCAGCGGGGCGATGCCGAACCAGCCGAAGAAGCAGAGGTGGAAGGCGAACCACGAGAAGTGGAAGGCGCGCATCTGCGGCATCTTCCAGTTGAGCAGACGGATCCTGCTGGCCTTGTTGCGGATTTCCATGGGGGTACCTCGTCGAATGACGTTCGAACACGCGATCTCTTGGGCCTTCGCCGTTGAAGGTCGGGTCCGACGCACTCGTACCCCGAGGGGCCTGGTCCACGTCTGGCGCTCACTGTCGATGCTCATGCATACGCATTGCCATGACGCGGGGAAATCCGCTTTTTCAGCGTGTTAGATATCTGGCGAGAGGAGGGCGGGCGCCGAGGACGGCGCGGGATGGCGCATGACCGTGCCCGTCTGGTCCGGTCATGCGCTGATATGGTGCCTGTGGCGGCGAGACGTGGGCGGAAAGGGGGAAAGCGTTCAGCGCGTCACGGCGGCCAGCCGGCGGTCGTCGCGGGGGCAGCGCAGGAAGGCCGAGTCGGCCAGCCACTCGGGATCGGGGTAGTAGGTGAAGAGATACTGGCTTTCCTTGAGGCTGTCGATCAGCGGCACCGCGATCTCCTCGCGGACCGCCGGGCAGCCGTGACTGCGCCCCAGCCTTCCGGTGCGCTCGATGAAGGACTCGCTGACGTAGTCGGCGCCGTGCATGACGATGGCGCGCTGGAAGGCCTTGTCGTTGACGCCGGGCTCGAGGCCCTCCAGGCGCAGCGAGTAGCCGTTGCTGCCCTCGTAGCTGTTGAGGGTGCGGAACAGGCCGATGCTCGACTGGTGGCTGTTGGGCACGTTGGAGAACTCGCTGGCCAGGGCATCGCCGGAGCCCTGGCCGTGGGAGACCAGTTCGCGGAACATCAGCCGGTCGTGGACCAGGTCGAACACCCACAGCCGCTGCTCGGTGGAGGGCAGCGAGAAGTCGATCACCGCCAGCCGCTCGGCGCCGGGATCGGCGCAGGAGAGGGCCTGGGCCGCCAGGCGCAGGACCTGCGGGTCGGCGGTGGGAGCGAGGTCCGTCAGGCGGTTCGAAAGCGGGGAGGGTGGCGCGTGCGGCGTCACCGCCCGGGCGAGGAAGTCCCGCGCCGAGGCGGGCATGGCCAGCAGCAGGGCGGCGGCCAGCAGCGGAGCCATCAGGCCCCTTGAGCGCGGCAAGGACATACGGCGTCTCATGTGGTGAGGTGGGGTGGTCATCTGTCGGTGCTCGGGGCCTCGCGTGTCGGTCATGGCCGGGCGCCATGTCGCCGGTTTGTCGTATTATGAACAAGGCGGTCAGGAAGACCAGTCTCATCAGTCGAATGCCAGGAGGCCACATCATGCGAGTCGCGAACGTCCTACCCCGAGAGCTGCGGCGCAGCGGCATGGTCTTGCTGCTGGCCTGCTGGCCGGTCGCGGCGAGTGCCGAGGCCCCGGCCGCTCCTGTCGATGGGGGCGCCCCGGCGGACGAGCCGGCCGCGGTGGCCGCCCCGTCCCCGCTGGGCGAGCGCCTCGAGGCGGCCTCGCCGCGACTGGCGCGCTTCTACGCGCTGCAGGGCGGCGCGCCAGTCTGGCAAGATCGCGCGGCGGTGACCACCCTGATCGGGCTGCTCGAGGCCCTCGAGGACGACGGGCTCGATCCCGGCGACTATCGCCCCGAGCGGCTGGCGCGGGAGGCCGAGACCGCGCTCGCTCCGGCGGCCTCGGATGCCGCCCGGGCACGCTTCGACCTGGACGCCAGCCGCGCCCTGCTGGACGCCCTGACCCAGCTGCAGCGCGGGCGCCTCGATCCTCGCGACGTCTACCCCGACTGGGAGATTCCGGTGGCCCCGCCGCGCCTGGATCTGGTCGGCATCGTGCGGGCCCTCGAGGCTGGTGACGCGGAGGCGGCGCTGGCCCTGGCGCGCCCCGAGGGTGAGACCTACGCCGGGCTGCGCCAGGCGCTGATGCGCTATCGTCATATCGCCCGCCTGGGCGGCTGGCCGACCCTGCCGGCGCGCCAGACGCCGCTGCGGCCCGGCGACGTCGACGAGGACGTGGCGCTGCTGCGCCGCCGCCTAGCGATGATCGGCGAGCTCGAGGTGATGGCCGCCGACGTGACGCACTATCTCCCGAGCCTTCCCGACATCGCCCTCGAGGCGCCGGCCCAGAACCGCTTCGATGACACCCTGGCGGCCGCGGTGAGGCGTTTCCAGCGCCGGCACATGCTGGCCGAGGACGGCGTGATCGGCCCGCGCACCCGGGCGGCGCTCAACGTGCCGGCCCGGGTGCGCATCGAGACCCTGCGGGCCAATCTGGAGCGGGCCCGCTGGCTCTCCGGCGAGCGCCCCGAGTGGCGGCTGGAGGTCGACCTGGCCGGCCAGCGGCTCGACTATCATCGCCCGAACGGCGAGCGCTGGGGCGCGCGGGTCATCGTCGGCCAGCCCGACCGCGCCTCGCCGGTGCTGCGCTCCGAGATCACCTATCTGACCCTGAACCCCACCTGGACGGTGCCGCCGACCATCATGCGCGAGGACGTGCTGCCCCGGGTGCGGCGCGACCTCGGCTACCTGAGCGAGCACGACATGGAGGCGATCGATCCGCAGGGCCGCCGCCTGGACCCCGAGGCCGTCGACTGGCAGCAGCCGGGCGCGGTGATGCTGCGCCAGCGCGCCGGCCCGCGCAATCCGCTCGGCCGGCTGGTGCTGCGCTTCCCCAACGACCATCTGGTCTACCTGCACGATACCCCGGCCCGGGGGCTCTTCCAGCGCCCGCAACGGGCGCTGAGCTCCGGCTGCATCCGCGTGGAGAACGTCGACGAGCTGACCCGGCTGCTGATCGACGACAGCGGCTCGCGCATCGCCCTGGAGCGCCGGCTGGCCGGCGGCGCGACCGACAACGTCTCGCTGGCCAGGCCGGTGCCGCTGGCGCTGCACTACTGGACCGCCGAGGGCGAGGCGGGCGGCCTGGCGAGTTTCCGGCCGGACGTCTACGACCGCGACCCGGCGCTGATGGCCGCCCTGGCCGACTCCCCGGCCAGCTGACGGCGTCTGCCGTCAGCGCTACTCGTAGCCCCGGGCCTGCAGCCGGAACAGTCGCGCATAGCGGCCGTCGAGCGCCATCAGGCTCGCGTGGTCGCCGCGCTCGAGGATGCGTCCACCGTCGATGACCAGTATCTGGTCGGCGGCGCGCACGGTGGAGAAGCGGTGCGAGATCAGCACCGTCATCTTGTCCCGGGCGTGGTCGCGGAAGTCGCCATAGACCGCCGCCTCGGCGGCGGCGTCCATGGCCGCGGTGGGCTCGTCGAGCACCAGGATGTCGGCCTCTTCGCGCATGTAGGCGCGGGACAGGGCGATCTTCTGCCACTGGCCGCCCGAGAGCTCCTGGCCGCCCTTGAACCAGCGCCCGAGCTGGGTGTGATAGCCGCCCGGCATGTCGGCGATGAAGTCCTCGGCCAGGCCGCGGCGGGCGGCCTGCCGCCAGCGGTCCTCGTCCTCGAAGGCGGCCACGTCGCCGGCGCCCAGGTTCTCGCCGACCTTGAGCTGGTAGCGCACGAAGTCCTGGAAGATCACCCCGATGCGCCGGCGCAGGGTCGCCCGGTCCCAGGCGCGCAGGTCGCTGCCGTCGAGCAGGATGCGCCCCTCGCTGGGATCGTAGAGGCGGGTCAGCAGCTTGATCAGGGTGGTCTTGCCCGAGCCGTTGACGCCGACCAGCGCCAGGCTGTGGCCGGGCGTCAGATGCAGGTCGATGCCGGAGAGCGCGGCCTTGTCGGCGCCGGGGTAGGTGAAGCCCACGCCCTCGAAGCGGATGCCGTCGCCGGGGCTGTCGCCTTCGGTGAGATGCCCGCTCTCCTCGGGCACCGGCTGCTCCAGGTACTCGTAGAGGTTGGAGAGGTAGAGGTTGTCCTCGTACATGCCGCCGATGGCGGTCAGGCTCGCCGACAGCGCCGCCTGGCCCTGCTTGAAGACCATCAGGTACATGGTCATCTCGCCCAGCGTCAGCCGGCCCGCGACGGTATCGGCCACCACCCAGGCGTAGGCGGCGTAGAAGGCCAGGGTGCCGAGCAGGCCGAGCAGGAAGCCCCAGGTCTCGCGGCGGATCGTCAGTCGCCGGTCCTCGGCGTAGAGGGTCTCGAAGATGCGCCGGTAGCGGTCAAGCAGCAGCGGCTCGAGGCCGAACAGCTTGACCTCCTTGATGCTGTCCTCCCGGGCCAGCACGGTCTCCAGATACATCTGCATGCGGGTCTGGGGCGAGCGCCAGCGGAACAGCCGGAAGGCGTCGCCGGAGAAGCGCGCCTCGGAGAGAAACACCGGCAGGGCGCCGATCACCAGCACCAGCAGCGCCCAGGGCGAGAAGCCGACCAGCAGCACGCCGAAGCTGGCCAGGGAGATGGCGTTCTGCAGCAGCGAGAAAGTCTTGTTGACCAGTCCCAGCGGGCGGGTCGAGGCCTCGCGCCGGGCCCGGGTCAGCTTGTCGTAGAACTCCGAGTCCTCGAACTGGGCGAGCGTGAGGGTGCCGGCCTTCTCCAGGATCATGACGTTGACCTTCTGGCCGAGCAGGGCGCGCAGCAGCGACTGCTGGGCGGCCAGCCCGCGCTGGGCCAGGGCGATCAGCGCCACCACGCCGGCTTCCAGCAGCACGAAGCGCAGCACCGGCCACAGCTCGGGCATCAGCGGCGTGCCGGCCTGATGGCGTTCCATGGCGGCCACAACGCTGTCGACGATCAGCTGGCCGACCCAAGCGGCCACGGCGGGCATCACGCCGGCCACCAGGGTGCACAGGGCGAGCCCCAGGGTCAGGCGGCGCGAGGTCTGCCACACCAGGCCCAGCGCCCGATGGCTGTAGCGGAACACCCCGAGCATGGCCAGGGGCGACGAGACGGAGGAGGGCGGTGCGGCGCGCGAGGACAAGGGCGGGCTCCGTGTCGGCGAGAGGCCCCCGTCTAGCGGAGCAGGCGGCCGACGTGAGAGAGGGGCGATACGACGACGCCCCGCACGAGGCGGGGCGTCGTCATGAGGACGGCGGGAGCGGGGCGGTCAGCTGCCATCGTCGGCGGTGGCACTCGGCTCGGCGCCGGTGCTGGCCACCGTGGTGCCGGTCTCGCCGCTCTCCAGGGCCGCCAGCATCGGCTCGGCCTCGTTCTGGAAGGCGACCAGGGCATCACCGCTCAGGCCCTGATGCTCCGGCAGTTCCACCTTCATGGCGTCCACCTGGGTGTTGTTGACCATGACCTCGTAGTGCAGGTGGGCACCGGTGCTGCGCCCGGTGTTGCCGGAGAGCGCGATGCGCTCGCCGCGCGTCACCCGCTCGCCGCGGCTGACCAGGGGCTTGGAGAGGTGCAGGTAGCGGGTCTTGTAGCCGTTGTCGTGGCGGATCACGATGTAGCGGCCGGCCAGGGGATGGTTGCCCACCAGCTCGACGCGGCCGTCGGCCGGGGCGTCGACCGGGGTGCCGGACGGCATGGCGAAGTCGGTGCCCTTGTGAGGGCTGATGCGGCCGGTGACCGGGTGGTGGCGGCGCAGGTTGAAGCTGGAGCTGATGCGGTAGTGGCCGCTGAACGGATAGCGGTCGAAGGCCGGGTCCAGGCTTTCGCCGTCCGGGGTGTAGAAGCGGTTGTCCTCGGCGTTGCGCACCAGGGTCAGGTCCATGCGCGACCCCTCGTAGCTGACCGCCAGCACGCGCGGATCGAGGTCCTCGCCGTCGATCAGGTCGGATTCCACCAGCACGCTGAAACGGTCGCCGCGACGGGTGTCGCGGCGAAAGTCGAGTTTCTTTTCCAGCACGTGGGAGAGTTCGGCCACCTCGGCGCTGTTCAGGCCGGTGGCCTGGGCGGAGCGCGCGAAGCTGCCGCTGACCGTACCGGCGTAGAGGCGCTGCGTGGCCTCGCCGGTGCGTTCGATGGTGGCCACGTCCAGGCCGCCCTCGTCGCTGCGCTCGATCTGGTAGCCGGTGCGGGCGTTCTTCATCATCCGCATCGACAGCAGCTTGCCCTGCTCGTCGAGCTGGTACTCGAAGCGGTCGCCGGCGCGCCAGTGGGTGAGCAGGCGCGGCTCCGGCATGGCCTCGAGCAGGGCGGTGACTTCGCTGTAGCCCAGTCCCAGGTTCTCCTGGGCCATGATCGCGAAGGTATCGCCGGACTCGACGGTGTAGGCCAGCCATTCGGGCACGTAGGGCTCGTCGGCGTCGATCTCGTCCTCGAGCACGATCGGGCCGTCGTCGAACAGCTCGAGCTCGTCGGAGGAGATGTCCTCGTAGGAGGTGGCGTCGGCGATGAGCTGCTCGTCGGCGGCCAGCATGCCGCTGCCCACGGTGCCGACCACGATCGCCAGGTGGCGCGCGGTGTCGTCGAGCTGCGGGGCGGTGACCTCGGCGTCCTCGATATCGCCGCTCGCGTGAGCGGCGCGGGCGAAGTCCACGTCGACGATCTCGGACGCGGGCAGCTGGGAGAGGGGAATGGCCTCCAGGGTGGCGTCCTTGGCACGCGACGCCAGTTGGATGGCTTCGGAGACCGGGGCGCGATCCAGGGCGAGAGAGGGAACGCCGGGGCTGGCGTCTTCGCCGAGGGCGATCAGGACGCTGTCCTGGTCCTGACCGCCCTGACGGGCGTCCTCGACGGACGTCAGAATCTTGTGGGCGCCCAGCACGGTGACCATGGTGGCAACGGGCAACAGCAGCAACTTGTGCGTGCGGGGCAGCGAACGAAGAATTCGCATGATGTTTTTTGGCCTGGTGAATAGGTGTAAATGCTTAAAAAGGCACTAGAACCTTAACCCATGATGATTAGGGTGCCTAGGCTGTACACCTATACAGCAGGGTGCTGAGCCGTCCCGTCAGGCCCGGGCCGGCTCCGCGAACAGTGTTTATTAACTCTTTGACCGTGCCATGCATCGACCCCGTCTGGCAAGTCGGTCGAGCATCCGTTAGACGAAGGTCCCATCCCGATAGTCGCGCAATGCCCGGTCGAGCTCGTGGCGATGGTTCATCACGAAGGGGCCGTAATGGGCGATGGGCTCGCCGTGGGGTTCGCCCGCCAGCAGCAGGGCCCGGGCCCCTGCGGCGCTGGTCAGTGACAGGTGATCGCCCGCGCCGAGGTGCACCAGTTCGCCCCGGGTGACGCCGTCGCCCGCCACCGAGAGTTCACCGGCGAAGACGAACACCAGCAGGGTGGTGGCGCGAGACGACAGCGTCAGCTCGCCGCCGGCGTCGAGCTCGAGATGGGCCACGCCGGCGCGGCCCGCCAGGGCCTCGAGCGGGCCGCTGATGCGTTCGCCGTCGGTCGCTTGCCAGTCGCCGCCCAACGCCGTCAGCCGAGCGCCCGGCCTTGCCAGATGCGACATCGCATCGCGGCGCACGTCGCGATAGGTCGGCTCGCTGAGCTTGTCCGCGGCGGCCAGGTTGAGCCATAGCTGGAAGGCGTGCAGGCCCTCGGCGTCGGCGAAGGGCGTCTCGCCGTGGATGATGCCGCGGCCGGTGTGCATCCACTGGGCGTCTCCGGGGCCGATGCTCGAGTGATGGCCGAGGTGATCCTCGTGGCGCAGGCCGCCGTGGAGCACGTAGGTCAGGGTCTGGATGCCGCGATGGGGGTGCGGCGGGAAGCCGCCGATGGCGTCGTCGTGGGGCGCCGCCTCGAGCTCGTCGAGCATCAGGAAGGGATCCAGGCCGCCGCCGAAGTCGTGCAGGCGGCGGATGGCGACGCCGTCGCCGTCCTGGCTGGGATGGCTCCTGAGGCGGCGATCGGGGCGGCGGTCGATGGGCTGGGTCATCGTCTCGAACTCCCTGGTGATGATGGAATGACTGGCATTCTAGGCCGATTTTTTCGAAGATTAAGCGCAACGTTTCGCGCATTACATTCGAGGAAATCGAACATGTCCCGTGTCACCCTCGCCCAGTGGCAGATGCTGGCCGCCGTGGTCGATCATGGCGGCTTCTCGCGGGCCGCCGAGGCCATCCACAAGAGCCCCTCGACGCTCAATCACGCGGTGCACAAGCTGGAGGAGCAGCTCGGCGTGGCGGTGCTGGAGCCGGTGGGCCGCCAGGTGCGGTTGACCGAGGCCGGCGAGATGCTGCTGCGGCGCGCCCGCCAGCTGCTCGACAACGCCTCGTCGCTGGAGGATGTGGCCTCGCGGCTGGCCGAGGGGCTGGAGGCGGAGATCGTGCTGGCCATCGACCAGCTCTTTCCGCCGGACGCCCTGGCGCGGGCGCTGGATGCCTTCTCCGCGGCCTTTCCCTATGTGCGGGTGCAGCTGCACGAGACGGTGCTCAACGGCGGCGTCGAGATGCTCCAGGAGGGTGAGGCCGACTTGCTGGTCTCGGGGGTCGGTGCCCGAGGCTTCCTCGGCGAACCGCTGGTGACGGTGCGCTTCGTCGCCGTGGCTCATCCCGATCATGCCCTGCACCGGTTGGGGCGCGCGCTCGACCTGCGCGATCTGGAACAGCATCGCCAGCTGGTGGTGCGCGATTCCGCGCAAGGGCAGGCCCAGGATGCCGGCTGGCTCAAGGCCGAGCAGCGCTGGACGGTGAGTCACCTCGACACCTCCATCGGCATGCTGGAGCGCAACCTCGGCTTCGCCTGGGTGCCGGAAACGCGCCTCGGCGATAGCCTGGAGGCCGGGCGGCTCAAGCCGCTGCCGCTCACCGCCGGCGGGGTGCGGCAGGTGCCTCTCCAGCTCATTCACCGCGATGAGGACCGCGCCGGGCCGGCCACCCGGGCCATGGCCCAGCAGCTGCGCGACAGCCTGCGCGAGGTCGACGCCGGCGAATCTTTCGAAGAAAACGAACGGTGACGGCCAAAAACTGCGCTTGAGCTTCGATTTCCTCGGTTTACGCTAGGCGCAAACGTTCTGGAAGAGGAATTCGAGATGGGTTTGTTGATCGACGGCCAGTGGCACGACCAGTGGTATGACACCAAGGCGCATGGCGGCGAGTTCGTGCGCGAATCGGCCAAGCTGCGCGACTGGATCACACCCGATGGCAGCCCCGGCCCCGACGGCCGGCCGGCGCGCACCGCCGAGGCCGACCGCTACCACCTCTACGTGTCGCTGGCCTGCCCCTGGGCACACCGCGTGCTGATCATGCGTCGCCTCAAGGGGCTCGAGCCGCTGATCGGCGTCTCGCACACCAGCCCGCTGATGCTCGATCAGGGCTGGACCTATCACCGCGACGAGGGCTCGAGCGGCGATCCGCTCAACGGCGTCGACTTTCACCACCAGCTCTACACCCTGACCGATCCGCATTACACCGGACGGGTCACGGTGCCGGCGCTATGGGACCGCCGCGACGGCGGTATCGTCAGCAACGAGTCGGCGGATCTGGTGCGCATCTTCAACGACGCCTTCGACGAGCTGACCGGCAATCGCCTGGACCTCTATCCGGCGGATCTGCGCGAGACCATCGATGCCGTCAACGCCGACGTCTACGACCACGTCAACAACGGCGTCTACAAGGCCGGCTTCGCCAGCGAGCAGGGCGTCTACGAACGCCACGTCGAGGCGCTGTTCGCTTCCCTCGACCGGCTCGAGACGCGGCTGTCCGAGTGGCGCTATCTGGCGGGGGAATGGCTGACCGAGGCCGACATCCGCCTGTTCACCACCCTGGTGCGGTTCGATGCCGTCTATCACGGCCACTTCAAGTGCAACCTGCGTCGCCTCGAGGACTACCCGAACCTCTCGAACTACATGCGTGAGCTCTATCAATGGCCGGGCGTGGCCGAGACGGTGAACATGGAGCATATCCAGCGCCACTACTACATGAGCCACGAGACCATCAATCCCAACGGGATCGTGCCGGCCGGCCCGCTGCTCGGTCTCGAGCGTCCCCACGACCGCGAGCGCCTGCCGGGTCGCGGGATTCGCGAGAAAGGGTAGGGCGCCAGCCTTAAGGGAAGGGAGGCATCCGTCTCCCTTCCTTCACTGCCGCTAGCCCTTCTGCTTCGCCAGCCATCGATCCAGCGCGTTGGCGAATTCCCGGCGGTCGACGTCCGAGTAGCCCTTGGGCCCGCCGGTGTGTTCGCCGCTGGCGCGCAGGGTCTCCATGAAGTCCCGCATCTGAACCCGGGCGCGGATGTTGCTCTCGTTCAGCGCCTCGCCGCGGCTGGTCATCACGCCGGCGCCGCGCTCGATGGCGGCCAGGGCCAGCGGCAGGTCGGAGGTGATGACCAGGTCGCCCTTCGTCAGGCGGTCGACGATCTCGTCGTCGGCGGCGTCGAAGCCGTGGCTGACCGCCAGGCCCTTGACCCACTTCGAGGGCGGCAGCGGCACCTGGTGGTTGGCGACGAAGGTGGTCGGGGTGGCGGTGCGCTCGGCGGCGCGCACGATGATCTCGCGGGCGATCCGCGGGCAGGCATCGGCGTCGACCCAAAGGTTCGGCATGGAGGCTCCTGAGACAAGAGGGTGAAGGCAAGGCGTCGCTGGCCACGCGAGGGGCGCCGGGGACGGGGCGCAGAAGGGGCCTGCGCCAGGGAGGGTGTCCCCCGGGGACGGGGCGAGAGCGCCCCTCGGAGACCCGACGCCGGATCAGCCCTCGTGTCGATGCGGCGTCGCGCCGGAAAAGATTGGCCAGAGCAAAGCGACGATGGTAGCATGCGCGCTCCTCGCATGTGCTGACCCCACCATCATACTCAGCGCCGTTTCACCCAGCGTGAACACGACGCTCGCGAAGACGCCGGGCCAACCGCCCAAAGCGTTCGAAATGTGAAGATGGAGCGCCGCCAAGAGTTCGCCACCCGGGTGAATTCGGCGCAGACGGTCGCCACGACGGTTCGCCTGCCAAGGCGGGCTCGAACCGATGCCAGGTGCGACCGGCGTCCCCGACTCCGATGTTGACGACGACCTGCCCCCGTGCAGGATCCCCGACCGTGTGACCGCGTCAGGGGCGCCACGATGTTTCTTGCCGGCGATGCCGGCCTACCAAGGTGTGATTCATGACCTCGACTTCCGTCGCCTCGCCGAGTTTCGGCGATCTGGCCCTGCTGCCTGCCGTTCATTCTGCAATCGAGACCCTCGGCTACGAGACCCCGTCGCCGATCCAGGCACAGACCATTCCAGCCCTGCTGGAAGGCCGCGACATGCTGGGCCAGGCCCAGACCGGTACCGGCAAGACCGCCGCCTTCGCCCTGCCGCTGCTCTCGCGTCTCGATCTCGACAAGCGCGCGCCCCAGGTGCTGGTGATGGCGCCGACCCGCGAGCTGGCCCAGCAGGTGGCCGTCTCCTTCACCAAGTACGGCCAGAACCTCAAGGGCCTGGAAGTCGCCACCCTGTGCGGCGGCATGGAATATCGCGAGCAGATGCAGGCGCTGCGTCGCGGCGCCCAGGTCGTGGTTGGCACCCCCGGCCGCATCATCGACCACCTGGACCGCGGCAGCCTGAAGCTCGACGGCCTGTCCGCCCTGGTGCTGGACGAAGCCGACGAGATGCTGCGCATGGGCTTCATCGACGACGTCAAGCGCGTGGTCGCCGACACCCCCCAGGATGCCCAGCGCGTGTTCTTCTCCGCCACCCTGCCGGCCGAGATCGAGCGCATCGTCAACCGTTACCTGGTCGAGCCGGTCAAGGTGACCATCGAGTCGCGCACCACCACCGGCGAGAACATCGAGCAGCGCCGCGTGCGCATCGAGGGCGGTGCCAAGCAGGAAGCCCTGGCGCGCATCCTCGAGGTCGAGCCGGTCGATGCCGCCATCGTCTTCGTGCGCACCCGTGCCGCCTGCACCACCCTGATGGAGCAGCTCTCCGCGCGTGGCGTCAACGTGGCCAGCCTGTCCGGCGATCTGGACCAGAGCCTGCGCGAGCGCACCATCACCCGCCTCAAGCGCGGCAAGGTCGACGTGCTGATCGCTACCGACGTGGCCGCCCGCGGCCTCGACGTGCCGCGCATCACCCACGTCATCAACTACGACCTGCCCCAGGACGCCGAGGCCTACACCCACCGCATCGGCCGTACCGGTCGTGCCGGTCGCAACGGCGTGGCGATCACCTTCGCCGGCAACCGCGAAGGCCGCAAGGTCGGCTGGCTGGAGCAGGCCACCGGTCAGAAGATGAGCGAGATGGCCCTGCCCGACGAGGCCGCCATCCGCGCCCATCGCGATCAGGTCTTCCACCAGCGCGCCGTGGCCGCCATCACCAAGGGCGCCGAGGAGCAGCGCGCGCTGATCGAGCAGCTGATCGGTGAAGGCTACGATCCGGTCGACCTGGCCTGCGCCTTCTCCGCCCTGGCGCGCGCCGACGAGGCCCCGATCGGCCGCCTCCAGGCGCCGCGCAAGGAGCGCAACGACCGCAACGATCGCCGTGACGGCAAGCCGCGTCGCGAGAACGGCCCCCGTGACCGTGCACCGCGCGAGGGCATGACCCGCTACCGCGTGTCCGTCGGTCACAAGGACGGCGTCAAGCCCGGCCAGCTGGTCGGCGCCCTGGCCAACGAGGGCGGCATCGAGGGCAACCGCATTGGCCGGATCGACATCCGCAATGCATTTTCCGTCGTCGAGTTGCCGAACAACCTGCCGTCGAGCATCCTCGACAAGATGGGGCGCGCTCGGGTCGCCGGTCGTCCGCTGGAGATCAGCGAAGACCGCGCTCCCGCCGAGCGTGCGCCGCGCCGCCGCCGCGACGATGACGGCCCGGTGCCGCGTCGCGAACGCGCCTGAGGCGATCTCGCTAGCGTGAGGCGTCGCTCCTGACCGGAGCGCGCCTCACGCAACGCCATGACCGAGCAGGTCGGGGGAAACCCCGGCCTGCTCGTCGTTTATCACTACCGGTCCGCGTGGCCGGCATGCATGTCGAGGGGAGAGCGACGATGTGGTCACGTTTGCCGTTTCGCCTGCGGGGCTATCTGATCACCATGACAGGCGTGCTGTTCCTGTCGCCGGATGCGCTGCTGGTCAAGGCCACCACGGTGGACGTGGCCACCTTCATGTTCTGGCGCGGTCTGCTGCTCGGCGTCGCCCTGCTGGGCGTGGCCTGGTGGCGCTACGGGCGTGAGCTGCCGGCGGCGGTGAAGGCCTGCGGTCCCGCGGCCTGGTGGTGCCCGCTGGCCTTCGCCGGCAGCGCCTGGGCCTTCGTCATCGGCGTCCGGCTGACCGCCGCCGGCAACGTGCTGGTGATGATGAACCTGGCGCCGCTGGTCGCCGCGCTGATCGGCTGGTGGGTCTTCGGCGAGCGGCTGCGCCGGCAGACCTGGGTGGTGATCGTGGTCTGCGTGGCCGGGGCCTGCCTGATGGCCAGCGGCGAGATCGGCAGCGGCAACCCCTTGGGGCTCGTGGTGGCCTTGGGAGTGCCGCTGTGTATCGCCATCAACACCACCGTGGCCAGCGCCCAGAAGAGCCAGTCCCGGCGCGGCGTCGACACCACCGTCATCCTGCCGCTGGGCTGCCTGGCCATGCTGGTGCCCGGCGCGTTGCTGGGCGGCGTGCAGTTGCCGTCGGCGGCGGACATGCAATACCTGCTGGCGATGGGCGCGCTGCTGACGGTCGCCTACTTCGGCATCCAGACCGGACCGCGCTACCTGCCGGGCGCCGAGGTCAGCCTGGTGATGCTGCTCGAGACCCTGGTCGGCACCCTGCTGGTGTGGCTCTGGGTCGGCGAGGTGCCGACCGTGGCCGCCTTCATCGGTGGCGGTCTGATCGTGGCCGCGATGCTGATCAGCACCCTGCGCGACCTGCGTCGCCAGCGGCAGAAGGCCGCCGCCGGCGCGCCGGATTCGCGGGAGGTGCTGGAGGCCGCCGCCGAGGGCGGGCCCGATGCCGCCGCCGAGCCCGCGGTGGGTCCGCCCGGCGTACGCCGGAGCGACGGGCCGCGCTGAGCCCGGCTGCCGGCGGTAGCCTCGCAGGGCCATGTGGCCTCGGCCGACCGGTGTGGCGGCGGGCGCTATATGTGTGACATTTGCTCTGATATGGTCCGCACTTCGTCAGCCATCCGTCAGGAATCGCCATGTCTTCGCTTTCCATCGGTCTCGTGGGTCTCGGCAAGATCGCCCGGGACCAGCATCTGCCGGCCATCCAGGCCAATCCGACCCTGCAGCTGGTGGCCGGGGCCGACCCCATGGCCGGCATCGACGGCCTGCCGCACCATGCGTCGCTGGAGGCGATGCTCGCCGCCGAGCCCGACCTCGACGCCGTGGCCATCTGCACCCCGACCCACCTGCGCTACGCCCAGGCACGGCTGGCTCTGGAGGCCGGCAAGCACGTGCTGCTGGAGAAGCCGCCCGGCGCCACGCTGAGCGAGGTCGCGGCGCTGGTCGAGCTGGCCGAGCGCAGCCCCGGCACGCTGTTCGCCGCCTGGCACTCCCAGCACGCCGGCGGCGTGGCCGCGGCGCGCGAGAGGCTGGCCGAGCGCCGCATCCTCGGCGTCGAGATCGAGTGGAAGGAGGACGTGCATGTCTGGCATCCCGGTCAGGACTGGCTGTGGGCGCCCGGCGGCATGGGCGTCTTCGACCCCGGCATCAACGCCCTCTCGGTGGCCACCCGGGTGCTGCCGCGGCCGTTCTTCCTGCGCCAGGCGACCCTCGTGGTGCCGGCCAACTGCCAGACGCCGATCGCCGCTGAGCTGGCCTTCATGGATGCCGAGGAGACGCCGATCGCCGCCGACTTCGACTTCCGCCAGGCCGGCGAGGTCACCTGGGAGGTGCGCGTCGCGAACGACGCCGGCCAGCTGCGGCTGACCCACGGCGGCAATCGCCTGCTGATCGACGACGAGGTGGTGGTGGACGCGCCCACCGGCGACGGCAACGACGAGCCCTCACGGCTGGCCGCCATGGTCGGCCAGGAATACGCCGGGCTCTACGCGCGCTTCGCCGAGCTGGCCGCCGCCGGTCGCTCCGAGGTCGACGTCGCCCCGCTGCGCCAGGTGGCGGACGCCTTCCTCTATGGTCGCCGCGAGAGCGTCGAGCCGTTCGAGGGTTGAGGCGTTCGCTCAGCCGGTGGCGATCGCTCGGCTGATCGGTCGGCAGCCCACTGAACAAACAACGGGACGGCGCATGCCGTCCCGTTTCGCTTCCACTCTGGGGTTTCTGATGCCGACCTTCTCGGCCCGCCAGGGCCTCAGGCCTCGCGCTTTCCGTCGACCAGGCGACCTCGCGGGCCTTGCTGCTTTGCATGAGGCCGTCGACGCTCTGCACGTAGGCGTCATGGATGCCCGGGGGCAGCATGGTCTGGGTTGGAATGGGCGCGCCGGACTCAGCCCAGGTCGAGCTGGCGGCCCAGGGCGCTGTCGCCGGGCTCGATGTCCAGCGCCTCGGCGGTCCCGGCGAGCACCGCCTGGGCGGCGAGGAAGGCCTCGCGGGGCTGGCGCGCGCGGATGCTCTCCATCAGCTGTCGGTGGCGCTCCAGGCTGTCCTCGGGGTCGCTGGCGCTGACGTTGGACTCCGCCACCAGCATGTAGATCGAGGGCCTGAGGATGTGCGAGAGCTGGGCCCAGACGATGTTGTGGGTGGCCTTGAAGATGGCGACGTGGAAGGCGACGTCGTAGTCGCTGTGCAGCCGGGCCTCCTGGCCGTCGGCGCCGTGCAGGTTCTGGCCCATGCCCTCGAAGGCTTCCTCGATGGCGACCAGGTCGCGGGCCGTGGCGCGTTTGGCGGCGGTCATCGCCACATAGGGTTCGACGTCGAGGCGAAACGACAGGATCTCGCGCTGGATGCCCGGGTTGGGCGCGGCGTAGCGGGTCATCCAGTCGGTGACCTGGGGATCGAGGATGTTCCACTCGGCGTATTCGCGCACCTTGGAGCCGTGGCCCGAGATGCGCTCGATGATGCCCACGTCCACCAGCTGGCGCAGGTCGCTGCGCACCGCCGAGCGGTTGATGGCGAACTGCTCGCAGAGGTCGACCTCCTTGGGCACGAAGTCGCCGGGCTGATAGCGGCCGGAGAAGATGGCCTCGGCCAGGAAATCGGCCACGCTGGGGCGAGGGGATGTCTTGCGCTGCTTGTCTGTCACGAGTCCCGCGTCCGGTAAAGATTCAACATATTGTGTTCTATGTTGCACGTTTCATCAATGTGACCTTGGTGTCAGGACGCCGCCTCGGCGCCCGCCAGCAGCCCGCAGAAGCGGGCCAGCAGCGAGGTGGCCTCCGGCGTCGGTGACACCGCCGCCAGCAGCGCCTCGGGGTCGCGGCCCTGCTCGGCCAGCCCCTCGGCCTGATGGCGCAGGTAGGCGCGCATCACCGACGGGGTGAACTCGGGATGGAACTGCACGCTCCACTGACGGGGCCCGTAGCGCAGCGCCTGGAAGGGATCATGGTCGTTCACGGCCAGCACCTCGGTGCCCGGCGGTGCCTGGAGCACCGACTGGGCGTGGGTCAGCTGGGCGGGAAAGGTCTCGGGCAGCGCGCCCAGCAGGGCGTCCCGGTGGCCGGCCTCGGTCAGCCGCACGGGGTGGGTGCCGGTCTCGCGGCCCGCGGGATGATAGCCGCTGTCGCCGCCGAAGGCCGCGGCCATCAGCTGGTGGCCGTAGCAGACGCCGAACATGGCGACGCCGCGCTCGCGGGCCTCGCGCAGCCAGGGCTTGAGCGCCTCGCTCCAGGGCTCGGCATCGCTGACCATGGCGTGGGAGCCGGTGATCACCAGGGCATCGTCGGCGGTCAACGTCGGCGGGGGGCCGTCGTGGCGGGCATCGAACACCTCGAGGGTGAACTCGCCGCAGGCGGGGGCGAGCCGGTCGCGGAACAGCGCCTCGAAGTCGCCGTGGTCGCGGACCACATCGTCGAAGGCGTCGCCGGTCTTGACGATCAGCAGTCGCGGCATCTCAGTTCCCCCGAGCCAGTCGCTGACCCAGGGCGCGCATGAAGGCCGAGCCGGCCTCCAGCTGCGCGATCTCCAGGTACTCGTCGGGCTGGTGGGCCTGGCTGATGCTGCCCGGGCCGCAGATCACCGTGGGCAGGCCGGCGCGCTGGAACTGGCCGGCCTCGGTGGCGTAGGCCACGGCCCCGGCCGGCGCCTCGCCGACCAGCTCGCGGCAGAGCGTGAGCACCTCGGCGTTGTTGTCGTCGGCCAGCGCCGGCACCGTGACGTTGAGCCGCTCGGTGTGGATGCCGGCGTCCGGGGCGCGCTCGCGCATCTCGGCCTGCAGCGTCTCGGCGTAGGCCTCGACGCGGCCGACCAGGTCCTCGAAGCGGTCCGACGGCAGGTGGCGGATCTCCCACTCGAAGCTGCACTCCCGGGCCATGATGTTGATGGCGGTGCCGCCCTGGATCTTGCCCACGTGCAGGCTGGAGTGGACCACGTTGAAGGCCTCGTCGACGCGGCCCTCGGCGCGCAGCTCGCTCATCACGTCCTCGATGAAGGTCACCAGCCGGGCGGCGACGTGGATCGCCGAGACGCCCTGGTGGATCTGGCTGGAGTGCGAGGCGCGGCCGGTGACGGTGGTGCGCAGGTTGGTGGCGCCCTTGTGGGCGACCACCGGCTCCATCAGCGTCGGCTCGCCGACGAACACCGCCGCCGGACGCGGATGGTCGGCCATCAGCCGCTCGATCATGCGCGGTGCGCCGACGCAGCCGATCTCCTCGTCGTAGGAGAAGGCCAGATAGAGCGGCTTTTCCAGCTCGAGCTCGACCCAGCGCGGCACCTCGGCCAGGGCGCAGGCGATGAAGGCCTTCATGTCGCAGGTGCCGCGGCCGTAGAGGCGGCCGTCGCCCTTGTCGGTCAGGGTGAAGGGATCGGTCGACCAGGGCTGGCCGTCCACCGGCACCACGTCGGTATGGCCGGAGAGCACCACGCCGCCCTCGACCGCCGGGCCGATGCGGGCCAGCAGGTTGGCCCTGGTGCCGTCGTCGCTGTCGACGCGCCAGTGCTCGACGCCATGGTCGTCGAGCCAGGCCTCGATGAAGGCGATCAGGTCCAGGTTGGAGTCGCGGGACACGGTGGGAAAGCCCACCAGTCTCTCGAGGAACTGGGCGGCGGTCATGGTCGGCTCCGAAGCAGGGTGACGTCGCCGCCTAGCCTATCACGCCGCCCGGACCCGAGGGATGGTCGCGGTGGCATGAGAGAGGGCAGAAAAGAGGCGCTTCGCCGCTCAGGTCGAGCGACGCCGCAGCCGCGGCGCGCGCAGCGGCTCGCCGCGCAGCCAGGGGCCGAGCAGCCGCGTCGACAGCGGGATGAAGAGGAACACCATCACCGGGGTCAGCATCAGGGTGCTGGCCAGCACCCTCGGCACCAGCGGCAGCGTGGCCAGGGCGTCGCCGAACAGGATCTGGAAGGCCAGCGAGACCGGGAAGAACGCCAGCCAGATGGCGATGGCCTGTTTCCAGCGCGGCGGCGCGGGGCTGCCGGCTGGCTGGAACCAGCGGTCCAGGCCGGTGGCGCGGTGCTCGTGGGGCGCGTCGAAGAGGCCCTGGCCGCGGGCCAGCCAGGCCCGGCGCGAGGCGGAATGCTCCCAGGTCGCCAGGGTCTCGGCGTCGCGGAAGCGGAAGATGATCTGGTATTCGTCGTCGCCGGGGGGCGGTGCCAGCACGCCGGAGCCGAGGTAGCCGCCGAAGTCGGAGGCCAGTTCGCGGCCTTCCTCGAGCCAGCGCATGAAGTCGCGATAGCGGCCGCTGGCCACGCGGCGCGCCACCATCAGAGTGACGGGATCAGAGGACATGGTGGTTCTCCTGATGAACTCGTTGGCCCGGGTAAGGGCCGCCGAAGAAACGGCGGATCGGGTACATCCGCTGCCGGGAGGAATCTTATGTCATTCGGGAGGAAATAGACAGATTGTGTGGCTTTCGGGTCTTGAGCCAGCATGATGGTCTATTTTGGTGCGAGATAGGGGGGCTGCTGGAGAACATGCACCATGCCGGTGCCGGCGCGCATCGCCGCATGACAGGGGCATCCGCCGCGGCTCCAGGCCGTGTCCTCCACCTGTCTATGAGGGAGCCACCATCGCCATGTCAAAAAAACCGAGAAAAAGCGAAACCCGGCACGGCCGCACGGCGTATCTATCCACGCAACACCTTCTGCAGCCGTCAACAATGGAGAGAGACATGAACGTCTACTCAACACAAGCGGGAATGGGTTTCGTTGTAGCGATGAGCATGGCACTGGGGGCTTCTTCCGCCTTCGCGGGCATGGAGGCTCCCGAAGAGGTCGCGGTCCCGGCAGGCAACACGGTCTTCCTCGAGACCGTCGGGAAGGGCGAAATCACCTACGCCTGTGAAACAAGAGAGGATGGCGCCATGGGCTGGGTCTTCAAAGGGCCCGATGCCATGCTCATGGACGGCGACGAACAGGTCGGCTCCTACTATGGCCCGCCCGCCACCTGGGAGGCGAGTGATGGCTCGAAGATCACCGGTACCCAGCTGGCCACCGCGCCCGGCGGGGATGGCAACATTCCCTTCCAACTCGTCGAGGCGAACCCCGCGATGGGAGAAGGTGCGATGACCGGCGTGACCTATGTCCAGCGTCTCAACACTCAAGGCGGGGTGGCGCCGGATTCAGCTTGTTCGGCAGACAACGCGGGAGCCACAGAAATCGTCAACTACCAGGCGGATTACCTTTTCTGGAAAGCAAGCTAGTACCCAGCGAACGGCGAGCACCGCGACGCCCCCGCCCGAGCCGGGTGGGGGCGTCGCTTGCCGGGCAGTTGTGCCCCTGAATCCACGCCACAAGCGCAGCACCTGCGGTATCCAGGCCTCACGAGGATTCCCTCGGAAACCCCCGCGGCGGTGTCCGAACCGAGCCATCTTCGAGGCCGGCAGATGGCCAGTGGCCCCCAACACGGCAGACCGCCAATGAGGAATGCCTGGCGACTCACTCCCGCTCGTTTCTCGTCGCCCGCAGCAGCACCCGATCCATGCCTCGGGTGCTGAGCACACGCTTGAGCGCGGCGAACAGGTGGGTGGGGACGGTCACGGCGTAGCGGGGCTTCGGGCGCCGGTGCTCGAGGGCGTGGATCAGCTTGTCGACGACCGCCTCGGGGCCGAGGGTGAAGGCCCCCTTGCCGTCCTCGCTGGAAAGGCGTGCCTCCACCTTCACGTAGGTGTCGGCGTGGGCGCTGCGGGCGGCGTCGATGTTGGCCCGGTAGGCGCGATAGGCGTTCTCGCGGAAGCGGCTGGCGATGGGGCCGGGCTGGATCAGGCTGACGTGGATGCCGCTGCCGGTGAGCTCCTGACGCAGGGTATCGGTCAGGCCCTCGAGGGCGAACTTGGAGCACACATAGGCGCCGCGATAGGGCAGGGCGGCGAAGCCCAGCACCGAGCTGTTGTGCACGATGCGCCCGTGGCCCTGGGCGCGCATCATCGGCAGCACTCGAGTGGTGAGCTCGTGGGTGCCGAGCAGGTTGGTCTCGAGCTGTTCGCGCAGCACGTCCCGGCTCAGGTCCTCCACCGCGCCGGGCTGGCCGTAGGCGCCGTTGTTGAACAGCGCCGTCAGCCGCCCGCCGGTGCGCTCGTGCACCGCGTCCACCGCGGCCTCGATCGAGGCGCTGTCGGCCAGATCCAGTCGCAGGGCCTCCAGGCCCTCCTCCTCGAGGCGCGAGACGTCCTCGGCGGCTCTTGCTGTCGCGAAGACCCGCCAGCCGCGCCTGGCCATGGCATGGGCCGCGGCATGGCCGATCCCGCTGGAACAGCCGGTGATCAGCAGGCTGCGCGTCGTCTCTTGGCCTTCCGGCATCCTCGTGTCTCCTTCCCTTTCATGTGTCTCTTGATCGCTAGCCGCCGACCAGCCGCGCCTGGCTGGTGCCGTTGCCCAGCGGCTCGACGCGGATCTGCACCGGGATGCGCTCGTGCATCTCCTGCACGTGGGAGATCACCCCGACGCGGCGGCCCAGTGCCTGCAGGCCGTCCAGGGCCTCCATGGCCAGCGCCAGCGACTGCGGGTCGAGGCTGCCGAAGCCCTCGTCGATGAACAGCGATTCGATGGTGAGCTCGCCGGAGGCCATGGAGGCGAGCCCCAGCGCCAGGGCCAGCGAGACCAGGAAGGTCTCGCCGCCGGACAGCGAGTGCACCGAGCGACGCTCGTCGCCCATGTCGTGGTCGACCACCAGCAGCCCGAGCTCGCTGCCGCCGCGCACCAGCCGGTAGCGCCGCGACAGCCCGCCGAGGTGCGCGTTGGCATGCTCCAGCAGCTGCTCCAGGTTGTAGGCCTGGGCGATGCGCCGGAACGCCTTGCCGTCGGCGGAGCCGATCAGCTCGCTGATGCGGCCCCAGCGGCGATGCTCGGCCCGCGCCGCCTCGAGCTCGGCCTGGGCGTCCTGCTGGCGCCGCCGCCGGCGGTCGTCGTCGTGCAGGGCGTGGGCGGCCTCGTCACGCTGCTGCTGGGCGGCGTTAAGCCGCGGGGTGAGGGCCTCGCGCTCTTCACCCAGGGCCTCGCGGCGACGGGCGATCTCGGCCTCGGCGGGGGCGTCGAGCAGCGCCGGCTCGCCGTCGTCGGCCTCGACCAGCGCCTGTTCGCGGCGATGATCGATCAGCGCCTGGCGGCGTTCCCTGAGGGCGGCGGCGGCCTGCTGGCGGGCCTGGTCGGCGTCTTCCAGCTGTTGCCGCTGGCGCTCGGCCTCGTCGTCGGACTGGGCCAGCAGCCGGGCAAGAGTGGCGTCGTCCAGCTCGGGATGCATCCGGCGCCACTCGGCCAGCTCGGCGGCGAGGGCGTCGCGCTCGCGGCGCAGCGCCTCGAGCCGCTCGACCTCGTGGGTCGCCTGCTGGGCGAGGCGCTGATGCTCGGTCTGTGTTTCGTGATAGCGGGCCAGGGCCGCGTCTCGTGCGGTGGTGGCGGCCTGCTGGCGAGCGTCGAGGTGCTGCTGCCAGGCGTCCGGCGAGGCGTGCTCGCCGAGGCGGGCGCGTAGGTCGGCGGCCAGGGCATCGCGTGCCTGGCGAAGAGGCGGCAGCCGTTCGGCCAGCCCGGCGAGTTCCTGTTCGAGCTCGCTCTGCTGGGAGCCGAGCCGGGCGAGCTCGATCTCGTCCTGATGCAGCGCCTGGTTCAGCGGGGCGAGTTCGGCCTCGGCCCGGGACAGCTCGTCGAGGACGCGTCGTTGCTCGGCCCGTTGGTCCTCGCTGGCCTGTCGCTGATGGTTTAGCCAGGCCTCGCGCTCCTCGGCGGCGATGGCGGAAAGCTCCGGCTGCAGCGGATGCGCGTCCAGCGTCCGCTGCGTCTCGGTGCGCTGCCGGTCGGCGTTGCCGAGGTCCTCGCGCTGCTGGGTCACCGAGGCCTTCAGGGCGCGGTATTCGCCTTCGATGTCATGTCGCTGCTGGTAGGCCCGGTCGTGCTGGTCCTGCGCCTGTGCCAGCTGGCGATTCTCCTCCGCCTGCTGGGCGGCGAGCTGGGCGGCCTCCGGCGAAGCGGGCGGCCGGTGACGCCAGGGATGCTCGAGCCCGCCGCACACCGGGCAGGGCGCGCCATCCGTGAGGCCCTCGCGCAGGTGGATGACGCTCTCGCTGCGCACGGCGCGGCTGCGCTCGACGAACGCCTGAATGCTAGAGAGGTGGCGCTCGGCGTCGTCGAGGCGCTGTCGGGCGGCCTGGCCTCGGCCGAGCAGTGCCTCGAGCCGCTGCTCGTGGTCTGCCAGGCGCGTCTTCAGCGTCTGATGGGCCTGTTCGGCGCGGCAGGCTTCCTGCCACTGACCGTGCAGCTCGCTTAGCCCGAGCCGGCGCTGGGCCGCCGTATCGTGGGCCCGCTGGGCGGTCTGTCGGGCGCTGTCCAGGCCGTCATGGTCGCCGATCAGGCGCTCCAGGGCGGCGTGCCAGCGGTCGCGCTGCTCGCGGCGCTGGGAGTGGGCCGCGTCGGCCTGGCGCCGCTGCTCGGCGAGGGCGGCGGCGCGTCGACGGCGCTCCTCATGGGTGTGCTCGAGCTCTGCCAGCTGCTGGTCCTGGGTCGCAAGGCGCTGGGCCAGTTCGCGTGCCTCGCGCAGCGCGGGCTCGGCCTGCCGGCGTGCCTCGGTGGCGTCCGCCAGCGTCTTTTCGGCGGCCTCGCTGGCGCCCCGGGCCTGTGTCTGCGCACGCTCGGCGTCGGTAAGCGTTCGCTTCGTCTCGGCGTGAGCCGCTTCAAGCGCCTCGAGCTCGCCGGGCAGCTCGGACTGGCGCGTCAGCCGATGACGCTGGGGCAGGATCACCCGCCGCCAGGCCTGATCCTCCCGGGCCGGCGCCAGCGATTGCCAGCGTTCCTCAGCGCTCTGCTGGCGGCGCTGGCCCTCAACGAAGGCGTGGCGCAGTCGGTCGTCCTGGTCGTGCCAGCGCTGCTCGGTCTGGAGCGATTCCGAGCGCTTCTGCAGGTCGGTAAGCGCTCGCTGGGTGGCCTCGGTGGCCTGTTCGAGCTCGGCGCGGGCCTCGGGCTCGGCGGGCAGGTCGTCGGCGAGCCGGGCCTCGATCTTCTCCACGGCCTTCCTGGCGTCGCTGGCGCGGCGGTAGGCGGCCATGGAGATGGCGGAGTATTCAGTGGTGCCGGTCAGCCGCTCCAGCAGATCGCTGCGCTCGTTGTCGTCGGCCTTGAGGAAGGCGGCGAATTCGCTCTGGGCCAGCAGTACGGCGCGGGTGAACTGCTCGAAGGTCAGGCCCAGGCACTCCGGCAGCAGGCGGTCGAACTCGCGCTTCTGGTTGGTCAGCAGGCGGTCGTCATCGAGGTCGCGCAGCGACTGATCGACCGCCTGCAGGCGGCCGCTGGCCTTCTCGCGGGCGCGGCGCACCGCCCAGCGGGCGCGATAGCGGCGGCCGTCGCGGCCGAGGAAGTCGACCTCGGCGAAGCCGCTGGCCGTGCCGCGGCGCAGCAGGGTGCGCGGGTCGGCGGTGTTGAGGGTGGCGTCGCCGACGTCAGGCAGCGGCGCCTCGCGGCCGGGGGCCTGGCGCAGCCGGGGCGTGCCGCCGTACAGCGCCAGGCACAGGGCGTCGAGCAGGGTGCTCTTGCCGGCGCCGGTGGGGCCGGTGATGGCGAAAAGCCCGGCATCGCTGAGTGGCGCTGCGGTGAAATCGAGCGCAAGCGGCCCGGGAATCGAGGCCAGGTTGGCCAGGCGCAGGGCGAGGATCTTCATGCGGAGTCCTCCTCGCCGGCGTCCAGCACGTCCTGACGCAGCCGGTCGAAGTCGGCCAGGATGTCGTCGTCCGGCGGCTCGCCCCAGCGGCCCTGCCAGGTGCGCTCGAACAGCCGGCGGGGGCCGAGGGTCTCGAGGTCGACGCGCTCGGGGGCGTTTTCGGCCGCGACCTTAGGCAGGCGGCGCTCGAGGCGCAGCAGGCGCAGCGGCTTGCCCTCGAGGGCGGCATCGACCCGGGCGCGCAGGTCGGGCATCGGCGCCTCCAGCTCGACGCGCAGCTCCAGCCAGGGCCAGCGCTCTCTCGGCAGATCGGCATCGAGCTCCAGCCAGGGCCAGCGCTCTCTCGGCAGATCGGCATCGAGCTCCAGCGCCTCCAGCTCGGCCAGCACGGCGTCGAGCGGCGCGGGGCCGAGCCGATGCATGGCCACCGGGCGCGGCACGGGCAGGGACTCGACCCCGGCCAGCCGCTCGCCGTCGATGGTCGCCTCGACCACCTGGTGGGCGTAGTTGAGCTCGCTGAAGTCCAGCGGCAAGGGGCTGCCGCTGTAGCGGATGCGCGCCTCGCCGACCCTTTGTGCGCGATGCAGGTGGCCCAGCGCCACGTAGGCGATGTCGTCGGGGAACAGGGCGGCGGAGATCGACTCCTCGCCGCCGATCACGATCGGCCGCTCGCTGGCCTCGGACACGGCGGCGCCGTGCAGGTGGGCGTGGCTCATGGCGACCAGCGCCTGGCCGTCGCCGCGACGCTCGCGGGCGGCGTCGATCAGCTCGCGATGGACGCGGTTGATGCCGGCGACGTAGTCGTTGGGCGCTTCCTCACCGTCCCCGTCTTGGTCTTCACGGGCCATCTGGCCGGTGACCTCGGCGGGGCGCAGGAAGGGCAGCGCCAGGCACCAGGCGCGGGTCTCGCCGCTGGCGTCGGCGAGCGGCACCAGCAGGCGTTCGGCGTCGAGGCGGCCGTCGTCGAGCCAGCGTACCCGGCCCCGGGCGTGGGTGCGCAGGCGCTGCATCAGCGGGGCGGGCAGCTCGATGCGGTTGCCGCTGTCGTGGTTGCCGGCGATCAGCACGATGTCGAGGGTAGGCAGCCGCTCGTGGGCGCCGACGATGAAGTCGAAGAGCAGTTCCTGGGCGCGCAGCGAGGGATTGACCACGTCGAAGATATCGCCGGCCACCAGCAGGGCGTCGGCCTCGCGTTCGACCAGGGTATCGAGCAGCCAGCTCAGGAAGGCGCGGTGCTCCTCATGGCGCTCCTGGCCGTGGAAGCTCTGGCCCAGGTGCCAGTCGGCGGTGTGGATCAGTCTCAGCATGGCGTCCCCGGTGTTCCGTCACACGGTCGAAAAGGCCTAGTCTAACCCGAGCGCCGCCGACACATCAGGGAGCGCCTTGAGCGATCAGTGGCTTCCCGATATCCACCCGGTGCGGGGCTGATCCGGCGACAGGTCTGCGAGGGGCGCTATGAACCCATCCTTGGGCGCTACTTTGGCCATCCCTGGCCAAAAACCCCCTCTGCGACCTGTCACCGGCGCCCCGCGTGATGTCCACTTTGATATTCCGAGTTTTTCGATGATCGAACTGCACGACTGGAACCTTTCCCCCACCGAGGCCATCGCGCTGCAGCGGCGCCTGGCCGGGCGAGTGGAGCGCGAGGATCGCCTGGAGGCGGTGAGCCGCATCGCCGGGGTGGATATCGGCTTCGAGCAGGGGGGCGAGATCACCCGCGCCGCGGTGGTGGTGCTGGCCTGGCCGCCGACGGGCGAGGGCGCCTTCGAGGTGGTCGAGCAGGCGGTACACCGCGAGCCGACGCGCATGCCCTATGTGCCGGGGCTGCTGTCGTTTCGCGAGGTGCCGGCGGCACTCGCGGCCTTCGAGGGGCTAGTCACCCGGCCGCAGCTGGTGATGGTCGACGGCCAGGGCATCGCCCATCCACGCCGGCTGGGCGTGGCCAGCCACCTGGGGCTGTGGCTCGATCTGCCGACCATCGGCGTGGCCAAGAAACGGCTGTGCGGTCGCCACGACGAGCCGGGTCCGGAGCGGGGCGACGGCACGCCGCTGGTCGACAAGGGCCCCGGCGGCGAGGAGACGATCGGCACGGTGCTGCGCTCGCGGCGGGGCGTGAAGCCGGTGTTCGTCTCGCCGGGGCATCGGCTGTCGCTGGCCACGGCGCTTGACTGGACGCTGGCCTGCCTGGGGCGCACCAAGCTGCCTGAGCCGACGCGGCTGGCCGATAGCCTGGCGTCGCGGCGGGATCAGACACGGCGCTGAGCTTGCCATCCCTGGCCGGGCAGCCGACCATGGCGCCCCTTTCTTCTCTATCTGGATGCCCGACATGAGCGCTTCTGCCCCCAGCCCCCTTGCGGCCACCCGTGCCTGGGTCGAGACCTTCGTGGTCGGCCTCGAGGTGTGCCCCTTCGCCGGCCGCGAGGTGGCCCGCGACAGCATCCGCTACGTCGAGGTGGATGCCACCGATCCCGCGGCCGCGCTGATGAGGCTGATGGAGGAGTGCTGGCACCTCGACGAGCATGCCGGAACCGAGACCACGCTGATGGTGCTGAGCGAGGGCCTGGCGGACTTCGACGACTACCTGGATGCGCTGGGCATGGCCGAGGCGCTGCTGGAGGAGCAGGGCTACGAGGGCGTCTATCAGATCGCGAGCTTCCACCCGGACTACGAGTTCGAGGGCGAGGCCGAGGATTCGCCGCGCAACTTCACCAATCGCTCGCCCTGGCCGATGTGGCACCTGATCCGCGAGGCCGGGCTGGAGCGAGCGCTGGCGCACTATCCGGACCCCGAGGCCATCCCCGAGCGCAACGCAGCGCTGATGGAGCGCAGGGGCCACGACGCCCTGGCCGCCTCGCTGGCGGCGCTGCGCGGGGCATCGGGGCAGGGCTAGCTCCGATGCCCGTCGCGCTAGCCGCGCCTCAGACCACGTCCAGCGCTTCCTTGGCGAACGGGGCCGGGAATTCGGCCTCCAGGCGGTCTATGGCCTGGTCGTCGAGGGTGGCCTGGAGCACGGCGGCGTTGTCGCGGACGTGGTCGGGCTGGACGGCCTTGGGCGTGGCGATCAGGTCGCGCAGGCCGTCGACCGGGCGGATCGCCCAGGCCAGCAGCAGCTGGGCCGGCGTGAGGCCCTGCTCGGCGGCCAGGGCGTTGACCACCTGATTGCTGAGCGGGTCCTGCTGCAGTCGGCCGGCACGGGCCAGCGGGCAGTAGCCCATCAGCGGCATGCCCTGCTGGCGCTGCCAGGGACGCAGGGCGTGCTCGATGCCGCGCGAGCCCAGATGGTAGAGCACCTGGTTGACGGCGCAGTCGCTGCCGCCGGGGCGTGCGTAGAGGGTCTCCATGTCGTCGACGTCGAAGTTGGAGACGCCGAAGCGGCGGATCTTGCCGGCCTCGCGCAGCCGCTCGAAGGCCTCCAGGGTCTCGTCGATGGGGATGCCGCCGGGCCAGTGCAGCAGGTAGAGATCCAGGTGGTCGGTGCCCAGGCGCTCGAGGGTCGCCTCGCAGGCGGCGATGGCCGTGTCGCGCCCGGCGTTCCAGGGATAGACCTTGGAGACCAGGAAGGCCTCGTCGCGACGCCCGGCCAGGGCCTCGCCGACGACCTTCTCGGCGCCGCCGTCGGCGTACATCTCGGCGGTGTCGATCAGCGTCATGCCCAGGTCCAGGCCCAGCTGCAGGGCGCGGACCTCGTCGGCGCGGGAAGCGGGGCCTTCGCCCATGAACCAGGTGCCCTGACCGATGGCGGGCAGTTCCACGGCCGGCTCGTGAGCGGTGGCCGGCAGGGTGACGCGAGCGGGTTGTGTCATGGCGCTTCCTATCTTTTTT
>NZ_AJKS02000007.1 GCF_000265245.1 Halomonas smyrnensis AAD6
GGAGAACACCTTGCCGTGCACATCCAGATCGAACCCGAAGCGCTTGAAGACAACGTTGTCCTGTCCGATCACATAGTCGGTATCAATGAGGTTGGCCGCCCCCTGGGGCGAGGGAATTCCCTGCCCCCCTGCGGACGACTCACTCGTCTGTTCATTGTTATTCATGAGAATCCTCTGTGAATGAGCTATTCATGATTCAGGAGATATACCTTTCCCTTGAAGACATGCATTTGTACGAAGAAGCCTTGGTCGATTCCTGGCGATGTGCCTAGCGAGAAGTCTGCAAGGGACTAGACGTTGCAAGTGGCACGATCGGAGACAGGCTCGACACTTGCCGTCGAGGTGGCCTGTGCCCGGTAGTAGTCGAGGTGTTCTGGTGGTAATGTCTGGCCTCGAATCAGGTCGCTAGCCTTCTCGGCGATCATGAACACACAGGCGTTGATATTCGCGGTCGGTAAGCGGGGGATAACCGACGCATCCACGACCCTGAGTCCCTCGATACCACGCAGGCGCAGTTCGGTATCAACCACACTGTCCGCATCACTGCCCATTCGACAGGTCCCGCAGGGATGATAGGCACTACTGGCGTCTCGTCGGATGAAAGTATCCAGCTCATCGTCGCTGATGCAATCCCGGCCCGGCGTATCCTCACGTCGATGGAAGGGGCGAAAGGCCGACTGGCGCAGGATATCGCGGCTCATGCGTAGTCCCTCCCGCATCTCCTGTCGATCACTCTCGGTTGCGAGGTAATTAGGATCGATCAACGGCCGTCCCATGGGGTCTCCTGGATTGAGCCGAACCGTGCCTCGGCTAGTCGGCCGCATCGGCCCGACGCCAAGCCGATAGCCATGGGTGCGGCGATCCGGTAGCCACTGCGCACCGAAGAACACCGGGAAGAAGTGGATCTGCAGATTGGGGTGCGTCTGGGTCGCATCGCTGCGCATGAAGGCACCGACATGACACTGGTTGACGGCGGCCATCCCCCGCTTGGCTATAAACCAGGAAAGCCCGGCCCACAGCATCCGATCCGGGCGGAGTTCGCGATTCAAGGATACCGGCGCGTCAGTCTCTACCTGGATATGAGCCTCGAGATGATCCTGCAGATTCTCGCCGACGCCACGCAGGTCATGCTTGACCCGTATACCACAGTCTTCAAGGTGGTCCGCGGGACCGATCCCCGACTGCATCAACAGCTGGGGGCTGGCGAAGGCACCGGCGCTGAGGATGACCTCTCGATGCGCCTTCACGTCGCGGGCAGGCCCATTTCCAGGGCTCAGGTGTACCCCGACCACCCGCTGACCTTCGATCAGCAGTCGCTCTACCTTAGTCTCCGAGCTCACTGTCAGGTTGTCTCGTCTAGGCTGCCGATGCAGATATTCCCGAGCCGAACTGGAGCGCATGCCCCCCTCGACGCTCATGTCGAAACGCGCCACCCCTTCCTGGCGATAGCCATTCACATCATCGACCAGCAGATGGCCTGCCTGCTGCCCCGCCTCGAGGAAGGCCGCATTGAGAGGACTGAGCTGCTCCTGACGCTGGATGCCCACGGCACCATCCTGCCCGCGATAAGGGGATGCCGGCCCATGGAAACGCTCGCTGCGCTTGAAATAAGGAAGGCACTCGGCGTAAGACCATCCCGTGCAACCAAGTTGGTCCGCCCACTGGTCATAATCCAATGGATTGCCACGCAGGAAGGTCATGCCATTGATCGAAGAAGAGCCGCCCAGCGCCTTACCCCGCGGCTGAGAGATACGGCGGCCGTCGAGATTCGCCTGGGGCTCTGTCTCGAACCACCAGTTAAAGCGGCTGGTCGGCTTGAACACCGAACGAAGACCAGCTGGCATCTGCAATACCCAGTTGCGGTCGTCGCCGCCAGCCTCGACCAACAAAACCCGATGCCGACCGTCCTCACTGAGCCGATGGGCAAGCGTGCAGCCGGCAGTGCCGGCGCCGATAATGATGTAATCGTACTCTGGGCCCATAATCGCCACTCCCGAGTAATCCGCGCACTAAGAAGGGCCCGCCATTCGCCGATGGCAGGCCCGCCTGTTGATACCGCCAGGAGCCTCTCCCGGCCGGGGATATCAATCCACCAGCGTATCATTACGGCTGAGGTTGGCCTGGGCATCCACATGTGCCTGCGTGACACGCCCGAACAGCTGGCGGGTACGCTCCATCCGGCCGATCATGCCCGGCTCTTCGCAGTATGCGAAGACCGCCAGCAGTCGGTCGCTGGGGCCGGTGACCGGCGCCACGCGGTGCAGGGAATAGCGCCCACGGAACAGCTGCAGGTCGCCAGGTGCGAGCTCCAGGGTAGTGACCCGTTGTCCGCCATTGCCCTCGATCACGTCGGCCACCGACTCGAAGCACTCATCGTCGGGGGTACGAATATTGGGAGCGTACTGGAACTCGCCTCCATGCTCGGAGGGCTGTGTCATCAGAGTCACGGCAAAGTGATTAGTGTCGTAGTGCCAGGGGAACTCGGCTCCTGAAGGCACCACGTTAAGGGTCAAGCCCGCCAGAGGGTCGGCGTAGTCGTAGAGCGCCGGTACCTCGAAGCAGCGTGCCAGGAAGCGCTGAGTCAACGGCGACTCATAGATGGCCCGGATCAGCGACCCTTCGTCGAAGCAGTCTCGCGGTACGAAGCCACTGGTGCGAGACATGAACATCCGTCGCGGGTCTCCCTCGGGCAGACTGGGGTCGTCCTCGGTGAAATAGGCGTTGACTCGCGACTCGGTAAAGGCGGCATGCGGGGTCAAAGCCAGTGATTCACTGCGAATCGCCTCCCGCGCCGCTTCCTTGACGAACCCCTCGAGGACAATGCAGCCATCCTCGCGCAGCTGAGCACGGCAGGCCTCGATCACTTCGGTCATGCGCGCGCCCTCTAGATCATGCAAGGGGTAACGCTCTAGATCGAGGACATCGGCGAGTGACGGCGTCGAGAGATCGCGGTCTGATACGGCGGCGGTGGTAACGCTCATCGGTAACATCCTCCTTTTTGGCATGGGGCAAGCGGGACACCGACCTTGGGTGATGCCCTGCCGACCGGACGGAGGAAATTGTCAGCGTTGCGCTAGAATAGATAAAACAATATTGTTGGATCGATAACATGCACAGAGCTTATGCTTCATGGCGCACCCCTTCGATCTGGATCTCTACCGCACTTTCGTCAGCGTGATCGATTGTGCCGGATTCACGTCAGCGGCCAGCCACTTGCACCGCACCCAAGCCACCATCAGCCAGCAGATCAAGCGGCTTGAGGACATCATGGGGCGCCCGCTCTTGGTGCGGACCAGCCGTCACCTGAGCCTGACTACCGCTGGCGAAGCCCTCCTCCCCTACGCTCGCCAGATGCTCCAACTCCACGAACAGGCCACGGCGGCCGTTCAGGGCACCAAGCGAGAGCCGCTGCGCTTGGGTGTTCCGGACGATTATGCCCACACCCTGCTGCCGGCCTTTCTCGCGGTGCTATCTCGCGAGACCCCCCACCTGACGCCGGTAGTGCACTGCGATTCCAGCGTGGCTCTGTTCGAACGCTTCTCTCGAGGCGAGCTCGATATCATCTTCACCGCCCGCTATCCCAACTTCCCCGCGGGTGATCAGGTGTCACAGGAACCCTTGGTCTGGGCCGGCCATCCCGACTTCACTCTCGATATCACTCAACCGGTACCATTGGCGCTATATCCGGATGGCTGCCCCTTTCGCGCACGAGCCCTGGCCGCACTGCGTTACGCGGAACGTCCTTGGGAAGTGGTCTATACCGGGCACAGCAGCTCCGCCTTACATGCGCCGCTGGTCCTGGGGATGGGCATCACCGTGACCTCCCAACGCACCCTTGGGGCCGACCTGCGGGACTTGGGGCACCGTCTCGGCCTGCCTCCAATCCGCGAAGCGGCCCTGGACCTGCATGTCAGCGTGATGCTGCTCGAACGGGTCGGGCCAGCCTTGAAGGACATGCTGATGGCACAAGCCAACCAAGCGCTTGACCCTCCAGCCACTTCTACCTGAGGCCAACCTCTCGTCGCACCAGTGATCCTCTCCGCCAAGGCAAGCTTGGCCGAAAGGCTACTGCAACGCAGCACAGAGCAGCATGCGATCACTGGCAAGTCATGACGCCAAGAACCAAGTCCTCTGGGCCGTGTGTCGCTGTATGTAGGAATATCGAGTCAAGAGGGATCGACGGCGCAGACTCATCATCTTGGTGACGCTGCACCATCAAACACCAGTGGAAACGATGAAAGAATGGCCGGCCAAACGTCCGGTGCTGTTTCACCAAGCGGAWAACYGATCACCGAGGACTCCCCCCGAAWACTGTCTCGTCGATCAGAGGCTCTTGGGTTCGCTCCTCAGCCCCTTGATGACCGCGAAGCAGGCCGCCAGCAGCACCAACGTGAACGGCAGACCGGTAGCGAGCACGGCTGTCTGCAGCGCCCCTAGTCCGCCACCCAGCAACAACGCGATGGCGATGGCCCCCTCGATCAGGGCCCAGAAGATACGCTGCGCCTTGGGTGCATCCACCTTGCCGCCGGCGGTCAGTGAGTCGATGACCAGTGAGCCGGAGTCCGAAGAAGTGATGAAGAACACCATCACCAACACGATGCCGACGAAGGAGGTGATGGCGGTCCAGGGCAACTGACTAAGCATCACGAACAGCTGCAGTTCGACAACCGCTTCCTTGACACCCTGGAAGTTGTCCGTGACGAGCTGATCGATGGCGGTGTTGCCGAAGGCCGTGAACCATAGCGTGGAAACCAGCGTGGGCACGATCATCACCGAAATCAGGAACTCACGCACGGTGCGGCCGCGGCTGACGCGGGCGATGAACATACCGACGAACGGCGACCAGGAGATCCACCAGGCCCAATAGAGGGCGGTCCACCCCTGGCGGTAGTTGTCATCTTCGCGTCCGAACGGCATGGACAACGCCGGCAGGTGAGACAGGTAGGAACCGAGGTTGGTGAAGAAATCGGTCATGATCAGCAGAGTCGGACCGACCACAATCATGAACAGCAGAAGCATGAAGGCCAGTACCATGTTGACCATGGACAGGCGCTGCACGCCCTTGTCGACCCCCGCCATCACCGATATCAGGGCCACCAGGGTGATACCCAGGATGAGCAGTACCATGGTGACGTTGCCGTCGGGGATCCCAAACAGGTAATTGAGCCCCGCCGTCGCTTGAGAAGCCCCATAACCCAGCGAGGTGGCCAGCCCGAACAGGGTGGCGAAGACGGCCAGGATATCGATCAAGTGCCCCGGCCAGCCCCAGACCCGCTCCCCCAACAGGGGATAGAAGATCGAGCGCATGGTCAGCGGCAGCCCCTTGTTGAAGGAGAACAGCGCCAGAGCAAGAGCGACCATTGCATAGACGGCCCAGGGGTGAAGGTTCCAGTGATAGAGAGTGGCCGCCATGCCAAGCGACATGGCGCCTGCCTGGTCACCGGCAGCTCCCCCAAGAGGCGCCCAGTCGGTACGCACACCGTTCTCCACCGTGGTGCCGCCCAGCGAGGTACCAAAGTGGGTCAGCGGCTCATTGACGCCGAAGAACACCAGGCCGATCCCCATGCCGGCGGCGAACAGCATCGCGAACCAGCCGGCATAGCTGAAGTCCGGCTTGGCATCTGCGCCGCCGATACGCACCCTGCCTAGCGGGGTAAAGATCAGCACTACCGCCACGAGCAGGATGATATTGGCCGCCAGCAGGAAGAACCAGTCGAGATAGCCGGTCAGAAAACCGAATATTGCATCGAAGATCGGTTCAATCTCTTCCTGCAACGCCAGGGTAATGATCACGAAGAAGAGGATCGTCAGCGCCGAGATRGAGAACACCTTGCCGTGCACATCCAGATCGAACCCGAARCGCTTGAAGRCAACRTTGTCCTGKCCRATCACRTAGTCGGTATYRATGAGGTTGGCCGSCCCCTGRGGCGAGGGAATCCCCTGCYSCCCCGYCGWSGACNSASTCNTTCKKTTYRTYRTKRTNNNTCATGRGSATNMTCCTTCTTGTTGTCTCATGATGGCCGGGGCTGCCTCCTTGGGGCAGCCTAGGCTCTGGCCCGTCACGCTTGCGACTCAGTACTCCACCTCCACGCTCCCCTTGACAGTGGTGCAGCAGCTCAGCACATAGCCCTCGGCAATTTCTTCCTCGCTGATGCCGCCATTATGTTCCATGGTGGTTTCCCCTTCCAGGACGCGCACCCGACAGGTGCCGCAGACTCCCATCCCGCAGGCCTTGGGAATCGTCAGATCGGCATTGACGGCCGCCTCGTGAAGCGTGATGCCATCGGCCACCTGAACCGATTTCCCGGACTCCTGAAAGGTGACCCAGTGGGCCTCTTCCACTGCCTCGTCATCCCGCACCAGGGCCTCGGCAGCATGCTCCTCGGCCACGGCGATATCGGAGGCTGGCGTCGCTCCGAAGGACTCCTCGTGATAGCGGGAGAAGTCATATCCGGCATCCTGAAGCAGCTGACGCACCGCCCGCATATAGGGTGTCGGTCCGCAGCAGAATATCTCGCGGTCGAGAAAGTCCGGCGCGATAAGCTGCAGCATCTCCCTGGTCAAGTATCCGCGATAACCGCCCCATATCTGCCCCGTTTCGGTACGCTCGCAGATCAGGTGAAGCTTGAAGTTATCGATACGGGTGGACATATAGTCCAGTTCCGCACGGTAGATGATGTCACTCGGCGTACGCGCGCTGTGGGCGAACACCATGTCGACATCGGAGTTGGTATTGAAGAACCAGCGCGCCATGGACATCACCGGAGTGATGCCCACGCCACCGGAAAGCAATAGCACCTTTTCGGCGGAATAATCGATACAATTGAACTGCCCTACCGGACCATGCACCGCGACCAGATCGCCTTCCTGAAGATTGTCATGCAGCCAATTAGAGACCACGCCTCCCGCCACACGCTTCACCGTGACGGAGAAGCTATAGGGAATCGACGGAGCGCTGGAGATCGTGTAGGAACGCATCACCTGCTCGCCGTCGATCTCCAGCTCCATCGTCACGAACTGCCCCGGCTTGAAGAAGAACAGCACCGGCTGCTGCATGGTGAAACAGTAGGTCCTGACATCCCGCGTTTCCTGGATGATCTTGTGGCAGCGCACCAGATGGCGGCCGTTCGCCCAGGTCTGCGTATTGATAGGGTTGAGGAATTCGGTGCTAGCGAAGCTGTTCATGAGAAAACGTCCTATACGGAGGCTGCCACCCCCGGCAGGTGCTGAGGGTGGCAAGTCGCGATCTTGTCATTCTTGAGGCCGGATCAGCCCAGCTGGATCCAGGTGGTCTTGAGCTCGCAGTACTGGTCATGCGCATAGGCCGACTTGTCGCGTCCGCCGAAGCCGGACTGCTTGTAGCCCCCAAACGGCGTGGTGATGTCGCCCTCGGAGAAGCAGTTCACGGAGACCGTGCCGGCGCGGATCGCCCGTGACATGCGATGCACGGTGTTGAGGTCGTCGCTCCACAACGAGGCCGCCAGGCCGTAACAGGTGTCGTTGGCAATGGCGATGGCCTCTTCCTCGGTGTCGAACGGGATCACGGCCAGCACAGGGCCGAAGATCTCGTCGCGTGCCACGGAGGCATCGGCGGAGACGTCGTCGAAGATGGTGGGCGGCACGAAGTAGCCGCCGCTCTCCTGCAGCACTCGCTCGCCGCCGGTGACGGCCTTGAGCCCCTCGGACTCGGCCTGCTGGATGTGACCGAGCACCTTGTCCATGTGGGCCTGCTCGATCAGGGCACCGAGCTGAACGTCGGGGTCGAGCGGATCGCCCATGGCCCAGTCGGAGGCCAGCTGGGCCTGCAGCTCGTCGATCAGGGCGTCCTTGATGGAGCGGTGAACGATCAGTCGCGAGCCGGCGGAGCAGTTCTCACCCATGTTCCAGAAGGCAGAGGCCAGGACATCGCCGGCCACGGCCTTGAGGTCGCTCACGTCAGGCATCACCACCTGAGGGTTCTTGCCGCCGCACTCGAGGACCACGCGCTTGAGGTTGCTGGCGGCAGAGTACTCGAGGAACTTGCGACCGACCTCGGTGGAGCCGGTGAAGGCGGACAGGTCGATGTCCGGGTGCAGGCCAATAGCCTTCCCGGCCACGTGGCCCAGGCCGGTCACCACATTCAACACGCCGGCTGGGATGCCCGCTTCATGGGCCAGCTCGGCGAGGCGGGTGGTGCTGAGCGAGGTCAGCTCGGCGGGCTTGAGCACCACGCTGTTGCCGGTAATCAGCGCCGGTCCCAGCTTCCAGCCAGCCATCATGGCGGGGAAATTCCAGGGCAGCACCGCGCCCACCACGCCGATCGGCTCGCGGGTCACGGTGGCTACCACGCCCTGCTCGGTGGGGGCCACGGCGTCGTAGAGCTTGTCGGCGGCCTCGGCGTGCCAGCGAATGGTGTTGGCGGTGTCGGGAATGTCGACGTTGAAGCACTCGCCTATCGGCTTGCCTGCCTCGAGGGCCTCCAGCACGGAAAGCTCCAGGGTGTGCTCCTCGATCAGGTCGGCGAAGCGCTGCATGATCGCCTTGCGCTCGGCGGGGGCGAGGCCCGACCAGACACCAGACTCAAAAGCGCGACGCGCGGCCTGGACGGCCAGATCCACGTCTTCTTCGCCGCAGGCGGCGACCTCGGTCAGCACCTTGCCGGTGGCGGGGTTCAGGGTCTCGAAGGTCTCGCCGGAACGTGCGGCGACGAAGCGACCGTCGATGAAGGCCAGATTGCGGAACTCCAAGCGTTCAACCTGCTGGGCGATGGCATCTTTCGTGAGGATATCGGACATTGTTTTGCTCCTCCGGATCGTGAATCGTGCGTAAGGGAAATCAGAGTTCTTTGCCGGCCTTCCATTCTTTCCAGGCGAGAGTCGAACTGACCCCTAACCCCAGGAAGGGCTCCGGCGGATTGGCAACCGGCTTGGGCTGCTGAAGCATGATGTCGAGCTGCTCGCTCTCGGCGCCGAGAGCATACTCGGCGGCCAACTTACCGGTGATGGTGCCTCGGGCGAGGCCCAGGCCGTTCTGACACAGGGCGCTGTACACGCCGGGCGCTAGCTCGCCGAACGGCGTCCCGCCATTGCGCGTGACGCACAGCGCCCCACCCCAGGTGTACTCCATCTCGACACCCGGCAGCATCGGGAAGCGCTCGTCGAATGAGCGACGATGGGCGGCACGGATACGTTCCATCTTGCCGGGATCGGCGCTGAGGTCAGCGTTGTAAGTGAAGGTGTGGCGCACGCAGATGCGTCCGCTGCCCAGCCGACGCAGGGTCGTGCCCATGGGATCGGCCGGAATCAGCCCCCAGCTCTCATCACCGCCGAGCGCCGCCAGTTCGTCGTCGCTCAGCTGACGTGACATGCTGCCGTAGGTATAGATCGGCAGGATGCGGCCCTTGAGATCGAGGGCGCCGAACTGAGAGGCATAGGCGTTGTTAGCCAGCACCAGTCGGGGCGACTGCAGCCGACCTTGGTCGGTGACCAGCGTATGCGGCTTGCCGACCTCGATGCGCCGCACCGGGCTATCCTCGAAAAGCTGCACGTTCTCAGGCAGTGTGGCGGCGAGCCCGCGCACAAGAGCCGCCGGCTGCAGCAGTACGGTGCCCGGTACATGCACGCCGGCCCTGAAGAAATCGGTCCCGGTCGCGGCCTTCATCTCAGCGGCATCGAGCTTGCGGTAGGGCTCGTCGAGCCCATCCAGCCCCTTTGCGAAGGCCTCCAGGGCACGCTGTCCGTGCTCCTCGACAGCACCATGAAGCTTCCCCTGCTCGCGCCAGTCGCACTCGATTCCGTGTTTTTTGACGATCCCGCGCACATACTCGATCGCCGAACGATTGAGGCAGATCTGCTGCAGGTCGCTGGTCCGATCGCCGGTGTAGTCGTGCGAGTTGAGGTCATGGGGTAGGTCGATCATGAAGCCGGAATTGCGGCCAGCGGCGCCGAAGCCGACGCGACGTGCATCGATCAGGGCGATACAAGCCTCCGGCTGAAGTTCGGCGAGGCGACGAGCTGCGGCCAGGCCGGCCAGGCCGGCGCCCAGCACGACCCAGTCGGCCTTGACCTCTCCCTTGAGCGGCGTAGACGGCCCCGGCGCAGGCAGCGTCTCGTACCAGCCACAGCGCCCGTCGTTCTGGGGCAATTTGTTGCATGTCAGCTGCATGAATGAGGGCTCCTGCGCCGAGTGGAATCAGCCGCGGTGCGCGACCAGGGCTTCGTAGGCGCTCTTGAAGGAGGCCTTCTCGTCGTCATTCAGCGGCAGCAACGGACGGCGCGCGTTGCCCACCGGCATGTCGGCGAGTTCGCAGCCGTATTTGATGTACTGGCAGAACTTGCCACCCTGCTCCAGCAGGTTGAGGATCGGCAGGATACGTGCGGCCAGCTCGCGGCCGGCGACGAAGTCCTGGTCGATGACGCAGGCCTTGTGTAGCGCGACGTGCTCCGGTGCCAGGAAGTTGGACGCCCCGGCGACCCAGCTGCGGGCGCCCCAGACGAAGAACTCCAGCACCTGGTCGTCCATACCGCAGCTGAGCTGGATGTGATCGGCGTGGTTGTTGGCCAGCTCGTGCATGCGCTCGACGGAGCCGGTGCTTTCCTTGATCGCCTGGATGTTGGGGCGCCCGCGCAGGGCGTCGATCAGATCGAACTCCATCGGCACGCCGGTGCGGTCGGGGAAGTTGTAGAGCATGATCGGCATGTCGAGGGCGTCGTCGACGGCCTCGATGTGCGTGAGCAACTCATCTTGGGCCGGCTGGCAGTAGTACGGCGCGGCGACCAGGACGGCATCGAAGCCTGCGGCCTTGGCGTACTGGCCCAGCTCCAGGCTGTCTTCGGTGGTAGTAGCATTGACACCGGCCATCAGTGGCACGCGGCCCTTGGCATGGCCCACCACGCGGTCAAAGACCTGCTTGCGTTCGTCCTTGGTCAGAGCGTAGTACTCACCAGTGGTACCGCCGATGATCAGGCCATGGACGTCCTGCTCAATCAGGGTATCGACCAGGAGATCCAGTGCTTCCAGCTTAAGGGCGCCCTGCTCGTCGAGGGGAGTCACGACCGGCGTCCAGATACCATCGAAATTCATATCGTCACCTAGTTGAATGAAGTATTGCGACACGACCAGAGGTCATGCCCGTCAGAGTAAACAGCGATCCAATCACCACGGAAGAAACCTTTTTTATCGCCAAAACATGACCGGGAGTTATGAATAAAAGGCCCAGCAGCGGCTTATACCAGCCAGCTCACGCTGACTGACTCTTTACTTGGCTGGTTATTGCGATGCTCGACGCCTGACCAATCTTGGCAAGGCCGATCACTTAATTCCGGTCGAACGCAGAGTGATGTCATTGTCAGCATCGACTGGATCATATCGGTCACACACCGCGGCGAGATTCGAGACATACCCCAACTTATTGATATTCATTAATAAAGCAGCCTGACCAAGGATAAGGTGACTCGGGTGAACGTCATCCATGCACAGTTGTTTTTTGTCGAGGCTTCACCGACCGCCGACGCTCCTGAAGCTCGGCAGCGCAACGTCATAACGCCAGCTCATCAACTGTCCGAAGAAATAATCGATGTGGCGCAGAGTTTTGCCTGCATAGACTCGAGGGGCGTCTACAACAATCGGCAATGAGACATCACTGACCAGACCGTTGCCACCGAGCAGCCCTTGTGGTGACCCAGGGGCCGTTCCCCTCGATGCCTCAGCCGGACAACAGGAGCCAATCATGAGCACAGCCAACCGCGGAGTCGTCTACAAGGATCCAGGCGAGGTCGCCGACGAATCCATCGCCTACCCGGAACTCGCCCTCGGCAATCGCAAGTGCGAACACGGCGTGATCCTCAACGTCGTCACCACCAACATCTGTGGCAGCGCAAAGCGTATGGTGCGGGGCCGCTTTCGACAGGCGCTGCGCATTGTCTTCTGATACGGGTCTTCCGGATCAGTGAACAACTCCCCCCCTCCATCCGACGTGCATCGGACATCCTAGGCCTCTGCCAATGTCCTAATAGCAACAACAATCGAGAGTGACTCCATGCAATCCGAGAGTGGCCTTCTCAAGGGACTCAATCCCACCGTGACCATAGCCTCCAAGATACTGGTCATCGGCTTCGTGACCTTCTGCGCCATCATGGCCGATCGGGCCGGCGACATCTTTCAGGACATATCCACCGTCATCCTCAACAACGCCAAATGGTTCTACCTGGGACTGGTCAGCGCCGTCCTGGCATTCCTGCTGTACCTGATGATGAGCCGCTTTGGCCATATCCGACTGGGCAAGGATGATGAGCGCCCCGAGTTCAGTTTCCTGTCCTGGGTCAGCATGCTGTTTTCCGGCGGCATGGGCATCGGCCTGCTGTTCTGGTCGGTCGGCGAACCGATGCTGCACTACGAGAGCAATCCCTTCACCGAAGGGCTGACCGACGAAGCCGCCAACATGGCGATGCGCATCAGCTTCTTCCACTGGGGGCTACACCCCTGGGCGACCTTCATTATCGTGGCCCTGGTGCTGTCCTATTTCTCCTATCGCAAGGGGCTGCCGCTGACGCTGCGTTCGTGCCTGTACCCGTTCATCGGAGAGCGCATTCACGGCCGTATCGGTGACGTGGTGGACATCCTGACGGTGGCCATTACCGCCCTAGGCATCTCCAACTCGCTAGGGATGGGCGTGATCCAGATGAGCAGCGGACTGACCCGCGTCTTCGGCGTCCAGATCGGTATGGGGATGCAGCTAGGGATGATCGCGCTGATCACTTTCTTCGCCGTACTGTCGGTGATGTCCGGTGTCGGGCGCGGCATCCGCCGGCTGTCGGAGTGGAACATGTTGCTGTCGACGGTGATCGTGATCCTGGTGCTCGCCATCGGCCCGACCCGCTACATTCTCAATACCCTGCTGCAGAGCACCGGCGGCTACGCCGACAATCTGATCGGCATGAGCCTGTGGAGCGACGCCAACGCCGACAGCGGCTGGCAGAACTGGTGGACCGCCTTCTACTGGCCCTGGTGGATGACCTGGTCACCGTTCGTCGGCATGTTCATCGCCCGCATCTCCCGGGGGCGTACCATCCGCGAGCTGATCGGCGGCGCCCTGCTGGTGCCGACCCTGGTGACCTTCGTCTGGATGTCGGTGTTCGGCGGCAGCGCGCTGTTCCAGGAGCAGCAAGTGCGCCATGCCCATGAGCAGGCCGTGACCAGCGGCGAACTCGTCGCCGAAAGCGAGTTCACCGGCGGCGCCGTCCTAAAGGCCACCCAGGAAGACACTCCCACCGCGCTGTTCGCCATGTTCGAGGCCATCGACCCAGGCACACTGGGCGACATCCTGTCGCTGATGGTGGTCGTGCTGCTGGCGACCTACTTCATCACCTCGGCAGACTCCGGCACCCTGGTGCTATGCATCCTCGACAGCGGCGGTCATCAGGAGCCTCCGCAGGTCATCCGGGTGCTATGGGGCGTGATCATCGCCTGCATCGCCGGCGCCCTGCTCTACGCCGGGGGACTGGAAACGATCCAGACCGCCTCGATCATCGCCGGCTTCCCCATCGCGATCTTCATCCTGGTGATTTCGATCAGCCTGTATCGCTCGCTGCTGAAGGAGCCGATCGCCAAGGCGGTGCCGATCGCCCACCCGCCCCAGACGCTGGAGACCGAGCGAGGCGCATGATGCATCGTGCCTGACGCCCTCCCACCCAACCGAGGCCCGGCTCACGCCGGGCCTCGATCGTTGGGGCGGATCCTGGCTTTATTGGTGGTTCGCAAAAAATGCCGATGTTTTACGAGGCACCGACTGCCTGCTTCAGCCTCTGTTTTGTCACGATAACCTGCGTACGAAAAAAGGGCCGCATCGCATGCGGCCCAACGTCAAATGCCATCCTATCGCGGCCTCAGGCTTCGAGCACTAGATTCATTAGTGCGGTGCAATCCTCCGCCTGCTCGAGGGTATAGACGGCCCCGATGATGGCCGAGAGCCGCTCATCCGCCAGGTGCTCGCCGGCCAGATCCCGGAACTTCTCAAGCATATCGGCCTGCGACAGGGGCGACTCTGGATCGCCTTTGGCGGCAACGGTATCGCTGGAGAGTCGCCTTCCGTTCTTGAACGTCAGATGCACGCGGGACAGGATCTCTGCCGGAAAGCGTGCCGAGAGGTCAGCGACCTCGACGATTTCAATACGTTGGCAGAGTGAGAGAATCTGCTCATCATGCAGCGCCTCTCCGTTAACCTCACCAGCCCCGAGGCGGCCACGAATGATCATCGCCGCCAGCGGGAAAGCCAGCCCATACTGAGCCTCATCCGAACTAGCTGGAACATGGCCTTGAAGTCGCATCGACTCATGGAAGGTCTCGACTCGAATATGCTCGATTGCATCGGCCTCGATACCCCCAGGGCACGAGGTCATCATCTGACTGACAGCGGTAAGAGCCGGTTGTGCCCAGCGACAAACTGGCCAGAGTTTGAAGTACTGGGCATCGATCTCCCAACGCTCTCCGAGATCCCCCCAGAAAGGCGCTACGCCTTCGTCTTCAACCGTGCTTGCCGGAGCGCCGGTCAGGCCGGCCTGTGCCAGCATCAGAGCGTTGACGCCGCTGAAGGCACCAGCCCCGTGGGCATCACGCAGCATGCTGGGATGATCGATCAGTCGCATCATCGGGCAACGCGGACCGAAGTACTCGGCGATCCCCAGAGCATGGCGAAAGTGAGTCTCATCAAGCCCCATGAGCCTTGCCCCGGCACAGACCACACCCACGCCGGAGAAAGCACCGGAGGCGTGATAGTCCTGCGTCGTAGCCATCAAGGCGCTACCGGCCCGCAGCGCCGACTCATAGCCAATGCACAGAGCACTCAGAAACTCCTCACCGCTGATCGTCCGCCCTCGTTCCCGGGAGGCGTCGACCAGCGCAAACAGGGCCGGCACCACGGTGGCCCCGGCATGCCCCTTGGAGGCGAAATGACCTTCGTGAGCGTCGATGCTATCGACGCAGAAGCCTCCGACCCATGACGCTCCAAGAGGATGCGCCTGGCGCCCGTCGAAAAACAGCCGGCTGGCTAGTGCTCCTGACGGATAGTGTTCAAGCGCATAGCGCGTCAGCGCACGCGTGGCGAGGGTATCCCGAGCCGCTGCGGCGATGCCCAAGATATCCAGCAGGCTTCGCTTTAAGGTTTGCCGGGTCGAAGGGGGTAACTCCGAGAACTGAAGGTGCCGTTGAAAGGCAAAGAGCGACATCATAAGAGCCCTCTCTTCCCCTGCCACCGCAGGAGATGATCGCTAAAACCGCCGGTGCCCGGCGCGGGCACCGGCCGAGAGGCTTACTCCGCGGCGGCGCGGGCTTCAGCCAGCCATTCATCGAACTGTTCGCGGTGTGCCTCGACCCACTGCTCGGCATGGCCACGAATGTCTTCCTGACTACTCTCGCCCTGCTGCATCTTCAGGTTCTGGGCGCTCTCAGCATCGACGCTGATGGCCAGATGGGAGAGGAACTCACGGGCCACAGGGTTCTCTTCGGCGAAGTCGCGGTTGAGCACGGCCTTGATCGTGTCGACGGCGAAACCGAGGTTCTTGCCGTTGTACTCGGTGTCGACGTCGTTGTTGCCGTCAGGGAGGTCGGTGTAGGGCACCTCCAGCCACACCACGTCCTCATCCGGCACCAGCTCCGCGGTGATCCACTGCGGTACCCAGGTGAAGTACAGGATCGGCTCCCCCTGCTCGTAGCGGGTGATGGTGTCGGCCATCAGCGCGAAGTAGGAACCGCGGTTCTGGGCCACGGTGTCCATCAAGTCGTAGGCGGCGAGATGGTGATCGACGGTAACCTCGCAGCCCCAGCCGGGGTTACACCCGGTAAGGTCGGCCTTGCCATCATCGTTGGTATCGAACAACGCAGCGATCTGGGGGTCGCGCAGGTCGTCCATCGATTCGATCTCGTATTCCTCGGCCGTCTTCTTGTCGATCAGGTAGCCCTGGATGACGCCGTCCATGACGTCGCCGGCCTTGACCATGGAGTCGTCGCCGCCGGCACGCTGGTAGAAGCTATCGTGCAGCTTGTCCCAGAGGTGAACGGTGAAGTCAGCGTCGCCGTAGGACAGCGCCATCATCATGGTCGGATAGTCGGTTTCCTTGGGCTGCTCTACCTCGTAGCCCAGCTCCTCCAGGCCGATGATCGCTACCTGCCCACGAAAGTGCTCCTCGGTGATGGTCGGGAAGATCGGCGTGACCGTGACGCCCTCGCCGGGCTGCTCAGCGGCGAAGACGCCAGCGGGGGGCAGCATGCCGAGGACGGAGACGGCCAGAGGGTAACCCCAACGGGACTTACGTTGCTGTGACATCATGATGCTGTTCCTGTTGTTGTCATGCATGGAGTGTCATGCGGGTCGTGAGCGCATGCCGCGCGGGCGACATGCACGGCGGTCAACTCTGCTGCTCGGCCTGCGGCTTGACCTTGCCGATACCGAACAGACTCAGGAAAAGGCCCAGCGGACCCTTCTGGAACCAGCGGCGATGGTCGCCGGCCACGGCGCTGCGCTCGCCCATCGCCTGGGTCAGGCGGTCAAGGAAGATGGCCAACAGCACCAGGCCCAGGCCGCCCACGGTGGCCAGCCCCATGTCGAGGCGACCGATGCCGCGCAGCACCATCTGGCCCAGGCCGCCGACGGAGATCATCGAGGCGATCACCACCATCGACAGCGACAGCATCAGCGTCTGGTTGAGGCCGGCCATGATGGTCGGGGTCGCCAGCGGCAGCTGCACACGGCGCAGCATCTGCCCCGGAGTGCAGCCGAAGGCGCGCGCAGCCTCGATCTTGTCGGCCGGCACCTGGCGGATGCCGAGGTTGGTCAGGCGCACCAGCGGCGGCAGCGCGAAGACGATGGTGACCAGAACCCCGGGCACGTTGCCGATGCCGAACAGCATCACCACGGGCACCAGGTAGACGAAGGCCGGCAGCGTCTGCATGGCGTCGAGCACCGGGCGCACCGCCTTCTCGAGCTTGTCGTGCCGGGCGCACAGGATGCCCAGCGGCACGCCGAACAGGCCACAGAAGAAGACCGCGGTCAGCACCAGCGACAGCGTGGTCATGGACTCGGACCAGACGCCGATCAGCCCCAGCAGGATCAGCGTGAAGGCGCAGAAGATGCCCATGCGCCGCCCCGCGACCTGCCAGCCCAGCAGGGAGCCGAGCAGGATGCCGATGGTTGGCGGCACCGACTGGAGAAGCCCCTCGATGCCGTTGAGTACCTGATCGATGGGCCAGCGTACGGCGCGGAACACCCCGCGAAAGTTGTCGACGAGATACTGCAGGCTGGCCTCCACCCAGTCGCCGAGCGGGATATGGAGGACCTGAAAGGGGTCGAGAATCGTCAGTTCGGACATGCGGCCTACTTACCCTCTTGTCGTGTTCTTGCTTGTCGTTGTTGTGTCGGTCCGCTCGGTACCGTGGCGGACACACCGCCTCAGTGGTGGCTGAGCGACTTGAGGATCGCGTCCTTGCTGAGCGTGCCGTGCAGGACGCCGTCCTGGGTCAGGACGGGCAAGGGATAGGGCACGGAGGCGGCGATATCCAGGACCTCGTGCAGGGGGGTATCGAAGGTGATGGTGCGCAGCTGATCGGGCGCCAAGGTCCTGGGCGACGCGCCCTCCCCGTTCACGGTGCTGTCGATCAGGCCGACGAAGCGATGGTCGCCATCCGTCACGAAGGCATAGGGCGCGGGCAAAGAGGCCTCATCCGAAGATGGCTCGCGGACAACGACCTCGGACTCGAAGCGCGCCACGTCGCCGGCTCGCAGCACCTTGGAGGAATCTACGCCCTTGAAGAAGGCTTCGACGTACTCCGAGGCGGGATTGTTGAGAATCTCCTGGGGCGTGCCGACCTGCACCACGCGGCCACCTTCCATGATGGCGATGCGGTGGCCGATGCGGATCGCCTCGTCGAGGTCGTGGGAAATGAAGATGATAGTACGCTGCTGTTCGGCCTGGAGGCGGATCAGCTCGTCCTGCATCTCGGTGCGGATCAGCGGGTCGAGGGCCGAGAAGGCCTCGTCCATCAGCAGGATGCTGGGGTCGTTGGTGAGCGCCCGGGCCAGGCCAACGCGCTGCTGCATGCCGCCGGAGAGCTGGTGGGGGAAGCTGTATTCGTGGCCCTTGAGGCCGACCTGCTCCAGAGCCTCGCGGGCGCGACGGTTGCGCTCCTGCTCGCCGAGGTCGGAGACAGCGAGACCGAAGGCGGCATTGTCGAGTACTGTGAGATGCGGCATCAAAGCGAAGGACTGGAACACCATGCTCATGTCCCTGCGCCGCACGCCGAGCAGCTCCTTGTCGGTCAGCCCGGTGATCTCGCTGCCGTTGAGAAATATCTTGCCGGAAGTCGGTTCAATCAGACGGTTGAACAGGCGCACCATGGTCGACTTTCCGGACCCCGACAGCCCCATGATCACGAAGATTTCGCCCTTCTTCACCGAGAAGCTGGCATCGAAGACGCCGACGACCTGACCTGTCTCCTGAAACACATCGTCCTTGTTCTTTCCCGCCTCGAGCATATTCATGGCTTCGTCTGGACGAGGTCCAAAAACCTTGTAGATATGCTCTACCGATAGAATTTCTTCTCCCGAATCCATCTTTCACCTCTCATTATCATTGGATTTATTGTTTCGCAGAAAGGGCAAACATTGGTCTTTCTCAACGCTACCCCCAATCCAAACATCGCGTCTAACGACCTTTAATGCGCCCAATAGATAACTTTTCATCATGCCTCCCTCACCAGAGGCTCGGGCTATAGACATAAAAAAGCCCCCTCACCCGAAGACGGGAATGGAGGGGGCAAGATGATGACAACTGAGGAAGCGACAGGATGGACCGACGAACAGTACTATCCCGATTTAAGCGATTGCCATCATTGTTGCAGGAAACTCATGAATTCAGCTTTTTTTTCATCGTTTCGCAGTACCAGTCATCGAACTGGCAGACACCATTCTCGGCCAGATCGGAATACGGGCCCGGCTCGTAGGCTGGTGAGATCACGCCCGCCTGAGTCGCCTCGACGAGCTGGCGATCCTGATCATTGGTCGCTAGCCAGACACGAGTCAGGTGATCGAGATCATAGTCGATGCCCTCCTGGGCATCCTTCGGCACCAGCCACTTGGTGGTGACAAGTGTCTCGTGCGGGCCAAGCGGCAAGATTCGGAAGCTCAGGGCATGGTCACCAAGAAAATGATTCCAGGTGTTGGGATAGTGGAAATAGAGCAACGCGCCAATATCTTCCACACCACTTTCATCCAGGCGGCGAGACACGGCGGGCTTACCGTCCATCGTGTAGCTGACGGCCTTCGATGACAGCGGTATGCGCGTCATGCGGTACTGACCGGACTCTTCATCCATCGCCATACGGCTGGGCAGCCCTGCCGCTTCACAGCGATCCCAGAACGCTTCTAGCTCAGGGTCACCGGCATCGGCCACGCCTGCCACCGACAGGTTTTCGACGAAAGAATTCATCAGCTCGGGATGCGAGCCGTCACAGTGATAACACTCGCGGTTGTTCTCGAAGACCAGCTTCCAGTTACCCTTCTCCACCAGGTTGGACTCATAAGCCACCTTGCAGTTTTCCAGTCCATGGGGGGCGATGAACGGCGTGACGGCCTGACGAAACGGTTCGAAATCGGGCGCCGTCTCGGCCACGCAGACGAAGACATAGCTCTCGACCACCTCGCAGTGGGCGGGCTTCAGGCCATGGTTGCTGGTATCGAAATCGCTGCCCATATTGCCGGCAAACAGCAGCTTGCCGTCCAGGTCGAAGGTCCACTTGTGGTAGGGACACACCAGCTTGGCCGCCTTGCCGCTAGCCGCCTGGCAGACTTTCGACCCACGGTGACGACAGGCATTGTGGAAGGCGCGAAGCTCGCCGTCCGCCCCTCGAACCACGACGATGGGATAGTCACCGATCTGCAAGGTGAGATACTGCCCCGCTTTCTCCAGCTCAAACGTGTGTCCGGCAAAGATCCACTCCTTGTGCCACAACTGGACCAAGTCATCGCGATACACGCTGACATCCGAGTACAGCTCACGAGGGAGCGCGTGACGGGGCTTGCGTTGCTGGACAACGTCCAGGGTCTTGATTTCGTTAGTCACTGTATCGACTCCTGCTTGTCTCGAATGCTCTGCCATGGGCTCCCTAACGGTCACGAATAGCGGGGGCATCGCCTGTCGCCTGCAGAAACTTTCGAGTAGCCTTGGTAAAGCGGTTGGCCGTCTTGTTTGTTGGTTCACCGAGTCTAGGTATCTCGTCACCTGGACAAAATTAACTTTTTATTCCGAATGTTGATGACCTCCCGTTATGACCCAGCACACCGATCCTGACCAAACCCTCATCAAGATGCCCTCGCTTCGAGCCGTCAAGGCCTTCGTCGCGGCTGCCCGCTATCAGAACTTCACCCGCGCGGCCGAGGCCCTGTGCGTCACCCAGGCCGCCATCAGCCGACAGGTCAGGGAGCTAGAGAGCTATCTGGGAACGCCGCTCTTCCGGCGGGCGGGTCGTTCCGTGGAACTGACCACCGCCGGTTCAATATTCTTCGATGCCGCCCAACTGTCGTTCATCAATATTGCCCAGGCGGCGGGCCGCATCCGGCAGGCCCCTCGTACGAGTGCCAGAAGCTCTTTGACGCTTTGCTGCTCCCCCGCTTTTTCGGCGCAATGGATGTCGCATCGCTTGCCCGAATTCTTCAGCGCCCATCCGGACATAGACCTCAATCTGGTGACGACCCAGAACTTCCTGTCGCTGGAGCCCGGCGTGGATCCCGATATTTTCATTACCAAGATGTCTCGGGTCCGTGATGGCTACCGCAGCTTGCCGCTGTTCCATGACGTCATCTATCCGGTGTGCACACCAGCCTTTCTCGAGACACATCCCGAGATCGGCACCATGGAGGGGCTTCGCGATGGCCCGCTGCTCAATCTCAGCCCCTATGGCCGCTCCCAGGTGGCCGAACACGTCGACTGGGGTGTCTGGCTTGCCATCCACAACTCGGATATCGAGGATCGGCCCTACGACGGCCCTCACTACTTCAATGCCAACGACTACAACCTGCTGATTCAGATGGTGCTTAATGGCCAGGGTGTGGTGCTGGGCTGGGACCATTTGGTGCGACCGCTCGTCGAACAGGGGCGACTCGTTCGCCCCGTCGAACAAGAGGTAGTGCTGGAAGAGACCCGTCACTATCTGGCTCTGCGTGAAGACAAGGCCGATGACGAGGCACTGAGCCGCTTCCAGGACTGGTTCCTGGCTCAAGCAAGAGCGTGACGCACCACCCCACGGCCGACGTGACCAACGTAGGCGAAGTCGAGGCGCCGGAGCCTTGCGCCGCAATGCGCTCGGCGTCAGCCCGCGCCAGACGCGGAAGTGACAGCTGAACAGGGCACCATCGGCGCAGCCGCGTCCACGCTCGCCTCCTCGGGGCCATTCGATGCAGGGAGTCGCGTCATTTTTGCACCAGGTGCAAAGATATTTTGCATGTGATGATGATTGAAGCGCTCAGTCACGATCCTCACCCTTGGGCGTACGACTGATTAGGAGATTAACGAAAGCCCATGAACATCCTGCTGCTCAACGGTGCCAAGGCCTATGCCCACTCCGGCGGCCGCTACAACGACACCCTGCACGAGACCGCCCGCGGCACCCTGGCCGAACAGGGCCACGCCCTGCAGGAGACACGCATCGACGATGGCTACTCGGCAGACGCCGAGGTCGACAAGTGGCTGTGGGCCGACGTCATCATCCTGCAGATGCCGGGCTGGTGGATGGGCACTCCCTGGACGGTGAAGCGCTATCTCGATGAAGTGCTGACCACGGGCCATGGCAAGCTCTACGCCAGCGACGGCCGCTCGCGTCAGGACCCGACCCGACAGTACGGCAGCGGCGGCCTGCTGCAGGGCAAGCGCTACCTGCTGTCACTGACCTGGAACGCGCCGCAGGAAGCCTTCGACGCCCCCGGTGACTTCTTCGAGGGCCGCGGCGTCGACGCCGTCTACTTCCCGGTGCACAAGGCGCTGGAATTCCTCGGCATGAGCGCCCTGCCGACCTTCCTGGCCAACGACGTGATCAAGGCACCGGCCATCGATACCCACCGGGACGCGTACCAGGCTCACCTGATACACGTCCTCGACGAACGCCACAACGCCTGAATCCGACCCAAGGAGCTCGCATGACGACCCAAACGCTGCCTAATCCCGGCTTCGGCACCTTCCGCCTCGAGGGGGACACCCTCAAGCAGAGCATTCAGACCGCGCTCGAGCTCGGCTATCGCCATATCGACACCGCCCAGTTCTATGGCAACGAGGCCGAGGTCGGACAGGCCATCGCCGAGAGCGGCATCCCTCGCGAGGAGATCTTCCTGACCACCAAGGTCTGGTACGACCGTCTCGCCCCCGGCGACCTGGAAGCCAGCGTCGAGGAGAGCCTGAACAGGCTCGGCACCGACCACGTCGATCTGCTGCTGATCCACTGGCCTTCGCCCAACGACGAAGTACCCATGGCCGACTACCTGACGGCGCTCAAGGACGTGCAGCAGGCCGGCAAGACCCGTCATATCGGGGTCTCGAACTTCACTCGCGCCCAGCTCGACCGGGCCGTCGAGATTCTCGGCGAGGGCGCCCTTTCGACCAACCAGGTGGAAGTGCATCCCTTCCTGCAGAACCGCGCGCTGATCGAGCACTGCGAACGCCACGGCATCGCGGTAACCGCCTTCATGCCGCTGGCCGTCGGCAAGGTCATGGAAGACGAGACCCTGGTGCGCATCGCCGATGCCCATGACGCCAGCCCGGCGCAGGTCGCCCTGGCCTGGCTGAACCAGCAGGGCATCGTGACCATTCCGTCCTCCACCAAGGCGAAGAACATCCGCAGCAACCTGGTCGCCCTCGAGCTCACCCTGAGCGACGAGGAGATGCAGGCCATCGCCGCCCTCGACCGCGGCGCGCGCATCGCCAACCCGGACTTCGCCCCGGCCTGGGACTGAGCCACGCCTGAACCGACGGTGACGGCGACACGCTGACACGCCGCCGACATTGTCTCCGCGGGCCCGGCGTACCGGGCCCGCGGCCAGCCGATCACCGGGCAGAACCCGCCTTCCTCGGAGCCGGTCGCCCGCGGCCTGATGAGCGCCCTCAAGGGCTCAATCCGGCTAGCGGGAGCCGCCACCACGGGCGGGGCGGCCATGCCGGTCCCGCCCGTGGTCCATCGGCGCCATCGATCCCCGCCGCCTCGACGCGCTATGCTGGCTGCCCCTCGAGCTCATGCCGCAAAGGAGTCAGCCATGAACCGTATCGCCTTCATCACCGGTGCCACCTCCGGATTCGGACTCGCCTGTGCCCACCGCTTCGCCGAGGCGGGCTGGTCACTGGTGCTCGCCGGCCGTCGCGAGGAGCGCCTCGACGAACTGCGTGAGGCACTGAAAGACCGGGTGCCGGTTCATACGGCAGTGCTCGACGTGCGCGACGACGCCGCGGTGAAGGCCGTGGTCGAGGCCCTGCCCGACGACTTCCGTGGCGTGACCTGCCTGGTCAACAATGCCGGCCTGGCCCTGGCGCCCGAGCCGGCGCAGCGGGTCGACCTCGCCGACTGGCACACCATGATCGACACCAACGTCCGCGGGCTGGCCAACGTCACTCATGCGTTGTTGCCGACGCTGATCGAACAGGGTGCCGGCACCAGCATCATCAATCTCGGCTCGGTGGCCGGTGACACCCCCTACCCCGGCAGCCATGTCTATGGCGCCACCAAGGCCTTCGTCAAGCAGTTCAGCTACAACCTGCGCTGCGACCTGCTGGGCACCGGCGTGCGCGTGACCGACGTGGCCCCCGGCCTGTCCGAGACCGAGTTCACCCTGGTGCGCACCGGCGGCAACCAGGACGCCCACGACGCTCTCTACCAAGGCACGACGCCGCTGTCCGCCGAGGATATCGCCGAGCAGATCTTCTACGTCGCGACCCTGCCCGTGCATATCAACATCAACCGCATGGACGTGATGCCCGTGCGGCAAGCCTGGGCGCCCTTCGCCATCGACCGCGACTGACGGGCATGCCCGCTCGCCGGGCCGCCGCTCGGCGAGCGGCTCCCGAACCGGTCCGGCGACAGTGAGCAAGCCGAGCGGACCGGGATAATGGAGGGAAAGAGAGAGGGGAAAATCGCACGCAAAAAAAAGCCGCCCGATGCATGGCATCGGGCGGCTTTTCGAGATTCGTTTGGTGGAGCCTAGCGGGATCGAACCGCTGACCTCAACACTGCCAGTGTTGCGCTCTCCCAGCTGAGCTAAGGCCCCACTGTTGCTCGCCGGTACTGCCTTGCGAGAACGAGGCGAATACTACGGTGAAAAGTCTCAAGCGTCAAGCCTTGAATCATCTTTTCCACATCGCACCGAGCCCGGCCACGGCCGCAAGCAGGCCCGCACGACGGTCATGAAGCGATGATGTCGTGCGAGCGATGCCTCGCCGCCAGCGTTTTGCCGTTTAGCGACTCCGGGCACCTTGCCCTCTCAGGGAGGGCAAACGAGGGCCGGGGCCCTACTCGGCGGTGGCCAGCAGGCTGGCGTTGCCGCCGGCGGCGGTGGTGTCGATGCAGAGGTGGCGCTCCACCGCATAGCGCTCCGGGGCGATGATCTGGGTCTCCAACGGCACGATGGGCCCGTCGCGCTCGGCCAGCGCCAGGCGCAGCTCGCGGGTCCAGTCGCTGCTGCCGGCGGCGGCCACCGCCACGATGCCCTCGAGGGCGGTGAGGGTCTCGGCCTCGACCCGGCCGTCGCGCCCGGCGACCGGCGCCCCGGCCCGCTCGAGCGGCTTGACGGCCTCGGCCGCGCCCGGCGCGACGATCAGCGCCGGGCAGCCGGTTCCCAGCGCCTGCACCGCCTGGGCGACGGCGATCTCCAGCGTCGGCCCGAGGCAGAGCACCGGCCCCTTGGGGTACATCGCCAGCCGGTTGCTCTCCCCGGTCGGCCCCGGCAGGGTCTGGGGCGTCATGTCCAGGGAGGCGGCCTCGGCCAGCGCCTTGCGGATCACCCCGCGCTGGCCGGAGAGTGCCCGGCGCAGCACCTCGACCCGGTCGGGCCGCGCCGCCCAGTTGCGCGGATCGAGCCCGTCGAGGGCGGACTGCAGCTCGCCGAGCGCCACCACCTCGCCGCCGGGCGCCTCGTGATGCTCGACCTCGGCGGTGCGGCGGAAGCGGGTGACGTAGAGCGGCCCGCCGGCCTTGGGCCCGGTGCCCGAAAGCCCCTCGCCGCCGAAGGGCTGGGAGCCGACGATGGCGCCGATCTGGTTGCGGTTGACGTAGACGTTGCCGACGTGGATCCGCTCGACGATCTGCTGCACGCGATCGTCGATGCGGGTGTGCAGGCCGAAGGTCAGGCCGTAGCCCTTGGCGTTGATCGCGTCGACCACCCCGTCGAGCTCCCGCGCCTTGAAGGTGGCCACGTGCAGCACCGGCCCGAAGACCTCGCGCTCCAGATCCTCGATGCCGCCGACCTCGACCACCGCCGGGGTGACGAAGGTGCCGACGTCCGGGGCCGGCAGGGTCTTCAAGAGCTTGCTGGCCTTGCGCTGGGCCTCCACGTAGGCGCCGATATCGGCCTGGGCCTCGGCGTCGATCACCGGCGAGACGTCGGTGTCGGTGTTCCAGGGATCGCCGATCACCAGCGCGTCCATGGCGCCATCGAGCATGGTCAAGAGCCGCTCGCGCGCCTCCTCCTGGACGTAGAGCATGCGCAGCGCCGAGCAGCGCTGGCCGGCCGACTGGAAAGAGGAGATCAGGATGTCGCGCACCGCCTGCTCGGTCAGCGCGCTGGAGTCCACGATCATGGCGTTGAGCCCGCCGGTCTCGGCGATCAGCACCGCATCCGGCCCGGCGTTCTGGGTCAGCGCCTTGTGGATGATCTGCGCCACCTCGGTAGAGCCGGTGAAGCAGACCCCGGCGATGCGCGGATCGCTGGTCAGGGGGGCGCCCACCGTCGGCCCGTCGCCGGGCAGCAGCTGCAGCGCCGCCTCGGGCAGGCCGGCCTCGCGCATCAGTTCGACGGCCCGGGCGGCGATCAGCGGCGTCTGCTCGGCGGGCTTGGCGAGCACCGCGTTGCCGGCCCCGAGCGCGGCGGCGATCTGGCCGGTGAAGATGGCCAGCGGGAAGTTCCAGGGGCTGATGCAGACGAAGATGCCCCGGGCGCTGCCGGGCTCCTCGGCTTCGAGGCGCTCGCTCTCGTTGGCGTAGTAGCGCAGGAAGTCCACCGCCTCGCGCACCTCGGCGATGCCGTCGAAGATCATCTTGCCGGCCTCGCGGGTGGCGATCACGGTCAGCTCGGCGATGTGCTCTTCATAGAGGTCCGCGGTGCGACGCAGCACCTCGGCGCGCTCGGCCACCGGCCGCGCCGACCACGCCTGGAAGCCGTCCTCGGCGGCGTCCAACGCGGCCGCCACCTCCTCCCGGGTCGCCTCATGCACCTGGCCGACCACCCTCGAGGTGTCGGCGGGAGAGAGCGCATCGCGCGCCTTGCCCTGGGGCGCCGGGCTCCCGACGAGCATCGGCCCGGCCGTCCAGGTGGCGTCGGCGAAGGCCTCGCGGGCCGAAATCAGCGGCAGGATCGAGGCCGGCTCGTTGATCCGATAGCCCCGGGAGTTCTTGCGCTCCGGGGCGAACAGCTCACCCGGCTGGCGGATCGAGGGGCTGGCGATGGCGTCACCCAGGCGCTCGTGCTCGGCCACCGGATCCTTGGAGACCTCGCTCGGCGGAATGGTGTCGTCCACGACCTGGTTGACGAACGAGGAGTTGGCCCCGTTCTCCAGCAGGCGGCGCACCAGGTAGGCCAGCAGGTCGCGGTGGGCGCCGACCGGCGCGTAGATGCGGCAGTGGGTGCCCTCCGCCTGGCGAACGATGTGATGCAGCGACTCGCCCATGCCGTGCAGGCGCTGGAACTCGTAGCTCTCCTTGTCGTCGCCGGCCATGGCGATGATGGCGGCGCAGGTGTGGGCGTTGTGGGTCGCGAACTGCGGGTAGATGCGATCGCGCCGCTCGAGCAGCATGCGTGCGCAGGCCATGTAGCTGACGTCGGTGTTGACCTTGCGGGTGAAGACCGGGAAGGTCTCGACGCCCATCTCCTGGGCCAGCTTGATCTCGGTGTCCCAGTAGGCGCCCTTGACCAGGCGCACCATGATCCTGCGGTCATAGCGCTCGGCCATGGCATGGAGGGCCTCGATCACCGGCGCGGCGCGGCGCCCGTAGGCCTGCACCACCACCCCGAAGCCATCCCAGCCGTCGAGCGCCGGGTCGGCGAGCAGCGCCTCGATCACGTCCAGCGACAGATCCAGACGGTCCTGCTCCTCGGCGTCGATGTTGAAGCCGATGTTGGCCTTGGCCGCCTGCCTCACCAGCTCCTGGGCGCGCGGCACCAGGACTCTCATCACGGTGTCGCGGTGGGTGGTCTCGTAGCGCGGATGCAGCGCCGAGAGTTTCACCGAGATACCGGGGCTGCCGCGCACGTCGCCCTGGGCCTGCTTGGCGATGGTGCGAATCGCCGTGGCGTAGGCGTCGTGGTAGCGCAGGGCGTCGTCGTCGGTGCGCGCCGCCTCGCCCAGCATGTCGTAGGAATAGGTGTAACCCTGCTTCTCGAGCTCACGGGCGTTCTTCATGCCCTCCTCGATGGTCTGGCCGAGCACGAACTGGCGGCCGAGGACCTTCATCGACTGGCCCACGGCGGTGCGCACCACCGGCTCGCCCATGCGCCGCACCAGGCCGCGCAGCGCACGCACCGGCCCCTTGGGATCCTTTTCCAGCACATTGCCGGTCAGCATCAGCGCCCAGGTCGAGGCGTTGACCATCGACGAGGACGACTTGCCGAGGTGCGCGCCCCAGTCGGACGGCTCGATCTTGTCGTGGATCAGGTCGTCGATGGTCTCGGCGTCGGGCACCCGCAGCAACGCCTCGGCCAGGCACATCAGGCCGACGCCCTCGGCGGTGGAGAGCCCGTACTCGGCCAGGAACGACTCCATCATCGACGGCGAGGTCTCCTTGCGCACCCGCGCCACATAGTTGGCGCCGGCCTCGGCCACCAGACGGCGCTCCTCCTCCGAGAGCCCAATGCGTTCGACCAGCCCGCGCAGCACCTCCGACTCGTCGACGTCGTAGTGGGCGCGGATGCGCGAGCGCAGCTCGCTCACGGCATCGTGGGGATGAAGGTTGGCTTCGTTCATGGTCGATCTCCCTGGCGACGCGCCACGCATCGGCGATTCTCGGGCGCGGATGGCATCGTCGTTGTCGAAAGTTACACACTAGCATAGGGCCCTGGGGGTAGGCCCGAAGAGGCAGGCGGTCGCGGTGGCGCTCTCAGGCTTTCCCGCGGCAGACGTCGCGGGGCGCGCTGCTGCGCCACGCGAAGCGGGTCACCCGAAAGGGGGAAAGGTCGAGCGCTAGCGGCTCACCGGCCAGGCGGGCGGGGTCGGACAAACGCCCATCCTCCCTCGGCGCCGACGTCCAGCCCCGCGGCGGAGCGCAACAGCGTAGCGACACGCCCGGGGCGGCAGCGTCCTCATGTCCTGAACACAGGTGAAAGAGCCTCCGGCATCGCCCCGTGAGAGGCGGACGCTACTCGGTAGATACACTCTGTGGCCCAGCCGCAGCAGAGACGAGGAGTGCGGTTAACGGGTGGCCGCTGCAGGCAACGTATCCGAGGGGCCAGACATTCGCGGTGGCCTCGATGAAGCCTTGCTGGGAAAGGCTTGGGGCGCCTCCAAGTAATGGCCATCTCCGCCGCCTGACATGTCACCGAAAAATGCCCAACTGGACATCTTGCCGTTTCTCTCCCGGCGTTATCTCACGACACCTAGACGGTCGGCTAACAACGAAAAACAAAAAAGCCGCCCGATGCAATGCATCGGGCGGCTTCTCGGAATTCGTTGGTGGAGCCTAGCGGGATCGAACCGCTGACCTCAACACTGCCAGTGTTGCGCTCTCCCAGCTGAGCTAAGGCCCCACTGTTGCTCGCCGTTTCTGCCTTGCGAGAACGAGGTGAATACTACGGACATTCTCCCCGTCCGTCAACAGCTTGGCGGGGGAAATCCCCCCTTGGTATGACACCAATTCCCCTTAGGATAATGTTGTGCCACGCTAGAGGCTGGCCGTGGCCTCCTTCCAACGCGCCAGACATACTCAACACCATTTTCAGGAGCACCTGCCTTGATCAGGATTCTCGTTGCCGACGACCATCACTTGGTAAGGACCAGCATTGCCCACCTGCTGGACGCCGAGCAGGACATCTCCATCGTGGGTGAAGCCGCGGATGGCGAGGAAGCCATTCGTCTGGCCCGTGAACTCAAGCCGGACATCGTGCTGATGGACATCCGCATGCCGGGCATCGGTGGACTGGAAGCCACCCGCAAGATCCATCGCTTCACCCAGGACATCCGCATCCTGGTGCTCACCGCCTTCATCGAGGACACCTTCGCCCAGCGCCTGCTCGACGCCGGCGCCCAAGGCTTCATCAGCAAGGGTTCTCAGCACGATGAGATGGTGGCCGCCGTGCGCGGCGTCTTCGCCGGGCAACGCTACATCAGCCCGGAGATCGCCCAGCGCCTGGTGCTGTCGCGCATCGACGCCAGCGACAATCCCTTCGACCAGCTGTCCCAGCGCGAGCTGCAGGTCGCGATGATGATCGTCAACTGTCAGAAGGTGGCCGACATCGCCGACCGCATGTTTCTGAGCCCCAAGACCGTCAACACCTATCGCTATCGCATCTTCGAGAAGCTTAACGTGCACTCCGACGTCGAACTGACTCACCTGGGGCTGCGCCACGGCCTGGTCGACGGCTTCAGCGAAGTGGAATAGCCGCCGCCCCGCCTGGCGGCGAGTCTGATAGGATGAGCCTCCATCCTCGCCAGACCGCCGCCCGATGAGTTTCGATTCGCGCCACTTTCTCGCCACCGTCACCGAAGCCCCCGGCGTTTACCGCATGCTCGACGAGAGCGGCGAAACGCTCTATGTCGGCAAGGCACGCCGACTCAAGCCACGCCTGGCCAGCTACTTTCGCGGCGCCTTGAACACCAAGACCCAGGCGCTGGTCGCGCGCATCGCCGACATCCAGGTGACGGTCACCAACAGCGAGACCGAGGCGCTGCTGCTCGAGCAGACGCTGATCAAGGAACAGCGCCCGCCGTACAACATCCTGCTGCGCGACGACAAGTCCTACCCCTTCGTGTTCGTCACCGACCGCCATCCGTTTCCTGCGCTCGAATACAAGCGGGCACGCACCCGTCACGACGACGGTCGCTATCTGGGCCCCTATCCCAGCAGCACCGCGGTGCGCGAGAGCCTGTCGCTGATGCAGAAGATCTTCCGCATCCGCAACTGCGAGGACAGCGTCTTCGCCCATCGCACTCGGCCCTGCCTGCAGTACCAGATCGATCGCTGCACGGCGCCCTGCGTGGATTACATCTCCGAGGCCGACTATCGGCGCGACCTGGAGCACGCCATCCAGTGCCTGGAGGGCAAGAGCGAGGCCGTGACTCAGGAGCTGACCCGCGACATGGAAGCCGCCAGCCAGGCCCTCGAGTTCGAGGAAGCCGCTCGCCTGCGCGACCAGATCCAGCAGCTACGCCAGCTTCAACGGCGCCAGTTCGTCGACACCGGCAGCGGCGACGCGGACGTCTTCGCCCTGGCCTCTCGCCCCGGGGCACTGTGCATCTCGGTACTCGCCATTCGTCAGGGTCGACTGCTGGGTGCCCGCCACCACCAGCCGACCAACGGCCTGGACCTCGGCCCCGAGGCGCTGCTCGGCGAGTTCGTCAGCCAGTTCTATCTCGGCCAGGCCCGCGAGATTCCCGGCGAGGTGATCACCAGCCATGCGCTGCCGGACGCGGAGCTGTTGGCCCAGGCGCTGAGCGAGCATGCCGGCAAGCGGGTTCGCGTCACCGACCAGGTGCGCAGCCACCGCGCCCAGTGGCAGGAGCTGGCCCGCACCAACGCCGAACAGCAGTTGGCCGGCCAGCTGGCCAATCAGACGCAGCTCGCCAGACGTTTCGAGGCGCTGCGCGAGGCGCTCGGCCTCGAGCAGCCCCCGGAACGCCTGGAATGCTTCGACATCAGCCACAGCCAGGGCGAGGCCACCGTGGCCTCCTGCGTGGTGTTCGATGCCGACGGCCCGCGCAAGTCCGACTATCGCCGCTTCAACATCGAGGGCATCGAGCCCGGCGACGACTATGCCGCCATGCGCCAGGCCCTGACCCGTCGTTTCAAGCGCCTCGCCCATGGGGAAGGGGCGCGGCCGGACATCCTTGTCGTCGACGGCGGCAAGGGCCAGCTCAACATGGCCCGCGAGGTCTTCGCCGACCTCGGCGTGACCGGCGTGATGCTGCTCGGCGTCGCCAAGGGCAGCACCCGCAAGGCCGGCCTCGAGATCCTCTATCTGGAGACCGTCGATCGCACCCTCGATCTCGACGCCACTTCCCCGGCGCTTCACCTGTTGCAGCACATCCGCGACGAATCGCACCGCTTCGCCATCACCGGCCACCGCACCCGGCGCGACAAGGCACGGCGCACCTCGACACTCGAGGACATCCCGGGCGTCGGTCCGCGCCGCCGACGCGAACTGCTGCGCTTCTTCGGCGGCCTGCAGGGGGTGCGCCAGGCCAGCCGTGACGAGCTCGCACGAGTACCGGGCATCAGCGCCACCCTGGCCGACACGATCCATCGCGCCCTGCACGGATGAATGCCGCCGGGCATCGGCAACGCTCCAGCCCGGCGTCCGACACGATCCATCGCGCTCTACATGGATGAGTGTCGCCGAGCCGGATAGAATGGCCGGATATTTCGTGTTCCCACCTCAGGCAAGGACCGCAGCTTCGATGAACATTCCCAATCTCCTGACCCTGGCCAGAATCGTCTTCATCCCGCTGCTGGTCGTGCTGTTCTATCTGCCCTTCTCGTGGAGCATGCTGGCCACCGGCGCGTTGTTCGGCCTGGCCTCGATCACCGATTGGCTGGACGGCTACCTGGCCCGGCGCTGGGATCAGTCGACGCCCTTCGGCGCCTTCCTCGACCCGGTCGCCGACAAGTTGATGGTGGCCGTGGCCCTGGCACTGTTGATCGAGCGCTACGATGCCAGCTGGCTGACGCTGCCGGCGCTGGTCATCATCGGCCGCGAGATCGTGATCTCGGCCCTGCGCGAATGGATGGCCGAGATGGGCAAGCGTGGCACGGTGGCCGTCTCCTCGATCGGCAAGGTGAAGACCACCCTGCAGATGATCGCCCTGCTGCTGCTGCTGGGCTTCGCCCCGGGCACACCGATCGCCACGATCGGCGTCGTCACCCTCTATGCCGCGGCACTGCTGACCCTGTGGTCGATGATCCAGTACCTGCGTGCCGCCTGGCCGCACCTCAGCGACTCGATGTAATGAATCTCCAGAAAAGCGTTTGACAGTCACCGACTTATCCGTATAATACGTCCTCGAGTCAGGCGGGAATAGCTCAGTGGTAGAGCATCGCCTTGCCAAGGCGAGGGTCGCGAGTTCGAATCTCGTTTCCCGCTCCACTCTCTTCGAAGAGCAACGTCGACGAAGAGAACTGACTCGACCGGATCAATGCGCAAGACTGGCCATCGTCTTCGCTCCATCCCCCACGGGTGGCACGATCCTTGAGGCTGGATGGCAGAGTGGTTATGCAGCGGACTGCAACTCCGTGTACGCCGGTTCGATTCCGACTCCAGCCTCCATCATTCCTATAGCTGTGCGCTCGAACCCCGCCCGGATGGCGAAATTGGTAGACGCAAGGGACTTAAAATCCCTCGGTGGCAACACCGTGCCGGTTCGAGCCCGGCTCCGGGCACCATGATTCCCTGACCCGCCATGGGCTGACCTGTCGACGGTACCCCTCCCCCATGAAGCTGGTACGCCCGCTCCGCGATCCCTACTTCACGAATCAGCATCGCCGCATCCTTCACGTGCTGCGCGTCGCGCTGGCACTGATCGTCGCCTATGCGGTCACCGAACCCTTCGATCTTCCGCACCGCGGCTGGGCGCTGGTCAGCACCGTGATGGTGATGGGCAACCTGCCCCACATCGGCGGCGTACTCGACAAGGGACGCCAGCGCCTGCTGGGTTCGCTGATCGGCGCCCTCTGGGGGCTGCTGCTGATCGTCACCCTCACGCCCTGGCCGGTCCTGCTGCATCTCGGCGCCCTCGCCGGCATCGCCGCGGTGACCTGGTACACGTTCAGCAAGCGCTTCGGCTACGGCGGCCTGATGTTCGCCATCAGCCTGCTGCTGGTGGTCGGGGGCAGCACGCCGGAGCTGGATGCCGCCCTGTGGCGCAGCTTCAATGTGCTGCTGGGCACCCTGATCGGCATCGGCGTCACCGTACTGGTCCTGCCCCACAAGGCCACCGACCTGCTACGCTTCGCCCTGGCCGATCACCTCGACCACATGGCCCGGCTCTATCACGCCCATACCTCGGCCAGCGCGCCGCCCGATCTCGACACCCACGAGTTGCTCAAGGGCTGCAGCAAGCTGCTGGTCAAGCAGCGCGGCCTGGTCGATGCCATCCACCGCGAGAACCGCCTGACCCGGATCGAGCTGGACGAACTCATTTCCCTGCAGCGCCGCATGTTCTCGACCATCGAACTGCTGCTGGAAACCCACTGGAACACCCGCGCCGGCCACGAGCTCATCGATGCCATGGAAGGGCTGCGCGATCAGCAGCACACCCTGGCCCGCGGCATCGGCACCCTGGCCTTCCAGGTACGCACCGGCCACCCCATCGACGTCGACCTCGCGCCCTTCGACCTGCAGCGTCACGCCGGACTCGTCGGCGACGCCCGCGCCGAGGACGGCCGGCGCCTGTTCAGCCCCAGCGGCTACCTGTGGCTGAACCGCGAGCTGGCTCGCCTGACCGGCGAGCTGGTCGAGCGGCTGGGCAGCCTGGAACGCCTGCCCAGCCGCCGTCTGCGCAAGGGCGCCTCGCGCCACGGCCTGCTCGAGCCCCACGACAGCGGTGATGCCCCGCGGTAACGCCCCGCCATGAAAGGAACCCTCCGATGCCCGACAGCACCCACGAGACCCTGATCATCGGCGGCGGCATCGCCGGCCTTGTACTGGCCCTGGAGATCGCCGAACAACGTCCCGTGACGCTGCTGCAGCCGTCCCGCGATGCCCTGGGCGCCAGTCGCTGGGCCCAGGGCGGCATCGCCGCCGTGCTGTCGCCGGACGACGATCTAGAGGCCCACGTTGCCGACACCCTGGTGGCCGGCGATGGCCTGTGCGACGAGGCCGCCGTCCGCTTTACCGTGGAACAGGGGCCGGACGCCATCGCCTGGCTGCTGTCGCTGGGCGTACCCTTCACCCCGGACCCCGACCCCGAGGCCCGCTATCCGTATCACCTGACCCGGGAAGGCGGCCACGGCGCGCGCCGCATCATCCATGCCGATGACGCCACCGGGCGCGCCGTGGTGGAAACCCTGCGACAGCACGTCGAACACCATCCGCACATCCGGCTGCGCACCGACCTGACCGCCATCGGCCTGATCGGTGATACGGCCGGCCAGTGCCGTGGCGCCCGCTGCCTCGACGAGCAAGGCAGGCTGGTGGAGCTGCCGGCGGCGGACACCGTGCTGGCCACCGGCGGTGCCAGCGGCCTGTTCCGCCACACCACCAGCCCCGATCCGGCCTGCGGCGAGGGCATGCTGATGGCGGCCGAGCTCGGTGCCGAGCTGATGAACCTGGAATTCCAGCAGTTCCACCCCACCTGCCTGTTCGACCCGGATGGCCCGCCCTTCCTGATCAGCGAGGCCGTGCGCGGCGAAGGCGGCCATCTGCTCGATGCCGAAGGCCATCGCTTCATGCCCGAGGTCGACCCCCGTGCCGAGCTCGCTCCCCGCGACGTGGTCGCCCGCGCCATCGACGCCGAGATGCAACGCAGCGGCCGCGAGCATGTCTGGCTCGACGTGCGCCACCTGGGGGAAGACGCCATTCGTCAGCACTTCCCGACCATCCACGCCCACTGCGCCTCGCGCGGCATCGATATCGCCCACGAGCCGATTCCGGTGGTCCCGGCCGCCCACTACAGCTGCGGCGGCGTCAGCACCGATCTCGAGGGCGCCACCACGGTGCCGCGCCTCTATGCCGTGGGGGAAGTCGCCGGCACCGGGCTGCACGGCGCCAATCGGATGGCCAGCAACTCGCTGCTGGAGTGCCTGGCCTTCGCCCGCAGCTGTGCCCGCCGCCTGCGCCAGGCCGCCCCCGCCGATTCGGCCCCACTGACGCCGTGGCACCCCGGCACCTCGCTGGTGCCGGAGACGGAATGCCGGACGCTGCTCGCCGAGGTGCGCGGCATCATGAGCGAGAACGTCGCCATCGTGCGCCACGATGCCGGACTCGCCACGGCCGAACGGCGCCTCGCCGAGCTCGCCGAGCGTCTGGCGCCACGCATCGCCGGCGCAACGCCCAGCGTCGCCCTCGCCCGGCTGTGGCACGCCCTGCGCCTGGCACGGCTCACCGTGGCCAGCGCCCGGTCGAGGCGCGAATCCCGCGGCCTGCACTTCAATCCGGACTGCCCGCCGCACGGCGACCCCGCGCCGCAGCCGTCTCGTGTCCACCTGAGCGATCTGGTCTCGCTCAACGACTGAACGGGAAGACGGCACGAAGCGGCGGCCAGGGCAACGCGGGGCGTCGCGACCCACGGCACGGGCGCCCGGCATCGGGGAAACTTGCCTCAGGAGAACGCCGGGAAAGCGTCAGGAAAGCGTCAGGAAAGAGAGCGAAGCGCCTTGCGCAGCCGACGCAGCGATTCGACATCACCGCTGTCGGGCCACAGCCACAGGCGTCTACCGGGGAGGCGCAGGCCGATCAGCCAGGGCCCCAGATAGTCGCACCGCAGCGGCACTTGCTGCCAATGCTCATCGCCGTCGTGGCGCCAGGCCAGCAGCGGCGCGGCCTGGTCACGAGCCTGTAGACGCAGGGTGCCGCTCGGTCGACGCCGCGCGGCATCGACCAGTACGGCCCCCATCAGGACCGCCGCCGCCAGGACCGCCCACCACGGGGCGTAGAGACCCAGCCACCCCACCACACCCAGGGCCGGCAGGCCCTGGGCAAGCAGCGACAACCTAGAGGTTGCGATAGTGATCGTTATCGGTGCTCTCGGCATGCTCGACGATCATCTTGACGATGCGGCGACGCTCGGGCTCCTCGGGCCACTCGCGGCGCATCAGCCAGGCGAAGAGATCCTGATCCTCCTCGTCGATCAGGGTGCGATAGGCGGCCTGATCCTGCTCGCCAAGGTCATCATAGCGCTGCTCCAGGAAGGGAATCAGCAGCAGGTCGAGCTCCCACATGCCACGACGGGAATGCCAGTAGAGGCGCTTGCGAAGGGCGGCTGCCGCGGACGAATCGTCGTTCAAGATCGGCCTCGTTGATCCGATGAATGTGGCGACAGTATACCCGAGCCATCCGCCCCCCGGCAGCCCGCGCGCCGGCCGATGCGCTTGCGGGACGACCAAGGGCCGACCAGCGTCGGGCACGGGCCCGACAGCGGCACGAGACTTGCGTGTGCAGGCTAGTGCGTTGTTTTATCGAAAGTTGCGCAGTATGCTTTGAGTAACGATCGCCCTGCGCCCCACGGCCGGATCAGGACAGCACGGAGAGAGCCGATGACCAAGTCCGAATTGATCGAGCAGATTGCCATGCGACAGCCCGAGCTGTCCGTCAAGGATGTCGAGGCCGCCGTACGGCTGATCCTGGATGACATCACCGACACCCTGGCGGAGGGCGGGCGCGTCGAGATCCGCGGCTTCGGCAGCTTCTCGCTGCACTATCGCGAGCCGCGCGTCGGTCGCAATCCCAAGACCGGCGACCCCGTCGATCTCGACGGCAAGTTCGTACCGCATTTCAAACCCGGCAAGGAGCTGCGCGAGCAGGTGGACGCCAGCCGCGCCCTCGGTTACTGACGGGCGTATCCGACCGCCCTTCCCTCTCTTTCCACACGACACGGGAACTCACACATGCGTTGGCTCAAAGGCCTGATCCTGGCCGTCATCCTGCTGGTGGTACTGCTGGTCGGCATTCTGTTCGCCGTCAACAATCAGCAGGCCCTGCCTCTCAACCTGATCTGGATCGAACTGCCGTCGGCGTCGCTTTCCGTCTGGCTGCTCTCCAGTCTGGTGGTCGGTGTGCTGCTGGGCATGCTCGCCATGGGCGGCGTCTACCTGCGCCTGCGCACCCTGCTGACCCGCGCCCAGCGCCATAATCAGCAGCAGCGCAAGGAGCTGGACCAGCTGCGCGTCCAGGAGATGAAGGAACTGCCCTGAGCATGACCGATGTTCTGCTGCTGGCCCTGTTGTTGGCAGCGGTCGCCATCGGCTGGTGGCTCGGCCGCCGCGAACGCCGGACCACCGCTCCCGCCTCTCAGTCCCCGACGCTGGCCCGCGATTACTTCGTGGGCCTCAACTATCTGCTCAACGACCAGCAGGACCGCGCCATCGAGACCTTCATCGGCGCCCTCGAGGTCAACAGCGATACCATCGAGACCCACATTGCCCTGGGCAACCTGTTTCGCACTCGCGGCGAAGCCGACCGCGCGGTGAAGGTCCACCAGAACCTGCTGGCACGCCCCACGCTCAGCGGCGAGCAGGGTGATCGGGTGCAGCTGGAGCTGTCGCGTGACTTCCTGCAGCTCGGCCTGCTGGATCGCGCCGAGCGGCTGCTCTTCTCGCTGATCAAGGACAGCCAGAACAGCGAACATCGCCACGCCGCGCGCAAGCTGCTTGTCGACCTGCTGGAGCGGGAGGGCGAATATCAGCAGGCCCTGGACGTGGCCCAGCCGGCACTGGTGAAGGAGAGTGACGACGTGCGCCGCGCCGCGGCGCACTGGCTGTGCGAGATCGCCGACCAGGAGCGCCAGTCGGCGAGTCCGGTGCTGGCAAGACGCCACCTCAAGCAGGCTCTCGCCACCGACCGCCGGTGCGTGCGCGCCAACCTGATGCTGGCCGACATGGCCCTGGAGACGGGCCAGTATCGCCAGGCCATTCGCCTGCTGCAGCGCATCCCCGATCAGGACAAGAACTTCATTCCCACCCTGCTCGAGCCCCTCGGCCGCGCCTACCGCCTGCTCGACGACGAAGAGGGGCTGATTCGTCATCTCGAGTCGCTGCTGGAGATCGCGCCCTACACCAGCGTCATCATCATGCTGGCCGAGGCCCTGCGCCGCCATCAGGGAGACACCGAAGCCGCCCAGGCCCTATTGACCCGCGAACTCGAGCGCTCGCCGAGCCTCGGCGCCGTGGACTACCTGATTCGGCTCTATCACCAGCAGGAAGGCAGCACCGGGAATCCACGCATCGAGCTGCTGCAGCGCCACACGCATACCCTGCTCAAGGCCCGCCCCCGTCATCGCTGCCAGCGCTGCGGCTTCAGCGGCGAGCCGCTGCTGTGGCAGTGCCCCCGCTGTCGCAGCTGGGGCACCACCAAACCGATCACCGGGATCGAGGGCGAATAGCGCTCAGCCCCCCGCCAGCTCCGCCTCGATGGCGGCCAACGCCGCCATGGGGTCGTCGGCCTGGGTCACCGGGCGCCCGATCACCAGATGCGTGCTGCCGGCCGCCATGGCCTCCGACGGCGTCATCACCCGCCGCTGGTCACCGGCCTCGGCCGCGGCCGGACGAATCCCCGGCGTCACCTTGAGGAAGTCATCGCCGCACAGGGTGCGCAGCCGCGCGGCCTCCTGAGCCGAGCACACCACCCCGTCCATGCCGCTGTCCCGGGCCAGCGCCGCCAGACGCTCGACCTGTTCGGCGGGCGTGGCGGTAACGCCCACTTCCGCCAGATCCTCGCCCCCCATGCTGGTCAGCACCGTGACCGCGATCAGGCGGGTGGATAGGTCGTGCTGAACCAGCCGCTGCTTGGCCGCCTCCATCATCCGCCCGCCGCCACCGGCGTGCACGTTGACCATCCACACGCCCTGCTCGGCCGCGGCCTGAACGGCACCGGCCACGGTGTTGGGAATGTCGTGGAACTTGAGGTCCAGAAACACCTCGAACCCGCGGCCGTGCAGGGCCTCGAGCACGGCGGGGCCGCTGCGGGTGAACAGTTCCTTGCCCACCTTAACCCGGCAGCGAGACGGATCGAGCCGGTCGGCCATGCACAGGGCGGCATCCAGCGAAGCGTAGTCGAGGGCGATGATCAGAGGGGACGCGGTGGGCACGAGCTGGGCTCCTGGCAGCTGAATGGACCCGCGCAGTATATCAGTCATGTGCCCGGACGCATGGCGAGATCGCTCGCAGCGAATGTCGTACATGACCCATGGCGGCGGCCGTCATTCGCTCACATCCGAGGGGCCTCACCGGCACTAGCTTGGAGGCAGGTACCACCATGGCCCCTGATCAAAAGCCAACCGCAGAGGACATTCCGCCATGAGGACACGTTACACGACAGGCATCGCCATCCTGGGGCTGACGCTGATGCTCGGCCTGGCATCACCGGTCACCGCCCAGGAGATGGCGCCGATCAACGTCAATACCGCCGATGCCACCCTACTGACCGAGCTGCCGGGAATCGGCGAGACGAAGGCCGAGGCCATCGTCGAGGATCGCGAGGCCAACGGACCCTATGAGTCCGCCGACGATCTCGCCCGGGTCAGCGGCATCGGCGAGATGACCGTCGAGAGGCTCGCCGAGCAGGTCACGTTCTGAGAAACCGTCGGACGGCGGCGCTCGGGCGGCGTCGGAATGGCCTAGACCCTGAGCCCGCCGTCGCACTCCACCACCCGCCCGGTGAAGTAGTCGTTGGTGAAGATGAAGGCCACGCTCTCGGCGATATCGCCGGGCTGCCCCATGTGACGTAGCGGGATACCGTCCGTGATGCGCTCGAGGATGTCTTCCCGCAGCGTCGCGGTCATCTCGGTCTCGATGAAGCCGGGTGCCACCGCCCCCACCCGAATGCCGTGCCGGGCCAGCTCCCGGGCCCAGGTCACGGTCAGCGACGCCACTCCGGCCTTGGCCGCCGCATAGTTGCTCTGGCCGACGTTGCCGCCGCGCACCACGCTGGAGATATTGACGATCACGCCCTGGCGGCCGGCCTCGATCATCCGGGTGGCCGCCTCGCGCCCGCACAGGAAGACGCCGGTCAGATTGACGTCGATCACCTGCTGCCAGTCCGCCAGCGACAGGCGCTCCGACACCTCGCCTTCCCTCGCCTTGACCAGCAGGCCGTCGCGCACGATGCCGGCGTTGTTGACCAGGCCATCAATGGGGCCGAGGGCCTCCTCAACGGCGGCGAAGACGGCGGCCACCGAGCCCTCATCGGCCACGTCCACCACGAACCCCCGCGCGCCGACGCCGGCCTCTGCCAGCCGATCCACGGCGGCATCCAGGCTGTCGCCGTCACGATCCAGCAGCGCCACGGTCGCGCCCTCACGGCCCAGACGTTCGGCCATCGCCAGGCCCAGACCACGGGCGCCGCCGGTAATGGCAATGATGCGATCCTGCAGTGTCATGTCGAGTCTCCCGCCGATGGTGTCGCGTCTCGTCCCGGCCATCACACCGCCAGGGCAAGTGCCTGTCGTGCTCAGCTTATCCCGAATGTTGCGATGCAACACTCGGCTTTTGGTCGAGGCTTGATTTCCCGGCACGACGCCCCCATCTATCGGGCATTCGTCAACGCGGAGTCATCATGCCCCTTCTCGCTTTCTTTACCGTCTTCGCCCTGCTCGACTTCGTCCTGCTGTTCACGGTCGGCAGCCATATCGGGCTGCTGACCACCCTGGCCCTGGTGCTGGGCACCGGCTTCCTGGGTCTGCACCTGATCCGCCGGGAAGGCGTCGCCACCTTCGCCCGCGCCCAGGAGCGCATGAACCGTGGCGAGCTGCCCTCCGGCGAGCTGCTGACCGGTGCCGCCCTGATCTTCGGTGGTGCCCTGCTGATGGCCCCGGGCTTCCTGTCCGACGCCCTGGGCTTCATGTGCCTGATTCCGGACGCTCGCCGCCTGCTCGGCCGACTGCTGGGCCGGGCCGGCATGCGCTTCCAGGGCGTGCACATGCAGGCCGGTGCCTATCAGGCGCGCCAGGGGCGCGACGCCGACTGGCAGCAGGCCGGCGAGTCACACGAGCCGGGGCCGCGCACCTCTTCTCACGACGAGGACGGCGAGCCGCTGGAAGGCGACTTCATCGCCCACGATGAGCGGCGCGGCTGAATGGCAAAAAATTTTCGGACGGGGGGCTTGAAAGCCCACTGGCCAGCCCCACTTATCCGACAGCAACGAGTTTCGATTCCGGCCCGCCGGAATCATCCCCACGGAAGGCAGACGCCTTCACCCCGCAGCAAGACCTGCGGGTTGATGATGAAAACGCCGGGGCAGCGACGCCCTGGCACAGCAAACCATCAGGAGAACGTGAGCAATGAACATCCGTCCCTTGCACGATCGCGTCGTCATCCGTCGCGTCGAAGAAGAGCAGAAAACCGCTGGCGGCATCGTGCTCCCGGGCAGCGCCCAGGAAAAGCCGACTCGTGGCGAAGTGCTCGCCGCCGGTAACGGCCGGATCCTGGACAGCGGCGACGTTCGTCCGCTGGACGTCAAGGTCGGCGACACCGTGATCTTCAAGGATGGCTTCGGCGTCGAGAAGCAGAAGATCGACGGCGAAGAAGTGCTGATCATGAGCGAGTCCGACATCCTGGCCGTCGTCGAAGGCTAAGCCTAGACCGCCACCCGCTCGAAACCGACGTTCACGAACTCACAGGAAACCTACGAAAATGGCAGCGAAACAAGTCAAGTTCTCCAGCGATGCCCGCACTCGCATGGCGAAAGGCGTCGACACCCTGGCCAACGCCGTCAAGGCCACCCTGGGCCCGAAGGGCCGCAACGTGGTGCTGGAAAAGTCCTTCGGCGCGCCGACCGTGACCAAGGACGGCGTCTCCGTGGCCAAGGAGATCGAGCTCAAGGACAAGTTCGAGAACATGGGCGCGCAGATGGTCAAGGAAGTCGCCTCCAAGACCTCCGACGTGGCCGGTGACGGCACCACCACCGCCACCGTGCTGGCCCAGTCCATCGTCAACGAAGGCCTGAAGGGCGTCATCGCGGGCATGAACCCGATGGACCTGAAGCGCGGCATCGACCAGGCCATCCAGGCCGCGGTCAAGGAAGTCGGCGAGCTGGCCGTGCCGTGCACCGACTCCAACGCCATCGCCCAGGTCGGCACCATCTCCGCCAACGGCGACACCAACATCGGCCGCATCATCGCCGAAGCGATGGAAAAGGTCGGCAAGGAAGGCGTCATCACCGTCGACGAAGGCCGTGGCTTCGAAGACGAGCTGGACGTCGTGGAAGGCATGCAGTTCGATCGCGGCTACCTGTCGCCGTACTTCGTGACCAACCAGGACACCATGGCCGTGGAACTGGAAGATCCGTTCATCCTGCTGGTGGACAAGAAGATCTCCAACATCCGCGAACTGCTGCCGACCCTCGAGGCCGTCGCCAAGGCCGGCAAGCCGCTGGTGATCATCGCCGAGGACATCGAAGGCGAGGCCCTGGCCACCCTGGTGGTCAACACCATGCGCGGCATCGTCAAGGTCGCGGCCGCCAAGGCCCCGGGCTTCGGCGACCGTCGCAAGGCCATGCTGCAGGACATCGCCATCCTGACCGGCGGCACCGTGATCTCCGAGGAAGTCGGTCTGGACCTCGAGCAGGCCACCCTGGACCACCTGGGCACCGCCAAGCGCGTGACCATGTCCAAGGAAAACACCACCATCATCGATGGTGCCGGCCAGGACGCTGACATCGAGGCACGCGTCAACCAGATCCGCGCCCAGATCGAAGAGACCTCCTCCGACTACGATCGCGAGAAGCTCCAGGAGCGCGTTGCCAAGCTGGCCGGCGGTGTCGCCGTGATCCGCGTCGGTGCCGCCACCGAAGTGGAGATGAAGGAGAAGAAGGCTCGCGTCGAGGACGCCCTGCACTCCACTCGCGCCGCCGTCGAGGAAGGCGTGGTGCCTGGCGGTGGTACCGCCCTGATCCGCGTGCTGACCAAGGTCGCCGGCCTCAAGGGCGAGAACGAAGACCAGACCCACGGCATCGCCATCGCCGTGCGCGCCATGGAAGCGCCGCTGCGTCAGATCGTCACCAACGCCGGCCAGGAGGCTTCCGTCATCCTGAACCGCGTCAAGGACGGTGAGGGCAACTTCGGCTACAACGCCCAGACCGGCGAATTCGGCGACCTGTTCGACATGGGCGTGCTGGATCCGGCCAAGGTTACCCGTAGCGCCCTGCAGTCCGCAGGTTCCGTTGCCGGCCTGATGATCACCACCGAGTGCATGATCGCCGACGACCCGGACGAGCAGGAAGCTGCCGGTGGCGGCGACATGGGCGGCATGGGCGGCATGGGAGGCATGGGCGGCATGATGTAATCGGCCCCCTGCCCCAGGCCCCGCCTGAGAAAGACCCCCGCCGGAGACCGGTGGGGGTCTTTTCGTTGTGGCGAGAGCCCATGGCCGAACCGCGCAGGACAGGCTTGTCGGCTTGTCGGCTTGTCGGCTTGTCGGCTTGTCGGCTTGTCGGCTTGTCGGCTTGTCGGCTTGTCGGCTTGTCGGCTTGTCGGCTTGTCGGCTTGTCGGCTTGTCGGCTTGTCGGCTTGGCGGCTTGTCGGCTTGGCGGCTTGGCGGCTTGGCGGCTTGGCGGCTTGGCGGCTTGGCGGCTTGGCGGCTTGGCGGCTTGCCGCGGTAAGATACACGACTTACGTCTCTCACCACCTGGCTGCGCCCTTTGTCCATGCTTTCCAATATCCGTATCGTCCTCGTCCAGACCTACCACCCCGGCAATATCGGCGCCTCGGCGCGGGCCATGAAGACCATGGGGCTCACCGACCTGGTGCTGGTCAACCCGCGCGACTTCCCTCACCCCGAGGCCAGTCGACTAGCCGCCGGCGCCGAGGACCTCGTCGACGCAGCCCGAGTGGTCGACTCGCTGCAAGAGGCGGTGAGCGACTGCGTCCAGGTGATCGGCGCCAGCGCCCGACTGCGCAGCATGCCCCTGCCCCACTTCGACGAGCCCGCCGAGATGGCCGAGTCGCTGGTGACGCATGCCGCGGGTGATCCCGTCGCCCTGGTATTTGGCCGCGAGCGCTTCGGGCTGACCAACGACGAGATCCGCTGTTGCAGTCATCAGGTCAGCATTCCCGCCAACCCGGACTACGGCGTGCTCAATCTTTCCCAGGCCGTCCAGGTGCTGGCCTACGAGACCTTCCGCGCCTGGCGACAGCGCCCGGATAGCGGCTTCCAGGCCGCTCGGCCGGCCCAGGATCGTCAGCCGACCCGGGAGCAGCTGGGCCACTTCCACGACCATTTGTCTCGCCTGATGCAGACCAGCGGCTTCATCACCCAGCCCCATGCCCGCACCGAGGAACAGCTGCAGGCGCTGTTCGCTCGTGCCCAGCCCTCGCGCAAGGAGCTCTCGCTGCTGCGCGGGCTGCTGAGTTCGCTGGAGCCCGACGCGGAAGGCTGAGGCCTGAAGCAGGAGACGGACGCCAAGGCGCCGATCGACATCGAATCGTCATCGTCGATTCACCCCACCGTCATGCCCCTGGCCGAGACTACAACTGCCCAAGACGGGAACCGGCAACGGACACTGCCACTCGCTTCGCCAGGGACGCCAGGGGCAGGACGCTCCTCAGGGACGCCGTTCGGCATCGGGACGATGCCCAGGGAGGATGGGAATATCGCCACGACGCTCGCGTCGTGGCGTTTTTCTTTGCCGCTCCGGCACAAGGTGGCAGAGTGAAGGAGTCCACCGCCCAGGAGAGTCGCCATGCGCAGCGAGCCTGAAAAACCCTCGCCCGACGCTACCCCGCGAAAGCGGCAGCACCTGATTCACGACGAGCTTCCGAAAGAACACGAAGATCCGCTGATCGGCGTCCTGCACCGCGTCATTCGCATGGGCGTCAAGGTACTGGCCGTGCTGATGGTGTTCGTGATCCTGTGGGGCGTCCTGGACGTCGTTTACGTGCTCTATCAGCAGCTCACCTCTCCGCCCTTCCTGCTGCTGGAAGTCGGCGACCTCTTCCGCCTCTTCGGCGCCTTCATGGTGGTGCTGATCGCCATCGAGATCTTCATCAACATTCGCCTGTATCTCGGTACCGATGTGCTGCCGATACAGCTGGTGATCGCCACCGCCCTGATGGCCATCGCCCGAAAAGTGATCGTGCTGGACATCGAGGCCGTCTCGGCCGAGTACGTGTTCGCCATCGCCGCCGTGGTGCTGGCCCTCGGCGTCACTCACTGGCTGGTCGCCCGCAAGCAGTAAGCCGTGGCGGTCCGCTTATCCACTCGCCCCCTAAACCCGAGCCCCTCCTCTCGTCGGGCCTCCAGACGCCGGCAACACTGGCAGAACCACCGGGCAGGCCGGTAACCTCTCTCGACAGCCACGTGCCCGGCCGCCTTCGGGCCGGGCGACGACTCCACCGCGCATCGAGAGAGGTCCCATGCCCCGCTTCGCCGATCACCTCTATACGCCCGGCCCCGACAACCCCTTTCCCGGCCTCGCGGCGCTGCAGCGGCGCCTGGGCCACGCCATTCCGCACCGGCTGGGCTCCAACGAGGGGCTCGACATGCCCCATGCCGCGCTGCGTGAGCACTTCGGCGAGACCATGGCCGAGCACGTCACCTGCTACGGCGATGCCGAGGCCCTGGCCCTGCGTGAGCGCCTGGCCCGCCGCCACGGTTTCGACGTCGACAGCCTGCTGGTGGATGCCGGCTGCGACAGCCTGCTGGCCCTCACCCTGCGCACGGTGGCCCCGACCGGCACCACCGTCATCGCCTCCGCCGGCACCTACCCGACCTTCGGCTACTTCGCCCGCGGCCAGGGCTGCCGCCTGGTGGAGGTCGACTATCGAGAGGACGAAACGCGACTGGCGCCGGACCTCGACGCCCTGGCCGCCGCCGCGCATCGGGAAGACGCCCGGCTGGTGTATCTGGCCAATCCGGACAACCCCACCGGCCATCGACACGCGGCCGACGACGTTGCCCGCTTCCGCCAGGCATTGCCCGACGACTGCTGGCTGCTGCTGGACGAGGCCTATCACGACTTCCGCGACGACGCCGACGCGCCGGATTTCACCCGCGCCCTGCCCGGCGTGATCCGCTGCCGCACGCTGTCGAAGGCCATGGGGCTGGCCGGGCTGCGCGTCGGCTACGCGATCGTCGAGCCCGAGACCCGAGCCATGATGCAGAAGGTGCGCATTCACTACGCCGTCTCCTCGCTCAGCCTGGCGGCCGCCGAGGTGGTGCTGGATCATCCTGCCGAGATCGACCGCCATCTGCGCGACGTGATCGCGCGGCGCGAGCGGCTGACGGCGCATTTCCGCGCCCTGGGTGTCGACGTGCTGCCGAGCGCCACCAACTTCATCGCCCTTCGCCTGCCCAGCGTCGAGCTGGCCGCACGCGTTCACGCCGCCCTGCTAGACGAGGGCAAGCTGACCGCCCGCGCCGCTCATCCGGCGCTCGGCCATCTGCTGCGGATCACCGCGGTGGAGGATGCTTTGGCGCCGGGCCGGCTGGCGACGCTGGAAGCGGCACTCGCGGAAGGAAGTGAAGGCTAGCAGGCAGGCGGCGCCACTCAGCAGCGCCCCTGCATGGCCAGCCCGGGCGGGCAGAAGCCGCCGCGACGACGGTGATCGCGGTCGTCGCGGTGACGCCGATGGTGGCGACGCTCGCGGTAGTGATCGTCATGACGGCGATAGTGGCGATACGCCCTACGCTCGTGATGGCGATGACCATGGTGATAGCCGCCGACCTCCACCAGAGGGCCGGTGTCGATGCGCGCCGGCGTGTAGCTGCACCCCGTCATCAGCAGCATGGCCGCCAATGCCAGGCCTCCCATGACGCCGTGGCGACGTGAGGAGATCATCTCAGCAGCGCCCTTTCTTCGCCTGCCCCGGCGGGCAGAAGCCACCACCATGGCTGCGATGGTCGTGATCATGGTGGCCACCGATCTCGAGCAGCGGCTCGGGATCGATGCGGGCGGGCGTGTAGCTGCAGCCGGCCACAAACAGGGCGGCAAGCAGCAGGGTCGCAAGGGTCAGCGGGCGAATTGACATGGTACCTCCTGGGCCTGATGGATGACCGCCATTCTAGCGAAGCCCACAGGCCTTACCCATGTGGCGCCGCGACGACGCACCCTGTCTCCTATCGGAAACACTTCAGCCACTTGCCGGGCGAGAAGCGCCCCGTACCGGGCGGGGAGGCACGGGGCTCGCCCGTGGCGAGATCGCCACGACCCTGCCTCTGGCAGGCATCCTCGGCAGCTTCCCGATCGGCTCGGCGCGGCAAGGCCCGAACACCGCCGAAAAATCCCCCATCGCGTCGCCCAAAATCGGAAAAAACCGCGGATGGAGCGCCCCCACGACTTTGCTATCGTCACGCAACACCCACCCGACAACAGGAGCGAGCCGATGGGCGCTGCGTCCCTGCCCGACAATGTCCCTTCCACCATGGCCGCCATGCGACTGGTCGGCCACGGCGACGTGGACCGGCTGGTCTATGACGAGACCGTGCCGACGCCACGCCCCGGCGCCGGCGAAGTGCTGGTCAAGGTCACCGCCACGGCCAAGAACAACACCGACCGCAAGGCCCGCGAGGGCCTCTACCCGACCAAGGACCAGGGCGACGTGACCTCGTTCGCCATGGGCGGATCCCCGACCCTGACCTTCCCGCGCATCCAGGGCGCCGACATCGTGGGCCGGGTGGTCGCCACGGGCGACGGCGTCGAGGCCTCGCGGCTCGGCGAGCGCGGCCTGCTCGACTTCAACCTCTACGCCGACGCCCGCCGCGACATCAATCTGACGCCTGACTATTACGGCCACGGCGCCGACGGCGGCTTCGCCGAGTACGTCGCCGTGCCCTCGGACCAATTCCACTCTGTGCCCAACGCCGAGCTTGCCGATGCCGAGCTGGCGGCCATGGGCATGTGCTCCTATCAGACCGCCTATCACATGATGACGGCGGCCGGCGTGACGTCGGGCGAGCGCGTGCTCGTCACCGGCGCCAGCGGCGGCGTGGGCACCGCCCTGATCCAGCTGTGCCGGGTCGTCGGCGCCATTCCCTACGCCCTGAGCCAGCCCGACAAGGCCGACGCCCTGATCGAGCTCGGCGCCGAGGCGGTGCTCGACCGCTCCGACATGAGCGATTTCGAGGAACGGGTGAAGGCCGTGACCGGCGGTGCCCCGCTCGATGCGGTGATGGACCTGGTGGGCGGCGAGATGACCGACCGCTTCATCGACGCCATGATCTTCGACATGTCGGCCCGCTCGACCTACCCGCGGCTGTCCATCGCCGGCGCCAGCGGCGGCAACGTCAGCGAAGTGATGTGGACCCGCATCTATCTTTACCAGGTACAGATCTTCGGCGTCTCCCACGGCACCCGGGAGGAGGCCGAGCAGCTGGTGGCATGGATTCGTGGCGGCCAGCTCAGGCCGGTGCTGCACGCGGCCTTCAGGCTCTCCGACCTGCACGCGGCGGAGCGCTACTTCGTCAATCGCGGCAGCCACTATCTCGGCAAGATCGTGATCGTCCCCGACGCCGAATGGGACGAACACGGCGCGCCCTTCGCCCTCGAGGGAACACAATGAGCAAGCCTGAACTGACGCTGAGGCTGATGGACACCCACGCCGGCGGCGACGTCAGCCGCATCGTGCTCGGCGGCGTCACGCCGCTGCCGGGCGCCACCGTGCGCGACCAGATGCACTATCTGCGCGACAGCGCCGACGGCCTGCGCACGCTGCTGCTCGACGAGCCCTACGGCATCCCCGAGATGTCGGTCGACCTGATCGTGCCGCCCAGCGACCCGGAGGCCGCGGCCGGCTACATCATCATGGAAGTGATGGGCTATCCCATCTACTCCGGCTCCAACACCATCTGCACCGCCACCGCGGTGCTCGAGGCCGGGCTGGTGCCCAAGCGCGAGGGGCGCCAGCACTTCCTGCTGGAATCGCCCGCCGGGCGCGTGCAGATCGAGGCGCTGGTCGAGAACGACGTGGTCGAGGCCATCACCTGCGAGGGACTGCCGAGCTACATCGACACCTACCGCGAGACGATTCACGTCCCGGGCATCGGCGAGGTCACCTACAGCGTGGCCTACAGCGGCGGCTTCTACGCCCTGGTGGATGCCACCGAGCTCGGTTTCTCGCTGGTCCGCGAGGAGGAGCGAGCCCTGTCCGACTGCGCCTACAAGATCGTCGAGGCGCTCCAGGCCGAGCGCGGCTTCACCCACTACACCCTGGGCGACGTGGGCCCGCTGCCCTTCCTGCACTTCATGGGCCCGGTGACCGAGGTCGCCGACGGCTTCTACCGCTCGCGCTCCACCACCTACGTGCATCCCGGCGTGATCTGCCGCAGCACCACCGGTACCGGCACCTCGGCACGCCTGGCGCTGATGCATCACGAGGGCCGCATCCGGCCGGGCGACCGACTCGAGACCGTGTCGCTGCGCGAGACCGGCTTCATCGGCCAGTTCACCGGCACCCGCCAGGAGGGCGGCCAGACGGTGGTGGAGAACACCATCACCGGCAAGGCCTTCGTGCTGGCGCACTCCGATATCGTCGTCAATCCCGACGATCCCATGGTGCGCGACGGCAGCGTATACCATATCCTCGGCTCGCGGTCCGACGCCGCGGACTGATCGCCGGCGCGCCGTTCTTCGGCGCGCCGGGCTGACCGGGCGCAGGCCCGGCCCTTCCCACCTCTCCCACCGAGACCCCGCATGCCCACGGCACTGATCCTGCTCGACGTCCAGAACCTCTACTACACCAGCCGCCAGGCCCACGGCCGCAACGTCGACTACAACGCCCTCTGGGCCCGCGCCACCGAGGGCCGGCGGGTCGGCCACGCCCTCGCCTACGCCATCGACCGCGGCGACGAGAAACAGCGTCAGTTCCAGAACATCCTCCGCGCCATCGGCTTCGAGGTGAGGCTCAAGCCCTTCATCCGGCGCGCCGACGGCTCGGCCAAGGGCGACTGGGACGTGGGCATCACCCTGGACGCCATCGACCATGCCGGTGAGGCCGACGTGGTGGTGCTGATCTCCGGCGACGGCGACTTCGCGCCGCTGGTCGACAGGCTGCGCCAACGGTTCGGGGTCGAGGTGGAGGTGTTCGGCGTACCCGCCTATACCGCCGACGCCCTGATCCGCTCGGCCGACCGCTTCGTGCCGGTCGAGGGCGCGCTGCTGATGGGGAACGCCTCGCGCTAGCCGGCCCTGTGACGGGGCCCATGTCGTATTGATGGCACGTCATGACGGGACCAGAGCGCCCGCCGTGGACGAAGCCGCATCATGTGACGGCACAACTCGACAACACAGGGTTCCTGTCGGAACCCGCCGGCAGTCAACGCCCCGGGCGCCTATACTGCATCGCAGCATGGCGAGCGAAAGCGGAGGCAACTGACATGGCGAACGATACCCCGACGGCAGCGCGCAAGCGCATCGACCTGGCCCTGCAGGGCGGCGGCTCTCACGGCGCCCTGACCTGGGGCGTGCTCGACCGCCTGCTGGAGGACGAACGCCTCGAGATCGATGCCATCAGCGGCACCAGCGCCGGCGCCATGAATGCCGTGATGCTTGCCGGCGGCCTGCAGCGCGACGGCCGCGACGGCGCCCGCCAGGCGCTGCGCGATTTCTGGCACGCGGTGAGCCGGCTGTCGCGCTTCTCGCCGCTGCGCCGCACCTTCTGGGATCGCCTGGTGGGCAACGACAGTCTCGATCACTCTCCCGGCTACCTGTTCATGGAGGGGCTCACCCGGCTGATCGATCCGGCGCGACTCAACCCCCTCGGCATCAATCCGCTGCGCGACCTGGTCGAGGAGCAGGTCGACTTCGAACGGGTCAACGCCTGCGACAGGATCAAGGTGTTCGTCAACGCCACCAACGTGCGCACCGGCCGGGCCACGATCTTCACCCAGCCCCACCTCACGCTGGATACCCTGATGGCCTCGGCCTGCCTGCCCACCCTGTTCCCCGCCGTGGAGATCGGCGGCGAGGCCTACTGGGACGGCGGCTACAGCGGCAATCCGGCGCTCTATCCGCTGGTCGACCACCGCGGCTGCAGCGATCTGGTGGTGGTGCAGGTCAATCCGCTGGTGCGCAACAAGCTGCCCGACGGTGCCCGCGAGATCATCAACCGGGTCAACGAGATCACCTTCAACTCGAGCCTGGTCAAGGAGCTGCGCAGCATCCAGCTGCTCCAACGGCTGATCGACGTCGAGGGACTGGCGCTCGAGCGCGTGCGCGCGATGCGACTGCACCTGATCCACGCCGAACATGACGTCCAGGAACTCAGCGCCTCGAGCAAGATGAACGCCGAGTGGGAATTCATCTCGCGGCTGCACGACCAGGGCCGCGCCTGGGCCGATCGCTGGCTCGACGAACACTTCGAGGCCCTCGGCCAACACTCCTCCTTCGACCTCGACACCGTGTTCGACGACACCTTCGGCCCGCTCCGCTACCCCGACGATGCCGAGGGCGCCGACACCGACACCCAGCGCCGGGCCTGAGTCATGGCCGGCCCGCGGCCAAATGCCGCGGCCCGCTTGTCTGTCTTCGGGGGGCGACATAGAATCGCCCGCATGACTCACAAGCGCCCCTTCCTCTTCCTGCTGGCCATTCCGGTGGTCGCGATCCTGGCCCTGGCCACCTTCATCTTCGGCGGCCAGGCGCTGTCCGACAGCGGCCGTGACGACGAGATCCGCCAGGCCCTGGCCGCCAAGCTCGGCGCCAGCGGCGAGATCGATCTCAAGAACCTGCAGGAAGTCCAGTACGGCTACGGCGTCTGCGGGCTGTATCTCACCGATGACTCGGAAAACGGCTACGCCTCCTTCTTCTACGATACCAGCGCCGACCGCCTGACCCTGGACATCACCTCGCGCCGCTATCAGTCGCACTGCAGCCTGTCGGCCGTGTGCTGATCCCCGGGCGCATCCCGAACGGAGAGACGACACCATGGCAAGCGCACCACGCCACCACCGGCTGACCCGCACCGCCCACCGCCTGACACTGGGCCTGCTCACCGCCATCCTGGCCGCCGGCAGCGTGCAGGCCAGCGAGCTCGAGGTCAGCGATGCCCGCCTGCGGCTGATGCCAGGCGATCTGCCTGCCGCCGGCTATTTCCGCCTGCACAACACCGGCGAGGAGACCGTCACCCTGACCGGCGCCGGCAGCGACGCCTTCGGGCACGTCATGCTGCACCAGACGATGCAGGAGGACGGGATGTCGAGCATGCACGCGGTCTCCGAGCTGGAAGTCGCTCCGGGGGACACCCTCGAATTCGCGCCCAAGGGCTACCATCTGATGTTCATGAAGCGCGCCGTGCCGCTCGCCGTGGGCGATGAGCTCGAGGTCACGCTGGAGTTCGCCGACCAGCCGCATGTGCCGGTGAACTTCGACGTGGTGTCCCCCGCCTCCTTGTAGTCCGAGATGTCGTTAACCATGAGAGCCTTCATGCCCGCCGCCCTGACCCGCCAGACGTTTTTACGCCGGACTGCTCCTCGCTTGACCCTGCCGCTGGTGGCCGCGCTGACGCTGGCCGGCTGCAGCGATCAGAACTGGCGTACCACCGATGTCTCCGAGATCATGCCGCCCCTCGACTTCACCCTGGTCGATGAACACGGCGAGACGGTCCACGCCGAGGACTACGCGGGCAAGACCACGCTGCTCTACTTCGGTTACACCCACTGTCCGGACGTCTGCCCGACCACCCTGGCACGGCTCTCGGCGGCTACCCACCAGCTCGACGACGAGCTCCGCGACGACGTCCAGGTGCTGTTCGTCTCGGTGGACCCGGCGCGCGACACGCCCGAGGTCATGGGCCAGTATGCCGATGCCTTCGGGCCGCAGTTCATCGGCCTCACCGGCGAGACCGAGCAGATCGATGCGCTGACCAACCGCTACCGCATCACCTACTCCTACGACGAGCCGGACGCCGACGGCCGCTACGACGTCACCCACTCCAGCGCCGTCTTCGCCTTCGACCCGCAGGGCGATGCCCAGCTGCTGCTGCGCGACAGCGACCCGCTGGATAACATCGTCGCCGATATCGAACGCCTCGCCTCCCAGAGCTGAAGCTCGAAGCACAACACCGGCCCGAGCGCCGGGCCTCACGCCCGGCGTCCTTCCCTGGCGCCTTTCCTGCCCCCGCTGAGGGTTGCTCCTCGAAGACCCCGCTAGATGACGGTCGGCGAACGTCCTGGCGTGAGCCGGGTCGATAGATAGCCAAGCCCTGCCCGATATAGCAGAATCACCGTGTCCGATACGCCACTACGAAGGAACCCGATGAACACAGACGATCTAGAAGATTTCGAAAAATCCATGCACAAGGAGATCGACGCCTTTCTCGAAGCCGGATCTCAGCCCGCCAAGCCTCAGAAAGCCACTCGATCCTCCACGAAGAAGCCACAACCGCCCAAGGCATCCGCCAGCGAGATGAAAACCGGCCATATCGTCAAGCTCGCCGTGCGCACCAAGCAGTTGGAACTGGACACCGCCTTCGAGTATCACTCCACCAGCATCTCCAGGCTCGAGGCCCAGATGGAAGCCGAGAAGGCCGCCAACAAGGCCGGCTTTCCGATCATCGGCTATGTCATCGATATTCAGCGGGTCTAGCCAGCAAGCGATCACACCCAACTTCCCCTCTTGCCCGGCTCGGCGGATACCACCTGCTGTCGATCGATGAATGAAGGCTTGCGGCGCTATCTTTTCCTCTTTTCCGGTAGCCCTCTTGACCCATAAAACGACACGGGAAGATTCCCCGCAGTAAGACACTTGCCGGGATCGAATAATCCTGCCCCGATGACTACCGCCACGTTCCTTTCGGCACGGATGGCAAAGCAGACAACGAACCATGAATGGGCACTATTAAAAGTCACGTCAAAGCAGTTTAAGCATCTCTTCGAGCCCGATAGACATCAATCGAGTCGAGAGCCCGCTTCTGCGCATCACCGTGTTGCCCCTGCCCGGGCGCCATTCTCGAGGATTCCCCATGCATATCGGCATCCTGACCATGACGTTCGCCCTGTCCGGCTGCGATTCCCTGAAGCAGAAACGTCAACGAATGGGCGGGCTACACCAGCGCTATGGGCGTCACCCTGCCGTGGCGGTCTGCGAGAGCGGCGCGCGCGATAGCCTGACGACCAGCGAGTGGACCTTCGTGGTCACAGGACCCTCGGTGCCGGAGGTCGAGTCGCTGTGCAGCGAGATCGAGGACAGGCTGCAGCGGGGCGTGGACGGCCGCGTCACCGAAGCACACCGCGAGATGCTGTAAGCCGAACGCGGCCTGCTCAGCGTCGGTGCTGATCGTCTGGACGCGTCTGTCGGTTCGCCGCCGCGCCACTCGCGCGGCCCTCGTACTGGGTCACCGGACGCGCCGGACCCGGGCCTTCCTGACGGGCATTTGGCCGGACGCGGCGGCGCGCGGCTCGCGATGCGACCGGACGGGCCGTGGCGACATGGCCGCCGGCACCGCGCCCGCGACGTTGGCCGCTTGCCAGGGCGACCAGGGCACCGGCGAGCCCCATGACCATGCCGACGCTGCCCGCCACGCCTGGCCACGCGCCGAACAGCAGCAGCGTGGCGACAAGCGTCACGGCCGGCGTCAACGCCACCAGCGCCGCACTCTGCCCGACCCCGAAGCGCTGCAGGCTGGCATTGAAGAAGCCGTAGCCGCCGAAGGTCGCCAGCACGATCAGCCAGCCCAGGGCGGCCAGCGTGTCCATCGTCGGCCGCGGGGCCGACAGCCCTTGGCCGCTCAGCCAGGCGGCCAGGGCGAAGACCAGCGTGGCCGCCATCAGCTGGGCGGTCAGCCGCATCGGCATGGGCAAGGCCGGAGGGCGTCCGGCGCTCAGCACGCTGCCGAGGCTCACCGCGGCCACCGCCAGCAGCGGCAGACCGTAGGCCCAGAGCGGCGCACCGCCCACGCGGTGCAGATCATCCAGCACGCTCAAACCGGCCCCCAGGGTCGCCACACTCAGCCCCAGCCACTGCGCCACCCGCGGGCGTTCACCCAGCAGGCGTCCGGCCAGCAGCGTCGCGGCCAGCGGCTGCAGGGCTCCAATCAGGGCCGCCACGCCGGCGCTGACGCCGTGTTCCACGGCCAGCAGCATGGCCAGCAGATAGCCGCCCATGGTGAGGCTGCCCACCAGCGCCTCATGTGCCAGGCCACGGGGCGACAGGGAAAGCCGGCAGCGGCTCGCGATCAGCCCCCACAGGACGGCCAGCAGGGTCGCCACGGCGAAGCGCCAGGCGTAGAGCGACAGCGCCGGCGTCTCGACGGCCACGGCCAGGCGACTGCCCACGAAGCCACTGCTCCAGCAGATCACGAAGCCCAGCCCGACGGCCAGGCCACCGAAATGCCTGGGGGCACGCCACCGCGTTGCGCGTTCTCTCGTTGCCAGCATCCTGATCACCTCCCGTCGAGCTTGCGGAGGCGAGTCTGCGCCGGTTAGTGTTTTCAGGGAATCGAAACTTATTGGAGTGAGCATTCAGCATGACTGAAGCCTTGACCCAAACGCTGGATCTCGAGGCACTGCGGAGCTTCGTGGCGGTGGCACGGCTGGGATCGCTGGCCGCGGCGGCCGAGCAGCGGCATCGCACCGTCGGCGCCCTGAGCATGCAGATCAAGCGCCTCGAGACGCACCTCGGCACCCGGCTGATGATACGCGGCGCCCGGGGAATGACGCTCACCGCCAGCGGCGACGCGCTGCTTGGCGAGGCCCGCGAACTGCTGCGCCGCCACGACGGCCTGGTGGCCAGGATCAGCGGCCGCGGCCTGTCCGGTCGCGTACGCGTCGGCATGCCGGAGGACTTCGCCAGCCACCTGGTGGGGCGCCTGTTGCCAGACTTCCTGGCCCGGCATCCCGACGTGGTGCTGGAAGCGGTGACCGCGACCAGCGGCCAGCTGGTCCGACGCCTCGAGCGGGGCGATCTGTCGCTGATCGTGGCGCTGGATCGGCCCCATCGACTAAGCGGCGGCGAACGGCTATGGCGCACCTCTCCGGTGTGGGCCGGCGCCCGCGATCTGTCGCTGTCGGCGGACGCGCCGCTGCCGCTGGCGCTGCATCCGGTGGACTGCCCCTACCGCCAGCTGGGCATCGAGGCGCTGGACGCCGAGAGTCGCCCCTGGCATGCGGTCTTCACCAGCACCAGCATCCACGCGCTGGAGACCGCCGTGGAAGCGGGGCTGGCCGTCAGCATCCTGGAGCAGGACCGACTGACGCCGGCCATGCGCGAGCTGGGTGACGCCGAGGGCCTACCGCGGCTGGCGGACTGCCATGCCGAGCTGCACTACGGGCGCGGCGTCAGCGCGACGTCCTGGCCGGCGGTGGAGGCGCTGGGCGAGATGATCCGGGCGCGCCTGGGGCATCGCGGCTGAGGAGTGGGATCGGCTGTCGAGATTCCCCGTCTCGGCCAGGGATGCCTGCCTGCCGCCGACGATCGGCGTCCGATGCCGTCGACGTCATCCGCCGCACCCATGCCGTGCTCCCGCTGGCCGCCCGGCAGAAGCGCGTCAACCACTGAGCGCGCGGAAACGGCGTGATGCACAAAACGCAGGGGGCGCCGTGGCGCCCCCTGATGACGTTTCCCGCTCGCGGGTTCTCACGACGCCTGCAGCGCTCGCTCTTCCTTGCGATGCTGCAGCGGCGCAGTGCCGAAACAGCGCTTATACTCGCGGCTGAACTGCGACACGCTGCGATAGCCTACCGCCTCGGCGGCCTGGTTGACGTGACTGGCTTCCTGCACCAGCAGCTGCTGCGCCTTGATCAACCGCAGCCGCTTCAGATACTGCAGCGGCGAGGCCTGAGCCACCTGCTTGAAGTGCTGATGGAAGGTCGAGGGGCTCATGCTGGCCTGGCGGGCCAGTGCCTCCACCGAGACCTCCTCGGCGAAGTGGCCGTGCAACCAGGACAGCACCTGCACGATCCGCGAATAGTGCCCCTGGTGGTGCACCAGCGCCCGCAGCGCCGGGCCCTGCTCGCCGCGCAGCGCCTCGAACACCACGTCACGCACGCGCAGCGGCCCCATGGCGGCGGCCTCGGCGGGATCATGCAGGGTCCGCAACAGCCGTAGCACCGCCTCGCTCATGCCATCGGTCATCGAGACGGAATCCATCGGCACCGGCGAGGCCTCGTCGGCGCTGCGCTCGCCCATGGCCGTCACCAGCTCACCGAGCAGCGCCGGATCGAGGCGAATCGACACGCCCAGCAGCGGCGACTCGGCCGAGGCATGGGTCTCGCATTCGAAGGGCAGCGGCAGCGACTGCACCAGGTACTGGCCGGGGCCGTAATGGATCTCGCGGTCGCCGAGATAGCCAATCTTATGGCCCTGGGTGATGATGATCAGGCTAGGTTCGTACATCAGCGGCGTGCGCAGGATGGGCCGATGCGAGGCCATCAGCGAGACCGACGGCAGCGTGGTCGGCGAAAAGCCGTCGCGCTCGACCAGTGGCGCGATCAGGCCGATCAGCGGGCACTCATGGGCATGGGAGACGGGCATTGACGGAGCCTTTGATGCGGCCACGGCCACACGATTGGGATGATTCAGGCGATATTTCTGTCGTCATGGTGCCCCAGACTGAAGAAATTGGCAAAAACGACAGAGAATCAGCGGTCCTCAACGCTCTGGTACCGGCGCATAATGCGCTTCATCGGCAACGGGGCGTCACGTTCGGCCGATCATGACGATATTTCACGCCGCCAACGCGCCTGGAATGCGTTCCTTCGGAGAAACGAGCAAAAACGCCGGAGGAACATCGGTCCATCACCGCCGTCCCAGTTCCCATAATGTCACTCGTCCTATCCTGATGGCGGCCCACCCCGTCGGTCAGAACACCCTCATTGAAAGGAAGAACCATCATGAGCGAGACCAAAGCGTACGCTGCCTTTTCCGCCGACAAGCCCTTGGCGCCGTTCACCTTCGAACGCCGCGAGCCGCGCGCGGACGACGTCGCCATCGAGATCCTCTACAGCGGCGTCTGCCACAGCGACCTGCACTTCGCCCGCGATGACTGGGGCATGAGCCGCTACCCCGTGGTGCCCGGCCACGAGATCGTCGGCCGCGTCACCGCCGTGGGCGGCGAAGTCAGCAAGTTCCAGGTCGGCGATATCGTCGGCGTGGGCTGCATGGTCGACTCCTGCCGCCACTGCAAGCCCTGCGAGGACGGCGTCGAACAGTACTGCCTCGAAGGCTTCACCATGACCTACGGCGGCGATGACCGTCAGGACGGCACCTTCACCCAAGGCGGCTACTCCGACCAGATCGTGGTCAGCGAGCACTTCGTGCTGCGCATGCCGGAGGGCATCGACCTGGCCTCCGCCGCGCCGATCCTGTGCGCCGGCATCACCACCTATTCGCCGCTCAAGCACTACGGCGTGAAGGCCGGTGACAAGGTCGGCGTGATCGGCATGGGCGGCCTCGGCCACATGGGCGTCAAGCTGGCCAAGGCGCTCGGCGCCGAGGTCACCGTGTTCACCCGCTCCGAAGCCAAGATCGAGGAAGCCCGTCGCCACGGCGCCCATCACGTGGTCGTCTCCAGCGACGAGGAGCAGATGGCCGCGGTCGCCGAGACCTACGACTTCATGCTCGACACCGTGCCGGTGCAGCACGATCTGAACCCCTACCTGGGCGCCCTGAAGTACGACGGCACCCACATCATGGTCGGCCTGCTCGAGCCCATCGAGCCGGCGATTCAGGCCTTCAACCTGGTGTTCAAGCGCCGCGTGCTGGCCGGCTCGCTGATCGGCGGCATCGAGGAGACACAGGAGCTGCTCGACTTCTGCGCCGAGCACGATATCCGCTGCGACGTCGAGATGATCGACATGCAGGACATCAACACCGCCTTCGACCGCATGCAGAAGGGTGACGTCCGCTACCGCTTCGTCATCGACATGGCCTCGCTCAAGGACTGAGTCTCGACCGCCCCGACCGCCGGCCGTCCTTGTGGGCGGCCGGCGTCGTCGGGGCCGTGGCGCGCTGGCCGACGATCGCCGCCATGGCGTAGGCTTTGAACCGCACCACTCTCGCCACCCTCCACCAGGAGAGCACGACATGCAGTCACGCTACGTCACCATCCACGCCCATCCCGAAGGCACACCGGAACGCGAGCTGTTCGCGCTGGAAAGCGCCGAGCTGCCGGCGCTGGCCGAAGGCGAGGTCCGGGTGCGCAACACCTGGCTGTCCGTGGACCCCTACATGCGCGGCCGCATGAGCGGCGTGGCCACCTACATCGAGCCCTTCACGCTGGGTGCCCCGCTGGAAGGCGCGGCCATCGGCGAGATCATCGAGTCCCGCGCCGAGGCCTTCCCGACAGGCACCAAGGTCCGTCACATGGGCGGCTGGCGCGACGTCGCCCAGCTGCCCGCCGAGCGGGTCGAACGCCTGCCCGCCTTCGACGTGCCGGAACAGGCCTACCTGGGCGTGCTGGGCATGCCGGGGATGACCGCCTGGGCCGGCCTGAATCGCATCGCCGAGATGAAGGAAGGCGACAACGTGCTGGTCAGCGGCGCCGCCGGCGCGGTGGGCTCGCTGGCCGTCCAGCTGGCCAAGGCCAAGGGCGGCACCGTGGTCGGCATCGCCGGCACCCAGGACAAGCTCGACTGGCTCGAGGCGCATGGCGTCAAGGCCGTCAGCTACAAGGGCAAGGACACCGCCCAGCTCACCGCGGCCCTCAACGAGGCCTGCCCCGAGGGCTTCGACGTCTACTACGAGAACGTCGGCGGCACCTGCCTCGAGGCGGCGCTCAACACCCTGAGGGTCGGCGCGCGCATCGCGGTGTGCGGCATGATCTCCCGCTACAACGCCGAAGGCCCGAGCGCCGGGCCGGGCAACCTGGCGATGATCCTGATCCGCCGCGCCCGCATGGAAGGCTTCATCGTCTTCGATCACTGGGCGCACTACCCCGAGTTCCTCGAGGAAGTCGGCCCCCAGGTGGCCGCCGGCCGGCTCGACTATGAAGAGACCGTGGTGGAAGGCCTGGAGCAGACGCCGGATGCCTTCCTGCAGCTGTTCGAAGGCGGCAATCGCGGCAAGATGCTGGTTCGGCTATGAGCCAGGCGCCGGTGGCGGTGATCCTGGCCGCCGGCGCCTCCCGACGCTTCGGCGCCGCGGACAAGCGCCTGGCCCGGCTGCCATCGGGCCGGACGCTGCTGGCCGCCACGCTTTCCACGGCGTCGGCGGCCTTTTCGCGTCTGCGGGTGGTGCTGCGCGAGGACGACGAGCCCGTCGCCCTGGGCCTGCCCGCCGACACGCCGATCCTGCGCGCGCCCCGTGCCGCGGACGGCCTGGGCGCCAGCCTGGCCGATGCCTTCGCCGCGCTGGCCGCCGATCCCGCCCTGGCCGAGGCGCCCGCCGCGGCGGTGCTGCTCGGCGACATGCCGAACATCGCCCCCGCGACGCTCGAGGCACTGCGCGATCGAGCCGCCCCCGGACGCATCGTCCGCCCCCGGCACGCCGGCCGAACGGGCCATCCGGTGCTGTTCGGCCGCGACTTCTGGGCGGAGCTTGCCGCCCTCGGCGGCGACGAAGGCGCGCGACGCGTCGTCGGCCGCCACCGCGCTCGCTGCCATGAGCTCGAGATCGACGATCCCGGCATCCATCTCGATATCGACGTGGCCGACGACCTCGCCGCCCTGTCTCGCCGCCCTGTCCCGCGAGGGCGGCGACTAGACTGACCGGATGCGCAAGCACCAAGAACGATAACAGGAGAACGACCGTGACGACCCTCACCATCAACGGGCAGACCCACGAGGTGGATGCCCCGGCCGACATGCCCCTGCTGTGGGCGATCCGCGATCTGGTCGGCTTCACCGGCACCAAGTACGGCTGCGGCCGCGGCCTGTGCGGCGCCTGTACCGTGCACCTGGACGGCCAGGCCAGCCGCAGCTGCATCACGCCGATTGCTGCGGTGGGCGATCGCGAGATCACCACCATCGAGGCCATCGGCGACGACCCGACCGGGGCCAGCGTGCAGAAGGCCTGGCGCGAGCTCGACGTGGTCCAGTGCGGCTACTGCCAGTCCGGCCAGATCATGTCGGCGACCGCCCTGCTGCAGGGCAACCCCGAGCCGGACGACAGCGCCATCGACGGCGCCATGAGCGGCAACCTCTGCCGCTGCGCCACCTATGTTCGCATTCGCGACGCCATCCAAGAGGCCGCGGCCTCCCTCGGCCAGGAGGTGTCCTGATGCACGTCTTGAAGCAGCACGCCCAGTCACGCGCCGCGGCCGCCCTGTCGACGGTCAACGTCAGCCGCCGCGGCTTCATGAAGGGCTCCGCCGGGCTCGCCCTGGGCCTCTACATCGCCCCGCTGCTGGGCCGCGATAGCCGCGCCCGGGCCGCCGGCGACAACGGGGAGTTCGCGCCCAACGCCTTCGTGCGCGTGACGCCGGAAGGCGAGGTGGTGGTGATCGCCAAGCACATCGAGATGGGCCAGGGCACCTACACCGGGCTCGCCACCCTGGTCGCCGAGGAACTCGACGCCGACTGGGCCTCGGTGCGCGTCGAGGGCGCCCCGGCCAACACCCAGCGCTACCAGAACCTCGCGTTCGGCATCCAGGGCACCGGCGGCAGCACCTCCATCGCCAACTCCTTCGAGCAGATGCGCCAGGCCGGCGCCAAGGCCCGGGCCATGCTGGTGGCCGCCGCCGCCGAGCGGCTCGATGTCTCACCGGGCAGCCTCGGCGTCCACCGGGGCAGGGTCATCCACGAGGCCTCCGGGCGCGAGCTCGGCTTCGGCGAACTGGCCGAGGCCGCCGCCGACCAGCCGGTGCCCGACGAGGTCACGCTGAAGTCGCCCGAACGGTTCACGCTGATCGGCAAGCAGCGGCTGATGCGCCAGGACAGCCCGGCCAAGACCGACGGCAGCGCCCGCTTCACCCAGGACGTGCAGCTCGACGGCATGCTGATCGCCGTGCCGGCACACCCGGCACGCTTCGGCAGCCGGCTGACCGGCGTCGACGACGCCGAGGCGCTCGAGGTGCCGGGCGTGGTGGCCAGCGTGCGCTTCCCCTCCCCGACCCGCGACGGCGACCTGGTCGCGGTGCTGGCCACCAACACCTGGGCCGCCATCAAGGGCCGTGACGCCCTGGCCCTCGAGTGGGACGACAGCCAGGCCTTCACCATGAGCAGCGAGGCGATGGAGGCCGACTACCGCGAGCGCGCCGGCCGACCCGGCGACACGGTCACCGACCGAGGCGACGCCGCCGCCGCGCTGGACGAAGCCGCCCAGGTCATCGAGGCCGACTACGTGGTGCCCTATCTGGCCCACGCCGCCATGGAGCCGCTCAACTGCGTGGTCGACCTGCAGGACGATCACGTCAACATCCTCAACGGCGAGCAGTGGCAGACCCTCGACCAGCAGGCAGTGGCCAAGCTGCTCGACCTGCCGCCGGAGCAGGTGCGCATCCAGCAGCTGTTCGCCGGCGGCAGCTTCGGCCGTCGCGCTAACCCGATCAGCGACTACGTGCTGGAGGCCGCGGCCATCGCCAAGGCCGCCCGCGACCAGGGCCAGGCCGCGCCGATCAAGATGGTCTGGACCCGCGAGGACGACACCCGCGGCGGCCACTATCGCCCGTTCAACTATCACCGCGCCCGCCTCGCCCTGGACGCCGACGGCAACCTGACCGCCTGGCACCAGCGCCTGGTCGGCCAGTCGATCCTCACCGGCACCGCCATGGAGTCGGCGATGGTCAAGGACGGCATCGACGCCACCTCCGTCGAGGGCGTCGCCGACCTGGCCTACGGCGTGCCGTCACTCAGCGTCGAGCTGCACACGCCCAAGGAGATCGGCGTGCCGGTGCAGTGGTGGCGTTCCGTGGGCCACACCCACACCGGCTTCTCCACCGAGAGCCTGATCGACGAGGCCGCCGTGGCGGCGGGCCGTGACCCCTACCAGTACCGGCGCGAGCGTCTCGATCAGCATCCACGCTGGCAGGGCGTGCTCGATCTGGCGGCCGAGAAGGCCGGCTGGTCGACGCCGCTGGAAGGCGGCGCCGAAGGTGTGAAGCGGGGCCGCGGCATCGCCGTCCACGAGTCCTTCGCCAGCTACGTCGCCCAGGTCGCCGAGGTCTCGGTCGACGCCGACGGCCGGCTCAAGGTCGACCGGGTGGTGTGCGCGGTGGACTGCGGCCTGGCGATCAACCCGGACGTGATCCGCGCCCAGATGGAAGGCGGCATCGGCTTCGCCCTGGCGGCGGCGCTGCACAGCGAGCTGACCCTCGACGACGGCCAGGTGCAGCAGTCGAACTTCCATGACTTCCAGGTGCTGCGCTTGAACGAGATGCCCGAGATCGAGGTGCATATCGTGCCCTCCGCCGAGGCGCCCACCGGGGTCGGCGAGCCCGGCGTGCCGCCGCTGGCACCGGCGGTGACCAACGCCATCTTCGCCGCCACCGGCCAGCGCATTCGTCGGCTGCCGATCGCCAACCAGCTCAGGGGCTGACCATGCGCGCACTGGACGTGGAGGTGGTCGAGGCCGCCCGGCGCTGGCACGCCGAGGGGCATGACCTCTGGTGGTGCACGGTGCTCTCGACCTTCGGCTCGGCGCCGCGCGAACCGGGCGCCCTGCTGGTCGCCCGGGCCGACGGCCGCCATGTGGGCTCGCTGTCCGGCGGCTGCGTGGAGGAGGATTTCCTGGAGCGGCTCGCGGCGGGCGACTTCCGCGCGCCGGCCCAGGTCATCGCCTACGGCGACGGTGCCGATGCGCTGCACGGCAGCCGGGTGAGCCTGCCCTGCGAGGGGCGGCTCGAGGTGCTGATCGAGCACTGGCCGGCCGGCGCCGCCTCGGTGGCCGACGAGCTCGAGGCCTACGCCGAGGCGCTGCAGGGCGGCCAGCTGCTGGAGCGCCGCGTGGCCCTCGACGACGGCGAGAGCCACTGGCAGGTGGCGGCGGCCATGGGGCCGGGGGTGGTCCGCGACGAGCAGGCGGTGCGCCTTCATGTCGGCCCCGCCGCGCGGCTGCTGGTCGCCGGCCTCTCGCCGGTCAGCCAGTTCTGCGTGCAGTTCGGCCTGGCGCTGGGCTTCGAGGTGATAGTGTGCGATCCGCGTCCCGAGGCCTGGGAAGGCATCGAGCTCGGCGGCGCCCACGGCCACCGCGAGCTGCCGAGCGAGTTCCTGCGCCGCGAGGGGGCGCACCGCATGACGGCGGTGGTCGCCGTCACCCACGACCCGCGCCTGGACGACCTGACCATGCTCGAGGCCGTGCGCGGCGAGGCCTTCTACATCGGCGTCATGGGCTCCCGGCGCACTTCGGAGAAACGCACCGAGCGCCTCAGGCGCAGCGGCGGCATCGACGAGGCGTCCCTCGCACGCATCCACATGCCGATCGGACTGGATCTCGGCAGCAAGACACCGGCCGAGATCGCTCTGGCGACGGTGAGCGACATCGTGCGGGTGATGCGCGGCAAGTGACAGCCACTCACGCGAACGAGCGCTCATCAACGAACGAGGCCCCGCTTGGCGGGGCCTTGTTCGTTCCGGCGCGGATCGAGCGGTCTTGCGCTGGTGGCCCGCTTACGTCGTGGCGCGCCTGGCCGGCGCCAGCTCGTCGCCGGAGCCCTCGAAGTGGGTCTCGATGCTGCGGCTGCGGCTCAGCTGTTCGGCGCGGGCCTCTTGCATGGCCTGGCTGTCGCCGTTGACCCGCTCGGCCTCGAACGTCACGGACGGCGCCTGCTGGCTCGGGGCGGCGACCGGCTGCTGGTTCAGCTGCAGGGCGCGCTGGGTGGCGTTGTCACCGGCCTGGGCGGCCAGCGGCAGTGCGGCAATCAGCAGGGCGGAAAGGGTCAGCTTAGTATTCATGGATGCGTCTCCTCCATAGTGTTAAACGCGTGTCGGGTGGAGTCAGTCAGGCCCGCCCCGGCGCTATCTCGGGAAAGGGCCTTGTCTGGGTCAGGACCTCTCAGGTGGTGGCCCGCTTGGCCGGCGCCAGCTCGTCGCCGGAAACCTCGAAGCGCGTCTCGATGCTGCGGCTGCGGCTCAGCTGCTTGGCGCGGGCCTCTTGCATGGCCTGGCTGTCGCCGTTGACTTGCTCGGCCTCGAACGTCACGGACGGCGCCTGCTGGCTCTGGGCGGCAATCGGCTGCTGGTTCAGCTTCAGGGCGCGCTGGGTGGCGTTGTCATCGGCCTGGGCGGCCAGCGGCAGTGCGGCGATCAACAGCGCGGAAAGGGTCAGCTTGGTGTTCATGTGGGATCTCCTGTGAATCGGCATTCGTGTGAAGAGCTTTGCTGTCTGACTAGTTGTTAGTCAGCTTAAATTCCGACTATTACGAACAAAAGCGGCTTAATTCGAAATATATTTTCGAATTTATAGAAAGGAATGGCGTCTCCACGCGCCGAGCCAGCTCGGACGCGTCACAGCGAAGGGAGGAAAGAGCGGCAGAATAAGACCGGCACCGAGCGGACCACGCCTCCCGCCCTGCCTGCGCAGGAGCGCCGGCGGAAGGATCGGGTCAGAGGCTTAAGGGCGACGATCGACCAGGCGCCGGAGCCCATCACCCTCTCGCTACCTTGTGCGAGAAGGGGCATCAGCGACTGGCATCGGCGCCGCCCTGTGCCGAGGCCTCGAGGGCGTGCCCGGAGAACGCCATGACGTCCTCCGTCAGGGACACGGCGCGCGTCGTTCGATGCGCCAGCCGCACTCCCAGGGTGTCCTCCCACTTGCGGATCCGGGCACTGGCCAGCGCGGGTGAGCCCCGACTTTCCGCCCCGCGCGACGGATGTGGTGGGTCGAGGCGAGGCCGAGGAAGAGCTTGAGATGGCCGTGATTCATCGCCCACTTTCAACAAAATCAAAAAAGTGATTGTGAATCACCCTGGGTTATAAACCATGAGCACCGCAATTACTCTTCTCTCGGTGATCCAACGAGAGGACGTTTCCCCCATGAAAGCGATGCTGATCCACGAGTTTGGTGGTCCCGAGGTCTTCGAGCCCGCCGAGCTGCCCACGCCCCAGGCGGCCCCGGTCAGGTGCTGGTGCGCGTCGCCGCCACCAGCGTCAACACCGTCGACACCATGATCCGCCAGATGGGGCCCGAGCTGCCCCTCTCCCCCGCGACACCCGCCCTGCTGGGCATGGACTTCGCCGGCACGGTGGAAGCCGTGGGAGAAGGCGTCGGCGGTTTCACGGTAGGCGACGAGGTGTACGGCTGCGCCGGTGGCCTGGCCGACCTGCCCGGGGCTCTGGCCGAGTACATGGCGGCCGATGCCCGCCTGATCGCCCACAAGCCCGCCACCCTGAGCATGGCGGAGGCCGCGGCGCTGCCGCTGGTCGGCATCACCGCCTACGAGGGGCTGATGCGCGCCGGCATCGGCCAGGGCAAGACGGTGCTGGTGCACGGGGGCGCAGGCGGCGTGGGCCATGTCGCCGTGCAGCTCGCCCGTCATTTCGGTGGGCGCGTCTCGGCCACCGTCGGACGCGATGAGCATCATGCGCTGGTCGAGACGCTGGGTGCCCGGTCGATCGACTACAGGGCGCAGCCCGTGGCGACTATGTCGCCGGGCACACCGGCGGCGCCGGCTTCGACATCGTCTTCGACTCGGTGGGCGGCGCCAACCTGGCCAACTCCTTCGAGGCCGCGGCGCTGAACGGCCAGGTCGCCACGACCGTGTCGATGCTCGAACTGGATCTCAACGCCGCGCACTTCAAGGGACTCTCGCTGCACGTGGTGTTCATGCTGATCCCCATGCTGCACGACCACCAGCGCGAGACCCACGGCCGCATCCTCGGCGAGCTCGCCGCGATCGTCGACGCCGGTGGCCTCAAGCCGCTACTGGATTCGCCGCGCTACCCGCTGGACCGGGTCGGCGAGGCCCATGCCCGCCTCGCCAGCGGCCAGGCGACCGGCAAGGTCGTGGTGGAGATCTGAGTCGCCACCTGCCGGTGGGCGTGCCCCCGGCCATCGCGACAAATCGCCACGGGCGCCTCGAGGGCACCATGGACATGCTGCCGAAACCGGCATCGGGCCGGCTGCCGCTGATCGTGACGGGCGGCAGCCAGCAGAGCCCGGAGTGGATCGCCGGCCATGGCGATGGCTGGATGCTCTATCCGCGAGCGCTCGAGACACAGGCGCGCATCCTGGACGACTGGCGCGCTCACACTCGGGCTCTGGGCAGGGGCGTGCGACCGGCGATGCAACCACTCTACATCGACCTGAGTCCCGATCCTGATGCGGCCCCCGAGCCGATCCACCTCGGGCTGCGCGGGGGCGTACGCGCCCTTCGCCACTACCTGGAGACGCTCGAGGCCATCGGGGTCAACCATGTCGCATTGAACCTGCGCTTCAACCGAGCGGATATCGACGACACCCTCTATCGTCTTGCCGACGATATCCTGCCCGCCTTTTCCCCCCAAGGAGAGACACGACCGTGAAGACCATTCTCATGACGGGATCGACCGACGGCATCGGCCTGGCCACGGCCGAGAGGCTCGTCCGACAGGGCCACCGGGTGCTGATCCACGGCCGGAACCCCGAGAAGCTTCGAGCCACGCAGGCGCGTCTGTCCGCCGCGACGGAACGCCCGAACGTGGAGGGCTACGTGGCGGATCTCTCCCGCCTGGCGGACGTCGAGGCCCTGGCAGAGGCGGTCGCGAGTCGACACGCAAGGCTCGATGTCCTGATCAACAACGCCGGGGTCTTCCGGGTTACCGATCCTCTCACGGCCGATGGGCTCGATGTGCGCTTCGCCGTCAACACCATCGCCCCCTACCTGCTGACCCGACGGCTGCTGCCGCTGATGGAAACGGGCGCGAGAGTGATCAACCTCTCCTCCGCCGCCCAGGCCCCGGTGGACATCGACGCCCTCGCCGGCCGGAGACGGCTGGACGATGCCTTCTCCGCCTACGCTCAGAGCAAGCTGGCCCTCACCATGTGGTCGCGCCACCTGGCCATGACGCTGAACGACCAGGCCCCGGCCATCATCGCCGTCAACCCGGGCTCCCTGCTCGACAGCAAGATGGTGAAAGAGGGCTTCGGTGTCGCGGGCAACGACCTCCAGATCGGCGCGGACATCCTGGTCCGTGCAGCGCTCGACGCCGAGTTCTCGAAGGCCAATGGGCGATACTTCGACAACGACGCCAAGCGCTTCGCATCGCCCCATGCCGATGCACTGAACGCCGAGACATGCATGAGGGTCGTGGCGACCATCGACGGCATGACGGGCTGCACGCCCAGGCCGGCCAGCGAATGACAGGGCGCGCGGCCCGCTCCGTGGCGAAACGGAGCGGGCCGGCGCGTCATGGGCTGCCGCTGAGTGCGAGCCGGATCAACTCAGGTGATTGACCTCCTGCAGGCCATAGACGGGCGTCGGAATGCCCTCCTGACGGGCCTTGAGCTGCAGCGCCAGGTAGTGGGAGTAGTGGCGGGACTGATGCAGGTTGCCGCCGTGGAACCACAGCGCCTGCTGCTGGGTTGGCTTCCACATGTTGCGTAGCTCGCCCTCCCAGGGCCCCGGGTCCTTGGGCGTGTCGGAACCGAGTCCCCAGCACTTGCCGACCTTGTCGGCGACGTCCTGGGAAATGATCCGGGCCGCCCAGCCGTTCATCGAGCCGTAGCCAGTGGCGTAGACGATCAGGTCCGCGGGCAGCTCCGAGCCGTCGGTCAGGGTCACCGAGTGCGGGTTGATGCGCTCGATGCTCACGTCGCTGCGCAGCTTGATGTCGCCGTTGGCCACCAGCTCGCAGGCGCCCACGTCGATGTAGTAGCCGGAGCCGCGACGCAGGTACTTCAGGAACAGCCCCGAGTCGTCGGCGCCGAAGTCGAGCAGGAAGCCGGCCGCCTCGAGCCGGCGATAGAAGTCGGCGTCGCGCTCGCGGATGGCATCGAAGGCCGGACGCTGGAAGTCCGGCAGCACCTTGTAGGGAATCGAGGCGAAGATCAGGTCGGCCTTGTGATGGTCGATGCCGTTCTGCAGCGCCTGCTCGGAGTACAGCGGCCCCAGCGCCTCTTCCATCAGCGAGTCGGACTTCACCACGTGGGTGGAGGAACGCTGCAACATGGTCACGTCGGCGTCGTGCTCCCACAGCGCCGCGCAGATGTCGTGGGCGGAGTTGTTGGCGCCCACCACCACGACCCTCTTGCCGCGATAGGCATCCGGCCCCGGGTGCTGGCTGGAGTGCTGCTGCTCGCCCTCGAAGGTCTCGGCACCGGGGAACTGCGGCACGTTGGGCATGCCGGACATGCCGGTGGCCAGCACCAGCTGCTTCGGCCGCAGGGTCACGCGCTCGCCGTCGCGATTGACCTCGACCACCCACTCGCCGCTGGCCTCGTCGAAGCGCGCGCTCTCGCACTCGGTGGAGTTCCAGTAGTTGAGCTCCATCACCTTGGTGTACATCTCCAGCCAGTCGCCGACCTTGTCCTTCGGCGCGAACACCGGCCAGTTGTCCGGGAAGGGAAGGTAGGGCATGTGGTCGTACCAGACCGGATCGTGCAGGCACAGCGACTTGTAGCGGTTGCGCCAGGAGTCCCCCGCCCGCGGATTCTTCTCGATCACGATGGTCGGCACGTTCATCTGCCGCAGGCGCGCCGCCAGGCCGATGCCGCCCTGACCGCCGCCGATGATCACGCAGTAGGGCTGACGCTCGTAGCCGAGCTCGGCCTCCTCGCGCTGGCGGGCCTCCAGCCAGGTCTCGCGTGCCTTGTTGGCGCCGTGTTCGGCGCCCATGGGACGCTTGAGGCCGCTGGGCTCGGGGAAGTCCCTGAGCTCGCTCATGACGGTCAGCAGCGTCCAGCAGCGGCCGTCCTTCAGGCGCAGCAGGCCCTTGCCCCGCGCCTCGGCGGTCTCGAAGGTGAACCAGGCCTCGACGACGCCACCGGCCTCACTGGCCTCGCCGTCCAGCTGCCAGTTCGAGGGCGCGACGCGATCCAGCGTCGCATCGAGCATCGACTGGATCTCGTCCGGGCCTTCCAGCGTCTTGAGGTTCCAGGTGAAGGCGACCAGGTCGCGCCAGTAGCATTCCTCGCCGAACAGCGAGAGGACTCGCGCGATATCGCGGCGCGTCAGGGCGGCATCGAAGTCATCGAGCCATTGCCGGGCGATCTGAGTGGGCGTGCGTGCGGTCATGGCGTCTCTCCGCTTGTTATTGGTGATGTGTGATCGTTATCGGGTCACGCCCCCAGTCACTGGCAGCATTCGTGCCAGATCGTCATGTATAGATAGCAAGGCACTGATAAAAAAGATAAAAGCTCAACCATCACGCGCCGGATCGACACGCCAGTGCACGGCGCGATGTCACAGCTGTACCCCGTACGCCGTGACAGCCCGCGTTACACCTGTCACCCCCGACCAAGGGCGAAGCCCGCGCCGATTGACGCCCGCGCCCAGCGGCATAGGCTGAACGGAGCGCATCGACACATCACAACAACATCACAAGAGCCGCCATCAGGCGGCCCGAGCGGAGGCCGCCTTGGCTCTGCAACCCGAGAAACGCCAGCACATCCGGACCCTGATGCGGCTGGGCGAAGGCCAAGACGCCGGCCCTGCCGAACACCGCGACGTCATTCGCCGCTCCTGGCAGCGCTGTCTGGGCGAGTATCGGCTCGACCCCTGCCACCCGCGCCCGGTGCGCGTGCTCACCCAGCAGGCGCTGCGCGACCACCAGGAATCGGTGGACGAGCTGCTGCACGTGGCCCGCGCCGGGGTCGATCGCCTCTACGGCCAGGTCGCCCGGCTCGGCTACGCGCTGCTGCTCACCGACCGGCGCGGCATCACCGTGGCCTTTCGCGGCCAGTCCGAGCAGGACCGGGCCCTGCGCCGTGCCGGGCTCTACCTGGGCGCCGACTGGGACGAACGCCACGCCGGCACCTGTGCGGTGGGCACCTGCCTGCACGACGGCCAGGCCATCACCTGCCACCAGGGCGAGCACTTCGACGCCACCCACATCGACCTGACCTGCACGGCGGCGCCGATCACCGATCCCCAGGGCCGGGTGATGGCGGTGCTGGACATCTCCGCCCTGCAGTCGCCGCGCGCCCAGGAGAGCCAGACCTTCGCCCTATCGCTGGTCAACCTGCACGCGCGGATGATCGAGGACGCCTACTTCCTGCACCGCTACCGGGACAGCCTGATCCTGCGCTTCGACAGCGCCCGGGAATTCGTGCACCTGAACGGCCGCGGGCTGATCGCCATACAGGAGGACGGCAGCCTGATCGCCGCCAATCACGAGGGCCGCGCCCTGATCGACGCCCACCTGCGCCGCTGGCCGCCCTGGTCGGCGGCCTGCCTGCCCGGCGCCACCCAGCTGTTCGACGCCGAGCTCGGCGACCTCTTGGGCATTCCGGCCGCGGGCGAGGATCAGATCCGCGCGTTTCGCGCCCGGGCCAACGACGCGACCTGCTTCGTCACCCTGCTCGAGCCCCGCGGCCGCCCGCCGAAGGCCACCACCACGGCCCCGCGCGATGCCTCGGTGCCGGCGCTGGACCGGCTCGCCGCCGACGATCCCGCGATGCACCGCCTGCTCAAGCTGGCCCGGCGGCTGCGCAACGAGACCGTGAGCGTGCTGATCCGCGGCGAGACGGGCACCGGCAAGGAGGTGCTGGCCCGCGCCCTGCACGACAGCGGGCCGCGGGCCCAGGCGCCCTTCGTGGCGGTGAACTGCGCGGCCATTCCCGAAGCGCTGATCGAGAGCGAGCTGTTCGGCTATCTGCCCGGCGCCTTCACCGGGGGGCGGCCCAAGGGCATGCGCGGGCTGATCCAGCAGGCCGACGGCGGCACCCTGTTCCTCGACGAGATCGGCGACATGCCGCTGACGCTGCAGACCCGCCTGCTGCGCGTGCTGGCCGAGCGCGAGGTGATGCCGCTGGGCGCCGAGACGCCGGTCAGGGTCGACATCCGCGTGGTCACCGCCACCCACCGCGACGTGACCGAGCTGATCCGTGCCGGCGACTTCCGCGAGGACCTCTACTACCGCCTCAACGGCGCCGAACTGCGCCTGCCCGCGCTGCGCGAGCGCGCCGACCGGCACTACGTGATTCGCCGCGTCCACGACGAGCTCCAGGCCGAACGCGGCCAGTCACACCATTTGCGCGCCGACGCCATGAGCGCGCTGCTGGCCCACGACTGGCCGGGCAATATCCGCCAGCTCAGAAACGCGCTGGCCTTCGCCATGGCCACCGCGGAGGGCGACGAGATCACCCTTCACGACCTGCCCGAGGCCTGCCACGGCGCCGCCGGGCCCACCACCCTCACGGCACCGGCGTCGCTTGGCTCGGCACCCAGCTCGGCATCTGCCGCGCCCTCGGCGGACGGCCAGGCGCTGCTCGAGCTGCTCAGGCGTTCGGCCTGGAACATCAGCCAGGTCGCCCGCCAGCTCGGCGTCTCGCGCCCCACCGTCTACCGCCGCATGCGTCGCCACGGCCTGGTGGCGCCCAATCACCGGCCCGTCTCGTAGGGCACCAGGGCGGCGGATGCTCCCCTGCTTCCGCCGCCTCCCGCTTGCGCCGACTCACTGCGCTAACTCACTCCGCCCCCTCGCCGCCCTTCACTCCGGTTCTTCCTGATGCCGTCCGGCTTCTATGCTCAAGGCAGGGCTCTTCTCGATCACGGCCCTTCACTATCGTCATCCTGCACGATCACGACCTTGGTCTAGGCCCCAAAGGCTGCACTTTACGTTAACGTCAACCAATCCTAGGCTGGACCAGAACAGCCGAGCACTCGAACGCTCCCGGACCGACACACAACGAACGGAGATCGCCGCCATGCACGCCCCCTATACCCCCCTCGACTTCGGCCTCGACGACGAGCTCAACATGCTGCGCGATCACGTCAACGCCTTCGCCCGCGACGAGATCGCCCCGCGCGCCGCCGAGATCGACGCGAACAACGCCTTCCCAGCCGACCTGTGGCGGAAGTTCGGCGACATGGGCCTGCTCGGCATCACCGTGCCCGAGGAGGACGGCGGCGCCGGCATGGGCTATCTCGCCCACTGCATCGCCATGGAGGAGATCTCCCGGGCCAGCGCCTCGGTGGGGCTCTCCTACGGGGCCCACTCCAACCTGTGCGTGAACCAGCTCAAGCTCAACGGCTCGGCCTCCCAGAAGGCGAAGTACCTGCCGAGGCTGATCAGCGGCGAGCACGTGGGGGCGCTGGCCATGTCCGAGCCGGGTGCCGGCTCCGACGTGGTGTCCATGAAGCTGCGCGCCCGCCAGGAGGGCGACCGCTTCATCCTCGACGGCAACAAGATGTGGATCACCAACGGCCCCGACGCCGACGTGCTGGTGGTCTACGCCAAGACCGATCCCGACGCCGGCTCCAAGGGCATCACCGCCTTCATCATCGAGAAGGACATGCCCGGCTTCTCCACCGCCCAGAAGCTCGACAAGCTCGGCATGCGCGGCTCCAACACCTGCGAGCTGGTGTTCCAGGGCTGCGAGGTGCCGGCCGAGAACGTGCTCGGCGAGGTCAACAAGGGCGCGCGGGTGCTGATGAGCGGGCTCGACTTCGAGCGCACCGTGCTGGCCGCCGGCCCCATCGGCATCATGCAGGCCGCCATGGACGTGGTGGTGCCCTATATCCACGAGCGCAGGCAGTTCGACCAGGCCATCGGCGAGTTCCAGCTGGTCCAGGGCAAGGTGGCCGACATGCTCACCACCCTGAATGCCTGCCGCGCCTATCTCTACGCCGTGGCCGGCGCCTGCGACCGGGGCCACACCTCACGCAAGGACGCCGCCGGCGTGATCCTCTACTGCGCCGAGAAGGCCACCCAGGTGGCGCTGGACGCCATCCAGCTGCTCGGCGGCAACGGCTACATCAACGAATACCCCACCGGCCGGCTGCTGCGCGACGCCAAGCTCTACGAGATCGGCGCCGGCACCAGCGAGATTCGCCGCATGCTGATCGGCCGCGAGGTCTTCAACGAATCCGCTTGAGGGGACGGCGGCGCTCATCCCGCTAGTTCATCGGTGAGGTACTGAAGGAGCCATTGATGGCCATTCTGAACACCCAGATCAATCCGCGCAGCGAGGGCTTCCAGGCCAACGATGCGGCGATGCGCGCCGAGGTCGGCAAGCTGCGCGAGCTGACCGCCGCCATCGCCCAGGGCGGCGGCGAGAAGGCGCGCAAGCGCCACGAGGCCCGCGGCAAGCTGTTCGTGCGTGACCGCATCGACCACCTGCTCGACGAGGGCTCGCCGTTCCTCGAGCTCTCGGCGCTGGCCGCCCACGAGGTCTACGACGACCCGGTGCCCGCCGCCGGCGTGGTCACCGGCATCGGCCGCGTCTCGGGCGTGGAGTGCGTGATCGTCGCCAACGACGCCACGGTCAAGGGCGGCACCTACTTCCCGCTGTCGGTGAAGAAGCACCTGCGCGCCCAGGAGGTCGCCCGCAAGCACCGCCTGCCGTGCCTCTATCTCGTCGACTCCGGCGGCGCCTTCCTGCCGCGCCAGGACGAGGTCTTCCCCGACCGCGACCACTTCGGCCGCATCTTCTACAACCAGGCCACGCTCTCCGCCGAGGGCATCCCGCAGATCGCCGTGGTGATGGGCTCGTGCACCGCCGGCGGCGCCTACGTGCCGGCCATGGCCGACGAATCGATCATCGTCCGCGAGCAGGGCACCATCTTCCTCGGCGGCCCGCCGCTGGTTAAGGCCGCCACCGGCGAGTCGATCAGCGCCGAGGACCTGGGCGGGGCCGACGTCCACGCTCGCATCAGCGGCGTGGCCGACCACTACGCCGAGAACGACGCCCACGCCCTGCAGCTGGCCCGGCGCTGCGTGGCCCGGCTCAACTGGCAGAAGCGCGGCGAGCTCGCCATGCAGGCCTCGAAACCGCCACGCCTCGACCCCGAGGAGCTCTACGGCATCGTCGGCACCGACCTGAAGAAGCCCTTCGACGCCCGCGAGGTGATCGCCCGGCTGGTCGACGACTCGGCCTTCGACGAGTTCAAGCGCGACTACGGCGACACCCTGGTCACCGGCTTCGCGCACCTGCACGGCCATCCGGTGGGCATCGTCGCCAACAACGGCGTGCTGTTCTCGGAGAGCGCGCTCAAGGGCGCGCACTTCATCGAGCTCTGCGCCCAGCGCAAGATCCCGCTGATCTTCCTGCAGAACATCACCGGTTTCATGGTCGGCTCGAAGTACGAACACGAGGGTATCGCCAAGCACGGCGCCAAGCTGGTCACCGCCGTGGCCTGCGCCAGGGTGCCCAAGTTCACCGTGCTGATCGGCGGCAGCTTCGGCGCCGGCAACTACGGCATGTGCGGCCGCGCCTACGATCCCAACCTGCTGTTCATGTGGCCCAACGCGCGCATCTCGGTGATGGGCGGCGAGCAGGCCGCCGGCGTGCTGGCCCAGGTCAAGCGCGAGCAGTTCGAACGCGACGGCAGCGAGTGGAGCGCCGACGACGAGGACGCCTTCAAACAGCCGATCCGCGACCAGTACGAGCACCAGGGCCACCCCACCTACGCCAGCGCCCGGCTGTGGGACGACGGCGTGATCGACCCCGCCCAGACCCGCGACGTGCTGGGCCTGTCGCTGGCCGCCGCCATGAACGCGGACGTCGAAGACACGCGCTTCGGCGTGTTCCGGATGTGAGGGAGATCGCCATGCACACCGACACCGAATCCCGCCCCCCGATGTGCCACCTCGAGATCGACAACCGCGGCGTGGCCCGGTTGACCCTCGACCGCCTCGAGGTCCACAACGCCTTCGACGACCACCTGATCGGCGAGCTCAACGACCACCTGCGCCGCGCCGGCGAGCTCGCCCACCGCGGCGAGGTGCGCCTGCTGGTGCTGGCCTCGAAAGGCAGGAACTTCTCCGCCGGCGCCGATCTGCACTGGATGAAGCGCATGGCCGACTACGACTTCGAGGACAACCTGGCCGACGCCCGCGAGCTCTCGGCGCTGATGCACGGCCTCGACACCCTGCCCTGCCCGACCGTGTGCCGCGTGCAGGGCGCGGCCTTCGGTGGCGCCGTTGGCCTGGCCGCCTGCTGCGACATCGTCGTCGCCTCCGAGAAGGCCCGCTTCTGCCTCTCCGAGGTCCGGATCGGCCTGTCGCCGGCGGTGATCAGCCCCTACGTGCAGCGCGCCATCGGCGAGCGGCAGCTGCGCCGCTACGCCCTGACCGCCGAGGTCATCGACGCCGCCACCGCCCAGAAGCTGGACCTCGCCCACTGCGTGGTCGAGCCCGACGCCCTGGACGCCACCGTCGACGCCATGATCGACACCCTGCTGGCCACCTCGCCCCAGGCCAGCCGCGCCACCAAGGCGCTGCTGGCCGAGGTCGCCCGCGAGCCCGACAGCAACGCCACCCGCGACCACACCTGCCGCATCATCAGCGAGCTGCGGGTGAGCCACGAGGGCCAGGAAGGCCTGGCCAGCTTCTTCGAAAAACGCCGCCCCGCCTGGGCCCCGGATTCCGACACGGAGCGCCATTCATGAGCCCGACGACCCATTCCGCCCCGCGCTTCGACACCCTGCTGGTCGCCAACCGCGGCGAGATCGCCTGCCGCGTGATGCGCACCGCGCGGCGCATGGGCCTGCGCACGGTGGCGGTCTACTCCGACGCCGATGCGGGCGCCCGCCACGTGCGCGAGGCCGACGAGGCCGTGCGCCTGGGCCCGGCCGCCGCCCGCGAGAGCTACCTGAACGTGGACGCGGTGATCGAGGCCGCGCGGCGCACCGGCGCCGGCGCCATCCACCCCGGCTACGGCTTCCTGTCCGAGAACGGCGCCTTCGTCGAGGCGCTGGAGGCCGCCGGCATCGTCTTCGTCGGCCCGCCCGCCCCGGCCATCGCCGCCATGGGCGACAAGTCCGCCGCCAAGGCGCGCATGCAGGACGCCGGCGTGCCGCTGGTGCCCGGCTACCACGGCGAGAGCCAGGACGACGCCCTGCTGTTTGATGAGGCCGAGCGCATCGGCTATCCGGTGCTGCTCAAGGCCAGCGCCGGCGGCGGCGGCAAGGGCATGCGCGTGGTCGAGAACGACGGCGAGTTCCAGGCCGCGCTGGACGGCTGCCGCCGCGAGTCGAAGGCCGCCTTCAATGATGACCGCATGCTGATCGAGAAGTACCTGGTGCAGCCGCGCCACGTGGAGGTCCAGGTGTTCTGCGACCGCCACGGCAACGGGGTCTACCTGTTCGAGCGCGACTGCAGCGTGCAGCGTCGCCACCAGAAGGTGCTCGAGGAGGCGCCCGCGCCGGGCATGACCGAAGCGCTGCGCCGCGAGATGGGCGAGGCCGCGGTGCGCGCCGCCCGCGAGATCGGCTACGTGGGGGCCGGCACCGTCGAATTCCTGCTGGATGCGGATCGCTCGTTCTACTTCATGGAGATGAACACCCGCCTGCAGGTGGAGCACCCGGTCACCGAGATGATCACCGGCCAGGACCTGGTCGAGTGGCAGCTGCGCGTGGCCATGGGCGAGCGGCTGCCGCTGGCCCAGGACGAGCTGAAGATCGGCGGCCACAGCTTCGAGGCGCGGCTCTACGCCGAGGATCCGGCGCAGGACTTCCTGCCCGCCACCGGCACCCTGAGCCGCTTCGCCCTGGACCTCGCCGGTGCCGGGCTGGAGGCCGACAAGGTCCGGCTGGACAGCGGCGTGGAGAGCGGCGATGCCGTCTCGATGCACTACGATCCGATGCTCGCCAAGCTGATCGTGCACGGTGACGACCGCGCCCAGGCCCTGGCCACCCTCAACCGCGCCCTGGCGGCGCTGGACGTGCGCGGCGTGGTCACCAACCGCGCCTTCCTCCAGCGGCTGGCCGGCCATCCGGCCTTCCGCGCCGCCGAGCTCGACACCCGCTTCATCGAGCGCCACGAGGCCACCCTGTTCGCCGCGCGCGAGACCGCGCCGGAGGAATACGCCGCCGCGGCGCTGATCGGCCTGCACCAGCTGGCCCGGGAGTGCGAGAGCGACTCGCCCTGGGACCGCCACGACGGCTTCCGCCTGAACGCGCCCCACACCATCCGCATCGCCCTGTGCGCGCCCGAGCATGCGGCGGACGAGGACGACGCCGAGCGCGTGACGGTGGTCGAGGGCCGGCGCGAGCGTGAATCCGCCCCCTGGCAGCTGACGCTCAAGGGCCAGACGTTCGCTGCCACCCTCGAGCCGCTGGAAGGCGACGCCGTGGCGGTGACTATCGACGGCCATCGCCGCCGGCTTCAGGCGCGTCGAGACGATAATGTCGTGGTGATGGTCGACCCGATGCGCGAGACCCGCCTTTATTGGCGGCGCATCGACGCCATCGACCACGGCCAGCGCGAGGCCGAATCCACCCTCACCGCGCCCATGCACGGCACCGTGGTGGCATTGCTGGCCGAGGCCGGCAGCCGAGTCGAGAAAGGCATGCCGCTGATGGTGATGGAGGCCATGAAGATGGAGCACACCCTGGCCGCCCCCGCCGACGGCCACGTGGCATGCTTCCACTTCGCCGCCGGCGACACCGTCGGCCAGGGCGACGTGCTGCTGGAATTCGCGCCGGAGGAGTAAGCCATGACATTCCCCACCCACGTTCGCCTGGTCGAGGTCGGCCCCCGCGACGGGCTGCAGAACGAGCCCGAGGCGATCGACACCGGCACCAAGCTGGCCCTGATCGACCGCCTGGGCGCGGCGGGCATCACCCACATCGAGGCGGCGAGCTTCGTCTCCCCCAGGTGGGTACCGCAAATGGCAGACCATCGCGAGGTGATGCACGGCCTGCGCCGCCACCAGGGTGTGACCTACTCCGCCCTCACGCCCAACCTCAAGGGCCTGGAAACCGCGCTGGAGTGCGGCGTCGACGAGGTCGCGGTGTTCGGCGCCGCCTCCGAGGCGTTCTCGCGGAAGAACATCAACTGCTCGGTGGCGGAATCGCTCGAGCGCTTCGCCCCGGTGCTGGAGCGCGCCCGCGAAGCCAACGTCCGCGTGCGCGGCTACGTCTCCTGCGTGCTCGGCTGCCCCTACGAGGGCGAGATCGCCCCCGCCAGGGTGGCCGAGGTCGCCAGGGCGCTGCATGAGATGGGCTGCTACGAGGTCTCGCTGGGCGACACCATCGGCACCGGCACCCCGCTCAAGGCCAAGCGCATGCTGGAAGCCGTGGCCCGCGCGGTGCCGCTCGAGCGCCTCGGCGCCCACTTCCACGACACCTACGGCCAGGCGCTGGCCAACCTCTACGCCGTGCTCGAGGAGGGCATCGCGGTGATCGACAGCTCCGTGGCCGGGCTCGGCGGCTGCCCGTATGCGAAGGGCGCCTCGGGCAACGTGGCAAGCGAAGACGTGGTCTACCTGCTCAACGGCCTCGGCATCGCGCACGGCGTCGACCTCGAGAAGCTCGCCGCTACCGGCAGCTGGATCACCCGCGCCATCGACCGGCCCAACCGGTCCAAGGCGGGCGTGGCGCTAGCCGCGAAGTAAGCGCCCCAACCGCCGCGCCCAAAACGACACGCCCCCGAACCGGATAAACGGCTCGGAGCTTTGCTTGTCAGGCGGAAGAGGCCCCGCTGTGCGCAAGCGCCGACGGCGTCCGGCACCCCACGATGGCCGGGGCCTCCTGGATCAGCGCTTCATCTTCGAGCGCCGCCACCATGAAGCGGGCGAAATCCACCCGGCGGGTGAGGTTGCTGGCGAGGATGGGATCGCCGACATGCCGGGACCACACCGGCAGGCCCTGGCTCTCGCCCTCCTCAAGATCGCTGCCCCGCACGACGGTCCAGCGGGTATCGTTTTCGAACACGCGCCGGCAGGCCTCGACCTGATCATCCAGGTCCGCGAAGCGGGTCAGGCGCGCGAGCCAGCCGAAGACCGCCACGACGGCCTTGAACCTCCAGGGGTAGACGTCCTGGCCATCGCGGGAGATATGCCAGCCACAGGAAAAGACGAGGCGCGCCCCCGGCCGGGCGTGGTCGAGCACCGCCTGAGCGGTTCCTGTCGCGTACTGCTGAACGCCCCAGGGCACCAGCACCGTCAGCACACCGTCGCAGCCGGCGACCGCCTGCTTGATCACCGCCGGATCGTTCGTCGCGCCGGGCACGATTGTCATGCGCCCCTCGAAGGCGACGAGCTTGCCCACGCTCTTCTCCCGGCACACCCCGACCACCTCGTCACCCCGCTCGAGCGCCTGTTGCACCATGTACCGGCCGAGCTTGCCCGACGCCCCGACAATGCAGACCTTCATGACCTCACGCCTCCCCTCACCCGTCATGGCTCATGATGCCGCATTTTGCGGCTGCCCGCTGGACGTCGGCGTCAGGACTGACCGGCACGCCGCAACGCCATGAGGTCACCGCCGACGATGGCGTCGAGGTGACCGGTGATCTTTTCGGCACTCCAGTCCCACCAAGCGATCTCCAGCAGCGCATCGATCGTGGCGTCATCGAAGCGCTGCTTGATGACCCGCGCGGGATTTCCTCCCACGACGCTGTACGCCGGGACGTCCTCCACCACGACGGACTTGCTCGCGATGATGGCTCCACTGCCGATCTTCACGCCCGGCATGAGGATCGCCTCGTAGCCGATCCAGACGTCATGGCCGATTTCCGTATCGCCCTTGTAGGGAAGATCGCCCTCTTCGGGCGCCGCCTTTTCCCAACCGTTGCCGAAGATGAAAAACGGATAGGTGGAAAATCCTGACACCTGGTGGTTCGCACCGTTCATGATGAACGTGACACCTTTGGCGATCGCACAGAACTTGCCTATGACCAGCTTGTCGCCAATAAAGGGAAAGTGGTAAAGCACATTGCTTTCGAACCGCTCGGTCCCTTCCGGGTCGTCGTAGTAGGTGTAGTCGCCGACCACGATGTGGTCCGAGGTAATGTAATGCTTCAGGTAACCGACTTGGGGAAATCCCTTCATCGGTGTTCTATCGTCAGGGCTAGGGCCTTTCATATTACCTCCCGTATCAACAAGACATCTACGACGCCCGGCATCCACCACGACCAGCACATCCCCCTCGCGTCATCATGGCCGACACTGCCCCGTCGAAGGCACCTCAGGCAGCATCCTTTGTGCGCATGCCCATCACGATTTCAGATAGTCATCACAGACGTCCAATGTGTAGATCGTCCTTGATTGCACCAGGCACTCGCGCATTGTCTGACGAGACAACCGATACCGCTCGTCTGTCACATCCTTGTCCTTCTCCCACTGCTCTCGGCTTGGCCATTGGGCGTAGCCGATCAAGACATTGGGGTTATCAGAGGTATGTAGCCTGGAGCCCAGGCTGCCACAGTGCTGGTAAATCGCTTTGGTCACTTCCAGCCACGCCTCGCGAAATTCCGCTTCTTTACCATCCTTGATCTCGAACTCATACATGGCCACGAACATGATCTTTCCTCCCATCGTGGTCGGTTTCCATGCCTCCAGGATGGCCAAGGCGGCTTTCTCGTCATGGGCGCCGGGCCGTCGGCCAGATCGCTAGAGGCCCATCATACTGCCTCCCTCACCTCGGCCATGAAGCGGCCCGAGGAGGCGCGCCGGGCACCATTTCGGGTCTCGGGACACGGCGCGCCGCCCACTGTCCGAGCCATACCGAACCGAGGACGATCACCGCACCGCCGGCCTGCAGCGGGCTCAGCCTCTGGTCCAGCAGCATCCAGCCGAGCGCCACGGCCGTCACCGGGCTCATCATCCCGAGCATCGAGACCGCCGCCGGCTCGATGCGGGCGACGCCGCGAAACCACAGGAAATAGGTCAGGGCGGCGCCGATCAATCCAAGGTAGCAAAGGCCGACAAGGTTGGTCGTTGTCAGAGCGGGCAGCGCCGGTTCGCCGAACCAGGCCAGCGGCACCAGCAGCAGGCCGCCCGCCGTCAGCTGCCAGGCGGTGAAGGTCAGCGGCGAGACCGGTGGCTGCCACTTGCGGCTGAGCACCGTACCGGCCGCCATCGACAGGGCACCGCCGAGGCCTGCCGCCACGCCGATAGGGTCCAGCTCCGCGGCGGGGGTGAGCACCAGCAAGGCGACCCCGCCGACACCGGCCATCGCCGCCATGACCGACAGCGTCATGATCGGCATGCCCAGCAGGCCGCGCGCCAGGATCAACACGCACAACGCCTGCAGCGCGCCCAGAGTGGCCGCCACGCCACCCGGTAGCCGATAGGCCGCCACGAACAGCAGGGTCCAGAAGATCGCGAAGTTGAAGGCGCCAAGCAGCAGCACCCTGCCCCACCACTCCCTCCCTGGCAGCCGGCGGACCAGCAACAGCAGCAGCAGACCGGCAGGCAGGGCACGCAGCACGGCCAGCGTGATCGGATAGCCCTGGGGCAAGAGCTCGCTGGTGACGATATAGGTGCTGCCCCAGACGGCGGGCGCCAGGCCAGTGAGCAGCAGGTCGGTCAAGCGGTTCATGGCGATGCCTCGCATCGGTCAGGGCACCGGGCTTTGGAAGGAAGATCAGCCCGGCGCGGGAAATCAGGAGGTGAGCTGGTTGGCGACGATGCTCAGGTTGTCGACTAGCTGCGCGCGCAGGCTGTCCAGCGGGCCATTGACCAGCCGCTGTCCCGTCTCGCGCACGATCACCGTGGGCACCATGCTGACCCGCCACCGCCGGGCCAGACACAGATTGGCCTCGACGGCATCGAGCGTCGCCGGGTCTTCCATCAGCCGCGTGAAGGCATGGGTGCCGAACCCCGCTTCCCGGGCGATGGCCCTGAGCACCTCGGGATCCGCGACGTTGCGGGCCTCGCTGAGGTGGGCGACCTGGATGGCATCGAACATCCTCCAGTGGCCCGCCTGGCCCGCCAGGTACTGCGCGGCCTGGCAGGCCAGGGCACCGGGCAAGCCATGGGGATAGTCAAAGGGAGCCCGGCGCATACCCTCGATGTTGAAGCGCTCTGGAGCCTCACTGGCCTCCCGGCAGGCCGTCCAGTGATCGAGGATCGTCGCCTTGGCTCGGGCCATGGAGCCGAAGACCTCCACCATGCATTCAGGGCTGTCCTGCAGAACGAAGGTGCGATGCCGGACATGCAGCTCGAACTCCTCGGCCAGCCGATGCAGCCGCGGCGACAGGTTGAAGCACCAGCCGCAGACGACATCGTGAAAGAAGTCGAGGGTCAGCGAGGGGGTGGACGGAAGGCTCATCAGACGCCCACCTCCTCGCCGGACGGCAGAGCAAGGCGCGAGCTATCGCGACCGGCGGCCAGGTGCGCGGCGATCTCGGCCACATGGCGTCCCTGGAAGCGGGCGCCGGCCAGCTCCGTGTCGCTAGGCTGGCGCGAGCCGTCGCCGCCGGCCACGGTGCCGGCACCGTAGGGCGAGCCGCCGACGATCTCGTCGTGTCTCATCTGGCCCGTGAAGGTGTAGGGCAGCCCGGCGATCAGCATGCCGAAGTGCAGCAGGGGCACCTGGGTGGAGAGCACCGCCGCCTCATGGCCGCCATGCTGCGAGCCGGTGGAGGTAAAGACGGCACCTACCTTGCCGACCAGCGCATTGCGTGCCCAGAGCCCGCCGGCCTGATCGATGAACTGCTTCATCTGAGACGCCATGTTGCCGAAGCGCGTCGGCGTGCCGAGGATGATGGCGTCGTAGTCGGGCAGGTCTTCGACCCGGGCCTCCGGGGTGTCGTCGATGACCTGGCCTGCCGCCTGGCGCACCGCCGCCGATACCGTCTCGGGGACACGGCGGAGGTCGACCTGCACGCCGGGAAGGCTGCGGGCACCCTCAGCTTCCGCCTCGGCAAGGGAGCGAATATGGCCGTAGCTGGAGTAGTAGAGAACGAGAACGCGGGTCATGGTAAGCCTCTCTGTTTCGCATGGGTGACGAAACAGAGCATGAGGCCGCATGAGAGGAAGAATAAGCGGGAAAATGGCAGGACATTCTTTACTCAGGGTAAAGAGTGCCGAAAAGCGAGGGCACGACCTGGAGATCAGCCGCCCAGCCGCTCCCTGAGGTGGTCGAGGAAGGCCAGGGTCTTAGCGTCGGTACCCAGGCGCGAGGCGGTAACGGCATAGACCTGTCGGGTCGGAAGCTCGAAGGCAGGCAGCACCCGCACCAGCTGGCCGGCCGCCTCGGCCGGATCGGAGATGAAGTCTGGCAGGGCGCCGATACCCTGGCCGGCGATCAGCATATCTCGCAGCATCAGGCTGCTGCCGACCTCCAGGCGCGCGGGGCAAGGCACCGAGACCGTACCGTCGGGGCCTTGTAGCACCCAGTGGTGGGCATCGTCCGCCAACAGGTAGCTCACCGCCTCATGCTCGGCGAGTGCCTCCGGCCCCCGCGGGGTGCCATGGGCCGCCAGGTAGGCCGGGCTGGCGAACAGTCGCTGGTGCACCGGCGCGATGCGCCGGGCGATGAGGCTCGAGTCCGACAGGGTGGCGCGCACCCGGATCGACAGGTCGAAGCCTCCCTCGACCATGTCGATCACGCGATCCTCCAGGGCCAGCGACACCTCGACCTCCGGATAGCGCTCCATGAAGCCGGGCAGCAGCGGCGACAGCACCATCAGGCCGAAGGACTGAGGCGCATTGATACGCAGCCGTCCCCGCACGCGGTCGGTATGCTCGCGCACCCTTTCCTCGACCTGGTCGACCTCCGCGAGCAGGCGACAACTCTCCTCGTAGTAGAGGCGACCCTGCTCGGTCAGGGACATTCTGCGGGTGGTGCGCGTGAGCAGCGTGCAGCCCAGGTGCCGTTCCAGGCGCTTGGTGTCACGGCTCAAGAGCCCGGGAGAAATGCCGAGATCCTCCGCCGCCCTGGCGAAGCTGCCACGCTCCACGATGCGGCAGAAGGCCCTCATGACCGCCAATCTGTCCAAGGTGTGACTCCGTAAATGCTGCGGGAAAATAGGCACGATCTGCCTCTGCGGACAGAGACGGCCAGCGGGGAGATCCTGTGGTCACCGGATCATGCCTCATGCCCGCCGCTGTTCACAGGGGGCAGGCGGTTACTACTTGAGCTTGAGGGTCGGATGCCGCCGCTGCGCGGCGCCGGGCTACGCGCCATCGACCGGCCCAACCGCTCCAAGGCGGGCGTGGCGCTGGCCGCCCGGTAGGCTCGCGACGCGCCAGAACGCAGAAGCCCCGAGCCGGTTGACCGGCTCGGGGCTTTAGTGGCGCTTCGGCGCGCGAGCCCGACAGGCTCTGTGCGGAAACCGTCTGCGCTCGCCGACTTTGCGCAAAAGCCTAGGGCCGGCGCCACTCCCCCTTCCGGTATGCCAGGATCTCGCCGCTCTCGTCATCGAGGGCGAACAGGTGCAGCCAGCCGTTATTCACCAGCGACTGCAGGCTCTCGTGGCGCGCGATGATGGCCTCGATTGCCTCGGTGGGCGCCGCGAGATAGGCACTCAGGCGCAGGGGCTCGTGACGCCAGCGCTCGCCGTCGTGCACCGACTGCAGCGGCAGGCCGATGCGCAGGTCGCCGCCGTTACCCTCGAAGACACCGATGTGCCCACCGACCACGTTGTGCAGTACCTTGTTGCCGCTGCCGAACTTGCTATTGTCGGTGACAGAGGCGTTGTACTGCATGTTGATCCAGTGGGCGACCACCATGGGCGCGGTCATGATCAGTTCCAGCCGCGAGGAGTCGGTGTCCGAGCGCCAGTCGTAGTCGTGCAGGAAGCTGCGCCCGTCGAGGTCCAACGGCGTGGTGAGCCGCCGCGGCGCGGCGATGAAGCTGGCGTTGTTGGCCAGGCCCCACTCCGGACGCGTCTGCGCCCAGTCGGCGCCGCGGCGATCGAGGGTCTTCTCCAGCTCCAGTGCGTCGGCCGACAGGCCGAGACTGGCGGCACGCTCGCGCCGGGCCTGGTCGCCGGCCCGCTCGAGCCAGGCACGCTCCTCCTCGCTCAGCGCGAAGGCATCCGCTTCCCCCTCCGGCAGCTCGATGCGATCGGTGATGGTGTGGTGCAGCGCCGGCACGAAGCGGGTCGTTTCCGGGATCACGAGGCCGCTCTCGGCCAGCACCTCGCGCAGCGCGGGATCGTTGAGCAGCCTCGCCAGGGCCCTCACCGAGACCTCCCCGGACTGCCCGCCGCAGGCCCCGCACTCGAGCCCCGCGGCATGCGGATTGTTGCTGCTGTGACTGCCGTGCCCCACCAGCAGCACCCGGGGTGCGAGGTGCTCGGCGAGCCCCATGGCCCCCAGCACGGTCCTTGCGAGCGTCGCCTTGTCGGCCAGGGTCAACGCCTCGCCGCTGTCGCGCCAGTGCCAGCCGAGCTCGTCCATGGCGAGCGGCTCGCGCTTGGCCTTGGCCTCGAGCGAGCGGCGCAGCAGCTTGCCGGCATAGAGCAGGCCGCCCGTTTCCACCGCGGTGAAGCTGGCACTCGCCGTGCGGCTCCACTCCTGCAGGCGCGCCTTCCAGTTGAGCTGCTTCGCCGAACGAGCCTCACCCTCGCAGGAACCGCTCCTGAGGGTCACCCGCGGCGCCAGCAGGCCCGGCAAATGGGGCTGGGCCAGCGCGGTGCCATCCTGCTGGTGTTCCAGGGGCAGGCCGAAGAAGCCGGCGAAGCCCAGGGTCTGGATAGACGGGCTCTGGCTTTCCAGCGCACGGCGCAGCGGCTCGGAGCGCACGTCGATGCAGAACACCGCCTGCAGGCGAGGTTCCTCGGGCGACGAGGCCGAGGCACGCACCGCCTCGCCCAGGGCACGGTGCAGCGGCTGCTGGTAGGCCAGCTCGCCGGCGAGCTGCCACACCCACAGGGGCCGCTGGGCGCGCCGATGGCGTTCGACCCGCTGCGGCATCTCCTCCAGCTCGGCGTGCCACTGGCGAGTCAGATGGTCGCCCTGGTCGGGATACTCCGCCCGGATGTAACGCCACAGCGCCAGCTCCCACGCCAGACGCATCGCCAGCAGGCTGCGCATGTCCGACGCGGGCCCCACGCGCTCGCTCTCTTCCTGCGGCGTGGCCAGCGCCTGCTGCCAGTCCTGGTAGGCCACCCAGGCGGCCCAGCCGTTGATGTCGAGCAGCAGGGCCTGGGCATAGCTCTCGAGACGCTCTGTATCCACCTCCAGCTCGGCGACGGCGGCCTGGAAGAGCCCGTCCTCGGTGTCCGGCAGGGTCTTGAAGTAGCGCAGTAGCGTCGGCTCGCCCATCAGGATGGCGATGCCGCGATCCTTCAGGGTCATCTCCCGCCAGTGCTGATAGAGCCGCATGCCGCGGGGCGCCTGCAGTCGCTCGGCGTTGAGCGGCCCATCCTCCTGGAAGTAGGCGGCGCAGAACTGGCTGATCTGCTGGGTAATCTCGTCGCGCCAGGCCATCTTGTGCTGGCGGTCGCGGCGGGCATCGATCAGGTCGCTGATGTTGTGCCAGTGGGGCAGCCGGCCGAGTTCCTCGACGACATCCAGCAGGTCGCGGTAGCCGCCTTGGTAGTCGAGCCGCTCGGCCGCTTCTTCCAGGTGTTCCGACGTGATCTCGCCGCGTTGCCAGGCGTCCAGGTAATGGCTCGGCGGCATCAGGCACTGGACGTTGCCCAGCGCCGAGAGCCGCGCCGACACGGTCGTGGCATCCTCGCCGCGCTGGGTCCAGTAGGGGCTCACCGCAATCAGACGATCCAGCGGCCAGTTCGGGGCGATGCGTGCGCAGGCGCGGTCCAGCGCCGCGTCCTGGTCAGCGGTCAGCGGCGCGACGTCGTTCGCGTCGGCCGGGCGCACGGCACTAGCATGTTCGAGACTCGTCATTGGGAACTCCCGCGAAAGACGGTGTGCAGCTGCTTGGCCCTGATCCGGCCGGGCAGGTCGTGGGGCCAGAGCCTGAGGGTATTCCGGGTGACCCACTCGTCCAGGTAAAAGCCGGCATAGCAGTAGCGGTTGAGGGTCTGGGATGCCGGATAGTGAAGCCCATGGCGCTGCAGCCAGTAGCCCGCGAAGAGCAGCACGAACAGCGCACTCACCCACAGGTCGCCCCAGAGCGAGACGCGGTGACCGGTCTCGGGCAGAAAGGCGGCGAACAGCGTCTTGAGTCCGACGTAGGCGAGCACCACCAGCGCGGCCAGGCCGACAAAGCCGACGACGGAGCCCGCGGCGCGCTCGCTGTTGCGCTCGGCCAGCAGCACGGTCAGGGCGAGGGCAAGCAGCACCCAGGGGCTGTTGGCGTCGAAGGCCGCCGCCTCTGTCAGGCTGCGTGCCAGCGCCACCACCGCGGCCACCAGCGACACGCTGACAAGGCCAGCCAAGAGCCACTGGCTCGGCGTGGGACTGCGTCCGGGGGCCCGGCGGCGCAGCAGATCCTGCTCGACCGCCTCGCCCGAGCTCAGGAAGGCGTAGGCCTTGTAACAGGAGTGCGCCAGCAGGTGCAGCATCGCTAGCTCCGTCAGCCCCAGGGCGATCTCGACCAGCATCAGGCCCATCTGGGCGCTGGTGGACCAGGCCAGGCGCACCTTGATGCTGACGCGGGTCATCATGACCAGCGCCGCCAGCACGCTGCCGATGCCCGCCACCGCCAGGACCAGCGCCTGGGCCGGAGCCGAGCGCATCAGCAGCGGCGAAAACAGCAGCAGCAGGTAACCGCCGAGGTTGATCACGCCGCCGTGCAGGGTGGCCGACACCGGCGTGGGCGCCTCGACCACCTGGATCAACCAACCGTGCAGCGGGAGCTGGGCGCACTTGATCAGCGCCGCCATCGCGAGCAGACAGGCCGCCGCCTGTTCCGTCAGGGTCAGGACGCCGTCGGCGGAGGCATAGTCGCTCACGATGACGCTGATCCGGGCGCTGTCGTGGTGCAGGTAGAGCAGCAGGAAGGCCACCATGGCACAGAGCTCGGCGGCGCGAGCGAAGAGAAACTTCTTGTGGACCGCCAGCGCCGCACGGGGGCGGTCGGGATAGAACATCAGCAGCTGATGCATCGCCAGGCTGATGCCCAGCCAGGCCAACAGGAACGCGAGGAGGTGATCGCCGAGCACCGCGACGCTCACCGCGGCAAACACCGCCTGAACGAGGGCGACGAAGCGCCGCTGGCGCGGCTCGCCCTGCAGGTAGGTGGCGCTGTAACGCACCACCACGAAGGCGATGAAGTTGGCCAGCAGCAGCATGACCAGCTGCAGCACGCCGCTATGCCACCAGCCGACCACCGCCGGAAGGCCCGATACCAGCCCCAGCACCAGCGCCGAGGCCGACAGCAGCAGGCCGCTGGTGGTCGTGATCCGGCCGGTGCGCCAGGCACGCTCGCGGGGGGCGCGTGCGCTCGTCACTGCCCCCAGCGCCAGGATGACCGGCACCAGAGTAAGCAGGAAGGTGAAGAACAGCGCATGTCCGTGCATGGAAGGCCTCCGGTGGTCCATGGAGCGTGCAGTATCCGGCGAGCCGCTTTTTAATTAAAATAGATATTTATTGACCTATTGTTCTATAAAAAAGAACCCAATGAGCCGACTCAACTACCATCACCTCTACTACTTCTGGCGCGTGGCCCGCGAGGGCAAGCTCACGCGGGTGGCGGAAACGCTGCACCTGTCGCAGAGCGCCCTCTCGGCACAGATCCGCAAGCTGGAAGACAGAATGGGCAAGCCGCTCTTCGAGCGACGCCATCGCGCCCTGGTGCTGACCGAGGCAGGACGACGGGTGTTCAACTATGCCGAGGTGATCTTCACCAAGGGCGAGGAGCTGGAGTCGCTGATCGGCCGCGGCATCGAGCCCGAGTATCAGCGCCTGCGCATCGGCACGCTCTCCACCATGTCGCGCAACTTCATCGAGAGCTTCATCGCCCCCCTGATCCACCAGAGCGGCCAGCGCGTCCACTTCAGCCTGCACGCCCGCGACATGGCCAACCTGCTCGATGGCCTGGCCCGCCACGAACTCGACGTGGTGCTGACCAATACCCAGATGCCGCCATCCGATTCCCCGCAGGCCTCATGGCAGAGTCAGCTGCTGGCCCGGCAGCCGCTGTCGATCATCGGCCCGCCCGACTCGCTCCCCGGCCGCCCCTTCCCCGAGGGCTTCGACGACATGCGCTGGGTGCTCCCCGGCGAGCATCACGAGATTCGCCGCGCCTTCGATGGCCACTGCAGCCTGTACCAGTATCGGCCGAAGATCCTCGCCGAGGCCGACGACATGGCCATGCTGCGCCTGCTGGCCCGTGACAGCGGCGCCCTGAGCGTGATGCCCGAGGTGGTGGTCAAGGACGAGCTGCAGCAGGGGCGTCTGACCCGCGTGGAGCAGCTGCCCAACGTCTACGAGAACTTCTATGCCATCACCCTGCCCCGGGAGTTCATGCCGGGCATCGTCTCGGAGCTGCTGGCCCGGCCCCCGAAGGACATGGCCTAGGTCGGTGACCCCTTGCCCCCAACGAAAAGCCCCGAACCGGTCTCCCGGTTCGGGGCTTTGCCTTGTCAGGCAGTTTTACCGGCTAGCGCAACGCGCGGCTCAGGCGCTGGCCTTCTCGGCGGCCAGGGCGGCGCGATGCGCGTGCAGCTTCTTGTAGCTCTCGATCAGGCGCTGGTGACGCTCCAGGCCCTCGAGCTGCATGCCGACCGGCTCCAGGCCCGGGAAGCGGATCGTGCCGTTCACCGCGCCGACCACGGTCTCCATGGTCGCTTCGCCGAACATGCGCTTGAAGTTGTAGAGGAAGTCCTCGAGCTCCAGCTCGTCGTCCAGGGCGATCTCCAGCACCGCGTTCACGGCCTGGTAGAACAGCCCGCGCTCGACGGTGTTGTCGTTGAACTGCAGGAACATCTGCACCCGATCCAGCGCGTCCTCGAACTGGCCCAGCGCCAGGTTGGCCATCAGCTTGAGCTCGAGGATGGTCAGCTGGCCCCAGACGGTGTTCTCGTCGAACTCGATGCCGATCAGGGTGGTGATGGTCTCATGGTCGTCGATCTGGGTCTCTTCCAGGCGCTCCAGCAGGTCGCTCAGCTGCTCGTCGTCGAGGTCGTGCAGGTGCAGGATATCCTCGCGGAACAGCAGCGCCTTGTTGGTGTTGTCCCACACCAGGTCCTCGACCGGATAGACCTCGGAGTAGCCCGGCACCAGGATGCGGCACACCGGCGCGCCCAGGTCCTCGTGCACGGCCTGGTAGGCCTCCAGCTCGAGCTCCTCGAGGATGCCGAACAGGCCCGCGGCCTCCTCTTCCGTACTGTTGGAGCCGCTGCCGGAGAAGTCCCACTCGACGAACTCGACGTCGGCCTTGGAGCTGAAGAAGCGCCAGGACACCACGCCCGAGGAATCGATGAAGTGCTCGACGAAGTTGTTGGGCTCGGAGACCGCCAGCGAGTTGAAGGTGGGCGGCATGAAGTCGTTCAGGCCCTCGAAGCTGCGGCCCTGCATCAGCTCGGTCAGGCTGCGCTCCAGCGCCACCTCGAAGCTCGGGTGCGCGCCGAAGGAGGCGAACACGCCGCCGGTCTTGGGGTTCATCAGGGTGACGCACATCACCGGGAACTGGCCGCCGAGGGAGGCGTCCTTGACCAGAACCGGGAAGCCCTGGGCCTCCAGCGCCTCGACGCCCTCGAGGATGTGCGGGTACTTCTGCATCACCTCCAGCGGCACGTCGGGCAGCGTGATCTCTTCCTCGATGATCTGGCGCTTCACCGCCCGCTCGAAGATCTCCGACAGGCACTGCACCTGGGCCTCCGGCAGGGTGTTGCCGGCGCTCATGCCGTTGCTGAGGAACAGGTTCTCGACCAGGTTCGACGGGAAGTAGACCGTCTCGCCGTCCGACTGGCGCACGTAGGGCAGCGAGACGATGCCGCGCTCGGCGTTGCCGGAGTTGGTGTCGATCAGGTTGGAGCCGGCCAGTTCGCCCTCCGGGTCATAGATCGCCCGGCAGTGGTCGTCGAGGATGCCGTCCGGCAGCGAGTCGTTCGGCCCCGGCTGGAACCACTTCTCGTCCGGATAGTGGACGAAGTCGTGATTGGCGAGGTCCAGGCCGAAGAACTGGTCGTTGTAGAAGAAGTTGCAGCTCAAACGCTCGATGAACTCGCCCAGCGCCGAGGCCAGCGCGCTCTCCTTGGTGGAACCCTTGCCGTTGGTGAAGCACATGTTGGAGTGGGCATCGCGGATGTGCAGCGACCACACGTGGGGCACGATGTTGCGCCAGGAGGCGATCTCGACCTTCATGCCGAGGCGCTCGAAGATCGCCGTCATGTTGGCGATGGTCTGCTCCAGCGGCAGGTCCTTGCCCTCGATCCAGGTGCTCTCGCCCTCCTCCGGCTTGGCCATCAGCAGGGCCTGGGCGTCCTCGTCGAGGTTCTCGACCGTCTCGATCTGGAACTCGGGCACGTTCTGCACCACCCGCTTGACCGAGCAGCGCTCGATGGAGCGCAGGATGCCCTGGCGGTCCTTATCGGAGAGGTCCTCCGGCAGCTCGACCTGGATCTTGAAGATCTGCTTGTAGCGGTTCTCCGGGTCGACGATGTTGTTCTGCGACAGGCGGATATTCTCGGTGGGAATATCACGCGCGTTGCAGTAGACCTTGACGAAATAGGCCGCGCACATGGCCGACGACGCCAGGAAGTAGTCGAAGGGACCGGGGGCCGAGCCGTCGCCCTTGTAGCGGATCGGCTGGTCGGAGATGACGGTGAAATCGTCGAACTTGGCCTCCAGCCGGAGGTTGTCGAGATAGTTGACCTTGATTTCCATTGACAAAGCACCGGATTCGTGTGTGGGGCGGCCGTAGCGCGTAGCCGGCCATTATCCAGCTTTTGGCGGGCTTCGTCTTGGGCGGGTGGTCAAAAAAGCGCCGGCCGGCGTGACCGGCAGACGCCGCCCTGGCGGGACGGCCTCAGCGGAGCGCTTCGTCTGGTGGGGGAAAGCCCCCGAGCGCCCGGGCCGCATCAGGTTGATGTGGTAGCGAGCGGAGAGCCGGCCCCGTCACGATGCCTCGGGGGCCGATGTTCATGCTTGGCCAAGCTTTTCCATGTACTCCTTCAATACATGAGCGTGACTGTGCTTCTTGTCTTTTGCGCCGTATAAAAGCACCAGGTCATCCCGATCAACCTCGGATAAGTACTTCTTCACGTCATCTTTCTTGTTGCTCAGCTCGCTCATGTATTGCTTCCTGAACTCCCCCCATTTCTCGGGATCATGAGAAAACCACTTCCTGAGATCATCACTTGGGGCCAGTTCCTTCCAGTGCCCATCGAGATGTGCCTCTTCCTTCGATACGCCTCGTGGCCACAACCGGTCCACCAGGGCGCGATAACCCGACGGCGGTTCATCGTCATAGATACGGTAGGTGATGATGTTCATCCTCACTCCTCTCGACGCGTGATGTCTGCAGACTCCGCCGCATGATCAGCACCGGCATTTTCGTCCGTGTCATCACGGCGGAGGCCGCATTCTCGTCAATTAAGAGCCTATGCCATCACGTCGATGAGCACCAAACGCCACCGATGAGATGACGGGCACTCCCCTGTCACGGTCACCGGGAACGGGGGGCGGCTGGCATCCTGGCGAGCACGACATGATTCCCGGGGCATCGGCGCAGGCCCGGGGAAGGCGCCCGAAGGCCCGGCACTTGACCGGCCGATGTTTCCGTACCACGCTTAAGATTATGTTTATAAAGGCATCCATCGCCATCGCTCGGTAGCCGTGTCGGTACTCGATGCACCGTGATGGCATCACGCGCGGCTCGGCGAGCACGACATTCGCCCATCATCTGGCAGGCCGGGCCAGCGCCACCTCGGTGTCGCTAGCCGCTACGCCGACGCATCGCTTCCGATACAGCCCCACCGACACAGGCACGTTGCTGTCATATCTACCCACCCCTGGAGGATGAGACCGTGACCGACCATCGCCATAACACCGAGACCACTACCGCTGGCGAGCCCTATCCGAGTGATGAACATTCGCTGACCGTCGGCAACGATGGGCCGATCGTCATGCACGATCATTTCCTCATGGAACAGATGGCCGCCTTCAACCGGGAAATGATTCCGGACCGCCAGCCACACGCCAAAGGCGGCGGGGCTTTCGGCCATTTCGAGGTTACCGAGGATCTCAGCCACTACACCAAGGCGGCCTTCCTGCAACGGGGCGCCAAGACCGAGATGGTGGCACGCTTTTCCACCGTCGCCGGCGAATCCGGTAGCCCGGATACCTGGCGTGACCCACGCGGTTTTGCGCTCAAGTTCTATACCGACGAAGGCAACTTCGACATGGTGGGCAACAATACGCCCGTCTTCTTCGTCCGGGACCCGATGAAGTTCCAGCACTTCATCCATTCGCAGAAGCGGCGTGCCGATAACGGACTCCGCGATCACGACATGCAATGGGACTTCTGGACCGAGTCTCCCGAGTCGGCCCACCAGGTGGCCTGGCTCATGGGGGATCGTGGCATTCCCGCCACCTGGCGCCACATGAACGGCTATTCGAGCCATACCTACATGTGGGTCAATGCCAAGGGGGAGCGTTACTGGGTCAAGTATCACTTCAAGACCGACCAGGGCATCAAGTGTCTGACCCAGGAACAGGCCGACCGGATGTGCGGGGTAGACAACGACTACCATCGCCGAGACCTGTTCAACGCCATCGATCGCGGCGAGTATCCGACCTGGACCCTGTACGTGCAGATCATGCCGTATGAGGACGCCAGGACCTACCGGATCAGCCCCTTCGACCTGACCAAGGTCTGGCCACACGAGGACTATCCGCTGCACAAGGTCGGCACGATGACGCTGGACCGCAATCCGACCGATTTCCACTCGGAGATCGATCAGGCGGCATTCGAGCCCAACAACATGGTGCCCGGCACTGGCGTCTCCCCCGACAAGATGCTGCTGGCCCGCGTGACCTCCTATGCGGATGCCCACCGAGCCCGGCTCGGCGTGAACTACAAGCATATCCCGGTCAATGAACCCAAGGTTCCCGTTCACAGCTACACCAAGGGCGGCGCCATGCGCATCCACAAGACGGCCGACCCGGTCTATGCGCCCAATACCAAGGGAGGTCCACGCGCCAACCCGGATGCCTACCCGGCCGACAACGTATGGGAGGCCAACGGCAGCATGGTCCGCGAGGCCTACACGCTGCGCGAGGACGACGGCGACTTCAATCAGGCCCACGACCTCGTCAGCAAGGTCATGGACGATGCCGAGCGGGACCGCCTGGTGTCCAATGTGGTCGGCCATCTCTGCGGCGGCGTCACCGAGCCCGTGCTGGAGAAGGCCTTCCAGTATTGGAAAAACATCGATCAGCGGGTCGGCGAACGCATCGAGCAAGGGGTGCGCGACCACCTCAACGCCAGGTAACGTTCGCGCTGTCGCGATCCCGGCATCGGCAAACGGCGATTCCCATGAATCGCCGTTTCGCCAGATCGGGATCGAGCGCTTGCCCGCCTGAAGGCCCGCGGTATTCGGGTATATGAGGTTTTCGTGCGCCGGGGAGGCCCGGCGCGAAGGGAGCACGCCATGTCACGACCGACCGATGCCCAGGCAGCCGATCATGCCGAGCCCGAGAACGATTCGGCGCCGATCCGCCGGATGCGCCTGGTCTACGACGGCGACTGCCCGATCTGTCGGCGCTATGTGCTCTGGTATCGCATCCGCCGCGACGTCGGCGAGCTGGAGCTGATCGACGGGCGCGAGGATAGCGAGGCCCGCCGCGAGCTCAGCGCCCAGGGCATCGACCTGGACCAGGGCTTCGCGCTGCAGGTCGGCGAGCGCTGGTATCACGGCAGCGAGACCCTGCATCGCCTCACCCTACTCGGCACGCGCAGCGGCGTGTTCAACCGGCTCATGTATCGCCTGTTTTCGAGCCGCGGGCGAGCCGCCCGCCTCTACCCCTGGCTCAAGGCCTGTCGCAACGCCCTGCTGCGGCTGTGCCGCATCCCGCCCATCGACAACCTTCGCCGTTGAGCGGCTGAGCGGCTGAGCGGCAGCGGGCTCGCCCGCCAACGACCGCGGTTCAGCCGAAGCGGGTCGCCAGGAAGCCGGCGATGGCCGCGTTCACCCGCTCCGGCTGCTCCAGCGCCGAGAGATGACCGGCAGCGGGGATGATCGCGAGGCGCGAGTCCGGCAGCCGCTCGTGAAGGCGGCGCGAGAACGGCACCGGCAGCGAGCGGTCCTCCTCCCCCATCGCCACGAGCGCCGGCATGTCGATCTCGGCCAGGCGCTCGAGCAGCGAGTCGCGCTTGATCAGGGCGTCCAGGCCCAGCAGCGCCGAGGGCACGTCCACGGAGGCGAAGCGCGCCTTCCACTCGGCCACCAGGGCCGGCTGCTCGCGGCGGGTGGTGGCCGAGAACATCAGCCGCGCCACCGAGGACAGCAGCGGCCCCAGCCCGAAGCGCCTGGCGACGGCGCCCATGGCGCGATACTCGAGCGTGTGGGCCAGGGTCTCCGGGCCGGCGTCGGTGTCCATCAGGATCAGGCCAGCCACGCGCTCGGGGTATTCCCGCGCGGCGCGCAGCGCCACCATGCCGCCGATCGAGAGCCCGCACCACACGGCACGCTCGATGCCGAGCTCGTCGAGCACCGCGATCACGTCCGAGACGGCGTCGTAGAGCGTGAACGGCTCGCTGAGGTGGCTCGAGCCGCCGTGGCCGCGGAAGTCGATGTTGATGATCCTGCGCTCGCCGTCCAGCGCGGGCAGCTACTCGCGCCACATCTCGCCGGAGCAGAGGAAGCTGTGGCCCAGCACGATGGGTAGGCGCTGGCTCGCCTCGCAGCCATGGTCCTCGAAGGCAATCCTGACGCCGCGGTTCTCGACCAGGATCATGATGCTATCTCGTCGGTTGTCTCATGGCTGGGTGACGGCAGGATAGCAAAAGCCCCGGGCCATGGCGGGCCCGGGGCTTCGATCAGGCAGCGGGCCAACGGCCCGCGTCCGCCGTCACTCGCGGCCGACGGCCACCGTCGCAGAGGCAGGCGCCCGCTCGCCGCCCAGCCGGGTCAGGCCGTTCGGCGCGGCGATGCGGAAGAAGCGCTCCACCACCTCGCTCGGGGCCGGCCGGGTGGCCAGCGACACCGCCACGAACACCGGTAGGTTGAGCATCAGCCCCCAGAAGCCGGCGTGGATGCCCAGCGGGTGCTTCCACACGGTGGTGAAGGCCACGGTCACCAGGAAGCCGCTGACGATGCCCGCCATCACGCCCCACTTCGAGGCGCGCGGCCACAGGAACATGCCGATGAAGGCCGGCAGCACCTGGGTGGCAAAGCCCAGCCCCACCAGCAGGATCATCACCAGGCTGCCGGGCTCGGCGATCGCCAGCGGCGCGATCACCAGCGCCATCAGGGGCACGATCATCCAGCGCGCCAGCGTGCCGGTGAACGCCTCGGAGAGCCCCAGCAGCGGCTGCACCACGTCCTTGCTCCAGGACAGCGCCACCGAGTGGATGAACGGCTCGCTGGAGGACATCGATGCGGCCAGGGTGCCGGCACCGAGCAGCCCCACCAGCCACACCGGCAGGAACTGCATGGCGTATTCGAGCACCACGGTATCGGCACGGGCCAGGTCGGGCAGCGCGAAGATGCCGATGAAGCCCACCACCACCATCGGCAGGATCACCACGTAGTAGGTCGGCAGCCAGGTGGCGCTGCGGCGGATGGTGCGCGCGGAGGACGCGCTCATCCACTGGGTCCACACCGGCGGCATGAAGGAGAACATCGACACGATGATGGAGGTGGTCCAGAAGCTGAAGCTCATGTCGCCACCGCCGCCGGGCAGGGTCAGGAAATCACCGTGCTCGGCCTGCAGCCGCGAGAACAGCGCGCCGACATCGAGCCCGCCGGTGGCACCGTGCAGCGCCCACAGCCCCACCGCCCAGGCCACCACCAGCATCAGCACGCCCTGGAAGGCGTTGGTGCGGCCGATGGCGCGCTGGCCGCTGACGAACAGGTAGACGGCGATGCAGGCCAGCACCAGCGGCACCGCCAGCCACACCGGGATGACCCCGCCGCTCATCACGTTGAGGATGTAGGCCGAGCCGATGGTCTGCAGCACCGCGTAGGCCACCGAGCCGATCGACATCACCAGCGCCGCCAGCGCCCCCAGCAGCGGGCTCTGGTAGCGGTCGGCGATGGCGCTGGCCTGGGTGACATGGCCGAAGCGCTCACCGAACTGCCACACCTTGGGGCCGAAGTACCAGGCGATCAGCGCCAGGTAGGCCAGATAGACGGCCACGTAGAACACCGGCACGCCCTTGGCATAGGCCCAGCCCGGCGCGCCCATGAAGGTGTAGGCGCTCACGCTGCCGGCGGCGATCAGCAGATACAGCGTCACCGGGCCCATGCTGCGCCCGGCCACGCCCCACTCCTCGAGGCTGTTCATGCGCCGCCCGCCGCGGGCGCGCAGGCCGATGATCATGCCGATGGCCACATAGGCCAGGGTGATGAGAAACGCCCAGGCACTAGTCATGCTCACGCTCCTTGCGTGCGAGCACGCGATTGGCGATCAGCATCACGGCGAAGCAGGCGAAGATCACCACATAGCTCCACACCACCAGCAGCGGCAGGCCCAGCACCAGCACGGCACGATTCACCCAGCCGATCACCGGCCAGATGCCGGCCGCCACCACGGCGATGAAGGCGATGAGCAGCCCCCAGCCGGCACGGCTGGTGGGCAGGACGACGAGTCGAGATGACATGACAAGAACTCTCCCACGAGGAATATGTGAGGCAATGCCCGAGAGATGGACGCGGACCTTACTGCGCCGCGGGGGGAGAAGGCCAGCTCGGCGCGAGCGCCAGACGGGTCTCCAGCACCTTGGCCAGCTTCAGCACGAAGTGATCCGCCAGCCGCGGACCGACCAGCTGCACGCCTAATGGCATGCCATCGCGGGAAAAACCGGCGTTGAGCGACAGCGCCGGCTGCTCCCCCATGTTCCACGGCACGGTGTAGACGATGTGCTCGAAGGGGCGACGCGGATCGTTGGAGGGCGACGGCCAGTCCGCGGGGAAGGCGACGTTGGGCGTGGTCGGCGAGATCACCGCGTCGAGGTCGTCAAACACCGCCTCGGTGGCGCGGCGCATGGCCAGGGTCTGTTCGAAACCGCGCACCGCTTCCCCGCCACCGATCCGCCCGCCGTCGTCGGCCCAGGCAAGGATCGCCGGCAGCACCCGTTCACGCTGCTCGTTCGACAGCGCCGACAGGGCATTCCACTGGCGCACCCGCCAGAAACGATCCAGGCCATCGAGCATCTCGCGCGTCATCACCGGCGCCAGCGGCACCAGCGTGGCCCCGGCGGCCTCGAGCCGGGCGGCGGCGGCCTCCACGGCGGCGGCGATGGCGTCGTCCAGCGGCAGGCCGCAGCCGGCCTCCATCATCACGCCGATGCGCAGCCCCGACACGTCCAGATCGAGGTCGCGCCAGTCGATGTCCTCCGGCGGCAGGCGTGTCGCATCGCGACGATCGGTACGTGACAGGGCCGTCATCATCAGCGCGGCGTCGTCGACGCTACGCGTCATCGGGCCGGCACAGCGCCCCACGTAGTAGGGATCGATGGGAATCCGCCCCAGCGTCGGCTTGAAGCCGACGGTGCCACACCAGGCGGCGGGCAGGCGCACCGAGCCGCCGATGTCGGTGCCCACGTGAAGCGGGCCGTAGCCCGCGGCGGCGGCCGCTCCGGCGCCGGAGCTTGAACCGCCGGTATTGCACTCGAGCCGCCAGGGATTGCGGGTCACTCCATGGAACGAGGACAGCCCCGAGGAGAGCATGCCGAAGTCGGGACACGTCGTCTTGCCCAGCAGCGTCGCACCGTCCTCGGCGAGGCGTGCCGCCGGCGGCGCATCGTCGGCGGCCGCAGACTGGTCGCCGAGCCCGGTGCCGCTCGGCACCGGCTGGCCGCAGGTGGCAATCAGCTCCTTGAGCGTGACGGGCACGCCGTCCAACGCCCCGCGCGGCTCGCCTCGCGTCCAGCGCTCGCTGGAGGCCTTGGCTGACGCCAGAAACGCCTGCGGACGGAAATCGTAGAGCGCATTGAGGTGCGGCTCCCAGCGCTCGACGTGCCGGACCAGGGCCTCGGCGGCATCCAGCGGCGACAGGCGCCTGTCACGATAGGCCGCCAGCAGCTGGGTGGCGGTCATCTGATGGGGATCGATCATGAGGGCTTTCCGTGATTGTTGTTGATGTGGCGGGTGTCCTCAGCCTGGCGCGTTCCCGTGTCACCAGCCATCACAATGATGACGCCAGGGTGTCCACGTTTTGTGTGCACCCCGTCCGCCTCTGCGCCGGCCACTGCCCTCTTCCGCCCGCGATACCGATCAGTCCTGATCCCCCAGACCCTGATCCCCCAGGCCCTGAAGCGCCGAGGCCAGCAGCCCCAGGCAGGCGTCGGTGGCGAAACTGCGCTGACGATGTCGATGCAGGCAAAGATCGAGGCGGGTGCGCGGCAGCTCGCCCGGCGCCAGCGGCACGCTCGCCAGCTGACCGCCGCCGCACTCTCGGGCGACCGCCATGGGCGGAAGAATCAGCAGCGCGGCACCGGCCAGCGCCAGCGCCTTCTGGGTCTCCAGGGAGGCGGTATGGAAGGTGGGAGTCAAGGTGACCCCCTGATCGCGAGCCGCCTGGTCCAGGGCCTGACGCACGCCGTAGTGTTCGTCGGGCAACGCCAGCGGGTGCTCGGCAAGCTCGGCCAGGCGCAGCTCCCCCTTGACGGCGAGCGGATGGCTCGGCGCCATCACCACGTGGTGCTCCAGGTGACTGCTGGCAAACGGCTGGATATCGTCATGATGCGGCAGGAAGAAGGCCAGCCCGATATCGGCATCACCGCTGCGCAGCGCTTCGACGATCTCGCCGGCGCTGGCGATCTGTATGTCGAAGCGCAACCGCGGGTAGTGCCGCCCGAGATCGGCCAGCGTCGGCGCCAGCAGACCCGCCACCACCCCCTCGGCCACCCGCAGACTGACCCGCCCGGTGCGTAGTCCCTTGAGGTCGCCGATCTGCTCCTGGACCCGCTCCAGGTCTCGCAGGGTCCGCCTGGCCTGCACCGCCAGCAGCTCGCCGGCCGACGTCAGGCGGATACCGCCGGGGCCACGCTCGAGCAGCGGCGCCCCGAGCCGGTGCTCGAGCAGATCGATCTGACGGCTGATAGCGGTAGGCGCGATATGCAGCCGCGCCGACGCCTCACGCAGCGAGCGGCAGCGGGCGACCGTGTCGAAGTAGTGAAGGGCTCTCCAGTGCATGGTTCAGACCGGCCGCGCGGCGGCAGACGACCCGAGGCCGCGCGGCGAGAGGTCCCGCCGCATGATGGTCACGGTCTCGCCGTGGTACTCGCGCTCCTCCACGTCTTCCCAGCCCAGCCGCCGATACAGCGACTGCTGGTCCGGCGTGTAGAGATAGAACAGCTCGTGGCCGCCGTCCTCTGCCTCTTGCTCCACCCGGCGCACCAGCGCGGAGGCGATGCCGCGGCCACGCCACTCCGGCAGCACGAAGACCGATGCCAGCCAGGGCGTCAGCTCGCGACGGTCGCTCATGTCGTCGGCGACCAGGCTGGCCATGCCCACCGGCCGCTCGCCGTCCATGGCGGCGAACACCGAGGGCACGCCTTGCGATCCGCAGTCGGCACGGAAGGTGGCGATGGTGGCGGCGCGACTGCGCCCGGGATGCAGATGCCCCCACTGGTCATGGGCCCAGCCCGCCAGTGTCGGCACGAGGGGCGAGAGGGCGTCGATGCGGACGAGAGGCAGGCCGGATTCCATGGCGAGAGTCTTCCTGTCGAGTGGCGTGATGTGGCCAGGCCGCGCACGGCCCGGCAAAAAACGCCACAGTATCCCCGCTCCGGCCGCCACTGGCCAGGGCCCCTCCCCGACCCGGGCGGCTCGGCCAGGCGCGAGGGCTCGGCCACCCGGGAAGATGCCGATGTCCATCACCCTCGAACAGGCCCTGGCACCAGTGGTCACACGGCTGGTCGCCCGCGAGGTCGGCCGGCGCTTCCAGCACGGCGACTGGCACCTGGAGCCACTGGCGGCCGCGGTCCGACTCAGGAAGCCGCCCCGCCATCGCCGCGGGCGATATCCTGGCGGCCGAGCACCACCACGTCCCGCGGCCACCATTCCGGGTGCTCGTCGCGAATGAAGGCCATCAGCCCCTCGCGCACGTTGTTTTCGGCGATCCAGCCGCCGACCGGCTCGCGGGTCATCAGGTAGCAGGAGGCCTCCAGGGTCGCCTCGCGCTGCGCCGTCACGTGGCACTCCAGCCTGTCGGGGTCGACGACGTACTCCTCCCGCCGCGCGAGCTCGACGAAGCGCTCGCGCAGCACGGCGATGTCGGCGCTGAGGTGCAGGGTCAGCGCGATCTTCCGGTAGAGCCGGGGGTTCTTGGTCGAGAGGTTGTCGAAGGGCTGGGAGACGAAATAGCGGATCGGCACGATCAGCCGCCGCTCGTCCCAGGAGCGCAGCCGCACGAAGGTGTAGTAGATCCCCTCCACGTAGCACCACTGGCCCTCGAACACGATCAGGTCGCCCATGCGGATGGGCTTGGCCAGCGAGACCTGAACGGAGGACAGGATATTGCCCAACACCGCCTGCCCGGCGATACCCACCAGCACGGTGAGCACGCTGGCAGAGGCCACCAGGGTCATGCCCAGGGTGCCGAAGAGGTTGATCTGGCTCAGCACGTAGGCGATCACGGCGACCACCGTGACCAGGATGATGCTGCGGCGCAGGGCATACAGGGAGGTCAGCAGCTTGCGCTCATCGCGATGCCTGGTGTCATCGATCTCGCCGACCAGGGTCTGGGTCATCTTCATCAGGAAGGCGTCCAACAGCCGCACCGCCACCAAGCCGACGCCCCAGGCCGCGATGATGATCAGCAGCACGCGCAACGAGGTGGTGACGGCCCCGGAGAACGACACCACATAGTCGAGCAGCATCCGCGCGACCAGGGCCATGGCGATGAACGCGATGGGCGTCTGGACTCGCCCGGTGAAGGCGCCACTGATCCGCCGGAAGATGCGCCGCACCAGCCAGTCCACCAGGCGATGCACGCCCCAGCCCACCAGGCCGATGATCAGCAGGAAGATCGGCAGAGCGATCCATTCCCATAGCCGCAGCTCGCCGAGCGGTGCCTGCAGGCGCGAGGGAATGTGATCCTCCAGCCAGGAAGGGCCGTACTCGGCGTACAGGGCAGGCACGTAGGCCAGGCTGTCCGGCGTGATCAGCCATACCGGGGGCCGCTCGCCGACCCGGTAGCGGGCCAGGCGGATGTCATGGGGCGCGCCGGCGGCCTCCAGCGAGGTGAGCAGCAGGTTGCGACGCGGCATGCCGGCCATGGGATGCTGGCCCGAGGGCGCCACGATCATGGCATCGCGGCGGCTCGGCAGGTCGGCGGGCTCCAACCAGTCGCCCCGCTGCAGCACCGAGGCCAGCTGGCGGGCCAGCTCGGCGCCGCGGGCCGCCTGCTCGCCGGGAGAGAGGTCGGCGAGATTGAGCAGGTGCGCGGCCGAGTCGAAGTCGCCTCGTCGGGTCAGGGTCAGGAAACTGCGCAGCGCCTCCCGGGGCGTCTGGCGGCGCACCTCCTCGGGGGGCTCGCCGAGCCCGGCGTTGAGTGACTCGAGGTCGAACCAGCGCGGCGCTTCGCCGTCCGGTGATTGGGCGAGGCTCGGGCCGACGGCGAACAGCGCGACGACCAGCAGTATCCAGCTGAGGCAACGTGGCATGAGGAGCGGTCCAGTCCAGGGAGATCCGGGAAGCGGCCATCCAGGCCGGCGGTCGCCAGCAGTACACCCCATGGCCCTGCCGGTCGTCCAGCCCCGCCGCCACGGCTTCCCCGGCGCATCGCCCCTCGCCCCCTGGTGGGCCCTGCCGTTTCAGGCGCCGTCTGCGGCGTGCCCCGGGTCGGCGATGACGAACGTCTCCGTCTGCCTCATCGTTTCCATGGCCCGCCCGGGATCGGCCATCGGCTCGTGCCTCTGCACGGGCAACACCCGCCAGCGACGCCCCCGGCCATCCTGGAGCCAGCCGCACGGGATGGGGCGACCGCCCTCAGCCGAGAATGAACACCACGCAGCCGGCGGTCAGCGCCCCCATCGTGCCGTTGAACGCGCGCCAGGCACGCGGCCCCTTGAGCCAGCGGCCGATGGCCATGCCGAAGCCGGCCCACAGCGAGATGCAGGGGAAGGCGATCAGTTCGGAGACCCCGGCCAGCAGCAGCGCGTTGATCACGGTGTTGCCCTCATCGGGCAGGAAACTCGCCATCAGCGTCAGGCCCATCACCCAGGCCTTGGGATTGGCGAACTGGAAGGCCGCGGCCTGCCAGAAGCTCAGCGGGCGGCCTTCACCCTCATCGAAGCTGGGCGGCGGTGCGGTGGCGATGCCCCAGGCCAGGTACAGCAGGTAGAGGCTGCCGACCACGCGCAGCGTCGTCTGCACCATCGGGAAGCGTTCGAACACCAGCCCCAGGCCCAGCGCCACCGCCGTGAACAGCACGAAGCAGCCGCCCATGATGCCCAGCAGGTGCGGCAGGGTGCGCCGGTAGCCATAGTTGGCCCCGGAGGCGGTCAGCATCATGTTGTTGGGCCCCGGCGTGATGGTCATGGAGATCATGAACAGGGCGGCGGGGCCGAGGGCGGCGAGCGTGTCCATCTTTAATTGTACCCCTACATTTTCTGGTGGGACGGCTTCTTCTTGCCGACATTTTCGAGAATAATGGGCACAAATATGGCGTCAAAGGTTTTATTGTCACCATGACAATCTGGACACCCGCGCTGCCCGAAGGCGGCCCACGCTACCGTCGCATCGCCGAGGCCATGGCCGCGGCGATCGGCAACGGCGAGCTCGCCCCGGGCGAGAAGCTGCCGCCCCAGCGCCGGCTGGCCGATCGCCTCGGCGTGACCGTCGGCACCATCACCCGCGCCTATGCCGAGGCCCAGCGCCAGGGCTGGGTGGAGTCCAGGGTCGGCAGCGGCACCTACGTGCGCCAGCCGGCCGAGGAGGACCACCTGCCCTTCTTCCGCGCCGGCCAGCCGGCTGACGACGGCGTGATCGACATCAGCATGAGCCTGCCGCCGCCTCACCCGCTGCGCGCCAGGGGCCTCAAGCGTGCGCTGGCGGGCCTCATCGACTCGCCCGAGGCCGTGCAGGCGGCCACCGAGTACCAGCCCGAGGCCGGCAGTGAAGTCCAGCGGGCGCGCATCGCCGCCTGGCAGGGCCGGCTCGGCCTGCCCGACGACCCCGAGCGCCTGCTGATCACCCAGGGCGGCCAGCATGGCATTCACCTGCTGGTGCATCACCTCGCCCAGCCGGGCGACCTGGTGGCCGCCGACGCCCTCACCTACCCGGGCTTCGTGTGCGCGGCCCAGCAGGCCCACCTGCGTCCGATGGCGGTGCCGATGGACGCCGACGGCATGGACATGGACGCCCTGGCCCGGCTGTGCGCCCGCCAGCCACCGCGCCTGATCTACACCACGCCGGATCTCAACAACCCCACCGGGGCACGGCTCGGCGAGGCAAGGCGCGAGCGCCTGGTGGCGCTGGCTCGTGAGCACGATATCTGGCTGATCGAGGACGCGGTGCAGTACCTGCCCGAGGCCCAGCGCGGCACGCCGCTGGTCAGCCTGGCGCCGGAGCGCACGCTGCACGTGTTCAGCACCTCCAAGGTGATGGCCGGCGGCCTGCGCATCGGCAGCCTCACGGTGCCGGAACGGCTGCAGGAGCGGCTGTGCTCGGCGCTGCGCTCCCAGAGCTGGATGGTGCCGCCGCTGATGGTGGAGGCGACCTGCCGCTGGATGGAGGACCCGGACAGCCACGAACTGCTGCGCTGGCAGGTCGAGGAGCTGGCCGCTCGCCGCGCGCTGGCCCTTGAGCGCCTGGCCGCCTATGAGCCGCAGAGCCGCGAGGGCTCGTCGCTGGTCTGGCTGCCGCTGCCGGCGGGCCGACGCAGCAGCGAGGTACAGGCGCTGCTCGCGCGGCGCGGGGTCAAGGTCTCCACGCCCGAACCGTTCTGCATGGGCAGCGAGCCGGCGCCCCAGGCCATCCGCCTGTGTCTGGGGCCGGCCGAGACCCGCGAGGCGCTCGAGCGGGCGCTGACCATCGTCGACGAACTCTTGGGCGAGCCGCCCGCCTCGCCCTGGCAGACGCTATAGCCCATCGAGTGCCGGCCACACCGGCCGGCAACGCCCCGGCGCCAGGGCGCCAATACCTGTTCCTGCTGATCGGCACCACCTCGATGGATGGAACCGGACCCGACGCCTGTCCGATCACGACGCCCTCATCACTCCCCTCACAGAACGCGTCCGCGAGTGGACCATCCACGCCCCAGCGCCTACACCTTGAACATGACCCTTCCGAATACAGGGAATGTCGCGGGCCGCGGCGCCCGGGGCGTGCTGCGCTTCCTGGGGCTGGTGGCGCTGGGCGGCCTGACCGGCGGCCTGGCGGCGCTGGCCGCCGTGGGCTTCGTCGGCGCCGTGGTATGGCTCAATGACCTGCTGCTGGTGTCGCCGCGCGGGCGCATGATGTTCGCCCACCCCGAGTGGCTGGCCATGGCCACGGTGCTGGTGCCGACGCTGGGCGGGCTGATCGTCGGCCAGTTGCATCGCGCCATTCCCGAGGGCCGCCCGCATACGCCCGCCGACGCCATCGCCGCCGTGCAGACCCGCCGCGGCCGCCTGCCGCCGCGCGCCGGGGCACTGTCCGCGCTGTCGGGGCTGGTGTCGCTGGGCGCCGGGGCCTCGGTGGGCCAGTACGGACCGCTGGTGCACATGGGCGCGAGCCTCGGCTCCGCGGGGGCCCGCCTGCTGAGACTGGGCCGCTCCGAGGACAACATCACCATCGCCTGTGGCGTGGCCGCGGCCATCGCCACCGCCTTCAACGCGCCGCTGGCCGGCATCGTCTTCGCCCACGAGGTGGTGCTGCGCCACTATGCCCTGCGCGCCTTCGCCCCGGTGGCGGCCGCCGCCCTGGTGGGCCACGTGATCGCCGCCGAGGCGCTGGACCGCGGCGCACTCTTCCACGTCGAACAGCTCGCCATCCCCCGCCCCTGGGAGTTCGGCGTGTTTCTCGTCATCGGCGGGCTCGGCGCCCTAGTGGCCGGCGGCTACATGCAGGCCATCCTCGGCGTCGGCCGGCTGGCCCGGCGCCTGCCGCTGGCCGCCCCGCTGCGCCCGGCGCTGGCCGGCGCCGGGCTCGGCGTGACCGCGCTGTGGGTGCCCGACATCCTCGGCATGGGCCAGGAGACGCTGCGCTTCGCCACCATCGCCGGCGCCTTCGGCAGCGTGGAGCTCGCGGTGGTGATGGGGCTCAAGCTGGCCGCCACGGCGCTGTGCCTGGGAATGGGCTTCGGCGGCGGCGTGTTCAGCCCGGCGCTGGTGATCGGCACCCTGTTCGGGGCGCTGTGCGGCACCCTGGTGGGCCTGACCGGGGGCGCCCAGGACACCTTCGTCTTCTACGCCATCTGCGGCATGGTAGCGGTCACCGCGCCGGTGATCGGCGCGCCGCTGACCAGCCTGCTGATCGTCTTCGAACTCACCGGCAGCTACGCGCTGACCACGGCGGCGCTGGCCAGCGTGACCCTGGCTAGCCCCATCGCCGCCCAGCTGTTCGGCCGTTCGCTGTTCGACATCCAGCTGTTGGCCCGGGGGCTGGACCTGTCCTCGGGCCGCGGCCGGGCGGTGCTGGAGGACGCCCGGCTGGGCGACCTGCTCAGCCAGGAGGGCGTGACGCTGCGCCCCGAGACCACGGTCGCGGCGGCCATCCACGCGCTGAGCCAGGCGGGCCACGGCGAGGCCTATCGGGTCGACGCCGACGGCCGCTACCGCGGCAGCCTGACGCTGGCCGACCTGGAAGTGATGCGCGAGCAGGACCGGGGGGACGCCCCGATCGCCGACTGCCCGGCCACGCCGCGCCCGGTGCTGGGCCCCGAGGCCTCGGTCTGGGTCGCCATGCGCCAGCTGCAGGATATGACCGGCGAGGCCATCGCCGTGGTCGACGAGGACGATACCTTCCATGGCGTGGTCTATGAGTCGAGCATCGCCCGCGCCTTCCTGCGCTACGGCGACGAACTCAGAAAGGAGGAGCACGGTGCGGGCTAGGCGACTATGGGCCGTGATGGCGCTGCTGTCGGGCCTCGCCGCCGGGGGCATGGCGTCGGGTCAGACGGGTCAGACAAGCCCTGCGACCGGCACCGGGCCGCTGACGGTGCTGAGCTGGGGCGGCGCCTACGAGCGCGCCCAGCGGCGCGCGCTGTTCGCCCCCTTCACCGAGGCCACCGGCATCCCGGTCGCGGTGGCGCGCTACGACGGCGGGCTGGCGGCGCTGCGCCGCGCGGTGGCCGAGCGGGACGTGCCCTGGGACCTCATCGACATGACCCGCAGCGAGGCCATGGCGGCCTGCGAGGCGGGGCTGCTCGAGCCGCTGCCGGCCGGTCTCGCCGCCCCGGCGCCGGACGGCACGCCCGCCGAGCGCGATTTCGTCGACGGCGCCTTCGGCGACTGCAGCCTGACCCACTCGGTGTTCGCCACCGTGGTCGCCTATCGCACCGACGCTTTCCCCGGCCGGCGCCCCACCGAGATCGCCGACCTGTTCGACCAGCGGCGCTTCCCCGGCCCTCGCGCGCTGCAGCGCACGCCCTCGGTCAACCTCGAATGGGCGCTGCTGTCCTACGGCGTGCCCCGCGAGGCGCTGTACCGGCTGCTCAGCACCCGTCGCGGCCTGTCACTGGCCTTCGCCCGGCTGGCAGGGCTCGAGGACCTGCGCTGGTGGGAAACCGGCAGCACGCCGGTCGAGCTGCTGCTCGACGGCGAGGTGACCATGGCGTCCGGCTACAACGGGCGCTTCTTCGACGCCATGGCCCACCGCGACGCGCCGATCGCCATCCTCTGGGACGGCCAGGTCCAGGAGCATGAGGTATGGGCGATTCCCCGCCACGCTCAACACGCCGAGGCGGCACGGCGCTTCATCCGCTTCGCCACCGCCAGCGAGCGCCAGGCGGCGCTGACGCGCCACATTCCCTACGGGCCGTCACGCCACAGCGCCATGCAGGGGGTCACCACCCATGCCGACAGCGGCATCGACATGCGCTTGCATCTGCCCACCCATCCGCTCAACGCCGGCGGCGCGGTGATCAAGGATGACGCCTGGTACGCCAGGACCCGCGAGCGCATCGGCGAACTCTTCCGCGCGGCGCTGCTTGGCGAAACCGGCAACGACTGAGGCGATGCCTCGGGATGACGACGCGCGTCACCCTCGCCTATCCTGAGCGCCCGCCACGCCAAGGGAGATCATCATGTCCTGGGACCAGCAGGAAATTCGCCTCGCCCCGCGCGAACGGGGCTTCCACCTGATCACCGACGAGATCACGCACGCCCTGCCCGGCCTGGGGGAGCTCGAGGTCGGCCTGCTGCATCTTCAGCTGCTGCACACCTCGGCCTCGCTGACCCTCAACGAGAACGCCGACCCGGACGTGCGCCACGACCTGGACGCCTTCCTGCGCGACCTGGTACCGGGCGATCTGCCCTATTTCAGGCACACCATCGAGGGGCCGGACGACATGCCCGCTCACGTGGCGGCCAGCCTGCTCGGCACCCAGCTGACCCTGGCGGTGCGCGACGGTCGACTGGCGCTGGGCACCTGGCAGGGGCTCTATCTCGGCGAACATCGCGACCACGGTGGCCGCCGGCGCATCATGGCCACCCTCAATGGTCGCCCCCGCCAGCCGCCCTCCGCGGGATGATCCGGACGCGACGGACTATGCTTGAAGTCAGGAAGACACGCCTGCCAGGCAGGGAGGCGCGGCAATCGATGGCTCGGCCTGCGAGGCCGAAGGAGTGCACGTCATGGCCATGCCGATGACGATCAGGGAGTACCTCCGCGCCTGCGACATCGAGTACGAGGAGGTCACCCACCCACACGCGGTTTCCACCAGCCGCATCGCCGAGATGTCCCACGTCGGCGGCAACCAGATGGCCAAGGCCGTCATGCTGCACGGCGATCAGGGATATCGCGTCGCCGTGGTGCCCAGCACCCGGGATGCGGACCTGGACAAACTCTCACGGTTGTTCCACGAGCACCTCGAACTCGCCTCCGAGGAGGAGATCCAGCGCGAGTTCGACGACTGCGACCCCGGCGCGGCCATCGCCGTGGGTCAGGCCTACGGCCTGAAGGTCTATCTCGATGACCAGCTTCGTCACCAGCCCGACATCTACTTCGATGCCGGCGACCACGAGACGCTGGTGCACATGAGCGGCAACGCGTTCGACCGCCTGATGGCCGACAGCCCACACGGCGCCTTCAGTCGCCCCCACTGAGTCGGCTCGCGCGACACGACAATCGGCCACGCCCCCAAGGGGCGTGGCCGATTCACGTTGGCTCGGGCAGCGCGCTCGCTCAGGCGCTGCGGACGTACTTGATGAAGGGCGTCAGCGCACCGACCCGGTCATAGAGACGGCGTGCCGGCTCGTTGAATTCCTGGGTCATCCAGTAGATGTCCGTGACGCCGTCCTCGCCGGCCTGGTGACAGGTGCGCTCGATCAGCTGGCGGCCCGCTCCCCGGCCGCGATGGCAAGGGTCGACGAACAGGTCCTGGAGATAGCAGACGGGCCCCAGCTTCCAGCAGTGCGCGTGATAGAGATAATGCACGAGCCCCGCGAGCACGGGCGTCTCGCTGCCCGTGGCATCCATCACTTCCGCCACGAAACCGCTGGGCTCGCTCTCCCCCAGCGCCAGCAGCCGCTCGAAGGTGTGATCGTAGACGGCCTCGGGAAGTTCGGTGTCGTAGAAGGCGAGATAGTCCTGCCACAGGCGTGCCCATTCCGGCTTGTCGCTCATCTGAAGCGGGCGGATCAGAAAGGAGTGATCGGACATGAGAACTTCCTCGTCGGTCTTGGCTTTCTTGTCGGTCTCGATGTTATTCACGGCGGGTCGATGGGTTCTCGTGGTTCACAGCCCGAGGCTCGACGACTCAGCACGTCTCGAGCAGCAGGTTGCGCGGCGTCAGCTCGCGTTCGCAGAAGGTCCCGAGGCGCACCCGCTGCCCGGCTTCGACCAGTCGCCAGGCACGGTCGAGCACCAGCCAGACCTCGAGCGGCCGACGAAACAGATGCCGCACCAGCTCCAGGCGTTCGACCTCGGTCTGGCGTTGCCAGCCGGCGGCCTCGAAGGACGCCCAGTCCACCACGTCGGGCAGTGTGACACCCTTGCTGTCGGCCGCCCAGCGGCAGAAGCCGGCGAAGTCGTCGGGAAGCCTGCCGTAGGCGCAACTGGGTACGGGAAGGTATTCATCGCGGCCGCGGACCTCGCGCTGCAGGCGGTCGAAGCCCTGTCGCCAGGCGTTGGCGCGCCGACGATGACGCCGCACGCCCTGCGGTGCCGTGACCGTCTCCTGGACCGCCATGGCCAGATCCTCCCGCGACAGGGTCAGGCCGTGTTCGGCCATCAGCGCCCGCCCCCGGGCCGACAGCGCGCGGTAGTCGACGGCCTCGGTGCGGTGATAGCAGCAGGGCGACAGCGTCACCGCCGCGCCGCGCTCGGCGACCAGCTCGAGCAGCCGGGCGTGCAGGTCGCCGCAGGCGTGCAGCGCCGCCACGCGCCGTCCGGGGGCCAACCAGTCGCCGGCGTCCTCGGCCATCACGTCCTGACGATGCAGCCGCACCGGCTGCCCCTGCCGCTCGGCCAGCGCCTGCCCCGCCTCGCACAGCGACGCCTGCCACTCCAAACCGGTGACCGGCCGGCCGTCCCGCCGGGCCAGGGTCCGCGACAGATGACCCTTGCCGGCACACCACTCCAGCAGCGACGCCTCGTCGTCCGGTGCCACGCAGCCGGCGAAGGCCTGGATCTGACGCCACTTGCGCGCGCCGATGCCCTCGCCCCAGGCGTCCGGCAACGCCGTGTCGTCCGAGGCCAGTCGCGGCAGCTCGACCGCCTCGGCCAAGGCGTCGACCGGCAGCCAGGCCGCCAGCGGCGAGGCGTCGAAGGGGCTTGCCTGGAGGCGGTCGGTCTCGTCGTCGGACAGCGCCATCAGTGCCTCGGCGAGCCCGGGGGCGCGCTCGCCCCAGGGCACCTCGCGACGCTGAAACGGCAGCGGCCGCCACAGCGCCTGCGCCTCGGCGAGCAGCCGTGTCAGCGCCGTGAAGCGTGCTTCCAGGGCCGGCTCAGATGGCATTGCGCAGGCCGAGCTCGTAGGGATGCGGGTGGAGATAGGACTGGGCGCGAATGTAGTCGGACCCGTGGCGCTGGATATAGTGGTTGAGCAACCGCATCGGCACCGCCAACGGCACCTGCTCCAGACGATACTCCTCCACCGCGGCCAGCAGATCCTGGCGGGTATCGCCATCCAGCGCACGCTTGAGATAGCCCATCACGTGCATCAGCGCATTGGCGTGGGACTTGCGGGTGGCCGGCCGCGACAGCGCCGCCATGAAGCGCTGGAGATAGTGGGTCATGGCGTCTTCCAGCGGCACGTCGTGGGCCTCGCCCAGATAGCGCCCCAGCTCGCGGTAGGTCTCGACCCGGTGGGCCATCAGCAGGAACTTCTGGCGGCTGTGAAACTGGATCAGGGCGTGACGGCTGGGAACCGGCTCGACGTTGCGCTTCCAGTCGTCCAGGGCGTAGACGCGGGTGATGAAGTTCTCGCGCAGCACCGGGTCGTTGAGCCGTGCCTCCTCCTCCAGCGGCAGCTCGGGATAGTCGCGACGCATGGCGCGCACGAAGGCGCCGGAATCGGCATGACTGGGCATGCCGTTGGGATGGTAGACCTTGACCCGTTCGAGGCCGCAGCTGGGCGAGCCCTTCATCAGCACGAAGCCGCGCAGGTGTCGGTGCGCCTCGATGAAGGACGCGCTGACCTCCTCCAGGCGCTCGGTGACGTCCAGCGACTCATCGACGCTGCCCTTGACCCGGGGCGTCTCGCCGGTCTTGCCGACCAGGCGAATCGGCTCCCGAGGCACGCCCAGGCCGGCGGCCAGCTCCGGACAGAAGGGCTCGAACGCGAAGCGCTCCGCCAGCACCTGCAGGCAGTAGCGGGATCGCTTGTGACCGCCGTTGTAGCGCACTTCCTGGCCGGTCAGGCAGGCACTGATACCGACCGGAATGCCCTCTTGCGGATGCGACGTCATGGCGAGGCTCCTTGCCCTGGAATGGATGCGACACGTGAGTCCGCACAGGATAACGCCGCCCCCCTCGCATCGCGAGCGCGAGCGGGCAGAGCGACTCGGCCGACGTTTCTTAATAATCCCTTAAGCCTGGACCGACAGGCTATGGCCCACGCCAAGGGACCGTCTCACCCTCATTCCGCGCTCGGCATTCACCTAACGTCGATGCCATGAGCACGCTCTACGGGCCGCCGGCACATAGTGATACGACGGCCCTTGTAGTAGAATTACGCGCGATTTTTTCCCTCCTCCCTCCAATCCCAGGATGCATTCGCCATGCTGACAAGATGTCGACCGCAACACTGGCCCCGGCAACACGACCGGTGGCCAGGTTTTCTCGTGCTCGCGGCACTGCTGCTGTTCAGCCCCCAGGTGCTGGCCGCCGGCGCCGGTGAGCTCGATCTGACCTATACGCTGAGCGGCTTCATTGCCGTCACGCTGTTCATCCTCGCCTATGCGCTGGTCATGGCCGAGGAAAAGCTGCACATGCGCAAGTCGAAGCCCGTGCTGGTCGCGGCTGGCCTTATCTGGACGTTGATCGGTTGGGTCTACGTCCAGGAAGGCCTGCCGGATGCCGCCGAACACGCCTTCAAGGAAACCCTGCTGGAATACACCGAGCTGCTGCTGTTCCTGCTGGTGGCGATGACCTATGTCAACGCCATGGAAGAGCGCCGCGTGTTCGACAAGCTGCGCGCCTGGATGGTCGAGAAGGGCTTCAGCTACCGCACCCTGTTCTGGATGACCGGCCTGCTGTCGTTCGTGATCTCGCCGGTGGCCGACAACCTGACCACGGCGCTGCTGATGTGCGCCGTGGTCACCAAGGTCGCCGAGGGCGACAAGGCCTTCATCAACCTGGCCTGCATCAACATCGTGGTGGCCTCCAACGCCGGCGGCGCCTTCAGCCCCTTCGGCGACATCACCACGCTGATGGTCTGGCAGGCCAAGCTCGTCGAGTTCCAGGAGTTCTTCGCCCTGCTGGTGCCGTCGCTGGTGAACTTCCTGATTCCGGCGATGATGATGAGCCTGTTCATCCAGAACGAGAAGCCGAGCCCGCTGGAGGAGCACATCTGGCTCAAGCGCGGCGCGCGGCGCATCGTCTGCCTGTTCCTGCTGACCGTGGTGATCTCGGTGCTGTGCCACACCCTGCTGCATCTGCCGCCGGTGCTGGGCATGATGACCGGGCTCGGTTACCTGCAGTTCTTCGGCTACTACCTGCGTCGCAGCCTGCCGCGTTCGCTGGAACGCAAGCGCACCCGCTACAGCCAGCGCGGCGACTGGCGCAAGCTCGAGTCGCTGGGCAGCGTGGTGCCGTTCGACGTCTTCACCCGGATCGCCCGCTCGGAGTGGGATACCCTGCTGTTCTTCTACGGCGTGGTGATGTGCGTCGGCGGCCTGGGCTTCATGGGCTATCTGGGCCTGCTGTCCGATGCCCTCTACGCCGGCTGGGACCCGACCTGGGCCAACGTGGTGCTGGGCGTGATCTCGGCGGTGGTCGACAACATCCCGGTGATGTTCGCGGTGATCTCCATGGACCCCGACATGTCGATGGGCAACTGGCTGCTGATCACCCTGACCGCCGGCGTGGGCGGCAGCCTGCTCTCGGTGGGCTCCGCCGCCGGGGTGGCGCTGATGGGCCAGGCCCGCGGCATCTACACCTTCGCCGCCCACATGCGCTGGGCACCGGTCATCGCCCTGGGCTACGTGGCCAGCGTGCTCACGCACCTGTGGCTCAACGCCGACAGCTTCAGCGTCTTCCACTGACGGAGGCCCGCCCTCGGGGCGACATCGGCACGATAGACCAGGTGCGGCGGGCCTCGGCCCGCCGCACGTGGTGTTGTCGCAGGCGTCAGCGGCGTTGCCGCGCGCCGCTCTCCTCACCGTGGCGCGGCATTCAGCGCTCCAGCCCCAGTCGCCGATGCCAGTCGGCGAGGCTCTCGTCCGGATAGCCGTCGAAGCAGCGATCATCGGGCCCCGCCTCGATCTCCACCCAGCTCGCACTGCTGCCAAGCATCAGGTGCACGCGTTCGGGCGGCAGTGGCAGGTCGCCGTCGATCGCCGAGGCGAAGGGATGGACGAGCTCGGGCCAGCGCGGATCGAACACCCACAGCGCGCTGCCGCAGCGTGAGCAGAAGTGCCGCTCGCCCGGGCTTTGCTCGCCGTCGATCACGGCGTGATAGACCGTCTCGTGCTCGGCTCCCTCGACCTCAAGCGTCTCGGCCAGCGCGCCGAGATTGATGGCGTAGCCGCCCCCGCCCGCGGTCTTGCGGCAGATCGAGCAGTAGCAGCGATTGAACGGATAGGGATGCGGCGCTTGCACGCGGAAGCGGATCGCGCCGCAGTGACAGGACCCCTCGAGTTGCATGGTGTCGCTCCTTGGACATTCAGCTCTGGCATTCAGCTCTGGTATTCAACCCTGCCCTCCAGACTAGTCGACACCTGATCGAAGATGACGCCCGGAACGGCCATCGGCCGGGCAGGCCCGGCCTATGGGAGCCCGCGTGGCTCAATGCCAACCCGGACCGGTGTCGCCTACGTCGCGTCACCTACGTCGCGTCGCCGCATCGAGCGGGGGCGTTTGGCCGCGTGCGGCTGACGCGCCGACCGCTCCCCCCCCGAACGCCAGGCCACGCGGGTCAGGGCGCCGCACACCGCGACAGACCATCGGCCAGGTCCTCGATGACGCCGGCATAGAGGCCCGGGCCCGGCTCGTGGCCGATGCCCAGCGGATCGATGCTCTCCGAGGTATCGACGGGCAGATCCCCGAACACGCTGCGCACCAGGTCCGGATTGAACTGCGGTTCGGTAAACACGCACTGCACATCGAGCGCCGAGACCTGCTCCTGCACGCGGCGAATCCGGGCCGGGCTCGGGTCCGAGGCATCTCCCAGCGAGATCGCCCCGGCCGCCGGCACGCCGAAGCGGCGTTCGAAGTACTGATAGGCATCGTGGAAGACGATGAAGCGTGGCTCGCCGGCCGCCTCGAGGCGCCGCTCCACGTCCGCGATCAGGTCATCCAGCGCCGCCCGTGCCTCCTGCGCATTGTCGCGATAGGTCTCGGCATGTTCGGGATCCGCCTCGGCCAGCGTATCGGCCATGAGCGTCAACCACGCCTGGGCATTGCGCGGATCCAGCCAGGCGTGCGGATCCAGACCGTCATGGTGGTGCTGATGGGCGGCCTCATGCGTGTCCGCGTGGTCGTGGTCGTGGTCGTGGTCGTGGTCGTGGTCGTGGTCGTGGTCGTGGTCGTGGTCGTGGTCGTGGTCGTGGTCGTGGTCGTGAGCATGATCCTCGCTATGATCATGGTCATGGGCGGCGAAGGTCGCGCCCTCGCGGACGTCATGGCGCACCAGCCCGGGGGCATCCAGCAGCTCGACCGTGGTCGCGTCGGCGGCCAGGCTGCTCAACGAGTTCGCCAGCCAGGGCGTCAACGCATCGCCGACCCAGAACACCACGTCGGCCCGGTCGAGCGTCGCGGCTTCCGAGGGCCGCAGGGAATAGCCATGAGGGGACGCGCCGGGCTGGATGACCAGCGCCGGCGTTCCGAGGTCGCCCATGACCTGGGCGGCAAGCGACTGAACGGGGGGAATGTCCACCGCGACACGCGGGACATCGGCCGCCGCAAGGCCCGGAACGGCCAGCAACGAGAGCAATAATGAACGGGGCTTCAGGGGCATGGGAGGGTCTCCTGGTGAGGGGCTCTTTCGGACCCCGAATAAAATGTTATATCATAACATTTTTAGCAAGCCCCGAATCGATTCGGCCTGTGCCAGAGCGACGACGCCCTGCTGGAGCCCCCCATGCCGCTACTGACTCTGAGCGACGTCGGCGTCACCCGACGTGGCAATATCATCCTGGAAGGCATCGACCTGTCCCTGGAACAGAACGAGCTGGTCACCATCGTCGGGCCGAACGGCTCAGGGAAGACCACCCTGCTGCGCGTGATCATCGGCGCCCTGGCCCCCAGCCAGGGACGGGTGTCTCACGATGCCTCGCTGTCCATCGGCTATGTGCCACAGCGGCTGCACATCGATCCCACCCTGCCCATGACCGTGGCTCGCTTCATGGCCCTGCCCCAGCGCCACTCCAGCGACGCCGTGCGGCGCGCACTGGAGCAGGCCGATGCGGCCGGGCTTGCCGACAGGCAGATGGCCGGCCTCTCGGGCGGTCAGTTCCAGCGCGTGCTGCTGGCCCGTGCCCTGCTGACCTCCCCGGACCTGCTGATTCTCGACGAGGCCAATCAGGGGCTCGATCACCGCGGCACCGCGGAGTTCTACCGCCAGCTCGCCCGGGTGAAACGGGAGCTGGGCTGCGGAGTGCTGATGGTCAGCCATGAGCTGCATGTGGTCATGCGTGCATCGGACCGCGTGGTGTGCCTGAACGGCCGGATCTGCTGTCAGGGACCGCCCGACACGGTGGCCGGCTCATCGGCCTATCGCGACCTGCTCGGCGTCGACGAGCGCGATGCCGTCGCCTTCTATCGCCACGATCACGCGCCCGAGGAGGCGCTTTCCTGATGATGCTCGATGACTTCCTCGTTCGCGCCGCCCTCGGCGGCACCGGCGTCGCCCTGGCGGCCGCACCGCTCGGCTGCTTCGTGGTGTGGCGGCGCATGGCCTATTTCGGCGATGCCACCGCCCACGCGGCCATCCTCGGCGTCGCCCTTTCCCTGGTCCTGTCCACCTCCCTGTTCGCCGGGGTGCTGGCGGTCTCGCTGCTGATGGCGCTGGCCGTGTCGCTGCTGAGCGGACGGGGCTATGCCATGGATACGCTGCTCGGCGTCACCGCTCACGCGGCACTGGCCTTCGGGCTGGTGGCGGTGTCCTTCGTCTCTGGCGTGCGCATCGACCTGATGGGCTACCTGGTCGGCGACATCCTCGCCGTGAGCCGTCAGGATCTCGCCATCATCTGGGGCGGTGCGCTGATGGTGCTGGGCCTGCTCAGCTGGCGCTGGCCGGCGCTTTTGACCTCGACCCTGAACCCGGACCTCGCCCATGCCGCCGGGATCAACCCGAAGCGCGAGCAGCTGGTGCTGACGCTGTCGCTGGCGCTGGTGGTAGCCGTCGCCATCAAGGTGGTGGGCGTGCTGCTGATCGCGGCGCTGCTGATCATTCCCGCGGCCACCGCCCGACCGTTCAGCCGCACGCCGGAGCGCATGGCGATGGCCGCGGCGGCGATCGGCGTCCTCTCGGCCAACGGCGGCCTCGTGGCCGCCTATCGGTTCGATACCCCTACCGGCCCCACCATCGTCTGCATCGCCACGCTGCTGTTTCTGTGCACGAGCCTGGCCGGTGCGTGTCGCGTCCGCTCCCGGCCGGCACGCTCCGAGCGCTAGGCCCGCCCCGCGGGAAGGGCCTCAGCTGTCGGCCTCGGGCCAGTTCCACTGGCTGCGCGCCACGGCGTCGTGGGCGTGCAGGCTCTCGGCGTGCACCACCCGCAGGCGAAAGCCGGCCACACCGGGCTGCTCGCGCAGGGCCCGGTCCAGCCGTCGGGCGGCGTCCTCGCAGAACATCAGGTTCTGACCGTTGGCCAGGGCGAAGGCCTGCTCGTCGACGCGCTTGACCGCCGTCTGCAGCGCGGTGCCGAGGCTGGCTTCCGCCCGCTCGACGACCTCGACCAGCGGCAGAGTCTCGCCCCCGTCATCCAGCCTCAGCTCGAGATGCGCGCGGCTGCGCTGACTGTGCGGCGTGGCGACGATGCCCTGCTCGCTGCCGAGCCAGCGGCGCACCGCCTCGCGGTCGAGTGCCGTCTCGTCCTCGAAGTCGCGGTCGAACTGCTCCTGGATCAGCTGCCGCGCCAGCCCCGCCGAGCAGGGGCAGGTCGAGGAGTAGCCGATCTCGAGCGACAGCCTCAGCGCGAAGCCGTCCGGCCCGAGCCGGCCGCGCAGCGCGAAGGGATAGGCCTTCCACCCCGCCAGCGGGCTGACCAGCGCCGGCCGGCGCAGCATGGCCTCGCCTTCCAGATCGAGGAAGGCCTCGCGCGAGAGCCCGTGATGGCTGTCGAGGAAGTTGGCCAGCACCTCCTGGAGCCGCCCGGGGGTGATCTCCCGGTCGACCAGATGCTCGAGGGCCAGGTAGAGCCGCGACATGTGAATGCCACGCGCCTCGGCGGCGTCCAGGCTGACGCCGGCATGAGCGCGTGCCTGGACCGGTCGGCCCGCCAGCGTCAGCGGCAGATCGATGCCTTCCATGCCGACCCAGGACAGGCGTCCCGGCTGATCGGCGGTACCATCGGCGATATCCATCAGCGGCGTTGTCATCAGGCCTCCTCGGCGTCGAGCTTGGCGGGCGCGAAGTCGGCGAAGGGATCGGGCAACGCGCGCCAGACGTCGTGACCGGCCAGCAGGGTCTCATCATCGAGCAGGCAGCCGTCCAGGGCCTCGCGCATGCGCGTCTCGTCCATGCCCTGGCCGATGAACACCAGCTCCTGGCGCATGTCGCCGAAGGGCTCCTCCCAGACCTGATCGATCGCCTCGAGGTAGCCGGGATCCGTCGGCCAGTCGACCTCGGGCACGGCCTTCCAGAACAGGCCGGCGAAGCCGTAGTGGGCGATGCCGCCGGCCTGGCTCCACTGGCCGGCGAGGCGCGGGCGCGAGGCCAGCCAGAAGAAGCCCTTGGAGCGCAGCAACCGCTCGCCGAACCAGTCGGCATTCAGCAGCTCATGGAACTTCTGCGGATGGAAGGGCCGCCGCGCCCGATAGGCGAAGCTGGCGATGCCGTATTCCTCGGTTTCCGGCACGTGCTCGCCCCGCATCTCCCGGAGCCAGCCCGGTGCCCGCTGGGCCCGCTCGAAGCTGAAACGGCCGGTATCCAGCACCTCTTCCAGCGGGACCGCCCCCTGGGACATGGCCAGGATCCGCGCCTCGGGATTGAGGCTTCGCAGCACCGCCTCGAGCTCGGCGCGCTGCCGCTCGTCGATCAGGTCGGCCTTGCTGATCAGCAGCACATCGCAGAACTCGATCTGGTCGACCAGCAGGTCGGCGACGTTGCGCTCGTCGTCCTCGCCCAGGCTCTCACCGGCCTCGGCCAGCGTCTGGGCCTCGCGGTACTGGGCAAGGAAGTTGGCGCCGTCGACCACGGTGACCAGGGTATCCAGGCGCGCCAGTCGCGACAGGCTCTCGCCGTTCTCGTCCTCGAAGGTGAAGGTCTCGGCCACCGGCAGCGGCTCGGAGATGCCCGTGGACTCGATGACCAGCTGGTCGAAGCGTTCCTCGCGGGCCAGGCGTGCCACCTCGATCAGCAGGTCCTCGCGCAGCGTGCAGCAGATGCAGCCGTTGCTCATCTCGACCAGGCGCTGCTCGGCGCGGTTGACCGCGATGTCGGGGACCGGCTCGCCGCTGCTCTCGTCCTGCCGCAGCAGGGCCGCGTCGATGTTGACCTCGCTCATGTCGTTGACGATGACCGCCACCCGACGCCCCTCGCGATTGGCCAGGATATGGTTGAGCAGCGTCGTCTTGCCGGCGCCCAGAAACCCGGACAGCACGGTCACGGGCAGGGGATGAGGCTCGCTCATCGATGTCTCCTTGTTGCCTGATGGCCACGGTCGTCGCCCGCTCCTGGGAGAGCGTGGCTTTCCAGGCCATACAGGATACGTTATAACATAACAAACCGGCAAGAAGACCCGAGCCCCGAGCCGCTTCACGACGGAGATGCCCATGCCGCCATCCTCGCTATTTCCCGCGCCCCTGCCCTGCCCCGACGCCACCGCCCTGGCGCCACGCCCGCTCTCGACGCCTCACTGGGCGGAGGGCGGCGGCATCGAGGTGCTGCCGCGCATCTTCGAGGACGCCATCACGCTGGCCGTGATGCGTCGCCCGGTCGGCAGCGACCTGCTGGCCGGCGCCCTGGCCCAGGCGGAAGCCGGGCGTCCGCTGTCGTTCAACTGGCGCGGTGCGCCCGGCGTCGAGCTGCGCACCGCGCTGTTCGAGACCCTGGCCGCGCCCGCGGCGTCCGTCGCCCTGGTGGAGGACGTCGTGATCCTGGCCGAGGCCATGGCCTTCCTGTTCGATACCGACACGGTGGGCCTGCGATTGCGGCTGCTGGACGCGCCCATGTGCCCGCGCTTCCACTGCGACAATCTGCCGGTGAGGATGGTCACGACCTATCTGGGCCCGGGCAGCGAATGGCTGCCGGAAGCGGCGGTGAATCGCGCCGGGCTCGGGGCGCCGAACGCCGCCAAGCCGGAGATCGTGCGCGACGACGGCGCCATCCGCCGGCTGGAATCCGGCGATGTGGCGCTGCTCAAGGGCAGCGGCTGGATCGGCAACGAGTCGCACGGCCTGGTGCACCGCAGTCCGGTCCTGGCGGAGGGGCAGCCACGGCTGCTGCTGACCATCGATCCCGGCTGAGGTTAAGCGTCACACCTTCCAGGGCAGCGGCGGCGGCATCAGGCGGTCGCCGTCGTCGTCGGGAATGCGACCGAAGCGCTCGGCGCCCGCCTCCCAGTCGCGCTGGGCCTCGGCGATCTCGGCCTTGCCGTGGCCGACGAAGTTCCACCAGATCAGGATCTCTTCGCCCAGCGGCTCGCCGCCGACCAAGAGGGCACGGCCGCCGGCGGGCAGTGACAGGCTGACGGCGTCGCGTCCACGCCCCAGGTAGGCCAGCTCGTTGGGCGCGAACGCCTCCCCTTCGACGCCGATCTCCCCTTCCAGCGACAGCACGCCATACTCGAAGTCCCGGCGGAGAGGGAGCTCGACGTCGCTCGCCTTCCGGCAGGCCAGGTCCAGCCCGACCAGCTCGGAAAAGGCCAGCGTCGGCGCGCGGCGGCCGGCGAACTCGCCGATCAGCAGGGTGACGTCGGCGCCCTGCGCCTCCCAGGCCGGCAGGGTCGGATAGTGATCGAAGCGCGGGTCGGTGCGTCGGTCGGCCTCGGGCAGGGCGATCCACAGCTGGGCGGCATGCAGGCGGGTCTCGCCGGGCACCGACTCCTCGGTGTGGCTGATGCCGCGCCCGGCGGTCATCAGGTTGACCTGGCCGGGGCGGATCACCTGATGGTTGCCGAGGCTGTCGCGGTGCAGCACCTCGCCCTCGATCATCCAGGTGAAGGTCTGCAGGCCGATGTGCGGATGGGGACCGACCCGCAGGCCGTCGGCGTCTCCCTTGAAGACGCTGGGGCCGGCATGATCGAGGAAGCACCAGGCGCCGATCAGGCGGCGATGCCGGGACGGCAGCACCCGATTGACCGGAATGCCGCCCACATCGGCGGTGCGCGGCGACACGTGCTGGATCTGGCGCTTGCCGTCGACGACCGGGCAGTCCAGCGACGATGCCGGCTCGGTATCCTGAATCTGGGTGCTCATGGACGCGGCCTCCTGAAGAGATGACGATGCCTCGTGCTGAGCATATGGTGCAGAACGTGGCCCCGCCAGCCAGGCGGCGTGCTATTCTCCCCGCTCGTTCAGAGCCTATCCCATCCGCGAAGGAGATTCCCATGACTCAGGCCACCGCTCGCCATATCCTCGTCCCCAGCGAAGAACAGTGCCTGGCCCTCAAGGCCGAGATCGAAGGCGGCCGCGACTTCGCCGAGGTCGCCCGTGAACACTCCCAGTGCCCGTCCGGCCGCCAGGGCGGCGAGCTCGGCAGCTTCGGCCCCGGCCAGATGGTGCCGGAGTTCGACAAGGTGGTGTTCTCCGCCGACCTGAACCAGGTCCAGGGCCCGGTGAAGACCCAGTTCGGCTATCACCTGCTGGAAGTCACCAGCCGCGGCTGAGTGGCTGCTGTGGTACACGAGGGCCGCGTCGGTGTTCCGGCGCGGCCTTTTTCATGAGGCGCCGCCCTGCCCCATCGGCCCGGCGTCCCGCGCCTCGAACACCACCCGCACGCGATGGCCCGTCGCATCGGCCAGGTTCTCGTAGGGCCAGCCCAGCCGCTCCGTCAGCTGAGCGGTCAGCTGCAGCCCCAGGCCGAACCCGCTTTCCCCGGCCGTCTCGCCGGCCTCGGCCGCAGTCGACGGCAGCCGATGATTGTCGATCTGCACCTCAGCGCCGCGCTGGCGAATCACCACCCGCCCCTCCCAGGTGTGCACGAAGGCGTTGCGGATCAGGTTGCCCAGCACGATCCGGGCCGGGGCCTCCGGCAGGCTCACGCGGCAGAATTCGGTGTCGAGCTCGACCGCGACCGCCTTGTCGCGCAGCAGATACTCCAGCTCGGCGACCTGCCCCTCGAGCAGTGCCGCGAGGTCGACGTTGACATCGGGCGGCGCCGCGCCCTCCTCGCGGCTCAGCCACAGCAGGGTCTCGGTGAGGTGTTTCATGGTGGTGCCGGCCCGCTCCATGCGCGCGAACACCTGACGATGGCGCGGGCTCCAGGTCTCGTCATGGGTCTGCTGGAAGCGCCGCAGCAGCTCCAGGTTGTGGCGCAGCACGGTGATCGGCGTGCGCAGCTCGTGGCTGGCGTGTGCCAGGAAGCGCTGCTCCCGCGCCAGGCCGTCGTGGGCCGATTGCAGGCCACCGCGCAGCAGCGCGGCCAGCTCGTTGAGCTCGGGATAGCCGAAGTCCGGGGTCGGTTCCTGCAGGCGCCGGGCATCCAGGCCGCGCGCCCAGTGGCCTAGCGCCTGTACCGGGCGCGACACATGGCGCAGCCACCACAGCAGCGCCACCAGCAGCCCCACGGCGATGGCCACGCCCAGCCCCAGCAGCGTCATCAGGCTGTTCAGGGCATCGCGCGGCGGCGGTATGCCCGCGTCGGCCATGCCCGGCTCGGGGGGCGGAACCACCGCGTCCACCACATAGAGCGAGCCGGAGGCCGTCGGATGATGCATGGCGAAATAGAAGGTCGGCCGCTCCGACGGCCCGTCATCGCGGCCCTTGTAGAGGCGCCCGGGCTCGCTCGGCACCCCATCGAAGGCCTGGCGCACCGCCTCGGGCATGGCCTGCCAGCGACCGCTCAGCTGGTAGCCGGCGACTTCCTCGAGGCCGCGGGACCGTTCGCCCTCGAGCCGCCGGGCATAGCCGTCGGCCACCCGCGCCATGTGGGCCAGGGTGATGTTGTCCATGCCGCGCAGGAAGTAGTTGGCACTGAGCAGCGAGTAGCCGACCACCAGCAGCAGCCCCAGCGACAGTCCGCCCAGCAACAGCTGCCCCCTGAGGCTGCCGAGCCGCCTCATGACGACGCCCTGAGCGCCACCCCATGACCGGGCAGCGTCTGGATGAGGCGAGTCGTGAAGGGGGCATCCACCGCCTGGCGCAGATGATAGAGATGGACCTTGAGGCTGTTGCTGTCGGGCACGTCGTCGCCCCACAGCGTGCTCTCCAGCGCCGCGCGCGTTACCACGTGCGGCGAGGCACGCAGCAGCGCCTCGAGCAGCCGCCAGCCGGTGGGCGAGAGATGGATCGACCGCCCCGCGCGAACCACGCGCCGCTCGCCGAGATGCATCTCCAGGTCGGCGCAGCGCAGGCACTGCATCTGGCCACTGCGGCGCTTGGCCAGCGCATGGAGGCGCACCACCAGTTCCTGCAGCTCGAAGGGCTTGACCAGATAGTCGTCGGTGCCGGCCGCGAAGCCGGCGAGCTTGTCGTCGAGGCCGTCGCGGGCGGTGAGCATCAGCACCGGGATATCGCGCCCGGCCTCGCGCAGCCGCTCGCAGACGCGCAGGCCGTCGAGCCTGGGCAGGTGCAGGTCGAGCAGCACCACATCGAACGCCTGTCGCTCGACCAGCGCGAGCCCCGCCGCGCCGTTGGCGGCGTGGTCACAGCAAATGCCCTCCAGCGCCAGATAGTCGATCAGCGTCTCGGCCAGGTCGAGGTCGTCCTCGACCAGCAGCGCGTTCAGCATGACGCCTCCTCGTCGGACGACGGCCAGCAGCGGCGCTTCAGCCACGCCAGCCGGTCGGCGATGTCATGCTGCACGACCAGCAGGCTGGGGATCAGCACCAGGGTGATCACGGTGGCGAACATGATGCCATAGGCGAGCGACACCGCGGCGGGGATCAGGAACTGCGCCTGGCGCGAGGTCTCGCCGAGCAGCGGCATCAGCCCGGCGAAGGTGGTGACGGAGGTCAGCAGCACGGCCCGCAAGCGGTCGCGACCGGCCTGGCCGATCGCCTCGCGCACCTCGACGCCTTCGCGGCGCAGGGCGTTGAAGCGAGTGACCAGCAGCAGGCTGTCGTTCACCACCACCCCGCTCAGGGCGATGATCCCGTTCAGCGACAGGATCCCCAGCGCCAGGCCGTTGACCCAATGGCCCAGCAGCGCGCCGACGACGCCGAAGGGGATCGCGGTCATGATCAGCAGCGGCTGCACGTAGGAACGCAGCGGAATCGCCAGCAGCATGAAGATGGCCAGCATCGCCACCAGGAACACGTGCTGCATGGAGGTCTGCGTCTCGGCCTGCTGCTCGGCCTCGCCGGCGAAGTGGATGTCGAGCCCCGGATACCGGGCCTCCAGCGTGGGCACCGCATCGCGGCGCAGCTGCGCCACCAGCTCGGAGGAAGACAGCAGCGCCTTGTCGACGTCGGCGCTGAGGTAGACGGCGCGCTGGCCATCGATACGGGTGATGGTGTCGCGGGTCATGTCCTGGGTCAGGGTCGCCACGCTGGCCAGCGGCACCACGTCGCCGTCGGGGGTGCGCACCTGCGATTCGATGACGTCGGCCACGCTGTGCCGCGCATCGTCGGGGTAGCGGACCTTGACCTCGATCTCGTCGTCGCCGCGCTGGTAGCGCTGCACCACCCGGCCGCTGAAGGCCTGGCGCACCTGGGAGGCCAGGTCGTCAGTGGTCATGCCCAGCGCCAGTCCCTGGGCATTCAACGCCAGCCGCAGCTGGGGCTGGGAGGGATCGAGGTTGTCCTCGATACCGCTGACCGCCGCGATGCCGGTCAGCGTTTGCTTGAGCGACTCGCCGGCCCGCTCCAGGGTCTCGTCGTCGGAGGCGCGCAGCTCGATACGCAGCGCCTCGGCCATCTCGCGCACGTGCTGGATACTCAGCGAACGCGCCCCTTCGGGCACGCCGGCAAGCTCGCGCCAGCGGCGCGTGAAGGTCGCGATGTCATAGGACGCATCGCTCCTCAGCTCGACGGTGAGCGAGCCCTGCTGCACGGAGGTCGAGAGTACCTGCAGATGGGCGATGCCGCTGTCGCCCTCCCCGGTGAGCGAGCGGTCGGCCTCGCGGGCCTCGTCGGCCAGATCGTTCAGCGCCTGGTGGGTGAGACCCACGCTGGCATCGCCATGCATCGTCAGAGACGCGTTGACGGTGTCGCCCGGCACCTCGGGGAAGAAGCTCATCCGCAGCAGGCCGGTGAACGGCATGCTCAGCACCATCACCAGCAGGGCGACGAACAGCGTGACCACGGCGTAGCGATGCACCAGGGCGATATCGATCAGCGGGCGATAGCAGCGCTCGGCGAACCAGTCGAGCCCGCCATCGGCGGCGGACTGCACCCGCCGCCAGGCCCGCGTCAGCGTCCGGCGCGCCGGACGCTGACGCGTGTTCACATGCGCCAGGTGCGCGGGCAGGATCAACTTCGACTCGATCACCGAGAGCACCAGGCAGATCGCCACCACGGTGGCGAACTGGGCGTAGAGCTGGCCCAGGTGACCGCTGATGCGCGACAGCGCGAAGAACGCCACCACCGTGGTGGCCACGCCGAACAGGGTCGGCACCGCCACCACCCGGGTACCGAGGATGGTATTGTCCAGGCTGTCGCCTCGCCGCTGGCGCGTGGCATAGACGCTCTCCCCCACCACCACGGCATCGTCGACCACGATGCCCAGCGCCATGATGAAACCGAAGGTGGTGAACATGTTGAGCGTCAGCCCGGCCAGGCCGTCGCCCATGAAGAACAGGGTACCGAAGAAGATGAACGGCAGCCCCATGGCCACCCAGAAGGCCACGCTCAGGTTGAGGAACACCGCCAGCAGCAGGAACACCAGCACGATGCCGGTGATGGCGTTGTTCACCAGCAGCGATAGCCGCTCGAGGATCGACTGGCTGCGATCGAACCAGGTGTCGAGCTCGACGTCGTGAGGCAGGCTGGGGTCGGCCCGCCAGTCCTCGATCACCCGCCGCGCCGCCGCCACCGAATCGGCGATGTCGCTCTGCCCGGTGGTCACCACCTGCAGGGCGATACTGGTGCGCCCCTCGAAGCGTGACAGTACCGGGTCCTCGTCGTCGAAGGTGTCGCGGACATCGGCGACCTCGCCGAGGCGCAGGATACGCCCGCTGTCGGTGGTCAGCAGCGGCAGCCGGGCGAAGTCGCGCGCCTGATAGGCCTGCTCCGAGGCCTTCAGCTGCAGGTAGAGGTCGTCGTTGCGCAGCGTCGCCGTCATGGCGTTCGAGGAGCCATCGTTGATCGCGTCCTCGACGTCGGAGAGCGATAGCCCGTAGGCCTGCAACACCCCTTCGCGGATATCCACCACCATCATCGGATCCTGCCAGCCGGAGAGGCTGACCTCGCCGATCTCCGGCTCGCGCAGCAGCCGCTTCTTGAGCCGCATCGACAGCGTCTGCAGGGTCTCGCGGTCGGCATCGCCGTGGAGCTGGAGCCACAGCGCATGATCCTCGCGGCGATCCTTCTCGATCACCGGGTTGTCGGCATCGGTCGGGAAGGTCGAGATGGCATCGACGCGGTTCTTGACGTCGCGCATCAGGGTGTCGAGGTCATAGCCCGAGACCATGTCGACCGTCACCGTCACGCCGCTGCCGGTGGAGCTGCTGGTGACGGTGTCGATGCCCTCCACGTCCTCCAGCTCCTGCTCGATCTTGATCGCCAGCCCTTCCTCGGACTGCTTCGCCGAGCCGCTGTCGTACTCGACGCTGATGGTCAGGCCGTCGGGCACCAGGCTAGGAAAGGCCTCGCGGCGCAGCTCGCCCATGCTCATCACGCCCAGCGCCAGGACCAGCACCATCAGCAGATTCGCGGCAATGGGGTTGGCGGCGAACCAGGCGATCGGGCCTCGGGAATGGCCGCTGTCACGCATTGTCATCGGCCTCCACCGGGGTCACCGCCATGCCCGGCAGGTAGCTGTTCAGGGGATGCGACACCACGCGATGCGTGCCCTCGGCCAGCTCGGCGGGCGGACGCACATAGAGGTAATCGCGGTCGGAGAACAGCGGGGCCACGGCGACGCTGGCCAGATGATCGTCCTCGGTCAGATACCAGATCTCGCCGGCCTGGCTCAGCGCCGAGGGCGGCAACCGCCACAGGCCATCGACCCGGCGGCCCTCGAGGCTGACCTCGAGGAAGGTACCCGGCATGAGCGCCGGCGTCTGCGCCAGCGGCGCATCGACCGCCACGATCAACGAGCGCTGGCGATCCTCGTCGAGGTGTCGCTCGCTGCGCAGCACCCGCCCCTGCCACTGCTGGCCGGTATCCACGGCACTCAGGGTCACGGCCTCGGACGCGACCTCGCCGCTCTCGGGATCCTCCAGGCGCGCCCACTCGCTGGCCGAGAGCGCGACCGCGATCTCGACCCGATCGGTGCTGTACAGGGTCGCCACGCTGCCGCCCGCCTGAAGATAGCTGCCCGGCGCCACGTCGCGGCTCACCACCAGGGCGTCGAAGGGCGCCTCGATGCGGGTATCGGCGAGATCCTCCCGAGCGCTGGCCAGGGCCCGCTCGGCCTGCTTGACGTCGGCACGGGCCGCCGCGAGCTGAGGCGCGCGCAGCACCAGCGGCGAATCCGGCTCGCCATTCAGCCCGGAGCGCTGCCAGTCACGACGGGCCTGCTCGCCCTCGCGCTGTTCCTCGAGCAGCGAGACACGATGGGTCGCCAGCGTCGCCTCGGCCTCGGCCACGGCCTCCTGATAGGCCTGATCGTCGAGGGTCGCCAGGGTCTCGCCGGCGGGCACCACGCGGCCGCTGGCGAAACGGTCGCTCAGGCGTTCCACCCGGCCCGAGACCTGGGCGGTCAGCTCGAGTTCATGGTGGGGCGACGCCTCGCCGTAGCCCTCGACGCGAGGCTGATAGCGACCCGCGGCCACCTCGACGACGGAGACATCGGGGCGCACGGCGGTGTCCTGCTCCGCCGCCTGTCCCGCCCCCTGCCCGGATGCCCCGCCGGGCGGGCCGCCGGCGGCCGAACCCATCCTCGCGGCGATGAAGGCCACCACACCGGCCAGCACGACCAGGGCCAGCAGCAAGGGAATCCATCGGGAAGGTCGTACGTTCATTCGTTCACTCCGAGCCCCAGGGCCAGTCCCAGGTCAATGCGGTTGGTCAGTCGGCTCTCGATCAGGTCGTTGCGGCTGGCTTCGAGATCGTAGGTCTGCTGCTGCACGTCGAGCAGGTCCACCAGGTCGACGAGCCCGGCGCGGTAGCGCTCGGTATATTGCCCAAGGCTGCGGCGGGCGCTCGCCAGCGCCTCGGCGGTATCCGCCTGACGCCGGGCCAGCGAGGTCTCGAAGCCGATGGCATCCTGCACCTCGCCCACCGCCTCGAGCAGCGTTTCGCGATAGGCCTGATAGGCCTGAGCGGCCTCCAGCTCGGCGATGTCCGCCGCCGCCTTGAGCCGCCCGCCCTGGAACAACGGTGCGGTGAGCTGGCCCAGCAGCGACCACAGGGGATCGCCGAGCAGGGCCTCGTGAGGCGTCTCGGCGACGTCCTCCAGCGCCGCCGTCACGTCCAGCGAGGGCAGCAGGTCCTTGTAGGCCACGTCGGTGCGGCGCTCGGCGGCTTCGATCGCCGCATAGGCGGCCTGGAGGTCCGGACGCCGCGCCAGGGTCTGCTCCGGCAGCTCGGGGCGCACCAGCAGGGTCTCGGGGAAGTCGTCCGGCACCGCGATCCGCTCGGCCGAGGAACGCCCGAGCATTTCCGCCAGCGAGCGACGCCGCTGGGCCAGCGTCTCGCGCTGCTCCTCGAGCGTGGCCCGGGCGCTGGCGACGTTGCTGCGCGCCGTGTCGAGGTCCTCGAGGCTACCGAGGCCCGCGCGATACTGGTCGATGATCAGCGCCTGGTTGGTCTTGAGGGTCTCCAGGCGGCGCGACTGGATCGCCACGGCGCGCCGCTGTGCAATCAGGCCCACCCAGGCGCTCATCACCTCACCGGCCAGGGTGTCTCGCGCGGACTGGTAGAGCCCCTGTTCCTCGGCGACGTCCGCCATGGCGGCGGCCTGTTCGTCGGCGAGCTTCCCCCACAGGTCAACCTCCCAGTCGATGCTGACGCTGCCCGTGTAGCTGGCCGCGGCGTTTTCGTCACGGGAGCCTGACAGCCCCGCTTCCAGGCCCGGCCAGCGGTCGCCCGTGGTCTGACGCAGCTCGGCCTGGCGGGTGCGCAGCGTCAGCCAGGTCTGGCGCAGCCCGGGATTGGCGACCAGGGCCTCATGCACCAGCGCCGCGAGATTGTCCGACGGGATCAAGGCGTCGAGCGAACCGGCGTTCTCCGCTTCCGACAGCGCGGGCCAGGCGGCCACCTCCGAGCGATCCGCCTCGGCCCGATCGGCGAGGCCGCCATCGGCGTGATCGAACGTGCTGCAGGCCGACAGCAGTAGCGTCAGGGGCAATACCCAGACGGGCAGCCAGGAACGGTGGGGCATCTCGGCAGGCTCCGAAGGCACAGGGCAGCCGGCATGCGCCGGCCAGAAAATGTCGAGGAATGATGCACAATAATGAGGCAAGAGAATGTTAACGAATTCAGCAAATACGCCTCCGTTCGAGGGGCGAGAGGCAAAAAAAGAGCCGCCCGGGACAGGCGGCCAAGGGAACAGGGAATCACGCCTCTCTCGAGGCAACGCCAGCATGTACCGTCGGAGGTTAGGAAAGCGTTAAGGTGTCGGAAGAGGACGCCCCGGACGCGAGGCGTTGCCGACGGGCCAGCCCCTCGCCAGGGCCCACAGCCAGGGAGGTATCGAGCATTGAGCAAGCAAAGCGTGATCCGCGTCGAGGCGCTGTCGAAGACCTACGACAGCGGCTTCGAGGCCCTCAGGGGAGTGGATCTCGAGATCCGGCGCGGCGAGATCTTCGCCCTCCTCGGCCCCAACGGTGCCGGCAAGACCACCCTGATCAGCGTGATCTGCGGGCTGGTCAACGCCTCCGCCGGCCGCGTGCTGGTGGACGGGCACGACAACGTCGCCGACTATCGCCAGGCGCGCCGCCTGATCGGGCTGGTGCCCCAGGAGCTGACCAGCGAGGCCTTCTCCACGGTGTGGGACACGGTGAGCTTCAGCCGCGGGCTGTTCGGCAAGCCGAGGGACCCGGCCCACATCGAGCGGGTACTGAAATCGCTGTCGCTGTGGGACAAGCGTCGCAACCGCCTGATCACGCTCTCCGGCGGCATGAAGCGCCGGGTGCTGATCGCCAAGGCGCTGGCCCACGAGCCGCAGATCCTGTTCCTCGACGAGCCCACCGCCGGCGTCGACGTGGCACTGCGCCGCGACATGTGGGAGGTCGTGCGCCAGCTGCGCGACAGCGGCGTGACCATCATCCTTACCACTCACTACATCGAGGAGGCCGAGGAGATGGCCGACCGCATCGGCGTGATCCGCTCGGGCGAGCTGATGCTGGTCGAGGAGAAGCGCGAGCTGATGCGAAAACTCGGCCGCAAGGAGCTGACCCTGCAGCTCCACGAGCCCCTCGAGCGCCTGCCCGGGGCACTGGCGGCCCACGGCCTGGAGATCGCCGAGGACGGCCAGGCGCTGATCTACACCTACGACGGCCGCCACGACGGCGACGACGCGAGTGGCATCGCCGAGCTGCTCGCCGACCTGGACGCCGCCGGCATCCACTTCAAGGACCTCCACACCCGGCAGAGCTCGCTGGAGGACATCTTCGTCAGCCTGGTCAGGGAGGCCCCATGAACCTCGAATCCGTGAAGACCCTCTACGTCGCCGAGATGTCGCGCAGCCTGCGCACCGTGCTGCAGAGCATCGTCTCGCCGGTGATCTCCACCTCGCTCTACTTCGTGGTCTTCGGCGCCGCCATCGGCACCCGCATCAGCGAGGTGGAGGGCGTCAGCTACGGCGCCTTCATCGTGCCCGGGCTGATCATGCTGATGCTGCTGACCCAGAGCGTCTCCAACGCCTCCTTCGGCATCTTCTTCCCGCGCTTCTCGGGCTCGATCTACGAGATCCTCTCGGCGCCGGTCTCCTACTTCGAGGTGGTGCTGGGCTTCGTTGGCGCGGCGGCCACCAAGTCGATGATCCTGGGGCTGATCGTGCTCGGCACCGCGAGCCTGTTCGTGCCCTTCACCATCGCCCACCCGCTGGTGATGCTGCTGTTCCTGGTGCTCACCGCCCTGACCTTCAGCCTGCTCGGCTTCATCATCGGCATCTGGGCCGACGGCTTCGAGAAGCTGCAGCTGGTGCCGCTGCTGGTGATCACCCCGCTGACCTTCCTCGGCGGCACCTTCTATTCCATCGACATGCTGCCGCCGCTGTGGCAGGCGGTGACGCTGGCCAACCCGGTGGTCTACCTGGTCAGCGGCTTCCGCTGGAGCTTCTATGGCATGGGCGACGTCAGCATCTGGGCCAGCCTGGCGGTGATCGGGCTGTTCCTGGCGGTGGCGCTCGCCGTGGTCAACGGGATCTTCCGCAGCGGCTATCGGCTCAAGCCCTGACCGTCCCGCCTGGATACCCGCCGCGCTATCGCCGCCGCGCCGCGGCGGGTATCATCCCTGCCCCCGTTCACCGAGCCCGAGGGAGGTTCCCATGCCGATCCTGCACAGCATCATCCACCGCATCGACAAGGGAGACGGCGAGACGCCGGCCCGCCTCGTGCCCGCCGAGGCGCCGCTGGCGGCGTCCACGGCCCTGGACGACCTGGTCTCGGGGCTCAACGACGCCTATCACGGCAAGGCCAAGAACTGGGGCCGCTTCGCCGACGACGAACCGGCCGCCTTTCCCGCGGCCCTGTCGAGCTTCCTCGACGGCGAGCGCGACTTCCCCGGCCTGACCCGGGCGCTGGCCGAGCAGATCGTGCCGCTGATCGACGACCACCTGCCCGTGGGCGGCCACCTGCTGGTCGTCGACCATCGCCAGGGCGAGGCCCGCTACCTGATGCTCGCGCTGCTGCATCACCGCGACGGCTTCGGCATCGACGATGCCCTCGGCGTGGTGCCCGCCCGCCAGCTCAACCTGGCCCAGATGACGCTGGCCGCGCGCCTCGACGTCAACCAGTGGCAGAACGGCTCGGCCTCGCATCCGTATCTCTCCTGGACCCGCGACCGCGGCGGCAAGAAGCTGTCCGAGGCCTTCGCCGAGGCGCTGGGCGCCCGCGAGCAGCGCGACGCCGGCGAGGAGACCCGCACCCTGCTCAAGGCCTTCAGCGACTTCGTCGAGAACGAGGACCTGCCGGAAGAAGCCAGCCGCGAGAAGACCGACGCCCTGGTCGACTACGCCAGCGACCAGGCCAAGCTCGGCGAGCCGATCACCCTCGAGGACCTCTCCGAGCTGGTCGACGAGGAGCGCCCCAAGGCGTTCTATGAGCACATCCGCAACAGCGACTACGGGCTGAACCCCGAGATCCCGCCCGACAAGCGCACCCTCAACCAGTTCCGGCGCTTCACCGGCCGCGCCGCCGGCGTCTCGATCAGCTTCGACTCCCATCTGCTGGGCGCCGCCGTGGAGTACGACGAGGACGGCGACCGGCTGATCATCAAGAAGGTGCCCAACGGGCTGCGCGACCAGCTCAAGCAGCGCCAGGGCGACTGACGCCGGCCGCCCCGATCATCCGCGCCTCAGCCGAGGTGCGGCGCCAGCCACTGGCGCAGCTGCGGCCCCTGCAGCAGCCCCGGCTGGCGAGCCGCCTCCTGGCCGTGCTTGAACAGGATCAGCGTCGGGATGCTGCGGATGCCGAAGCGACTGGCCAGGGCCTGCTCGGCCTCGGTGTCCAGCTTGGCGAAGCGCAGGCGCGGCTCCAGCTCGCGGGCCGCCTCGGCGAAGATCGGCGCCATCGCCTTGCACGGGCCACACCAGCTGGCCCAGAAGTCGACCACCACCGGCAGCGAACTGCGCGCCACCAGCGATTCGAAGTTGGCAGCGGTCAGCGTCAGCGGCTCGCCGGTGAACATCGGCTGTTGGCACTTGCCGCAGCGCGGGCCGGCCGAGAGACGCTCGGGGCGAACCCGGTTCATGGCATGACAGTGGGCACAGCCCAGCAGCAGGGCATCGGACATGATGGGACTCCAGAGGGGAAAGATCCCGAGACACTATGTCGCCAGATGCCGGCGCCATCAAGCGCAGCACGACGATCGGCCACGTCAAGACGGGGCAGGCTCAGAACAGCCCCAGCTGACGGTCGATCAGGGTCGCGAAGTCGTCTCCCACGAACGGCAGGATGGCATCCGCCACCGGCTGCAGCTGGCGGGTCAGATAGTGATCGGTGTCGATGGCCGAAGACTGCTGTTCCAGAGGCTCCGGCCCCGCCACCGTCATCACGTAGCGAATCCATCCGCCGTGCTGATACCGGCGCGGCCGACCGAGCCGTTCGCTGGCCTCGTCGGCGAGCCGCGCCGCCCGCACATGGGGCGGCACGTTGCGCTGATAGTCGGCCAGGGAACGACGCAGCCGCTTGCGATAGACCAGTCGATCATCGAAGTCGCCGGCCAGGGTGCGGCGCACATAGTCGCGGACGAAATCCCGATAGGGGTCGCCGTTGAAGATGCGCCGATAGAGCTCCTGCTGGAAGTCCTTGGCCAGGTCCGTCCAGTCGCTGCGCACGCTCTCCAGCCCCTTGAAGACCATCCGCTCGTCCCCGGACGCGTCACGCACCAGCCCGGCATAGCGTTTCTTGCTGCCCGCCTCGGCACCGCGAATGGTCGGCATCAGAAAGCGTCGGTAATGGGTCTCGAACTGCAGTTCCAGCGCGCTCGCGAGGCCATATTCCCGGGCCAGGTGGTCACGCCACCAGGCATTGACGTGTTCCACCAGGCGCCGGCCGATGGCCTCCGCCTGCCGCTCGGGATGCTCGCGACCGAGCCACACGAAGGTGGAGTCGGTGTCGCCGTAGATGACGGTATAGCCTTCGGCCTCGATCAGCTCGCGCGTGCGTCGCATGATCTCGTGCCCGCGCATGGTGATCGACGAGGCCAGGCGCGCATCGAAGAAGCGACAGCCCTTCGATCCCAGCACGCCATAGAAGCTGTTCATGATGATCTTCAACGCCTGGGAGAGCGGCGCGTTGCCCGCGCGCTTGGCGGCCTCGCGCCCCTCCCAGACCCGCGCCACGATCGCCGGCAGTGCGTGCTGCGACCGCGAGAAGCGGGCCCCGCGAAACCCCGGCACCGAGGCCGCATCCGAGGGATCGGCGAGCCCCTCCACCAGGCCCGCGGGGTCGATCAGGAAGCTGCGGATGATCGAGGGATACAGGCTCTTGAAGTCCAGCACCAGCACCGAGTCGTAGAGCCCGGGGCGTGAATCCATGACGAAGCCGCCGGGGCTCTCGGCGGCCTCTGCCTCGCCGAGATTCGGCGCCACGAACCCCAGGCGGTGCAGGCGCGGCAGGTAGAGATGGGTGAAGGCCGCCACCGACCCGCCGCTGCGGTCGGCGGACAACCCGGTGACCGTGGCCCGCTCCAGCAGGAAGTCGAGCAGTTCGGTCTCGGCGAAGATCCGCGTCACCAGCTCGCAGTCCTTGAGGTTGTAGCGCGCCAGCGCCGGCTTGTCCTCGGCGAACATGCGCAGGATGTCTTCCAGCCGCTGGTAGGGGTTGTCGATGGCCTTGCCCTCGCCGAGCAGGGCCTGGGCCACGTGTTCCAGGGAAAAGGAAGAGAAGTGCCAGGTGGCCGAGCGCAGCGCCTCGATGCCGTCGATGATCAGCCGCCCCGCCGCCGAGGCGACGAAGCGATGGGCCTGATGGCCCTGGGCACGCCACTCCATCACGGCGCCGCCGCGCCCCAGGCGCAGGGCAACGCCGAGCCGCCGCGCATGTTCGTGGAGGATGCGCAGGTCGAACTGCACGAGATTCCACCCGATGATGGCATCCGGGTCGTGCTCGGCGAACCATCGGTTGAGCCGCGCCAGCAGGGCCGAGCGGCTATCGCAGTACTCGAGGTCGAAATCGAGCCCCTCGGCCGCGCCGTTGGGTGGGCCCAGCATCAGTACCCGGCGTTCCTGCCCGCTTTCCAGGGCAATGGAATACAGCTCGCCGCTCCCGCTGGTCTCGATGTCCAGCGACACCACCTTGAGTCGCGGACGATAGTCCCGCGCCGGCCTGAGCCGCGTCGCCATCAGGCCGCCCGCGCCGTCGGGCTCCCCCTCGACGCTCACCGGTGCGGTGATGAAGCGCTCCATCAGATAGCGCTCCGGCGGCCGGATATCGGCCTCGTAGACCTCCACGCCGGCGTGCTTCAGGCGTCGTTCCAGGGCCGTCAGCCGCTGATGCTGCCGACAGTAGAGCCCCAGCACGGGGCGCCGATGAAAGTCGCGCAGCGCGAGTGAGCCCAGTTCGACCCCGGGCTCGCCGTGCAGCACTCGATTCGCGCGCCCTCGCTGCTCCGCCGGCAGGAAGGCTACCGACGGCCGCGGCGGCACGCGTACTCGCAGAGGCCCCTCATCGGTGGCCAGCCAGAACTCGCCCTGGGGGCCTTCGGACGTCTCCTGCCAATGTCGGGTCAGGATGAATCCCTGCCGTATCGCCACCACTGCTCCAGGTCTACCCGCGTGTCGACATGATCTTACCGTGCCATCCGTGGCTTCACACCTCGCTCATCAGATCGGAAATGACAGCGTCCGACATCGATGGGGTTTCGGTGAGCAGGGCTCGGCTCTTATCCACGCCAGCCCTTCCACTCGGCGCGCCCCGGAGACCGAACAAGCACAAAAAAAGCCTCCCCGAAGGGAGGCCAGTTGGAGCACGCCAGCTCACTCGTCGGGCCGGTCGTCATGCTGCGACGCAGGGACGACCGCCGACACCCAACCATTAGCAACGCCTAGACCACAAAGCCGGAAAAGACTAAGAATCAAATAGTTATCAAAATACAGGGGCATGCTGCGACGATACCGTGCCGAACGCTCACGCTGCGGCGCACCATCATGGATCGCCTGATGGATGCGATGCGTCATTGAGGAGCGCCGGACGCCGGGCGCGACGCCTGCGCGACACCCGGGCGTGATCATGCCCCACGGCGTGTTCCCGCCCGGTATGCTGGGCCCCAGCTGCCCCTACGTGGATCGAGGGTTTACAACACGGGCATCGAGCCACTCGAGGGCACGCTCGGCACGAGCGGAGAGTGGCCACTCGGCACGATGCAGCAGCCACAGGTCATCCACCACCTCCGGCGATCCCTCCACGACACGAATCGCCTCGGGGGCCGCAAAGGCCTCACGCGCGAAGCGAGGCAGCACACTGAACCCGAGCCCCTGTGCCACCGGCGCAAGGATCAGGCCTATCTGGTTCGTAAAGCCGCGACAAGGCAGATGACGCACGCCGGGATTCCCCGGGAAACGGCGGCTCAGCAGGCGGGTGGCCATGTGGTGGCCGTCCGGGTGGTCGATGAAACCGATTCGTGCCAGGTCCTCCCAGCCCTCGACGTCGGCCTCCGCCGGCACCACCAGCTCCAGGGCCTCCCGGGCGAACAGCGACACGGCGAGACGCGGGTCCTCCGGCCGCTGGGAAGCCAGCCCCAGCTCCGCGCGGTTTTCCAGCACGGCATCGATCACCTCCGCCGTCGGCGCGAAGCGGTGGCGGATGGATAGCCCCGGCGCCTGGCGCTGCAGCGCCAGCAGGTGGGGGTAGATGGCCAGCCCGATACTGCCCGGGGTGATCAGCGACAGCTCACCCCGGCTGGCATCATCGCCGGCCAGGCGCTGCTCGAGGCGCTGCTCGGCGGCCTGCATCTCCCGGCGATAATCGAGTAGCGCATGCCCCGCGGGGGTCAGCTCCAGCTTGCGCGACTGACGCAGCAGCAGCGGCCCGAGCCGGCTCTCCAGGTGCTTGATGTGCTGGCTGACGGCCGCCTGGGTCAGGTCCAGGCGTTCGGCGGCCCGGGTGAAGTTGCCGAGCTCCACCAGGGCCTCGAAGGTGCGCAGCCACTGCGGCTGTAGCATAAGCATCTCTTATCGTGATCATAACGTCATGGTGGTTTTGATTATGGCCGCCGGGGCCTAGCATGCAAGGCGTTCACTGACATTCGCCCAACAGCAGGAGACGTCATCATGAGTCAGGCCTATCCCCGCACCTTTTCCCACATCGGCATTTCGGTCCCCGATGTCGAAGCCGCCCTCAAGTTCTATACCGAGGTCCTCGGCTGGTACGTCATCATGGAACCCACCACCATCGTCGAGGACGACTCGGCCATCGGCGTCATGTGCTCCGACGTCTTCGGTCCAGGCTGGGGATCCTTCCGCATCGCCCACATGTCCACGGGCGACCGGGTGGGCGTCGAACTGTTCGAATTCCAGGGCCAGGAAGACCCGGAGAACAATTTCGAGTACTGGAAGACCGGTGTCTTCCATTTCTGTGTCCAGGACCCGGACGTGGAAGGCCTGGCCGAGCGTATCGTCGCCGCCGGCGGCAAGCAGCGCATGCCGGTTCGCGAGTACTTCCCCGGCGAGAAGCCGTACCGCATGGTCTACATGGAAGACCCGTTCGGCAACATCCTCGAGATCTACAGCCATAGCTACGAGCTGACCTACTCCGCCGGTGCCTATGCCTCCTGAGTGAGGCCGAGCGGCGCAAACGAATCGAGCCGGATGATGCTTATCATCCGGCTCGTTACGAGAGAATGAGATCGTGACGACGATCGCCTAGGACGACGCGCTGGCGAACCACTCGTCAATCAGAGCACGATGATCTTCGATCCACCCCTTTGCCCCTTCGGCCGGATCGCCTACCTCTTCGATCCGGGCCATCAAGGAGCCAAGGCTATCATCATCCATCTTCCACGCATTGAGCACAGAGGTCAGCCAGGGATCCTCTTCGTCCAATCCGGGACGCGCCATCCAGTAAATGTCCTCCTCATCGCCATAGATGCCCTCGGGATCTTCCAGGTACTTGAGATCATACTCGGCGAATGCCCAGTGCGGGCTCCACAGCGTCACAACGATCGGCTCATCACGGCGATAGGCGCTGTCCAGCGCTGCCATCATCGCCGGCCCGGAGCTGTTCACCTGATTCATGGGCAGCTCGTACGCCTCGATGACATCCTCCGTCAGGCCTGCGATCGAGGATCCCGAGTCGATGCCAAGAATGGCCGGGCGCCCCTGGTACTGATAGTCCTCTGCCTGCTGCTGTAGCTCGGGGATACTGTCGATGTCGGCGAAGGCGGGCACGACCAAGCCGAGGCCGGTACCCTCATACCAGACATCATGCACATCGATCCTGTCACGATAAGGCTCCAGGAACGGCGCATCCGTGGTCGGCAGCCAGATCTCAAGAGAAAGATCGAAGTCTCCGCTGGCGAGGCCACTATAGAGCACACTCTTGCCGACATCCGACAACTCGACGTCGTAGCCATGCTCTTCCTCGAGGAGGATCTTCCACATGTTGGCAACGGCGATATTTTCGGCCCAGTTATTGGTACCAATCGTCAGTGACTTGTCACTGGCAGCGGACACCGTGCCGGCTGACATGACCCCGAGCGCCAAGAGAGTCGCGGAAAGCTTCTTCATGCCTTCTCCTTCATCTGATTGTTGGAATCGCGATGGGCCAAGACTAGCATGAGACTGGGCCCATCCATTTGACGCATTTCTCATACCCTGCATGAGTCAAGAGAATGCACCATGGCAATGGCTCACGCCTTGCGCCATTACCCCAGCAGACGAGCATCAAAGGGATAATCCGATAACAGCTCCACCTGGCCGTCTTCCCGGATATAGAGCTGCTCCTCGAGCTTCACTCCTTCGCCGCCCGCCTCATGGCCGATGAAACTCTCGACGCAAAGCGTCATGCCCGGCGCGATCATGCCGTCGTATCCCTTATCGTCGATATCCTCGCGATGCACGATATAGGGGTATTCCCCGTTCATGCCGACGCCATGCGCCAGGGCGAAGTAGCGGCGTGACTTGTAGGCGGAAGGAATCTGCCAGGCACGCTCGGCGTACTCCTTGAAGCTGACCCCCGGCTTGAGGTTGGCCATGTTGGTCCGAATCTGATCATACGCCATGCGATACAGATCCTTCTGCGCCTGAGTCGGTTGATCTCGACCGCAGAGGAAGGTGCGCGAGAAATCGGCATAGTAGCCATAGCGCCCGACCACGTCGGTATCCAGCGCCACCAGTTCCCCCGCCTGAATGCGGCGATCGGAACACTCCTGGAACCAGGGATTGGTCCTGGGCCCCGAGTTCATCAGGCGAGTCTCGACGAAGTCCGCATCGGTGGCGATGATGTGCTGGTGCAGCTTCGACCAGGCTTCATTCTCGGTCACTCCGGGGCGGATGGACGCCTCCAGTTGCCGCACCCCCTCCTCGACCGCGCGCAATGAGGAGCGGATCATCTTGATCTCGTTGGGCACCTTGTAGGCGCGCGCCTGTTCGAGCGGTTCCTGGGCATCCAGCACCCGGTAGCCGCGCTCCTTGAGGGCGAAGGCCGCCTGGGAGGTGGCACTCTCCAGCGCCACCTTGCCGCCGCCACCGCACTGACGCTGGATCAAGTCATCGATTTCGTCGGCCCAGGCCTCCGTCACCGCATGGGTGTTTCGTTCATTGAAGTAGTACGAGATGGCCTTGGCCGGCCGGATCTCGTCGATGGTGGGAAGATGTGAGGCCAGGTGTTCACACCCGGAAAACTCGAACAGCACCACCGGCCCCTCGGCCGGCACGAAGGCATAACGCGCCGGGTTGCGGGAACTGTAGACCTGCATGTTGCGCGAGCCGGTGGCATAGCGCACATGCGCCGGGTCGAACAGCACGGCCGCCGAGATGTCGCGCGCCTTGAGCTGTGCCCTCACGCGCCCCAGCCGATCGCGGAGAATCTGCGGGATCTCCTCTCGCGTGGGCTCGCAGTCTTCGGGGCGATGGGTAGGGGCCAGGATGCCCAGTGCGTCCAGATCCATGTTCATCAGCGGTGCTCCAAAGCGATTCGTAGGGGGGAAGGATCAGTCGAGCAGGCCGTCGACACGTTCGGCGCGGTCCTGCTCGGCTTGGATGTGCAGCTCCGACACCCGGCCATACAGCTGACGCGTGCGCTCGAGCCGGCCGACCACACCCGGTGACTGGGAGTAGGCGAAGATCGCCGTCAACCTCGGGGTGGCCCCCTCGACGCGAGTCACGCGATGCAGGCTGAAGCGCCCCTTGAACAGCTGGAGATCCCCGGGCTGCAGGTCCAGCCGACGCACGTTCTCGCGGTCCTCCTCGCGAATCACCGCCCCGACGCCTGAGTAGTTTTCATCCTGCGGCGTCCGGATGTCCGGGCAGTACTCGAAGCTGCCCCCGTCTTCCGGCGCCTGGGTCATCATGGTGACGATGAATTCGTTCGTGTCGTAATGCCACGGCTGTTCGGTGCCTTCCGGCAGGACATTGAGCACCAGCCCGGCATAGGGGTCGGCATATTCGTAGACCTGCTCCTCGCCGAGGCAGCGAGCCACCAGGGACTTCATGCCCGGTGACACGTAGAGTCGCTGCATGATGCGGTCGGCGGTGATCATGTCGCGGGTCACGAAGCCACTGGTCCGGGTCATGAACAGGCGGCGGGGATCCCGTTCGGGGAGCGACGGATCATCCGCGGTGAAGTAGGCGTTGACCTCACGGGTGTTGTAGAAACTCTTCTCGGCCAGTTCCTGACACTCCTCGCGCATCTGCGCCAGACGATCCTGGCGCATGAAGCCGCGCAGCACCGCACAGCCCTCGCGATCCAGGTCGGCACGCGCCTGGGCGATGACGGATAACAGGGCGGGATCATCGGGACGCTCGAGGGGATAACGTTCGCTATCGACCAGATCGGTCAGGTCATGTCGTTCGGCATCGGCCAATTGCTGTGCGGTGAGCATCGGGGTCCTCCGGGGTCACGGGGTAAGGGGTCGACCAGTCGAGGCTGGCCTCGCCTTGGATTCAGCGGCATAGTGAGGAATATCAAACCATCGAGGAAACGATTCGTTCCGATGAATTCCATCGACAAAGCCGATGGCCAGACCCTGCCGATCCTCGACACCGAGCTGCTCAGCGCCTTCGTGGCGGTGATCGAGAACGAAGGTTTCACGGCCGCGGCCCGCCAGCTGCACAAGACGCAATCGACCATCAGCCAGCGCATCCGGACCCTGGAGGCGCGTGTGGGCACGCCATTGCTGCAACGCACCAGCCGGCAGCTGTGCCTGACCCCCGACGGCGAGATCTTCCTGGTCTATGCGCGTCGTCTGCTGCAGCTTCAGCGCGAGGCCATCAGCGCACTCGGCCATGGCGACCGGGAGGGAGTGATTCGTTTCGGCCTGCCCGAGAATTACGCCGAGGCCTGGCTACCACGCCTGTTGGATCGCTTCGCCCAGCGACACCCGCGCATCCGGCCCCATATCCACTGTCGAATGTCCAGCGAGCTGATCGAGGCGCTGGAAAGCGGAGAACTCGACCTGGCGCTGACGGTGCGCCATGCCAATCATGGCAACGGCGACATTCTCGGCACCGAGTCTCTGGTCTGGGCCGCGCATCGTGACTTCCACCATGACGCAGGGTCACCGCTCCCCCTGGCGCTGTTTCCGGATCACTGCCCCTACCGCCAACGCGCCCTCGACAGCCTGACTCGCCAGGGTCGCCAGTGGTCGCTGCAATACACCAGCCAAAGCCCGACCGGACTGCGCATGGCCATCAACCAGCGCAACGCCGTGACCGTCGCCGATCGCCGCACCCTGCCGGCCGATTGGCAGGTGCTCGACGAGGCCGACGGCCTCCCCGCCTTGCCGCCGGCACAGCTGGAACTGCATCGCTCGCCGAGCTTCCAGCATCCTGCCGGCGACGATCTGATCACGCTGATCCGGGAGCTACTCACCGTTGAGGATTCGGGTGCCGATCTCGGCCGCAGCGCCCCCTGATGGCCCGCTTACGCCATCAATCGTGGTCGGAGAATCCGGACGGCGGGTCGTGGATCTCCTGCCGCAGCCAGCGACGAAACAGCGCCATGTTGGTGGATTCCTGCTGCTCATGGCGCGTCACCAGCCAGTAGGACTGATGGCCGGTGACCTCCACATCCAGTAGCTGCACCAGATCCCCACGCCTCAGCTCGCGACCGATCATGTGCCGATCGGCCACCGTGACCCCGACCCCGTTGATGGCCGCCTGAATGGCCAGCTCCAGCACGTCGAAGCCCATACCTCCGCTCGTCTCCACGCCGTCGATGCCCGCCGCCTGCAGCCAGTGCTCCCAGGTATGGAAGCGGTTATCGTCACGCAGCACATGCAGCAGGGTGTGTCGGGTCAGATCCACTTCGCTGCCGCGCCGCCCCTCGAGCAGGTGGGGCGCGCAGACCGCCACATGCGTTTCCTGGAGCAGCAGCTCGGCATCGATATCCGACCACTCGCCGGCGCCGAAGCGAATCGCCCCATCCAGTTCATTGCGCTCCAGGAGCTCATCCTCGAAGCGAGTCGTGATCGACAGTTCGAGCGAGGGATGCAGCGCCTTGAGGCGGCCCAGTCTCGGCACCAGCCAGCGACTGGCGAAGGTCGGGGGCACGTTGAGGCTCAGTCGCGACAGCGTCTGCTGATCGGCCAGCCCTCCCACGGTCCAGGCGATGCGGTCGAAGGATTGGCGCAGCACCGGCAATAATTGATGCCCGGCGGCGGTCAGCTTCAGCTGGCCTCCGCGACGATCGAACAGGACGACCCCCAGCTGCTCCTCCAGCAACTTCACCTGACGGCTCACGGCACTCTGCGTCACGCACAGGCGCGCCGCCGCCTGGGTGAAGCTCAGGCACTGGGCGGCGGCCTCGAAGGCCTTGAGCGCATTGAGAGGTGGCAAGGCTCGCTGCATGACTCCCCCTAGAAAAAGTCGTGAAGTGGCAATTTTTATCGAGTAGGAGAGTAGAATAACGCACCACCCATGACTTTTATGAATGGTATCGCTGCATAAAGGTCGTTTGTTTCGCCGTCGGGCACGCCCCTAGGATGCCTCATCCGTCCATGTCCTAGGGAGAACGACACGATGAGCGAGCGCTCCTTGACCGATTGGCAACACCTCGCCAACACCCTGACCCTGCCCCACCAGGCCTATCTGGGCGGCGAGTTCTGCGATGCCGCCGGTGGTGCCACCTTCACGGCCGACAACCCGGCCACCGGCGAGACCCTCACCCGTGTCGCCGCCTGCCAGGCCGAGGACGTCGACCGCGCCGTCGCCCACGCCCGCGCGACGTTCAATGCCGGCACCTGGCGCGACCTGCCGCCGGCCGAGCGCAAGGCCAGGATGCTGGCCTGGGCGCAGTTGATCGAGCACCACGCGGACGAGATCGCCCTGCTCGAGACCCTGGAAACGGGCAAGCCGATCTCCCAGACCACCAGCGTCGATGTACCGGGGCTGGTCGGTGGCCTGCGCTACTACGCCGAGGCGCTCGACAAGCTCTACGGCGAGACCGCCCCCAACGGGCCATCCAGCGTCTGCATGATCGACCGTGAGCCGGTCGGCGTGGTCGCTGCCGTGGTGCCCTGGAACTATCCCCTGATCATCGCCGGCTGGAAGATCGGTCCCGCCCTGGGCGCCGGCAACTCGCTGATCCTCAAGCCCGCCGAACAATCCAGCCTCGCCACCCTGCGGGTTGCCGCGCTGGCCAGTGAGGCAGGCATTCCCGACGGCGCCTTCCAGGTGATCACCGGCCTGGGCCACGAGGCCGGCGAAGCCCTCGGCCGACACATGGACATCGATGCGGTGGGCTTCACCGGTTCCACCGAGATCGGCAAGCGCTTCCTGGCCTATTCGGCGGAATCCAACATGAAGCGGATCGGCCTCGAGTGTGGCGGCAAGAGCCCCCACATCGTCACTCGAGACGTCGAGGACCTGGACAAGATCGCCATGTATGTGGCCTATGGCGTCTGGTACAACCAGGGCCAGACCTGCCATGCCGGGACCCGGCTGATCGTCGATCGTCAGATCAAGGAGGCCCTGCTGGAGCGCCTGGAAGCCTGGGCGCAGAAGCTCGCCCCCGGCGATCCCCTCGACCCCGACAACCAGATCGGCGCCATGATCGAGGCGCCCCAGCTGGAAAAGGTCCAGCACTACCTGGCCGAAGGCCAGCGCGAGGGCGCCAGGCTGCGCTTCGGTGGCGAGCGGGTGCACCGCGAGAGCGGCGGCTACTACCTCACGCCGGCGGTGCTGGACGAGGTCAGCAACGACATGCGCGTCGCCCGCGAGGAGATCTTCGGCCCGGTACTGGTGGTGCTCACCGTCGATGAGCTGGACGAGGCCATCGCCCTCGCCAATGACACCGACTATGGCCTCGGCGCGGCCATCTGGACCGACCACCTGAGCGACGGTCATCGTGCCGCCCGGTCGCTGAGGGCCGGCACCGTCTGGGTCAACTGCTACGACCACACCTCCATCAATGCGCCCTTCGGCGGCTTCAAGCAGTCGGGACAGGGTCGCGACAAGTCGCTGCATGCCTTCGACAAGTACACCGAGCTCAAGACCACCTGGATCGAGATCTGAGGAGCGCCGCATGCAACAAGACTACGAGAACGGTCGCCAGGCCCCCGTCATCGCAGGCCCGGGTTGCATGGCCCGCCTGCCGGAACTGCGTCGGCAACAGGGTGCCGCGCGCTATCTGCTGATCACCGATGCCGGACTCGAGGCCAGCGGCATGCTGGCCCCCTATGTGGCCGAGCTGGAAAAGGATGCCGAGGTCATCCGCTTCATCGCCCCCGCCGGGGAGCCCAGCGTGGCCACCGTCGATCAGGCGGCGCAGGTGGTGCGCGAGCTCGACGCCCCCCTGGTGCTCGGCATCGGCGGCGGCACCGCGCTGGACATCGCCAAGCTGGTGGCCGCGCTGGCCGCCAGCCCCGGGAAAATGGAGACCTATCTGCTGGGCCGCAGCCCTTGGGTCGGCAAGGCGCCGGCGGTGATGGTCCCGACCACCTCGGGCACCGGCAGCGAGGTCACCCGGACCTCGATCCTGGCCGACGACGCCGGTCGCAAGCTGTGGGCCTGGGGCGACGAGCTGCTGCCCGAGGCCGTGCTGCTCGATCCCGAACTCACGCGCTCGCTTCCGGCTGCCTTGACCGCGGCCACGGGGCTGGATGCCTTCGTGCATGCGCTGGAAGCCACCACCGGCCGCAACCGCCATCGGCTGATCGAGAGCCAGGCGCTGGCCGCGATTCGCCTGATCGGGGCGGCGCTGCCGGAGGCGGTGCACGCCCCGGCAAATCTCGAGGCTCGCCAGCAGATGCAGGAGGCCGCCTGCCTGGCCGGCATGGCCATCGACAATGGCGGCACCGGTATCGCGCACAACATCGGCCATGCCCTCGGCAGCCTCTATCACCTGCCCCATGGCGTGGCCGTGGCGCTCGCCGTCGAGGCCACGCTCGCCTGGTCCATCGAGGGCCATGAAGCCGTCTTCGCCGCCGGTGCCCATGCCCTGATGCCGGGCAGTGAGGCGCAGGAACTCCCTGAACTGTTCACCGCGCTGGCCGATGCCAGCGGCTTCGATCAGGCACTGACGCCCTTCGTGGATCTGGAAATGAACGCCACGGCGCTGGCCGAGGTGATGCAGGCCGAGGAAAACGCCCCAATGGCCAGCAATGCCGCCCGCATCCCGGAGCCGGACGACTGGCAGCCACTGGCCGAGTTGACCGTGGCCACCTTCGAGCGCCGTCGGCAACGCCTGCAGGACATCTCAACCACGACAGAAGCGGAGACGATGGTATGACAGACGCATTGAACGACGAGCGTGCCCCCCTCTTCACGGCGCCGGGGCAGCCGAGTCGCATCGCCCGTATCGAGATCAGCCACCACCAGTGTGAGCTCGACCCGCCCTTCCCCGCCGCCTGGGACAGCCAGCCGCGCCGCCGCTTCCCGGCCACCCTGGTGCGGGTGATCGACAGCGAGGGACGCGAAGGGATCGGATCCGGCGATGTCATGTACGGCTTCGACGACTTTCGTCATCTGTTCATCGGCGAAGACCCGCTGGACCTGGAGCGTCATGCCGGCGTGATCGACAACATCGGCTTTCATGCCGGACGGTGCTGGCCGCTCGAGGTCGCCCTCTGGGACCTCGCCGGCAAGATCCTCGAGACCCCGGTCTGGCGCCTGATGGGCGGCGAGTCCAACCGCCTGCGGGCCTATGCGTCCAGCGGCACCCACCGCCCGCTCGAGGAAGTGGTGGCCCTGGCCGAGCAGGTCCGTGCGGCCGGCATCCCGGCCTTGAAGCTGCGCTTCGGTCGCCCCCGCCTGGAAGATGACCTGGCCGTGCTTGGCGCCGTGCGCCGCGCCGTCGGCGACGACCTGGAACTGATGGTCGACTGCAACCAGGGCTGGCGGATGCCCTGGGACGTCAAGACGCCCTGGCAGTTCGACCAGGCGCTGGAGGTGGCGCGGGAACTCGAGCGCCAGCGGGTCTACTGGATGGAAGAGCCGCTGTATCGGGGCGACTATGCCGGCATGGCAAGGCTGGCCGAGGCAACGTCGCTGCGCATCGCCGGCGGCGAGATGACCCGTGAGCCCTACGAGTTCCGGGAAATGCTTCGCCAGGGCTGTCTCGACGTCTACCAGCCCGACGCCGTCTGTTCGGTGGGCATGCTGGGCCTGGCACGGCTGGCCCGCGAGGTCGTCGACGCCGGCAAGCTGTTCACGCCACATACCTGGGGTAACGGCATCGGCGTGATCGCCAACCTGCACCTGACCGCCGGCGCCATCGGCCCGGACGGCGCCCCCTATCTGGAATACCCCTTCGACCCGCCCGAATGGACGCCCGAGAAGCGCGACTTCCCGCTCACCACTCCCTTGCTGGCAGATGGCGAGGGCTGGTTGACCCTGTCGGAGTCGCCTGGCCTCGGCCTTGAGTTGGACGAGGAGCGCCTGGCCGCCACCCGTGCCAGCCAGGCCACCTACCAATAGTGCCCGAGCGTCGTCGAAGCGGCTCATCCCCATGATCTGCCATCGACGGCTGACGGGCCTGTCCTCCGGCGTCACCCGATGGTGCCGGAGGACAACCGGCCAGGGGCCTCCCTGCCCCTCGCCCTGCATTCACCTACAACAAAAGGAGTCGCTATGTTCCATCGGATGCGACCGCTGGTCTTCTGGCCACCCTTTATTCTTCTGATGCTGGCGGTCGCTGCCAGCATCATCGACCTGCAAGGCTTCCTCGCCGTGACGGGAAGGCTCAACACCGCCATTCTCGAGAATGTCGGCTGGCTCTTTTCCCTGACCTCGCTGGCCATGGTGATTACCTGCCTGATCGTCTTCCTGTCCCCGCTGGGGCGCACCCGCATCGGCGGTGAACACGCCCGGCCCATGCTCTCGGCCTGGCGCTGGTTCTCGATCACCCTGTGCACCACGGTGGCGGTGGGCATCATGTTCTGGTCCACCGCCGAGCCGCTCTATCATCTGCATTCCCCCCCGGCATCGCTCGATATCACGGCCAACAGCCTGGATGCGGCCCGCTTCTCCCTGTCGACCATGTTCCTGCACTGGTCCTTCACCCCCTACGCCATCTACACCGTGCCGGCGGTCATGTTCGCCATCGCCCACTACAACATGGGCAAGCCGTTCTCGCTGGGCTCCTTGTTCACACCGATCCTGGGTGACCGCCTCATCGGACGCCCGGGACGCCTGCTGGACGCCCTGGCCCTGTTTGCGCTGGTCTGCGGGATGGCCTCATCGCTGGGCACCGGCGTCATGACGCTGGCCGGCGGCGTCGACCGCTTCCTGGGCACTGGCACGGGACCACTTGCCCTGGGCATCGTGACGCTGGCGATCGTCACGCTGTTCACGGCCTCGGCCGCCAGCGGACTCCAACGCGGCATCGCCACGCTCTCCGCCCTCAACGCGCGGGCCTTCTTCGTCTTCATGGCCTTCATCTTCCTGTTTGGACCGACCCGTGACATCCTCGGCTATGGCGTGGAGTCCAGTGGCGCCTATGTCGGACAATTTCTGGAAAAGAGCCTGTTCACCGGCGCCCTGGCCGATGATCCCTGGCCAAAGAGCTGGAGCATCTTCTATTGGGCCAACTGGATGGCGTGGGCCCCGATCACGGCGCTCTTCCTCGGCCGTATTTCACGGGGCTATACCGTGCGTCAGTTCATGCTGATCAACCTGGTCGCGCCCGCCCTGTTTGCCATTGCCTATGTCTCGGTCACCAGCGGCAGCATGCTGCACCTGGATCTGACGGGCGACGGCGGCATGTATGCCCTGCTGCAGGAAAATGGTCCGGGCGCCATGGTCTACGCGCTCCTCGACGAACTGCCCCTGGACGGTCTCAGCGCCGCGGCTTTCCTGGCGATCGCCTTCCTGTCCTACGTGACCGCCGCCGACTCCAACACCGAAGCGATCAGTCAGCTGTGCAGCAACGACAGTCAAACGGCCTTGGCGGGCGACGGTGATGATGACAATGCCGCGGGTCGACTGCCGCTCAAGGTGCTGTGGGGTACCACCATCGGCGCCGTGGCCTGGATCATGACCAGCTTCGTCGGGGTCGATGGCATCAAGATGCTCTCGAACCTGGGGGGGTTCCCGGCGCTTCTGATCGTCATCCTGGCCACGGCCTCTCTGCTGCGCCTGGTCAGCCTGGGCACGGCCGGCGCCGGCATGGAGAGAACGCCGTCGCGCACCTACTCCGAAGAGGCGCACGCGCGCTGGCAGCAGCGCCGTCGCTTGGCCGAGGCTGAACAAGGCTGAAGCCTTCATGCACTAGCCGCCCGCAAGAGCGGATAGTGCATCCTGTCGGCCCCCTACCGGGGCCTGTGCCCAAGAGAGCGCGGCTTCACGCCTCTCTTCCCGGGCACGAAGCGCCCAGGAAAGCAAAAGGCCCGCATTGAGCGGGCCTTTTGCGCATCCTGTTCGCCTCACTGCGGACAGAACTGCGCCACTCCCCCCCGGAACGACCAATCGATATCACGATTCTCGGTGATGGTGATCATCACGTTGCCGGGGTCGATGCCGGGATTGCGAGCCAGGGATTCCACCACCCTGGCATAGAACGCTTTCTTGGCATGATCGGGTTGGCCTCCCCGCATCACCAGATGCATCATCACGCGGTCCGTATCGCGCGTCTGGAGCTGAAGATGTTCGGGATCACACTCATGAATCACCTGATAGCGATCGTCTTCGGGAAACCCCATGGTGTCGATCACCGCCGCATTGACCTCATCGGAAATCGCCTGGGTATAGGCTTTCGACTTTCCCTTGAGCACGTTGATGGTAACAAAGGGCATCATTTCCTCCGTGTGCAACCAGGGAACTGATTGCCATGAATTAACAAAGAGGTGGGACCGAGCATCTCTAGCCCCTACCGATGACGAAAGACCGGGGCGCGTTTCTTGACGAAGGCGTTCATGCCCTCCTTCTGCCCCTCGGTCGCGAAGGCCGCCTGAAAGAGCAGGCGCTCCTGGCGAAGGCCTTCGTCGAGTGGCGTCTCGAAGGCGGCATTGACGGCGGACTTGGCCATCTTGACGGCCGGCGCGTTGTAGCCGGCGATGGTATGGGCCGCCTCGAGCGCGTTCTGCATCAGCTCGTCCTTGGGCACCACCCGGGCCACAAGGCCGATCTCCTTGGCTTCCTGGGCCCCGATGTTGCGTCCGATCAGCACCATATCCATGGCCATCGCCTTGCCGACCGAGCGGGCCAGGCGCTGGGATCCCCCGATCCCGGGCAGGATGCCCAACTTGATCTCCGGCTGGCCGAACTGGGCGTCGTCCGAGGCGATGATAAAGTCGCACAGCAGGGCCAGTTCACAGCCACCGCCGAGTGCAAAGCCTCCGACCGCGGCGATGATCGGCTTGGCGATCTGGCGCACCTGGTCCCAGGGCGACAGGAAGTCGTCCATGTAGAAGTCGGTGAAGGACTTCTCGGCCATCTCCTCGATATCGGCGCCGGCGGCGAAGGCCCTGGGGTTGCCGGTGATGACGATCGCACCGATGCCCGGGTCGGCGTCCAGCTCGCGCAGTACCGCGAGTGTCTCTTCGGCCAATTGCCGATTGAGCGCATTCAGGCTCTTCGGCCGGTTCAGGATGATGAGCCCGACCCGCTCGCGTCGCTCGACGACGATCATCTCGGGGCCGGTGTCGTTCGGCGCATCAGACGCCGAGGACTCGGCGTGTTTCGATTGCGGCTGCGTGTCCACTGTCTTGTTCATCTTCCAACTCCCATTTATTGTGGGTGGTCTACAAGCGTTTCAGGCAAAAAACCTTGCCGTGTCAGCTCGTTGGAAGAGCCGACAGGCTTGTATTCATCTCAAGATGACGGCCCCTGCCCCGGGCGTCCCGCCACTGCAGGCATGACATCCTCTGTCATCTTCCGGGGAGACGACCGAGGCGAACCTTGAGCGCCTCATGGCCTCACTCGCTACTCGGTCGGATCGGCGCTGGCTTTCACCTGCGCCTTCCTTGGCCGCTCCCGCCCACTCTCGTGGGCTGGTTCGGGGCCCGATCGAACGGAGCCTGAGCCATGGGAGGCGGCGGGACGAAAGTCCTGAAGCGACATCTCCGTGTCGGATGTTCCGGAGGCCGCGCCCTGCCCATCCGGCGGTGTTGGCAGATGGTAGGAACCGTGACGCGCCATCAGTTCGGCCAGGATGGCTTCGCGATGTTGCCCGAGCCCCGGTGCCTTGGATGGGACATCACTATCGAAGTCCTCGCGCCCGGTCAGCTTGATCGGGTTGCCTGCCGTCCGGAAGGGCTTGCCGGCCTTGCCCTGAACCTGGACGATCATGTTGCGGGCCTTCAACTGCGGGTGATCGAACAGCTTGTCGATGGTATTGATCGGCGAACAGGGCACCCCCTCCTCGTTGAGCAGATCCACCCAGTGCTGGACGGGCTGCTGTCGCAGGATCTTTTCCATCTCGGCGACCAGCTCGGGGCGGTTCTGGCAGCGCAGGTCGTTGCTGATGAAACGGGGATCGAAGGCGAGTCTTGCCGCGCCGATGGCATCGGCCATCAGCAGGAAGAGGGTATCGTTGCCGGCGGCGATGACGAGCTTGCCGTCCTTGGCATTGAAGCTCTCGAAGGGCGCCAGCGAGGGGTGGCAGTCGCCGGTTCGGTTGGGCACCTTGCCCTCGATGTCGTAACGCGCCAGGGCGGTTTCCATCAGCGCCGCCTGGCAATCGAGCATGCCGATATCGACGCGGGTGCCCTGGGCATCCTTGGTCCGGCTATAGAGCGACGCGATGATGCCCACCGCCGCGAAGAGCGCCGCGCTCAGGTCGCCGAAGCTGGTCCCCACCCGCGATGGTTCGCCATCGGGCCATCCCGTCAGGCTCATGATCCCGCCCATGGCCTGCACGACCATGTCGTAACCGGGCAACTCGCTGAAGGGACCGGTATGACCGAAGCCCGAGATCGAGGAATAGATCAGGTGAGGATGCGTCCTGGCCAGGCGCTCGGGGCCGTAGCCCAGGCGATCCATCACGCCGGGGCGGAAGTTTTCGACCAGCACATCGGACTCATCCAGCAACCGTTCCAGCAGCTCGCGGTCGCGGGGTGACTTGATATCCAGGACGATGCTTTCCTTGTTGCGGTTGAAGCAGCTGAAGTACGCGCTCTCGCCCTCGACGAACGGACCGAACTCGCGGGTATCGTCGCCGGTGCCGATCTTCTCGACCTTGATGACGCGGGCCCCCAGATCGGCCAGCACCATGGTGCAATAGGGCCCGGCGAGCACCCGAGAAAAATCGAGCACGGTCACCCCATCGAGAGGGCCCTTCTTGAGCTCCGGTTGCGTAAAGGTGGCCATCGGTGTTCTCCCAAGTTCCTGCAGAATTTATTGTGATGTCAGGATCCAGTTCGCGGCCTTCTCGGCGATCATCAGGGTCGGCGAGTTGGTGTTGCCGCTGGTGATGGTGGGCATGATGCTGGCGTCCACCACGCGCAGGCCCGCCACCCCCCGGACCCGAAGATGGGAGTCCACCACCGCCATGGGGTCGTCGTCGCGGCCCATCTTGGCGGTGCCCACCGGATGGAAGATGGTGGTGCCGATATCGCCGGCCAGCCGTGCCAGATCGTCGTCGGTCTGGTACTGCGCCCCCGGCTTGACCTCCTCAGGCTCATACTTGGCGAAGGCCGGCTGGGCGGCGATGTGGCGCGTGACACGCAGCGAGTCGGCGGCGACCTGGCGATCCTCCGGCGTGCTCAGGTAGTGGGGGGAAATCGCCGGCGCCTGGCGCGGGTCGCGGCTCTTGATGCGCACCGTGCCGCGGCTGGTGGGGTTGAGGTTGCACACGCTGGCCGTGATGGCCGGGAAGTCATGCAGCGGCTGGCCGAAGGCCTCCAGGCTCAGCGGCTGGACGTGATACTCGAGGTTGGGATGCGTGTAGTCCTCGGAGCTGCGGGTGAAGGCACACAGCTGGGACGGCGCCATGCTCATGGGACCGGAGCGTTTCAAGGCGTACTCGAGGCCGATCTTGGCCTTGCCCATCAGCGAGTTGGCCATGGTATTGAGGGTCTTAGCGCCCTTGACCCTGTAGACCGAGCGGATCTGCAGGTGGTCCTGCAGGTTCTCGCCCACGCCGGGCAGGTCGGCCACCACGGGGATGTCGTGCTCGGCGAGCAGCGCCGCCGGGCCGACGCCCGAGAGCTGCAGCAGCTGCGGCGAGCCGATGGCGCCTGCTGAGAGCACCACCTCGCGACGCGCCGTCGCCTCGACTTCCTCGCCCGCGCGCTCGGCCTTCAGCCCACAACAGCGCGGCTCGCCGCCCTCGCCCGTCGAGAAGTCGAGCCCCAGCACCTGGGTGGAGTGCCAGACCGTCAGGTTGCCGCGCTGCTCGACGCCCCGCAGGAAGGCCTTGGCGGTGTTCCAGCGCCAGCCCGAGCGCTGGTTGACCTCGAAATAGTCCACTCCCTCGTTGTCGCCGCGATTGAAGTCGCGGGTGCGGGGGATGCCGGCCTCCACCGCCGCGGTGGCGAAATCGTCCAGGACCTGCCATTTCAACCGCTGCTTCTCGATGCGCCACTCGCTGCCGTGGCCGTGGAAGTCGCGGTGGGCGGCGTCGGCATCGCCTCCCTCATCCAGGCGATGATGGTCCTCGTGCTTCATGAAGTCGGGCAAGCAGTTCTCCCAGCGCCAGGCGTCGTCGCCGGTCAGCTCGGCCCAGCCGTCATAGTCGCGGGCCTGGCCGCGCAGATAGAGCATGCCGTTGATGCTGGAACAGCCGCCCAGGGTCTTGCCCCGCGGATAGATCAGCGAGCGACCGTTCAAGCCGGGATCGGGCTCGGTGCGGAAACGCCAGTCGGTCCGGGGGTTGTTGATGCAGTAGAGGTAGCCCACCGGGATGTGGATCCAGTGGTAGTTGTCGCGACCGCCGGCCTCGATCAGCAGCACCCGGTTGGCCGGGTCCGCACTGAGGCGGTTGGCGAGCAGGCAGCCGGCGGTGCCGGCGCCCACCACGATGTAGTCGAAGGCATGGGTGTTGTTGGAATGATCAGCCATGGCGTGCTCTCGCTGGGCATGCCGGCCCGCTCGCCAGCGACGTGGCGGTCGTCGATCGGGGGAGCCCCCCGATCGGCCGGCATGCCGGTCGGTCGGTGGAGGGAGGGGTTATTTGGCCGTCGGCATGGCGAACTCGGCGCCCGCGTCGATGGAATCCGACCAGCGCTGCATGATCGACTTCTGCTTGGTGTAGAAGCGCACCCCCTCCTCGCCATAGGCATGGGTGTCGCCGAACATCGAGCGCTTCCAGCCGCCGAAGCCGTGCCAGGCCATGGGCACCGGGATCGGCACGTTGATGCCCACCATGCCGACCTGGATGCGCCGGCCGAACTCGCGGGCCACGTTGCCGCTCTCGGTGAAGCAGCTGACGCCGTTGCCGAACTCGTGATCGTTGATCAGCCGGATGGCGGTGGCGACATCCGGCACGCGCACGCAGGCCAGCACCGGCCCGAAGATCTCCTCCTGGTAGATGGTCATCTCCGGAGTGACGTGGTCGAACAGGGTGCCGCCCATCCAGAAGCCATCGGCGCAGCCCTCGCCGGTGGTGGACGGGTCGAAGTTACGACCATCGACGACCATCTCGGCGCCTTCCGCCACGCCCTTCTCGATGTAGCCATTGATGCGCTGATGCGCCTGGGCGGTGACGATGGGCCCCATCTCGGCATCGAGCTCCATGCCATTCTTGACCTTGAGGTCGCGGGCCCGCTCGGCCAGCCGCGGCACGATCCTGTCGGCCACGTCGCCGACCAGCACCGCCACGCTGATCGCCATGCAGCGCTCGCCGGCGCTGCCGTAGGCGGCACCGATCAGGGCATCGACGGCCTTGTCGAGGTTGGCATCGGGCATCACCACCATGTGGTTCTTGGCGCCGCCCAGCGCCTGGATGCGCTTGCCCTGGCGCGCGCCACGCTCGTAGATCAGGTTGGCGATCGGGGTGGAGCCGACGAAGGACAGCGCCTTGACGTCGGGGTGATCGATCAGCGCCTCCACCGAGTCCTTGTCGCCCTGCACCACGTTGAAGACACCGTCCGGCAGACCGGCCTGCTTGAGCAGGTCGGCGATCATCAGCGAGGCGCTGGGGTCCAGCGGGCTCGGCTTGAGCACGAAGCTGTTGCCGGCGGCGATCGCCAGCGGGAACATCCACATCGGCACCATCACCGGGAAGTTGAACGGGGTGATGCCGGCGACCACGCCCAGCGGCTGACGGGTCGTCCAGTTGTCGATCCCGGTGCTGACCTGCTCGGTGTAGTCGCCCTTGAGCAGCTGCGGGATGCCGCAGGCGAACTCGACGATATCGATGCCGCGGGCCACCTCGCCCTGGGCATCGGTGAACACCTTGCCGTGCTCACGGGTGATCGCCTCGGCCAGCGCATCCTTGTGGGCGTTCAGCAGCTCGAGGAACTTGAACATCACCCGCGCCCGGCGAATCGCCGGGGTGTCGGCCCAGGCCGGGAAGGCGGCCTGGGCGGCGGCCACGGCGCCGTCCACGTCCGCCCGGGACGCCAGCGCCACCCGGCCGGTCACCTGGCCGGTGGCCGGGTTGGTGACATCCTGATGGCGGTCGGCTTCGCCGTTCGTCTTATGGCCATTGATATAATGCTCGATGCGCTCGCTGGTCATGGCTGCCTCGTTTCCTATGTTGCACTGCACACTGGATATCCCGCTCTGCCGGGCCTGGTAGCCCAACAAACTAGCGAAAGGCGGCGGGGAATCAATTGAGAAAGCCAAAAGCGGGATATAAGCTTTACAAATATCTTCTGCGCATCACCGCGACTGTTACCCGGGAGCGAGTCCATGCATGACCTGAAGGCCCTGCGCGCCTTCGTGGCCGTGGCCCACGAGGGCAGCGTGTCCCGCGCCGCCGAGGCGCTGCACCTGACCCAGCCCGCCGTCAGCCTCAAGCTCAAGCAGTTGCAGGAGACCCTCGGCCTCACGCTCTTCCAGCGCCACGCCCAGGGGCTCGCGCTGACCGCCGACGGTCACGCCCTGCTGCCGGCCGCCGAATCGGCCCTCACCGCCTTGCAGGCCTTCGACATCAGTGCGGCATCGATGCACGACACCCTGCGCGGCCGCCTGCGCATCGGCACCATCGTCGACCCCGAGTTCATTCGCCTGGGCGCCCTGCTGCACCAGCTGGTGCAGCGGATCCCACAGGTGGAGACCGAGCTGCATCACGGCACCAGCGGCTACGTGCTCGAGTCGCTGCTGCGTCGCGAGCTGGATGTCGGGTTCTATCTCGAGGCCCCGGGGCAGATGCCGGCGACCGATGAAGGGGCACCGGCGGTGGAGATGATGGAACTGACGCAGTTCGCCTATCACGTCATCGCCCCGGCCGGCTGGTCCTCGCGCCTGGCGCGTACCGACTGGCCACACCTCGCCACCCTGCCCTGGGTCGTCACCCCGCCGCGCTCGGTCCACCACCGCCTGCTGAGCGAGCAGCTCGCGCCCCATGGCCTGACGCCGCATCGCGTGGCCCAGGTCGATCAGGAGCCGTGCATGATCGACCTGGTGCGGGCCGGCGTCGGCCTGGCCCTGGCCCGGGATGCCACGGCCTTGCAGGAGCGTCAGGAGCGCGGCCTGGTGATCGCCGAGGGCATCCGCCTGCCCTGTGCCCTGAGCTTCGTCTGGCTCGAGGAGCGGCGCGACGAGCCGGTCATCGCGGCGGTGCGACACGTGATGGCCGATATCTGGTCGCCCTAGACCGGCAGACGAGGGCCCGGTCAACGCCCACGCACGCCATGATCGGCATGCATCGCGTCCATGTGATCTCACGCCAGGGCGACCGTCCCCGCCACTGTCGCTGCCGCCATCCCTCTTTCTCCAGCTCTTTCCCCATCGGCGGTTGTCATGAATAGACGGTCGGTCTATATTTTATTCATGACAGCCACCAAAGCCCCCAGCACGCGACGCCGAGGCCGCCCTCCCAAGGTACCGAGGGAAGACCCGGACACCCGCGCCGTCCTCATCCGCAGCGGCCTCGAAGTGCTGACCGAGCATGGATTCATCGCTTCCGGCATCGATGGCATTCTCAAGCGAGTCGGTGTGCCGAAAGGCTCCTTCTATTACTACTTCGACAGCAAGGAGGCCTTCGGCCGTGCCGTGATGGACCACTACGCCGCCTATTTCGCTGCCAAGCTGGATCGTCACCTGGGCGACACGTCACGCCCTCCACTGGCACGGCTGGAAGCCTTCGTCGAGGATGCCGCTGCCGGCATGGCGAGGCATGACTATCGACGGGGTTGCCTGGTCGGAAACCTCGGACAGGAGGCCGATGGACTGCCCGAGAGCTATCGCGGGTGGTTGCTCGAGACCCTGGCCGACTGGGAGCGGCGCCTGGCGCGTTGCCTGCACGAGGCTTGCGAGGCGGGAGAGCTCTCCGAGGCTACCGACTGCGAGAGCCTCGCCACGGCCTTCTGGATCGGCTGGGAAGGCGCCGTGATGCGAGCCAGGCTGGAACGCAGCGATCGCCCCCTGAGGGTCTTCATCGCCACTTACCTGAGAGGCTTGCCCCGCTAGCAGGGGCTTTCCTAGACCCCTTTATAGACGATCGGTCTATAAAAGAATCCACCACGACACCGAGGTGCATCATGTTCAAGGCCATCCTGATCGACAAGCAGGACAACCAGCAGCGCACGGCGCTGGAGACCATCGACGAGTCGCGGCTACCCGAGGGCAATGTCACGGTGCGCGTCGACTGCAGCACGCTCAACTACAAGGATGCCCTGGCCATCACCGGCAAGGGGCCCGTCGTGCGTCAGTTTCCCATGGTGCCGGGGATCGATCTGGCCGGCACCGTCGAGCACAGCAGCAGTGACAACTTTGCCCCGGGAGACGCGGTGTTGCTCAATGGCTGGGGCGTCGGCGAAGGGCACTGGGGAGGCCTTGCCGAGAAGGCTCGCCTGGACAGCCGCTGGCTGATTCCGCTGCCGACCGCCTTTACGCCGCGCCAGGCCATGGCGATCGGCACGGCCGGATATACGGCCATGCTCTCGGTGATGGCCCTCGAAAAGCAGGGGATCACGCCGGAACAGGGCGACGTGCTGGTCACTGGCGCCAATGGCGGAGTGGGCAGCTATGCGATTGCGCTGCTCGCGCGCCTGGGCTATCGAGTCGTGGCCTCGACCGGACGCCCCGAGGAAGCCGACTACCTCCATGAACTCGGCGCCGCCGAGGTGATCGATCGCGGCACACTCTCGGCGCCAGGGCGCCCCCTGGGCAAGGAGCGCTGGGCGGGGGCCATCGATTCCGTGGGCAGCCATACACTGGCCAACGTCCTGGCCTCCACCCGCTACGGCGGCAGCGTGGCCGCCTGCGGCCTGGCCCAGGGCATGGACCTGCCTGCCAGCGTCGCCCCGTTCATTCTGCGCGGGGTGACCCTGGTGGGGATCGACAGCGTGATGCGTCCCGGCGCGGATCGCCTCGAGGCATGGCGGCGGCTGGGAGAACTGCTGGCGCCTGCCCAGCTCGATGCCATCACTCGCACGATCACGCTGGACGAGGCCATAGACGCGGCGGAAGAGCTGCTGACGGGGCGCATTCGCGGGCGTGTGGTGGTGACGATGACGGAGCAATAGGAGCCTGCCGGGATTGTCGAACTCACATCAGTGACCGGCCGCCGGGCGACGCCGAGTGCCGCCACCGCGAGGTGGCGGCTTCGGCCAGGGCCATCAACATGCCTCGACGGCCGACGACGCCTCCCCTTTTTTCCCCTGCCTGGGCGAGCGCCGGTGCTGCCTACAAGTGACAGACCCGATCGCGGCCGTCGCGCTTGGCACGATACAAGGCGGTGTCGGCTCGCTTGAACAAGCGTGCGAAGGGCTCTCCCCTGGCATGCTCACTGAGGCCGCCGCTGATGGTGATCCCCAGTTCAGTGCCGCCAGGCAGCGAGACGGTGCCGGCATTGACATGCTCACGCACCCGCTCCATTGCCTTGATCGCCTCTGGCGCATGTGAACCGCGCAGCACCACGACAAATTCTTCACCGCCCGTCCTGGCCACGATGTCGCCCTCCCGGAGGCAACCCGAAATCCTCGCACCGAGCCACTGGAGCACGGCGTCCCCGGCATCGTGGCCATGTGTGTCGTTGACGCGCTTGAAATGATCGATATCGATGACGGCGAGCGAGAAGGGAGTCCCCTGGGCATCATGCGCGCGGATCAGCCTCGCCACATGCTGGTCCAGGTAGAAGCGGTTGGGCAGTCGGGTGAGATAGTCCCGCGAGGCCTTGTCCGCCAGGCGGTCGCGCTCTTGACGCACCTGCTCGATTTCCGCCGCATCGGCGATGACTCGCTCTACGGCATTGGCCATCAGCCGGACGAGCTCGATCTCCACTTGGCCAAAGCCGTGAGGGCGAGATCGAGCACTGGAGAAGTTGAGCGTGCCCCATACCTCGCTGTTGAGATGCAGCGGCACGCCGATGTACGTTTCCAGACCAAACTGCTGGTAGCAGGGATGGCCGCTGACCCGTGCGTCCTGCCCCGCCTGGGTGGTGTGGAAGACATCCTCGACATCAAGCATCAAGCGACAGTAGGTGTCTCCCAGGACGAAGGTATCGCCCGGCGCGATCTCGGCGACCTCTGACGCCGCCCACTGGACGATATACTGATCGTCGATGATGCGACTGACCAGCCCGATATCCAGCCCAAGGTAGGCCAACGCATCACGGAGCAGCGTGTCGATAATTTCGTGGGTGCCGATATCGGTACGATTCACACCGCTATGGATATCGCGAAGAAGCTGGATCATGGCGCGATATTCCGTAATGTCCTGGATAATGGCGTAGAAACCCACCACCTCGCCGTCCAGGAAGTCGGGCACATACTGCACTTTGAAGTAATGCGTGCGGCCGTCTGCCAGCGAGATCCGGTCTTCGTAACTCACCTCCTGCCCCGAAAAGGCCTGTTGAAAGCGCGGCCAGATCTTGTCGTAGGAGGCGGCATCGAGCACGGCGGAGACCGGTTTTCCATATAGCGCTTCTCGGCTGATCCCGATGAAGTCTACGTAGGCCTGATTATTGAAGCGAAAACGGCCCATCCGGTCGACATAGGCCACCATGACCGGGAGCTGGTCGGCGAGCCGGCCGACGATGCCCTGATCGATCTGCAATGAGGCCGTGAGCTTGATGACGACGCTGCCATCGGCAAGGCCGTAGTAGCATCCCGCACCGTCTTCGAATCCCCAGGTCTCCCCCGGGCGAATCTCGCGCCTGTTCAAGCATTCCGCCACGGCCACGCCGAGCCGGGCGCGAATGTCTTTCAGCTCATCGGGGGCCATGCCGACCACATCCTCCGGCTTGCGCCCCAGGAGGGTCTGGGTGTCACCCACGGCCTCGATGATCCGCCGGTCGCGGGAGATATGGAGATAGGCTGAGTGCGACAGGGCCAGGACTTCGCCCCACCAGGCTGGTTGAGTCACGATTCTAGCCCTCGCGGTATCGTTTCCGTTTCGAGGCTTCTACTGTGCCCCTATCTCGGGCACGGGTCTATAAGCAATCCACGGGCATACCCGTCGAGATGCCGCGCGCTCAGCGGCCGGCTCAGGCCCCTCGAGGATCGGTTCGCGCTTCGCCGACGCGCCGGGCAGGGAGCCCGGATCGATGGCGAGGATGACCCGGCCCCGTCTCGAGCACCGCAAACTGGGCCCTCGACGCTCAACGCAGGGCGTAGACGTAGGCCTCGACCGTGCCTCCCTCGGCGAGGCGGACGGTGACCGGGGTGCGCTGGTACTCGGCGCCCTCGAAGTCGTCCAGCGCCGCCCAGTGATCGGGCAGAGCGTCGGAGACGAAGACGTGGCCCGGGATGTCGTCGCCGGCCTCATCCAGCACCAGGCCGGGGAAGCCCATCTCGGCGCCCCACCCCGCCTGCCGCAGGCGCCCCTTGATGCGCCCCGGCTGCCAGTGGCCACCGATGGCCTGCATCACGTGTTCGTTGGGCCCGCCCGGCCCCAGTGTGCCGTAGATAAACAGGCGTTCCATGACGCGCCTCCTGAGCGATTAGTTAAACGGCTAATTATGTACGCCAGGCCATCGGCGGGGCAAGTTCGGGTTGCCCTGCCCCCGCCGAGCGCGTCATCGATGCCGGCCGAGCCCCCTGTTCCCGGTGACTGGCTAACGCATTCTCGCTCAAGCTGAGGTGTGACGGTATTTACCTGACAGTCGGCCGCTGAAAAGCAAAGTGGCCATAGTGCCCCCCGTGGGTTATAGAACGAGTGTCTGACGCTCGGCTGTAACACCATGAGGAAACGACTATGACCACCGAAGAGAAGGTAGCACGACGCAAGCTCAGTCTCCTAGAACTGGCCAAGGATCTGCAGAACGTAAGCAAGGCTTGCAAGATCATGGGCTACTCCCGACAGCAGTTCTATGAGATCCGTCGCAACTATCAAACCTTCGGCTCCGAGGGGCTCGTCGACAAGCTCCCAGGGCCGCGGGGACCACACCCCAACCGCGTTAGCGAAGAGATCGAAACGGCCATTCTCGAGCACAGCCTGGCCTTCCCCACCCACGGTCCGGTTCGCGTCGCTCAAGAATTGGCGCTACATGGCATTCAGGTCAGCTCTACGGGCGTCAGAGGCGTTTGGGGACGCCATGATTTGCTGACCCGTCATGAGCGTCTCCTGCGGCTCGAGAAGGCCACACGCGAGCAGAAGATCGAGCTGACCGAAGATCAGGTTCGCCACTTGGAACGCTTCAGCCCTGAGTTCCGCGAACGGCATATCGAAGTCCACCACACCGGCGAGCTGGTTGCCGTCGATACCTTCTTCGTCGGAACGCTCAAGGGAGTCGGCAAGGTCTATCTGCAGTCCGTCATCGACTGCTTCAGCCGCTACGCCTGGGGGCGCCTCTACACTAGCAAACTGCCCATCACGGCAGTGCATGTGCTCAACAACGACGTGCTGCCTTTCTTCGAGGCCCACAACGCCAAAGTCAGCACGGTGCTCAGCGACAACGGCCGAGAGTTCTGCGGCCGGAAGGATCAGCATCCGTATGAGCTGTTCCTTCAGCTCGAAGAGATCGAGCACCGCACAACCAAGGTTCGGCGACCGCAGAGTAACGGCTTCGTCGAGCGGCTACACCGCACCCTGTTGGACGAGCACTTCCGCATCCAGGGACGCACCAAGTGGTACGAGGCCCTGGAAGAGATGCAGCAAGACCTGGACAATTATCTGATCGTCTACAACACGAAACGGCCGCATCAGGGCTGCAACATGAAGGGGACGACGCCCTATGCCGTCTTCAAGAAAGGACTCCCCAAGGGGGCAAAGAAGGAGCCCAGGAAAACGGCAGAAAACACTGCTTAACTATAGGGAGCCCACGGGGGCATGTGTCAGGCGAACACCATCACTGTACACTCAAGCGATGCTTCTGAAAGCAGGTTTTGCCGATGGCCAGGATATAATGCTGCCCCCCTAATTTCTGCCTCCCCATCCGCCACGTGCCAAGATCACCGCGCTGGATATGCGGCATAACGCCAAGGCGCACTGCACCAGGCTCGGGCAAGTGTCATGCTCAACACCTCCTCGCTAATGGAAGCTTATCTCGCCCCACCACCATCGACGAACGAGTTCGACGAGCCCTGGCCTACCCCGCTAGATATAGCATTGCCGGGGCAAGGTCTCCCACGCGGCAAAGGTCTCGATCAGATGGTTGGCAGGTGACTGACTCGGTGCGGCTAGGTGCGAGTCGGAGAGAAGGACCACATCATTTGAGGAGCTTTTTCTCTCATTCAACCTACCTGACAGCTGCACTAAATTTTGTTCGGTTATGATTGAGATTACATCAGGGAATCACTTCAACTAGCTCTTCCCTACAGTTTTAAGGTTGTACCCCCCCCGACTGCCAGGCAGCCGGGGCGGTGTAGGCGGGAACATTTAACTTTTCACAAAACTGCACAGAAAGGAGGCCACCTTAAGCATGAGCGTTCATCAAAGCACACACAGTGATCAACCCGCAGGTATCCAACTACTTTGAAAATCGAATAACCCCCTCTCATCAACCTATCGAGTCCATCCCGGCCGAGTCGATACTTTATTACGCGGTTCAGAAGCGAGGCCTTTAATGACGGAGCCCGAAGCCACCAACAACACAATCGTGAATGGTAGTCCCGTTATCACTGTCATGGCCTGCAAGGCTGACATGCCGCCCCCAAGAATCAGCGCGACAGCCACGAGTCCCGAGAGAGAGCACCAGAAAATTCGCTGAGGTACGGGTGTGCTGATTTTTCCACCTGCAGCGATAGAATCAAGAACCAAAGCACCCGAATCGGCGGAAGTGATGAAGAAAATCGCAATCAAAACCATGGTTATCAGCGAAGTAATCAGTGGCAGCGGCAACTTGTCCAGCATGACAAACAGTCGCAAGGGAAGTTCTGCTTCAAATAGTTCAGAATAGCCCTCCTTGAAGTACATATCCAAACCCAAACCGCCAAAAACGCTGAACCAAAGCACGCAGACAGTCGAAGGAATAATCAACACTGCCACGATAAATTCGCGAACAGTTCTTCCACGAGATATTCTGGCAATGAACATACCCACAAAAGGACTCCAAGCGACCCACCAAGCCCAATAAAAGGCACTCCAACCAGCAGCGAAATTTTCATCATCCCTTCCGAAAGGATTGGACAAGGCCGGGAGTTGAGAGACGTAAGCGACAACATGGTCAAAAAAAGAACCAAAAAAAGCCAACGAGGGCCCAACAATTATCACGAATGTCAGCAAGATGGCAGCAAGAATCACATTGAACTCTGAAAGACGCTTGATTCCTGCATTCATTCCGGCCAGCACTGAAAAAAGAGCGCCAGCTGTTATGACCAATGCAACAACAATCTGGGTAATCTAACCGGTAGGAATGCCGAACAGGTAATTAAGACCAGAAGCGGTTTGAGCCGCGCCGAAAGATAGAGTTGGTGCAATGCCGAACAACGTAGCGATGATGGCAAGGATGTCTATGAGATGCCCTGGCCAGCCCCAAATTCTTTCACCAAGAATAGGATAGAACATGGATCGCATGGTGAGAGGCAAGCCCTTGTTAAAAGAAAAAAGGGCAAGAGAAAGGGCCATGAAACCATAGATTCCCCAAGCATGTAAGGCCCAGTGATAAGTGCCTATTCAAAATTAATCGTGCGTTCAGATCCATAACCGTCGAGCAACCGGTGTACCTCATGGCACAGGTGCTCAAACGAGAGATACGCACTCAGTGGCAGCCATGCATACTTCACCCGTCGCCATAGAATCTCAATCAGGTTCAGCTCCGGCGAGTACGCCGATAGGTAGATCAAGTACACACGCTGCGACATCCATTCAACTATCTTTCGCCTGAACGCCTTGGAGCGATGCATGCTGGCGTTGTCTAGCACCACGACGGCGAAGGTATCGGGGGCTTTCTGGGCGGCAAACTGGTCAAATGCATCGATGACCGTCTCGGTGGTCACGGGTTCGGTGACAGAGTGATAGACCAACTTTCCTGCTCGGCTTAGGAACCCCAGTACATTCAACCTCCGGCTGCGTGAGTAGGCGGTTACCTCGCAAGGTTTACCGACAGGGCTCCATGCATATGGCACCGATGATGATTGCGAAAAGCCAGATTCATCAAAGTAATAGAGCTCATGCTCGCCCAGGTCTTCCCGCTGGTGAAGCGCCTTGAGAAGGCCCTGAGTGTTGCGGAAATCCGTTTCGTCACGCCGAGCCTTCAGGGAATGCCGAATGCGCTTGAAGCTGAGGTTATTTTTTTTTCAACGCCCGGCGAAGGGTCACCGTGCTGACCGTCTTGCCGGTCTCTTCTTGAAAACGAGCCTGCAAGGATCGAATCTGGTGAGGCTGCTCGGCGACCATTTCCTGCAATCGCTGGTGGTCGTGCTCATCCAGGATTGGCGTGCGACCGCTGCGGGGCTTGTCGATAAGCCCGTCAAGCCCTGTCGCCTCCCACTGCTTGAGCCATCGAGATACGGCATCTCGGCGAACCTGCAATATCTCACTGATTTGGTTGATCGTATGGCCCTGATCACTCAGCAGGATGGCATGAGCGCGCCTGCGTAGGGGGCGCTTCTCACCATGGTGATAGGCAGAGGTCAGTGTTTGCTTTTCAGATTCAGTGAGAGAGGCAACGAAGCGGCGCCTTGCCATGGGTTCATCCGTGTCAGTGATCCAAATATCTATACTACACGAAAACTTCAGATCAGGCACTTAAGAAGAAGCTGCAACGCCAAGAAGCGAGGCGGAACCTTCATTACCTTTGGCACCATTCAGGGGGCTCCAGTCTGTGCGTATGCCGTTATCAACGGAGGTACCATTATATGCATCCACAGCATGTGTAAGCGGCTCTGACACTCCGAAAAAAATCAAGCTCGTTCCCATGCCAGCAGCAAAAAGCATTGAAAACCAGGAAAGATAGCTATAGTCGGGCCGAGCATCGGTGCCGCCTAAGTGGCTATTCAAAATTAATCGCGTGATCAGACCCGTAGCCACCGAGTAGGCGATAGACCTCGCTGCAGAGGCGATCAAACGAGAGGTAGGCACTCAGCGGCAGCCATGCGTACTTCATCTGCCGCCACAGAATCTCTATCAGATTCAGCTCCGGCGAGTAAGCCGATAGGTAGACCAGGTGCACACGATGCGACATCCACTCCACTATCTTCCTCCTGAAAGCCTTGGAGCGATGCATGCTGGCATTGTCGAGCACCACGATGGCGAAGGCATCGGGGTCTTTCTGGGCCACAAACTGATCAAATGCTTCGATGACCGTCTCGGTCGTCACCGGTTCCGTGGAGGTGTGGTAGACCAGCTTCCCGGCTCGGCTGAGGAACCCCAGTACGTTCAGCCTTCGGCTATGGGAGTAGGCGGTCACTTCGAACGGCTGACCGATGGGACTCCACGCGTATGGCACCGACGACGATTGTGAAAAGCCTGACTCATCAAAGTAGTAGACCTCGTGTTCGCCTTGCTCTTCCCGCTGCTGAAGCACCTTGAGAAGGCCTTGAGTGTTGCGGAAATCCGTTTCGTCACGCCGAGCCTTCAGGGAATGCCGAATGCGCTTGAAGCTGAGGTTATTTTTTTTCAACGCCCGGCGAAGGGTCACCGTGCTGACCGTCTTGCCGGTCTCTTCTTGAAAACGAGCCTGCAAGGATCGAATCTGGTGAGGCTGCTCGGCGACCATTTCCTGCAATCGCTGGTGGTCGTGCTCATCCAGGATTGGCGTGCGACCGCTGCGGGGCTTGTCGATAAGCCCGTCAAGCCCTGTCGCCTCCCACTGCTTGAGCCATCGAGATACGGCATCTCGGCGAACCTGCAATATCTCACTGATTTGGTTGATCGTATGGCCCTGATCACTCAGCAGGATGGCATGAGCGCGCCTGCGTAGGGGGCGCTTCTCACCATGGTGATAGGCAGAGGTCAGTGTTTGCTTTTCAGATTCAGTGAGAGAGGCAACGAAGCGGCGCCTTGCCATGGGTTCATCCGTGTCAGTGATCCAAATATCTATACTGCACGAAAACTTCAGATCAGGCACTTATCTATCGGCATTAGCCGTCAGCTTGGTGGCAAAGCAGCCTTCGTGGTTTACGCAAGGGATGGGGAAGTATGTCTGCTGAGTGTCCGGCATCAGCCCATCATTGGCAAAGTTGATGATTTCGAGCTTGATGGGGCGCTCGGGGCCATCCAGTAATGCACGGATGGCATCGCGGTCCGCACGTATGTCTCGATTGTCCCAAAGCGGCAACTTCTCTCCCTGGCGTAGTAGTTTACCAAGGCTGATGTTTGTCACTGTGGACCTTGCAGCTCTGTATGCCTCTTTGCCAATACAAAAAAGGTCAATATCCACTGACTCACGAAACTCGTGGAGTTCGAGGGCGATACGTGTACCTCCGCCGAATAGGATGTTGCTGTCGCGGAGAAAGTCAGGGTCAAACTTATTAAGTATTGCTTCAATTGCTTTGTGGTGGGGGCGTGTGAACATTACGCCACTAGCATATGGCCGCGGCCATAAGTCTGAGCCAGTTCCTTGATCAGAGCACGCTCGTGATCGCGTAACCGCTCTTGCGCCACGAAACGCCATCTCTCCTCATAGAGATGGAATGCCACCTTGGGATCAACATACTTGTCGGCGCGGTCCCAAAGTATGGCATCGAGTTCTGGGTAATCATGTCGATTGATAGCGGGAGGTTTCATAGACTCACCAGTGAAAGACTGGATTATGCTTTTAAGTATTTGATATTCTAGTCTCCATTAGGCAAGACGTCAAAATGCGCCGAGCGCATCGGGTCAGGGGAGCATGTGAACCGTCCCGGAATTCCAGGAGGCTCCGAATCTTGAGAGGATGGAGCCATGAGCTCGTCGAAACGATACTCTCCCCAAGATATGCCAGCGGGCTGTCCGCATGGTCTTTGATCACAAGGCTGACTACCCATCCCAGTGGAGGCTATCGGCACCATTGCCCTCAGGATCGGCTGTACGCTACACACCCTGTGGCGCTGGGCCCGGCAGGCTGAGCGTGATGCGGGGCGCCGTGAAGGCACCACGACGTCAGGGCGTGAACTGATCTAGGAATTTGAGGCAAATCGCAGGGCGCTGGATCGTATCATAGGCAGCCATCACTACTTTCGTTATCCCACCATGCCCGGCACCATCAAGGTGCCCCATCGGAAGGTGGATCCCCGGATTCATAGAATAACTGCAGCACTTTGGACCACGAGGTAGAGGCGGGAGGGGCAGCGCCGGTACCCTTCTCGGCTCACCTACCAAAGTGAAGCAGAGCATGGGATACCGACAGCTGACCCAGACCCAACGATACCAGATCTATGCCCGTCATGACGTGGGCATGAGCCGACGTCAGATCGCCAGAGAGCTTGGCATCCACAACAGCACGGTCAGCCGGGAGCTGCGCCGCAACGCCACCGACAGCGGTTACGATCCTGAGCAGGCACAGTCCTGCAGTGATCATCGGCGACGCACCGCCTGGAAGAGGACAAAGCGCTTGCCCAGCATGATTGCCGCTGTCGTCGACCGGCTGCGAGAGGAATGGAGCCCAGAGCAGATCAGCGGTTTCATGGCGCCCTTGTCTGGCGTCGGCGTCAGTCACCAGTGGATCTATTCCTTAATCTGGGATGACAAGGCCCGCGGTGGCGATCTCTGGCAGCACCTCCGCCAGCCCAAGCGGCGCAGCAAGCACCGGGCCCAAGCGAAGAGCGCTGGACTCGGCAAGATTCCCAACCGTGTGGGCATCGAGCATCGCCCGGCTGAGGTCGATGACAGGCGCTTCATTGGTCACTGGGAGGATCCCGTGGTCCAGGGAGTGCGACAAAATCGGGCCTGGTGACAGTAGCCGCGGAAGGCGTGGCCAGCTCGCAGGCGGACTGGGGTGCGCCGGTTTCTTCCGACTCAGCCGGCTAGGTAGTCTGGCCGGGAAACCCTGTACCAGCGGGGTACATCAGCTTCTCCAGACTAGCGCCAGGCCCGCGCCCGCCGTGGGTACGTCGCTTTCTCCCGACCTCAGGGGACCAACGGGGTGCGCCAGTTTTTCCCGAGTCGCCGCCAGGCGCCGCGCCAGGCATGGGTACGTCGGTTTCTCCCGAGTGGCCACCAGGCCCCTGCCAGCCATGGGTACGTCGGTTTCTCCCGACCTCCTGGGGACCAACAGGGGGCGTCAGTTTCTCCCGAGTCGCCGCCAGGCCCGCTCCAGCGGTGGGTACGTCGGTTTCTCCCGAGTGGCCACCAGGCCCCTGCCAGCCATGGGTGCGCCGGTTTCTCCCGACCTCCTGGGGACCAACGGGGTGCGTCAGTTCCTCCCGGGTCTCCCTCAGGCACCGCGGCTGGCATGGGTACGCCGGTTTCTCCCGACCTTCGGGGCTCAGCGGGGTACGTCAGTGGCGAGTTCAAAAGCCGCTCAGGTTACCTGGCCCGTGCGGTTTTGCATGCGCTCGAATGCAGCACTGTTTGATACCCTGGCTGCCCATACAAACGCTATGCCCCTGGTGAGCTGCACCATGGCTGGCCCGCTCTACCATGCCTCGACATTGGCTGATGGAGAATCTCTGTGCCCGATATTCGCCTGCGTATTGAGCTGCTTGATACCGATCCCCTGGTCTGGCGCCGTGTGATGGTGCCGGAGCAGATCAACCTGCATCGTCTCCACGAGCTCATCCAGGGAGTGATGGGCTGGGAAGACTGTCACCTCTATGAGTTCGAGTGCAATGGTCGCTACTACGGCGAGCTCGACGAGTGGAGCGATCGATCCATCGCACTGGCACGCAACGCCAAGCTGAAGTCGCTGGCGGCTCGCACCAAGGACGGTAGCTTTCGCTACCTCTACGACTTCGGCGATGGCTGGGAGCACCGCATCGTTGTCGAGGCGACGGGACTGGAGGAGACCAACCCTTGTCCGCGGCTGATCGACGGCGCCATGGCCTGCCCGCCAGAAGATATCGGCGGCACGGGAGGCTATGCGGCTCTGAAGGCGGCAACGGCCGGCGAGAAGGATGTCTATGGCCAAGAGTTGCTGGAGGCTCTGGGTGGCGAGTTCGCTCCCGAGGCGCTGGACGAGGAGGAGATTGCCGACATGCTCGAGCCTATTCAGGCTGGCTTTCGGCGTTTGGGCGACACGCCCAGCCAGTCACGTCCAGCTCAGGCGCCTCCTCTCGACATGGAGCAGTCGCTCAAGGCCCAAGGGATCCACAGCATTGAGGAGCTGATGCAAGCCCTGCAGGGCGAGATTGACAAGAATCGTAAATGAATCAACGGCCCAGCTGTGATGAGCGAGTACGATTACCACGAGTTCACATTGGTGAATCGACTGCTGAGTGCTCGAGCGCTGCGCGGGGTGACACCCTCGCTTACCACCCTGAATTCAAGTAATAAGCGCCCCGACCAATAGTCGGGGCGCTTGCAGTTACTCTGGAGCTGGCCTAAGTACGGCGCGACATATGGCGCTGGCAGGCAAGCGCTCCGCAGGGATACAGCGACTAGGTGTGAGGGCCAAGGGCTCGAGCGCCGAGGTTTCGAAGGCCGCGGGAAGAGGGCGATGGAAGCCTTGAGGGTCAATCGGTGAATCAGCCAATGTGAGGCGCTGGAATCACTCGTGCTCTGGTGAGGAGGTACACCGCCAGGAAGCGGGGACTCTCATGCCTCGGTATACCCTTCCAGCGCAAACGGATTCAGAAACTGCCTGCCCCACAGGAAGTCGCGGTCGACCGGGGTAAGGTCGGCCTCATCGCATACTGCATCCCAGTGATCACGGATCGTGACGAGCTGATGGCTGATGATCCCCCGGGCGTGGGCATGGGTCAGTCCAAGCTGATCCGCGGCAGCTAGACAGTGAACGAGCTGGCTGCGGCGTTCCAGGCCATACAGCAGCATGGCCTGAGTGGCTTCCCCTCCGGTTCGTGACTGTGGGCAGATGTCATAGGCCGGCGTCAGTCGATAGCTCTCGCCATCCCAGAAGGCAGCATGGTTGCGTGCATGGTCGTCGGTGTTGCCGCATAGCACGTTAAAGACGATGCGGCCAAACAGCTCGCGCAGTGTTTGCCCAGGCTGGTCGAACTCGGCTCGGATTTGATGGGCGAGCGCCTCATAGCTGGCATAGCGTGCCGTCATCTCATCCAGTCCGAGCAATGTCAGTGCCGAGAGCACGATTCGTCTGCACCAACCGTCAGCGGTCCGCTCCCTGTCGAAGCGTTCCACCAGCAGGACGTCCTTGCCCAGTGAGCGAGCCATCTCGACGGGAGCGACGTCGAGTCCCACTAGCCTGGCGAGCCGCATGGCGACGAACTCCGCCTTCACGACGCTGTAGAGATCGGTGCTGGAGGAAAACTTGGCGACCAGCTTGCGATCCCGGTCGTCCAGCAGTGTTTTGGGACGAGCACCGCCGATGCTGCTGCCGTGTTGAATGGCCTGGTCCAGGGCAGGGGGTAGTGGCTCTCCTGCTTCCACGTACGCCGATGCTTCCTGCAATTCCGCCAGGGTCGCCCCCTGGTACTCACGCGGCCGGTAGTCGGTGGGAGAGAGTTGGACATCAAGCGCACCGATCCTGTCCGACCCGGATTCCAGTAGGTAGACCAGCTCGTTGAAATTGACGTCACCAGCAGCTTCGCCCTTGTGACCCGTCAGTCGGTTGATGATGACACGGCGTCCCCACGCATCGGGGGAAGCGTCACGCAGGCAGGAGGGCAGTGCGCCATCTACCTGCTCCTGGCTCCCGGGCCGAAGAGGAAGCTCTCTTGGGTAGAGGCTGATCGCGTCTTGACGTGCTAGATAGCGGCGACCATAGGTAAAGCGGTACCGGTCTTGGTCATCACGTTCGACGAGACCGGCCACCACGGGTGATGTCCGGCCGGGCAGCCAGATCCAGACGTAGGCGCGCCGGCTAGAAGTCATCATCTATGGGCTCTTGTGGCTGACGACGAGCGCGCTTTGGCAGCAGCGTCAGCCGTTCCCGCTGGGTAGCATGCTCGCGTTTCAGCGTGTCCGGGTTATCGGTAAACAGCGACACGCCAACCAGCGCCGCCGCCTCGAAATAGGTGCCGATGGCCACACGGGGAGAGCCCTTGGCAACCTGGCGGATTGTCACTATGCCGACGCCGACGCGCTCGGCGAATTCGTCTCGAGTCCACCCCTTGCGTAGCCGCCCCTCCTCGATCAGCCCGGCAAACAGGCTAAGCGACAGGGATGCTTTGGGGCTTAGGGTGACGTGTCTTGTTTTCATTCCGATAGTATGGCATCGCTTTGGCTCTTTATCGATATTATAATGTCGATTCTGTACGCATGCTGATCGCCGCCGAACAGACCACAGAGTGGCTTCGGGCGGCCTTTGAGCGCCCCGGCAGCCATCTGACAACCTGAAGTGGTCCCCGAATTTTGGACCAGGCGCTAAGCTCAGATTGAAGTGGTCCCCGAATTTCGGACCAGGCGCTAAGCTCAGATCAGACCGACCAGGAGACCCTGATCATGAGCAAGAAACGTCGGCATTACAGCGGTGAGTTCAAGGCCAAGGTGGCTCTCGCTGCGTTGAAGGGCGATGAGACCACCTCCGCATTGGCGGCTCGCTTTGAGATCCATCCATCCATGGTCAGCCAGTGGAAGCGTGAGCTACTCGATAACGCTGCCGATCTCTTCGAGGGTAGCAGCGGCAAAGCCGCGCAGAAGAGCCAGGAAGAGGTCGATACCCTCTACCGCGAGATCGGTAAGTTGACGGTGGAAAGGGATTTTTTATCACGCAGGCTCGAGCGTTGAGCCGGGCGCAGCGCCTGGCCATGGTCGAGCCGCCGACTCCCGATACACCCAGCCTGCGTCGTCAGTGCCAGCTGCTGGGCATCAGCCGCTCATCGCTGTACTACCAACAGCGGGAGTGGCGGGCCGAGGATTTGGCGCTGATGCGCCTGATCGATGAACAGCACTTGCTGACGCCGGTCTACGGATCACGCCGGATGACCGTCCATCTCAATCGGCTGGGCCAGCGGGTCAACCGTAAGCGGGTCCGTCGCCTGATGCGTCAGATGGGACTCCACGCCATCTATCCGCGACCGCGGACCAGCCTGCCGGGCAAGGGGCATCGAATCTATCCCTACCGGCTACGTGGTCTGACGATCGATCGGCCGAATCAGGTGTGGGCGACTGACATCAGCTACRGTGTGCCTCGACTCTGACAGCTGCGGGAGGCAGCTGAACGAGCGCAAGCATGACTGGAATACCTTCGTGTCGAACAGGATGTTCTCAGCGAAAGTCTGCTCTCTGCTGCGAGAGGGCATGAGCCGAAGCGGCGGTGACCTGCTGTGCACTGGCAGGGTGACGTAACCCGTGGRAAACGGGGTGTGAGGCGAAGCCGTTACGCCAAGATGCATCCCCAGGCTGAGTATGGAAAGGTTGAGGAACACGAACCGATTAATCCGTGTCTGTGGGCTGAACATGTCGCCACCTCCTACACGGCTTATCAGGAGGTGCGCATCCTCGGCAGTGGGTACATGTAGGACCCACTGCTGCTGTTGGCAGTGGATATGTAGCCCACTGCTGGCGGAGTCACGAGCAGTGTGCAGCTAACTCGTGACAGATGCGCCAACTTGCAGCATGCAAGGGTAAAGACTGCGATCGGCAACCTCCTCCATATGCTTGAGTCCAGCATGTGAACGAGGGAAGGCTTGCATGGGATGCCAAGGGAGTGCGCCCCCGATGCCCGGCAAGCTGGCGGAGCCTCCGTAGTAGTCCGCGGTGGGGAAAGCCCACTACATGGCGAAGGGAGGCAGTTCAAGTGCCTTGTTCTTCGGATTACCTGACCCAGAGAGGTGAAGACCTTTGATAATCAGGGAAATGCAGAGCAAGCTGGCAACCTGGTCAGCAGCGGATCCGAACCACCGGTTCGATCGACTGCTGAGATTGATTGCACGGCGTGACTGGCTCCAAGAGGCGGCGTTCAGAACGCTGGCGTCGCCAGGGGCCAGAACCGCTGGTATCGACAGAGTAGATCGGCGAGTTTTCGAACAGAATTTCAACCAGCATCTGGAGGAAATTCGTGTTGAACTGCTGGACGGCACTTATCAGCCGCTGCCGGCACGCCGCATCTACATCCCCAAATCCAGCGGTAAACAGCGCCCGTTGGGGATACCGACCCTACGCGACAGGATTGTGCAACGTGCCATGCTGATGGCCATGGAGCCCGTCTGGGAAAGTGACTTCCATCGCCTTTCCTATGGGTTCCGGCCGGAGCGCAGCGTGCACCATGCCATTCGCACTGTGAAACTTCAGTTGACGGACGGTAAGGAAACGAGGGGCCGCTGGGTCATTGAAGGTGACCTGGCCAGTTACTTCGATACTGTACATCATCGGAAGTTGATGCGGTGTGTCCGTAAGCGGATTCGTGACGATCGTTTCCTGATGTTGCTATGGCGATTCATTAAAGCAGGACACGTCGACAAGGGGTTGTTCCATTCTGCCCACGACGGCGTGCCACAGGGTGGCGTACTCTCACCATTGCTCTCGAATATCATGCTCAATGAGTTCGACCAGTGGCTGGAAAAACGCTATCTGAGCAAGAAAGCCCGCAAGGACCGCTGGTACTGGAATTCCAGTATTCAGCTGCAACGACCTGTTGCCCTGCGTGAAGGTCGTCAGTGGAAACCGGCGGTGGCTTATTGCCGCTATGCTGATGATTTCGTTTTGGTAATAAAGGGAAACAAGGCGCAAGCCGAAGCCATTCGTGAAGAATGTCGGTGCTTCCTGGAAGATGGTCTTTCACTGACTTTGAATATGGAAAAGACCCATATCACACACGTCAATGACGGATTTACCTTCCTTGGACACCGAATCATTCGGAAACGAGGGCCCAACGGCACTATGCGTCCCGTCACGTCAATTCCTCGTGACAAGGCCAGAAATTTCGCCGCTACGTTGGCGAAAGAGCTGGCCGGCAATTACAGCGAGAATCGGATTGATATGGTAGATCGCCTGAATCGCCGCCTGGCGGGATGGGCCACTTTCTACCAATTTACTGACTATACCGCGATGACGTATAGGAAGATTGATGGCATTGTCTTCTGGCGACTCGCTCATTGGCTGGCGAGGAAGTACCGAGCATCTATCAAGACCCTGATGCGAAAACACTTCCGCCGACCTCGTGGGAAAGATGCCAAGACGTGGCAGTTCTTCGGGCCCAACCACTCTGGCAGTTTCTGTGTGGTAAGCCTGCGTCGACTGGTATCGAGTCGTAAGATGTCATTCCGATGGCGGCTTCCCGAGGCGAACCCGTATTTGCCAAGGGAAGAAGAACGCAATACCGTCACCTCTCGACACTGTGATGTTGCCTTGGCTTTGAGCCACACTTGAATGGAGAGCCGTATGCGCTGAGAGGTGCACGTACGGTTCGGAGAGGAGAAGCAGGGAGATAGTTCGACTACGCCCTGCTTCTTACTCTACTCGCGACCTGGCAGGGCTTCGTCTATGTCGCTTTCGTCATCGATGCTTTTGCCCGGCGCATCATCGGCTGGCGAGCTTCCCGCACACCCCGCACAGATATGGTGCTGGATGCGCTGGAACAGGCGTTTCATGAACGCCCTCAGCGATCAGATAGCGACTTGATCCACCATAGCGATAGGGGCGTTCAATATGTCTCTATCCGCTATACAGAGCGTTTGGCGGAGACCGACATCGAGCCCTCGGTGGGTAGCGTGGGCGATTCGTACGACAACGCGCTGGCCGAGACGGTCATCGGGTTATTCAAGACTGAAGTGATCCGTCGCCGCGGGCCATGGCGGCACTTGGAGGCCGTTGAGTTCGCCACCCTGGAGTGGGTCGACCGGTTCAATCACCGGCGGCTACTGGAGCCGATCGGCAACATGCCACCGGCTGAGCGAGAAGCCCTGTATTACGAGCAACAGGGTCAGGCCAAGAAGGCGGCCTGACTCAAACCAACGGGTCTCCGAGAAAGCCGGTGCGGTTCACTTCTGCACCTGTCGACGGCGTTCACGTAGGCCAAAGCCATGTGCTCGGGTGAAGGCCCGAGACAACGCCGATCCGCACGAAAAACCGCAGCGCAATGCAATCTGATCCAGTGTGAGACGAGTCTGAGTGGCCAGATCGCGAGCTTTCGCAAGCCGCAGGTATTGATAGTAGCGGCCGGGTGGCATGCCCATCTCCGTCTCGAACAAACGCGCCAAGGTGCGGGGTGTCATCTGGCATGACTCGGACAACTGTACCAGCGTCAACGGTGTCTCGATATTGGCAGTCATGTGGTTCACAACCCGCCGAATAGCGGGATGTGAATGCAATATGCCGTCGCCCAGTGACTCGGTCATCCGACTCCTTGACGAGTCATTGAGAAACATGCCTGCGGCATCGAACCGTGCAGACGCGCCGAACCGTGTATCGATCTCCTCAAGGATAAGATCGAGCGCACTCGCAGCACTTCCACAGGTCACCCAGCGACCGTCACGCACGTAACGCTCTTCTCTTGCCGCCACGTCAGGAAAGGTGTCGGAGAAATCAGCCAGCAGCTGCCAATGGAGCGTTGCCTCGCGACCGCTCAAATACCCCAACGTTGCCAGCAACCAAGGCGCGGTGTCAGCCGCAATCACCGTTTCGGCACGGTGGGCCAGCCTCAGACTCTGGCGTAACGACGGATCCACAGCGTCAATACGGAAGCGATCTCCGCCGATCATCAGGAGCAGATGGCAAGGCAGCGACTGCGACAAGGGCATATCTGGTGCGATGGATAGGCCGCTGGATGACTCCAGTGGCTCATCACCATGCGTCAGGATCGTCCATTCGATATCGACATTGTTATCGTCGCGAACCACACGTAACGGCTCAAGCAGACATGCCAGCAGCATGTTCGAAAAGGAGTCGAACAGCAGGATATTGAGGCGCAAGGGAGGTGGAGGTGACGGCAGAATAGGTTTCATATTTGTCATTATATGTCATATAGCCGGCCAATGAGGACGGTAAGCTCCGTCGAACGCATTTCAACAGGAGCGAATCACGATGACAGCCCGACCCCTTGAGCACCTACGCGTACTCGACTTCGGCCATTATCTGGCAGGACCGCTGGTTGGCATGATGCTGGCCGACCTGGGGGCAGAGGTCATCCGTATCGACCCGCCGGACGGCCCCCGGTGGCGAGACCCCGCCTTCGACATGCTGTCGCGGGGCAAGCGTTCTCTGGTACTGGACCTCAAGACCGAGGCCGGTAAGCAAACCGCTCTCGATCTGGCCGCCCGCTCGGACGTCGTGATCGAGAACTTCCGCCCCGGCGTCATGGATCGCCTTGGCCTTGGTCCAGAGGCCTTGAGAGCCGTCAATCCAAGCCTGATCTCGCTGTCACTGCCCGGCTTCGCGTCGACCGATACCGAGCTGGCACGCGTTGCCGCTTGGGAAGCCGTCATTGCGGCGCGCACCGGACAGTTCACCGACATGGGACTGAACCGGCAGCTCATGGGTATCAATCCGTCGTTCACCCCCCTGGGCCTCGCGTCAGCGTATGGCGCCGCCTTCGGTGCCCTGTCCGTCCTATTTGCACTGGGAGCAAGGGACCGCAACGGAGGAGAACACATCGAGGTGCCCTTGGCATCGGCGCTGTTCGAGGGGCTGGCCTATAACAGCGAGCAGATCGAGGACTATCCAACACGTTACCAATGCCCTAGGGAGACGGAGTTGAATCGTCGCCGGGCTGCTGGCTTGCCACTGAACCTGAGCTATGAGGAGCTCGACACTTTCCTCGACCCTTTCTATCGCACCTACCGGTGTGCGGATGGGCGCGGGTTCTATGTCGTTGCCTGCTCCATCGTCACGCATCCGCGCCGAGTCCTGCATGTACTGGGGCTCGACGAACTGGCTGACACCTTGCCGGATTTTGATGCCTGGCAGGATGAGGCGGACTGGCCTGATGAGTGGGCGCTGCGCAATTACCCCGTGGGAGATAGAGACCGCGCACGTGTCACTCAAGCAATGCAGGAGGCCTTCCTGACACGACCTTCTTGGGAATGGGAAACCCTGTTTGGTGACGCCAAGGCACCTGCCACCGCGCAACGCAGCAGCCAGGAATGGTTATCGGACCCGCACGCCCTGGCCTCGGAGCTGGTTCAGACCGTCAACGACCCGCGCCACGGCGAGATGCGGCAGATGGGCAAGCTGGCCTGGCTCGAGGATGACGCCGGTGTGTTGAACACCCCGCCCGGCCCGACGATCGATGAGCTACGTCCAGACCTGGAGCAACTCTTGGCTGAGCCGGTACGAACGACATCCGCACCCGCGGGCAGTGGCGGCTGGCTCGACGGGCTCAAGGTGCTCGACCTGAGCAACGTCATTGCCGGACCTACCATCGGTGCGACACTGGCGCGCTTTGGCGCGGACGTGACATCCATTCAGCCGGTCAGCCCTTCCGTTGACCCTTGGAACGCCGTCGTCTTCGGCCTCCAGGCTCACCGTGGCAAGGAGAGCGCCCTCTTGGATCTGGGAACTCCCGAGGGCCGTGAAGTACTCGAACGGCTGATCGTCGACGCCGACGTAGTGACCATGAACGGTACCGATCAGCAACGCGACAAGCTCGGACTCTCGCGAGGTCGACTGGAAGCCTTGAATCCGGAAGCCATCCTGGTTCAGCTCGATGCCTGGGGCGGCCCCCGAAAAGGGCCTAAATCCGATCACCTCGGCTACGATGATCTGGCACAGGCCTCGACGGGTGTCATGGTTCGTTTCGGAGGGGGGCCGGACACTCCCGAGGAACACGCCCATTTCGGTACCATCGACGCGCTCACCGGGTTTACGGCATGCGTTGCTCTAGGCGCCGCGCTGGAACGCAAGAGAGTGACCGGCAAGGGGGGCGTGGCAAGATCAGCGCTGGCCGCTTGCGGCGCCATGATTCAGGCTCAGTTCATGTACGACTACGAGGGGCGCCTCCCATTCGATGAGCCTTCAGGTCGCGACGTTCGCGGCTGGGGGCCCTACTACCATTGCTATCGCGCGTCTGATGGCTGGATGTTCTTGGCAGCACCGCTCGAACGCGGTGCCGCATTGGCGCGTTCACCGGAACTGGCCGACTTGTCCACGCTACCCGACGAGGAGCTAGCTACTGCGTTGGCCGAACGACTTGCCAGTAAGACCATCGCCCACTGGTCGGCGCAATTGAACGAAGGATCGACAGCTGTTGTGCCACTAAGCTCGCTGGCCATCAACCGGGAAGCCAGTCTCCAGCATGAAAGCGTCGATGGTATCGACCTCACCCAGGCAACATATCGAGCCATTCGACACGATAAACACCCGATGGGCCGATGGGTCGACCTGGTTGCCCCGAATGCCGTGCGCCCAGAGCGTGCCAAGATCACCTTGCCCGCTCCCGCGCCCAAGCCCGGCACTCACACCCGCCAGGTGCTCGCACGCATGGGATTTGCCGATGCCGAAATCGACGCCATGATCGCGAAGGGTACGGCCGGAGAAAGTTGGTCAGCCAAGTATCTACCGGAGTAATTAATATGACTTTCGAAAGACCTGAACCCTCGATCACCCCTCGTACTCGAGCCCGTGCACGGCACATCCTAGATCACTATTATATCGGTCCTGCCCGCACAGACTCAGTATTAGAGATCTGGGGGTATACCCCGCGCATGACTTATTCACCGGGTGAAATTGTCGAGCTACATGTCTCGACGACTTCAGCCGAGTGGGAATTGGAGGTAGGCCGAGACGGACTGGCCTATGAACCACTCCTGCACGCTACCAAGCTGCCTGGCGAGCATCATCCTACTCCATGGGATTGTTCAGTAAATGGGTGTAGTTGGCCAGTTGCCTACTCATTTACTGTGCCAGATGACTGGCGGCCGGGGGGATATCTGATCACCCTTCGTGCCAGGCGCGGCGAAGATGTGGCTGAGGAACATCACCTGATTCTGATCCGCCGTGCTGAGCACCTTCCCCTACCAACTTATGTGTTGGTTTGCGCTACCGGCACCTGGAATGCCTACAACTGCTGGGGAGGATCGAACCATTACGAGGGAATCACTGGCCCCGATGGAAATTCCTTCTCTCCAGTTCTCTCCACTCAACGCCCATGGAGCCGGGGCTTCTGCAAGTTACCTGAGGGTGCTCCGCGTGCTGTACCTGACATACCCTCGCGACCTGGTGAAATGGTCCGATACCCCTATATGGAATGGGCCTATGCCTATGGATTTTCTAAGAAATATGCCTCGTCAGGCTGGGCAAGCTATGAGCGCTTGTTCGCCCGATGGGCTGAGGAAGCTGGGTATGAACTGGACTTCGTCACGCTCCATGATATAGATACTGACCCTCACCTTCTTGCTCGTTACCAATGCGCTATATTCGTTGGCCATGATGAATACTGGAGCGCAAAAATGCGGGATTCAGTGGATAATTTTGTCGAAAACGGCGGTCGAGTCGCCCGCTTTGCTGGAAACTTCTTTTGGCAGATTCGACTTGAAGACGAGGGTCGAAGCCAGATTTGCTACAAACATACAGCAGTTGAGGATGACCCTCTTATTGATAGTGAGCAAGCGCACTTAGTCAGTGGGGCGTGGGAAATGTCACCCATTAACCGACCCGGCGCTCTAACTTTTGGCGTAAATGGACTTCGAGGAATCTATGCTGGGCTAGGTCGATGCATTAGCCAAGGCAGTGGCGGGTTTACTGTGTATCGCCCCGACCACTGGATCTTCGAAGGTACGGGGTTGGGCTATGGCGACCAGCTAGGTGCATCAGCACGTGTTTTTGGGTATGAAGTAGACGGTTTGGAATACTCTATGGATAACGGATTACCCACTCCAACAGGTGCTGATGGAGCTGATACAGAAATCACGATTCTCGGCATGGGGTTAGCCACCACTTTTGAACCGGATGCTGGAATCTGGGGCGAGACATCGTATATCGGCAGCGCAGATGCCGAGTTCCGCGCCATGATTCTCCACGGAAAAGTTACGGATAAGACACTAGATGCCTGCTCACGTGGGAATGGCGTGATCATCCACTGGCATAAAGGTAAAGGCGAAGTTTTTACTGCGGCAACATGCGAATGGGTTATGGGTTTATCACGCCAAGACAATCAAGTAATCCGTGTAACCCGCAACGTCTTGGACCACTTTGGATCAAAGACAACCTAAACTACCTGTAAGGTCCCGGATGATCGGATCGCCTATAGAAGTTATCAACTGCTAGCCGCCAGAGAGCTTCTTCAGCAATTCATCTGGGAGCAGATTCATGGACATCAAGCTGCATAAGCAAGGACGACGACACCGAAGATCCGTGCCGAAATCCAAGCAGCCCCCACCAGCATCACGGATAGCGAACAGGCCCGCCAATACGGCGTCGCCACCGCGACCATCCGGCGCTGGCGGTACCGCGATGATGTCCATGACCGGTCACACATGCGTCACAACCTGCTGGCCACGCTCACGCCCGAGGAGGAGGTGCTCATCGCCGCTCGAGAATTCCTGCGCCTTGGCCTGGATGATCTGTGAAGGGCTCCGCCAGCACCTCGACTGACATCATGACGAGCGCCACTGGCCGCGGCGGCAACATCGTTTCATTTCTGGAGCAGAAGGAAGGTACTCAAGCAACAGCTCAGCCACATTTTTCTCCAACATAAAGATAAAGAGGTGTCCATGAATAAAAACCTAATGACCTCTATAGCAACCGTACTGACGGTCATTGCACTGATCGGTTTTGCCGCTCTGGCACCCGGTCTCTTCCAGGCCATGCTGACCACGATCAAGGTCAATGTCATTGGTCATTTTGGCTTCATCTTCACCTATCCGGCCTTCCTGGCTTCCCTCGTCTTCCTGGTAATCGCCCTCACTCCGCTGGGTCGACTCAGGTTCGGCGACGAGGAGCCTGAGTTCTCCACACTGGCCTGGCTCGGCATGCTGTTCGCTACCGGCATGGGCATTGGCCTTGTCACCTGGGGTGTGCTGGAGCCGCGCTACCACGTCGAGGCGGGCCTCGACAGAGACCAGGCACTGTTATACGCCTTCAATCACTGGGGGCTGCTGGCCTGGGCCGGCTACATGGCCATTGGCGTAATCTTTGCCCACGCCCTATACAATATGAAACTCGACAAGCCGGCCGAGACGTTACTCGGCGGTGGTTTCCTAAGTAAGCTCAACCTGGTCAGCCTGGTGGTCTCCACCGTGATAGGTCTCTCGCTGACCTTCTCCTACGCCTCCGAACCACTTCAGAAGAGCGCCTCCCAGTATCTGGGACTCGATATCAGCCCCACTTGGATCATCTTGGTACTGTCGCTGTTTGCCATCGCCTCCAGCGCCTCCGGGTTGAAGCGTGGTATCAAATGGCTGAGCAACTACAACGCCGTCTTTGCCCTAATCCTTATGTTCGGTACCTTCGTGCTGACTGCCCCGCTGGATATCCTGGGCACTTTTGCGCGACTGCTGCCCGAATACGTGGTGCAATATCCGTCGCTCGCCCTGGACATCGGCTTCAACGACCCCGAGCGCAAAGTCTGGTTGGCCGATTGGCTCTACGCCTTCGAGGCTGCATGGTATGGCTGGTTCATCTTCACCGGGGTCTTCATCGCCCGTATCTCCAAGGGCCGCACTCTCCGCCAGCTGGTATTCGGCGTGATGCTGGTACCGAGCCTGTTCTCCTGCCTGTGGTTCACCACCTTCGGCATTGGCGGGTTGAGCACCGGCGCCGAGGACGTCTTCGCCTTGATGGCTACCCTGGATGAGCACGGCATCCTGTCGGCGATCCTGGCGCTGAATATTCTGTTGTTCTTCGTCACCAGCGCCGACTCCGCAGGGCTGGTCTGCGAGATGCTCACCGTCCAGCGCTCGCGCGCCTTCTGGATCGTCGCCATGGCGGCCCTGGCCGTGGTCATCAACTGGCTCGACGGCGACATCTTCAAGGTCATCCTGACGCTGATCTCGGTGGCGGCCATCCCGGTCGCCTTCGGCATCTTCGCGCTGGTGACCGCCTTCCTGCTGCGCTTGCGGCAACGCCGTGCTGAGCATGGTGTCGCGGGCGTCGAACCCTGATCTTTCAAGGCCTCTGCGGGGGCCTGCCACTGGTGGCGACCTGAGGGTCGCCTCGGGATCGCCGGCCCGACGACTGGCTCAAGAGGATGACGTTATCGCTACTTCAACTCCCCCTAACCCCCCGACACGCCGTGCCAGCCATGAGGTCGAGACCTCGACCGACTACATGATCACCGAGCTCTCCCAGGAGGGCTTCTTCAGCGGCATGCACAAGGGCATGACCATCACCGCCGCGCTGCTGGTGCTCGGCTTCGTGCTCTTCACCGGCGTGATGCCGCAGCTGGCCGGCGGCCTGTTCGGCACCACCCGCGCCTGGATCGAGACCACCTTCTGCGGCTACTACCTGATCACCGTGATGATGCTGCTGGTGATCTGCGCCTATATCGTGCTCAGCCGCCACGGCGACGACCTGCCCGACAGGGTCCGCGAGCAGCTCGTCCACCACCCGGGGCGCCTCTTCGAGCGCGGCTTCGGCTGCTCGCCCCAGCGCTTCTACGTGGAGCGCCGCCTGGCCCATGCCCACCGGCTGCTGCGCGAGACGCGCCACCCGATCACCCAGATACTCGAGCGATTCTGGCAAGAGTCGGCTTCTCGAAGGAGAAAATTGAGATGTTGATAGACAAGGGAGCAGCAGGTGAACGCTGGTCAAGCCGCTATCTGCCGGAGTGAAGCGGCTTTGATGCCATATCGCAGGCATGAAGCCGGGTGAACGCCGCCATAGCGTCTAGCACTGCTTGCGGTATTGCCGACGGCCCGCTCCCGGTGGAGCGGGCCATGGGTCCACAGAATCATCCATGACTTGAGAACCTGAATTCAAGCAACAAGCGCAGCACCTGCGGTATCCAAGGCTCCTGAATATTCCCCCAGGAACACCTGTGCTGGTGTGCGATAGCCGAGACGCTTTCGGGGTCGGTCATTCAGCTTCTCGACCACCTTGCGCAGCTTGGCATCGGTGACCTGTCGAAAGTCCGTTCCCTTG
>NZ_AJKS02000006.1 GCF_000265245.1 Halomonas smyrnensis AAD6
CGTAAAGAAACTGCGTAGATCGTTCTATGTGAAGAAAAGGGTGTTACAGGGAATGTGCCTTGAAAGGCCTACGCCTGTACCTTGCGCGGTCGTCCCCCTTTGGCACCATTCGCCCTGGAAGCATGGCTCTTGGCCTGGCTACGGCTGCGCCCCCCTGCGGCGCCCAGCTGGCGAGCCATCCACTGTTTGGAGCCAAACTGCCCTTCCAGGAGAGCGGGCACGTAGAGGTCAGCATCGAGCTGAGGCCAGTGCAGGCCAAGCCCGGAGGGGGACACTTCGATCTCGGCCAAGGCATCCGGTGTGGCATCGTCGAGGCCTTCGACAAGATGCGGAGGAATCGCGAGCTCGAGCCCAGAGTGCAGGCGCACGATCACTCGGCGGGTGCGGCGGTCGTAGCGTGCGGCAACAGCATGGGCATGGTCGCGCTCGGCGGCCATGCGAGCCTCTGCCTGCTGGATGACATCATCAGTAATGGCCATGAATCTCCCTCCATTTGGCACATAACGCCAACAGCTCTTCTGACAGTGCCGACGCGATACGGTTGAGATCCTTCGAGTTGAATTGGTAACTCTCACGCAACTCGGGGGGACCGCTCGGGCAGTGCAGGATGAAGACTGCTTCACCGCCCTTGCCGATGACGTGCACATGCGCCGGTCGATGGTCGTTGGGGTAAATGACAGCTCTCAGGCCATCGAAACGGAGAATGGTTGGCATGAGGGTAGTCTAGCATAAACCCAAGCGGTTGGGTTTATGCTAGATCGGCGCAAGTCAGGAGGAGGAGTACACTGTCTGGCTTCTACCTAAAAGCTGGACAGCCGGTGCCGCCCACAGAGCCCTACCCTATGTCTGCCGTCGCTTCCTCCTGGTGGCGTCCCTGCCCCCAGTCACTGAAAGCTGAACAGTCACTTCCTCGTTGTGCTAACGACGAAGGCTTATCTCGGGTCGTTCCATCACTCGACCATCAGGAGCCGTATGAAATCGCTCTGTCCGGAAAACGATCGTTAGGCGGCCAAGCCGGACAGTGTCCGAGAATAAGCTTGTAGGATGGGTTTGCGGACAATAAGATAGACGGACGGATAAGCGGACAAAAGGGCGGTCCATGGCACTGATCGGCTATGCGCGGGTCTCGACGGCGGAGCAGGACTCCGCTTTGCAGACCGATGCGCTTCTCAAGGCAGGGTGCGAGCGAATCTTCGATGACACCGTCTCCGGGGCCCAGGCGGAACGCCCCGGCCTGACGGCGGCCCTGGAGTTCCTACGCGACGGGGATGTGCTGGTCGTATGGCGACTGGATCGGCTGGGACGCTCGCTGCCGCATCTGATCGAGGTGGTCAGCACCCTGGAGGCGCGTGGTGTCGGCTTCCGGTCGCTGACCGAAGCCATCGATACCACCACGCCGGGTGGGCGGCTAATCTTCCATGTGTTCGGCGCCCTGGGGCAGTTCGAGCGCGACCTGATCCGTGATCGCACCAAGGCGGGACTGGCCGCTGCCGCCGCTCGTGGGCGCAAAGGAGGACGCAAGCCCGTCGTCACCGACGACAAGCTGAAGCGGGCGAGGGAGCACCTGGCGAATGGGCTGAACGTCCGTGAGGCCGCCGCCCGGATCAAGGTCAGCAAGACAGCCCTCTATGCCGCCTTGAAGGCCAGTCACTCCGAAGCCTCGGAGCGCCGAGCAGCCGACTCCTGACACGCTGTGTGGTGGAGGGCCTCGGGCCTGGGGTGGGAATGAAGCGACACTCGGGGCATCATGTGAGGGTGCTAATGTTCAGCAAGCTTGCCCCTGCGTAGGCATTGGCACTGCGCCTCTGGCCAGAGGCGCTTCCCTGATTATTTGCCCTTGTTTGCCCCTGGTGTCGGTCCCGTCACCAGGGGCATTTTTCGTCAGGGGTCAGGCCTCTTCCCATTCCACACGGTTGCGCCCTGTCTCCTTGGCGGCGTAGAGCCCTTGGTCGGCACGCTTGATGGCCGGTTTCAGGGTGGTCTCCCCGGCACACACCAGCGTCACGCCCAGTGAGGCGGTGTAGGCCAGTGTGCCGTCTTCCGTGGCGTCCTGGCCGACCTGGGCGGGGGTGGTGGCAACCGCCTCGCGGAGGCGCTCGGCGACCTGTAGGGCCTGATCGCGGTGGGTATCGGTCAGCAGCACGGCAAACTCTTCACCGCCCATGCGGCACAGCACATCACCATCACGCAGCACCTGGCGGGCCAGCTTGGCGAAGGCCTGCAGCACCATATCGCCCACGTCGTGGCCATAGGTATCGTTGATGCGCTTGAAGTGGTCGAGGTCGACGGCGATCAGCGACAGCGGCGCCCCGCTGCGCTCGGCGCGGGCGATCTCCATGGCGGCTTGGTCCTCCAGGGCGCGGCGGTTGCCGAGGCCGGTGAGCGGGTCGGTGAGCGCCTGTCGTTCCAATCGCTCTTCCAGCGCTTTGCGCTCGCTGAGGTCGAACACCATGGCACGGGAATACTGGAAGCCGTCGTCGGTGACCTGGGCGGTGGCCTGAATCGCCACCGGCAGACGAGTGCCATCGCGACACTGCAGCTCGCACTCGGCACTGCCCTCCTGGCCTTCCCCCAGCACTTGGCGGAAGGCGGCATCGAAGGCCGCGCGGGTCTCCGGGGTCACGAAGTCCCGGTAGCGGCGTTTCTCGATCACCTCGTCAGCGCGATAGCCCAACCACTCCAGCTCGGTGCGGTTGATCTTGATGACCCGGCCATCGCTGTCCAGGGAGTGATAGCCACAGGGGGCGTGCTCGTAGAGGTCCTGTACCTCGTTGGCATACTGGCGGGCCTCGCGAGAGAACAGCAATGCACGCTGCCGTAGCCCGCGGAGCCGGTGGTTGCTGAGGACCCAGAACAGCCCGAAGGCCACTGACAACAGGTAGACCAAGGCGATGGCCAGCGGCTGCACCGGGTTCTCCTTGAGTAGCCCCCAGAGCGTCGGGCGCAGCATCAGGATGCCGAGTCGCCAGGGTTGGGTACCCGGGTCGCTGATGATGGTGCCGGCCTGGCTGCGATAGTGCTGGGTGCGCAGATCGTGGCTGCGAAAGGCGAGCAGGTGGTTCTCCAGGGTGACGGTACCCTGGTTGCGGTCGGACATCGCGCTCCAGGCCGCTGGCCAGTGTGTGGCCACGGGCTGGCCGAAGCGCGCCTCCTGGCCGTCGGTATCGGGCAAGAGCCATCGCCCCTGGGCTCCCGCCAACAGGGCCTCGCCGCGGCTCTCGCGGGCATGCGGCAATGAGGCGGTGAGGCGTGACCAGTCGAGGGTGAACAGCAGCACGCCCAGGCGCTCGCCCTGATCACCGACGATCGGCGTGGCGATATCGATGACGGTGGTCACCGGCGTTTGCTCTGCACCGGAGGCGCCGAGGTGAGGGGAAGAGACATACAGGTCCCGCGCCTGCAGGGCCATGGCCTGAAGGAAGGCGGTCGAGGTGCCATGGTCGACCACCGGTGGCCGTGGTAGCAGCGGGACCGTCGAGGTGGCCACCCACTCACGCCCCTCAGTGTCGACCACCGCCAGGCGCGTATAGCGGCCGAAGTGCGTCAGCAGGGTATCGAACAGGGCCTCCAGCTGCTCCCAGTCGCTTTGCGCCGCCAGGCCCCATGTCGGTGTTTCGGCAGCGTCCTGACGGGACAGGAAACGTCTTAGCAGCGGGTACTCGGCGGTGGCCAGCACCTGGTTGAAGCTTTCATTCATGCCGCGCAGGAGCAGGTCGTATTCAGACGCGAGCAGGGCTTCTGCCGACCGGCGCGTACCGTCGACTCGCTCTTCCAGGTGCGAGACGACGATCGGCGTCAGGGTCAGGGTGACCAGGGATACAGGGAGCAGGACCGCCACCGTCAGGCGGGCCCAGAACGCTTTAATGATCAATGGCGGAGCCTCGAAGCAGGTCAGCCGCAATCCGTGCAGGCGAAGAGTTCACGACGTCAGGAGCAAGGCGAGGCATGCCTGCTCGCCGAGCGCGCGCAAGTATCCAGCAAAAGCCTCGTAGTGTCATCTTCGGTAGACGATATGGCTCGTGAGGCGCGTGTACCTTGCCCGTCAGGACCGGCTCGGCCACTATCCTTCCCATGGAGGGTGGTAAGTGAACCAGAGCGCACGTACCCCCAGGAGAAAGGCGGCATGGAGGCACGGTAGTGCTTAACGAATTAGCGCTGATGGAGGCGCAGCAGGACGTTCATGAACGGATCGCGAAGCAGGTGCCGCTCGAGGAGACTTTGGATGCCATTGCTCGCTGGATCGAGATCCTGTTGCCAGATGGCATCGTGGCCTTCATGCGCTTCGATTCCCGCCGTCAGACCCTGAGCCTCATCCCCAGCCAGCGCTTCTCCAGGGCCTACGAAGAGTGCCTTCAAGCGGTGCCCATCGGGCCCGATGCGGCTTCCTTCGGCAGCGCGGCCTTCTGCCGCGAGCCAGTGGTCACCGAGGACATTCGCAACGACCCGCGCTGGACGCCGTTTCGCGATGCTGCCGATCGAGAAGGGCTAAGAGCCTGCTGGTCCAATCCTGTGCTGACCGCCGAAGGTGAGTTGCTGGGCACCTTCGGCATCTACTTCCGCGAGCCAAAGCAGCCTACCGATACTGGTCGTCGGCGCATGAAGCAGGCCGCGGCGCTGGTGGCACTGGCGATCCTGCGTGACCGCGATGCCTCCAGCCACCGAGCCCTCTCCGAATGGCACCGCTCGTTGTTCGTGAACCACCCCGACGGGGTCTACGAGTTCGACCTGGAGGGTCACTTCCAGCGGGGTAATGCCGCGCTGACACGGATCACGGGGTATCCCGAAGACGCCTTGATTGGCCGGCACTTCAACGAGTTCATTGAGCCTGAGTATCGCGAGCTGACCCTGGCCGGGTTCGATATTGCCCGACAGGGCGGGTCGCACCAGTACGAAACCATGGGCACCCACCGCGATGGGCACCCCTATCGGCTGGAGATCCTCAACTTCCCGGTCTCGGTGGATGGCGAGGTGGTGGGGGTATACGGCGTCTGCCGTGACATCACCGCCCGCAAGCAGGAGGAAGAGGATCGCCTTCTACTGGAGCGAGGCATCCAGGCCACCCCCAACGGCGTGGTCATGGCCGACGCGACCCAGCCCGACATGCCCCTGGTGTATGCCAACGAGGCCTTCTATCGCCTCACTGGATACACGCCTCTGGAGGTGCTGGGCCGCAACTGCCGCTTCCTGCAGGGGCCAGACACTGACCCCGAGGCGCTTGCTGTCATTCGCCGGGCGATCATCGAGCGACAGTCCACCGAGACTACCCTGCGCAACTATCACAAGGACGGCACGCCCTTCTGGAACCACCTCTCGCTGAGCCCGGTGTTCGATGCCGACGGTGCCTGCACGCACTACATCGGCATCCAGCAGGACATCACCCGGCAGCGCGAACAGGAAGCGCAGATCGCCCACCAGGCAAGCCATGACCTGCTCACCGGCCTGCCCAACCGCACCGCCTTCGATGAACACCTTCAGGCGGCCATCGAGCGGGTTCAGGAGGATCAGGGGCTGCTGGTGGTGATGCATCTCGACCTGGACGGCTTCAAGGCTGTCAACGACGGCCTGGGCTATCACATCGGCAACCAGTTGTTGGTGGCGGTCAGCGAGCGTCTGCGTCAGGTGGTGGACGGTGACGCGAGCCTGGCTCGTATGACCGGCGACGAGTTTGCTTTGCTACTGCCTGGCCTCGACAGCCGCCAGGCCGGGGTCGAGATGGCCGAGGACGTGCTGAGTGCTCTGGCGCAGCCGTTCTTGATCGAGGACCGTGCCCTGCACATCAGTGCCAGCATCGGCATCGCCTGCAACTGTGAGAGCGTGGCGTATTCCTATGAGCTGATGCAGCGTGCCGATCTGGCGGTCGGCGATGCCAAGCAGCAGGGGCGTAATACCTGGTACTGGTATCAGGGCGACCAACATCGCGGTACCGAAGAGGCGGTGCTGTTGCGACACGATCTGCACACGGCACTGCGCCAAGATCAATTCGAGCTCTACTATCAGCCGATCGTGGAGGCGGTGAACGGACGTATCCGCGGCATGGAGGCCCTGATCCGTTGGCACCACCCCGAGCGTGGGATGATCTCGCCTGGGGTGTTCATCCCGCTGGCCGAGCAGACCGGCCAGATCATTCCCCTGGGGCGCTGGATCCTACGACGTGCCTGCCAGGACGCCGCGGCGATGCGTGCCGCAGGCGGGCTCGGGGGGCCGGTTGCCGTGAACATCTCCTCACTGCAGTTTCGCCGTGACGGCTTTCTGGCCGACGTGAAGGCGGCTTTGGACGATGCCGACTTGCCGCCCGAGCTACTGGAACTGGAGGTCACCGAGAGTGTGCTGCTTGACGGCGCCGAGCAGGCCATCACGCTGATCAACGAGCTCAAGGCGCTGGGGATCCGGGTCGCGCTGGACGACTTCGGTACCGGCTTCTCCAGCCTCAGCTACCTGCGCGACCTGCCGATCCACAAGGTCAAGCTCGATAGGGCCTTCATCCAGGACATTGCCACCAGCCGCAGCAACGCCGCCATCGTGCAAGGCATCATCACCATGGCCCATCACCTGGACCTGACGGTGGTGGCCGAAGGCATCGAGGAGCGGGAGCAGCAGCAGGACCTGATCCGCCGCAACTGCGACTTGCTGCAGGGGTTCTACTTCGCCAGGCCGATGCCGCGGGAGGCCATCATAGAGCTTACCGGGCAGCTTCCGGTACCTGTGGGGCTATGAGGTAGGTCGCGGGGCCTCTTCAGCAGTGTCCTATGGCCCTCTCTCTGGCCATCATGTAAAGAAAACCAAGGTTTGTTTTCCTATCTACAAACGAGGTTGCCATGTCTCGTAATCCCCACGATCGCATCCTCGCCGTGACCGACTTAGCGGCCTCTGTTTTTGAAGACCGCGAGGCAGCCATCACCTGGATGAACCGCCCCAACGCCGCCCTAGGCGAACAACCCCCCGTCGTGCTTTGCGAAACAGAACTAGGGGAGCGGCAGGTTCGCCGGCTCCTCCAGGCCTTGAAGTGGGGAGGGGTGGTGTAGGGGCTGCTTTATCTTTGACCCGCTGAAGGTACCCATGGATATCCTCAGCCTGCACTTTCTCGGTTCTGACATCTATCAGCATGCCGTATAGCGTATAGGTTATCGCGCCCAGTGAAGGCTCCTACCGCTCCTTACCTTGGCGGAATTGCTCCGGCACCTGGTAGCGCGTACTGCGGCCCCCTCCAGGCATTTTCATCAAGCAGCCCTGCTCGACCATGTCAGCAAGGTGGCGGGTTGCGGTTGCCTTACTGACCTTGGCGACTTTCTGGTACTGCGACGCACTGATGCCGTGTTCGAAGCCTCTCTCACCACCGTCCAGCAGGCGGTTCAGCACCTTCACTTGCTCGGGCAGCAGGTATGCCTCCCTGAAGTGTTGCCAGAAGCGGGCCTTGGCCAGCGTCCGCTCTACCTGGTCCAGAACGTCCAGCAAGGTCGCGTCCAGGACCTCCAGGAACCAGACGAGCCAGGCTGTCAGGTCGGGCGTGCCCCGCTGACTCGACTCCAGGCAACGATAGTAGTCGGCGCGACGCTCCAGAATGGCCGCTGACATGGCATACAGACGGATACTCTGCTGATCTGCCTGCGCCAGGGCTCGGTCGGCGATGGCTCGGGCAATCCGGCCGTTGCCATCTTCAAACGGATGCAGCGTCACAAACCAGAAGTGTGCCAAGCCCGCCCGAACCAGGGGGTCTAGCGTGGGGTCATGCCGGCTGGACTCGAACCACGCGAGGAACTGGCCAACCTCATGCTCCAACCCCTCTCGCGGCGGTGCCTCGAAATGGACCTTGGGACGATCGAGGCGACCCGAGACCACCTGCATGGGCTCTACCCCGCGCCACTGCCCGGGCCTCAGCGTGGTCAGGCCGGCGTCAGCATCAGGGAACAACCATCGATGCCACTGAAACAGCCTTTCGGCGTCCAACGGCGTGTCAGGCTTGAGGGTGGCATCCAGCATCAGCTCCGCCAGGCCTTCGGAACGCGGTGAGGTCGTCCCCTCCGCTTCCTCTACGCCAAGGCGCCGGGCCAGGGACGAGCGGACTGAGGCTACATTGAGCCGCTCCCCTTCGATGGCCGAAGACGTGACGATGCTCTGCAACAGCGTGTCCAGGGCGGCTCTCGCTTCGGCGTCCTGATCGTCCGTGGGCGTCAGGGCCCCAGTCCGGCCGACCAGGATACCGAGATCCCGCCAGCACGCCTGCACTCGAGGCTGGATCTCAGCGGCTCGCCATGTGAAGTATGGCCAGTCCGAGTGCTGCCAGATCCACGTCGTGGTGTGATCGGTCATCCCAGGTCTCCAGAGGGGCGGTAGAGCCGGCTAGCACCTTTTCGGCTCATTTTATGAGTCGAATAATGATCGTTTTCGACTCACCTGGCAAGTCTCTGGAGCTTTGGCCCTGGGGGCTGTTAGCCGCCTCCCCTGATGGAAAGCGATAGGTCGGGCGCGAGACCCTATTCTGGTGTGGCCCTCAATATGCGATCATCATGCAAAGAAAACGAGGGTTTTCTTCATGCCTTTCTCTCGGAGGAACTACAAGGGTGTGGCTTAGGCAACGTACAGAATGTGGCTTGACCAACGTTGCGCAGTAGAGCGACAGGCCCTCAGTCCCCATGCCGGGCGATTAGCGCTGGGTGATGGGGCGCTAACTAAGCCACGTCCCAGACATCTGGGGTGTAGCTTCCAGCTACCCGATAGCGAACAGTGGCGGTTAGGGAGTGAGGCGCGTTGTCTAAACCACAGTTTGTTTTCTATGAGGTGTCGCGATGACACGCGAGGACGGAGCGCCTAGCCATGCTGCTGAGGGAGCTACCCCCGATAACCCCCGAGATCGCCTGAAGGGTTCGGTGCAAGGGTACCAGGAGCCGTTTGAGCCAGTGGGCCTCGAGGATTGGGAGGCACATGACAATCATGCTGCCATTAGCGCGGCTGTACTGTGGACAATGCCGAGAATTGCTCGCGCGTGGAGGTGTTCTGATGAGGAGATGGCGGCTCTCCTGGGGCTGGGGTTGACGACGTACCGTGCATGGTCAAGCGATCCCTCCCGGGCAGCTTTGGATGGAGAGCAACGCGAGCGAGCATCTCTACTGCTGGGGATCTACTCGGCTCTGGAGACCCTGTTTCAGTCGGCCGATCGCCAGTGCCGGTGGCTACATCATCCCAATCAGGGGTCGCTCTTCCAGGGGAGAGCGCCAATGGAGCATCTGCGCCATGGTGGGCTATACGCCTTACGTGAACTCCGGGCATACCTCGACGCTGAGCAGCAGGGAGGCTTTGCATGATCATCGGCTACGCGCGAGTCAGCACGCAGGACCAGAACCCCCAGTTACAGCGTGATGCGCTCGAGGAGGCCGGCTGCGAGCAGGTCTTCGAGGAGCGTGTCACCGGTACCAAGCGGGAGCGTCCCGAGCTGCAGGCCTGCCTGCGTACCCTGCGCGACGGCGACACCCTGGTGGTATGGAAGCTCGATCGGCTGGCTCGTTCGCTCAAGGACCTGGTGGAGCTGATCCACGACCTCAACGAGCGCGGTGTGGGCTTCCGGTCTCTGACCGAAGCTATCGATACCACCAGCGCCGGCGGCAAGCTGGTGTTCCATATATTTGGCGCTTTGGCCGAGTTCGAGCATAGCCTGATCCGGGAACGGACCCTCGCTGGCCTGGCAGCGGCCAGAGCCCGTGGCCGCAAGGGAGGGCGCCGCCCGTCCATGTCGACCGCAGACGTGCGCAAGGCGGCGGCGATGTTAGCTGACCCTGAGATCACCAAGACCGAGGTGGCCAAGCACTTTGGTGTCAGCCGGGTAACCCTGAATGCATCCCTGGAGCGCGAAGGGCTGGCCAAGTCCGCGAACCACCCCAAGCTCGCGCAGCTGCTGGCAGAATGCGATCCTGATGCGCCAGAGCTGGAAGAGCTTCGCGCTTGGCAGGAGGCGCCGGCCGTAGGGCGTGAAGAGCTATAGAAGTGCCTGATCTTGCCGAGCCTTTCTTCCTTTCGCGGGTGGAAGATTACGCTTTTCTTTATATGCGATTCTACGATTTACCGTATTTCTCCATCAGCAGTTCTCTGACCTCATCGGCCATCTTGCGGCCACGCATCGCACAGTCGGCTTTGAGCTTGGCATGGAGCTCGGCAGGGATGTCTATCGTAAGGCGTTTCATCGGATCCTTAGGAGGCTCATGATTTCTGGAGCCAACCCAAGCATCCACGACAGTATCTTCAGCGGACTTCTTGGCAGAGGGCTTTCCACCGATAGAGACTTTTTTGCTGCTCATGCGAAACGCTCCTGTAGTTCTTTCACCACCGCCTCAATCTCGTGTGAGGCAACACCGTCGCGGTCCTGCTCATAGATAGCCTTGCCGACAGCCGCCGCCTCTGCGAAGGCCACTCGTTGGACGATGCTGGCCTCGAGGGTTGGTAGGTCATAAGCCTCCAAGGCCTCGCGAACATCGCGCCCGATAGCGGTATTGGCTATCTTACGGTTAATCACAAATACAGATTTCAAGTTTTCTTTAAATACAGATGCTTCCTGGACGAGCTTCACCACCTCATCGGCGGCCCAGATGTCGTAGGGGGAGGGCTGCACGGGGATCAGGATGATGTCGCTGGCCATGATCGCGGAGCGAGCTAGATCTGTGACTCGGGGTGGACCATCGATCACGATGGCGTCGTACCCTTCACCCACTACGGCCAGCTCTTTGTGGATACTGGGCTTGGGCAGACCAACGACAGCGAACAGAGGATCTTCTTCTCGGGCTGCTGCCCAATCCAGTGCGCTACCCTGGGGGTCTGCGTCGATCAACAGCACCCGCTTACCGGTCCGAGCAAGCGCTGCGGCGATATTGACGGATAGCGTCGTTTTGCCGACGCCCCCTTTTTGGTTAAGAACACCAATAATCATCGGGCTTCCTCATGGATTTACATTTCTTTAAAAGTGTAATTGATATTTTAAAGAATTACGACAATAGCAGCAGCCTGGGGGCTGGTGGCCACTATGAGCGGACGTGGACCGCCATTCTGTCCCTATATGTTGTGTGCAACAGATAGCAGCCAGGGGGGAGGAGGCCAGGGAGGCCACTATGAGCGGACGTGGACTGCCATTCTGTCCCTATATGTTGTGTGCAACAGATAGCAGCCAGGGGGGGGAGGCCAGGGAGGCCACTATGAGCGGACGTGGACCGCCATTCTGTCCCTATATGTTGTGTGCAACAGATAGCAGCCAGGGGGGGAGGCTAGGGAGGCCACTATGAGCGGACGTGGACCGCCATTCTGTCCCTATATGTTGTGTGCAACAGATAGCAGCTCAAAGATAGGGCTGGCGAGCGATGCCTACGATCTTTTGGCTTTCGCATGTTGCGCACGCAAGCGGCGGGCGACATCGCTGTATTCTTCTCCTGGCTTGGCGGAATTATCCAAAATGTATTTAGGATATCCATATATCATATCGCTGTTAGTTGAGTTTGCGATATTTTTTACGCATTTACCTTCTTGTTGTAGTTTTATTTTCTCTTTCTTTGGTTTGAATTTGAACTGCAGATGGGTGACCTGACGACCTGTTTTTCGCTGGCCCCATTTGATTGTTAGGTCGCTATGAGCATTCACATCCTTCACTGCGGGCTCAATGACTCGTCGCTTCAGGTCGCGGATAGAGGGATACTTGTCTTCTAACTGCAGGATGTAGCGTAGCCAGTCGACTTCCACCTCACGTTCGCCGCGGCCCCTCCACTGGACCAGCAGCTCATACAAGCGTACTCCGTAGCTACTGGTCATTCCTGAGACGTTCTGCAAGCGGTACTGACTAAATTCCGCTGTCAGCTGACTGAGGTAGGGGAGAATATCCTTGGCAAACCTAATCTCCACGGCCCCTTCATCCTCACGATAGAGGATGCTCTGTACCCAGCGGGTCAGCAGTATACGAGGTCGAGATCCTTTGCCATTGGGATACTCGGTGATCCGAATGGTCTGCTCCCACAGCTTCGCTGAAGCCTGCTTGAGAGCTCTATACTCATGGTTAGCTTTGAACCCACCCATATCCGCTAGTGCGTTAGCTGTGACGGTATAGCAGACATCATCGGTGATGGCCTCATCCCGCCGGACCTGGGCGATCGCCGCTAAGATCAGCTTGCTCTCGGCGACAGTGAGGCTATGGGCAGCTTCAATGAGAGCATTGGATTTGACGACAAGGTCGGTACCGGAGGTGTTGTAGTTCGGCATATTGGCTCGCCCCGGATTATAGTGTGACATCATCATAGGACATGTCCCTTAATGATGTCACACTATGGAGCCATTTTGTCCCTCCGCCAAGAGCCATTCTGTCCCACTTTCGGAGCCATTCTGTCCCATCTTTGCAGCCATTTTGTCCCTTTTAACTCATATAACATTATGTTTTTAAAAGGATATTTTCGTCCTAAAAGGTGAAAAGGCGAAAAGGAACAGAAAAGCGCTACGCGCTCTCCTACCCTCCGCTCGTTCCTCGCTCCGCCCCCGCTTCGCGGGCCTAGACAATGGCGCGCCAGAGGCGCGGCTTGCGGGCGCTTTCGAGCCGCTCCGCGGCTGCGCGCCCTGAACGGCGCAGCCTGGCCGCTAAAGTGACAAGCTTCAGAGGGCCGCACTCCCACCCCGTGCGAGAACGAAGGCGCTACGCGCCTAGGTTTAGCAGGAAGGAGGGCCATCCACGCTCGACGGCTAAAGCTAATATCTGTGGCGCTACCTCGTCATTGACGGCCTCAAGGAGGCGGAATCCGCATCCTGGTGGTACGGATCCCCCATCGTCGCAAGGTCTATCGCTGACGCTGCCCAAGGAGCCACTCCAAGACCTGGTTCTACTCCCCCAGCGGCAGCTGGCCTTGATCTTCCTCCCGACGTTTCTCCTGGCGGCTCTCCAGGGCCTCCATACGGGCTGCTAGGGCCTCACCCTGCACCTCGGCCTTGGTCCGACCCTTTTCGGCCTCCTGTGCGCGTTGCTGGGCGGCCTGGAGCTGTTTTTCCAAGGCGGCCAGGCGCTCCCGGTACTCGTCACGCTGTTCGACCAGGGCCTGGCGGTGTCCCTGGGCGTCTTGCTGACGGGCTTGCCGCTCCTCCTCGAGCGTCTTGGCGCGCTCTTCAGCCTGCTGTTGGGCGGCCTCAGTGCGGGCTTCGGCCACCGCCAGGGCGCGCTCGGCCTCGATACGCGCCTGATCGGTCTGCTTGGCCTCGCGTTGTGCCGCGATGCGCGCCTCTCGCTCCTCGTCACGCTGTTCCTCGAGGGTGGTCACCCGGTTGCGGGCCTCGGCCAGTTCCTGCCGGGCGTCGTCGCGTTGGCCCTCCAGCTCCCGCACTCGCTCGCGGAACTCGGCCAGGGCGCTGCGCGCCTCGTCGCGCTCGCCGGTGACGCGATCGCGCTCGCTCTCCAGGGCCTCCACCCGACCACTCAGCTCCTCGACCTGCTCCTCCAGCTGCTCGCCGGTGGCGGCCAGCTCGTCGGCGGTGTGCTGTGCCTCCAAGGCGTTCTCCTCGGCCTCGGCGCGGGCCGCGGCGGCTTGGCGTTCCAGCTCCTCGGCGAGGGCGGTGGTCAGCTCGTCCGGTAGGCGGGCGGCGCGGCGCTCGGCCGGCGCCTGGGTGGCCCGCCACGCTTTGAGGTGGCGGTGGATGGTGTTGGGCGACCCCGTGCCCAGCTGCTCGCGGATGCGCTGGATGCTGGGCTTCTCGCCCTGTCCCACCAGGGCGTCGGCGACGGTGGCGACCTGCTCGTAGGTGATCCCGGTGCGTGCCATATCGTATCCCTCTCGGCTGTATCATATATTGTATTTCATATTATATGTTATACAGTACAAAATACAATACAAAATACGGATATGCTACGAAATACCCCGGCAGCGGGGCGTGTCGCCGGTGGCCAGGCACGAAAAACCCCGCCGTAGCGGGGGTTGCGGGTCGGCGAGCTCGCCTGATGGGGAGGTGAGGTCGGCGTCAGGGCGTCGGCTGGCCCTGGGTGTCCTCCCCGCGAGCCAGGCGCCGCTGGCGGGTCTGGTGGGCGTTGCGCTCGATCTGCACGTAGGTGAACAGGCACACGCCGGCCATGAACACGGCGAAGGCCACGATCATCCAGCTGAATGCGGTCATACGCGTCTCCTGGGGTAGGGGAAGATCATCGGTCCATTATGCCTGGCCGGCGCCCAAGGCGTGGACCACATGGGTCACCACTCCCCACACCTCGGCGTCCTGGTTCATCAGGGGGGATGGGGCGATAACGCGGGTTGCTGGCGGTGAGGTAGGGACGTTGGCCGAGGTGCTCGAGTCGCTTCACGGTGAGCTCCCCATTCAGTGCCACGATCAGCACCCGACCGGGCCGAGGTTCGAGGCTGCGATCCACCACCAGGAGGTCGCCGTCGTGGATCCCGTCCCCCTGCATCGAGTCGCCCTCGGCGCGCACGAAGAAGGTTGCCGCCGGCCGCTTCACCACATGTGCGTGCAGGTCGAGATCGACGTCCAGGTGGTCGTCGGCGGGGCTGGGGAATCCTGCGCGCACGTGACACCCGAACAGCGGTGTCGTGTGTGAGGTGACCTCCGGCGTGGCACTCCCGAGGATGGTAGCGGTGACAAAGTCGGCCGACATGGGTGACTCCACATAACTGTATTTAATCACAGTATCGGGAGGTTTTTCCCGAGGAGCAAGAAGGGGGCCTCCCTTCGGCTCCGGGCCATTCCCTACGACCCCCATGTGATCTGATAACCTGAAGATGGCTTGGTAGCCAGCCTACCCTGTCAGACAAAACCGCTAACGCGGTTTTTCTCGCTGACGCTCGCTGACAGGGGCTGGCGGGGGGCTTCGCCCCCTCGACCCCCGAACCTCAACCCCGTGAGGATCCCCCATGGACGATCTCCCAAAGCGACCTCCACCGCTGACGCAGAGAGTCACTCTCCGGCTGCCCGCCGACACCGCCGATGCTTGGCGACACCAGGCAAAGGCCGCGGACATCACGCTCAGTGATTGGGTGCGTCGACGCGTCGATGGCGGCCATGCGGTACCGGCAGTGAAACCACGACATCCGCGCCGACTACGCACCCTGACGGCCGATCCTGTTCTGCTCCGACAGCTGGCCGCTATCGGCAGCAACCTGAACCAGATCGCCCGCGTGCTGAACTCGGTCGGCCTGACGCCCGGCGATCACGCGGAGCTGCTCGCCGAGCTGGCCGCCATCCAGAGCGAGCTGCACCGCCTGGCCGAGCTGCCTCGGTATGCCTCTGACGACCAGGGCGAGGAGGTCTAGCGTGCATATCAAATTTTTGCGCCATGGCCAGGGGAGCGCCGCCGGCGCGGTGCGCTACCTCCTCCAGGAGCATGACCACACGGGCGAGGTGCGGGCCGAGGTCACCGTGCTGCGCGGGGATCCTCACCTGGTTGCCCAGGTGGCGGATGCCTCTCCCCACCAGTGGCGCTACACCAGCGGGGTGATCGCCTGGGCACCTGGCGACAACCCCACACCTGATGAGATATATACCGTTATAAAAGAGTGGGAGGACACGGCATTCGCGGGTCTCTCTCCCGACCAGTACGCCACCTGCGCCGTGCTGCACCGTGACGACGATGGCACGCCGCATATCCATACGATCACGGCGCGTGTCGAGTTGACCTCGGGGAAGGCGTTCAACATTGCGCCTCCTGGTCACGAGAAAGTTTTCGACCCGCTGCGTGACGCCTGGAACCACGCCCAAGGCTGGGCGCGGCCCGACGATCCCGACCGCGCCCGGTATGTGCAGCCCGGCAATGAGGCACTCCCACGTAGCGATGATCCGGACAAAGAGGAGGAGCAGAGCAAGCCGCCTCACAACCGACACCCGCGTAGCCGTAGCGACATCACTCGGCACATTGAGACCCTGGCCGCCGAGGGGCTGGTGACGAATGCCCAGGAGGTTCGCCAAGAGCTGGCCGAGATCGGTGAGATTACGCGAGCGAGCCATGCCTATGTCAGCGTGCGACCACACGGTGAAACAAAAGCCATTCGACTAAGAGGAGAGATATTTCGTGGCAACTGGACCATCGAGCAAACCCTTGAGCGAGAGGCTCGCCGAGCGCAAAGCGCAGCAGCTGGGCGCGCTGGAGCAATCGACCCAGGAGCTGCTGAACGAGCACGAGAGCGCCTTGCAGCAGCTACTGAACGACGCGCGGCGTACCACCGAAAACGCTATCCGCGAGCAGAGCCACCAGCTGGACACGGCATTGAACAACGCCGCGGTGCAGCAACGGCAGCAGCTCGAGGCGATCGAGCAACGCTTGTCGATCGCGGCGACCCAAGCCGAGCGGCTGAGCCGGGTGGGTGGGCTGCGCAGCTGGACACGCCCCCTCGCAATCACAGCCGCGGTGATGATCGCCGTGGGGGGCGTGACGGCGGGAGGCCTGCTGCTGACCGACCGGTTGATCAACAGTCGCCTGGAGCGTCTGGCCATGCTGCAGGAGGAAATCCAGCGGGCCGAGCAGGTACCGAGATTGCCCCAGGGCGTCGAGATTCGCGGGATCCAGGGAGGAACCTATCTGGTGGGGATCGACCCACGCGCAGCCTGGACCGGGAGCCTGCAGAACGGCACACCGGTGATCGAGTTGACCAACACGAGGGATTGACCCGTGACGGAGCTAGAGACACTGCTGTTGAGGCAGTTAGAGCAGCAGCAGCACGACTCAGAGCAGCTAGTGAACGGGCTGTCAGAGCAGCTCGACAGACTGCAGACAGCGCTGAACGAGCAGCACGCAGAGAGCCGAGCACTGCGCCGGGAGCTGGAACACAGCGACCAGCAGAACGCCGAGTTGATCGAGCGTCTGACAGAGCGCGTCGACGCGCTCACGACACTGCTGGACGGTTTGAAGACACGATTGAGCAAGCTGTGACGGCCTATGAGGCCTGGACAGCACGGCAAAAGCGGCGAGATTGGGAGGATCGTGAAAAGCGCCGCCAGGAAGTGCCAGCTGCGTTGCGAGAGAGTCTCGGAGAGTCGACAAAGACGGGGCGAACGGTTGAGGAGGGGAGTAAGTCTTCACTGGATCGAGGTCATGGCTCGGGCGTTAGCAGCCCCGGCAGCCGTGGGCCGGGGCTAGGATAGTCCGGTCGACATGGTTACAGCTCTGCCAACGTAATATAGGAGGCGCGCGGCACGAGCAGTGAAAACGTCTCCAAGTGGGCCACGCGCCTGATTACGTCGTCTGGCTCGCTGGACGGGCGTAACCTGACACCGACTAGGGCGTGCCCGGGCTGGTAAGGCGGTGTTGTGGTGCTGAAACCGGCATGGCGATCCAGCAGCAGGACATTCCAGAATCCACCTGAGCCAAACACTCGATACCAGCCGCCATTATTCATGAGGCGGTTGTTATACCGTTTGGTACGCAACGCAGTATCGCAGTAGTGGTGTTGTAAAGACCTTCGATCCGACCTGCACAGGTGGAGTCGTCTGATCCAGTGAGAGAAAATGTTGTTGTAATACCCTAAAACACCTATGCTTTAGGATATTGAAACAGGATGATTGCACATGTCGATTAGCCAACACGTTCAGCGCGAGATCACTCTCTATGACACCGTCGCGCGTGATGCTTATGCCGACTACGCGAAAGCGCTGGCCAGCACGGGACGGTCACCTAGCGGACGGATGGACCCGGTGGCGATGGAGAGTGGTGCGATGTTAGAGGAAGTGCGACGTTCTTCGGGGCGACTGGGAGCAACGCTCGGTGCGGCCAGCAAGGCCGCTATGCGCAGTACCCTGTTTGCTGCCCTGGAAGAGGCCCGGCGCGAGGGAGCCGATGTGACGCCGACAGCTGCACTGCATGCGGCGGAGCGGGTTATCGGCCGTGGGGTGTCGATGCGCGCGGCCAATGCGGCATTTGGTCGGCCAGGACGAACTGCTGCCGACAAGACGTCGCTGGAGCCGGCAGAGCTCGCAGAGCTGGAGGAAAAGGTTCGGCAGGAGATCCAGCACCTGCGTGACGAGCTCGGCCGCATTCGTGATCATCACCGACAGCGGTGGCGCGACTCTCCACAGCGTGATGCGTTGCTGCAGGAGTGGCGTGATGCTCTGGGAGGAGCCTCGATCAAGCCTCTGTTGGAGGTGTAGGGTGAGCAAATATACCCTAATGCATAGTATTTTTAGGATATCAGTAAGTCACTCGAGACGAGATGGCTGCGATTATTCAGCTACCTGTGAAACGCATAACGTTATCCGTTATACTGAGTGTCGACGTAGCGCAGGGGGATGCCCGTGATCAAGAGCTTCAAGGACCGTCACACCGAGACGATCGCTCACGGTAACGTGTCGCGTAAGCTACCCCAGGGGATGCAGCGCAACGCCTTGAAGAAGCTACGTCAGCTGGAGGCCGCAGCGGCCCTTGAGGACTTGCGGATCCCCCCGGGGAATCGCCTGGAAGCGCTGCGTGGCAACCGAGAAGGGCAGCACAGCATTCGCATCAATGATCAGTGGCGTCTGTGCTTCCGTTTCGAGAACGGTGATGCCTATGACGTGGAGATCGTCGATTACCACTGATGGAGGTAAGACCATGACCGGCAAACTGCCCAATGTGCATCCTGGAGAGATCCTGTGGGAGGACTTCATGGAGCCCAACGGACTGACCAAGCGAGGGCTGGCCGCCGCGATTGGCGTGCCGGCTACGCGGATTGGTGAGATTACACGGGGGCGTCGTGGCATTACCGCGGATACCGACCTTCGCCTGTCACGTTACTTCGGTACCACCGAGGGCTACTGGCTTCGCCTACAGAACGCCTATGACCTGGAAGAGGCACGCCGCCATATGGCGGCATGAGCGGCAGCCGCCTCGTTGTCTGGCACATCCGCGAGCTGGTGGGGCCATGCGGATGAGTAATGCCATAAAATATATATGTTTTAGGATATAAACATGTTGGTATGCGGCGCCAAATGTCGCATTGCCGTGGTAGGACCCTTGAGGGTAAGGGTAAGAAAATCGTCATAACCAATTGATAATAAATGATTATCATCTTTTATCTCGAAAAGCGTAAAGCTCAGCGGCGATTGGTAGGGAACATCTGAATGCAAAATCGCGCTACTCCTAATGCATTTTATCTAACTCTAATACATAAGCTGTTGTTTTAACGCKTTTTTATTTWRGGGGTAGCGGGGTGTGTGACTTTTGAATGTGGGCTGGTGGTGTAAAGGGCGCTACGCTTGCTACTGCTACAGCAGGGTGTCTGAGGTCGCGAAATAGCGTGCGGTGCTGATCTCGCTGGTACTCGGTAGAAAATGGCGTACCCCGCATGGCACAGGGCGCTCCGGCCGGTCGCTTGGGTCTGGATGACTAGGCAGAAACTGACGTACCCGAGAGTCCCTGGGGCTGGGTGCTCGTACTCGCGCAACGGCGGGCAGCTGGGTGCTCACGCTCGCGAATTCACTGTTGCTGGTACTCAGCAGAAGCTGGCGTACCCCGCATGGAATGGGGCTCTCCGGCCCAATCGCTGGTCTGGACGACTAGGCAGAAACTGGCGTACCCGCGAGTCCCTGGGAAGTGGGTGCTCGTACTCGCGCAATGGCGGGCAGCTGGGTGCTCACGCTCGCGAATTCACCGTTGCTGGTACTCAGAAGAAACTGGCGTACCCCGCGTGGCTCGGGGCGCTCCGGCCCGATCGCTGGTCTGGGCGACCAGGCAGAAACTGACGTACCGCGAGTCCCTGGGGCTGGGTGTTCATGCTCGCGCAATGGCGGGCAGCTGGGTGCACACGCTCGTGCGTGCTGTCCTGCTTCAGTTCTATGGCAGCTCCCGTCACACCGATCACGATAAGCGCCATAATCGTGATTTTTGGCGGTGATGGGCACGCTGTGCCGGTGAGACGGCACAGCACCCAAAGAAACCTTTACCGCATTCCTGTAGAATCCCCGGCCAAAACGCCACCTATCGCAGGGATGCTTTCTATATGCGGTCAGTCTTGAAACTGGTCCGGCCCCACCAGTACCTGAAGAACGGCTTCGTGCTCCTGGGGCCGCTGTTCGCCCACCAGTGGGATCTCGTCACGCTCAGCCAGGCGCTGCTGGCCTTCCTGGCCTTCTGCTGTATGGCCAGTGCGGTCTACGTGCTCAACGACATCATGGATATCGAGGCGGACCGGGCGCACCCCGTGAAGTGTCGTCGCCCGTTGCCCAGCGGGGCCATCTCGCTGGGCACCGCCAAGCGCCTGCTGGCAGGCCTGGTGGTGGGGTCGGTGGTGCTGTCGCTGCTGGTCAGTGGCTGGGTCACGCTGTTCGTGGCGAGCTACTTCGTCATCAACATCTTCTATTCCTGGCACCTCAAGCACGTGGTGATCCTGGACGTGTTCCTGATCTCCTCCGGCTTCATGCTGCGCATCCTGGCCGGCACGGTGGGCCTGGGCATCGCACCGTCCGCCTGGCTGCTGCTGTGCGGCCTGATGGTAACGCTGTTCCTGGGCTTCGCCAAGCGCCGCGCCGAGCTGCTGATGCTGGAGGCCACCGACGGGGCCAACAACGGCCTCACGCGGCGCGTGCTGGATGACTACAGCCCCGAGATGCTGGAGCAGTTCATCGCGGTGACCGCCGCCTGCACGATCATCGCCTATGGCCTCTACACGGTCTCCCCGAAGACCGTGGCCATCCACGGCAGTGACGACCTGATCGTGACGCTGCCCTTCGTGGTCTACGGCATCTTCCGCTACCTGTTCCTGCTGCACCGGCGCGCCAAAGGCAATGACACCGCCAAGGACCTGGTGCAGGACCGCCACCTGCTGGTGACGGTGGCCGCCTGGGTGGGCACCACCCTGTGGGTGCTGACATGACCTCGGCAGTGAACCACCTGGAGGGGTGGCGTCTTCGCGCGCTGATCCTCTCCATCGTGGTGGCGACTGCCGGCTACCTGGCGTTTTCCCTGTGGGGTGGCTGGGAAGAGGTGGTCGCCGCCTTCGTCCAGATCGGCCTGCTGGGCACGCTGATCGCCCTGAGCCTGTCCCTGGTGAACTACGGCCTGCGCTTCGGGCGCTGGCAGCTCTACCTGTCGCAGCTGGGCCATCGCGTGCCCTGGTCACCGAGCCTGCGGATCTACCTCAGCGGCTTCGCCCTAACCACCACCCCCGGCAAGGCGGGCGAGGCCTTCCGGGGCGTGCTCCTCAAGCAGCGCGGCGTGCCGTTCCCGGCGACCTTCGCCGCCTTCATCAGCGAGCGGCTCTCCGATCTCGTCGCCATCGTGCTGCTCACCCTGGTGGGGCTGGCCCAGTACCCCCAGGCGCGAGGCATCGTGCTCGCCGGGGTGCTGGGGATCGTGGTGGTGCTGGCCTGCCTGTCGAGCCAGACGCTGCTGGACCGGCTGCACCGCTGGGCCTCAGCCCGCCAGGGCAAGCTGATGGCCCTGGTCGCCCATGCCAGCGAGATGCTGGGCGGCGCACGGCGCTGTCACCGTCCCGGTCTGCTGGGCGTGGCCACGGTGATCAGCGTGATCGCCTGGGGCGCCGAGGCGCTGGCCTTCTACTGGATGCTGGGCTGGCTGGGCGCCGACATCTCGCTGTCGTTCGCCATCTTCGTCTATGCGCTGTCGATGCTGGCCGGCGCGCTGAGCTTCCTGCCGGGCGGCCTGGGCGGCGCCGAGGCGGTGATGGTCTCGCTGCTGGTCCTCAAGGGCATGACCATGCCCGCCGCCATCGCGGCGACGGTGTTCATCCGCCTGGCCACGCTGTGGTTTGCCGTGGTGATCGGCCTGGTGGCCCTGATCCGCAGCCGTCACGGGGAAGTCCCGGCGGAGGAGGCCGCATGAGCGCCCCGCGTTCCTGGAACCGCCTGCCACGCGTGGCTCCCGACGCGGTGCATGCGCTGACCCAGCGCACGGCGGGCGTGCCGGACGACCTGCCCAGGCCGCTGCTGGCCCACGGCAACGGCCGCAGCTACGGCGATGTCTGCCTGACCGAACAGGGCACCCTGCTGCTGACCCGAGGGCTCGACCGCTTCATCGACTTCGACCCGCTGCGCGGCGTCGTGCGCTGTGAGGCGGGCGTGACCCTGGCCGAGGTCCTCGCCCTGGTGGTGCCGCGAGGTTGGTTCCTGCCCAGCACGCCGGGAACGCGACTCGCCACCGTGGGCGGCGCCGTCGCCAACGACGTGCATGGCAAGAACCACCATGCCGTGGGCAGCTTCGGCCACCATGTGCGTGCCCTGGAACTGTGGCGCAGCGATGGCAGCGTCGTCGAGTGCCGCCCGGAGGATGACAGTGGCTGGTTTGCGGCCACCGTCGGCGGGTTGGGCCTGACCGGGCTGATTCGCTGGGTCGAGCTTCAGTTGATGCCCATCCAGAATCCCTGGATGTGGGTCGAGTCGCAGCGCTTCGCCAACCTGGACGAGTTCTGGACACTCAACCGCCGTGCCGAGGCCCGCTGGCCCTACACCGTGGCCTGGATCGACTGCCTGGCCAAGGGCAAGGCCCAGGGACGGGGCATCCTGCTGGCCGGCCAGCACGCGGCGGCACAGGCCGAACTGCCGACCTTCAAGGAGGGCGGAAAACGGATACCGGTCGACCCGCCGTTCTCGCTGGTCAACGGCCTGAGCCTGCGCGCCTTCAATACCCTCTACTACCGACAGCCGGTGAAGCCCCAGGGGGCGCTGACCCACTATGTGCCGTACTTCTACCCGCTGGATGCCATTCAGGACTGGAACCGCATCTACGGGCGGCAGGGCTTCTACCAGTACCAGTGCGTGATCCCGCCCCGCGAGGCCGAGGCCGCCACGGCGGCGCTGCTCGACACCATCGCCCGACGTGGGGAGGGCTCGTTTCTCGCCGTGCTCAAGACCTTCGGGCGCAAGCCGTCGTTGGGCATGCTGTCGTTCCCGCGCCCCGGCACCACCCTGGCCCTGGACTTCCCCAACCGGGGTGACACGACCCGGCGCCTGTTCGAGGAGCTGGATGCCATCGTGCGTGAAGCCGGTGGCACCCTCTATCCCGGCAAGGACGCCCGCATGCCGGCGAGCCTCTTCCAGTCCGGCTTCCCCCAGTGGGAGGCCTTCAGCAAGTACGTCGACCCCGGCTTCTCTTCCCGATTCTGGCAGCGTGTGACCTCATGAACTCCCTCAAGCGTGTGATCCTCTTCGGGGCGACCTCCGCCATTGCCGAGCAGACCGCCCGGCAGCTGGTTGCCCAGGGCGCCTCCCTCTACTGCGTGGGGCGCAACCGCGACAAGCTGATGGCCCTGATCGACGACCTCAAGGTGCGGGCCAGCGGCCAACAGCGTATCGATGGCGGTGTGGCCGACCTGACCGACAGCGCCCAGCATGCCCACCTCATCGATGCCGCCGAGCACCTGCTGGGCGGCATCGACGGCGTGCTGATCGCCCACGGCACCCTGCCGGACCAGCAGGCCTGCCAGGCGGATACCGCCCTGACCCGTCAGGAGATCGAGACCAACGCCCTGAGCGTGATCAACCTGCTCACCCTGCTCGCCAACCGCTTTGAGCAGCAGCGGCGCGGCGTGATCGCCGTGATCAGCTCGGTGGCCGGCGACCGGGGACGGCAGAGCAACTACGTCTACGGCGCCGCCAAGGGCATGGTCACCCTGTTCCTCCAGGGGCTGCGCAACCGGCTGGCCAAGGCCAACGTCGATGTGGTGACCATTAAGCCTGGCTTCGTGGATACTCCCATGACCGCCGAGTTCGACAAGGGCGGCCCGCTGTGGGCCAAGCCCGAGCAGATCGCCAAGGGCATCATCAAGGCCATGCAGAAGGGCAAGGGCGAGGTGTACCTGCCGTGGTTCTGGTGGGGGATCATGCTGATCATCAAGCATATCCCCGAGACCATCTTCAAACGGATGTCGCTATGAGCCATCAAGACGCCCCCAACGTCCGCCCCGTGGCGTTCTTCGACTTCGACGGCACCCTGACGACCGGCGATACGCTGATGCCGTTTCTCAAGTTCGTCGTCGGCACGCCGACCTACTACGCCAAGCTCGCCCTGGTCAGCCCGGTACTGGCGGCCTACTTCGCCAAGCTGCTGCGCAACGACATCGCCAAGCAGATCGTGCTCAAGCAGTACCTGGCCGGTTACCACATCGATGATCTCTTCGAGAGAGGGCAACGCTTCAGCGACGAGGTGATCCCCTCCATGCTGCGTCCCGAAGGCATGGAGCGTCTCCGATGGCACCAGGAGCAGGGCCACGAGTGTGTGCTGGTGAGTGCTTCGATGGACGTTTACCTGAATGCCTGGGCAAAGCGAGAGGGCTTATCCGAGGTGATCTGCACCGCGCTAGAGAAAGATGACAGCGGGCATGTGTCGGGGAGTATTCGAGGCGGAAACTGCTACGGCAAAGAAAAACATCGCAGAGTTTTGCAATGGCAGTCAGGTAAGTACCTGACTGATACTTATGCTTATGGGGATACATCTGGCGACGTCCCTATGCTTACCGCAGCGAAAAATGGATATCTTTGGAAGAAAGATAAATTTCATTCTATTTAGGGAGTTGGTGTGGTGAGGAATGCGCTTAACTACGTAGTATATGCCCTTGTTGTTTTAGGTGTTCTTCTATCGGCGATAGGGATTTTTTACCAGTATTCATACTGGTGGGATGAACTTTATTCAGTTGCGGCTGCCGGACTAGGCCTCAATGAAATGTTTGACATATTCATACTCCCAGATGTCCATCCTCCATTATATACAATGCTTCTAGGGGCATGGGTTGACCTGTTCGGACAAGGAGAGAGGCAGGTTCGCTTGCTAAGCTTCATTTTTGCTGCCCTGGCTCTATATTTTATCTCATCTTGGGCGAAGAATGAGATGAGTGATGTAGGGTTTAAAACGGTTATTTTGTTTTTTGCAACTGCGCCGCTCTTTGCTTTCTATGCACAAGAAGCAAGGTCATATTCAATGATGCTGTTTTTAGCATCTATTCTGACAATATTTTACCTGAGGGGTTACCATCTTGAAGGTGTTAAGAGGTTTTTGATTTTTTCTTTAATCTCTGTTTTGTTAAGTCTTACGCATTACTTTGGGTTTGTTTATGCTGGTTTGATTATAATATTTTCTCTCATAGAGTCGCGCAGGGATGTTTTAAGGTCGTTGTCAATTGTTTTTTCAGGGGTTATCTGTTTTATTTGGCCGGCAATACACTTCTTTAAAGGAAGTATCGGCGATAAGTCAGGAGATAATTTTTGGATAAAATCAGAAGGCTTTCAATCTACGATATCCAGCCTGTCATCAGGGCTGACGCCGCAAATTAACATTCTTTCGGGGAAGCTTGGTGGGGGAATGTATCGGGAGTATCTAGCAGCGCTATTTTTTATCGCAGTTTTTGTTTTGGTAGTCGCTCTTGCTCGTAAGGGTCGAGTCTTAGTTAAGACTCATGGGGCTGAAATTATTTTAAAGTTGACACTGATTGTATCAGTCTTTGCATTGACCATGATCGCCATTGATTACCACTCTCCAATATCTACTAGAAGAAATTATATTGTATTGCTACCCGCATTTTCAATTTTGCTTGGCTTTGCGGCTCAGGGGGTGAAAAATATAGGGTTTAAGTATGTCATGGTTGCTGTGGTTATTGGGGGGGTTGGCAATATCGGAGCGGCTTCAGTGCAAGTAAAGTCCAAAATCTCTCCTATGCAAAACAACTCGGGAGCAGTTAGTTATATTGAGGAAGAGAGATCTGAAGGTGATAATGTTTATTATTTAGCGAGAAGCGGATCTTCGATGCCGGAAGTTCATAAGATGATGGCTGAGTTTTACTTCTCAAACGACGACATTGAGCTTAATTCGATTTTTATAGAAGACATCAACAGTGTTGAAGCTCCGTTCTTTGTTCTAATGCAGCACCAAAAACATGATCTTGAAGAGATATCGGATGAATTTAGAGATTTAGGCTTAGATGTTGGCTATATAACACCTCAGGAAAATCAAAGTGTAGCAGTTCTATATAGCAAATAAACGGTCGTTTTCTTTACGCACGCTGACCGCCCCTCAAGGTCCTCCTGGAAGGGTGGTTTCGCGCCTGGATTCATAGAATAAMYGCAGCACTTTGGMCCACGAGGTAGAGGCGGGAGGGGCAGCGCCGGTACCCTTCTCGGCTCACCTACCAAAGTGAAGCAGAGCATGGGATACCGACAGCTGACCCAGACCCAACGATACCAGATCTATGCCCGTCATGACGTGGGCATGAGCCGACGTCARATYGCCAGAGAGCTTGGCATCCACAACAGCACGGTCAGCCGGGAGCTGCGCCGYAACGCCACCGACAGCGGTTACGATCCTGAGCRGGCRCAGTCCTGCAGTGATCATCGGCGWCGCACCGCCTGGAAGAGGACAAAGCGCTTGCCCAGCATGATTGCCGCTGTCRTCGAYCGGYTGCGAGAGGAATGGAGCCCRGAGCAGATCAGCGGTTTCATGGCGCCYTTGTCTGGCGTCGGCGTCAGTCACCAGTGGATCTATTCCTTAATCTGGGATGACAAGGCCCGCGGTGGCGATCTCTGGMAGCAYCTCCGCCAGCCCAAGCGGCGSAGCAAGCACCGGGCYCAAGCSAAGAGCGCWGGACTYGGCAAGATTCCCAACCGYGTGGGCATCGAGCATCGYSCGGCTGAGRTCRATGACAGGCGCTTCATTGGYCACTGGGAGGGTGACACCGTGGTCCAGGGRCACAAACARTCGGGCCTGGTRACAYTGGTCGAGCGACGGAGTGGYTACCTGCTGGCGGCACGRTTGCCCAGGCTWTCGGCGGAGCTGACRCAAAAGGCCATGATYCGSTTGCTRAARCCTCGCCGCGGTGCCGTCCAGACCATCACCCTGGAYAACGGCTCGGAATTCGCTGATCACGAGACCGTGGCCCARGCRGTAACGGCAGCGACRTACTTCTGCGATCCCTACTGCTCCGGGCAGCGTGGGACCAATGAGAAYACCAATGGCCTGATACGWCAGTACTTCCCCAAGGGAACGGACTTTCGACAGGTCACCGATGCCAAGCTRCGCAAGGTGGTCGAGAAGCTGAATGACCGACCCCGAAAGCGTCTCGGSTATCGCACACCRGCACAGGTGTTCCTGGGGGAATATTCAGGMGCCYTRGATACCGCAGGTGCTGCGYTTGTTGCTTGAATTCAGGRCATTAGCAGGTTCATGACTGGAATAGAACGCCACAGCTCCTTGCCTGGCTCACGAACGGGGCCACAGAGGAATGCACGCCTCAAGCGGTGAAAAGGATCTCAGGGGCTTGTATCGGCCTCAGGATCCGAAATCGGCCAGAAGCGGACATTCAGCCAGAGCAGATATAACGCCTTGGTTTTGCGGCGTACCGGAGCGCTAGCGCAGTTCGTCCGACGACAGCCACTTGTTAGAAACCCTCAAAGATACTCCACTTGCAAAGGTCATGCTCCGATGAGTCATGAAGCTCTACTTTGACACCCAATCTAGAATTCAAGGTTGAGTTAAGATGCTCTTTCTCTCCTTTACTCCATTCATTAAGCTTGAACTGATAAAAGCGCACTCTCTCTACCGCTGAATCCTTAACAGCTTCGATAATATGACCATCAACACTGGGGTTCAGGCTATGCCCATATATATCTAACTCGCCTGACATTGAGCGTAGCTCATCATAACAGAATGATAGGTACTGGTTACTTTTGATGTTTGCAAGTTTTTCCTCTGGCGAGCCCTCGGAAATAAAGAGAGGATAACCATTTTTTTTGCTTATACGATCTTGAATAGCCTCATCTAACGTGGAATGCCCCCCTTTGCTTATTTTCTTTATCTTGCTGTCGATTTCAAATATAAAGAGCGCCCCGTGCAAAAAGTAAATCGCATCTCTTCCACGCTTGTCTACATTCGTTCGATCAAAACACCCATCTTCAAAGAAAAAGTCAACAATATTAAATCTTTCTCGACCCTTTCGGGCCCAATAAAGATATATGTCGTAGTTTGTGGTAAATGTGTTGTTATATTTTTTTATCGCTTCATTTAACTGCTGCGGATCTAGTCCATGGTCCATAGGGCCACGAGGGTTCATGCTTTGTATAGCTTCAATCAGCTTGGCGCGAATCTCATCACTAATTGACTGGCTCACAATTATCTGTCCATCAGTGATCGCCTCCATTACATCTCTAGCATCTCGAACTTTGGTTAAGAGATGCTCAAAATCTACAGTGTTTAACTTTTTAAACAAGCGGTCTACAGCGGGAGAGGACTCTATAGTGACCTTCTCACGCAGCGACGAGTAGGAGAAGTCTGAAGAAATTGAAATAGAAAGGCCGTTACCGATTAGCAAGTTTTTCACAGTCCCCCCCCTCGTTTCTAACGCAAAAGCGCACCGGCGCACTTTAGTGCGTCCGCGTGGCGCCATTTGTTAAAACATCACCGACGAACTAATTTTTTAAGAAAGCTCTTGCACCATTTTAATCGCACGATCCAAGTACTCTGTTCCTTCGACCCAGCGAGGATGACTCGTGCGGATACAGTTGACATCACCGATTTTAAAGTGCCACAAACGCCGAGGTTCGATTATATCGACGGTCTCATATTCGGGAAAACATTCTTTTATATATTTATCCCTATTAGGGCCAGTTGTAAAAATGATGACACTCGGCTTCAAGATATCAATTTGTGCTCGAAGCAGTTTAAAAGAGAGCTTCTTAACAATATCAAATTCCACAGGGGGTAGGCTTACAGGGCTACCCGAATTATGACTCACACAAAACTGGTTAGACCAAAGAGCCCCATCTCTAGAGCCAGGATCGATTGTGGCTGATAGCTTTCTATAGAACTGCAAAAATGTACTTTGTTTCGCTCCCGAAGAGGAAAACTCTTGAGATACCTTCATTGACGCATCAAGCACAGCGTCGTTAATTGAAAACTCGTTTTTAATAGGGCAGGTTTTGTTACGCCACCCACGCGTTTCTTGACCTACAACGAATACTCGAGGATGAATTTTAAAGTAATTAGGTGAAGGAGATGGCAGAAATAAACCTGATAGCTCTGCGTGAGCTGAAAATAAAGCCTCTACCTCTGACTGATTCAGAACCCTACTATATTCTTCCCTAAGCTCTTCAACTGCTTGAGCATGGTGGTGACAGCTTTTCGCAAGTTCAGCTTCCTCACGAGAGACCCAGCGAATATAGACGTTTCCTTGCTCAATATTCAGGAATGCGCCGCCTGACGGAAGCGCTCCACGCTCGGTACGCTTATCTATTTCATTATCGATTTCGTGTATGAGCTGATGATGATATTTTGTTTCGAAAATAGCCTCAGATGCTGAATCATCAAAAGAAAAACTTGAATGATCAATGTAACCTTCCTCGGGCCAAGTGCAGAGGACCGCCCAGCCATTAACTATAGTCTTTTCGATTCCAGAAGGAGGGATTGTAGGAAAGTATTCGAAGTTGCGATTTTCCTTATCGAATGGCGGGGCCATAGACTTGCTCCTGTTTTAGATTTTTTTAACGCCGCCAGCATGTGCGACTTTGTAGTGGAGGCGAAGCCGCAACGAAAAAGGCGTCGCCGTGCCTGGCTTGGTTATACGTTTCAATAACTTGGCTCAATGCGTGCAGGCCCACTCCACTCAAAACTAGCCAACACTCGATTCGCCAGACTGACGAGAATCCCCAATACTTCGGGGCTAATTTCGACTCTCTGGTAACTCCCGTCATCAATGGTGTAACAAAGACTATTGCCCTCCAAGTTACTCAACCCTAAAAACCCTTCGACTACCATTTTCTTACCCTTTTTCTTATCCCGGGGTGGCCCGTAACCACGGGAACGATCTTCTATGTGAAGCGCTGAGTTTCTGGTTTTTCGTACCGATGGCAATAGACGATCAAATTCATGTGAGCACTTTTCAATTTCTCCGGAAATCTCATCGTACTCCTGGAGAACCTCTAAATATTTACCAAACGAATCAACAGCGTATACAAACGTGTGAGCATGAATAAACGGAATTTTATGTAGGTAAGAACGTGGCAATATACCGAGTTCGACCTTTTTATCCCTCACTCGTTTTTCCGACAAAAGCCGATGCTCATCGAAATTCTGATAGTAATCGTCGCCAGCCTCTTTCCTAATTTCATCCTCGGCTTGTCGCCTTATCTCAGCATCTCTTTCCCACTCATTACGGGGATCAGGTCTTTGACTTTGACTCTCTTCAAACATTGACAGAGCTATAGCTGCTTCGGTCAGAATTCCTTCAAGTGCACGCAGCGCGCCTTCTATCTCGAACCGAACCTCAGCACTCTCAAGCTGAAGCCATGTCCCGGGGTAAGCCAGCTCATACAGATACATGGCACTCCTTACGTATAACAGGTATTAGACAGCGCGCTCGTTTATTGACTTGGACGAGCGCGCGCGTTCAACATTCTTATGCCGCCACATCAATCGATTGATTTTTCAGTGCATTTTCGTTGACGTGGCTATATAACACCAATAATCGCGCATGCTGCCAATGAACGTGCTTACTGCCTTTGCCAGCATGTCCGCTTTGGGTCGATAGCGGTCGTCACTCCACAAGCTCCGCCACCTTGTCTGCATCAAACGCCAACCGCCCAGCAATCGCCTGCATTTCGTCGATCGGCGGTTCATAGCTCCAGGCCACATCGGCGATATTGGGCAGAGAGTAATAAGTGCTATCGCCCTTGAACGGGCAGTGGGTGACGGTGGAGGAAATCGAAAGCTTCGCCATATCCACATCCTCTTTCGGGATGTAGTGACGGTGTGGATAGCCGCTTTCGCGCAGCTCAATGGCGTTGCGGGTATCGGCGATCAGGGTGTCGCCAGCAAGGATACGCACCCGCCGAGAGTGCGGATGCAAGGTTATGCGGGATTCGGTGGAGTGATCGGCCATGGCAGTCCCTTGCTGGTTGGCTGATCCATCAGCCTAGAACGAGGGCGTTATAATGTCACCACTTGGTGACAATTTCACTTAGGCCTTTGATCTAGGTCGGTCTTGCGGGAGCGACCCGCTCGCCTCCCTCACGCCCTCGCCCGCTTGGCGCCAACGCGCCTGCCCGCCATGATGGTGGCATTCATAAATTGCGGGAGACTTCGGGATGAACCAGACACCACGCGCGCCGGCGCCGCTGACCACGCTGGGCGGGCGCTCCGTGCTGTTCGTGATGGCGGCGGACGCCGAATACGGGCCGCATCTGCGGGAGCGATTCACGCCCTTCATGACCGGCGTGGGGCCGGTGGAGGCGGCGGTGGAGCTCACCGCGGCGCTGGCCGAACTCTCGGCGCGCGGGCAACGGCCAGACCTGGTGGTGTCGCTGGGCTCGGCGGGCAGCCGGGCGCTGGAGCAGACCGAGGTCTATCAGGCCACCTCGGTGGCCTACCGCGACATGGATGCCTCGCCGCTCGGCTTCCAGAAGGGCGTGACGCCCTTCCTCGACCTGCCGGACATCCTGTCCCTGCCGCTGCGCATTCCCGGGATCCCCGAGGCGTCGCTCTCCACCGGCGCCAACATCGTCTCGGGCGCGGCCTATGCCGCCATCGCCGCCGACATGGTGGACATGGAGAGCTACGCCTGCCTGCGCGCCTGCACCCGCTTCGGCGTGCCGCTGGTGGTGCTGCGCGGCATCTCGGACGGCAAGGCGGAGCTCAACCACGTCGACGACTGGACGGAGTATCTCCACGTCATCGACGAGAGGCTGGCCGCCGCGGTGGATAGGCTCGGCGAGGCGCTCGGCGAGGGCTTATTGGCGGGCTGAGGCGCCACCGTCGTGGCCAGGGGCGCGGCGCGTCACGGCGTGGGCACCAGCGCCATGTGCAGCAGCGGATAGGGCTTGCCCAAGCCGTCGAGCGGCGAGCGGTCGGTGACGGTAAACCCCTTGTGGCGGTAGAAGCCCAGCGCCTGTGGGTTCTGTTCGTTGACGTCCACCCGGGAGGCGTCCTGGGCGGCCACCGCGTCATCCAGCAGCAAGGCGCCGATGCCGGCGCCGCGCGCCTGCGGCGCGACGAACAGCATCTCGATCTTGCCGCCTTGCACACCGCAGAAGCCCAGGATGTCACCGCCTTCGCCCTTGACGCAGGTCAGGTCGAGGGCGCCGAAATACTGCTCGTAGATGAGCGGCTTGAGCTCCAGCAGGTCGTCTTCCCGCAGGAAGTCGTGCGTTGCCCTGACCGAGGCCTCCCAGACCTCCAGCAGCTCGCGGTAGTCTTCCTTTTCCACACTCTCGACGTACATCCCACACTCCCCTGTTTCTCGTTCCCTATCCGCCATGGCGTCGTGCGCCACCTCGTGGCGGCCGGGTAGAGACAAGGGCCCGGCTCGGGCGACGTCGCAGCGGCTGGCGCGCCGATAAAAGACGCCATGCCGCCCACTGCTGTCAACCGACGCCACCGTATCCCGCACTCGTGGAGGCCGTGCCCATGACATCGTCGAATCCCCTGACCGACCGGCTGGGCATCCAGCCAATCATCCAGGCGCCCATGGCCGGCGTGGCCACCCCGGAGCTGGCGGCGGCCGTGTCGAATGCCGGCGGCCTGGGCTCGCTGGGGATCGGCGCCAGCGGCGTCGATAAGGCTAGGGCGATGATCGAGCGCACCCGGGCGCTGACGCCCCGCCCGTTCAACGTCAACGTCTTCTGCCATGCCCCCGCGCAGCGCGACGCGGCCCGGGAGGCGGCCTGGCTGTCGCACCTGGCGCCGCTGTTCCGGGAGAGTGGCCGCGAGCCGCCGGCGGGGCTCGACGAGATCTACCGCAGCTTCGTGGAGGACGAGGCGGCCTTCGAGATGCTGCTCGAGACGCGCCCCGCCGTGGTCAGCTTTCACTTCGGCTTGCCGCCCGAGGCGCGGATACGCGCGCTGCGGGAGGCCGGCATCTACACACTGGCGACGGCGACGAATCTGCGGGAGGCGCGCGAGATCCAGGCAGCGGGCGTCGACACCATCGTGGCCCAGGGCGATGAGGCGGGCGGGCACCGCGGCTGCTTCGATCCGGCGGCGGACGATGAGCGGCTGAGCACCGCCGTGCTCGTTCGCCGGCTGGTCAGGGAGATGGACCTGCCGATCATCGCGGCCGGCGGCATCATGGATGGCCAGGGCATCCGCTCGGCCCTGGCGCTGGGCGCCTGCGCCGCCCAGCTGGGAACGGCCTTTATCCTGTGCCCGGAATCGGCCGCCAACGAGGGCTATCGCGCGGCCCTCAAGAGCGAGCGCGCCGAGACGACCCGCATGACCACGGCGCTGTCCGGGCGCCCGGCGCGCGGCATCCTCAATCGCCTGATGCGCCATGCCGAGGCCACGACCGGGGCCACGACCGGGGCCATGCCCAGAGTCAGGCCGCCCGCCTATCCAGTGGCGTACGACGCGGCCAAGCGGCTCCACGCGGCGGCGGCCGAGCGCGGCGATCATGACTTCGCGGCGCACTGGGCCGGACAGGGCGCGCCGCTGGCGCGCGAACTCCCCGCCGGCGAGCTGGTGAGCCGCCTGCTCCAGGAGTGGCGAGGCGGCGCCTGACGGCACGGGGCGGCAAGCGTCCGAATGCCTGGCGGCGCCGTCATGTTGGATACGCCCGGGGTGTCGAGGAGGGATCGAGGCTTTAGGATGAGAGGCGACCCTTCGGCATCGAGCTCAAGGAGGCGCCATGCCTGCCACGCGCACGACCTCGCCCGCCCTGGAACGGGCCCACCTGGTGTGGGACCTGTTCATCATCGCGCTGGTGATCGCCAACCTGGGGCTGCTGCTGTTCGACAGCCTGTTCCTGCTGCCGCCGCTGAACGCCGCCTTCGAGACCGTGGCCCCCGGGCTGTACGGCGCCTACGAACGGCATATCCACGCCAACTTCCTCACCATCGACCTGGCGTTCGTCGGCATCTTCCTGCTCGACGTGCTGCTGGGCTGGGCGGTGGCCATCGCCGAGCGCCACTACCACCGCTGGTTCTTCTACCCCTTCGTGCACTGGTACGACGTGCTCGGCTGCATCCCGCTGGGCGGCTTCCGGCTGCTGCGCATCCTGCGCGTGATCTCGCTGCTGCACCGCCTGCAGCGCATGGGCCTGATCGACGTGCGCCGCTGGTACCTCTACGGCGTGGCCGCCAAGTACTACGACATCCTGCTGGAGGAGCTCACCGACCGCATCGCCATCCGCATGCTCGACAACGTGCAGCAGGAGATCCGCGCCGGCGACGGGCTCTCGGCGCCGGTGATCGAACGGGTGGTGCAGCCGCGCAAGCAGGCGCTGATCCGCGAGATCAGCCAGCGGCTGGAGGCCATGGCCGGCGACGCCTATGCCCACCACCGCGACGACACCCTGCGCTACGTGCGCGGGCTGGTCGGCCGCACCCTGGCCGAGAGCCCGGAGCTCAGGCGGCTCGCGCGCCTGCCGATGGGCGGCCCGCTGACCCGCGGGCTCGAGGCCTCGCTCTCCGACCTGGCCTGCCATCTGGTCGACGAGGCGCTGGCGGGGCTGAAGTCGTCGGAGTTCTCCGCCCTGGTGGAACACCTGGCCGAGAGCGGCTTCGATGCCTGGCTGCGCACCGACCCCGAGACCGAACGGATCACCGAGCAGGTGCTGGTGGACATGCTGGACCTGCTCAAGGAGCAGATCGCGGTGAAGGGCTGGCAGCACAAGTACCAGTGAGGCGGCGCCGCGTCGGTGCGCGGCGCCGGGAAGGGAGTCGCTGGCCCGCGCCCTCGGACGCGGCCCCGGGAAAGCGCGGGGCCGCGTGGCCCCGCGGTCACCCCAGCCGCTTGAGCAGGGCCCGGGCCACGGCCTCGGAGCTGGCGGGGTTCTGGCCGGTGATCAGGCGGCCGTCCTCGACGCAGTAGGACTGCCAGTCCTCGCCCTTCTCGTAGCGGGCGCCCAGGCGCTGGAACTCGTCCTCGATCAGAAACGGCACCACCTCGGTCAGGCCGACGCCGGCTTCCTCGCCGTTGGTGAAGCCGGTGACCCGGCGATCCCGGATCAGCGGGGCGCCATCGGCGGCCTTCACGTGACGCAGCACGCCCGGGGCGTGGCAGACGAAGCTGATCGGCTTGCCGGCGCGCTCGAAGGCTTCGATCAGCTCGATCGACGTGCGCGACTCGGCCAGGTCCCACAGCGGGCCATGGCCGCCCGGGTAGAACACCGCATCGAAGTCGGCCTCGTTCACCTCGTCCAGGCGCACGGTGCCGGCCAGGGCATGCTGGGCCTGCGCGTCCTCGCGGAAGCGTTCGGTGGCCGGGGTCTGGAAGTCCGGCAGTTCGCTGTTGGGGTCCAGCGGCGGCTGGCCACCCTCGGGCGAGGCCAGCACCAGCTCGGCGCCGGCATCACGGAAGGCATAGTACGGGGCGGCGAATTCCTCGAGCCAGAAGCCGGTCTTGTGGCCGGTGTCGCCCAGCGCGTCGTGGGATGTCAGCACCATCAGGATCTTCATCGGTCACCTCTCGGTCGTGTCATTCGGCGGTCGGGCGGCAGGCTCAGCCCTCGAGCAGGGCCTTGAGCTCGGCGTACTTGTCATCATAGGGCGCGCGCAGCCGCAGGTTGCCCTGGCCTTCCTCGCTCTGCACCACCAGCGGCTTGGCGTGGGAGAAGCGGCGGAAGCCGTGCACGCCATGGTAGGCGCCGATGCCGGAGGGGCCGACGCCACCGAACGGCAGCGAATCGATGGACACGTGGGCCATCACGTCGTTGACCACCAGCGCGCCGGAGATGGTGCTCTCGGCGAAGGCCCGCTGCGCCTCGGCGTCCTCGCTGAAGTAGTAGGCCGCCAGGGGGCGCGGGTTGCCGGTGATATAGGCCACCGCTTCACGCTCCTGGTCGAAGGTGCGGATCGGCAGCAGCGGCCCGAAGATCTCCTCCTGCATGATGGCCATGTCGTCGGTCGCGCCGATCACCAGGTGCGGGGCGATCTTGCGGCTGTCTTCCCGGTAGGCCGGCTCGTCCTCGGGCCCCAGGTTGACGATCTCGGCGCCCTTCTCGCGGGCATCCTCCAGCAGCGAGATCAGCCGCTGGTAGTGCCGGTCGCTGACGATGGCGGTGTAGTCGTCGTTGTGCTGGATGCTCGGGTAGCTGCGGGCGAGGAAGTCCCGGGCCAGGGCGGTGAAGTCCCGCGTCTGCTCTTCCGGCAGCAGCACGTAATCGGGCGCGATGCAGATCTGGCCGGCGTTGAAGGTCTTGCCGGTCAGGGTGCGCTCCACGGCCTTGGTCAGGTCGGCCTCGCGGGACACCAGCACCGGCGACTTGCCGCCGAGCTCCAGCGTCACGGGCACCAGGTTGTCGGCGGCGGCGCGCATCACGTGGCGGCCCACCGCGGTGCTGCCGGTGAACACCAGGTGGTCGAACGGCAACGTGCTGAAGGCCTGGGCCACGTCGGCCTCGCCCAGCACCACGGCCAGCTCCTCGGGACCGTAGTAGCGCCCGATCAGCTCGGCCAGCAGATCGGAGGTCCTCGGCGTCAGTTCGGAGGGCTTGAGCATGGCGGTGTTGCCGGCGGCGAACACCCCGGCCAGCGGGCCGAAGGCCAGATTGATCGGGAAGTTCCAGGGGCTGATGACGCCGACCACGCCCAGCGGCTGATAGTGGATCTCGGTGGTCATGCCGGGGTCGGGGGCTTCCGCGGTCTCGGCCTGCATCCACTCGTCGACGTGGTCGATGGCGTGCTGCAGCATCTTGATGCTGCCGGCCAGGTCGGAGGAGCCGGCCTGGAAGTGGCTGCGATGGCCGAAGTCGTCGCTCATCGCCTGGATCAGCGCCTCGTGGTGGTCACGGATCAGCCGGATGCCGCGCTGCAGGCGGTCCTTGCGCAGGGCCGCGTCGGCGGTGCCGGCCGCGGCCTGGCGCTGCTTCATGCTGTTCAGGACCTTGAGCAGATCGTGGCGCGTGTTCTCGCTGGACATGATTCCTCCTGCCGTCGGGGGCGTGGATGACGTTCGATGTCGGCATCCTAGGCCTGACGGGTGTCGGAGGGGTAACAATGCTAGGCTGCCGGGGTCATAAGAAAATTTATGGATCGGCCATGTCCCTGACCCGCATGCGCACCTTCATCGAGGTGTATCGCCAGTGCTCCATCAGCGGCGCGGCGCGAGCGCTGAATCTCACTCAGCCCGCCGTCTCGCAGCACATCGCCGGGCTCGAGGTCGCCGTCGGCCGGCCGCTGTTCGAGCGTTCGCCGACCGGCGTGACGCCGACCGCCGCCGCCGAGGCGCTGGCCATGGACATCGGCGACAAGCTGGACGCCGCCGAGGCCGCCCTGGCCTCGGCGAGGGCGCGGTCGATGGATATCTCGGGGGTGCTGCAGCTGGTCGGGCATGCCGATGTGATGGCCGAGATTCTCGGCCAGCGGCTGCTGCCGCTGCTCGAGGCGGGCGTGAGGGTGCGCCTGCATAGCGGTGGCGGCGACATGGTGACCAGCATGCTGCTGGAAGGCCACTGCGACCTGGGCATCTCGGCCCACCCGGTGGTCGACGGCCGCCTGAAGAGCGAGCCGCTCTTCACCAGCCGGGTACTGCCCGTGGCCGCGCCAGCGGTGGCGGCACGGCTGGCGGCGTCCGACGACTTCGCCGGCGACATCCGCGAGACCCCGCTGCTGGCCTACGACCTGGAACTGTCGATGATCGAGCGCTGGCTGCAAAAGAACCGGATCGGCGCCGACGACCTGGTGCCCTACGTGGTCAACCAGGACCTGAGGGCCCAGCGTCAGCTGCTCATGCAGGGCTTCGGCTGGTCGGTGATGCCGGAGTACCTCTGCCGCCAGCAGATGGCCCGGGGCGAGCTGGCCGAGATCGCCTCCCCCGTGGGCACCCACGAGATCCACTACTACCTGGTATGGAGGCCGCAGGCCCTGCGCCAGGCGCGGGTCGCCCACGCCCGCCAGACCCTGCTGCAGCAACTGCGCCTGCCCGAGTGAGGCGCACGGGCCGGCCCGGCCGGCCGTGTCGTCAGCCGCCCACCGGCGGCTACGCGACCTTTCGTCGCGAGCCCCGAGGCCGCGCGGATCGCCAGAGGCGTTACCGGGCACTGTGGCGGGAGTGCTCCGCCGGCCCTTCTTCGGAAGCGGTATCGGCGGACGCCTCGGCAGGCGCCTCCTGCTCTTGCGACTCTTGCGATTCTTGCGGCTCTTGCGATTCTTGCGGCTCTTCCGGATCCTCCAGCGGCTCGCCCTCCTCGTTCTGCAGCTGTTGGTCGTAGGCCGCCTGCAGGCCGGTATCCTCCTCGGCTTCCGCGTCCTCGTCCGCTTGCTCGATATGGCCCGGATAGAAGGGCGACAGGATAGCCACCAGGATGCCCAGCGCGGCGAACATGGAGAACGCCGTCGCATAGCCGAAGGCATTGACCAGCCCGCCGACCACCGGCGAGCCGGTGGCCTGCCCCAGCGACACCGCCATGAAGGGCAGCACCGGCCCCACCGACAGCCGGCCCGGCAGCAGGCGGATGCCGGTCATCAGATACAGCCCCGTCAGGCTCATGTAGGCCAGGCCGAAGACCAGCGCGGAGAACGCCGCCAGCGGCGTCTGGGCGGGGCTGGCCGCGAGCAGCGCCAGGCTGGCGGCCAGCATCATCAGCATCAGCGCGTGAGTGATCGGCGGGTTGTTGCGGTCGGCCAGGTCGGCCACCACGGCGCCGCCGAGACCGGCGATGCCCACCGCCAGCCACAGCCAACCGGTGGAGGCCGGCGGCAGGCCACCGAGGGTGACGACCAGGTCGGGCGCGAAGATCCAGTAGGCGGACGAGACGAAGCCCATCACGAAGGAGAACAGCGACAGCCGCACCAGCCGCGACCAGGGCAGCTCGGGGAGCGGCGGCGGCGGCGCGGCGTTCGAGGGCACGATGCGCGACACCGAGGGCAGGAACCACCAGGCGGCGATCACGCCGATGGCGGTGCAGATCGCGAACGAGAGATAGGCCAGCCGCCAGGCGCCGACCATGAACAGCACCGTGGGCACGGCGACGATCACGCCGATGCTGGTGCCGGCGTTCATCACCGAGCTGACCCGCCCGTGCAGCGAGCGCCTCACCATCGCCTGCATGGCGGCCGAGAGGGCCGGCATCATCAGGCCGGTGCAGATGCCGCAGGCGAACACGCCGCTGCCCAGCATCAGCGCGCCGGAGGCCTGGCTGATCAGCCCCAGGCCGACGACGCCGAACAGGCCGGACAGCACCGCCGTGTTGCGGGCGCCGAGATGGTCGGTGATGAAGGGCGCGACCACCGTGGACAGCAGGAAGCTGATCAGCGGCAGCGCGCCGATGATGCCGATGGCGTAGGGCGTGAGCTCCAGCGCGTCGCGGATCTGCGGCACGAACAGGCCGAAGGCGAAGCGCGCCAGGCCGTAGCTGATCGCGACCAGCGCCGCCCCGAGAATTGCGAACCTCGTGCTCGTAAGAGACTTCATGATACCTCCGCCAGGCTCGCCGGGCTGATGGTCAGTGGAGGGTCGGCGCCGCACGGCACCGACGGGACATATGCCGGTACGCGCGACCTTGCCAGTTCCCGGGGGGGATATGCCACCCTGTAACGACCACATCGTGTTGCCCCGCGACGGGCACGAGCGAATCGTGATTCACGCGCCCACGGAAAGGAGTCTTCCCATGAGCGACCGGAATGCCTACGAACAGAAGCTGCGCGCCAAGCTGGACGAGCTGCAGGCCGAGGTGGACAAGCTGAAGGCCCGTGCCAGGAGCGCCGAGGCCGACCAGCGCATCGAGCACGAGAAGGAAGTCGACGAGCTCGAGGCCAGGCGTGACGAGATGCGCCAGAAGCTCGACGAACTGCGCGACTCCAGCGACGACGCCTGGGACGACCTCAAGGCCGGCGCGGAAAGCGCCTGGAGCTCGCTGAGCGATTCCCTCGAGAAGGCCCGCTCACGCTTCAAGTGATGCGCCGTGCCTCCATCGGCCAGCGCCACGCCCCGGCCCTTCCTGGTCGGGGCGTTGTCGTATCGCCTTCCGCCGCGGCGCCGGGCGTGGTGGAATGCTCTTCCTTCCGCCACTGCGATGACGGGGTCGCGAGCCGCCGATGAAACGCTACGAGACATTCGCCGACCGGATCGCCGAGCTGATCCGCGAGGGCGTGCTGGCCCCGGGCGAGCGGGTGCCTTCGGTGCGCCAGGCCAGTCGCCAGTACGGCATCAGCCACTCCACCGTCTTCCAGGCCTACTACCTGCTGGAGGATCGCGGGCTGATCGTGGCCAGGTCGCGCTCCGGCTATTACGTGCGCGAGCAGGCCCGGCGGGTGCTGCACGAGCCGCGCATGACGCCGAGCCGGCAGGAGAGCGCCGACGTGGCCGTCAGCGAGCTGGTGTTCTCGGTGCTCGACTCGCTCCAGGACCCCGACACCGTGCCGTTCGGCTCGGCCTTCCCCAGCCCGGAGCTGTTCCCGCTCGCCCGGCTGGCCCGCAGCATGGCCAAGGGCCTGCGCGGGATGAGCGGCGGCGACGTGCTGCGCGACATGACGACGGGCGATGCCGACCTGCGCCGCCAGATCGTGCTGCGCTACACGCTGAAGGGGATGCCGCTGCCGCCCGAGGAGCTGGTGATCACCAGCGGCGCCATGGAGGCGCTGAACCTGGGCTTGCAGTGCGTGACCGAGCCCGGGGACCTGGTCGCCATCGAGTCGCCGGCCTTCTACGCCAGCCTGCAGATCCTCGAGCGCCTGAAGCTCAGGGCGGTGGAGATTCCCGTGCACCCGCGCGAGGGCGTCGACCTGGACGTGCTGGCGGACAGCCTGGCGCGGCTGCCGATCAAGGCCTGCTGGTTCATGAGCCACCTGCAGAACCCGCTGGGCGCGAGCCTGGACGACGACAAGAAACGCGCGCTCTACGCGCTGATCAAGCGCCACCAGGTGCCGCTGATCGAGGACGACGCCTACGCGGAGCTGCACTTCGCCACCACGCCGCCGAAGCCGGTGAAGCAGTTCGACGACGAGGGCCTGGTCATCCACTGCGGCTCGTTCTCGAAGAGCCTGGCGCCGGGGTATCGCGTCGGCTGGGTGGCGGCCGGGCGCTTCGCGGAGGCGGTCTCGCGGCTCAAGCTGATGACGACCATCTCGCCCTCGGTGCCGGCCCAGACGGCCATTGCCGACTATCTTCAGCATGGCGGCTATGACCGCCATCTGCGCCAGCTGCGCCATGCCCTGGAGACCCAGCAGGGCCGTATGCTGGCCTCGGCCGCGCATCACTTCCCGGCCGAGACCCGGGCCACCCGCCCGGCCGGCGGCTACTTCCTGTGGTTCGAACTGCCCGAACGGGTGGACTCGCTGCGCCTGTTCCATCTGGCCCGGGAGCGTGGCATCAGCCTGGCGCCGGGGCCGATCTTCTCCGCCACCCAGGGCTTTCGCCACTGCCTGCGCCTGAGCTACGGCCATCCCTGGACGCCGCGCAGCGAGGCGGCCATGGCGACGCTGGGCGAGCTGATCGACGCCTTCTGAACTCAGGCGCGCGGCGCCTCGTGCAGGCGCCGGTTCAGCCGGCCGATCTGCTGGAGATCGTGCAGGTAGAGGTCGAGCTTCGAGACGGCGAAGGCCAGCAGCGCCGAGGCATAGACCAGCGCCGTCAGCACGGCCAGGTTGTTGGCCCAGGCCAGCGCCGGCACCGCCACCGGATAGGCCGCGGTGAAGATGCTCATCCCGCCCCAGAACAGCGCCAGCAGGCTGCAGGCCATGACCAGCACCAGCATCGGCCCGCGCCGATAGCGCCGCGGCGGACGGGTCTTCCAGCCCGGCAGGTGCGCCACGGTCAGCTCGCCGCGGGTGTCGATGCGCCCGCGCCGGCGCAGCAGCGGCTCGGCGAAGGCCTTCCGCCGGCCCGGCGCCAGCGCCGCCAGCACCAGCCGCGGGTCGACGCCGCCGCCGAAGATGCGGGCCACCGCCTGCTCGAACCCTGCCGAGGGCCGGCCGTCGCGGCACTCCTCGGCCGCGTCGCAAAGCGTCGTCAGCGCCTGGTTGACCCGCTCCGGGCGCTCCTCCTCGTCCTCGAAGTTGATCGCGTAATGCACGCTGTACACCTGATGCAGCGCGAACGTCACACCGACGAAGATCAGGAAGAACGCGACGTAGATCATCATGACACCCCTCAAACCCTGGAAACCGGCCCGCGTCCCGCGGCCCCTGTCGTGGGCGGTCAAGATGACAGAACGGCCGGGGCCATAACAGGGGCAGAAGGTCGCGAAAAAAGGGGATCAGTTGAGAGCGCAAGCCCCGAGGACACCTCGGGGCCGGCAGCGCCTACTTCATCTCGAAGCCGCGCTTGACCAGGAAGTCGCGCATGTGGGGACGCAGCTTGGTGTCGAACAGCGGCTCGAGGCTCTTCGACCAGTTGGTGTCCTTGGTGCCGCCGGTGCGCTCGCCGTAGTAGCGGTGCATCTCGTCGTCGTAGGCGTCGACCTGTTCGCGATCGTCGGTGTAGCGGTCTTCCTTGAGGATCGCCTCGACCGGCAGGCGCGGCTTCACGTCCGGGTCGTGGGCGGGATAGCCGATGCACATGCCGAACACCGGATAGACATGCTCCGGCAGCTCGAGCAGCTCGCTGACGGCCTGCGGGTTATTGCGGATGCCGCCGATGTAGCAGATGCCGAGCCCCTCGGACTCGGCGGCCACGGCCACGTTCTGCGCCATCAGCGCGGTATCGACGCTGGCCACCAGCAGCTGCTCGGTCATGCCGCGCACGACGTTGGCGCCGGTGCGCTCGGAGGCGTCGGTGGGCCGCTTCATGTCGGCGCAGAACACCAGGAAGTCGGAGGCGCTGGCGACGTAGCCCTGGCCGCCGGCCAGCTCGGCGATCTGCTCGCGCTTGGCCGGGGTGGTCACGTGGATGACGCTGTAGGCCTGCACGTGGTTGGAGGACGCGGCGGCCTGGCCGGCGCTGACCAGCTCCCGCAGCAGCTCGGGCGGCATCTTCTGGTCGGTGAACTTGCGCACCGAGCGATGGGACTTCAGCAGTTCGATGGTCGGATTCATGGGGCCTCGCGGAATGCGTGTTCGGATGGTTCGGGGTCGGGCGGATCGCCGAACCCGCCAAGACCCGTCCAAGATACTTAACATGCTCACGACATGCCAACATGGGCGCCATCGCCTCGGCCTATCGGCGACCGGCGCCTACCGGCAGGATCGGCACGAGCGTCCTCGGGCACTATAGTAGGGGCCATGCCGCAACGAAGGGAGGAAGCCACGCCATGTCGTTGACCTTCAAGCCCCGACCTCGCGGCGGCCGCTGGCCGGCCGCCCTGGCCTGGCTGGCCGTGCTGCTGCTGGCGATGGCCGCGGCGCTGATGGCCGGCGCGGGGCCGGCCTATCGCCTGGAATGGCTGTCGCTCGGGCAGTCGTTCTCGCTATTGCATCGCGCCGCCCTGCTGGCCGTGGGCGCGGCGCTCGTCGCCGTGGTCGCCCTGCTGGTCGCCGGGGTCTGTCGGCGCGCCAGGCCGGTGCTGGCGAGCCTGCTGGTGATCGGGGCGGGGGTGGCGATCGTCGCGCAGCCGCTGCAGATGCGCGAGCTGGCCCGCAGCGTGCCGCCGATCCACGACATCACCACCGACCTCGCCGACCCGCCGGCCTTCGAGGCGCTGGCAGAGGCGCGCCGGGCGGCGCCCAACGCGCTCGACTATCCCCCCGCCTTCGCCGAGGCCCAGCGTGAGGGCTATCCGCATCTGGGGCCGGTGGAGATCGCCCGTCCGCTGCCGGCGGTGCGCGACGCCGCCGAGGCCCTGGCCCGGGAGCGCGGCTGGTCGATCGCGGCGGTGCGCGAGCGCCGGCTCGAGGCGGTGGCGACCACCCGCTGGTTCGGCTTCGAGGACGATATCGTGATCCGGCTGACGCCGAGGGCGGCGGGCACGACGGTGGACATGCGCTCGGCCTCGCGCCTCGGCCAGAGCGACCTGGGCACCAATGCGGCGCGCATCCAGACCTTCCTCGAGGCGCTGACGGCCCGGCTCGCGCCCTGACTCCTCTGCGGGGTCGATTCGTCACCGAACCGTGAACACGCTACCATCATGCCCCCGCGAGACGCCGGTCTCGCGGGCCGCTGCAGCGGTCCACCATCATTCACAGGGAGCATCCTTCATGGCGGCCACGTACCGCGCCCCGGGTCAGATCATCACCTCGCTGCTGGATACCGACTGGTACAAGCTCACCATGATGCAGGGGGTTCACCACAACTACCCCAATGCCAGCGTGACCTGGGAATTCCGCTGCCGCGACGCCGAGGACCTGCGCCCCTATCTCGACGAGATCCGCACCCAGATCGACGGCCTGGCCTCGCTGTCGCTGAGCGAGGCGGAATCCGCCTACCTGAGCGACTTCGCCTACATGTCGCCGGACTTCGTGCGCTTCCTGGAGCTGTACCGCTTCCGCCCCGAGTACGTGGACCTGCACATGGAAGGCAGCGAGCTGTGCATCGTCATCGACGGCCCCTGGACGCACAGCATCCTGTTCGAGATCGTGATCCTCGCCATCATCAGCGAGGTGCGCAATCACACCCTGAACCCCGGGGCCAGCGTCGATCAGGCCGTGTCGCAGCTGCGCACGAAGATGGATCGGCTGCGCCGCGACTACACGCCGGCCCAGCTGGCCGACTTCCGGCTGGCCGACTTCGGCACCCGGCGGCGGCTCTCCCAGCCGGTGCAGGAGGCCATCGTCGAGGTGCTGACCGAGGAGTTCCCCGGCCAGTTCGTCGGCACCAGCAACGTCGACATCGCCCGGCGCCACGGCCTGGCGCCGATGGGCACCATGGCCCACGAGTGGGTGATGGCCCACCAGCAGCTCGGCAGCCGGCTGGTGGACAGCCAGCGCACCGCGCTGGAGGCCTGGGTGCAGGAATACCGCGGCCACCTGGGCGTGGCGCTGACCGACACCATCAACCTCGACGCCTTCCTGGCCGACTTCGATCTGTACTTCGCCAAGCTGTTCGACGGCCTGCGGCACGACAGCGGCGATCCCATGGTGTTCGCCGAGAAGTGCATCCGCCACTACGAGGCGCTCGGCATCGACCCGCGCGGCAAGACGCTGATCTTCAGCGACGCCCTGACCTTCGACTCGGCGATGGGCATCAAGACCGCCCTGGACGGACGCATCCGCACCAGTTTCGGCATCGGCACCAGCTTGACCTGCGACCTGCCGGACGTGAAGCCGATGAACATGGTGATCAAGATGGTGGCCTGTAACGGCCAGCCGGTGGCCAAGATCTCCGATGCCCCGGGCAAGATGCTGTCCCGGGACGAGGCCTATGTGCGCTACCTGAAGAGCGTCTTCGGGGTGACCGCCTGAACCGCCTCGCCCCACCGGGAGAAGCGGGCAGGAGGCGAGACGCGAAACCTGGACCGAATGCGAATCGCACGCGAAGGCAATCTCAAGCCATTGATATGCCGAGAAAAATTGACCAACCCCGCGCCCCGGACTAGGATGCGCAGCTGATACGTCACGTCGACAGGGAAGAACGCTCATGCAAGGCCATCAAGAGATCATCGACGCCCTGAACGGCCTGCTCGCCGCCGAGCTCGCCGCCATGGATCAGTACTTCGTGCACGCCGAGATGTATGCCGACATGGGGCTGACCAAGCTCCACGAGCGCATCGACCACGAGTTCCACGACGAGAAGGGCCACGCCCAGAAGCTGATCGAGCGCATCCTGATGCTCGAAGGCAAGCCGGACATCCACACCCGCACCCAGGTGCGCATCGGCAAGGACGTGGAAGAGATGCTCGGCTACGACCTGCAGCTCGAGTACGAGGTCGGCGACGCCCTCAAGGCCGCCATCGCCCTGTGCGAGCGCGAGCGCGACTTCAACACCCGCGCCATCCTGCTACCGCTGCTCTCCGACACCGAGGAAGATCACGCCCACTGGCTGGAACAGCAGCTGCGCCTGATCAAGCTGGTCGGCCGCGAGAACTATCTCGTCGCCCAGATGTAGGCCGCTCGGGCCGGCCTCGGCCCGGCCGCCTTCGCTCAGGGGCTCAGACCATAGCGCCGGGCGGCGCGCCGCAGGCGCCAGATGGTGATCAGGTTGGTGACGAGGATCAGCGTCTCGGCGAGGGTGCCGCCGATGGAGCCGGCCAGCAGGTTGCTGATCACCCAGCAGAAGGCCGCCGCGGCCAGCACCCCGCGCATGGCGACGCCGCGCAGCATGAACATGCCCCAGGTGCCGAGCAGGCCGGCCAGCAGCGCCGGCACGTCGCTCGGGCCGCTCCAGGTCAGCAGCGCGACCGCCAGGGTCGCGACGAGCACCCCGGCCATCACCGCCACGTTGCCCGGGTAGCGACGCACCAGGGCGATGCGCAGCACGATCAGCGCCGAGATGCCCGCCGCCACCCAGCTCTGGAACAGCGCGAACTGGGCGGCGAAGGCCACGTTGGCGAACAGCAGCAGCACGAACAGCCGATCGTCGCGCCGGCTGGCGAAGCCGGCCACGCACAGCGCCAGGGCCACCAGGCTGACGCCCTGCCCCAGCCACTCCCACGTCGCCAGCCCGCTCAGGCCGAATGCTTCCATGCGTGCCTCCCTTCATCGCGATGTCCTCTGGCATCGCGTCAGGCTAGCATGCCGCGCCGGCGCTCGGGGCTCACTCGCGCACCGCGCCGAAACGCGGCCCCCTTACGCCAGCCGCCTCGCCCTCTGGCCAAGCCGGCTGCGGCGCGGTAGAATTGTTAGGTAGCGAACTATGATCTGGCTAGCACCGGCGCATGGTTTGCTGTTTCCTTCGATATTGGGCCGGCCTCCACCAGGGGGCCGGCCCTTTTTTGTCTGCCAAGCCGGGCCCTCGCCGCGCCTCCGCTCACACGAGCCCCGACGCCCGCCTCTTCGGCGGGCGTCGTCGTGCTCAGGCCGGGTCGTTGTCAGGCCGGATCGTGGTGGTGACCGTCGCGTGCGTCGAGGGCGCGCTGGAACTCCTCCCGCCAGGCCTCGGCGTGGCGCGCCGGGTCCTGCGGCAAGCGCCCCAGCTCGACGGCCAGCGCGAAGAAGCCCTCGCGCGGCAGGCCCTCGCCCTGCCGGCTGACCACCAGCGCGGCGATGAAGGGACGGCCGGCGGCGGCGTCCTCCCGCATCAGCTGTTCCAGGGCCAGCGCCACGCGGCGGATGGTCCGCGGCGGGGTGAGCGCCAGGGCCTCGGCGAGCCGCTGGTAGGTCAGCGGCAGCTCGGCCTCGGGGACGGTCTCGAGCAGCCGGCGGGCGCGGGCCGGCAGGGAAGCCTCGGCATCGTGCATGGGCATGAATCCTTTCCTTCGGGGGACGACAGGGAAAACGGACGATGGTGCGCCGGGATGATGGCGCCCGCAACGCCCCGCGTCGAAGCGTTGAGGCCCCATCTTGTACAACGCCGAGCCATCATGAAAAATAAGCAAATTATTCTTTCATCATCGCCGAATCGGCGTGTCGGCTCTGGGGTGCACGGGATGACATCGGCACCCTGAGCGCCCAAGGCGTGCCCCCCATGGCGGCACACCGGCCGTTCGAGGCCGGCCTTCCGCCGCGGCAGGGCGATCCGTTCGCTCGCCCCACCGAGGATGACCGCATGCCGCTGACCCTGACCCGCTCGGACAACGTGCCCCGGCTGATCTGTGCCGCCCCGATCGGCATCTGCATCACCAACGAGGCGGGCATCCTCGAGATGGTCAACCCGGCCTTCTGCGAGTTCTACGGCTACGCGGAGGAGGAGCTGCTGGGGCGCTCCTTTGCCCTGGTGGTGCCGGAGGCCGAGCGCGAGGCCACGCTCAGGCGGCATCGATGCTTCATGCAGGGCGACGAGGAGCATGACGAGCGTCAGGAATGGGAGGTGGTCGGTCGCGACGGCGAGACGCACAGCATCATCGCCGAGTCGTCGCGCCTGAAGGACGATGCCGGGCGGCTCAAGCGCGTCATCTTCATCACCGACATCACCGAGCGCAAGGCCCTGGAACGGCGCCTCGACTTCCTGGCCCGCCACGACGAGCTGACCGGTCTGCTCAACCGCCGCGCCGGCATGGCGCGGCTGGGCGAGGAGATCGCGCGCGCCCACCGGCAGGGTGGCCCGCTGTGCGTGGCCATCATCGATCTGGACAACTTCAAGCAGATCAACGACCGCCACGGCCACGCCACCGGCGACGAGGTACTGTGCGACGTGGCCGCGAGGCTGGGCGGCGAGCTGCGCGACTATGACGTGCTGGCCCGGCTGGGCGGCGAGGAATTTCTGGTGATCCTGCCCGGCGCCACCCAGGAGCAGGCCCATGAGAGCCTCGAACGCCTGCGCACGCGGATCGCGAGCGCGTCACCGGGCCGATCGGACCTCTTCGTCACGCTCTCCGCCGGCATCGCCGCGCTGCGCGCGGACGAGGCCTGCCATGTGCTGCTGGAACGCGCCGACCGGGCGCTCTATCGCGCCAAGCAGGACGGCCGCAACCGGACCCAGGCGGGCTGAGCGGCCTCAGGCCAGCACCGCGTCGAGCTCGCGCTCGCCGTCCAGCAGCGGGTACTCGCGGCCGTTCTCCGCCTTGCCCTGCACCAGATGCAGCAGCGCATGGGCGACGTTGGCCCGGGAGACCTCGTTGTTGCCGCCGTTTTCCTCCAGCGAGGCGGCGACGCGCCGGGTGGCCGGCTCGTCGGTGAGACGGCCCGGCTTGAGGATCGCCCAGGGCACCTCGGCGGCCTTGAGATAGGCATCGGCGGCGCGCTTGGCGGCGAGATAGGGGCGCAGCGCCTCCGGCCCGGCCAGCGGGTCGTCGACGCGCAGGGCGCTGACCATCACGAAGCGCTCGAGCCCCAGCTCGGCGGCCAGATCCACCGCGCGCATGGCACCGTTGAGGTCGATCAACAGCGTCTTGTCGGGGCCGGTGTACGGCCCGGAGCCGGCGGTGAACACCACCCGGTCGCAGCCCTCGAAGGCATGACGCAGCTCGCCCTCCAGGTCGCCGATCACGGTCTCGATGCCCCGCGCCTCGAACCAGGCACGCTGGTCGTCATTGCGCACCATCGCCCGAACGGGCTCGCCGGCCTGCCGGGCCAGCTCGCAGAACAGGCGGCCGATCTGGCCGTTGGCGCCGATCACCAGTGTGGTCATGGAAGCTCCCTCCTGTGCCATGGATGTCCGACAGCAATGCGGGCCGGCCCGCCGCGATTCAAGGGCGGAGCGGGAAATCCGCCGTCGACTGGCCGCCCGGCCCCCGGTGGCGTACCCTGCGGCCTCGTTTTCACCGCTTTCCATCCCCGTTTTCATTCACCCGACTTTGCGGACAACACCTAGAGGAGCGGCGCCTTGCAACCCGAGGACCTGCAACGCCTGGTCACCCAGCGCATGCCCTTCGGCAAGTACGAAGGCACCCTGATCGCCGATCTTCCCGGCCCCTATCTCGCCTGGTTCGCCCGCGAGGGCTTCCCGGCGGGCCAGATCGGCCAGCTGCTGCAGCTGATGCACGAGATCGATCACAACGGCCTCGGCGAGCTGCTCGAACCGCTGCGCCAGCGCGGCTGAACGGCCGCTCCGCCGCCGATTTCCCGATTCATCCCCTCTTCATCCAGCCACCGCGAGGACACCATGCTGCGTATCTCCAATACCGTGGAAGTACCCGACCACGAGATCGAGATTCACCAGATCCGCGCCCAGGGCGCGGGCGGGCAGAACGTCAACAAGGTCGCCTCGGCGGTGCATCTGCGCTTCGACATCCCCACCTCCAGCCTGCCGGAGTTCTACAAGGAGCGCCTGCTGGCGCTGTCCGACCAGCGCATCAGCAAGGACGGGGTGATCGTGATCAAGGCCCAGGAGCACCGCACCCTGGAGCTCAACAAGGAAGATGCCCTGAACCGGCTGCGCGAGCTGATCCGCCAGGCCATCCAGCAGCGCAAGGCGCGCAAGCCGACCAAGCCGACCAAGGGCTCACAGCGCCGCCGGGTCGACAAGAAGGTCAAGAAGGGCCAGACCAAGGCGCTGCGCGGCAAGGTGAAGCTCTGAGCGACACGGAGCCGGCCGGCCCGGGGCACCGGCCGTGAGGGCCAAGCTCGCTCAGCGGAAGGTGTCGCAGACGGCACTCTGCGCCGACGGGTCGTGATGCTCGGTATGCGTCACCGGCCCGTCGCCGGGCGCGATGGGCACGCTCCACTGGTGATCGTGCTGCATGGGATCGCAGTTGCCGGCGGTGCCGCCGCCGAAGTTGGCATCGATCCAGTAGTGCACGGCGTACTGGCCGTCGGCCACCAGCGCGCGCTGGAAGGTGAAGGAGAAGCTCGGGTCGTCCTCGCCGGACACCTTGCCGGTCTCCACCGCGATGGTCTCGTCGAGGGCCGTGTCGACCAGCGCCGCCTGGATCGCCTGGCCGCCGTGGGGCCCCTGGAAGCTGGCATCGCCCTGGAAGACCAGGTCCCGCCCCTCGCTGGCGAGCGCCGTGCCGGCGAACAGCGGCAGCGTCAGCAGCAGGCCGCGGCCGAGCCGGGCGGCGAAGGATGTGGTGGGCATGGCGTGAACCTCCCTATGCAGTATTCAGGGCAAGCACAATGGCCCCTTCAGCATAGTGCCCCGCCCCGCCGCCTGCCGACGGCGAGCTTTTCCATGCACCATGGCTTATATTCTATGCGCCACCGGATGCCGCGAGCCCCCCGCTCCACCGTGCCGTCGCGCGCCTGACGCCCCCTCGTCCCGGCCGGATTGAAACAACCGTTTGCATCCTGGCGGCGATCGACTAGACTCGTTTTCGAACAGTGTTTTCAAACACCGGATCCCTCCATGGAAAGGAGCCCTCCTCGTGTCACCCATCGTCTTACGCCGTCGCCGCGAGGCCATGCCATGACCACAGATGCACTGCTGATCCAGGTCCTGCTCTACGTCTTCCTGCCGCTCTGGGGCATCGCCGGCTTCGTCGACTGGTGCTGCCATCGTGCCACCCGCATCGAGGCCACCTCGGGGCTCAAGGAATCGCTGGTCCACTCGCTGATGGGCCTCCAGGTCGGCGCGCCGATCCTTCTGTGCCTGCTCTATGAGGTCAACGTGCTGGTGCTGCTGATCTGCCTGGCGGCCTGGGTGCTGCACGAGCTGGTGGCCCACTGGGACGTCCACTACGCCGCCCCGCGCCGCCACATCAGCATCTGGGAGATGCATGCCCATAACTACCTGGCCAGCCTGCCGCTCTACATGCTGGCGCTGATCGCGGTGCTCAACGGCCCGGTGGTGGCGGACCTGCTGACGCTGGACTGGGCCGGCCAGCTGTCGCTGGTCCCCTTGACCGTGCCCCACGGCGGCGCCGGCTACCTGCCGTTCTATCTCACCTTCATGGCGGTGCTGGCGATCTTCCCCTACGCCGAGGAGAACCTGCGCTGCCTGATCCATGCCCTGAAGCACCGGAGGTCGGCATGAGCGTCTACATCACCAGCACCGGCCATCACCTGCCCGGCGAGCCGGTGGACAACGACCGCATCGAGGAGGTGCTGGGTCGGGTCCACGGCAAGCCCAGCCGGCTCAAGCGGCGCATCCTCGAGGCCAACGGCATCCAGACGCGCCACTATGCGATCGATGCCGAGCATCGCACCACGATCAGCAACGGCGAGATGGCCGCCCTGGCCGGCCGCGACTGCCTGGATCGAGGCTATGTGCCCGACGCCCGCCTCGACATGCTCAGCGTGGCCACCAGCCAGGGCGACCTGGTGCTGCCGGGCTTCGGCAGCATGGTGCAGGCGGAGCTGGGCCTGCCGAGCCTGGAGCTGCACACCAGCCACGGCATCTGCTCGAGCAGCATGATGGCGCTGAAGGCCGCCTGGACGGCGATCCGCGCCGGCGAGCACGGCAATGCGCTGGTGGTCGCCAGCGAGCTGGCCTCGCGGCTGTTCAAGGCCAGCCGCTTCGAGGCCGCCGGGGCGACGCCGGACTTCAACGCGGAGTTCCTGCGCTGGATGCTCTCCGACGGCGCCGGCGCCCTGCTGCTGGAGGACCGACCGCGCGGCCTCAGCTTCCGCATCGACTGGATCCGCGGCGTGTCCCACGCCGACGCCTTCCCGGTGTGCATGAGCGTGGGCCGACCGAACGGCCAGGGGCGCCACCCGAGCTGGCAGGACTACCCCACCTACGCCGAGGCCGAGGCCGACGGCGCGCTGCTGATCCGCCAGGACGTGCGGCTGCTCGATCACCTGGTGAAGCTCGGCGTCGACGGCCTGCTGCGGCTGATCGACGAGGGCCGAGTGAGGGTCGACGAGGTCGACCACCTGCTGTGTCACTACTCCTCGCATCACTTCCGCGGCCAGATCTTCGACATGCTGACCCAGGCCGGCGCCGCCATCCCCGAGGAGAAGTGGTACACCAACCTCTACACCCGCGGTAACACCGGCTGCGCCTCGCTGTTCATCATGCTCGACGAGTTCCGCCGCACCCGCGAGCTCGCCGAGGGCGAGACCCTGCTGTGCTTCGTGCCCGAGAGCGGGCGCTTCAACAACGTCTACATGCACCTCACCGTGGTCAGGGAGGCCACCTCATGAGCGACAAGGTCACCACCTCCGAGGGCCAGGCCTGCCTGCAGGGCCTGATGCGCGTCTGGTTCGACTTCGAGCGCCAGCTCGGCCGGGTGCCGATCCTCCAGCGCCTGGAGCGCGACCGCTTCACCGAGGAGGACTACCGCCGGCTGCTGTGCCACCTGCGCCAGCAGGTGATCGAGGGCGCGCGCTGGATCACCCGCGGCGCTTCGAGCTTCGAGCGCGACTTCGCCGACGTGCGCTCGATGGTGATCGAGCACGCCCGGGAGGAGCACCGCGACTACGAGATGCTGGAGGCCGACTACGTGGCGGCCGGCGGCGAGCGCGAGACGATCGTTCACGCCGAGCGCAACGCCGGCAGCGAGGCGCTGCATGCCTTCATGATGCATCGCGCCAGCCAGCCCAATCCCGTCGACCTGATCGGCGCCATGTGGATCATCGAGGGGCTCGGCCACAAGATGGCCGACGACTGGGCCCGACGCATCGACGCGGCCCTCGGCGGCGACGGCGGCGCCACCCGCTTCATGCGCTATCACGGCGCCAACGACGACGCCCACCTGGACAAGCTCTACGCGCTACTCGACCGGGTCTGCCGCGGCGAGGCCGAGCGCCGGGCGATCCTGCGCACCGCCCGGGTGGTGGCGCGGCTCTATGCCCTGCAGCTCGAGGAGATCGACCATGAGCCGGCGTAGCCCCTTCCTGCGCGCCCTGGAGGCCGACGACACCCTGCCCATCGAGCGCGAGGCGCTGCGGCTCTGGCTCGACGACATGGAGCGCCCCACCCGCTGGTCGCTGCGCCCGCTGCTGCAGCTGGTGCTGGGCGCGCTGCTGCACCTGACCTGGTTCCTCAAGCGGCTGCCGCTGCCCCAGTTCCGCGCCCACGGCCTGCTGCAGCGGCTGATCTGCTGGTTCTGCCGCCACGTGGTCAGCCCCGAGGCCAATCTGCTGATCCTGCGCCACTACGCCACCGAATCGAACGTCATCAACTTCCTGATCGACAACGGCGCCGCCGGCGAGGTCGAGCCGCTGGCGCTGTATCCGCGGCGCATCGAGGACATGCTCACGGCGAGCTTCGTCGACCACGACCAGGAGCTGTTCCGGGCCATCGCCGAGCTCGGCGAGCGCGGCCAGGACAGCGCGCCGCGCCCGCCCGAGGCGCTGCGCTGGGAACACTGGCGGCCGCTGGACATGACCGAGTTCACGGTCGAGCGCCGGCGCACCCAGGTGCTCGACTTCGAGAGCGCCCACGTGCTGTTCATGTGCCTGTTCTGCCTGCTGCTGACCCGCGAGGAGTACCGCGACGCCATCAACGGCTTCAACCTCGACCAGTCCATCGCGCTGCGCATCGGCCGCATGATCGGCGATCCGACCCTGGTCGAGCTGGCCTACAACAAGTACCCGCACTACCTGGTCGGGCCCTGGAATCTCAGCCAGCGCTTCCTGATGCACGGCTTCTTCACCGAGCACCTCTACGCCCGCCTGGAGGCGCTCCGCCGGGAGCAGGGCCTCGGCCAGAAGGAGGAGACGGCGTGACTTTCCCCGGCGGCGCAGTACTATGAATCCGGTGCATCGCGCACCCGGACTCAAAAAGAACGCAAGGGAACTGGACTATGCTGTCATCAACTCATCGCAAGGCTGCCCTCGTGGCCCTTCCGCTGCTGTGTCTCAGCGCCGGCGTCCAGGCGCTGGACTGGCAGGCCACCCCGACCTACGGCACCGTGAACCTCAACTCAGGCTTCCAGCCCGACCCGCACGTGACCTCGCTCACCGCCGGCGGCAGCCGCTCGGCGAGCGAGGCGGGGCCCAACTGCAGCGGTTACGTCAGCGGCGACCCCGACCTGGACCTGAACTACCAGGCCGGCCAGTACACCCTGAGCATCTACGCCGAAGCCCAGCAAGACATCACCCTGGTGGTCTACGATGCCGCCGGCAACTGGCACTGCAACGATGACTACTCCACCGCCGCCGGCACCAACCCCGGCATCAAGTGGAGCGATCCGCCCTCCGGCAACTACAACATCTGGGTCGGCACCTACGCGTCCGGCGACCTGCCCCAGGCCAACCTCTACGTCTCCGAGGCCAGCCCGTCCTGGAGCGGCGCCGGCGCCTCCAGTGGCTCGAGCCGTTCGAGCAACGGCATCGAATGGGGCGACAACACCAGCCGCTGGGCCAACGACGGCGAATGCGACGACCCGCGCTTCGCCGGCCCGGGCGTGCACTCGCTCAACATCGACGAGGACCGCTACCACGACGCCAACGACTGCCGCTCGCTCTACGAGCAGGGCCAGGTCTACCTGAAGTGATGCCTGCCGGGCGCCGGCAGCCGCCGGCGCCCGACCGTCCCACCGGCGGCCTCAGGGGTGCTTGACCCGCCATATCCGCCGCCCCGGCAACACCAGCAGGTACGTATCATCGCTCGGTCATCCTTCGACGGGACAATGTCGGCATCTTGCGGCATGGGCCGGCGTTTGCCCCCGGCCGCGGCCGTCCGCCGGCTCGTCTTGCCATATCCTGTCCGGAGCGATCATGTCCCCTGCCTCCCGCGTCGCCGACGTCTTCCGCGCCTTCCTGCTGCTGGGCCTGACCGCCTTCGGCGGCCCCGTCGCCCACCTGGGCTATTTCCGCCAAGAGTTCGTGGTGCGACGCCGCTGGCTCGATGAGCACGCCTACGCCGATCTGGTGGCGCTGTGCCAGTTCCTGCCGGGCCCGGCCAGCAGCCAGGTCGGCTTCGCCCTGGGCCTCTTGCGCGGCGGCCCGCTGGGCGCCCTGGCCGCCTGGGCGGCCTTCACCCTGCCCTCGGCGCTGCTGCTGATGGCCTTCGCGCTGGGCGCGGCAAGCCTGTCCGGCCCGCTGGGCGACGGCCTGCTGCATGGCCTGAAGGTGGTCGCGGTGGCCATCGTCGCCCATGCCGTCTGGGGCATGGCGATCCGCCTGTGTCCCGACCGGCGCCGCGCCACCATCGCCGTGGCCGCGACGCTGCTGGTGCTGGCGGTGAACGGCCCCGCGGGCCAGCTGCTGGCCATCGTGCTCGGCGGCCTGGCCGGCGGGCTGATCTGCCGCGAGGCCGCCCAGGCCACGCCGGCGGTGCTGAGCGTCGGCCTGAGTCGGCGCACCGGCGCACTCTGCCTGCTGGCCTTCGCCGGCCTGCTGGTCGGGCTGCCGCTGCTGGCCCAGGCGGGCGTCGGTCAGGGCATCGCCCTGGTGGACGCCTTCTACCGCTCGGGGGCGCTGGTGTTCGGCGGCGGCCACGTGGTGCTGCCGCTGCTAGAGGCCGAGGTGGTGCAGCCGGGCTGGGTGTCGCCGGACGACTTCCTGACCGGCTACGGCGCGGCCCAGGCGGTGCCGGGGCCGCTGTTCACCTTCTCGGCCTATCTGGGCATGGTCACGGGCGGCGTGCCCGGCGCCTTGCTGGCCCTGGGGGCGATCTTCCTGCCGGGGATGCTGCTGCTCGCGGGGGCGATACCGTTCTGGAGCGCCCTGCGCGCCCGGCCGGGGCTGCAGGCGGCGATGCGCGGCGCCAACGCCGCGGTGGTGGGCCTGCTGGCGGCGACGCTGTATCGGCCGGTATGGACGAGCGCCGTCCTGGGGCCGGCGGAGTTCGCGCTGGCCCTGGTGGGCTTTCTGCTGCTGACGGTATGGCAGCGCCCGGCCTGGTGGGTGGTGCTGCTGTGCGGCCTGGGCGGCATGCTGCTGGGGCTGCCGTCGTCGCCCTGACCGTGGGAGGCCAGACGTGTGGCCCTTACATATGGCCCCAGACGCAAGGACCGCCCCGAAGGGCGGTCCTGTCGCATGCGGTGAGGCGAGTGCGATGCGGCGATGCGAACGAGGCTCAGGCCTCGGCGTCGTGGGCCGCCTTGAGGCGATAGAACTCCTCGACCACGGCGTCCATGGTGCAGGCGTCGTAGTCGCACAGGCCGCTGACCACCAGCTTCTTGGAGCCGGTACCGACCTCCTCGCCGCCGGCCATGATGCGGAACTCGAGCAGCGCATCGCCGCGCTTGCCGATGACCTCCAGCGAGGCGTCGGCCAGCTCCAGGCCGGGCTCGATGCCGTCCAGGCGCTCCAGCGAGAACCCCATGCTGTCGTAGATCACCAGCGGGCGCTTGGGATTGAACATCACCCCGCGGTCTTCCATCAGCGGCTTCAGATAGTGCGGGAAGTTCTTGCCGGAGAAGGCCACGTAGCAGCGGGTGAAGGCCTCGACCACGGCCTCGTCGTGGGTGATGTCGCCGCTGCGCTCCACCTCGAGATAGCACTTGCCGCCGTCGTCGCGCACGCGGATCCGGCCGTCGTCGTCCTCGTCGAAGGCCAGCGGCACCTCGGCGCCGACCATGCTCAGGAAACGGAAGGTCATGTGCTGGGAGAGGCCGAAACGGGCCAGTACCAGGGCAAAGAGCAGGTCGCCGGGCACGCAGAAACGACGCGCATCCGGATTGTGAATGGGGTTGAAGTCACCGGCGACGCGCTTGGCGAAACGGCTGGCCTGCTCGGCGGTGATGCAGAGCCGCGAGTCCGTGCGCGAGTGGTAATCATCGAGAAACATGCGTCGAGAGCCTGCCCTGAAGTCGTTGGCGATGCGGTTCCGGTCAGCGCCGGAGGGGGCAGATGATGCCACAAAATTTCCCTCTTCGGGCGCCCAATCCGACATCCGGTGTCGACCCTAGCGTTGATACGCAGCGCCACCCCCTACCAAAGGGGCAATACCGTCGACGGCGCGCCTCAGTAATCTGTAGGAGACACCTCATTTTCCGGATGCTTCACACACTCTTCGCTACGGGATGATCGTCGCCATGCTGACTCTCCACCGTTCGCCTCCCGCTCGATTCCCTGCCCCCCGCTGGCTGGCCCTCGCGCCGCTGGCGTTTCTCGCCTCTCCCGCCGCGGCCGCCACCGGCTCGATGGACCTGACGCAGTCGTTCGTCGGTGGCCTGGCGGTGATGATCTTCGTGCTGGCCTACGCGCTGGTCATGGCCGAGGAAAAGATCCACATGCGCAAGTCGAAACCGGTGCTGGTGGCGGCCGGCCTGATATGGGGGCTGATCGGCTGGGTCTACGTGCAGTCCGGCATGTCGAGCGAGTCCGAGCACGCCTTCCGCATGACCCTGCTCGAGTTCACCGAGCTGATGCTGTTCCTGCTGGTGGCGATGACCTACATCAACGCCATGGACGAACGCGGCGTCTTCGACGCCCTGCGCGCCTGGATGGTGCGCAAGGGCTTCAGCTACCGCACCCTGTTCTGGATGACCGGCCTGCTGTCGTTCGTGATCTCGCCGGTGGCCGACAACCTGACCACGGCGCTGCTGATGTGCGCCGTGGTCACCAAGGTCGCCGAGGGCGACAAGGCCTTCATCAACCTGGCCTGCATCAACATCGTGGTGGCGGCCAACGCCGGCGGCGCCTTCAGCCCCTTCGGCGACATCACCACCCTGATGGTGTGGCAGGCCGGCATCGTGCACTTCCAGGAGTTCTTCGCCCTGCTGGTGCCGTCGCTGGTGAACTTCCTGATTCCCGCCGCGGTGATGAGCCTGTTCATCGAGAATCGCGTACCGGCCAGCCTCGAGGAAGACGTGTTCCTCAAGCGCGGGGCGCGACGTATCATCGTGCTGTTCCTTCTCACCGTGAGCACCGCCGTGGCCTGCCACACCCTGCTGCATCTGCCGCCGGTGCTGGGCATGATGACCGGGCTCGGTTACCTGCAGTTCTTCGGCTATTACCTGCGACAGACCCTGCCGCGCTCGATCGAGCGCAAGCGCACCCTCTACACCCAGCGCGGCGACTGGAAGATGCTCGAGCAGCTGGGCAGCGTGGTACCCTTCGACGTCTACAAGCGGGTGGCGCGGGCCGAGTGGGACACCCTGCTGTTCTTCTACGGCGTGGTGATGTGCGTGGGCGGCCTGGGCTTCATGGGCTATCTGGCGCTGCTGTCCGATGCCCTCTACACCGGCTGGAACGCCACCGGTGCCAACATCGTGCTCGGCGTGATCTCGGCGGTGGTCGACAACATCCCGGTGATGTTCGCGGTGCTGACCATGGAGCCGGACATGTCCCACGGCCACTGGCTGCTGATCACGCTGACCGCCGGGGTCGGCGGCAGCCTGCTGTCGGTGGGCTCCGCGGCCGGGGTCGCGCTGATGGGCCAGGCACGGGGTAACTACACTTTCATGGGCCACCTGCGCTGGTCGCCGGTGATCGCCCTGGGCTACGCCGCCAGCGTGGCCACGCACCTGTGGATCAACGCCGGCAGCTTCGGCATCTATGGCTGAGGCCAGGCCCGTCGACGGGGCCGCCGGAGCGCCTCCGGGAGGCAGCCGCACCGTGAGTGCATTATCGTTTCGTCATACATTGAATGACGGTAAGCTGTGCGCAAACGCTCATCGCGCCCCGGGCCGGGCCATTCGCCCGGCCGAGGGTCGCCGCGAGCGACATAACGACAACGCCCGACGAGTCGCCAGGGAGATAGCGCCATCGTCCTCATCCCGCACTCCTTCAGCGCCAGTGTCCCGATGGCGCACGATCCGGACCGGCCGGCGTTGCGGCGTGAGTCGTCGTGTCCGCTGCGAGGCTCCTCCAGCGCGAGCCCGGCTCACGTCATCATGGGGAGGGTCTGAATGCTCGGACGTCTGATACAGGCCCTCGGACTATGGCTGCTGCTGGGGCTCGCGCCCTCGGCGGCGGCTCAGGACAACGGCGAGGATCCGCAGGCGGTGCTGCTGGTGGCCCATCCGGGCGTCACCACGCATCATCTGCCCCGCGACGCCACCCGGGCGCTGTTCGCCATGCGCCAGCGCACCTGGCCCAACGGCCAGGCCACCCGCATCTTCGTGCTGCCCAATCGCCACCCCGTGCACGCCCGTTTCGTCAAGCAGCGCCTGTCGGTCTATCCCCACCAGCTGCAGCTGGCCTGGGACCGCGCGGTGTTTTCCGGAACGGGACAGGCACCCGAGCGGGTGAGCAGCCAGGCCGAGATGCTCGAACAGATCGCCAGCACCCCAGGCGCCCTGGGATATCTGGAAAGGGAGAAGCTGGATGACCGTGTCCAAGTCATTACCATGGAATAAGCCATGCACCGCCTGGGCTCTCGGCGCGGTGCTGCTGGCCGCCGTCGCTCCGGCGCACGCCGGGGAGGGCGAGGTGCTGGACACGCTGCAGCTGCACGGCTTCTTGAGCCAGGCGCTGGTGATCACCGATGACAACGACTTCTTCGGCCCCAGCAGCGAACACGGCGGCAGCCTGGAGTTCACCGAGCTGGGGGCCAACGTCTCGCTGCGCCCCCACGAGGACGTGCTGATCGCGGCCCAGGTGCTCAGCCGGCGGGCCGGCGGCGAGAGCGGCGACGCCGAACCGAAGCTGGACTACGGCCTGATCGATTATCAGCTGCTGTCCAACCAGCAGCGCAACATCGGCGTGCAACTGGGCCGCTTCAAGAACCCCTTCGGCTTCTACAACCAGACCCGGGACGTGGCCTTCACGCGCCCCGGCATCCTGCTGCCGCAGTCGATCTACTTCGATCGCACCCGCTCGCTGGCCCTCTCCGCGGACGGGGTGCTGGGCTACTACGAGGAACGCCTGCCTCAGGGCACCTTGAGCTTCCAGGCGGGCGTCGGCCGCGTCCAGGCCGGCGACGACCTGCTCGAGACCCTGCGCCTGGACCGCTTTCCCGGCGATCTTGAGCCGCACACCTCCGCCATCGGCCAGGTCCGCTACGAGCACGACGGGGGACGCATCGTCGCGGCACTGAGCACGGCCGACGTCGGCGCCCATTTCGACTCGCATCAGCCCGGGCTCAGCGATGGCGACTTTTACTTCCGGCCCTGGGTGCTGTCACTGCAGTACAACGCCGAGCTCTGGAGCCTCACCGCCGAGTACGCCCTGCGCAACTCCGGCCTGGAAGGCTTCAACGACCCGCGCTTCAACTTCGATACCACCGGCGAGAGCTGGTACCTGCAGTACCAGCGGCGCTTTTTCGACGACTGGCAGTGGCTGGTACGCTACGACCATCTCCTGGCCAACCGCGACGATCCCTCCGGTGACGATTTCGCCGCCAGCGGCGCCGGTCCGGACCACTCGCAGTTCGCCCGGGACTGGACCTTCGGCCTGCAATGGACGCCCACGCCGCGGATCATGCTGGCCGGCGAATATCACTACATCGACGGCACCGGCTGGCTGCCGGCCCAGGACAACCCCGAACCATCGGACACGGACCGCTACTGGAACATGCTGCTGTTCCAGGTCGCGTTCCGCTTCTAGCGCTCTCCGGACGCCTCCTTCATGACAGCCAAGGAACCGGCGCAATGACCCTGCCCCCGCTGTTTCGCCAGCGCCGACCGCTGAGCCTGACCTGGCGCGTGATCGCGCTCAGCAGCCTGCTGCTGCTGGTACTGGTCTCGCTGTTCACCTGGCTGGGCCATACCACGCTGACCCGCCAGTTCCAGGAAGGTCGCCTGCAGCAGCATGCGCTCCATCACCGCGAGGTGCGCCTGATACTGCAGCGCTCGGAGGAAGAACTGCGCCAACTGGCCGGCCTGGCCGCGGCGTCCTCGGGCTTGGGCGAGGCCCTGGAAGCCGATGATCACGCCGCCGTACGAGCCTCGCTGGCGGCCCAATGGCCGAGCCTGCAGCTGGACGCGGGCATCGACGAGATCCGGATCTTCGACGACCGGGGCGAGGCGATGGCGAGCTGGGGCAGCTCGCCGGAGCACGGCAGCCCCCTCCAGAGCTGGATCACACAGGTGTTCCGCACAGAGACACCGTTGACGACCCTGCGCTGTGACGTCGACTGCCGCCAGTATGCCGCCGTGCCGGTGCTGATCGACGGGCGCAGCGTGGGCCTGGTCATCCTGTCCCGGACGCTCGCCGACGTGATTCTCCAGGTCAAGTCGGTCTCGAACAGCGAGGTGGCGCTGCTGGGCGCGTCTTCTGGCGCCAGCAACGACGCCGTGCCGGCGCGTCGGCTGTCCGGCTGGCAAGGCCAACTGCTGGGCCCAGCGGGTGTCGCTGGACACCCTCGCCGACGGCCCGTTACAGCTGCCCCACGAGCAGCGTCTGAAGGAACTGTCGGCCATCCCCGTGACCCGGATTCGATCCGTTGACGATGCCGGCTATCTGCTGCTGATCTCGGATATCACCGCCCAGGTGAATTCCATCAATCAAGACACGCGGATCCTGCTGGGTGCCGGGGTCGCCGGCTGGCTCGCCGCCGAGCTGCTGCTGCTGGCCATCCTGCTGGGCCCCATGGCGCGGCTGCGGCGGGTCGCCGGCGTGCTGCCGGCCCTGGCCCGGGGCGGCTTCGCCGAGGCGCGCAGTACCATTCCCGCCGCGCCCGGACGCTGGCCCGACGAGATCGACGTGCTGGAGGGCACCACCGTCGAGCTCTCCCACCAGCTCGAGCGACTCGAGGGCGAGGTTCAGGCCCGGGGCGAACAGCTCGCCGAGCGCGTCGACGAACTGGCCAGGGAGCGCGACTTCGTCGGCGGCCTGCTCGATACCGCCCGGGTGTTCATCATCGCCCAGGACGCCGCCAGGCGGATCAGCCTGGTCAATGCCTATACCCTGTCGATCCTCGACGTCGAGGAGGCGACGCTGATCGGGCGCCACTTCGACGACCTCTTCCCGCTCCCCGGACATTCGCCGATCGCGGATGCCGGCAGCACCGAGGAGGAGGAGCGCACCCTGCTCACCGTCGATGGCCAGGTGCATACCATCGTCTGGTATCACGCCCCCCTGACCAGCGGCGGCGACACGGGCATGGCGCGCCTCTCGGTGGGGCTCGACATCACCGAGCGCAAGGCCGCCGAGGGCCACCTGACCTGGCTGGCCGAACGCGACCCGCTCACCGAACTCTACAATCGTCGCCACTTCCAGGAGACCGTCCAGACGGCCCTCGAACGCGGCGGCCACGGCGCCTTGCTGCTGCTCGACCTGGACCAGTTCAAGGTGGTCAACGAGCTGAGCGGCCACCACGCCGGCGACCGGCTGCTGCGCGAGGTCGCCGACGCGCTGCAGTTCCATCTCGGCCGGCGCGGCAGCCTGGCGCGGCTGGGCGGCGACGAGTTTGCCCTGCTGCTGGAAGGCGCCGATGCCGAGCAGGCGATCGGCGTGGCACAGCAGTGCAACCAGCTCCTCGAGGGCATGCACTTCCGGGCCGGCGGGCGGCGTCACCGGGCCATCGCCAGCATCGGTGTGGTCCAGTATCCCGCCCACGGCGATACCCCCGCCGACCTGCTGGCCAGCGCCGACGTCGCCATGTACAAGGCCAAGGAGCACGGCCATCAGCGCTGGCACCTGCTGTCTACGATGGAGAATGCCAAGAGCGAGCTGAAGGAGCGCGTCTACTGGGTCGAGCGGCTGCGCAAGGCCCTGCAGGAAGACGATTTCGTGCTGATGGTGCAGCCGATCATGCGGCTCGCGGATCGCGACGTGAAGCACTACGAGGTGCTGATCCGAATGCGCGAGGAGGACGGCAGCCTGATCTCGCCCGCCCACTTCATCCCGGTCGCCGAGCGCAACGGCATGATCGTCCAGCTGGACCGCTGGGTGCTGCGCCACAGCCTGCAGGCCCTTCAACGGCTTCAAGCGAAGGGCATCAGCCTGGCGGTCAATCTCTCCGGACAGTCACTGCACGACAAGGGAATCGAGCATTTCCTCGCCGAGGAGCTGGCCAGCAGCGGCGCCGACCCGCATCATCTGATTCTCGAGGTCACGGAGACCGCGGCGGTCACCGATTTCTCCACGGCCCGGGGCGTGCTGCAGGCGATGCGCGACCTGGGCTGCCGCAGTGCCCTCGACGACTTCGGCGTCGGGTTCAGCAGCTTCCACTACCTGGGCCAGCTGCCGGTCGATTACATCAAGATCGACGGTTCCTTCATCCGCCACCTGACCGATAGCCCCGACAATCGCGTCATCGTCCGGGCCATCGCCGATCTCGCGGCAGGCTTCGGCAAGCAGACCATCGCCGAATTCGTCGATAACGACGAGGTGCTGCCGCTGCTGGATGCCTACGGCATCACCTACGGGCAGGGCTTTCATCTCGGGCGGCCGCGACCGCTGGAGACCCTGCTCGACGACGGCACCTGATCGGGGCCACGCACCGCCAACCAGAACTCAACGACACAGGGATGCCATGCCATGTCCTCGACCACCGCGAAGGAGACGCCACGCCGCACACGGATCTCCCCTCACCTCTTCGAGCGGTTCCAGCAGACCTTCGCCTTCCGGCTCGCCGATGATGACGAGACGCGACGCCGCATCTTCCGACTGCGTCACGATGTCTACTGCGAGGAGCTGGGGTACGAGGCACCGGCGGATCCGGTGCATCACCTGGAATTCGATGCCCACGACGAGCACGCCATCCTGTGCCTGATCGAACATCGCGAGACCGGCCTCTCGGCGGGCTGCATGCGTCTGGTGCTGCCGAGGGCCACCCGGCATGACGGCGTCCCGCGCCTGCCGCTCGAGGACTATGCCGGCGACAGCCTGGACCACCCGACGCTTCATCCCCAGCGCTTCACCCACGACGCGGTCTGCGAGGTATCGCGACTGGCGGTCTCGCCGCTGTTTCGCCGGCGCTCGACCCAGGAGGAGATCGAGGGCCTGCTGCATGACCAGCACGTCTTCACCCCCGAGCAGCGCGAGACCTTTCCGCTGATCGTGATCGGCCTCTTCCTGGCCACCTACGCCTTGCTGGGCCTGTCCGATCGCCCGCATGCCTTCGCCATGATGGAGCCACGACTGCCGCGGTTGCTGTCGATGTCGGGCTTCCTGTTCACCCCGGTCGGCCGGGTCATCGATTTCCATGGCAATCGCGGCGCCTTCTACATCGACCAGCGCCGGGTCGAGGGGGACATGAACCGCGACCTGCTGCCGCTCTATCGCGACATCAAGCGCACGCTGGCCTCGCAGCTGGAAGGCACCCTGCCCCGGCAGGCGCTCGGCGCCCCGTCCTGACGGCTGGACGACAGGATCGGCCCCGGATAGAGCCGCTCCGGCCAGTCCAGCAGCATGATCGCCAGCACGTTGCGATGCTCGCCGTGCTCGAGATCGGTGCCGCCCCACTCCGAGGGCACCATCCCGGCGACGGGATCATAGGCCGCCACCAGCGCCTCGCGCATGCGCGTCACGGCCGGCGCCTGCTCCCGACCGGCCAGCAGGAAACTGATGCCCACCTCGGTATAGATATCCGCCTTGGTATCGGCCAGGATTCGCGCCAGGTCGTCGGCGAAGTCGTCGAGGACCCAGGCGAACTCGTCCGCCGAGACCGGTCGCTGATAGTAGTCGCTGGCGGCGATCACGAAGTGGGTCATGCCGTAGATCTTGTTGCGGTACAGCGCCCGGTCGAGGGAGGCGTCCCGGGACGGCGGGAAGCGCTGCCGGAAGGCGGCGATGGCCTCGCCGCGCAGGTCCGCCACGCCCAGATCCTCCAGGTAGTAGACCAGGTTGGCGACCTGGGCGGCGTAGACGTCGAGCACCTCCGGGTCGGTCACGAAGGCCAGGAAGTCGATGCCCGAGAGGTACGCCAGCGCCCGACGGTAGCCCGGCAGGTCTCGCTCGTTGAGCAGCCCGTGGTAGTGCGCCTGGGTCAGATCGAAGGCCAGCCCCTTGGCGTAGTGGATCTCGCCCCAATCGGCCAGCATGCGCTTGCGCCGGCGCTGCTTGGCGGTGCGTTCGGGATAGCCCTCGACGCCCTCGCGGCTGCAACGCGCCACATAGCCGGGCTCGTCCAGCCTGGCGATCTCCTCGCGCAGCGACGCCACCAGTCGCTCGCCGTAGGCCCGATTGAGGGGCAACCAGCGCTCGTCGCCGGTGATGCGATACAGCCGCTGGGCATAGTGGCGCTGCTTGCCTGCCGAGAGGGTCGGCAGGGCCCGTTCGTAGGTGGCGCGAATCTCGGCCGCCACCGTCTCGTCGCTGGGTCTCGGGGCGGGGTCGAGGGCACAGCCGGCCAGCAGCAGTGCCAGCCCCCAGCCGAGCAGCCGGCGCCATGGGGCGTGCCGGTTCATGACGACCTCCTGCGGCGGCGTGACCGCTCCGGGGGAATCAGCTTGACCCGTGCCTTGGGCCGGCGCGGCGGCGCGGGCGGCGGTGCGTCGTCGTCCGTCTCGCTCGGCGCCGGGGCGGGCGGCGGCGCCACCGTCACCCAGGCGAAGACCGGCAGGGCGAGGTGCCAGTGGATGGCCGACAGCCGCAGGCCCAGCGTGGTGGCAAGCGAAGCCCCCACGTTCAGCGCGAAGGGCGTGCCCAGCGCTTCCAGGCCCACCAGCACGACGCCGCCGGCAATGGCGGCGGTGGCATAGATCTCCTGGCGCAGCACCATGGGCACGCGGCGCGCCAGCACGTCGCGCATCATGCCGCCGGCCACCCCGGTCAGCAGCCCCATCAGCACCGCCACCACGCCGGGCGCCTCCAGCGTCAGGGCCTTGTGGGTACCGATCACGGTGAACAGCGCCAGGCCGAAGGCATCGGCCACCGGCAGGAAGCCCCGCGACAGTCGATGGATGTAGTGGAAGCCGAGCACCGAAAGACCCACCGTGGCCAGGATCACCCACAGGTAGGCGGGATCGCCGACCCAGAACACCGGCCGAACCCCGAGCACCAGGTCGCGCAGGGTGCCGCCGCCGATCCCGGTCACCGCCGCCAGCACCAGCATGCCGAAGGGATCCATGCGCGAACGGCAGGCGAGGATCACCCCCGAGAGGGCGAAGACGATCACCCCCGCCATGTCCAGCCAGTAGACCAGCCCCGTCACGTCGTCGCTCCTTGCTCTCGTGCCTCGTCTGGACTCAGGATACGCGATATGCGGTGGCGCGGCGTAGCATCGCCGAGAGGCGTGGCACGGGCCCGGTGGCGGCCCCCCCCTCGGCCGGCCGCGGCCGGGTAGCCCTGGGGATGTCACCGCGATGGGGCCGGGGGTATGCTTCATGCATTATGCTTAAATCATGTCATCGTTCTCGAAGGCCCCATTCCCGATGCCGTTTTCGTTGCCGCCTCCTGTCTGCCGTCCTTTCGCCGCCGCCCTGACCGCGGCCGCCGCCGCCCGGTTCGGGTTGCCCGTCGGCGGCCAGACAGGCCGGCGCAGCGGCATGCTGGGCAGCGCCGGCTGACGATGTTCGACTTCAAGGAACTCGAAGCCTTCGTGTGGATCGTGCGCCTCGGCTCCTTCCGGCTGGCGGCGCATCACCTGCACCTGACCCAGCCGTCGGTGTCCGACCGCATCGGCAAGCTCGAGGCGCTGATCGGCGAGCGGCTGCTGGAGCGCTCCCAGCGCCCGGTCAAGCCCACCGCCAAGGGCCGCCAGTTCTACCGCCATGCCGAGCAGCTGCTCGAGGCACGCCAGCAGGCGCTCACGATGCTGGAGCTGGAGACGCCCTTCCAGGGCACCCTGCGCCTGGGGGTGGTGGAAACCGTGGCCCACAGCTGGCTGCCCGATTTCCTGGCCGAGCTGGCCAGACGCTTCCCCGAGATGACGCTCGAGCTCGAGGTGGACAGGTCGCCGGGGCTCGCCGACAAGCTCGCCCAGCACGACATCGACCTGGCCTTCCTGATGGGCCCGGTGAATATCGAGAACGTGCTCAACCGCTACCTGTGCCATTACACCATGGGCCTGGTGGCGAGCCCCGCCCTGGGCTTCGACCCGGCCTTCTTCTCGCTGCCGCGCCTGGGCCAGACCCCGCTGATCACCTTCGCCCGTCACACCCGCCCCTACCACGAGCTGGGCTCGCTGCTGCACCAGCAGGGGATCGACGACGTCAAGCTGCACTGCTCGAGCTCGCTGTGGACCATCGTGCGCATGACCCTCGACGGGCTCGGCATCGGCGCCATTCCGCCACGCATCGTGAAGGAGGAACTGGCCAGCGGCGCGCTGGTCCAGCTGCCCTGCCAACTGCCCGCCCTGACCTTCACCGCCTGTTGGCCCCAGCACCTCGACAGCACCCTGGCGGAGGGCGTCACCGAGCTTGCCATCGAGATCGCCCAGCGCGATCAGGCGGCCCACGAGGACGGCTGATCGGCGGATTGAAAGGTTTTGCCGATCAAGATGTATCGTAAGAATCGATTGGATTTATCAAAGGCGGGTTCCTATCGTGAAGGCATAATCACAAACAGAAGATATCGCCATGCCTTCTTCTTCCTCGATGGCCTCGGCAAGCCCCGCCGAATGCCGCCAGGCGATTCGCCGCGGCGAGTGGACGCGTCACACCAGCGGCCTGGCCGCCGGCTACGCCCAGGCCAACCTGGTGATCCTGCCGGCGCAGTATGCCGACGACTTCATGCGCTTCTGCCTGATGAATCCCAAGCCCTGCCCGCTGCTGGACGTGACCCGTCCCGGCGACCCGGTGCCCCACGGCCTGGGCGAGGGGATCGACCTTCGCCACGACCTGCCCCGCTACCGGCTCTATCGCCACGGCGCCCTGGACGGCGAGTGCACCGACATCGCCGAGCTGTGGCAGGACGACTTCGTCGGCTTCTCGATCGGCTGTTCCTTCTCGTTCGAGGAGGCGCTGATCAATGATGGCCTCGACGTGCGCCACGTCACCCATGACCGCAACGTGCCGATGTATCGCACCAACCGTGCCCTGACCCCGAGCGGCGTCTTTCGCGGCGAGCTGGTGGTGTCGATGCGCCCCTTCCCGGCCGCCCAGGCGATCCGTGCCATCCAGCTCACCACCGACATGCCGCGGGTCCATGGCGCCCCGATCCATCTCGGCCACCCGGAGCTGCTCGGCATCGAGAATCTGGCCGCGCCGGACTTCGGCGAGCCGCCGGTGCTGCACGACGACGACCTGCCGGTGTTCTGGGCCTGCGGCGTGACCCCCCAGCTCGCCATCGAACAGGCGAAACTGCCGCTGGTGATCACCCACAGCCCCGGCCACATGCTGATCACCGACCTGCCCAACCAGCAGCTGAAGTTCGGCTGAGGCGGGCCACTCGTTCTCGGGGCCGGCTCGACCCCGCATCCTCGGGCATCGCGATCCGACGTTCCACCACGACAACACGACATAACAGCAACAAGAGGCAAGCCCCCCATGACCGCATTCCGTCGTCCCGTCTCTGCCTGTCGCCCGACCCGCCTGGCCTCCCGCCTGGTCGGCCTCGGCCTGATCGGCCTCGCCGCCTCGGCCAGCGCCGAGACCTCCCTCAACGTGGTCGGCAGCTGGAGCAGCCTCGAGCTGCACCGCCAGTTCGAGAAGCCCTTCTGGAGCGAGACCCTGCCCGCGCAGAGCAACGGCGAGATCGCCACCCAGGTCACCACCCACGACCAGATGGGCATCACCGGCGGCGACGTCTTCCGCTACCTGGGCGATGGCCTCTTCGATGTGGGCATGACGGTGGCCGACTACACCGTGGGCGACGCCCCGGCCCTCGAGGGCCTGGACCTGCCGATGATGGCCAGCGACATCGACTCCGCCCAGCGGGTCGCCGACGCCTTCCGCCCGCTGGCCGAGTCGACCATGAACGAGCGCTTCAACAGCCACGTGCTGGCCATCGTGCCCTACCCGGCCCAGGTGCTGTTCTGCAACACCCCGATCGAGGGCGTCGAGAGCCTGACCGACAAGAAGGTCCGCGCCAGCGGCCGCTCGACCGGCGAGTTCATCGAGGCGCTGGGCGCCCAGAGCCTCAACATCGCCTTCAACGAGGTGCCGGGCTCGCTGGAGCGCGGCGTGATCGACTGCGCGGTGACCGGCTCCCTGTCCGGCTACAGCGCCGGCTGGCACGAGGTCTCGAGCCACCTGCTGGCGCTGCCGATGGGCGGCTGGGACTACGTGATCACCGCCATCAACCTCGACAAGTGGAACGGCCTCGACGAGACCACCCAGGACCAGATCCAGTCGAGCCTCGACAGCGAGTTCGTCGCCCCGGTATGGGACAACGCCCGCACCGAGACCGCGCGCGGCATCGCCTGCCTGACCGGCCAGGGCGAGTGCCCGCTGGGCGACCCCGCCGGCATGACACTGGTGAACGCCACCGAGGATGACCTGGCCGCCGCCCGCCAGGCCCTCGAGGACACCGTGCTGCCCGCCTGGGCCGCCCGTGTCGATGCCGACACCCTTGAGGCCTGGAACTCAAGCGTGGGCCAGGTCGTCGGCCTGACCGCCACCACGCCCTGAATGGCCGTTCGCCGCCCCGCGCTGGCGGGGCGGCCAACCCTCGAGGTACTCCCATGACGACGCTCCTTTCCGCGCTCGATGCCGTGGTCGCCGCCACGCGCCTCGTGTCCCGATTCGCCGCCCGCCTGATGGGCCTCGCCCTGCTGGCGGTGGTGCTGTTCATCGGCGCCGAGATCCTGATGCGCCAGCTGTTCGGCCACGCCCTCTCCGGGGTCCACGAGTATTCCGGCTATGTGCTGGCGGTGCTCTCCGCCTGGGGGCTCTCGCACACCCTGCTGGAACGCGCCCATATCCGCATCGACGTGATCCACGGCCAGCTCTCGCCGCGCTCGCGCCAGGCGCTCGACATCATCGCCCTGCTGGCCCTGAACCTGGTCGCCTGGACCATCGCCCTCAACGCCTATCCGGTGCTGGCCAAGTCGCTGGCCAACGGCACCACCGCCAACACCCCGCTGGCCACTCCGCTGTGGATCCCGCAGCTGGTCTGGCTGTCCGGCTATGCGTGGTTCGCGATCACCACCAGCGTGCTCGGCGTGCGCGTGCTGGCCGCGCTGTTCACCCGTGACGCCGCCACCATCGAGGCCCTGGCCGGGCCGGACAAGGGCGACACCGCCCGGGAGGCCACCTGATGCTTGCCTTTCTCTCCATCGGTATCCTGAGCCTGCTGCTGGCCGGGATTCCGGTCGCCGTGACGCTGTTCCTGCTGGCCTTCGGCGTCGATCAGTTCTTCTCGATCTTCCCGCTGACCAAGGCGCTGGGGCAGAACCTGTGGTCCGCCGCCGACTCCTTCCTGCTGATCGCGATCCCGCTGTTCGTGCTGATGGGCGAGATCATCGTGCGCGCCGGCATCGCCGAGAAGGCCTACCGGGCCATGGATCACTGGCTGTCCTGGCTGCCGGGCGGCCTGCTGCACGCCAACATCACCACCTCGGCGCTGTTCTCGGCCACCTCCGGGTCCTCGGTGGCCACCGCCGCCACCGTCTCCACCGTGGCCCTGCCCCAGGGCAAGACGCTGGGCTACGATGCCAAGCTGTTCTGCGGCAGCATCGCCGCCGGCGGCACCCTGGGCATCCTGATCCCGCCCTCGATCAACCTGATCGTCTACGGCTTTCTCACCGAGACCTCGATCCCGCAGCTGTTCATGGCCGGCCTGGTGCCGGGGCTGGGGCTGGCGCTGCTGTTCATGATCGCCTCGCTGCTGCTGTGCCTGTGGAAGCCTGCGCTTGGCGGCCCCAGCAACGTGGCCTCCTGGGCCACCCGCCTCAACAGCCTCAAGTTCCTGCTGCCGCTGCTGGCGCTGTTCCTGGTGATCGTCGGCTCGATCTACCTGGGCTGGGCGACCCCCACAGAGGCCGCCGCCATCGGCGTGATCGCCTCGATGGGGCTGGCCGCCCTCAACCGCACCCTGGATCGCAGGATGCTGATGGCCGCCCTCGACGGCACCATCAAGACCAGCTCGATGATCCTGTTCATCATCCTGGCCGCCTCCTTCCTCAACTTCGCGCTGGCCTCCTCGGGCATGGTGCAGCAGCTCACCGGCCTGCTGAACGCCTACGACCTGTCGCCCTTCGCGCTGCTGATGGCGGTGATCGTGCTGTTCATCGTGCTGGGCTTCTTCATCGAGACCCTGTCGCTGATGGTGATCACCATCCCCATCGTCACCCCGCTGATCATCGCCGCCGGCTTCGACAAGGTGTGGTTCGGCATCGTGATGATCCTGTTCGTGGAGCTGGCGCTGATCACCCCCCCGGTAGGCCTCAACCTCTACATCGTCCAGGCCTCGCGCCGCGGCGAGGCCTTCTCCGAGGTGATCATCGGCACCCTGCCGTATCTCGCCGCCATGCTGGTGATGGCCGTGCTGCTGGTGAGCTTCCCGTCCATCGCCCTGTGGCTGCCCCAGACCCTGAGCCAGTAGCCCCGACGCGATCGCCCCGAGTCGATCGTCCCGATCCCGGGCGCCGGCCCACCGGCCGGCGCTCCCGACAACAAGACCGGAGTCCTTCATGCTGAGTTTCACCCATGCCGACGGCACCCTCACCCTGACCCCCGAGCGTCTGGCGATTGCCGGCTGGGCCGGCCGCGACCAGGCCGGCGTGCAGCACCACATCGACGAACTGGCGGAGCTCGGCGTCAAGCCGCCCTCCACCACCCCGCTGTTCTACCGGGGCGGGGTCGAGCTGCTGACCCAGCAGGAGAAGGTACAGATGCTCGGTACCCATGGATCCGGCGAGGTCGAGGCCTGCCTGATCAGCGACGCCGAGGGCACCCTGTGGGTGACCCTGGCCTCGGACCACACCGACCGCCAGCTGGAGGCCGTCGGCGTCGCCGAGTCCAAGCAGCTGTGCGCCAAGCCGATCGGCCGCGAGGTGTGGCGCTACGAGGAGGTACGCGACCACTGGGATCGCCTGGAGCTTTCCAGCGAGATCGAGGAGGACGGCCGCACCGTCACCTATCAGCAGGGCACCCTGGCCGAGCTGCTCGATGTGCCGGACCTGCTGGAGAAGCTGCCCCCGGCGCTGGCGGCGAACGGCGGCCTCGCCCCCAACAGCGTGCTGCTGTGCGGCACCGTGCCGGCCATCGGCGGCATCCGTCCCAGCAAGCCCTTCACCATGCACCTGACCGATCCGGTACTCGGCCGCACCCTCAGCCACCATTATCGGGTCGAGGCCCTGGAGGTGGCGCAATGAACGAGCCTTCCCTCACGACCTCCCAGGCGATGGCGGATGCCTTCTGGGCCCGCCCGCCGGCAAAGCGCCGGCTGTCCGATCTCGCCGTCGCCTTCGAGGCCGGCGACTTCGGCTACCGCGAGGCCGGCGAGGCGCTGAACCGGCGCGCCGCGGCTCTCGATGAGATCGCCCGCGAGACCTTCGTCGAGCACTCCCCCGAGCGCCTCACGGCCCAGGCCGAGGCCCAGCAGGCCCTGCAGGCGGCCGGCGAGGCGCCGCGCGCCCTGTCCGGCGTGCCGGTCAGCATCAAGGATCTGTTCGACGTGCGCGGCGAGGTGACCCGCGCCGGGTCGCGGGTGCTCGAGGCGAATCCCCCGGCGACCCAGGACGCCCCCGCCGTGGCCCGCCTGCGCAAGGCCGGCGCCCTGCTTGCCGGACGCACCACCATGAGCGAGTTCGCCTTCTCCGGCCTCGGGCTCAACCCCCACGTCGGCACCCCGCCCAACCCCCATGACGCCGCCCGCATCACCGGGGGCTCGACCTCGGGCGGGGCCGCCTCGGTGGCCTTCGGCCTGGCGGCGGCGGCGCTCGGCAGCGATACCGGCGGCTCCCTGCGCATCCCGGCGGCCTTCTGCGGGCTGGTCGGCTTCAAGCCGAGCCAGGCGAGCGTGCCCGGCGAAGGGGCCTACCCGCTGTCGCCGAGCCTCGACTGCGTGGGCCCCATCGCCCCGAGTGTCGCCTGCTGCGCCACCCTGTGGCAGGCCCTGAGCGGCCAGTCGCCGCGCCTGGATCCCACGCCCCGCCCGCTGCGCCTGGCGATACCCGACGGCGCCCTGCTCCAGGGGCTCGACGACGCCGTCGCCGCCGCCTTCGAGGAGGCCGTGGCCAGCCTGCATCGCCTCGGCTGGCACCTCGAGCGCCTGCCGCTGGCCGCGGTGGAGGATGCCCACGCCATCAACCAGCAGGGCGGGCTGGTGGTGCCGGAGGCCGCGGCCCTGCACCACGAGCAGCTGGCCGAGCGGGAGGCCGACTACGACCCCTTCATCGCCGAGCGACTGCGCGGCGGCCGCGAGGTGCTGGCGAGCGACTACCTGGACCGGCTCTGGCAGCGCCCCGGCCTGCAGGCCCGCTTCGCCGCCGAACTGACAGGCTTCGACGCGGTGCTGCTGCCCACCGTGGCCATGCTGCCCCCCGAGCGCCGGGCGCTGGAAACCGACGCCGAGGCCTTCCAGGCCGCCAATCGCCGCGCCCTGCGCAACACCAGCGTCTTCAACTACCTGGACGCCAGCGCCATCTCGCTGCCCTACACCGCGGCCGGCGCCGAGCTGCCGATCGGCTTGATGCTGGCCCGCCCCCGGGGCGAGGACGCCGCGCTGCTGCAGGCCGCCAGCGTCGTGGAGACCGTGTTGCAAGGTCACGGCTGATCCCCTCGAGGAGGACATTACCACCATGATGCTGCCGATCGCGCCACTCTCCCCGAGTGCGTTCTCCCCTTACGGCAAGGTTATGGGCTGGCCGGAGGATCTCGCACGACGCGAGCCGAGACACAGCTCCCCCGCCAGCGATTTCGTCCACCAGCTCAGCTTCGATACCGGCGCCGATGGAGGGCCCGCCGAGGTACTCTGGGTGAATTACCGCGATGGCGCGTCGCGCATCGACCGGCTGGAGATGCACCGATTGACCCACCAGGCCGTGGTGCCGATCCACGGCGGCGATCTCGTGCAGATCGTATGTCTCGATCGGGACGATGCCCCGGACATCGATTCGCTGAGGGCCTTTCACCTGCCTCAGGGCCTGGGCATCGCCATGTCTCCGGGCTGCTGGCACGCCACCAGGCTGCTCGACAGGGAGTCGCCGGTGACGGCACTGATGCTGACCCGTCATTCCACCACGCGGGATCTGGTCGCCATGCTGAACGAGCACACCACCGGCCGTGAGAGCCTGCTGCGGCCGCTATCGATCACGGTCGAGCTGGAGGCATGACGATAGGACCGTCAACGCGAGGCGCGAAAAACGACAGGCCGGGTCGGCTCGACGCCTCCCCGGCCTTGTCGTGTCTGGCGCCGCGCGATCCCCTCAGCCGAGCTGGAAGGGGTAGACGCTGCCGAGACGGAGGATGCCGGTGAGCTCGTCCAGGGCGGCGAGGGTCTCGCTGGCGAGCGCCGGGTCGGCCAGGTCGGCCGGGGCCAGGCGGTCGCGATAGTGACGCTCGACCCAGGCGACGAGCTCGCCATGCAGGGCATCGTCCAGCAGCACCCGGCCGGAGATCGCGGCGCGCTCGGCCTCGGAGAGGGCCACCCGCAGCCGCAGGCAGGCGGGGCCGCCGCCGTTGCGCATCGACTGCTTGACGTCCTTCACCACCACCTCGGAGATCGGGTTGTGGCCCGCCAGCAGGTGATCCTGCAGGCAGCGCCACACCGCCTCGCGCTCCTGGCATTCGCCGGGCACCACCAGCGTCATGGTGCCGTCGGGGTTCGTGAGCAGCTGGGAGTTGAACAGGTACGAGACCACGGCGTCCTCGAGGCTCACCGCCTCCACCGGTACCCGCACCGGAATCAGCGGCGAGGCCATGCGCTCGCGCAGCGCGTCCAGGGTGCCCTGCTCGTCGCGGAAGGCAACCTCGTGATAGAGCAGCACCGGGCCGTTGCCCACGGCGATGACGTCGTTGTGGAAGACGCCGGCGTCGATGGCCTCGGGATGCTGCTGGGCGAACACCGTCTGGGCATCGCCGAGGCCGTGCTGGCGGGCCACCGCCTGGCTGGCCTCGAGGGTCTGGCGGGCCGGATAGCGCCGCGGCGCGACGCCGTCGCCGCCGAACGCCTGGCGGCCGTAGACGTAGAGGTGCACGCCCGGCTCCCCATGCTCGCCGGCCAGCCGGGTGTGGTTGGCCGCGCCCTCGTCGGAGAAGGCCGGCGTCGCCGGCAGCGCCGGATGGTGGGCGAAACGGGCCTCGTCGGCGAAGATCGACGCCAGCACCCGGCCGGTGGTGGTCGGCTCCAGGTAGCGGTGGAAGCTCGACTGCAGGTTGGCCGGCGTGAAGTGCGCCCGCCCGTCCGGCGCGTCGACGCTGGGCGTCACCGTGGCGGCGTTGGCGGTCCACATGCTGGAGGCCGAGCACACCGCGCGCAGCAGCTGGGGCGCCTCGTCGGCGGCCCGGGCCAGCACCCGGGCATCGCTGCCGGCGAAGCCGAGCTCGCGCAGCGCGCCCAGGTCCGGGCGCTGCTGGGGCGGCAGCACGCCCTGGGCGTAGCCTGAGTCCATCAGCGACTTCATCTTCTCGAGGCCCTGCAGCGCGGCCTCGCGGGGGTTGGCCACCAGCCCCTCGTGGCTCATCGAGGCCACGTTGCCGTGGGCCAGGCCCGAGTAGTTGTGGGTCGGGCCCACCAGGCCATCGAAGTTGATCTCGCGCATGCTCATATCGGGTTCCCGGTTCACAGCGTCACCCCCGGCGGCAGCTTGTCGGGCAGGCTCAGTGCCTCGCTCTCTATGGAGGCCACGGGGTAGGCGCAGTAGTCGGCCGCATAGTAAGCGCTGGGACGATGGTTACCGCTGTCGCCCACGCCGCCGAAGGGCGCGTCGCCGGAGGCGCCGGTGGTCTGGCGGTTCCAGTTGACGATGCCGGCGCGGATGCGCAGCAGGAAGTCGTCCCAGTCCTCGCGTTCGCCGCCGATCAGCCCGGCGGAGAGGCCGTAACGGGTGTCGTTGGCCAGTGCCATCGCCTCGTCCCAGTCGCGGTAGCGGTGGACCTTGAGCAGCGGGCCGAAGTGCTCCTCGTCGGGCACCTCGAGGCCGGTGACGTCGATCAGCGCAGGCGTGAGCAGGCTGGTGTTCTCCTCCAGGCGCTGCATGCGCGCGAGCACGCTGCCGCCGCGGGCCTCGAGGTCGTCCTGGGCCGCCAGCAGGCCGTCGGCGGCGGCCACGCTGACCAGGCCGCCGTAGAACGGCGCCTGCTCGCTGAACTGGCCGGCCACGTGCAGCCGCGAGATGGCATCGGACAGGGCGTCCAACAGGCGGTCGCCCACCTGCCCCTGCGGCACGATCAGCCGGCGGGCGCAGGTGCAGCGCTGGCCGCCGGACAGGAAGGCCGACTGCAGGATGGTCAGCACGGCGGCGTCCTGATCGGGCACGTCCTTGATCACCAGCGGGTTGTTGCCGCCGAGCTCGAGGGCCAGGATCTTGTCCATCTGGCCGGCGAACTGCCGGTGCAGCAGGCCGCCGACCTTGGCGCTGCCGGTGAACAGCAGGCCGTCGATGCCGCCATGAGAGGACAGCGCCTGTCCCACCGGGGCCGCGCCCTGCACCAGGTTGATCACGCCCTCGGGCAGGCCGGCCTCGCGCCAGCACTGCAGCGTCAGGTCGGCGGTCAGCGGGGTCTGCTCGCTGGGCTTGAAGACCACGGTGTTGCCGGCCAGCAGCGCCGGCACCATGTGGCCGTTGGGCAGGTGGCCGGGGAAGTTGTAGGGGCCGAACACCGCCATCACGCCGTGGGGCCGATGGCGCAGCACCGCCCGGGCCTCGCCCAGGTCACGCTCGCGCTCGCCGGTACGCTCCTGGTAGGCACGGATCGAGATCGCCACCTTGCCGATCATCGCGCCGACCTCGGTGCGCGCCTCCCACAGCGGCTTGCCGGTCTCGCCGGCGATCGCCGTGGCCAGGTCCTCGCGGTGGCTCTCCAGCACCTCACGGAAGCGCTCGACCAGCGCCTGGCGCTGCTCGAACGTGCGCCGCGCCCAGGCCGGGAAGGCGGCGCGGGCGGCCTCGACGGCGGCGCCCACCTGGGCCTCGGAGGCGGCGTGGCCCTGCCACAGCGCCTCGCCCGAGACCGGGTCCTGCTTGGCGAAGCCCTCGGCCTCGCCGTCCTGCCACTCGCCGCCGATCAGCAGCCGTTGCGTCGCCTTCATCACGCCTCCTCGTCGCTATCCAGAATGCGCAGGGTGTCGCCGGCGCCGACTTCGAGGCGTGCCGCCTCGGCCTCGCTCAGCGTCACCACGCCGTCGTCGTCGGGTCCGCGGCCCAGCCAGGCCGCGCGGAAGCCGGCCATGGAGGTGGTCGCGGCCAGCCAGCGCGGCCGTTCGGCCCGCTCGGGCTCGCCGGCCTTGATCTCCACGCGGCAGGTCCGCGACAGGCGCACGCCGCGAACGTCGTCGATATAGGCCTCCACGGTGGGGCCGCCATCGAAGATGTCGATGAACCCTTCCCAGCGCAGGCCCTCCTTCCTGAGCATCGCCAGCGCCGGGCGGGTGTGCTCGTGGACCTCGCCGATGCAGGCCCGGGCCTCCTCGGAGAGGAAAGGGGTGTAGATCGGGAACTTGGGCATCAGCTCGCCGATGAAGCTCTTCTGGCCCAGCCCGGTGAGCCGGTCGGCCTCGTTGAAGTCCATGGGGAAGAAGTTGCTGCCCAGGCACTCCCAGAACGGGCTCCTGCCCTCGGCGTCGAACCTGCCGCGCATCTCGGCCAGCACCTTGTCGGGGAAGCTGTCGCGGAACTGGGCCATGAACAGCCAGCGCATCATCGACAGCAGCGCGCCGTTGCGCTCGTGCCGGCGGTCGCCGCCGCGGTACTCGGGACGCAGGAACAGCGACGCCACCTCGGCGTCGCCGGTGTGATCCGAGCTCAAGAACAGGGTGTCGATAGTGCGGTGCAGGTCAAGCTGCACCGAGGAGTGCGCCAGGGTGCCCAGCCGGTAGTGATAGAAGGGCACCTCCCGGCCCACCTGGCCCTCGATGGCGCAGCAGCCGGCCAGCTTGCCGCTGGCCTCGTCCTCGAGCACGAAGAAGTAGAGGCGCTGGTCCACCGGCGTCTGCTGGGCGAAGGCGCTGACCGCGGTGTCGATCTTGGCGGCCAGGAAGTCGCGGTTGTCGGGCAGCGAGGTGAAGCCCACCCCGGTCTCCCGGGCCACCGCCTGCAGCTCGTCCAGGTCGGACGGGGCGATCGGTCGAATGCGCATCACAGCTCTCCCTCATCGTAGCCCGGGTCGTGGGCGTCGCCCGGCAGACCCAGCGGCGCGGCCAGCACGGCGCGGCCCTCCTCCACGCCGAGCCGCTCGGCGTGCTCCGGCGACAGCATCAGCTGGCCGGTGGGCGACAGCGCATAGCGCGCCACCACGCAGCGGAAGTCGCCGAGGCGCTGGTTGGCGACCATCGCCGGCTCGGCGTCCGGCAGCGAGTGGGCCGGACGGATGCGCACCGGGTGCCAGGCGGCACGGCGGAAGCTCTCGAGCCGCTCGCGCTCGGCCTTGATCACCGGGCCGGCGTCGAAGATGTCGACGTGGCGCGAGCGCAGGAAGCCCTCGGCCAGCATCTCGTCGAGCGCCGCCTCGTGGTCCGGGTGCTCACGGCCGATGGCGGCCCGCGCCTGGGGCGTCAGCAGCGCCAGATAGAGCGGGAACTGGGGCATCACCTCGGCGATGAAGCTCTTCGAGCGCACCCCGGCCACGTAGTTGATGTCCTGATAGTCGCGCTGGAAGAAGTGGCGCCCCACGCTGTTCCAGAACGGCGACTGCTGGTCGTCGTCCAGGAAGCCGGGGAAGGCCATGGCCAGGATCTCGGCGAAGCGCTCCGGGTACTGGGCGATGAACATCAGCCGCGCCCGGCGCAGCAGGCTCTCGGCGCTGGTGCCGCGGTAGCGCGGGTCCAGCGAGTAGGCGCACAGCAGGCTGGCCTCGGAGACCTCGTGGGACAGCGACAGGGTCTGCACCTCGCGGCGCACGTCGAGCTGCTGCGAGGCGTGGATCAGGGTTTCCTGGCGATAGGTGTAGTAGGCCTCCCGGGCGCCGGCCTGGGCGCGCACGGTGGCGGTGCCCACCACCTCGCCGCGCTCCAGGTCCTCGAGCACGAAGGTGTAGTGCTCGTCGCCGGGGAATTCCACCTCGGCCTCGAAGGCCCGCTGGGAGCGCATGATGCGCTCCTCGAGGCGGTCTCGATGGGCCGGCAGGTTGGTCAGGCGCGGCGTGGCGTTGCCCGCCAGCCGCTCCAGGGCCGGCAGATCCGCCGGCCGGGTGGGACGTACGACCAGCATGGCTTGGCCTCCCGCGGATGATTCCGATGCGTCCATGGCGTGGCCGCGGCTCACTCGGACGCCACCAGCCGGGCGATGGCCCGCTCCAGGCGCGCCATGCCCTCGGCGATATCGGCCTCGGGGATCACCAGCGACGGCGCCATGCGCAGCACGTTGGGGCCGGCGACCAGCGCCATCAGGCCCTCCTCGATGGCCAGCGGCAGGATGTCCTTGGCGCGGCCCTCGTAGGCGTCGGTCATCTCGGCGCCGATCAGCAGGCCCATGCCGCGAACTTCCTTGAATACACCGTGCTTGCGGTTGATGGTCTCGAGATGCTCGCGGAACAGGTCGTGGCGGCGCTTGACGCCCTCCAGCACCTCGGGGGTGTCGATGTGCTCCACGGCGGCCAGGGCCACGGCGGAGGCCAGGGCGTTGCCGCCGTAGGTGGAGCCGTGGGTGCCGATGGCCATGGCCGGGGCGATGCGGTCGGTGGTCAGCATGGCGCCCACCGGGAAGCCGCCACCCAGCGACTTGGCGCTGGTCAGGATGTCCGGCGTCACGCCGTACTCCATGTAGGCGAACAGCGAGCCGGTGCGGCCGACGCCGGTCTGCACCTCGTCGAAGATCAGCAGCGCGTCGTGCCGGTCGCACAGCTCGCGCAGGCCCTGCAGGAAGTCCGGCGTGGCGGGCAGGATGCCGCCCTCGCCCTGCATCGGCTCGACCATCACCGCGCAGGTGTCGTCGCCCATCAGCTCGCGCACCGCCTCGAGGTCGTTGAACTCGGCGTGGACGATGCCGCCCGGCACCGGGCCGAAGCCCTGGGAGTACTTGGGCTGGCCGCCGACGCTGACGGTGAAGAAGGTGCGGCCGTGGAACGACTGGCGGAAGGAGATGATCTTGTCCTTCTGCTCGCCGTGGGTGTTGTAGGCCCAGCGACGCGCCAGCTTCAGCGCCGCCTCGTTGGCCTCGCCGCCGGAGGAGCACAGGTAGACCTTGTCGGCGAAGGTGCGCTCGACCAGCGAACCCGCCAGCTTCAGCGCCGGCTCGTTGGTGTAGACGTTGGACAGGTGCCAGACCTTGTCGGCCTGTTCCTTGAGCGCATTGACCAGCACCGGGTGGCAGTGGCCCAGGGAGTTCACCGCGATGCCGCCGGCGAAGTCGATGTACTCACGGCCCTCCTGATCCCACAGTCGGCTGCCCTCGCCACGCACCGGAATGGCCTTCTGCGGCGAGTAGTTGGGCACCATGTACTGGTCGAAATCGCTGCGGGTCGGGGTGTGGATCATGACGTTCTCCGTGGTCTCGAGTCGAACTCGTTCAGGATGAATCGGGGATCATTCGAGTATAGGGAGCCCCCTGGCGAGGGGCTTTCAGCAATGGGACGACGACTTGTGAAAAAGGCAGCAACGCCGGACCGGGGGAATCGGCTAAGGTAGGAAGCGTCGACAGCAGGCGACTGCGAGGAGAAACGCCCCATGCTCAACACCACCGCCTGGAATCGGCGACGCTACGACGCCTATGCGCCGATCTACGACGCCGTGGCCGAGCGAGCCTTCCGCCGCGCCCGGCAGGCCGCGCTGACACAGGTGCACTGGCGCCCCGGCCTGCGCGTGCTGCTGGTGGGCGCCGGCACCGGGCTCGACCTGCCCTGGCTGCCGCGGGACATCGAGCTGCACGCCACCGATCTCTCGCCGGCCATGATCCGGCGCCTCGAACGGCGCGCCGAGGCGCTGCGCCGCGACGTCCAGGCCGAGGTGATGGACGCCGAGGCCCTCGACTATCCCGATGGCCACTTCGACGTGGTGGTGATGCACCTGATCCTGGCGGTGATGCCCGACCCGGCCCGCGGCCTCGCCGAGGCGTACCGGGTGCTGGCCGACGACGGCCAGCTGTGCGTGATGGACAAGTTCCAGGCCGACGCGCGTCCGGCCGGGCTCGGCCGTCGCGCGCTGAACCTCGTCACCTCGGCCATCGCCACCGACATCACCCGCCGGGCGCGGCCGCTGCTGGACGACGCCGGCTTCACCATCGAGCAGGACAGCCCGGTCATGATGGGCACCTTGTTCCGCGCCCTGCTGGCCCGCAAGGCGCGGCCGGCCGACGACTGACCTGCCGCGGGCCCGGTTCACGCGAAGGCGATGGCCGGTCCCGCTACTCGACGGGGAGCGACAGCCGCGCCAAGCACCATTCCCATACCGCCTCTTGCCGGGCGTGAGGCGGGGATGACCGCTGGCGCACCAGGTAATAGCTGGGCGCTTCGATCATGGCCTCCCCCGTGACCTGCACCAGGCGCCCGGCCGCGAGATCTCCCGCCACGAACGCCCGACATGCCAAGGCGATGCCCTGGCCCGCCAGGGCGGCGTCCAGCGCCAGTGTCGTCTGATTGAAGACCGCACCGGGCAGTGGTCCCTCGGCACGCAGAAACCTCGGCCAATGATCGTGCGCGTCATGCAGGAGCGGCAGCTCCCGCAGCCGCTCGGCAGAGAGGGGGAGCGCTGACGCCTGGACCAGATGGGGGCTCGCGACCGCGACCAGCTCCTGGTGAAACAGCAACTCGGCCTCCAGCCCGGACGGGAACGGAGGCCGGGTGAGGCGCACCGCGATGTCCACCTCGTCGCGCTCGAAGTCGGCGAGCGTCTCGGTGGCGACCGTGCGCAATGCCACCCCGGGCAGCGCGGCGTTCAGCTCGGCGAGACGAGGGATCAGCAGCTTCGCGGCGAAGGTCGGCGCCACGCTGATCGTGATCGTCTCCGGTCGCTCCAGCAGTCGTCCGGTGGCGTCCCCGAGGGTATCGAAGGCGCGGGTCACATCCGTCAGGTAGGCCTCGCCCTGGGGCGTCAGGACGAGGCCGCGCGGCAGGCGATGGAACAGGGCCTGGCCGAGGTGCGCTTCCAACGCGCGCACCTGCTGCGCGACGGCGCCCTGGGTGACGCCCAGCTCATCGGCGGCGGCCCGGAAACTCCCTCGGCGGCCCGAGACCTCGAAGGCACGCAGGGCATTGAGAGGGGGCAGCTTGCGGCGGGAGAGCGTCATGACGATAGCCTATAGTTTTTCTACAGCCTGGCACGTTTATTCATCACGCGAAACTTCGGCTGTCACTCGCCACAATGCCTCCAGAACCTGACCAAAGGAGGCCGTCATGGCTGAAGAAAAAGTGGCACTCATCATGGGCGGAGGATCCGGCATGGGAGCCGCTGCCGCGCGCAGATTGGCTCAGGATGGCTATCGTATCGCCATCCTCTCCCCGTCGGGCAAGGGCGAGGCTCTGGCCGAGGAATTGGGTGGCGTCGGTGTCACCGGCTCGAATCAGTCACTCGACGACGTCAAGCAGGTCGTGGATCTGACGATGGCGACATGGGGGCGGATCGACGCCTTGGTCAATTCCGCCGGTCATGGTCCGCGCGCACCGATCCTCGACATCCCAGACGAGGACTGGCACCAGGGCATGGAGGTCTATTTCCTGAGCGCCGTGCGTCCGATTCGTCTTGTCGCGCCGATCATGGAAGCTCAGGGCGGTGGAGCCATCGTCAACATTTCGACGACCTGGGCGTTCGAGCCGTCCAGCGTATTCCCGACCTCGGTGGTATTCCGGGCGGGCCTTGCCAGCTTCACCAAACTCTTCGCGGATGCCTATGCGTCGAAGAATGTCCGCCTGAACAATGTGCTGCCCGGCTGGATCGATAGCCTTCCCGAGGTCGATGAGCGCCGTGACAGCGTGCCGATGGGGCGCTATGGGACCGTCGAGGAAATCGCAGGCACCGTGGCCTTCTTGCTGTCAGAAGGCGCGGGCTACGTCACCGGCCAGAACCTTCGCGTCGATGGCGGAGTGACCCGCTCCATCTGACGACGCCTGTCCTGCCACCGCAACGGGCCGCCCTTGCTCAGGAGGGGGCTCGTTGCGCTCTTGCTCGAGGAGAACGCCATGTTGCGTGCCTATGCGGCGCTCGCTGCGCTGGGCATCATCTGGGGCTCGAACTTCATCTTCATGAAGTGGGCCACCGATGTGATCTCGCCGACACAGACGGTATTCCTGCGTGTGCTGTTCGGCTTCCTTCCCCTGGCCCTGGTGGCCTGGCGAGCCGGGGTCCTGTCGCGAGATCAGTTGCGCCATCTGCCGCACTTCGCGGTCATGTCGGTGCTGGCGACGACCTTCTACTACTACGGCTTCGTGGCCGGTACCGCCCGGCTGCCATCGAGCCTGGCCGGACTCCTGAGCGGTTCGATCCCTATCTTCACCTTCCTCTGCGCGGTTCTGTTCCTGCGCCAGGATCGCCCGACCGGCCAGATGGCGGCCGGCGTTGCCCTGGGCTTCATCGGCATTGCGCTGAGCGCACGCCCCTGGGAAGGCACCGAGGGGGTCGCACTCACCGGGGTCCTCTGGATGCTGGCCGGGACACTGAGCCTCGGGGTGTCCTTCGTCTACGCCCAGCGGTGCCTGTCGCCGCTGCGGCTGCCCCCGCTGGCCCTGGCGACCTGGCAGACGGGGCTCGCCTTCCTGACCCTGCTGATCCTGACCGACTTCGACGGCATGACGGCCATCGCGGGAGACCCACGCGCCCTGTTGGGCGCCGTCGTCGGCCTGGGCATGCTGGGCACCGGCGTGGCCTTCTTCACCTACTACTTCATCATCGAAAGGCTCGGCTCCGTGCAGGCCGCAGGCGCCACCTACATCGCGCCGCTGGTGGCCGTGATCATCGGCGCCGCGGTCGGTGAGGACATCACCGCCACCCTCATCCTCGCGCTGGGCCTGATCCTGGGGGGCGTGGTGCTGATCCAGACGGGCAAGCGCCGCAACGCCGATGCGCCCATGTCGTACCAGGCCAAGGAGTAGACACGACCCTGACGGCGTTCCACCACAAGATGCCTGCAGCAGGTTGCCGGACGGACAGGGAGACGTCACCGACGCGAGCCCGGCCAGGGCCGGCAGACGGATCACCGACGCAACGCGCCGCCCATGTCGCCCAGGCGCTCTTCCCGGGGCGTGATGCCGAAGTGGTTGCGATAGGCGGTGGAGAAGTGCGCCGCCGAGGAGAAGCCGGTCTGCAGGGCGATCTCGCCGGCCGGCCGGTCGCTCTCGCGCAGCTGCTTGCGGGCCTGCTGCAGGCGCAGGTTGAGGTAGTAGCGGCTGGGCACCGCCTGCAGGTGCTTCTTGAACAGGCGCTCGAGCTGGCGCCGCGAGATGCCGAGATGCTCGGCCAGCTCGTGGGTGGTCAGCGGCTCCTCGATGTTGGACTCCATCAGCGCCACCGCGTCAATCAGGCTCTGCGGGGCATTGCCCAGCCGGGTGCGCAGCGGCACCTGCTGGGGCTCGTCGCCCATGCGGATACGCTCGAGCACGAAATGCTCGGAGATGCGCTCGGCCAGCTCGGCCCCCTGCTGGGTGCCGATCAGCGTCATCATCATGTCCATGGCGGCGGTGCCGCCGCCGCAGGTCAGGCGGTCGCGGTCGATCTCGAACAGCTGCTGGGAGAGCCGCACCCGGGGATGGTCATGGGCGAAGGCCTCGAAGCGCGTCCATGGCAGGGTCGCCCGGTAGCCTTCGAGCACGCCGGCCCGGGCCAGCACCTCGGTGCCACCGCCGATGCCGCCCAGCACCACCCGGGCGGCGGCCAGGCGACGCAGCCACTCGAGCAGCCCCTCGGGCACGCTGCCGGCGAGCGGCCCGGGGGCGCAGACCAGCAGCATGTCGAGGGCCTGGTCCGGCTCGCCGGCCGACGCCTCGGGCACCAGCGCCTGGCCGGCGGCACTGGGCACCGGACGCTCGTCGATCGCATAGGTGGAGAGCCGATAGAGGCTGCGCTCCGCCAGGCGGTTGGCCACCACCAGCGGCTCGGTGGCACAGGCCTGGGCGAGCAGCGAGAAGCCGGGCAGCACCACCACGCCCACGTGCCGGGACAGCGGCACGGCGGATGCAACGGGCGGGGCATCGGGCATGGGGCACTCTCGAGAACGGGAAAAGCCCCATTCTAGGCCGAAGGCGTCGGGCGTAACAGCCGTGCGGACACGCCGACGCCGGGCGCAAGGCCCGGCGTCGTGCACGATGGCGGCTCAGTCGGCCAGGCCGATCACCAGCAGGCCGACGATCACCACGGCCACCACCACGATCAGCGCGGGCAGCAGCCAGGCCATGCCGCTGTCGGGCTCGCGGGCCTCGGGCTGCTCCACGTCCGGCTCGGGGTGGTCGTAGTCCTCGGGCTGGCTGACCTCGTGCAGGTGTGTCAGCTCCTCGTCCGGCGTCTTGCTTTCCCGTGACTCCATGGGCACCTCCGGGCGCGTGGGTCGGAAAACGGGACGCCGGCGCGCCGGGCCCCGTTACAGGTTCACGACATCGAAGTCCCGCTCGGTCGCCACGTCGGCGTCGTAGTCGACGTCGTCGCGCTCGAAGCCGAACAGCTTCAGGAACTCGTGCTTGTAGCCAGCATAGTCGGTGATGTCGAACAGGTTGTCGGTGGTCACCTGCGGCCACAGATCCTTGCAGGCCTGCTGGACGTCGTCGCGCAGCTCCCAGTCGTCCAGGCGCAGGCGGCCGGCCTCGTCGGTGTCGGCGCTGCCGCCGTATAGGCGCTCGGCGAACAGGCGGTTGAGCTGGTCGATGGTGCCCTCGTGCAGGCCCTGCTCCTTCATCACCTTGTAGACCATGGCGATGTAGAGCGGCATCACCGGAATGGCCGCGCTGGCCTGGGTGACCACGGACTTGAGCACCGCCACGTTGGCGCTGCCGCCCTGCTTGGCCAGGTGCTTGTCGATCTCGCCGGCGGCGCGATCCAGATCTTCCTTGGCCTTGCCCAGGGCGCCGTGCCAGTAGATCGGCCAGGTGATCTCGGTGCCGATGTAGCTGAAGGCCACCGACTTGGCGCCTTCGGCCAGCACGCCGGCCTTGTCCAGGGCGTCGATCCACAGCTCCCAGTCCTCGCCGCCCATCACCGCGGTGGTGTCGTCGATCTCCTGCTGGGTCGCCGGCTCCACCTCGGCCTCGATGATGGCATCCTTGTTGGTGTCGATGGCGGTGGCGCGGTAGGTCTCGCCGATCGGCTTGAGGCTGGAGCGCTTCATCTCACCGCTGTCCGGCAGCTTGCGCACCGGCGAGGCCAGCGAGTAGACCACCAGGTCGACCTGGCCCATGTCCTGCTTGATCAGCTCGATGGCCTTTTCGCGGGCCTCGTGGGAGAAGGCGTCGCCGTTGATGGACTTGCTGTACAGCCCTTCCTGCTTGGCGAACTTGTCGAAGGCGGCGGCGTTGTACCAGCCGGCGGTGCCCGGCTTCTTCTCGGTGCCCGGCTTCTCGAAGAACACGCCCAGGGTATCGGCACCGTAGCCGAAGGCCGCGGTGATGCGAGCGGAGAGGCCATAGCCGCTGGAGGCCCCGATCACCAGGACCTTCTTCGGCCCGGCGCTCTTGTCCAGGTTGCGGGCGCGGGTCGCCTCGATCTGCTCGAGCACGTTCTGCTCGCAGCCGACGGGGTGGGTGGTGGTGCAGATGAAACCGCGGACCTTGGGCTTGATGATCACGTTAGACCTCTTGGCGTTCGCAGCGGGGCGGCGGACAACCGCCGCCCCGGTGAAAGGAAATTCGTTCGTGGCGACATTCTAGCGGCCTCGTCCGGCGCTGTCCGCCCTTGAGCGCGGCCGCCGGCTGGGGCAGGATGCTGGCCATCCCCCACCCTCAGGAGAACCCATGGACGCACAGACCCTCGTCGACACGCGCGGCGACCTCTGGCTGGCGCTGGCGCCGCTGTGGCTGGAGCGGGAACCGCGGGAGACCGACTACGCGCGCATGATCGAGGAGATCGAGCGCCACGGCCTGAGCGAGCGCGAGCTGGAATGGGTGTTCCGCCTGGAGCTGGCCCCGGTGCTGACCCGCCAGCAGATGTCGGTGGCCGGCGAATGGCGCGAGTTCGACGACTACCGGCTGATGAAGCGCCTGGTGGCCCACAACCTGCGGCTGACCGGCTGGCGCCGCCGGACCTGGGCGCTGTTCTCGGGGCTGACCACCATGATGGCCCGCCATCGCTTCAACGAGCTGATGGAGCGGCTGATGATCGCCCGCGGCCAGGACGTGCCTTCCTGACGCCCCCGAAACGCTGTCGCCCCATCCGCCGCTGTGCCAGTCTGTGACGGGCGAGCCGGCGCCGCCGGCATGACGTCCCGACACGGAGCTAGCGCCCCATGGACACCCGCCTCATGGATCACCGCCACGGCTACGGCCTGGTCACCCGCACGTTCCACTGGCTGATGGCCCTGCTGCTGCTGTGGCAGGCCGTCTCGGTGGTGCTGCGGGTGACGGTCGACGACACGCCGCTGGCCGACTTCTTCTTCGGCTACCACTTCTCCAACGGCGTGCTGATCCTCGCCCTGGCGGTGCTGCGCGGCGCCTGGGGGCTGCTCAACCTGTCGCGCCGGCCGCCGCACGACCGCCCCATCGAACGCCTGGCCGCCCTCGCCCACGTGGCGATGTACGCGCTGCTGATCGTGGTGCCCGGCGTGGCCCTGATCCGCGCCTTCGGCTCCGACCGGGCCTTCTCGGCCCTGGGCCTGTCGATCTTCGAGGGGCGCGAGACCGAGGTCGAATGGATGACCGGCCTCGGCAGCCAGTGGCACGGGCTGCTGGGCTGGACGCTGCTCGCCCTGATCGTCGGCCACATCGTCATGGCCTGGGTGCATACCCGCGTGTGGAAGGAGCCGCTGATCCGCCGCATGACCCGCGGCAGCGACCGGGAATAGTCCGCCGGGCGGCTCAGGTCTCGTCGAGGGCCCGCTCCAGCGCCTCGACCAGCACCGCCTCGCCGTCCCGCGGCGAGAAGCGACGGATCACCCGGCCGTCGCGGCCGACCAGGAACTTGGTGAAGTTCCACTTGATCATCCCCGTGCCCAATATGCCGGGCGCCTGACGCTTGAGCTCGACGAACAGCGGATGCGTGCCGCCGCCGTTGACCCGCACCTTCTCCATCAGCGGGAAGGTCACGCCGTATTCCCGCTCGCCGAAGGCACAGAAGGCCTGGGCCGACTCCGGCGACTGGCGGGCGAACTGGTTGCAGGGAAAGGCCAGCACGGTGAAACCGCGGTCGCGGTAGCGACGATAGAGCCGCTCGAGGTCGCGCAGCTGGGGCGTGAAGCCACACTGGCTCGCCACGTTGACGACCAGCAGCACCTGGCCGCGCAGGGCGCGCAGGTTGAAGGGCTCGCCACGGGAGGTGTGGCAGTCGTGATCATGGATGCTCATGGCGCGTGCTCGCAGTCTGTGCTTTCACGATGACACGCCGTGTGGCGCGGCGCCAGTCCCGGCGCGCCCGCCCGAGCGCGGCATGCAGGCGGCGCGCGGCCTCGCGCCGTTCGGACGCGTCGAGCGGCGCGTAGAGCCACTGTTCCAGGGTCTCGGCGGCCGCCTCCAGCGCCGGCCCGGCGGCGTCCCTGTCCCGCGCGACCCGCCTGAAATGCGCCGCCGGCGACTCGCCGGGACGCAGCGGATAGCCGCGCCGCCCGAGCCAGGCCTGGAAGGCCGCGAGGCGGCGGGTCTCGTCCCGCCGCCCGCACCACCATCGCCGCCAGCCGCGCCACCCGAGTGCGCCCCCCGCCACGGCGAGCAGCGCCAGCACGGCGAGGCCCACGACACGCCAGGGGCCGAGCGCGACCAGGGCCCTGCCCAGCTGCGCCAGCGTCTCGGTCAGCTCCGCCATCAGCCGCTCCCGGGCCGCGCCCCGATAGTCGATCACCCCGCGCTGCCACTGATACTCCAGGCGCTCCCATTCGAGACGCATCCCGTTGAGCCAGCCGACGCCACGATAGCGCAGCGGCGAGAAGGGCGAATCGGCGAGGAAGGCCTCGCGCCCCTCGCTCACCGCCGCCGCGCCCTGCTCGATGCGCTCCGGGGCGATGGCCGCGGTGGGATCGAGGCGCTGCCAGGCGCCGTCCTGCCACACCTCCACCCAGGCGTGGGCGTCGTAATCGCGCACCGTGAAGTGGCCGTCGGGATGGCGCTCGCCGCCCAGGAACCCCGCCACCAGCCGGGCCGGGATGCCGGCCATCCGCGCCATCACGGCGGTGGCCGAGGCGTAGTGGGAACAGTAGCCGGCCCGGGCCTCGAACAGGAAATCGTCGACCCGATGCGGGCCGGTGAGCCGCGGCGGCGACAGCGTATAGCGATACGGCGCCTGGCCGAAGCGCGCCAGCACGGCGTCGAGGTAGCGCCGCGGGTCGCCGTCGCTCTGGCGCCACAGCCGCCTCGCCAGCGCGCGGGTGCGCGGGTTGGTGTCGGTCGGCAGCAGCCGGAACCAGCGGGTGCCGGCGGGATCGGCGAAGGCCGGCGCCTCGCCGCTGCTCTCGAGGTCCAGCAGCGCGCGGCTGCGCAGCGCCTCGCGACCGGCCAGGGTGCCGTCGGCCAGGAAGCGCTGGGGCTCGCCGGCGCGCAGCGGCGTGCCCAGGCTCGGCCGCCAGGGGCGGCTGTCGGGCTCCAGCAGCAGCGCGTAGTCGTAGCGTGGCGGATCCTGCCCTGCCCAGGCGCTGGCCCGGCCCTCGCGCACGAAGCGCGACAGCGGTCGCTCCAGGGTCGCGGCCTGCTGCGACGGCGAGACCCGGCTCCAGCTGATGCCGTCGAAGTGCGACAGCGTGTAGACGCGCCAGTAGCGCTCGCCGGGCGGCGGCGCCTGGCCGCGGAACTCGGCGCGGAAGGCCCGGGCATCGCTGCGCGACAGCTCGGCGATGTCGCCGGGCGAGACGCTGTCGGAGAGCCCGGTGGCGGCCCGCGGGGTCTCGGGCATGTGCCACAGCGGCGGCAGTCGCGGCACGACCAGAAACAGCGCCACCATCAGCGGCGCCGAGAGGCCCAGCAGCCAGCCGACCTCGCCCCAGGCCCGACGGCGGCTGCGCGCCCCGGACAGCCACATCAGCGACTGCAGCTGCCAGGTCAGGGCGACGAACGCCGCCAGCGCCAGCGGCAGCCCCTGGCCGTGGAGGAAGGCCACGCCGGTGGCCACCAGGCCGATCGCCACCACCACCCGGGCGTCGCGCCGGTCGTGGGTCTCCAGCAGCTTGAGCAGGTAGACGCCCAGCAGCAGGCCGATCAGCGCCCGCATCTCGCCGAGGCTGCCGTACTGGCCCCACAGCGCCGCCACCAGCGCGCCCACCGCGGCCAGCCGCAGCAAGAGCCCGGCCCGCGGGGCGTCGCGGCGCAGCTGGCGGTAGCGGTAGCCGGCCACCACCACCGCCACGCCGGCGAACCAGGCCGGCATCCAGGCCAGATGCAGCGCCAGCACCAGGCACTGGCCGACGAACAGCCGCCACAGCATGGCGCCGCTCAGCCCGCGCCCGTCGGCCAGCACCGCCGGGGCCTCGGCAGAACGGGGCCGTGACGCCCGGCTCATGGCGCGGCCTCCCCGTCCGCCCCGGGCCGGCAGCGGGCCAGGGCGTCGAGCGCCGCGCGGCGATGGGCCTCGCCCTGCCCCGGCGCCAGCGTCAGGTCCGGCAGGCGCAGGCCGAAGCGCTCGCCGGCACGATGATGGGCCAGCACCCGGGCGCACAGCCAGGACAGCCGACGCTCCGGGTCGCCGCTGCCGTCGGCGTAGTCGAGCCATACAGCGTCCCGCGGGGGCGCCTCGAAGGCCTTGCTGGCCAATGTGCCGGTGCGGCTCCACTGCTTCCAGGCCAGCCGCGCCGGCCCGTCGCCGGGCGCCGCGCGTCGCAGGCCGGCGAAGTCCTCCTCCTCGCGGCCGGGGCCGCCGTCGGCGCGGTACGTCTCGGCCTCGCCCAGCGGCTGCGGCCAGATCACCAGCTCGTGCTCATGGGCCTGCCAGGCCAGGGCGCGCACCAGCCCCAGCGGCCAGCGGCTCTCGAGGCTCAGCGTCGGCACGCGCCACACCCCGCGCGTCGGCGTGGGCACACACAGCTCGCCCTCGCCGCGGCCGTCCTCGACGTCGAACCGGGCCCGCTCGCGGTTGCAGCGCACCTGCAGCGCGGTGCGCGGCCGGCGGGACTCGGCGATCACGCCCAGCCGCGCCGCGCCGCCGGCGAAGGCCTCGGCGGGCAGGCGCAGGCTCAGGCGCACGCCGAGCAGGTTGCGCCAGGCGCGCAGCAGCACCGCCACGCCCAGGGCGAACAGCCAGAAGGCCAGCGCATGGATCAGGCTGTTCTGGTAGTTGATGCCGAGCAGCATCAGCAGCACGATGAGCACCGCCCAGCCCAGCCCGAAGCGGGTCGGCAGCAGGAACAGCCGCCGCTGGGGCAGCGGCGCGCCGAGCGGGGCGGCCAGGCGATGCCATCCGTTCCGCGGCCAGGCGCGGCGCCGCCAACTCATCCCAGCACCGGCACCCGGCCCAGCAGCCGATGGGCCAGCGCCTCGCCCTCGTCGCGCCGGCCGCCGAGGCGGTGGGCCACCACCGGCGCCCACACCGCCTGGACGTCCTCGGGCAGCACGTGGTCGCGCCCGGCGAGCATCGCCCAGGCCCGGGCGGCCCGCAGCAGCGCCAGGGCGCCGCGCGGCGACAGCCCCCAGCCGGCCTCGGGATGCTCGCGGCTGGCGGCGGTCAGCGCCTGCACGTAGTCGAGCAGCGGCTCGGCCACGTGCAGCCGCTCGCAGCGCGCCTGCCAGTGGCGCAGGGTCTCGGCGTCGAGCAGCGCCGGCAGCTCGCCCAGGGTCGAACGCCCGGCCTGGCCGCGCAGGATCTCGCGCTCGGCGCGGGCATCGGGATAGCCCAGCGACAGCCGCATCAGGAAGCGGTCGAGCTGGGACTCGGGCAGCGGGAAGGTGCCGGCCTGCTCCTGGGGATTCTGGGTGGCGATGACGAAGAAGGGATCGGGCAGCGTCCGGGTCTCGCCCTCCACGGTGACGCGGCCCTCCTCCATGGCCTCGAGCAGCGCGCTCTGGGTCTTGGGCGTGGCGCGGTTGATCTCGTCGGCCAGCACCAGGCCGTGGAACACCGGCCCAGGATGGAAGCGGAAGCTGGCCTCGCGGGGATCGAACACCGAGACGCCGAGCACGTCGGCGGGCAGCAGGTCGCTTGTGAACTGCAGGCGCTGCATGTCGAGCCCGGTGACCCGCGCCAGCGCCTGGGCCAGGGTGGTCTTGCCGAGCCCGGGCAGGTCCTCGATCAGCAGGTGGCCGCGGGCCAGCAGGGCGCACAGCGCCAGGCGCACCTCGCGCGGCTTGCCCAGCACCACGCCCTCCAGGGCGGCCAGCACCGCCGCCAGCCGTTCGCCGTCGACGGGGCGGTTCACGCGCCCGCCTCCAGCCACCCGCGCTGCCACAGAGCCTCCACCGCCTGGCGGGTGTCCGGGGTCACGCCCTCCAGCGTCAGCGCCTCCTCGGGCGGGCACCAGAAGGCGTCGGCGACCTCCTCGGCCTGGAGCGTGAGCGGACCGTCGTAGTCGACCAGGTAGGCGCTGCCGAAGATGTGATGGCCGTCGGCGTCGTAGACGAACTCCAGCACGTGGCGCAGCGGCTCGCCGACGATGCCCAGCTCCTCGGCCAGCTCGCGGCGGGCGGCCAGATGCACCGGCTCGCCGGCCCCGACCACGCCGCCGGCGGCCAGGTCCAGCCCGCCGGGGAACACCTCCTTGGTCAGGGTGCGACGCTGCACGCACAGCTCGCCGGCGGCGTTGCGCACCACGATGTAGGTGGCGCGATGCCAGTAGCGATAGCGGCGCATGGTGGCCCGGGACGCGCTGCCGCAGGGCCGGTTGCGGGCGTCCACCAGCTGGATGCTCTCGTCGGCGATGCGGGGGGCGGGCAGCGGCGCGGGCGCCAGGGCGTCGTCGGTCATCACGGCTCTCCGGGGAAATGTCTTCAGCCTACTCAGTCAGGCCCGGAGCGTCACGCGTCATCGGCTCACGCCGGCCCCGCGTCCAGGGTGCACTATCCTCATCCACGCAGGCGCGGCGTAGAGTCGAGGCGACGCCGCCATCCGCACTCTCTCCCGGAGCCCGCCATGACCGACTCGCATCAGCATCGCCCCCGCGTCGACCTCGACAGCGAGGCCATCCACTGGGACCAGGACATGAGCTACGGCCAATACCTGGGCCTGGAGACCCTGCTCGACTGCCAGCATCCGCGCTCCCGCCAGCACGACGAGATGCTGTTCATCGTCATCCACCAGGCCTCGGAGCTATGGATGAAGCTGTGCCTGCACGAGGCTCACGGCGCCGCCGACTGCATCCGCCGCGACGAGCTGCGCCCGGCGTTCAAGATGCTGACCCGGGTCGCCCGCATCCAGGAGCAGCTGATCAAGGCCTGGGAGGTGCTGGTGACCATGACGCCGGCGGACTACTCGAGCTTTCGCGACGAGCTGGGCCAGAGCTCGGGCTTCCAGTCCTTCCAGTACCGCGAGCTCGAGTTCCTGCTCGGCAACAAGAACGCCAGGATGGTCGAGGCCCACCGTGCCCATCCCGGCCACCACGCCCACCTGACCGCGGTGCTGCAGGCGCCGAGCCTCTACGACATCGTGCTGCAGCGCCTCGCCGCGCGCGGCTTCGCCATTCCCGACGGTCACCTGGCGCGCGACTGGGCCGAGCCCTATGCCGCCTCGCCCGAGGTCGAGGCCGCCTGGGCGGCGGTCTACCGCGACACCGCCACCCACTGGGACCTCTACGAGCTGGCCGAGAAGCTGGTCGACCTGGAGTACAACTTCCAGAAGTGGCGCTTCAGCCACATGAAGACGGTGGAGCGCATCATCGGCTATCGCCGCGGCACCGGCGGCACCGCCGGGGTCAACTACCTGGTCAAGGCGCTGGATCTGCAGTTCTTCCCCGAGCTGTGGTCGGTGCGCACCTCGCTCTAGGGAGAGGACGGGCGGCTTTGACCGGCTCGCCGCCAGCCGCCATGCTCAGGGGAGTCCGCCTGCCGGAGGTCCGTCATGCACGATCACGCGCCCCGCGACCGGCTGGCCACCCATGCGGTGACCAATCAGCCGCCCCCGCCCGAAGACCGCGACGCCCTCGCCGACGACATCCCGCTCCGGGAGGCGCTCGCGCGGGAGTCGCCGGACTGGGTCGCCCGCCGCCTGGCCTCGCTGGGCCGCGAGGTGGGCAGCCGGCGGGTGCAGGCGCTGGGCGAGGCGGCGAATCACCACCCGCCCGAGCTCAGGCTGTTCGACCGCCACGGCCGGCGACTGGACGAGGTCGCCTACCACCCCGCCTATCACGAGCTGATGCACCTGGCGCTGGATCACGGCTGGCACGCCGTAGCCTGGCAGGAGGAAGGCCGCGGCGGTCATCAGGCCCACGTCGCCGCCCTCTACCTGCTGACCCAGGCCGAACCGGGCTTCTGCTGCCCGGTGACCATGACCCACGCCGCCCTGCCGGCGCTGCGCGCCTCGCCCGAGGCCATGACCGAGTGGGCGCCGAAGCTGCTGGCCTGGGACTACGACCCGCGCCCGCTGCCCGCGGCGCACAAGAGCGCCCTGACCCTCGGCATGGCGATGACCGAGAAGCAGGGCGGCAGCGACGTGCGCGCCAACACCACCCGCGCCGAAGCCACCGGCGACGGCTGGCGGCTGACCGGCCACAAGTGGTTCTGCAGCGCGCCCATGTCCGACGCCTTCCTGACCCTGGCGCAGACCGACGAGGGGCTCGGCTGCTTCCTGGTGCCGCGCTTCGCCCCGGACGGCACGCGCAACCCCATCGAGCTGCAGCGCCTCAAGGACAAGTGCGGCAACCGCGCCAACGCCTCGGCGGAGATCGAGTACCGCGACGCCTGGGCCCGGCCGCTGGGCGAGCCCGGCCGCGGCGTGGCGACCATCCTGGCGATGGTGCAGCAGACCCGGCTGGACGCCGCCACCGCGCCGGTGGCGATGATGCGCCAGGGGCTCGCCGAGGCCTGGCGCTTCGCCCGGCATCGCCGGGCCTTCGGCCGACGGCTGGCCGAGCAGCCGCTGATGCGCACGCTGATCGCCGACATGGGCCTGGAGGTGGAGGCCGGCGTGGCGCTGACGCTGCGCACCGCCCGGGCCTTCGACGGCGCCGCGCGGGGCGACGAGCACGAACGCGCCCTGGCCCGGCTGCTGCCGGCGCTGGCCAAGTACTGGCACAACAAGCGCGCGCCGGGCTTCCTGGCCGAGGCCATGGAGTGCCTCGGCGGCATCGGCTACGTGGAGGAAACGCCGCTGGCGCGGCTGTATCGCGAGGCGCCGGTCAACTCGATCTGGGAGGGCTCGGGCAACGTGATCTGCCTGGACGTGCTGCGCGTGCTCGGCCGCCATCCCGAGTCGCTGGCCGCGCTGCGCGAGGAGTTCGATGCGGTGCAGGGCGAGTCCGCCGAGCTCGACGCCGCCCTGGCCGAGCTCGAAGGCCTGATCGGCGAGTCGCCCGAGACGCTCGAGCCCCGCGCCCGCTGGCTGACCCAGCGCCTGGCCCAGTGCCTGCAGGCCGCGCTGCTGCTGCGCCACGCCCCGCCGGCGGTGGGCCACGGCTTCTGCCGCGGCCGGCTGGGCGAGCGGGTCGGCGGCGCCTACGGGGTGCTGCCGGCCGAGGCGCGCGTGGACGAGATCCTGGCCCGCCTGCCGAGCTGACGGAGCCGGACCGCTCCCCATCGATCGGCTGGCCGGCGTGACGGCGGCGGTGGGGCTCCATGCCCCGTGTCCGAGGCGTTACCGCCAGGGCGTCACGACCGCGCTACATGATCGGCCCCGCCACCACGCGCAGCGCCAGCCCCAGCAGCAGCACGCCGGTGATGCGATTGATCCAGTGCGCCCGGGCCTGCAGCCAGGGCAGCACCCGCGAGTGGGAGAGCCCGACGGCCACCAGCACGTACCAGCCGCCGTCGATGACCACCGCCGTCAGCACGATGATCGCCCGGGCGGCCAGGCTCATGTCCGGCGTCACGAACTGGCTGAGCAGGGCCACGAAGAACAGGATCAGCTTGGGATTGCCGAGTGCCACCAGCATGCCGTCGCGGGCCGCCTGGCGCCGGGTCGTGGCCATCGCCTGGGCGTCCAGCGCCCCGCCGCGGCCGGCCCGCAGCGCCTTGACGCCGAGCCACGCCAGATAGGCCGCCCCACCCCAGGTGATGGCCTGGAACAGCGTCGGGAAGCGCACGATCAGCGCCCCCAGGCCCCACACGGTCAGCAGCGCATAGAGGCCCACCCCCAGCGCATGGGTGAGCGCCGCCATGATCCCCGGCACGCGACCGCCGCCCAGGGTATGGCGCAGCACCAGCGCCAGGCTCGGCCCGGGCGACATCGCCCCCATGGCACAGATCGCGGCCAGCGACATCCATAGCGAAAACGGCATGAGAGTCTCCTTGTCTCGAGAGCCGGCCGGCGATATCGGGGCTCGCCGGCAAAGCGGGAAGGACGGGGCGTTCAGCATACGATATCGTGATGCCGGACGCCCGGCAGGCGCGACGAGGGCATGCCAGCGCCCATCCTCCCATTTCCCGGACGGCAGGACCGCATGACCGACGACGCCCAGCAAGTACCGCCCCAGGAAGGCCCCGGCAGCCTGACGACGCTGATCACCCGGGTCCAGCAGGCCGGTGAACAGCGCGACGACGTGAGCCTGGAGGCGATCCTCGATACCGTCGGCCGGCGCAGCTTCGCGCCCTTCCTGCTGGTCGCCGGGCTCATCACCCTGGCGCCGGTGATCGGCGACATTCCCGGCGTGCCTACCCTGATGGCCACGCTGGTGGTGCTGGTGGCCGCCCAGTTGCTGCTGGGGCGCGAGCACTTCTGGCTGCCGCGCTTCCTGCTCGAGCGACGGGTCTCCCGCTCGCGGTTCGTGCGGGTCACCGACTGGATGGCGCGCCCCGCCCGCTGGGTCGACCGCTATCTGCGCACGCGGCTGGTCTGGCTCACCCGCGCCCCGGCCCACCTGCCGGTGGCCCTGACCTGCCTGCTGATCGGCCTGGCCATGCCACCGATGGAGCTGGTGCCCTTCTCCGCCAACGGCGGCGGCCTGGCGCTGACGCTCTTCGGCCTGGCGCTGCTCGCCGAGGACGGCCTGATGGCACTGGTGGCCTACCTGCTGACCGGCACCACCCTGGCGCTGGTGGTCATCGGCCTCGCCTGACACTTCGACCGTGGAGCCCACGATGCCAAGATCCGATTCCCGACTGACGCGGGGCGTGGCCCTCGCGGCCGGTGCCGGCTATGCCGCCAAGGGCATCGTCTACCTGCTGGTGGGCGGCCTGGCCTTCCTGGCGGCGGTCGGGCTGGGCGGCGACAACGTCGGCACCAAGGAGGCCCTGTTCGGCCTCGCCCGCCAGCCCTTGGGCGACCTGATGATCATCGCGCTGGGCGCGGGGCTCGCCGCCTATGCCGCCTGGCGCCTGCTCCAGGCCGTGCTGGACACCGAGGACGCCGGGCACGGCCCCAAGGGGCTGGTCACCCGGCTGGGCTTTGTGATCAGCAGCCTCATCCATGCCAGCCTCAGCGTCTACTGCCTCGACCTGCTGCGCGACGTCGCCGAGGCCTCGGGCAGCGATACGGCCAGCGACCGCACCGCCCAGGTGATGAGCCACCAGGGCGGGCTCTATGTGATCTTCGCCGTCGGCCTGGTGTTCATCGCCATCGGCCTGCGCCAGCTGTGGCGAGCCATCCGCCAGTCCTACCTCAAGAACTGGTACCGCCAGGATCTGGGGCCGCTACAGCAGCGGCTGGCCGACATCATCACCTGCTGGGGGCTCTCCGCCCGCGGCCTGGTGTTCCAGGTGATCGGCCTGTTCCTGTGCCTCGCCGCCTGGCACACCGACCCCAGCGAGGCCCAGGGCCTCGGCGGCGCGCTCAACGTGCTGGCCGCCCAGCCCTTCGGCCCCTGGCTGCTCGGCGCGGTGGCCCTCGGCCTGGCCAGCTATGGTCTCTACTGCCTGATCAACGCCGTCATTCGCGACACCAGCCTCGACTGAAACGACTCCACCGAGGCGGCGAACACTCACGGCGCCCCCTGCGCTAGGCGACATGAAAAAACAGCGGCCCGATACAGGGCCGCCGTTCAACAGGGATGGGGCGTACGACCATCGCCGATGCTCGGCGACGATGACGATCCGGCAGGCACCGGGCAGGAACGAAAAAAGCCGCCCTGAGGGGCGGCGAGAGACCGTGACTAACAATGAGGAGGAGCTGGCAGCCGCTGACCCTAGCGGCCGTCAGCCGTGGCGGTTCATCAACGCCACGCCCTCAACGTAAATCCTCCTCGCCGCCCCGTCAATGAAAATGCGAATACTTTTTATCTATCGCTCGAGCTCGGCGACCCGGCGACGCCCTCCCCGCCCGGGAAACGGGCCGAAGAAAAGCGGCCGGAGAAGGCCGTCGAGGGATACGAGGATGTGCCGAGCCGGAGAGGAAACGACACCCTTCCGGTATTCCCGCGTCGCGGGAGTCGCAGTCATTCAACAAGGGCTGATACACGAACCGCCGTCCTTGGCCTCTCTCCGCAGCCAGGCTTGCCCCGGCGAATCGCCAGCACCAAGACGCTGCTAGCGCTGCGTAGTCCGTTAGATCAGGTCCTGCTCTTCGAGGAAGGACTCGGCCACGTCCTCGATGGTCTCACGCTCGACGTCGACCCGGGCGTTGAGGCTTGCCATGGTCTCGTCGTCGAGCAGCGCGGACAGCGCGTTCATCTGCTCGGCGAGCTCCGGATTGGCCTCCAGGGTCTCCTCGCGCACCACCGGGGTCAGCGCATAGGCCGGGAAATAGCCCTTGGTGTCTTCCAGGATCCGCAGGTCGAAGGCCGGAACGCGGCCGTCGGTGGAAAAGACCACCGCGACATCGACCTCGCTGTCGCGCAGGGCCGAATACATCAGACCGGTATCCATGCGAACGATATCGCTACGCCCCACCTTGAAGTCGTAGGTCTCCTGCAGCGGACGCCAGCCGTCATTCCGCGAATAGAACTCGGTATCGAGCCCCACCGTCAGGTCCATGTCGTTGTTGACCTCATCGGCCAGATCCTCGAGCGTCGCGATGCCGTGCTCCTCGGCATGATCCTCGCGCATGGCCATGGCGTAGGTGTTGTTGGCGTCGGACGGCTCCAGCCACACCAGGCCCTTCTCGGCATCGAGTTCCTTGACCTTGTCATAGGTGGCCTCGCGAGACAGCGACTCACTGATATCGTTGTAGACGATCAGCGAGGTGCCGGTGTACTCCCAGTAGAGGTCGATCTGGCCGTTTTCCTGGGCCTGGCGCAGCACGGCGGAGCCCATGCCATCGCGCCGGGTCACGTCATATCCCAAGTCGTCGAGATACAGCTCGGTCATGTTGGCGAGAATGAGCTGCTCGGTATAGTTCTTGCCGCCCACGTTGATCTCGTTGGCCTGGGCGCCGGTCATGGCACCGGCCAGAGCCAGGCCGGAAAGTGTCATCATCACGCGTTTCATGGTGGTCTCCTTGATATTGTCGGCTTGGTCTTTCACATGAGGCCGCCGGACATGAGGGTCAGCCACAAGTGCTGCACGGCCAGGAACTGGACGTCGGGCAGGTAGAAGATGAATTCGTCGATGACCCCGCTGGACTGGCTCCACACGCCGAGGAAGAAGATGGCGATGAGCAGCGCAATGCGCAGGGCCCCCTTCAGGCTGCGGATCGGCATCGGCTTACTCCTTGGTGGCCGGTTCGGCGGTCGCGGCGGATTCCGTGGGGCGAAACCGCGAGCCCAGGTGGTGGGTCATGGCGCGCTGGGTGATCTGGCCGCAGACCCGGCCGGCCTCGTCCACGCAGGGCAGCCAGATGATGTCGTTGGAGAACATCAGCGAGGCGACCTTGCGCAGGTCGTCGTCCAGCGACACGGTGGCCGGCACGTTCTGGAAATGGTCGCGACAGTAGCCCCGGGTAGTGCGCGCCCGGGAACGCCCCGGGCCGTCGTTAGCCGCCCTTTTTCGCGGGGTCAGTGAGTGCCCTCGAACATGCGGCGACGCGCGTTGTCGATGTGTGCCCGCATGGCGGCTTCGGCCCGTTCACCATCCTGCGCCTCGATGGCCTCGACGATATCCAGATGCTCGTCCTGCACCTTGCGCAACCGCGTCTGGGAGGCCATCAGAGAGAGGCCCCGCGTGAGGTTCATGCCGTTCTTGATGCTCTCGTTGAGCGACTTGAGCACGGTGGTGTAGTAGTGATTGCTGGCCGCCTCGGTGATGGCCAGGTGGAAGCGGTAATCCTCATCGGTCGCCAGGTCCTGTCGGGCGTTGGCCGCGTCGATGATGTCATAGCAGCGGCGGATATGATCCAGCTGGTCCTGGGTGCGACGCAGCGCCGCCAGGTGCGCCGCCCTCGCCTCGACATTGGTGCGAAACTCGAAGCAGCGCTGGATGTCGGCGATGCTCGAGATGGGAGCGAACTCGAGCACGGCACTGTCGGGCTGGCGTATCACGAAGCTGCCCGAGCCACGACGCGACACCACCAGCTCGTCTTCCTTGAGGCGGGCCAGCGCATCGCGCAGCACCGGGCGAGATACCCCATAGCACTGACACAGCTGCGCCTCGGTCGGCAGCTTCTTGTTGACCGGGTATTGGCCCTCGATGATCGCCGTCAGAATCTTTTCGTAGACCGCCGAAGCCAGTGAAAACTTCTCGTCTTGTGCCATATTCCTTGTGCTCCGGTTACCCTGCTCTCTGATGACCCCATTCCCCGAGGTGGCGTCTCTGCTACCGTCTGCATCAGGGGCCTGGGGGGCCCGCTCCCGACACCCCAGGCGCCCTTGTCGCGCGGATCTTCAAGCCTCGGCGGCCGTTTCACTGGCCGAGGCACGGCGCCCCGGGCGCTTCCACACCCCGTTGGCGATGATCAGCGTCCAGACCAGGATGGCGAGCCCCGCCAGCACCATGGCGATGGGCCGGTCGACGAAGGCGGTCAGATCACCATCGGACTTCAGGATCGAGCGCATGAAGTTGCTCTCGATGATCGGCCCGAGGATGAACGCCAGGATCAGTGGGCCGAGGGGGAAGTCGTTCTCCATCAGGAAGACACCCACCAGTCCCAGCCCGAGCATTACCCAGACGTCGAACATGCTGTTGTTGGCGGAGAAGGCGCCCACGATACAAAACATCAGGATCAATGGGTAGAGAACCCCCGTCGGCACCGAGAGCAGGCGCCCGGCGCCCTTGATCGCCATGAATCCCAGGGGCAACAGCAGCAGATTGGCCAGCACGAAGACCAGGAAGATGGCGTTGACCAGCGCCCCCTGCTCGGTGAAGACATCCGGCCCCGGGGTGATCCCCTTGGTCGTCAGTACGCCGATGATGATGGCGGTGACGGTATCGCCGGGGATGCCGAACACCAGCGCGGGAATATAGGCCCCGGACAGGGCCGCGTTGTTGGCGGCGCTGGCGGAGACCAGCCCCTCGGGATGGCCGGTGCCGTATTTCTGCGGCTCACGGGACAGCTTGCGACTGATCGCGTAGCTGATCCAGGAGGCGATATCCGCCCCCGCCCCCGGCAAGGCGCCGATCATGGTGCCCAGCAGCCCGCCCCGGGCGACGCCGCCCTTGTAGCGCCAGGTGGTGCCCGCGACACCACCGAACCCTTCACGGCGCGGCGTCTCCTTGCGGGATGCCCCTCGCCCTGCGGTCGGCAGGCTACGCAGCAGCTCGGTGATGGCAAACAGCCCGATCAGTACCGGCAGCAGCGAGATGCCGGCCAGCAGGTTGTAGTTGCCCAGCGTGAAACGCACCTGACCGGAGACGCTATCCATGCCGACCATGGCAATGGCCAGGCCGATCAGCATCGAGATCGCCCCCTTGAGCGGGTCACCTCCGGCCACCAGGATGGCGCAGGACAGCCCCAGCAGCGCCAACCAGAAGTATTCATCGCTGGTGAATTCCAGCGCAAACTCGGCAATACGCGGGGCGAAGAGCGCCAGCACCGCGACCCCGATGACGCCACCGAGCATCGAGCAGGTGACGTTGATGCCGAGCGCCAGGCCAAGCTGGCCGCGCTTGCCCATCAGGAAGGCCTCGTCGGCATACACCGCGGACGCGGGCGTGCCCGGCATGCGCAGCAAGGCACCGGGAATATCCCCGGCGACGATGGCCATGGCGGTGGCCGAGACGATGGCGGCGATGGCCGGCAGCGGGTCCATGAAGAAGGTCACCGGCACCAGCAGGGCCGTGGCCATGGTCGCCGTCAGCCCCGGAATAGCCCCCATGAAGAGGCCGAACAGGGAGGCGGCCACGATCACCAGGATCACCTCCCACTGAAACACCATGGCTGTCGCTTGCAGCAATTCGGTCATGGGTACAACACCTGTTCAAGGAGCCCGGGCTCCAGCGGCACATGCAGTAGCTGGGCAAACAACAGCCAGATGACCGCCGTCGCCAGCACCGCGGTCAACATTGCCCGCGCCCACCCCCGGCGGTGATAGGCACGAAACAGCAGGCTGAGCAGCACGAAGGCCACGATGGGGAAGCCCAGCACCGGCGTCAGCCATACGTAGGCGACCACGCTCGCTACCACGGCGGCGAGCGTCAGCAGGAAGGGGCGAGCCGCGACCTTGCTCGTCCAGCGGCACCAGGGCTGGCGCTGCCTCAGCCCCTTGATCACCATCAAGCCCCCCATCAGCAGCAGCAGCCCACCCACCACCTTGGGAAAGGTGCCGGCCCCGTAGACCTGGCGCGGCAGCGGGCTCAGGTCGGCCGACGCCACGATGAGGGCAGCCCCCAGGGCAGCCCCCAGGGCTGCCGCCATCGCGCCCGACACCGCATCACTGGTGCGCATCTCGAACACCTCCCGGATGTCGGAGCGACCCCATCACTGGGCCAGCCCCAGCTTGTCGATGATGGTCTCGTTATTGCTGTCCTGCTCGGCCATGAACGCCTCGAAGCCCTCGGGCCCCTTCCATACGGCGCCATAACCGCGCCCGCTCATGAACGACTGAAAGTTCTCGGAGTTCCAGACGCTCTCCGCGGCGGCCTCGAGCCGCTGCGCGATGTCCTCCGGCAGCCCCTCGGGGGCCACCAGGCCACGCCAGGAGCCATGGGACCAGTCGTCGCCGGTCACTTCCTTGGCGGCCGGTACATCGGGGAAGGCCTCCTCACGCTCATTGGCCAGCACGGCCAGCGTGCGGACACGGCCGGACTCACGCATGGACTCAATTTCGGGCAGCGACGAGAACACGATGTCCACTCCCCCGGCGGCCAGCTCCTGCAGCCCCGGCGCCGCCCCCTCGCTGGGCACCAGATTGACCGTGTTGGGGTCGATGCCCTGCTGATCGAGGAAGCCGGCGAAGGACAGGTGATAGGCGGCGCCCGGCGCGGACCCGGACACCGTGTATTCATTGGGCGACTCGGCGATATCGGTCAGCGCCTCGTCCAGGGTCTGCCAGGGCGAGTCGGCATTCACGGTGAAGGCCGCATAGTCCAGGTTGAGCAGGGCGATCGGTGTAAAGTCCTCGTAGGACAGAGCCGCGGTACCGATATGCTGGTAGGTGGCGATCTCGGCCGTCCCCAGGCCCAGGGTATAGCCATCGGGCGGCGCCATCTTCATCGCCATGTGGCCCACGACGCCGGACCCGCCGGTGCGATTGACCACGTTGACCGGCTGCCCCAGCTCGTCCTGCAGGCCCGCTGCAAACTGCCGACCGACCGCATCGGTGCCACCACCGGCCGACCAGGGAACGATCAGCGTGATGGGCTTGGCAGGATAGTCATCGCCGAGGGCAACCGTCGAAGAAGCCACCAGCAGGGAGGCACAGAAGAGACGGGTGAGCTTTCGCATGAGTTATCTCTCTTGTCGGTAAGCGTTTAAAAGCCCCCCGGCAGGGCCTGCGAGACTCGCTGCCGGGAAATACACCAGCAAGAGTGACCCGCCCTCATGCAATAGACAAGTTATTACAACTTATACTTTATGCTAACGCCGCCACCTCGACGCGGCAAGGGCGCTCATCCAGGCGCGAGATAGACGCTCAAGGAAAACCAGAAACAGCAATAATATCAGAATATTGCATATACAAAGACATGCTGGATACGCACCAACAGAATATCCGAAACAGCATCTCTAAGACTCATTGGCGTTTCAAGACACTCCGATTTGTTATTATTTGTTTGAAACCCTCTGGGCTCTGGTCTAAGGTTGAGCGAACATCGACTGGCGGGCCATGCCGGGGCCCGGTCACGACCCAGCCCGGCCCGGCCCTCACGCCATCCTCCTTCAGCCCGCGGCCTGATGCAGGCCCGATTCGTTCAGGAGCATTGCATGTTCACCGATCTCAATGACAAGACCGTCCTCATCACCGGCTCTACCAAGGGCATTGGTCGTGCCGCCGCGGTCGCGTTCGCCCGTGCCGGCGCCATCGTCGGCATCAACAGCAGCCAGAAGGACGGCGCCGCCGAGGAGCTGATCGCCCAGCTGGAAAGCGAGGGCGCCCGCTTCGCCTACTACGAGCGCGACCTCACGAAGAGCGGCGAGTGCGAGGCCCTGGTCAACGCATTCGTCGAACAGTTCGGCGGCCTCGACGTGCTGGTCAACAACGCCGGCGGCCTCGGTGTCCGCAAGGGTCTCGAATCCCTCGAGGACGACGACTTCGAGCTGGTGATGGACCTGAACCTGCGTTCCGTGATCATGACCACCCGCTTCGCCATGCCGCATCTCAAGGCCTCCGCCGAGAAGCGTGGCGAAACCGCCAGCGTCATCAGCACCGGCTCCATCGCCGGCCGTGAAGGCGGCGGCCTCGGCGCCTCCCTGTACGGCGGCAGCAAGGCCATGCTGCACAACCTGCATCGCAACTGGGTGAAGGAATTCACCAAGGATAACGTGCGCTTCAACATCGTTGCCCCCGGCACCATCGACACCGCCTTCCACGCCGACAAGAGCGCGGAGGTGAAGGAAAAGATCGCCTCTACCATCGCCATGGGTCGCCTGGGCACCTCCGAAGAGGTCGCCCCGTCCTTCCTGTTCCTGGCGTCTCACGCCACCAGCGGCTACATCACCGGCCAGGTGATCGACGTCAACGGCGGCCAGATGTGCCCCTGAGGCGGATCGCTCAAGCCCCGGTCGCCGGCAGGATCATGCCGGCGCCGTCTGCGTCCTGAGCCCCTCGCGGCCGGCCCCTTGTTCCGGCCGCTCCGCCAAGCGTCGGCACCGAGGCACCCTGGCCCGCCGGGCCAGCCCCCGCGCCCCTCTGCCGAGCCCCCTTCATCGACATCATCCCCATGTTCAGGAGCCCCCATGACTCTCGAAGGTCATCACCTGATCGGTTTCGCCTCCCAGGCCGGCGCCACCGGCGCCCAGAGCATCGAGGCGATCAACCCCGCCTCCGGCGAAGCCCTCGCCCCCCGGTACTCGCTGGCCGGCCAGGCCGAGGTCGAGCACGCCTGCCGGCTGGCCGAGGACGCCTTCCTGGCCTACCGCCGCCTGCCGCTTGAAGCGCGTGCCGCCTTTCTCGAAGCCGCGGCCGACAATATCGATGCCCTCGGTGACACCCTGACCGAGCGCGCCATGGCCGAGACAGGGCTGCCCAAGGCTCGCCTGGAAGGCGAACGCGGCCGGACCTGCGGACAGCTCCGACTGTTCGCCGAGGTGCTGCGCAGCGGCGACTACCTGGACGTGCGCGTCGAGGACGCCCTGCCCGAACGCACTCCCATGCCGCGCCCCTCCCTGGCCCAGCAACAGGTACCGCTGGGCCCGGTAGCGGTGTTCGGCGCCAGCAACTTCCCGCTGGCCTTCTCCGTTGCCGGCGGCGACACCGCGGCGGCGCTGGCCGCGGGATGCCCGGTGATCGTCAAGGCCCACTCCGCCCACCCCGGCACCTCCGAGCTGGTGGGACGCGCCGTCCAGCAGGCGGCCCAGGACTGCGGCATGCCGGAAGGCGTGTTCTCGCTGCTGTATGGCAGCGGCAGCGAGCTCGGCCAGGCCCTGGTCAAGGACCCGCGCATTCAGGCGGTGGGCTTCACGGGATCGCGCAATGGCGGCACCGCCCTGCTGCGTACCGCCCAGGCACGCCCCCAGCCGATCCCGGTCTATGCCGAGATGAGCAGCATCAACCCGGTCCTGCTGCTGCCGCAGCAACTCGAGGCCAACGCCGAGGCCCTGGGCGAGGCCTTCGTCGCCTCGCTGACCATGGGCGCCGGCCAGTTCTGCACCAACCCCGGGCTGATCCTGGCCCTCTCCGGCCCCGCCCTGGAACGTTTCGTCGATCGCGCCGGCGAGGCGGTACGCGAGGCCTCGCCCCAACTGATGCTGACCCCCGGCATCCACGCCGCCTATCAGCAGGGCGTGGCCCGGCTTGACGAGTCGTCGGACGTCTCGCTGGTCGCCAAGGGCAAGGCCACCGGGCACCTCGCCTGCCCCTGCCAGCCCCACCTGTTCCGCACCACCGCCACGGCCTTCATGGGCAATGATGCCCTGCACGACGAAGTGTTCGGCGCCTGCGCGCTGGTCGTCGAATGCGACTCGGCGGAGCAGATCCAGCAGGTGCTGGCCGCCCTGGAAGGCCAGCTGACCGCCACGGTCCATCTCGAGGAGGCCGACTACGCGCTGGCCGACCGGCTGCTGCCGCTGCTCGAGCGTCGCGCCGGCCGCATCCTGTTCAACGGCTGGCCCACCGGCGTCGAGGTCTGCCACTCCATGGTCCACGGCGGCCCCTGGCCCTCGACCTCCGATTCCCGCACCACCTCCGTGGGCAGCGCGGCGATCCAGCGCTTCCTGCGCCCGGTGTGCTACCAGGCGATGCCGGAGGCGCTGGCCCCGGACAGCCTCAAGGCGGACAACCCACTCGGCCTGCCGCGCCAGGTGAACGGCAAGCGCTGAACCGAGGGCCCGCATCGGGCCCGGCGCCATCGACCACCCAAGAGGCCCTCGCCATCGGCGAGGGCCTTCTTCATGATCTGTCCCGCGCTCCCCCTGGACACGGCGGCATGCTCACTGGAAGCCGTGGACAGCGTCTCCATGCAATCTCTCGGGATCCCCCCGCCCGCGACTCATTGAAGCCGCATGTGCCCCCACCCCGAGCCTGCCCGGCCCGTTGTTGTCGTTCGCCGGCCAGTATGGCCTCCGCCTCCTGGCGGCGGGCCCCGGAACACGGAGACAACGCCACGCGAGGCCCCATGGCCGGCTCTTGCGGCTCGCCACGGCGCTGCCAGGGGCCTCCACGGCTCATGGTCGAGCGAGCGAATGCCCCACGCAAAAAAGGCGCCTGCCCATGGCGAGGTGCCAGGGGGCAGGCGCCGAAGCGTCCCGCTTGGGGCGTTTCGTTGCTTCAGCCGGAGTTTTCGCTCCCCTTCAACCGCACCGGCTTACGAATCGCCAGGAAGTAGACGAAGATGCCGGTCAGCACGATGAAGAACAGGCTGTCCGGCTGGGTCACGAACACCGTCAGATCCCCGCTGGACAGCGTCAGGGTGCGACGCAGGTACTCCTCGAGCCCCGGGCCGAGAATGAACCCGAGCAGCAGGGTCACCACCGGGTAGCCGTGCTTTCTCAGGTAGAAGGCCAGCACGCCCATGACCAGGGTCATCATCATCTGGAAGGTCGAGTAGGTGGCCACGTAGCTGCCCACCACCGCCAGCATGGCGATCGAGCCGAACAGCACGTCGCGGCGAATGCGCACGATGCGGATGAAGTAGGGCCCCAGCAGGTACATGGTCAGCGGGATCAGGATCAGCGCGCTGAAGATCAGCGCCGCCAGCATGGGGGCGATCAGGCCGGCCTGGGACTCCATCAGCTGGGGCCCGGGCTGGATGCCGTTGATCACCAGGACCCCCAGCACGATGGCGGTGATCGGGTCGCCGGGAATGCCGAAGGTCAGCATCGGCACCAGGGCGCCGCCGCACACCGCGTTGTTGGCGCTTTCCGCCGCCGCGATCCCCTGAGGGTTGCCCTTGCCGAAGCTGTCGGGCTCGCGAGAGGTGCGCACCGCTTCCACATAGGCCAGGAAGCCGCCCATGGAACCACCGGCGCCGGGCAGGGTGCCGACCAGATAACCGATGGTGGACGACTTCAGGTAGCAGGCCGCCCCGATGCGACGGATCGCCGAGCGCGGGGGAATGAAGTCGCGGCGACGAATCTTCGCCACCCCCTTGAGCTGCTCGCGGATCCGCTTGGCAGCGTCGTTCTCGGCCAGCTGGGTCAGCAGCTCGCTGATGGCGAAGGTACCGATGATCACCGGCATCAGGTCGATCCCCGCCGCCAGGTCCCCCATCCCGAAGCTGAAACGGGCCACCGGCACCATGGCATCGAGCCCCACGGTGGCCAGCATCAGGCCGAGACAGGCGGCGATGGCCGCGCGACGCACGTTGCCACGCTGGGCGATGACGATCACGATCAGCGCGAACAGGATCAGCGCACACTTGCCGGTGGTCTGCACCAGCAGCGACAGGTCGGCGATCAGCGGCGCCAGCAGCACCAGCAACACCGCGCCGAACACCCCGCCGATCATCGAGGCGAAGGAGGCATGGCCCAGCGCCAGGGGGCCTTCGCCCCGTTGCTGCATCGGGTAGCCTTCCACCGCCGTCATCATAGAGGACGGGGCACCGGGAATATTGATGGTGGTGGCGGTGATGCTGCCACCGCACATGCCGGCCATGTAGATGCTGGCGCAGGCCATCAGCGCCGTGGTCACGTCCAGGCTGTAGGTCAGCGGCAGCAACAGCGCCAGCGCCAGGGTCGCGGTCAGCCCGGGAATCGCCGAGAAGATGGTGCCGATCAAAAAGCCGGCCACCACGTAGAACAGTACGGTGGAGTCGAGCAACAGGCCGAAGCTCGCCATCACCTGAGTCAGGAAATCCATGGGTTACCCCCGGAAAGGCGCCCGGCATGCATCGACGGGCGGGTTGCGTCAGTCGTCATGGCTCACCCCCACAGCATCGGCAGACGGACATTGAAGACCTGGTGGAACAACAGATACCCCGCCCCGGTGATCGCCAGCGCGATGGCGGCCTTGCTCGGCCACTTCTCGCGCCCGGAGAACAGCAGCATCACCGTCAGCACATAGGCCAGGGTAGACAGCGCATACCCCAGCGGCTGGAAGAGCAGCACGTAGGCCAGGGTCGCCAGCATCAAGGCCAGCTCGGGCGGGAAGCGTCGCCGGCTGGCGCTGCCCGATGGCGCCTCCTCGGCCGCGCCGGAGGCCCCGGCGCGCACGGCCGACCACCACTGCAGGCCACACAGCAAGGTGGCGAGCAGGCCGATCAACAGCGGGAAGAAAGACGGGGTCAACTTACCCCCCTCGAGGGGCGGCCCCATCGCCAGGGCACCGATCAGGTAGCCCAGCGACAACACCCCCAGCACGCCATGAAACCTGGCCGCACCGGATCCGAACAGGGAAGAAAACAGCAAACGAGACATGCAGCACCTCTCTCGGCCTCCGGCCAGGGAGACCGACACGCAATGATCGTTGAATCGAAACTCGCGGCAGGATGGCAGGCCGCCGCCGTCACCCCCGTGGCCACGCCATGACTTACCTGACGAGGCCGGCACCGGGCGGCAGGCGACGACGCTGCCTCACGAGATCACCGGGAGCTACAGGTCGAGCTCATCCATCGCGGCGAAGGTCCGCTGCTGGTAGTCCTCGATCCACTCGTTGACCTCATCGCTGCCCAGCCAGCCCGGGGTGACACCGATGCCGGTGACCCACTGCTGGAACTCCTCGCTCTCGAAGGCCTGATGGTAGGTGGACTCGAGGGTCTCGATGGCCTCCTCGGAGGTATTGGCCGGGGCCGCGAGCACGATGAAGCTGCCGGTCTCGAGCTCCACGTCGAACTCGGAGATCGGCGGCACGTCAGGATAGGCGGGGTTCTGGGAACCGGACAGCTCGACCACGCCCATGGCGTCACCCGACGACAGGATGCCGGAGAAGTCGCCGAGGCTCGAGATGGCGGCGTCGATCTCGCCGGACAGCAGCGCCTCCGCCTCGGCGGTGGAGGAGCCGGGGTAGGAAATCACATTGAAGGACACGCCGGTCGCCGCCTCCAGCCGCCGCACCGCCAGGTAGGGGCCGGAGCCCTGGGGCGCTACCCCGATGCGGACCGTTCCGGGGTTGGCCCGGGCCGCCTCGATCAGCTCTTCATAGGACGAAAAGCCGGACTGCTTCGACACCACGATGGCGTCGGCTTCCTGGGTGACACGGGCGAAGGGCTCGAGCTTGTCCAGCGAGTAGCCCGGCACCATGTTGCCCCGCGGCAGGGTGACGACGCTGTCGTAGGTCAGCACGCCGATGGTGTGGCCATCGGGCCTGGCCTTGGCGAGCTGCATGAGGCCGGTGGCGGTCACCGCCCCGCCGATGTTCTCCACATAGATGGACGTCGGCAGGGACTCCTCGGCCAGGCTGCTGATCTTGCGCGAGATGGCGTCGGCACCGCCACCGGCCGGCCAGGGCACGATCATGCGGATATCGCGCTGCGGAAAATCGGCCTGGGCAACGGGCACGCTGGCCACGGCGGCCAGCGCCGCGGTGGCCAGGGTCGCGCCCGCCACTCCCTTGGCGAGGCGTTGACAAAGGGATGAGTCGAGAGAGTTGAAAGCGAACATGGCGGCTCCTGATGGTTGTGATTGTCGTTGGATCGAAATCGCCCGCGGTCAGCCGCGGGTTTCCTGCCGGCGCAGGTAAGCCTGGTACTCCTCCTGGGCCTGCTCATTCGGCGGATAGAGACCGATGACGGCGGCGCCGGCGTTGACCTTGTCCAGCACATAGTCCTCGAAGGCTTCCATGCCGACGGCCTCCTCGGCGACTTCATCGGCGAGCTCCAGCGGCACCACGATGACGCCGTCGCCGTCGCCGACCAGCACATCGCCGGGATAGACCGGTACGCCACCGCACCCGACGGGCTGCTGGATATCCACCGCATGGTGCTTGGTCAGGTTGGTCGGCGCGCTGGGCTTGGTGCAGAACACCGGCATGGACATGCTCTCGGCATACTCGGAGTCACGCACCCCGGCATCCGACACGAAGCCCGCGCATTCGCGCACCTGGAGCCGGGTCAGCAGGATGCTCCCGGCGCTGGCGGCGCTGGCGTCCTGGCGACAGTCGGACACCAGCACGCGCCCCGGCGGTACGCTTTCCACCGCCAGGCGCTGGGGGTGCTCCGGGTCGCGGAAGGCCGCAACCACATCCAGGTCTTCCCGGGCCGGGATGTAGCGCAGGGTATAGGCCTGCCCCACCATCTTGACCTGGCTGTCGTTCATGCGGCCCACGCCCTGGATGTAGGTGTTCTTCAGGCCTCGCTTGTGCAGCAGGGTATGGAGTGACGCCGTCGACGCCGTCATCAGGCGTTCACGGGTCAGGTTGGACAGCTCTGCGTGAGGATAATCGTTGATGATGTTCATGATTCCGCCGAGTGGCTCTGTGGATGGCAGGATCACTATAGGAAGGGGAGGCATGCTTTTCAAACAACTTTTTACAAATAAGGCCGAGGCAAGGATGTCGAGCGCGAGATCAAACGAGAGAGAAGAATCGATCATTAGATAAAATATTGTTTCTATTGAGATTTAATGACATTCTTCACTCGACAGCTACCCAGAGCCTCATCATTAGACATAGGTCTAAAAAGGCAATATTTGTATTTATTGATCCCTTTCTTCAGCAGGGTTACCGGTGCGAGCGCCTGCGGGACGGCACGGCTCGACCGCTCGTCCCCTGACCGACGGACACAAAAAAGCGGCCCGACAGGGCCGCTGGAAGCGGGTCTGGTCACGCCGTTTGAGCGTCGATGCGGCTATCTGCTGGCGGCAGGACCGCCCGGGATCTCGGCCGAGCTGACGCAAGTGGCCATGATTCTCCTGCTGAAGCCGCACCGGGGCGCGGTCCACACCATCAAGCGGCACAACATGGTCATGACGCCGAATGAGCGCCCTCGAAAGCGGCTCGACTAGCGAACACCGGCACAGGTGTTTCTGGAGCAAGACTCGGGAGGACTGGATACCGCAGGTGTGCGCTGGTGGCTTGCATCCAGGGCCGCAATCATCACGGAAGTCATGGGGAATGACGATCCGGGTATACCAGTTCGTGTGGTGACGGCTGCGCGTCAGGCAGGTTCCGCAAGGCAGGCAAGAACTCGAGAGTGGATCACCGAAGTGTCGCGCCTCTGGGTCCTATCCAGGCTATAACCCTGTGAAACCGGATGGTTCCTGGGCTCTCAGGCAGGATGGTACCGGTGGTCGGACTCGAACCGACACGCCTGTTACAGCGACGGATTTTGCAACCGTTTTTCACTCAACCACGGCCTCTCTTGCTATGGACCTCCACTGGAAAATCAGCCGCTTGTAGCCTTCCACCCATCACACCTGCCATCGTGGTCAAACCTGATCTGCGACCACATTGCGCAATGCCACTGCAGCGGACGAGCGTCTGCTGCGCGATTCCGAATCACAACTCAGGGCTAGGCAGGACGCATACCCTCAAAATGCCCGCAAGGGCGGGAGCTACGGCTATCGCCGCCACAAGCGTCGAGCAACGAGCTATAAGCCTTCGGCGATCACCACAAACTATCCTTCCCAGGTAGAAGTCAGCCCTGAGCTACGCGGATGTCAGTTGTTGCTTCAGGGAAGGCGGCCTCCTGGAATCGACAAGATCACACGACGTGGAAGGACTCCGGGTTCCGTTCGGGCTCAAGGACGGCCGCCTCTACCCGCCCAGTCAGGTCGAAAACGGCCTATTCTGTGGCTGCAAATGCCCCGGGTGCGATGCTCAACTAATCGCCAATCATCCCAAGAGCGGCACGAAGCGGTCCTACTTCTCCCACTACCGCGCCTCGCTCTGTCCCGGCAGCTACGAAACCGCCATTCACTGGATAGCCAAACAAATCAGTGAGGAAGACGGCTGGGTAACCCTGCCGGCGAAGACGGTCCATGTCAGTGTCGAGCTTCCCTGTGGCGCGCCGATACTGCGCCGGCATCGGTGCCTGGGTCAGCGTCTCGCAGTGAACGCTCGCCGGCTCATGGTGGATCTCGGTGCGTGGCAGATCCTTGGGTAACGAAGCCCGCTTGGGTGTCTTTTTCGCCGCCGGCGCGGCAGGGGTAGTGTTCAGCGCCTCCAGCTCGGCTTCGATGGCGGCGATGTCAGCATCCATCACCTCCTCCAGCAGACTGATCTGCAGGACGTTGAGATGCTCGCTGCGCTTGCCGAAGGCGTGACGCTTGAGCAGCGCCAGTTCGTAGGTGAGCTTCTGATTGACCTCCTCGCTGTGACGCAGGGCCTTCTCCTTTTCCTCGGCCTGCGACATCAGGATCGCCGCCAAGTGGCGGAGCTGATCGGGGGAGAGTTGAGACAGATCGGAAGGCGCGCGCCGTATCGCCACACATCGACGAAAGCGCCGAAGATACTTGCCAGCACCTGATGGAATGACGGCCCGGGAACGAAAGAGGCGGCCCCGTGGGGCCGCCAAGGACGTGCTCCGGAAGGCTACGCTGGCATCAGAAGCGCACGTCGACTCCCAGGGTGGCGCGGTGGTCCTCGTAGTCGTCATTGTCGAAGGTGCCATCGTAGTTCAGCGATACGGTGGTCGGCATGCCGCCGGTCTCGAAGCTGCCATCGAACCCGATGCCGGCGCGAATATAGTCGCTGTCGCGGCCATCGATAGGCGTGACGAAGGGCACGGCGCCACCGGTGAAACTGGTGTCGACGCTGGTCCCGTCATCCTCGAACTCCTTCACCCAGTGCACGTGGGCGGTGGGGCGCAGGAAGCTGTCGTCGCGCACTATGGGCATGGAGACCTCACCGCCGAGCCAGAGAGTGCTGGACTCGAAGTCCATGTCGTCCACGGACATGGAGAGTACCCCGGCACCGCTCTCCTCGTAGCCGTCGACCTCCAGGTCAAGGTACTGGTAGCGGGCGCTGGGACCGGCGACCACCGAGCCGAGCACGAAGTTGTAGCCGCTGCGCAGGGCAAGGCTCATCTGCTCGCCGTCGGTGCTGCTCTCGGCCCGTTCATTGACGGTGTCGCCGATGACAATTTTGCGCTCGTTGTCGTAGTCGAGCCAGGAGTAACCGAGCACCGCATCGCCGTAGAGGCCGGTGGCACCGCCGTAGCTGCCGAAGACCATCAGGCTGGTGCCGTCCACGTCGAGCGAGCCGCGCCCGTCCTCGATCTCGGCGTCGCTCTCGCCGTAGGCCACGGCCGCCCCGGTCCTCAGCAAATCGGTGAAGCTATAGTCCGCGCCGACGGTCAGCGAGTAGCCGTTGTAGTCGGCTCCGGCGCCGTTCTCGGTGCGGTCGAGGTCACCGGTGCTGGCCGAACCGGAGATGAAGACGGTGGAGCGCTCGCTCGCCGCGAAGGTGGCGTCGCCGTTCTCGTCCAGCGCCATGGCCACGTCGGTCGCCGAGTCGGTGGCCGCCATCATGGAATAGTCGGCCTGGCCGCGGATGTTGGCCTGAGTGCCGGTGACCTGGGTCACGCCCAGGGCCGGGTCGCGGACGGCGTCCAGGTGCTGCATGATCCCTTCCATCTTGTCGCGACCGATCAGCATGCCCTGGGTACCGAAGTTGCGCAGGTAACTGGTACCGGCACGTTCCAGCGCCTGCTGCTGTGCGCCAACCGTCTCCAGGCCCTCGATGGCGCCAATGATCGTCTGATACTGCTGATATTCAGCCGATTCCTCTGCCGTTGGCACTTCCCCGACGGCCGTCGCCGGGTCGAAGAACCGGAAGGGAATCTCGGTGGAGTCTAGCGAGCCGGCGACCGCGAACTGATAGTCGGTGGCGGCGGCGGTGACGATGGGTGAGAACATCGGCACGAAGCGCACGGTGAACCCGTCGATATCGCCGATATCGAAGGAGTAGTTCAGGTTGACGTTGGAGAGGTCTTCGATGATATCGACATAGGTATCATCCTGGGCCAGCAACGCATCGATCTCGGCTTGGTCCTGAACGACCCCGCTACCGTCGAGCCAGAGGTCGCCGGCCTTCCAGTAGCGCAGGATAGCCTCCCCGTCGGGATCCTCCGGATCGATCTGGAACAGCGCCTCGGGCACCTGGGTGCGGTCCAGCAGGCCAGAGCCGAAGAAATTGATGTAGCCAAACGTGGAGAAGAGTTCGGTAGCTTCCAGGGTATCGGTCCCATCTGGCACAAAGAAGAAGCCAACTCTATCCGCGTCGGTACCCTCGGGGGTGAAATAGCCGAACTCACCTTCCTGCCCCCCGCTACCGAAGAGGCCGCCGGGGAAGAAGGCGCGCTGCAGCGGGTTCTGGCCTTCCGTGAGACCGTCTGCGCCAGGGTACTCTTGTGCACGTTCAGACAGCGCGACCAGATTATCCATCGTCAGCTGTGCGGCCTCGGAGGAGAGGTCGGCACGGGTAAAGTCCTCGCCGGTGCCGGTGCCCAAAACAATCTTGAAGCCCGTCATCCGGGCACCGGTCTGGTTGGTCACCTTGCCGTAGTTGAAGTACTCCGTGGTGCCGCCGCTGGATCGGACATTATAGACGGTATCGAAGGCGCCCATGCCGGTCAGGTTGTTCTTGACCCGCTTGCCCGACCCGGGCGGGCTGTCACAGACCGCAGGGCTGCTGGCCATAAGGCAATTCTGTACACCTTGTGGCGAGAAGCCGTTACCGGAAGTGAAGTCGTCATTATTCAAGTCGTTGGTGACGGCCTTGACACCTGGTTCGACGACGTCCTCCGCCTCATCGATCAGGATAAAGCCGTCTCCCGTTGCCAGCTGAAGATCAAGTACCTCACCGGCGTGGGCGGTGCCCATCAGGCCGGCACAGGCGATGGCCAGCACCAGCGGTGACCTGGCGAAGCGAATGCGATTGGATTGCATGATGATCGTCCCCTTGAGAAATGCGAAAGCCCTTGCGTACTTTCCAATGTGGAGAGCCAGACTCCCCGCTCTCCTTGATGGCAGGCTCACCATGCCCCTACACAGCTCATCTGCCACCTTCCTGCCTGGTGACGGGTCATGCCTCCCGAACGTGCCCCATCATTGTTTCCTACCACAGCCCAGGTGACGCCTGTATGACGGGCCACGGCTCAGCCGCGCCCTCCGCCATCGCCCTGGCCACGCGGGCTGCGCTGTTACCGAAGGATCTGCTGGCGATGCTCCTGGCGGATGCGCTGGCGACCCTCGAAGGAGTCTGCGTCACGTAACCGCTGCTGGAACCGGTCGCGCTACTGCTGGGCGAGCACCGGGCCACCATAGAACCGCTCCTCATCTGCGACGTTCTGGGCCTGAGCGTGGCCGATGGAGAGACACAGCGCCGCCAACGGCAGGAGTCGTAGATCACGCGTGATGAGGATAATCGATCTCATGCCCACCACCCTTGCTGACGAATCAGCAAGAAACATCATGGAATAAGCACTGTATGGATGAGTTATAGCAAGTCTTACTTGGTGCCTCCAAGGTTTTGAGCTTCAAACGGAGGAATGAGTCGCCTCCTTTGACATGCGTCAAACAGAAAGGCAGAGCGAATCCAGGGACCCGGACCGACCAATGAGGTAACCCTGCAAAGCCTTGCACCCATATGCCCTCGGCCAAGTCTGTTGGGCCCCGGTCTTCCCCCCTCAGCGATTAACTCCGGCGGTGATCTGATAGGTGCCGGGCACTTCGCCGGCCACCAGTTTGCGATGGTGCATGGTGTTGCTCCTCAGGCCGCCATGACCATGGCCATGCGGCGCTCCAGTTCCTCGTGGAAAGCCTCGACGCGCTCGGCGATGGTGCGGATCAGCACCTCGTCCCGATAGGCGCGCTTCACGAACAGCGGCATCCCCGGCCAGTAGCTGACGAAGTTGATCCACTCCCGCTCGCTGACCCACAGCCCACCTTGGCACTGCGCCACGTGTTCCTGGGGCAGCTCGTCGGCTAGTAGTAGCTCGAGCTGGTACTTGGGCAGCTTGGTCTTGATCTCGACCAGGCCATTGCTGGCCACCAGGCAATCTGGCGAATAGCCCACCCCGTGGTTGAGGATGATGCCAATCTGCTCCAGTTGGGGCAGGCCGACGGCCTCGTGGTAGAGCTCCCGGGCCACCGGTTCCAGCTCATGGCCACGCCGGGTATGAGCATTGCCCTGGAAGGTATCGGAGGGCTCACCGGTGATGCGCTCGCCGGGCTGCGTCAGGGCGAGCTGCTCAGCCTCGACGCCTCGAACGTCCACGGTGGTCGCATCCTGCTGCGACCAGACGAAGAGCGGCAAGGCACGAGTGGTCCCGGTACCGGAAGACGCGCGGCCGTGGCTGGAGGAGCTGCCGTTCGCCACGACCTACTCGCGACTGCGACACGCCTGGGAGACCGCCCGGGCAGCCGTCGGCCGCAAGGACCTGCGCTTCCATGACCTGCGCCACAGCTATGCGAGCATGCTGGCCCAGGCTGGCGAGAGCATGACCACGGTGCGGGATCTGCTGGGGCACTCGAGCCTAATTGTGACCAGTCGGTACAGCCACATGTTCGACGCTGGACTCGACGATATTGGCGCGCGGCTGCCGAGCTTGAGCGTGGCCATCTGCGACCAAACTGCGACCAAGCACTGAGGAGGGGTGCTGCGAAGAAGGGGAAAATGCTGCTAAGCATTTGATTCTGAGATGGTACCGGTGGTCGGACTCGAACCGACAAGGGCTTGCACCCGGCGGATTTTGAATCCGCTGCGTCTACCAATTCCGCCACACCGGCAACGGCGCCGCATTATACGTGGGCCGGGCGGGAGGTCAATCGCGACCCCTGACTTCGCGGCGGCGACAGGGTATCCTAGGCGGCTTGCCAAGGCTCGGCCGAGCCGCCCTTCTCATCCCACCATCCGGACGTTTCACTCCATGCAGCGCGCCGATTTCCACTACGAGCTCCCCGAGGCGCTGATCGCCCGCTATCCCTCCGAGCAACGCAGCGACTGCCGGCTGCTGTGCGTCGACGGCGAGAGCGGATCGCTCGCGCACCGCCGCTTCCCCGACCTGCTCGAGACGCTCGATCCGGGCGATCTGCTGGTGTTCAACGACACCCGGGTGATCCCGGCGCGGCTGCACGGCCACAAGGCCAGCGGCGGGCGCGTCGAGATGCTGCTGGAGCGTCCGCTGGACGCCCATCGCGGCCTGGCCCACCTGCGCTCGAGCAAGTCGCCGAAGCCCGGCACCGAGATCGCGTTCGAGGGCGGCATCCGCGCCGTGGTCGAGGGTCGCCGCGAGGCGCTGTTCGAGCTGCGATTCCTCGGCGAGACGCCGCTGGTGGAGCTGCTGGAGCGGCACGGCCACATGCCGCTGCCGCCTTATATCACCCGCGAGGACGAGCTCTCCGACCGCGAGCGCTACCAGACCGTCTACGCCCGTCGCGAAGGCGCGGTGGCGGCCCCCACCGCGGGGCTGCACTTCGATGAGCCGCTGCTCGAGGCCCTGGCCGAGAAGGGCGTGGAAAGCGCCTTCGTCACCCTGCACGTGGGCGCCGGCACCTTCCAGCCGGTGCGCGCCGACGACATCCGCGACCACGAGATGCACAGCGAGTGGATCGAGGTCTCCGAGGCGGCCTACGAGCAGGTGCGCGCCGCCCGCGCCCGGGGCAACCGCGTCATCGCGGTGGGCACCACCAGCGTCCGCTGCCTGGAGTCGGCCTGCCTGCAGAGCGACGACGGCGAGATCGCGCCCTACAGCGGCGAGACCGACATCTTCATCTATCCCGGCTACGACTGGCGGGTGGTCGACGCCCTGATCACCAACTTCCACCTGCCCGAATCGACCCTGCTGATGCTGGTGTCCTCCTTCGCCGGCTATGACACCGTGATGCACGCCTACCGCGAGGCGGTGCGCGAAGAGTACGCCTTCTTCAGCTACGGCGACGCGATGCTGCTGACGCGCGCCCGCTGAACCGAGCCGCTCGGCCGTGCGCCGGCCGACCGCTTCGACGAATTTCGAGAGACCCCATGCGAGACGAATGCTTCATGAACTTCGAGCACCTGGCCAGTGATGGCCGGGCGCGCCGCGGCCGCCTGACCTTCCCCCGCGGAACGGTCGAGACGCCCGCCTTCATGCCGGTCGGCACCTACGGCACCGTCAAGGGCATGACGCCCGAGTCGGTGAAGGAGATCGGCGCCGAGATCATCCTCGGCAACACCTTTCACCTGTGGCTGCGCCCGGGCACCGAGGTCATCGAGGAGCACGGCGACCTGCACGACTTCGCCCAGTGGGACAAGCCGATCCTCACCGACTCCGGCGGCTTCCAGGTCTTCTCGCTCGGCGAGATGCGCAAGATCACCGAGCAGGGCGTGCACTTCCGCTCGCCGGTGGACGGCTCCAAGGTGTTCATGGGCCCCGAGGAATCGATGGCCGTGCAGCGCTCGCTGGGCTCGGACATCGTGATGATCTTCGACGAGTGCACGCCCTACCCGGCCACCGTGGAGGAAGCCAGGAAATCGATGGAGATGTCGCTGCGCTGGGCCCAGCGTTCCCGCGACGCCCACGGCGACTCGCCCTCGGCGCTGTTCGGCATCATCCAGGGCGGCATGTATCCCGAGCTGCGCGAGAAGTCTCTCGAGGGCCTCGAGAAGATCGGCTTCGACGGCTACGCCATCGGCGGCCTGTCGGTGGGCGAGCCCAAGGAAGAGATGATCAAGGTGCTCGACTACCTGCCCGAGTGGATGCCGGCCGACAAGCCGCGCTACCTGATGGGCGTGGGCAAGCCGGAGGACCTGGTGGAAGGCGTGCGCCGCGGCGTCGACATGTTCGACTGCGTGATGCCGACCCGCAACGCCCGCAACGGCCACCTGTTCACCGATGAAGGCACGGTCAAGATCCGCAACGCCAAGCACCGCCACGACACCCGTCCGCTGGACGAGGCGTGCGACTGCTACACCTGCCAGAACTTCTCCCGCGCCTACCTGCATCACCTCGACCGCTGCGGCGAGATGCTCGGCTCGATGCTCAATACCATCCACAATCTGCGCCATTACCAGCGCCTGATGGCTGGTTTGCGCGGTGCTATCGAAGCGGGTACATTGGCGAACTTCGTGGAAGGGTTCTACGCGCAGCGCGGTCTGCCGGTTCCCCCCGCTCCGAATTGATCGACGGCCGGCCCGGGTGGCCGGCCGTCGAGCGCCGCTGGAAGGCGTCTTGTTTCCCCGCGACTCAGGAGATCGTCGTACATGCTGGACTTCCTCATTTCCCCGGCCATGGCCCAGGACGCTGGCGCCGCTCCGGGCGGTGGCATCGCCCAGATCGTGATGCTGGTCGGCTTCGTGCTGATCTTCTACTTCCTGCTGTGGCGCCCCCAGGCCAAGCGGGCCAAGCAGCACAAGCAGCTGATCGCCGGCCTGTCCAAGGGTGACGAGATCGTCATCGGCGGCGGCATCATGGGCCGCATCACCAAGGTCAGCGACGACAGCGAGTTCCTGGCCATGGAAATCGCCGAAGGCACCGAGGTCAGCGTCCAGAAGACCGCCGTGGCGTCCGTTCTGCCCAAGGGCACACTCAAGTCCATCTGATCGGATGCCCCGCGCCCGCACGACCACCCGGCCGTGCGGGCTGCCCTGCGACCACCGAGGCGGGGCCCGGCCGACCGGCTCCGCCCGGTGCTCGTGATGGCGCAGCGTCCGTCCCATCATCAGCAACCTGAGGGCAGGGCCCCCATGCTCAATCGTTATCCCCTGTGGAAGTATCTGCTGATACTCCTCGTGCTCTCCGTCGGCCTGATCTACTCCCTCCCCAACCTCTTCCCCGAGGATCCGGCGGTACAGATCAGCAGTGACGGGGGCGACTTCACTCTCGACGAGCGCCAGCTCGAGCGCCTCGAGGGCTCCCTGACCGACGCCGACATCGACATCCGCTCCGTCGAACGCGACGCCGGCAGCGTCCTAATCCGCCTCGACAACGCCGACGAACAGATCCAGGCTCGCGACATGCTCAGCGAGGCCCTGGGCGACGACTACGTCGTGGCGCTGAACCTGGCCGAGTCCACGCCGAGCTGGCTGGAATCGCTGGCCGCCTCCCCCATGACCCTGGGCCTGGACCTGCGCGGCGGCGTGCACTTCCTACTCGAGGTCGACATGGAAGCGGCGCTGACCCAGCGTCTCGAGGTCAACGCCAGCGCCATGCGCGAGACCCTGCGCGACGAGCGGATCCGCTACCGCAACACCGAGGTCGAGGAACGCTCGATCGCCATGGACTTCATGAACGAGGAAGACCGCGACGAGGCCCGCAGCCTGATCAGCCGCGACTTCCCCGAGTTCGAGTACAGCGACCTCGAGCGCGACCGCGGCGCCGGCCTGGCCATGACGCTGACCGATACCGCCGTGCAGGAAATCCAGGACTACGCGGTCAACCAGAACCTGACCACGCTGCGCAATCGCGTCAACGAGCTGGGCGTGGCCGAGCCGCTGGTGCAGCGCCAGGGGCCGGCGCGCATCGTCGTCGAGCTGCCCGGCGTGCAGGACACCGCCGCCGCCAAGCGCATCGTCGGCGCCACCGCCAACCTGGAGTTCCGCCTCGAGGCGCGCCCGGACACCCCGGAGGCCGAGACCGAGAGCTACGAATTCCGCAACGAAGCGCGTACCGCCAGCCTGATGCGTGACGTCATCATCACCGGCGACAGCGTCTCGAATGCCAACCGCAGCTTCGACGAGAACGGTCGCCCCCAGGTGAACATCAACCTGGACGGCACCGGCGGCACCCTGATGAACCGCGCCACCCGCACCAACATCGGGCGCAACATGGCGGTGCTGTTCATCGAGCACAAGACCCGCGAACGCACGGTGATGGAGGACGGCGAGGAGACCGTCGTTCGCTCGCCCTACACCGAGCGCAGCATCATCAGCCTGGCCACCATCCAGAGCGCGCTGGGCAACAGCTTCCGCATCACCGGGCTCGACTCGCCCACCGAGGCGGCCGACCTGGCGCTGCTGCTGCGCTCGGGCTCCCTGGCCGCACCGATCTACTTCGCCCAGGAACGCACCATCGGGCCGAGCCTCGGCGAGAAGAACATCGAGCGCGGCATCCTCTCGGTGCAGATCGGCCTGCTGCTGGTCGTGGCCTTCATGCTGATCCGCTACAAGGCGTTCGGGGTGATCGCCAACATCGCGCTGGCCTTCAACCTGGTGCTGCTGGTGGCGGCCATGTCGCTGCTCGGCGCCACGCTGACGCTGCCCGGCATCGCCGGTATCGTGCTGACCCTGGGCATGGCGGTGGACGCCAACGTGCTGATCTTCGAGCGCATACGCGAGGAGATGCGCGGCGGACTCTCGGCCCAGCAGGCCATCCACGCCGGCTACGAGCGCGCCTTCACCTCGATCGTGGACGCCAACATCACCACCCTGCTGGTGGCGCTGATCCTGTTCTCGATCGGCACCGGCCCGGTCAAGGGCTTCGCCGTGACGCTGTCGCTGGGCATCCTGACCTCGCTGTTCACCTCGCTGATGGTGACCCGCGCCATGGTCAACCTGTGGTACGGCCGCAAGCCCATGAAGAAGCTCTGGATTTAGGAGAAGGCCATGCAATCGTTCATCAATCGACAGCTCGACTTCATGGGCAAACGCCGGCTGGCCTTCATTGCCTCCGGGCTGATGCTGCTGGCGTCGATCGTCGCCCTGCTGATCAACGGGCTCAACCTGGGCCTGGACTTCACCGGCGGCACCCTGATCGAGGTCCGCTACGCCACCGCGCCGGCGCTGGCCAGCGTGCGTGAGGCCCTGGAGGCCGCCGGCTTCCAGGACGTGGCGGTGCAGACCTTCGGCGCCTCCACCGAGGTGCTGATCCGCCTGCAGCAGGCCTTCGACGCCGGCGTCGGCGACCAGGTGGTCGACCTGCTGAAGCAGGGCGGCGCCAGCGTCGACCTGGTGCGCGCCGAGTTCGTCGGCGCCCAGGTCGGCGACCAGCTCCGCGACCAGAGCGGCATGGGCATGCTGGTGGCGCTGGGCATCGTGATGCTCTACGTCGCCTTCCGCTTCCAGTACAAGTTCGCCCTCGGCGCCCTGCTGGCCCTGATCCACGACGTGGTGATCGTGATCGGCGCCTTCGCCCTGTTCGGCTTCGAGTTCGACCTCACGGTGCTGGCGGCGGTGCTGGCGGTGATCGGCTACTCGCTCAACGACACCATCGTGGTCTACGACCGCATCCGCGAGAACATCCGCAAGTCGCGCATCGACGACATGCCGGCGATCTTCAACGAGGCGATCAACCAGACCCTGTCGCGGACCCTGGCCACCTCCGGCACCACCCTGCTGGTGCTGCTGGCGCTGGTGACCCTGGGCGGCGACATGATCCACAACTTCGCCGTGGCGCTGATCATCGGCATCGGTGTCGGTACCTTCTCGTCGATCTACGTGGCCGCGGCCCTGCTGCTGCCGCTGAAGCTCAGCCGCGAGGATCTGATCCCGACCAAGAAGGAAGACCCGGAGGCCGAGGAGCTGCCCTGACGGCCGGCCGCCTCGCGCCCACCAAAAAGCCACCCCTCGGGGTGGCTTTTTTCGTTGTAGCGGTGGGCCAGGCGGAGACGAGGCTCAGGCCTCGGCCGTCTCCCGGGCGCGGCGCACCGCGCCGGCCAGCGAGCGGGTCAGCTCGAGCACGCCGCGCGAGGCCTCGGCGGGGCTCTCGGCCGCGGCCACGGTGTCGGTCAGCGCCGAGCCGACCACCACGGCATCGGCGAAGCGGGCGATGCGCTCGGCCTGCTCGGGGGTGCGGATGCCGAAGCCGACGCCGATCGGCAGCGCGGAGTGCGCGCGGATGGCCTCGACCTCCTGCGCCAAGCGCTCGGCGGACGGCGCGGCGGCGCCGGTCACGCCGGTGCTGGAGACGTAGTAGAGGAAGCCCGAGGTGTTCTCGAGCACCAGCGGCAGGCGCTTGGCATCGGTGGTCGGGGTCGCCAGGCGGATGAAGTCGAGGCCGTGGGCCTTTGCCGGCAGGCACAGCTCGGCATCGTGCTCCGGCGGCAGGTCGACCACGATCAGTCCGTCCACGCCGGCCTCGGCGGCCTCGGCGAGGAAGGCCTCGACGCCCCGGCAGTAGATGGGGTTGTAGTAGCCCATCAGCACCACCGGCGTGGCGTCGTCGCGCTCACGCAGGGCGCGCACCATGTCCAGGGTCTTGGCCATGGTCTGCCCGCCCTCCAGGGCGCGCAGCGTGGAGGCCTGGATGGAGGGGCCGTCCGCCATCGGGTCGGTGAACGGCATGCCCAGCTCGATCACGTCGGCGCCCGCCTCGGGCAGCTCTAGCAGGGTCTCGAGGCTGGTGGCGTAGTCGGGATCGCCGGCGCTGATGAAGGTGACGAGGCCGGCGCGGTCGGCGGCCTTGAGCGCGTCGAAGCGGCGCGCGATGCGGTCGTGGCGTTGGGTCATCGTCTCTCTCCTCATTCTGCCGGTGCGTCGTCTGCCAGCTCGTCGGCCAGGCGTTCGGTGACGGTGGTCATGTCCTTGTCGCCGCGCCCGCTCAGGTTCAGCACCATCACGTGGTCCTCGGGCAGCGTCGGCGCCAGCTTGATCGCGTGGGCGATGGCGTGGGACGACTCCAGCGCGGGGATGATGCCTTCCAGGCGGCACAGGGTCTTGAAGGCGTCCAGCGCCTGGTCGTCGGTCACGGCGACGTATTCGGCGCGGCCGACCTCGTGCAGCCAGGCGTGCTCGGGGCCGATGCCCGGATAGTCGAGGCCCGCCGAGATCGAGTGCGCGTCGGTGATCTGGCCCTCGGCGGACTGCAGCAGGAAGGTGCGGTTGCCGTGCAGCACGCCGGGGCTGCCGCCCTGCAGGCTGGCCGCGTGCTTGCCGGTCTCCAGCCCTTCGCCGGCGGCTTCCACGCCGATCAGGCGCACGCTCTCGTCTTCGAGGAAGGGGTGGAACAGGCCCATGGCGTTGGAGCCGCCGCCGATGCAGGCCACCAGCGAATCGGGCAGCCGGCCCTCCTTCTCGGCGAGCTGCTCGCGCGCCTCCTGGCCGATCACGGACTGGAAGTCGCGCACCATGGCCGGATACGGGTGCGGGCCGGCCACGGTGCCGATGATGTAGAAGGTGTCCGCGACGTTGGTCACCCAGTCGCGCAGGGCATCGTTCATCGCATCCTTCAGGGTGCCGGTGCCGCTGGTCACCGGGATCACCTTGGCGCCCAGCAGCTTCATGCGCTGCACGTTGGGCTGCTGGCGATCGATGTCGGTGCTGCCCATGTAGATGATGCATTCCATGCCGAAGCGGGCCGCCACGGTGGCGGTGGCCACGCCGTGCATGCCGGCGCCGGTCTCGGCGATGATGCGCCGCTTGCCCATGCGCCGGGCCAGCAGCACCTGGCCGATGCAGTTGTTGATCTTGTGCGCGCCGGTATGCATCAGGTCTTCGCGCTTGAGATAGATCCGCGCGCCACCGAGCGCCTCGGTCAGCCGCTCGGCGAGGTACAGCGGGCTCTCGCGACCGATGTAGTCGCGGCGCAGCGCGTCCAGCTCGGCGTGGAACTCGGGATCCTGCTTGGCCGACGCGTAGGCTTCCTGCAGCTCGAGGATCAGCGGCATCAGGGTTTCGGCGACGAAGCGGCCACCGAAGCGGCCGAAGAAGCCATCGGCATCGGGGGCGATCTCGGCGGTGGGGTGTGGCAGACCCATGGTGACGACTCCTGACGATCAGTGGGGAATGGACACCACGATAAATCGCACCGCCCCCTGTGATAAGCGATCATTGCTCGCTAATCTGTGAGAAAAGCTGACATGTCAGGAGCCCGCCTTGAGTGATCGACTGCCCTCGCTGAATGCCCTGCGCGCCTTCGACGAGACGGCCCGCACGCTGAGCGTCACGCGCGCCGCCGAGGCGCTTCACGTCACCCATGGAGCGGTCAGCCGCCAGCTCAAGCAGCTCGAGGAACAGCTCGGCGTGACGCTGTTCCGGCGCCAGGGCCGCGGCCTGGCGCTGACCCAGGAGGGCGAGCTGCTGCGTGCCTCGACCTCACAGGCCTTCGAGCGCCTCGGCCAGGCCTGCACCCAGCTGCGCCGGCGCGCCTCGGAGGCGCCGCTGGTGCTCGGCTGCCCGGGCAGTTTCCTGGCCCGCTGGTTCATTCCCCGGCTGGATCGGCTGAAGGCCCAGTGCCCGGAGCTGAACCTGCACCTCACCGCCGACGAGGAGGTGGCCGGCCGGCTCGGCACCGACGTCGACGCCGTGCTGCGCTTCGCCGAGCCGCCCTGGCCCGACGGGGTGCGGGTGGTCGAGCTGGCGCCGGAACGCATGGGGCCGGTGCTGGCGCCGGAGCGGCTCGACGCGCCCGCCTCCGATGCCCCCCCACCCGCCGCCGACCTGACCACGCTGCCGATGCTGCACACCCGGTCGAGGCCCCAGGCCTGGTCGCAGTGGTTCGCGGCCAGGGGGCTGGACCCCGCGACGATGCGCCACGACCAGTCCTTCGAGCACCTCCACTACATGCTCGAGGCGGCACTGGTGGGCCTGGGCGTGGCCATCGCGCCGTCCTACCTGGTGGAGGAGGACCTGCGCACCGGCCGGCTGATCGCGCCCTGGGGCTTCATCGAGACCCCGGCCCGGCTCGGGCTGTGGCTGCCGGCGGGCGCCCCGCGGCGGGACATCGATCGGCTGATCGAGTGGCTGAGGCAGGAACTGGCCCGCGCCACCCACTGACGAGGCAGCCTCGCCCGCCAGGCAGCAAAAAGCCCCCGGGGTCGCCGGGGGCTTCTCGGTCCGCGTGCCGCCGGGTGGGCGGCGTCGGGGGTCGCCCGGGGAATGCCTAGGCGACGCCCTGCGCCTCGTCGGCCGCATCGGGGGCGAAGACTTCGCGGGCATGATGATAGAGCACCCCGGCGTAGCCGTTGCGCTGCATCACCTTGAGGATCTTGGCCGGATTCTCGTCGGCCAGGGCGCGACGAAGCTTGCCGCGCTGCTCGTCGTCCAGCGCCTCGTGCCAGTGGTAGGGCTCGCCATTCGCGCTGGCCGCCTCGGCGCGACGGATCAGGTCCATCTCGACCCGGCCGCCGTAGCGGTACAGCAGGTCATAGCCTTCCTGGAGGTGCAGGGCCGGCACGTCACACGGCTTCTCCAGGCTTTCCAGCACGTTGTAGTAGTAATAGCTGAGCGGTTCCATCATCACTCCTCTCGCGAATGAGGGGCATGGCCCGGCCGGGGGAGAGCGGGTGGCCGGGGTGCATGGAGCCGGGGCGAAAATGCCGCCGACCTCCCCAAAGCTACACCCAGTGACGCGCGCAGAACAGTCTCGAGAACGTCATACTTCTGTCGCTGTTGCCCGGAAACGCGAGACGCCCCCGCGGCAAGGCCGCGGGGGCGTCTCGATCGCCCTGAGATTCCAACAACAACACCATCTCGGACGAGGGAATGCAGATTTCTGTCGCGAGCGCAGCAAGAAATCGGCGTTTCCTCAGAAGTGCGGCTTGAGCTGCTTCAACAGAGCCTTGAACATCCGCGGCCCGGCGGCCATCAGCTGACCGTCGGTGGTCACCGAGGGCTGGCCGTCCGGCGTGCCCTGCAGGGCACCGGTCTCCTTGAGCAGCAGCGAGCCGACCAGCAGGTCCTGCTCGTCGATACCCATCACGAAGGCGGCGTCGACGCGGCCGGCGGCCAGCTCGGCGAGGTCCAGCAGGCCGCAGCCGGAGGCGCGCATCAGGTCCACCTGCGGCGCCAGCTGCTGGGTGACGGTCAGGTAGGACGGCAGCTGGCGCTCGCGGACCCAGCTCTCCGGCAGGCTCATGGCGAGGCGGGAGCCGGGAATCGCGGTGGCCTTGGAGACGCGCAGGCGCTTGCCGTTGAGCTGGGCACCGCGGCCGCGGCTGGCCAGGTACTCGTCATCGCTGAAGGGGCAGATCACCACCGCATGCTCCGGGCGGCCCTTGACCAGGCACACCAGCGACAGCGCGAAGCTCGGCGCGGCGACGGCCAGGTTGGAATAGCCGTGGAAGGGTTCGATGCGCCACAGCACGTCGGCGCCCTCGCCTTCGCCGGCGCGGTGCGGCGTGTAGCGGCCGACGACGCCGTGCTGGGGGTAGCCACGGGACAGCTGGCGGGTGATCAGCGCCTCGGCGTTGCGGGCGGTGTCCTCGAGCAGCTTGTCGAGATTGTGTTCTTCGTGGGCGTTCTCGATACGCTCACGGATACGCAGAAACTGTTCGCCGGCGCTGCGTGCGGCACGCAGGGCGTACTGGACCATCGGATGCATGATCGGGCCTTGGGGAGTCGGTGGTGTTAAAGAACGGAGATCGGCGCGCATCCTAGCAGAAGCACGGGTGCCGCGCCACGCAAAGCCACGCCATGCTAGACTCTCGCTCCTCCACCATCGACGCAATACCAGGCAGGCTCTCCCCATGCTCGAGCGCATCCGCATCGTCCTGATCGGCACCAGCCATCCCGGCAACATCGGCGGCACCGCCCGCGCCATGCACAACATGGGCCTGGCGGACCTGGCCCTGGTGGCGCCGCGCTGCGAGCCGCTCACCGCCGATACCGTCTCCCGCGCCTCCGGCGCCGATGCGCTGGTCCACGCCGCCCGCACCGTGGAGACCCTGGAGGAGGCGGTCGCCGACTGCACCCTGGTGGTCGGTGCCAGCGCCCGCTCGCGCACCCTGCCCTGGCCGATGATCACGCCCCGCGCGCTGGGCGAGCGGCTGCCCGAGGAGCTGGCCGCCGCGGACGGCCGCGTGGCGCTGGTCTTCGGTCGCGAGGACAGCGGCCTGACCAACGCCGAGCTGCAGCGCTGCCACGCCCACGTGCACATCCCCACCAACCCGGACTTCAGCTCGCTGAACCTGGCCGCGGCGGTGCAGGTGCTGGCCTACGAGTGCCGGCTGACGTGGATGGCACACGGCGAGGCGCCGGCGGAGAAGGACGACGCCCAGCCGCTGGCCAGCCACGAGGAGCTGGAGCACTACTTCACGCACCTCGAGCGCACCCTGATCGCGATCGGCTTCCATGACCCGGCCCAGCCCCGCCAGCTGATGGCGCGGCTGCGTCGCTTCACGCTGCGCGCGCGCCCGGAACGCATGGAGCTCAACATCCTGCGCGGCATCCTCTCGAACACCGAGAAGCTCGCCCGGCCGGAGCAGCCCGCCACCGGCGAGCGTGCCTCGCGCGGGCCCGAGGGCGACTGACGCGATGCCGGGGCGCGGCGGGCCACGGCTTGAAGCCGGCCCGCCGCACCCCCACTATTAACAGGTTACCGCTCTCGTTCGGCCGCTTGCCCCGCAACGCCTGGCTCTTCAACCAAGGACCGCCGCATGTTTCAACGTCTGCGCGAAGACATCAACAGCGTATTCGACCGTGACCCGGCGGCGCGCAACTTCCTGGAAGTGCTCACCAACTATCCCGGACTGCACGCCCTGCTCGTCCATCGGCTCAGCCACCGGCTGTGGCAGAAGAACCTCAAGTGGCTGGCGCGCACCCTGTCGAGCCTGGCGCGCTGGTTCACCGGCATCGAGATCCACCCCGGGGCGACCATCGGCCGGCGCTTCTTCATCGACCACGGCATGGGCGTGGTGATCGGCGAGACCGCCGAGGTCGGCGACGACGTCACCCTCTACCAGGGCGTGACCCTGGGCGGCACCAGCTGGAACAAGGGCAAGCGCCACCCGACCCTGGAGGACGGCGTGATCGTCGGCGCCGGGGCCAAGATCCTCGGCCCGTTCACCGTCGGCGCCGGGGCCAAGGTCGGCTCCAACGCCGTGATCACCAAGGAGGTGCCGACCGGCGCCACCGTGGTCGGCATCCCCGGCAAGGTGGTCAAGCGCGACGAACCCGACACCGTCACCCCGCTCGAGGTCGATCCCGAGCGCCGCGAGGCCATGCGCCGCAAGTTCGGCTTCGACGCCTACGGCGTCAGCCAGGACATGCCGGACCCGGTGGCCCGCTCGATGCAGGCCATGCTCGATCACATGCACGCGGTGGACGAGCGCCTCGAGCGCATGTGCACCACCCTGCGCCACATCGACGCCGGCTTCCGCGACAGCCACCTGCCCGAGCTGCGCGACGAGGACTTCGCCAATATCCTCGCCGACGTCGACAGCTGCTGCGGCCCGCAGCAGGACGACAAGGACGCGGACGAACGGGACGACGCCGACGGCGAGCGGCGGGAGCGCGCCGCCCGCCACCGCCAGAATGGTTGACCGCCATACTCGGGTTTCCCCATAATATTGACCCGATCCGACGCCGCCGGAATCGGCCCGCCTCGCGGCTGGCCGAGCCCCGCGCCGGCCCCGAGGTAATGCCCCCATGCGCCTGACCACCAAGGGACGCTACGCCGTCACCGCCATGCTCGACCTGGCCATGCACGCCGACGAGGGTCCGACCAGCCTCGCCGACATCTCGCGTCGCCAGGAAATCTCGCTGTCCTATCTCGAGCAGCTGTTCGCCCGCCTGCGGCGCGGCGGCCTGGTGGACAGCGTGCGTGGTCCGGGCGGCGGCTACCTGCTGGCGCTGGCGCCGGACGCCATCTCGGTGGCCCGGGTGATCGATGCGGTCAACGAATCGGTGGACGCCACCCGCTGCGGCGGGCTGTCGGACTGTCAGCAGGGCGACACCTGCCTGACCCACCATCTGTGGAACGAGCTGTCCGACCAGATTCACGGCTACCTCGAAGGCGTGACCCTGGGCCAGCTGGCCGGTCGCGAGGCCTTCCAGCGCATCGCCGAACGCCAGCGGCGCCGCCTCGACGACGACCAGATCCCCACCGTCTCGCCCTGAACCCCTTACCGGTCCGATTCCATGAGCGCATCCGTCTACCTCGATTATGCCGCCACCACCCCCGTCGACCCGCGGGTCGCCGAGGTGATGAGCCGCTATCTGACCCTGGAAGGCACCTTCGCCAACCCGGCCTCGCGCAGCCACATGCCCGGCTGGCAGGCCGAACAGGCGGTGGAGAGCGCACGCCGCCAGGTCGCCGACCTGATCGGCGCCGACCCGCGCGAGATCGTCTGGACCAGCGGCGCCACCGAGGCCGACAACCTGGCGCTGACCGGCGTCATGCGTGCCAATCGCGAGCGCGGCCGTCATCTGGTGACCTCCACCATCGAGCACAAGGCCGTGGTCGACACCGCCCATGCGCTCGAGCGGGAAGGCTTCGAGGTGACCTGGCTTGAGCCAGAGCACGACGGCCGCATCACCCCCGAGGCGCTGCGGGGCGCCATGCGCGAGGACACCGTGCTAGTGTCGCTGATGGCGGTGAACAACGAGCTCGGCACCCTCAACGACATCGCCGCGCTGGCCGAGGTCGCCCACGCCGGCGGCGCGGTCTTCCACACCGATGCCGCCCAGGCCACCGGCCGCATCGCCCTCGACGTGGCGGCCCAGGGCATCGACCTGATGTCGCTGTCCGGGCACAAGGCCTACGGCCCCAAGGGGGTCGGCGCGCTCTACGTGAAGCGCGACCCGGACCTGCGCCTCGAGGCGCTGATCCACGGCGGCGGCCACGAGCGCGGCATGCGCTCGGGCACCCTGCCGACCCATCAGATCGCCGGCATGGGCGAGGCCTTCGCCATCGCCGGCCGCGAGGGCGAGGACGACCAGGCCCGCATCACCGCCCTGCGCGACCGCTTCCTGGCCGGCCTCGAAGACCTCGAGGGCGTGCACCGCAACACCGCGATCGCGCACTCGGTGCCCAACATCCTCAACCTGGCCTTCGAGGGCGTCGACGGCGAGTCGCTGCTGATGGCGCTGCGCGAGATCGCGCTGTCCACCGGCTCGGCCTGCAACTCCGCCAGCGTCGAGCCGTCCTATGTCCTGAAGGGCATCGGCGTGCCGCGCCGCCTGGCGCTGGCCTCACTACGCTTCAGCTTCGGCCGCTTCACCACCGAGGCCGACATCGACCGCACCCTGGAGGCCCTGCGCCACGCCCTGACCGGGCTGCGCCGCTGACGGCAGGCACGGCAACGCCGGTCTGCCGTCGACGAACCTCCGATTCCGCAGGAGAACCACAATGGCGACACTTTCGATCACCACCGCCGCCGCCGACCAGATCCGCCGGGTGCTCGACGAGCGCGGCCACGGCCTGGGCCTGCGGGTCTCGGTCAAGCCCAGCGGCTGCTCCGGCTACAGCTACGTGCTCGACTTCGCCGACGAGGCGGCGGGCGACGACATCATCGTCGAGGAGCACGGCGTGAGGGTCTACGTGGCCCCGGACGCGCTGGAAGTGCTCGACGGCAGCGAGGTGGACTACGTCTCGGAGGGGCTCAACCGCTACTTCCGCTTCAACAATCCCAACGTCAAGGACGAGTGCGGCTGCGGCGAAAGCTTCAGCGTCTGAGCCGGCCGCGCGATTGTCCATCGCCGCTCGGGGACGGTATACTCTGCGCCCAATTCGGCGCCCGGCGCCGAGATGACTCTTTACTCCGGCCTCGCGCCACCCCGGCCCTCCCGGGGTGGCGCGAGGCCGTCAACGCTCGTGACGTCCCAGACTGGAGAACGCACCCATGGCTACTGAACGCACCCTGTCCATCATCAAGCCCGATGCCGTCGCCAAGAACGCCATCGGCGAGATCGAGAGCCGCTTCGAGAAGGCCGGCCTGAAGATCGTTGCCGCCAAGATGCTGCAGCTGACCCAGGAGCAGGCCGAAGGCTTCTACGCCGAGCACAGCGAGCGTCCGTTCTTCGGCGCCCTGGTCGGCTTCATGACCTCCGGCCCGGTCGTCGTGCAGGTGCTGGAGGGCGAGAACGCCATCGCCGCCAACCGCGACCTGATGGGCGCCACCAACCCGAAGGAAGCCGAAGCCGGCACCATCCGCGCCGACTTCGCCGAGTCCATCGACGCCAACGCCGTCCACGGTTCCGACTCTCCGGAATCCGCGGCCCGCGAAATCGCGTACTTCTTCGAAGACAGCGAGATCTGCTCCCGCTAAGGGAAGCCGATTCGTCGCGGCGCGCGCGCCTCGATGACCCACGCCGGCCGTTCCCGGCCGGCCTCATGGCCGCCGCGCCCTGAATCGACTCTTCCCCGGGCAGCCTCACTGCCGCGCGGGGGCCTCTACCGGCCCCCGCACCCAGCCCCACCGACGCCGCTGACCGCCCATGACCGACACCACCGCACCCCAACGCTCCAATCTGCTCGGCATGACGCGCGAGGAGATGGAAGCCTTCTTCCTGTCCATCGGCGAGAAGAAGTTCCGCGCCGCCCAGGTGATGAAGTGGATTCACCACGAGGGCTGCGACGACTTCGCGTCCATGACCAACCTGTCCAAGGCGCTGCGCACGCGTCTCGAGGAAGTCGCCGAGATCCGCGGCCCCGGCGTGGTCTACGAGGGCACCTCCAGCGATGGCACCCGCAAGTGGGTGCTGGAAGTGGAGGACGGCAGCTACGTGGAAACCGTGCTGATCCCCGCCGAGAACGGCAAGCGCCGCACCCTGTGTGTCTCGTCCCAGGTCGGCTGCTCGCTGGACTGCAGCTTCTGCTCCACCGGCAAGCAGGGCTTCCAGCGCAACCTCACCGCCGCCGAGATCATCGGCCAGGTGTGGGTCGCCAGCAACAGCTTCGGCCCGCGCAAGGACACCGCCAATCGTCCGGTCACCAACGTGGTGATGATGGGCATGGGCGAACCGCTACTGAATTACGACAACGTCGTGCCGGCCATGAAGCTGATGCTCGACGACAACGGCTACAGCCTCTCCAAGCGCCGCGTCACGCTCTCCACCTCGGGCGTGGTGCCGATGCTCGACCGCCTCGGCGACGAGCTCGACGTGAGCCTGGCCATCTCGCTGCACGCCGCCAACGACGAGCTGCGCAACGAGCTGGTGCCGCTCAACCGCAAGTACGACATCCGTACTCTGCTCGACGCCTGCCAGCGCTACCTGGGCAAGTGCGACGACACCCGCGTGGTGACCATCGAGTACACCCTGATCAAGGACGTCAACGATCAGCAGCAGCACGCCCGGGAGCTCGCCGAGCTGCTCAAGGAGCTGCCGTGCAAGATCAACCTGATCCCGTTCAATCCGTTCCCGCACTCGGGCTACGAGAAGCCGTCGCGCAACCAGACCATGCGTTTCCAGCAGTGGCTGGCCGACCTGGGCTACACCGCCCCGGTCCGCTCCACCCGCGGCGATGACATCGACGCCGCCTGCGGCCAGCTGGTGGGCCGGGTCAAGGATCGCACCAAGCGCCACGCGCGCTACATCCAGTCGATCCAGATCGACGCCGACTGAGCTCCGGGAGCGCCTTGACTTCAACCGGGCACGACGCTTTGATGGTCGGGCCTTTTTCACCAACGGCCGACAGGCCCGTGCCGCCGCCCAGCGAGGATGCCATGACACGCCGCCCGCCCGGTTTCCGACAGTTATCCGTCACCGTCGTCCTGGCGAGCGCCCTCTGGCTGACCGGCTGTGCCACCCAGCCCGGCGCGACCACGCCCGCGGCCGAGAGCGGCGATCCCGTCGCCGCCTATACCCGGCTCGGCACCGCCTACCTGGAGCGCAACAACCTGCCTCGCGCGCTGTCGGCCCTGGACCGCGCCCTGGAGATCGATGCCGATGCCCCCGAGGCGCTGCAGGCCATGGCCATCGTCTACCAGCGCCAGGGCGAGGACGCGCTCGCCGACGAGACCTTCCGGCGGGCGCTCGACGCCGACCCCGACCTGACACGGGCGCGCAACAACTATGCCGCCTTCCTGTATGATCAGGGGCGCATCCGCGAGGCCTGCCACCAGCTCGAGCAGGCCGCCGCCGATACCCAGTACGCCAATCGCGCCCAGCTGTTCACCAACCTTGGCCAGTGCCAGCGACGACTCGGCGACGTCGAGGCCGCCCGCCGCAGCCTGCAGCGGGCCCAGAGCATCGATCCGCGGCGCGCGGACAGCTATCTGCGCCTCGCCCAGCTCGAAGTCGACCAGGGCCGCTACGCGATCGCCGAGCAGCAGCTCGAGAGCTACCTGCGCCTGGCCGGCCCCTCGCCGGCGACGCGGCAGCTGTCGGCGGACCTGGCGGGCGCGCGTGGCGGGCGGTCGGCGGTATCCGGTGACGCACCCTGACCCCGTTTTCCCATGAAGGATGCTACGCCATGAGCGACACCCCTTATTCGGAGCCCGACGTTGCCGCCTCGCCCGGCGAGCTGCTGCGCCGCCAGCGCGAAGCCATGGCGCTGTCGCGCGATGAGGTCGCCGAGGCCCTGAATCTGCGTCCGGCCGTGATCGACGGCCTGGAACGCGACGACTACGAAGAGGTGCCGATCGCCACCTATCGTCGTGGCTACCTGCGCAGCTACGCCAACCTGCTGGGCATCGACCCCGCGCCGGTGCTGGCCGCCTACCGTGCCCGCAGCGGCGGCGAGGAGCAGGAGAGCAAGGTCACCCCCGTGCACGTGGTCAACAAGCCGCCCTCCAAGCTCGGCGCCTGGCTGTTCCGGCTGGCCACCCTGCTGGTGATCGCCGGCATGGTCGGCCTGACCCTGATGTGGTGGCAGAGCCGCGGCGGCAGCGAGCCGCCCACGCCGGGCGACAACGCCCCGGTGGCGGTGGACAGCCTCGACGGCACCACCATCACCGAGGGCGGCGACGCCCCCGGCGACTGGACCCAGGAGGTCGCCACCACCCGCGCCGAGGAGGCCGATGCCGAAACTGACGCCGGCACCGACGCCGCCGACAGCGCGGGCGAGTCCGCCGCCGACGCAGCAGCCGCCGACGGCGACGAGCCGGCCACCGCCGACGCCGACACCGATGTCGCGGCCGACGACAGCAGCGACGCCGACGACGGCCGCGAGACCGCCGCCGAGCCGTCCACAGACCCGGGGGTGCTGGAGCTGACCTTCAACGAGCAGTCCTGGACCGAGATCTTCGACGCCACCGACGCGCGCGTCTTCGTCGGCCTCCAGCAGCCCGGCACCTCGGCCACCGTCGAGGGCGAACCGCCCTTCCGCCTGACCGTCGGCAACGCCACCGGCGTCGAGCTGAGCTGGCGCGGCGAGCCCGTGGACCTGACCACGCGCACCGGCGCCAACAACGTCGCCCGTTTCACTCTGGGAGAATGAGTCCGACCATGCACGCTACATCGCCCATTACCCGTCGCCAGTCACGCCGCATCCATGTCGGCAAGGTGCCGGTCGGCGGCGGCGCCCCCATCTCCGTCCAGAGCATGACCAACACCGACACGCTCGACGTGGCGGCCACCGTGGCACAGATCCGCCAGCTGGAAACGGCCGGCGCCGACATCGTGCGCGTCTCGGTGCCGACCATGGACGCCGCCGAGGCCTTCGGCCGCATCAAGCGCGAGGTCGACGTCCCGCTGGTCGCGGATATCCACTTCGACTACCGCATCGCCCTGCGCGTCGCCGAGCTCGGCGTCGACTGCCTGCGCATCAACCCCGGCAACATCGGCCGCGAGGACCGCGTCCAGGCCGTGGTCAGCGCCGCCCGCGACAACGGCATCCCGATCCGCATCGGCGTCAACGCCGGTTCGCTGGAGAAGGACCTGCAGAAGAAATACGGCGAGCCGACCCCGGAAGCGTTGGTCGAGTCCGCGATGCGCCACATCGACCACCTCGAGCGCCTCGATTTCCCCGACTTCAAGGTCAGCGTCAAGGCCTCCGACGTGTTCATGGCCGTGGCCGCCTACCGCGATCTCGCCGCTCGCATCGAGCAGCCGCTGCACCTCGGCATCACCGAGGCCGGCGGGCTGCGCTCGGGCACCGTCAAGTCGTCCATCGGCCTCGGCATGCTGCTGATGGACGGCATCGGCGACACCATCCGCGTGTCGCTGGCGGCCGATCCGGTCGAGGAGATCAAGGTCGGCTTCGACATGCTTAAGAGCCTGCGCCTGCGGGCCAAGGGCATCAACTTCGTCGCCTGCCCGAGCTGCTCGCGCCAGAACTTCGACGTCATCGGCACCATGAACGAACTCGAGGAACGCCTCGACGACGTGCTCACGCCGCTCGACGTCTCGGTCATCGGCTGCGTCGTCAACGGCCCGGGCGAGGCCAAGGAAAGCGACATCGGCCTGACCGGCGGCAGCCCCGCCAACCTCGTCTACATCGACGGCAAGCCCGCCAGCAAGCTGCGCAACGACCACCTGGTCGACGACCTCGAGCGGATGATCCGCGACAAGGTCCGCGAGAAAGAGCAAGCCGAGCAGGATGTCATCGCCCGGGACGCCTGAGGCGTACCGACAAGGAGCCAGCATTGAGCAAGAAGATCCAGGCCATTCGTGGCATGAACGACCTGCTGCCGGAGCAGTCCCCGCTGTGGCAGTACTTCGAGGGCCAGGTGCGCACCCTCATGAGCCGCTACGGCTATGACGAGATCCGCACCCCCATCGTCGAGCAGACCGCGCTGTTCAAGCGCTCCATCGGCGAGGTCACCGACATCGTCGAGAAGGAGATGTACACCTTCGAGGACCGCAACGGCGACAGCCTGACGCTGCGTCCCGAGGGCACCGCGAGCTGCGTGCGCGCCGCCATGGAGCATGGCCTGCTGCACAACCAGACCCAGCGGCTGTGGTACCAGGGCCCGATGTTCCGCCACGAGCGCCCGCAGAAGGGCCGCTACCGGCAGTTCCATCAGGTCGGCGTGGAGACCTTCGGCCTCGAGGGCCCGGACATCGACGCCGAGCTGATCCTGCTCTCGGCGCGGCTGTGGAAGCAGCTCGGCCTGTTCGAGCACGTCACCCTGGAGCTCAATTCCCTGGGCTCGCCGGAGGCGCGCGCCGCCTACCGCGACACCCTGGTGGCCTACTTCCAGCAGCACCTGGACGTGCTCGACGAGGACTCCCGCCGCCGGCTCGAGACCAACCCGCTGCGCATCCTCGACTCCAAGAACCCGGACATGGCCCCGATGCTGGCCGACGCGCCGCGGCTGATGGACCACCTGGACGAGGAATCGAAGCGGCACTTCGAGCGCCTGACCGCCATGCTCGACGCCGCTGGCATCGCCTATGTGGTCAACCCGCGGCTGGTCCGCGGCCTGGACTACTACTCGCGCACCGTCTTCGAGTGGACCACCACCGCGCTGGGCAGCCAGGGCACGGTGTGCGCCGGCGGCCGCTACGACGGCCTGGTCGAGCAGCTCGGCGGCAAGGCCGTGCCGGCGGTCGGCTTCGCCATGGGCATCGAGCGCCTGATCCTGCTGCTCGACACCCTGGACCTCGTGCCCGACGAGGCCCGCGGCGACCTGGACGTCTACCTGCTGCCGATGAGCGACGCCACCGAGTCGGCCGCCCTGCTGCTGGGCGAGCGCCTGCGCGAGGCGCGGCCCGAGCTCGGCGTGCAGCTGCACTGCGGCGGCGGCAGCTTCAAGAGCCGCATCAAGAAGGCCGACAAGAGCGGCGCCCGCCTGGCCCTGCTGCTGGGCGAGGACGAGCTGGCCGAGAACGCCGTGACGCTGAAGTTCCTGCGCGAGGACCGCGAACAGCAGCGCCTCGACCAGGACGCCCTCGCCGATACCCTCGCCTCCCTGCTGGCAGGCGACGCCTGACGCTCTGGAACCGACAAGGAGACCGCCCGTGGCGGAGATGAGAACGGAAGAAGAACAGGTCGAAGCGATCAAGCGCTGGTGGAAGGAGAACGGCACCTCGCTGATCGCCGGCGCGGCGATCGCCGCCGCCGGGGTCTTCGGCTGGAACGCCTGGCAGGACTACCAGACCGGCCAGGCCGAGGCGGCCTCGGCCACCTACCAGCAGGTGCTGACCCTGAGCAGCCAGGACAGCCTGGACGACGGCGCCCGCCAGCGCATCGACGAGCTGACGACGAGCCTGGTCGAGGATCACGGCGACAGCCTCTACGCCGACCTGGCGCGCCTGATGGACGCCCGCGTGGCCGTGGGCGCCGGCGAGCTGGACGCCGCCGAAGCCACCCTGGAGGCGCTGGTCGCCGAGGGCGACCGCCCCTACCTGCAGGGCGTGGCGCGGTTGCGCCTGGCGCGCCTGCAGCTGGCCGGCGACGACGCCGAGGCGGCGCTGGCGACCCTCGACGGCGACCTGCCGACCCCGCTGGCCGCCCAGCGCGCCGACATCCGCGGCGACGCCCATCTGGCGCTCGGCGACCGCGACGCCGCCCGCGAGGCCTGGCAGGAAGCCCTGAGCCTCTCCGAGACCGGCGACCAGCCGCTCTACGGTGTGCAACTCAAACTGGACGATCTGGGCGTCGAGGAGACCTCATGAGCAAGACCACACTCGCCATCGCCGCCACCGCCGCGCTCGGCCTGCTGACCGGCTGCGCCGGCCAGGTGGAGCCCGAGTATCCGCCCAAGGAGCTCGGCGACACCGCGGGCACCACCAGCGTCGAGACCCTGTGGGAAGGACAGGTCGGCGACGGCATCGGTCAGGGCGGCTATCCGCTGGCCCCGACCCGGGACGGCGACCTGCTGTTCGCCGCCGACCAGAGTGGCCTGGTCGAGGCCATCGACGCCGACAGCGGCGAGCCGCGCTGGCGCATCGAGCTCGATGCCGCCGCCTCCAGCGGCCTCACCGCCGTGGCCGGCCAGGTCTATCTCGGCACCCGCAACGGCGAGGTGCTGGCCCTCGACCAGTCCGACGGCGAGGTGCTGTGGCGCACCCGCGTCAACAGCGAGGTGCTGGCCGCGCCCCAGGCCAACCGCCAGCTGCTGGTGGTGCAGGCCGTGGACGGCAGCGTGACCGCCCTGGACCGCGAAAGCGGCGCCGAGCGCTGGGTCTACAGCGGCAGCCGCCCCGCCCTCACCCTGCGCAACACCGGCACCCCGCGGGTGATCGACCAGGTGACCTTCGCCGGCCTGGCCAACGGCCGCCTGGTCACCCTCGACAACCGCGGCGGCCAGCCGCTGTGGCAGCGCCGCATCGCCGTGCCCGAGGGCCGCAGCGAGATCGAGCGCCTGGTCGACCTGGCCGGCCAGCCGCTGCTGACCCAGGACGGCCGGCTGTTCGTGACCAGCTACAACGGCCGCCTGGCGGCCCTGCAGGCCACCACCGGCGAGATCCTCTGGGCCCGCGACATCTCCAGCTATCGCAGCCCGGTCATGGTCGGCGACTTCCTGTTCGTGGTCGACGAGGCCAGTCACGTGATCGCGCTCAACGCCGCCAGCGGCGAGACCCTGTGGCGGCTCGACGAGCTCGAGGGCCGCGAGCTGACCGACCCCGCCTTCGCCGACGGCCGCCTGGTGGTCGGCGACTTCGAGGGCTACCTTCACCTGATCGACGCCCGCGAAGGCGGCCTGGTCGGTCGCACCGAGATCGACGACGCCATCAGCGTGGCCCCGCTCACCGACGGCAAGCGCATCTACGCCCTGGCCGACGACGGCAGCCTCGAGGCCCTGGAACTGCAACCATGAATCCCGTGATCGCACTGGTCGGCCGCCCCAATGTGGGCAAGTCGACCCTCTTCAACCGCCTGACGCGCACCCGCGACGCCCTGGTGGCCGACTTCCCGGGCCTGACCCGGGATCGCAAGTACGGCAACGGCGCGCTGGGCGGCAAGGCCTATACGGTGATCGACACCGGCGGCATCAGCGGCGACGAGGAAGGCATCGACGCGGCCATGGCCGAGCAGTCGCTGCAGGCCATCGACGAGGCCGACATCGTGCTGTTCCTGGTCGACGGCCGCAGCGGGTTGAACGTGGCCGATGAAGCCATCGCCAACCACCTGCGCATCAACCAGAAGAAGACCTGGCTGGTGGTCAACAAGACCGACGGCCTGGAAGAGCACTCCGCCATGGCGGACTTCTGGCAGCTCGGCCTCGGCGATCCGCATCCGATCGCCGCCGCCCACGGCCGCAACGTCACCGCGCTGATCGACGAGGTGCTCACGCCCTTCCCCGAGCGCGACGCCGACATCCCGCTCGACACCGGCACCAAGGGCATCCGCATCGGCGTGATCGGCCGCCCCAACGTCGGCAAGTCGACGCTGGTCAATCGCCTGCTCGGCGAGGAGCGGGTGGTGGTCTTCGACGAGGCGGGCACCACCCGCGACGCCATCGAGATTCCCTTCGAGCGGCGCGGCGAGCCCTACGTGCTGGTCGACACCGCCGGCGTGCGGCGGCGCAAGAACGTCAGCCAGACCGCCGAGAAGTTCTCGATCATCAAGACCCTTGAGGCGATCAAGGAGTGCCATGTCGCCATCATGGTGCTCGACGCCCGCTCGGGGCTGGTGGAACAGGACCTGCACCTGCTCGACTACGTGCTGACCAGCGGCCGCGCTCTGGTGCTGGCGGTCAACAAGTGGGACGGCCTGGAGAGCGAGGCCAAGGACAAGATGCGCGCCCAGATCAAGCGCCGCCTGGGCTTCGCCGACTACGCCGACCTGCACTTCATCTCGGCGCTGCACGGCACCGCGGTGGGCGATCTCTACCCGTCCATCGAGCGCGCCTTCGCCTCGGCCAACAGCCACTGGTCGACCAACCGCCTGACCAACATCCTGCACGACGCCGTGGAGCAGCATCCGGCGCCGATGATCCATGGCCGCCGCATCAAGCTGCGCATGGCCCACCAGGGCGGCAGCAACCCGCCGATCATCGTCGTGCACGGCAACCAGACCGAATCGCTGTCCGAGGCCTACAAGCGCTACCTGACCAACACCTTCCGCAAGGTGCTCAAGGTCCGCGGCACGCCGATGCGCTTCGAGTTCCGCTCGGGCAAGAACCCCTACGACCACATGGCCGGCGCCAGCGACCGCGAGAAGGCCAAGAAGCGCGAGCTCGACCGCACCAAGGAATCGCGCCGCGGTCGTCGCTGACGTCGCCCGACGACGACAGGCAGCGTCGCCATCCGTCGACGCTCGACGCGCGGGCGAATCTCGCCGATAGCACGCTCGCCCATAGCGCAGACCGCCGGCCCTCGGGCCGGCGGTCTGCGTCTGTCACCCCGAGGCGGTCGCCGCTGCTCGACCTGGCCCGGCAGATGGCCCGCACCGGCGACCTGCCGCAGGGCAGCGAGCTGGCGATCACGCCGGGCGATCAGCTCTGGTTATCGGAACCCTGATCGTAGAGGCGCTGGCGGCCGATCCACTGGCAGGCGAACTGCCAGGCCACCCGGCCACTGCGTCCGCCGCGCAGGGTGGCGTAGCGCACCGCCTCGGCCCGCGCCTCGTCGCTCCAGTCGTCCGCCTCGCCGAGGCGCCGCGTCCAGTGCTCGCAGGCCTCGAGGTAGGCGTCCTGGGAGAACGGATGGAAGGCCAGCCATAGCCCGAAGCGGTCGGACAGCGAGATCTTCTCCTCGACGGCGTCGCCGTGGTGGAGCTCCTCGCCGACCAGGCGGGTGGCGTCGTTGTCGGCCATCGACTCCGGCAGCAGGTGGCGGCGGTTGGAGGTGGCGTAGAGCAGCACGTTCTCGGGCGGGCCGGTCAGGGTGCCGTCGAGCACGCTCTTCAGCGCCTTGTAGGCATCGTCGTTCTGCTCGAAGGAGAGATCGTCGCAATAGACCACGAAGCGGTGCGGCAGGTGGCGCAGCTGGGCCACCAGCGACGGCAGCGCGCCGAGATCGTGGCGATCCACCTGCACCAGCCGCAGCCCCTCGCCGCCCAGGCCATTGAGCAGCGCCCGTACCAGCGACGACTTGCCGCTGCCCCGGGCGCCCCACAGCAGCGCGTGGTTGGCCGGATGACCGCGCAGGAAGGCGCGGGTATTGTCGACCAGCTGGCGCTTCTGGCGCTCGATGCCGAGCAGGTCGTCGAGGGCCAGGGCGTCGCGCGGCGGCACCGGCACCAGCCGCCCGCCCAGGGCGTGGCGCTCCCACAGCGCGGCCACGTCGCGCGTCCAGTCGACCGCCTCGGCGGCCGGCGGCAGCCAGGGCTCGACGCGAGCCAGCAGCGACAGCAGGCGCTGCGACAATTCATCGTCCATGAGCGTCCTCCATGATGGCGGGTTTTGTGGTTGATCTTGCAGGCGTGGGGGGTATCTTGTGGCGAACCCTTATTCGCCGTCCAGTGGCCCTGCCACGGCCGGCCCCAGGAGGACTCCGATGCGCTGGATTCACTGTCTCGCCGTGGGCACGCTCAGCGTCGCCCTGGCCGCCTGCACCACCTCACCCACCGGGCGCTCGCAGCTGACCCTGATGTCAGACGATCAGCTCGACCAGATGGGCGCCCAGGCCTTCGCCCAGTATCAGCAGGACCGTACCACCGTGGACGGCGCCCCTTACCGGCTCGCGCAATGCATCACCCGGGAGATCGTCGCCACCCTGCCGGCCGAGCTGCAGCAGGAGAACTGGCAGGTGCGGGTGTTCGAGGACGACTCGGCCAACGCCTTCGCGCTGCCCGGCGGCTACGTGGGCGTGAACACCGGGCTGCTCGAGATCACCGAGAATCAGGACCAGCTGGCCGCGGTCATCGGCCACGAGATCGGCCACGTGCTGGCCCACCACGCCAACGAGCGCGCCTCGACCCAGAGCGCCACCAACCTCGGCCTCTCGGTGCTGTCCTCGGCCGCCGGCCTGGAAGGCGCCGGCGGTGAGCAGGTGATGGCGGCGCTGGGCATGGGCGCCCAGTACGGCATCCTGCTGCCCTTCTCGCGCAGCCACGAGAGCGAGGCCGACACCATCGGCCTGAAGCTGATGGCCGATGCCGGCTTCGACCCGCGGGCCAGCGTCGCGCTGTGGCAGAACATGGCCAACGCCGGCGGCGGCCAGCCGCCGGAGTGGATGTCCACCCACCCCAGCCACGGAAACCGCATCTCGGGGCTCGAGTCCGGCATGGACGAGGCGCTGCAGCGCTATCGCCAGGCCGGGCGGGCGCCGAACTGCGGACAGCCCTGAGCTTGTAGACAGCCCTGAGCGGATAGAGAGCCCTGAGTCAGCCCCCTTATCGAGCCACATATAAAAACGCCCCGAGCCGTCGTCCGGCTCGGGGCGTTCTTGATCGCGGCATGGTGGCGCTACAGCGCCCGGCGCAGCGCCTCCAGCAGCGGGGCCACGTCCGGGCGTACCCCGCGCCACAGAGAGAAGGACTCGGCCGCCTGGCCCACCAGCATGCCCAGGCCGTCGATGGTGGCCGCGCCGCGCTCGGCGGCCCAGCGCAGGAAGACCGTCGGCTCGGCGCCGTACATCATGTCATAGGCGGTGGCGCCGGGGGCGAACAGGTCGTTCGGCAGCGGCGGCAGGTCGCCGCCGAGGCTGGCGCTGGTGCCGTTGACCACCACGTCGAAGGGGCCTTCCACCGATTCGAAGCCGCCGCCGCTCACCCGGCCCAGATCCGCGAAGTCTGCGGCCAGGCCGGCGGCCTTGCCGGCGGTGCGATTGGCGATGTGCAGGCTCGCCGGGGCCTCGGCGAGCAGCGGTTCCAGCACGCCGCGCACCGCACCGCCGGCGCCAAGCACCAGGATGCGCGCGCCGGCAAGCGTCACCCCGCGGCGCTTGAGGTCGCCGACCAGACCGGCGCCGTCGGTGGTGTCGCCCCGGGTGCGGCCGTCGGCCTCGAGGATCAGGGTGTTCACCGCGCCGGCGCGCTCGGCCCGGGGGGTGAGCGCGTCGCACAGCCGGTAGGCCGTTTCCTTGAACGGCACGGTGACATTGGCGCCGCGCCCGCCCGCCTCGACGAAGGCCCGCCAGGCGCCGGCGAAGTCGTCCAGCGGCGCCTCGATGGCGGTGTATTCGAGCGCCTCGCCGGTCTGCTCGGCGAAGGCGGCGTGGATGGCCGGTGACTTCGAGTGGCCGATCGGGTGGCCGAAGACGCAGTAGCGGTCCGTCATGCCGGGTTCTCCTTGTCCTGCTCGCCCAGCCAGTCCCTGGGCGCCAGGTAGTTGTCGTAGAGGTCCGCCTCGGGGCTGCCGGCTTCCGGCGTCCAGGCATATTCCCAGCGCGCCAGCGGCGGCATAGACATCAGGATCGATTCGGTGCGCCCGCCGCTCTGCAGGCCGAACAGGGTGCCGCGGTCCCAGACCAGGTTGAACTCCACGTAGCGGCCGCGGCGGTAGAGCTGGAAGTCGCGCTCGCGCTGGCCATAGGCGGTCTCGCGGCGGCGCCGGACGATCGGCAGGTAGGCCTCGAGGAAGCTGTCGCCGACCGCGCGCTGGAAGGCGAAGCAGTCGTCGAAGCCGCCCTCGTTGAGGTCGTCGAAGAACAGCCCGCCGACGCCGCGGGTCTCGTCGCGGTGCTTGAGAGTGAAGTAGTCGTCGCACCAGGCCTTGTAGCGCGGGTAGACGTCGTCGCCGAAGGGCGCGCAGGCGTCCCGGGCCACCCGGTGCCAGTGGCGCACGTCCTCGAGCACCGGGTAGAAGGGCGTCAGGTCGTAGCCGCCGCCGAACCACCACACCGGGTCTTCGCCTTCCTTCTCGGCGATCAGGAAGCGCACGTTGCCGTGGCTGGTGGGCACGTGGGGATTGGTCGGGTGCAGCACCCAGGACACGCCCACCGCGTGGAAGCCGCGACCGGCGAGCTCGGGCCGGGCGGCGGTGGCCGAGGGCGGCAGGGTCGCGCCATGCACGTGGGAGAAGTTGACGCCGCCCTTCTCGAACACGGCGCCGTCTTCGATCACCCGCGAGCGGCCGCCGCCGCCCTCGGCGCGCTCCCAGGCGTCCTCGCGGAAGGTCGCCTGGCCGTCCTCGGCGGCCAGCGCCTCGCACAGCCGGTCCTGAAGGTCGAGCAGATAGGTCTTCACGGGGTCGAGATGGGCGTAGGCCACGGGGCCTCCTTGTATTGAGCGGCGAAAACGGAATAGGAGCCTTCCCGGCGCCAAGCCTGTGCGAGGGCGCTATGAACCCTTCCCTGGGCGCTACTTTGGCCATCCATGGCCAAAAACCCCTCGCGCCGGCTTGTCCCCGGCGCTCATTCACCGGATATCTCCAGCGACCTCTCAGTCGCGCAGCACGCGGCCGGTGACCAGGTCGCGGATGGTGCTGGGGCGGTCGTGGCCGCCCAGGGGGCCGTCGAGCACGGCATCGAGCTCGCCGCCGGGCCCTTCACCAAAGACGGCATGGATCTCGTCGGCGCTCATCGCCGAGGGCTCGCCGGCGCGGTTGGCAGACGTCGAGACGATGGGGCCGCCGAAGGCACGGCACAGGGCGGCGACCAGGGGGTGGTCGCTGATCCTGAGCGCCACCCGGTCGTGCTCGCCGCGCACCAGCGGGTGCGCCCGGCCATTGTCCGGCACCAGCCAGGTGGTCGGCGTGTCGCGGGGCTCGGCGAGGGCCTGCCGGCGGGCGTCGTCGAGCCCCTCCAGCCAGGGCGCCAGCTGGGCGATATCCGCGGCCACCAGGATCACGCCCTTGGCCGGGTCGCGGCGCTTGAGGTCCAAGAGCCGGGTCAGGGCGGTGGCATCGTCGGGGTCGCAGCCGAGGCCCCAGACGGCCTCGGTGGGATAGGCGATCACGCCGCCGGCGCGCAGGGCGGCCACGGCGGCGGCGAGGGAGGTTTCCTGGGTCATGATGGAGGATCCGGCGGTGTCCGACATGGGCCGGGATTCTACCACGCTCCCCCGGGGCCCGGCAGGCGCACCCAGCCGCCGGCGGCGGGGCCGGCGCGCCCCTCCAGCTCGAGGGCCAGCAGCCGGCGCTGGCACTCGGCCACCGACAGTCCGGTGAGGTTCACCAGGGCATCCACCGGCGTCGGGGTATCGCTGAGCCAGGCCAGCAGCGGGTCGTCGGCGCCCGCGGCGGCCGCCGGCTCGGCTCGCACGGGCGGTGGCTCCATCGGCGCGCTCCAGGCCGGCAGCTCGGCGAGGATGTCGTCGACGTCGCGCACCAGCACCGCGCCGTCGCGCAGCAGCCCCAGGCAGCCGCGCGCTTGGGGGTTGTGGATCGAGCCCGGCACGGCGAACACCTCGCGGCTCTGCTCGCCGGCCAGCCGGGCGCTGACCAGCGAGCCGCTGCGCTCGGCGGCCTCCACCACCAGCACGCCGCGGGACAGCCCGGTGACGATGCGATTGCGGCGCGGGAAGAAGGCCGGGTGGGGCCTGGTGCCGGGCGGATGCTCGGACAGCAGCAAGCCGCCCGGCCCGCGCAGCCGCTCGTGCAGGGCGCGGTGGCGGGCCGGATAGATGACGTCCACCCCGCCGCCGAGCACCGCCACGCTGCGCCCGCCGGCCTCCAGCGCCGCCTGCTGGGCGGCACCGTCGATGCCCAGCGCCATGCCGCTGACCACGCCCCAGCCGCGTTCGGCCAGCGCCCGGGCGAAGCCGGCGGCGTTGGCGAGCCCCTCCCGGGTCGGCTTGCGGGTGCCGACCATGGCCAGCCGCGGCGGCGCCAGCGCGCCGAGATCGCCCCAGGCCCACAGCACCGGCGGCGGATCGGCGATCTGGGCCAGTGGCGCCGGCCAGTCGGGATGATCGGGATGCAGCAGCGCCCGGTCGGGGGCCTGGGCGAGCCAGGCCTCGTCGGCGTCGAGCGAGGCCGTCAGCGGGCTCCTGGCGGGATGGTCGAGCCACAGTCGCAGGGCCTTGGCCGCCGGGGCCGGCATCACCGCCAGCCAGCCCTCGGGCCAGGCCGGGGCGCGGGCGGCGAGTTCGGCCAGCCCCGCGGTCCCGAGGCCGGGCAGGCGCGACAGCAGCAGCCACTCTCTGGCCATCGGCATGGTGGTGGCCTAGCGCTGCGCCGTGTCCAGCCCGGCGCCCGGGGTGTGCAGGCGATCGCCCACCGCCAGGGTGCGCGAGGCCTGCATCACCAGGCCGTAGCTCATCTTGTCGTAGGGCCGCACGACCATCACCAGGCCGGCGCCCTCGCCGGGCAGGCGCAGCATCTCGCCGGTCCGCGGGTCGCTGACCAGCTCGCCGCGCTGCTCCACCGCCAGCACGTGGCCGGGCGCCAGGCCGTCGCGGGTGCCGCGGTCCAGCGCGACCATCTGCAGCCGACCGATGAAGCGCACGCCGCCGGGCACCGACAGGATGCGGCCGTCGACCCGACGCTCCGGCGCCCGCGGCTGGAACGCGGTGACCAGGCCGCGGTCTTCCAGCGGCAGGAGGATGTCGCCGTTGCGGATCTCCTGGCTGGCCTTGGTGGCCTCGAGCACCGCGATGTCGTCCTCCTGGCGCCTCTGGCGGGCCTCGCCCACGCTCTCGAGCTCGAGGCCCAGCGCCTCGCCCGTGGCCTCGTCGAGGTAGCGCTCGCCGGGGCGATAGATGCCGACGCGGCCGCCGGCCGGCACCTCGCCGCGGGCATAGAAGCGATCGCCGGCGCCGCTGATCAGCCGCCGGTCGTCGCCGCCCACCACGTAGGCCAGCTCGGCGAGGGTCTCGGGATCGTCGATGACCCGGTGCTCGCGGGTGAACAGGCGCACCGCCTCCAGCGGAATCGGTTCGATGGCCTCGCGCCGCGGCACGGTGCGCATCTCGGGCGACAGGCGCACCACGCCCTGGCCGCGCTCCAGCCCCAGGCAGGGCCGTCCGCCGCAGTCATGCAGGGTGACGATGTCGCCGGGATAGATCAGATGCGGGTTCTCGATCTGGGGATTGGCCTGCCACACCTCGGGCCACTGCCAGGGGTGCTGCAGGAAGCGGCCGGAGATGCCCCACAGGGTATCGCCCCGCACCACGGTATAGCGATCCGGGGCGTCGTCCCGCAGCCCGTCGTCCCAGGTCAGCCCCTGCGCCTGGACGGCACCGACCGTCGTCACGCCCAGCGCCAGTGCCCCCAGCCAGCGCTTCACGAGCCCGCTGCGTCCGATCTGCTTCATTCCCTTGCTCCCTGGCCGATGATCGCGGCGGCACCGGGAACCTCGCCATCGTGGTATAGTCTGATGCTATTGATGCGATGCGCGAAGCGCGGTTTCCCGGCACGCCGCAGGCTTCTAGAATAGTCGTGATTTCCGAATGACAGCACAACGGTGACACCAACGCCATGGCCAAACTCCCCATTCTCGAATTCCCCGACGAGCGGCTCCGCACCAAGGCGGCCCCGGTCGAGACGGTCGACGACGAGGTGCGCCAGCTGGTCGACGACATGCTCGAGACCATGTATGCCGCCCCCGGCATCGGCCTGGCGGCGACGCAGGTGGATGCGCATCGTCGGGTCATCGTGATCGACGTCAGCGAGGATCAGAGCACGCCGCTGGTGCTGATCAACCCCGAGTACACCCCGATCGGCGAGGAGCGCGAGCCGATGCAGGAGGGCTGCCTGTCGGTGCCCGAGTACTACGCCGAAGTGCCACGGGCGCTGAAGGTCCGGCTCAAGGCGCTGGATCGCGACGGCCAGCCCTACGAGCTGGAGGCCGACGGCCTGCTGGCCCACTGCATCCAGCACGAATACGACCACCTCGAGGGCGTGCTGTTCGTCGACTACCTCTCGCCGCTCAAGCGCGACCGGGTGATGAAGAAGATGCAGAAGCGCCACCGGCTGACCCAGCCGGCCTGAGCCGCCTCGACGCCCTTCGCGACGTGAAGGCCGGTGCCCGGATGGGCGCCGGCCTTCGTCGTTTGGGCCCGGCTCCGTTATCATGGGCGGCATTCATTCCGGCAAGGCCCCGAACCCATGTCCCGACCCCTGCGCGTCATCTTCGCCGGCACGCCCGACTTCGCCGCCGAGAGCCTGGCGGCGTTGCTGGCGAGCTCCCATCGCGTCGTCGCCGTCTATACCCAGCCCGACCGCCCCGCCGGCCGCGGCCGCAAGCTCACCCCGAGCCCGGTCAAGGCACTGGCCCAGGAGCACGGGCTGCCGGTCTACCAGCCGGCCTCGCTGAAGACGCCCGAGGCCCAGTCCGAGCTGGCCGCCCTCGAGGCCGACATCATGGTAGTGGTGGCCTACGGCCTGATCCTGCCCAAGGCGGTGCTCGACACCCCGCGCCTCGGCTGCATCAACGTCCACGCCTCGCTGCTGCCGCGCTGGCGCGGCGCCGCGCCCATCCAGCGCGCCATCGAGGCCGGCGACGCCGAGAGCGGCGTGACCATCATGCAGATGGACGAAGGGCTCGACACCGGCGCCATGCTGCGCATCGCCCGCACCCCGATCACCGCCGCCACCACCGGCGGCACGCTGCACGACGCCCTGGCCGCCCAGGGCGGGCGAGCCATGGTCGAGACGCTGGACGCCCTGGCCGGCGACGGCCTCGCGGCCACGCCCCAGCCCGAGGACGACGTCACCTACGCCGCCAAGCTGTCCAAGGCCGAGGCCGAGCTGGACTTCCGCGAGGACGCCGAGGCCCTGGCCGCACGCATCCGTGCCTTCAATCCCTGGCCGGTGGCCTGGTGCGCGCTGGGCGACGACCGCCTGCGCCTGCTGATGGCCGAGGCCCACCCCACCCCCGGCAGCGAGAGCGCCGAACCCGGCACCCTGCTGCCCCATGACGACGACGCCCTGCGCATCGCCTGCGGCGAGCGCGGCGACCGGGTCCTTCGCGTGACCCGGGCCCAGCTGCCCGGCGGCAAGCCCCTCGACGTGCGCGAGCTGCTCAAGGCTCGCGCGGAGCGCTTCGCGCCCGGCAGCCGCCTGGGCCGGCCGAACCAGGAGACATCCGCATGAACCAGCCGCGCCATTCCTCCCGCTCTCCCGACAACGGCCAGGCGGTGCGCGCCGCGGCCGCCCGCGCCCTGGTGCCGGTGATCACCGGCCGCGGCTCGCTCAGCAGCCTCGACGACCATCAGGTGGTGTCGCGTGACCGCGGCCTGTTCAAGGAGCTGTGCTTCGGCAGCTGCCGCGCCCTGTGCCGCCTCGAGGCGCTCGCCGGCAAGCTGCTGGACAAGCCGTTCAAGACCCGCGATGCCGACGTCCAGGCGCTGCTGCTGGTGGGCATCTACCAGCTGCTCTACATGCGTATCCCGCCCCACGCCGCGGTGGGCGAGACCGCCGGCGCCGCGCGGCTGATCAACAAGCCCTGGGCCACCCGGGTGCTCAACGGCTGCCTGCGCCGCCTGCAGCGCGAGGCCGGCCCCCTGCAGGCCGAGGTCGACCGCGACCCGGCGGTGGCGCTGCTGCATCCGAAGTGGTGGCTGAAGGCCTTCCGCCAGGCCTGGCCGGACGACTGGCGGGCGATCTGCGAGGCCAACAACCTGCCGGGACCGATGACGCTGCGTGTCAACCGCCGCCACGGCGACCGCGAGAGCTACCTCGAGCACCTCGATGCGCCGGACATCGGCGCCCGCCTGTGCCTGCACTCGCCCGAGGGCCTGACCCTCGACGAGCCCTGCGACGTCGGCCAGCTGCCCGGCTTCAAGGAAGGCCTGGTCAGCGTGCAGGACGAGGCGGCCCAGCTGGCCGCCGAGCTGCTCGGCCCGACGCTCGCCCCGCGCCCCGGTGCCCGGGTGCTGGACGCCTGCTGCGCGCCGGGCGGCAAGACCGCCCACCTGCTCGAGCTGTTCGACGTCGACCTGCAGGCCATCGACAGCGACGACACCCGCCTCGCGCGGGTCGAGGACACCCTGTCGCGGCTCGGCCTGGAGGCCGACCTGGCCCACGGCGACGCCACCCGGCGCGACTGGTGGGACGGCACGCCCTTCGACGCCGTGCTGCTCGACGCCCCCTGCTCCGGCAGCGGCGTGATCCGCCGCCATCCGGACATCAAGCGCCTGCGCCGCCACTCGGACATCGCCAAGCTGGCCGAGCTCCAGGCCCGGCTGCTCGACAACCTCTGGCCGCTGCTGGCGCCGGGCGGCACCCTGCTCTACGCCACCTGCTCGGTGCTGCCCGAGGAGAACGCCGACCAGGTCGCCGCCTTCCTCGCCCGCACGCCGGACGCCGAGGCGACCACCCCGGAAGGCGTGGCCTGGGGCCGCCCCGCCGGCGCCGGCCGCCAGCTGCTGCCGAGCGCCGACAGCCATGACGGCTTCTTCTATGCCAGACTGAGGAAGCGGGCCGACTGAGCGGCCCGAGGATGCCGGCCGGACCGCCCGCGCCGGCATGCGTGCCATTTCCCCGCTGCCAGAGGACGACACCATGAACCACACCTACAAGCACATCGAGCTGACCGGCAGCTCCGAGACCAGCATCGAGGATGCCGTGCAGGGCGCGCTGACCAAGGCCTCGGAGAGCCTGCACGGCATGCGCTGGTTCGAGGTCATCGACACCCGCGGCCACATCGAGCACGGCCGGGTGGCCCACTGGCAGGTCACGATCAAGGTCGGCTTCACCCTGGACTGAGCGCCATTCGACCCTGTTCATCCCCTCACGGCTGGTTTAGGCTTGCCGCCCACCCAGAGACGGCGCTCGCGCGGCGCCGTCCGTCTTGCTGCGGACTGTGACACGCGATGAAGATCATTATCCTCGGCGCCGGCCAGGTCGGCGGAACCCTGGCCGAACACCTGGCGCACGAAGAGAACGAGATCACGGTGGTGGACACCGATGCCAAGAAGCTCCGCGAGCTTCATACCCGGCTCGACATCCGCACCGTGACCGGCGCCGGCTCCTACCCGATGGTGCTGCGCCAGGCGGGCTGCGAGGACGCCGACATGCTGATCGCGGTGACCAACTCCGACGAGGTGAACATGATCGCCTGTCAGGTCGCCTACACGCTGTTCCGCACGCCGACCAAGATCGCCCGCGTCCGCGCCACCGCCTACCTGACCCGCAAGGGGCTGTTCGCCCACGAGGCGGTGCCCATCGACGTGCTGATCAGCCCCGAGCAGGTGGTCACCGACCATATCCGCCGGCTGATCGAGCACCCCGGCGCGCTGCAGGTGCTGGAATTCGCCGGCGGCCAGGTCCAGCTGGTGGCGGTGAAGGCCTTCTACGGCGGCCCGCTGGTCGGCCAGGAGCTCGGCTTCCTGCGCCGCCACATGCCCAGCGTGGACACCCGGGTGGCGGCCATCTATCGCCGCAACCGGCCGATCATCCCCCGCGGCGACACCGTCATCGAGGCCGACGACGAGGTGTTCTTCATCGCCGACCGCCGCGACATCCGCGCGGTGATGAGCGAGCTCCGGCGCCTCGAGCGCGACTTCCGCCGGGTGATCATCGCCGGTGGCGGCAACATCGGCGAGCGCCTCGCCGAACACCTCGAGCACAGCCATCAGGTCAAGATCGTCGAGCACAGCATCGAGCGCTGCACCCAGCTCTCCGAGCGTCTCGACCGCACCGTGGTGCTGCACGGCAGCGCCACCAGCAAGCGCCTGCTGGAGGAAGAGAACATCGAGGACTGCGACATCTTCTGCGCGCTGACCAACGACGACGAGGTCAACATCATGTCGTCGATGCTGGCCAAGCGCATGGGCGCCAAGAAGGTCCTCACCCTGATCAACAACGCCGCCTACGTCGACCTGGTCCAGGGCGGCGAGATCGACATCGCCATCTCGCCGCAGCAGGCCACCATCGGCAGCCTGCTGACCCACGTGCGCCGCGGCGACATCGTCAACGTGCATTCGCTGCGCCGCGGCGCCGCCGAGGCCATCGAGGCCATCGCCCACGGCGACCAGCAGTCGTCCAAGGTGGTCGGCCGCGCCATCGGCGAGATCGACCTGCCGCGGGGCACCACCATCGGTGCCGTGGTGCGCGGCAAGGAAGTGCTGATCGCCCACGACGACGTGGTCATCCAGTCCGGCGACCACCTGATCCTGTTCGTCATCGACAAGCGCCGCATCCGCGACGTGGAGCGGCTCTTCCAGGTCGGCCTGACCTTCTTCTGAGCCGCCGCCAGCCAGCACGCGAGGGAATCCGCATGACACACCAGCCATCGTTCGATGACGCCGTTCGCCGCCCGATCGCCCGCGCCGCGGAGGCGCACTCGTGAGCCTGCTGGCGAGGCGGACGGCCATCCAGCGGGTGCGCCACTGGGCGCCGGTGTTCAAGGTACTGGCCCTGCTGTGGCTGGTGCTGGCGGCCTTCATGCTGGTGCCCTGGCTGGTGCTGCTGGTGGAGGGCGACGTGGACGCCATGGCGTTCGGCCTGTCGATCCTGATCATGATCGGCTCTTCGGCGGCGATACTGCTCTCGACCCTGCGGGTGGAGGTCAGCTTCAAGCCCTGGCAGATGTTCGTGCTGACCTCGCTGAGCTGGGTCTCGATCAGCGGCTTCGCCAGCCTGCCGCTGGTGCTGGGCGCCACCCAGCTGTCGTTCTCCAACGCGGTGTTCGAGTCGGTCTCGGGGATCACCACCACCGGCTCCACCATCCTCAGCAACATCGACGACCTCTCCGACGGCCTCAAGCTGTGGCGCGGCCTGATGCAGTGGCTGGGCGGGGTCGGCATCATCGTGATGGGCATCGCCATCCTGCCGTTCCTCAAGGTCGGCGGCATGCGGCTGTTCCACACCGAGTCATCGGACTGGTCCGACAAGGTGATGCCCCGCACCGGCGGCATCGCCAAGGCCACGCTGGTGATCTACTGCGGCATGACCCTGACCGCGGTCGCGAGCTACTGGCTGGGCGGCATGGCGCCGCTGGACGCCATCGTCCACGCCATGACCTCGGTGGCCACCGGCGGCTTCGCCAACTCGGACGCCTCCTTCGGCGCCTACGCCGATCGGCCGCACCTGATGTGGATGGGCAGCCTGTTCATGCTCGGCGGCGCGCTGCCCTTCGTGATCTACATCCGGGTGCTGCGCGGCGCCCGCATGGCGCTGTGGCACGACCAGCAGGTGCGCGGCCTGCTGGGCCTGCTGGCGATGGTCATCCTGATGCTCACCGCCTGGCGCATCTGGCAGGGCCGTGACGCCTTCGAGGCCCTCACCCAGGTGACCTTCAACGTCGTCTCGGTGGTCACCACCACCGGCTATGCCGCCGACGACTACGCGGCCTGGGGCAGCCTGTCCGCCGTGGCCTTCTTCTATCTCAGCTTCATCGGCGGCTGCAGCGGTTCCACCAGCGGCGGCATGAAGGTGTTCCGCTTCCAGGTCGCGTCCATCCTGCTGCGCAACCAGCTGCGCTTCCTGGTGCACGCCAACGGCGTCTTCTCCGCCCGCTACAACGGTCACCCGCTGACCGACGACGTGACCCGCGGCGTCATCGCCTTCTCGTTCTTCTTCTTCCTGACCATCGCCGGGCTGGCGCTGGGGCTGTCGCTGCTGGGCCTGGACCTGGTCACCGCCCTGTCCGGCGCGGTCACCGCGGTCGCCAACGTCGGCCCCGGGCTCGGCGAGATCATCGGCCCGGCCGGCAACTTCGGCCCTCTGCCCGACGCCGCCAAGTGGCTGTTGTGCATCGGCATGCTGATGGGCCGCCTGGAGATCCTCACGGTGCTGGTGCTGTTCACGCCGATGTTCTGGCGCAAGTAGCAAAGCCGGTGCAAGCGCCCGTGGCGGGTTTGGCCCGCCGGCGGGCTTCGTGGATAATCGAGCCTTCACCCTTCAGACTCGAGCGTCCATGACCGACTCCCAGGACACCGCGACCGTCGATCGCGAGCAGGCCGCCGGCGGCGGTCCGCGCCGCACTCTCCAGGTGGGCGAGACCCGCTATACCCTGCTGGGCACCGCCCACGTCTCCGCCGAGAGCGCCACCGAGGTGCGCGCGCTGATCGACTCCGGCGAGTTCGACGCCGTGGCCATCGAGCTGTGCGACTCGCGTCATCAGAACCTGGCCAATCCCGATGCCCTGGGCGAGCAGGACCTGTTCCAGATCTTCCGCCAGGGCAAGGCCGGCATGGTCGCCGCCAGCCTGGCGCTGGGCGCCTTTCAGCAGCGCGTCGCCGAGCAGTCCGGCATCGAGCCCGGCGCCGAGATGCGGGCCGCCCTGGAGGCCAGCCGCGAGCGCCGGCTGCCGCTGCTGCTGATCGACCGCGACGTCGGCGTGACCCTCAAGCGCATCTACCACAACGTGCCCTGGTGGCAGCGCTTCTCGCTGTTCTCGGGGCTGCTCGGCGGCGTGCTGTCGCGACAGGACGTCTCCGCGGCCGACATCGAGCGGCTCAAGGAAGGCGACGTGCTGGAGTCCACCTTCAGCGAGTTCGCCAGCGAGTCCGAGACCCTCTACACGCCGCTGATCAGCGAGCGCGACCGCTACATGACGCTGCGCCTGGCCGAGCAGTGCCCGCCGGGGCGCTATCGCCACGTGCTGGTGGTGATCGGCGCCGGCCACCTCAAGGGCATGGCCGAGCACCTCGAGCAGCCGCTGCCCGAGGCGCCGACGCCGGAGCGCGAGACGCTCGAGGCCACGCCGCCGCCCTCCAAGGCGTGGAAGGCGCTGCCCTGGATCATCACCGCCCTGGTGCTGACCGGCTTCGCCATCGGCTTCTCGCGCAACACCGAGCTCGGCTGGCAGCTGGTGGCCGAGTGGTTTTTGATCAACGGCGTGCTCTCGGGCGCCGCCACCCTGGTGGCGCTGGCCCACCCGCTGACGGTGATCGCCACCGTGTTCGCCGCCCCGCTGACCTCGCTCAACCCCACCATCGGTGCCGGCTTCGTGGCCGCCGGGGTCGAGCTGGCCATGCGCAAGCCCAAGGTGCGCGACTTCGCCACCCTGCGCCACGACGTCACCGAGGTGAAGGGCTGGTGGCGCAACCGGGTCTCGCGCACCCTGCTGGTGTTCCTAACCGCGACCCTGGGTTCCGCCGCCGGGACCTGGATCGCCGGCTTCCGCATCGCCGGCGCCCTCTTCGGCGGCTGACGCCGCTGCCACGCCGGCAACGACGAGGGCCCCGGACATCGCTGTCCGGGGCCCTTTTGCTGCCCTGTCGCTGTGGCCGACGAGGTGCAGCCGGCGAGGTGCGGCCGGCGAGGCGCGGCCGGCGAGGCGCGACTCAGCGCGACGCCAGTGCCGACGCCGCCTCCTCCTCGGCCGGGCGACGCTTCCAGGCGCCCGCCAGCAGCGAGCCGGAGACGTTGTGCCACACCGAGAACAGCGCACCCGGCAGCGCCGCGGTGGCGCTGAAGAACTGGTTGGCCAGGGCCACGGCGAGCCCGGAGTTCTGCAGCCCCACCTCGAAGGCGATGGTGCGCGCGGTGCGCTCGTCGAAGCGCAGCGCCCGGGCCAGGCCGTAGCCGCCGGCCAGGCCGATGGCGTTATGAGCGATCACCGCCAGCGCCACCACCGGCCCCAGGGTCGCCAGGCGCCCGGCGTTGAGCGCCACCACGATGGCGATGATCACCACGATGGCCAGCATCGCCAGGCTCGCCAGCGCCGGCTCGACCCGGGCGATGCGCTCGCCCAGCCAGTGATTGACGATCACCCCGATCAGGATCGGTGCCACCACAAGCTGGGCGATGCTGGTCAGCATGCCCGCCACCGGCACGTCGACGCTCTCGCCGACCAGCAGCAGGGTCAGCAGCGGCGTGGCCACCACCGAGAGCAGGGTCGAGACCATGGTCATCGACACCGACAGCGCCACCCGGCCGCCGGCCAGCCAGGTCATGACGTTGGAGGAGGTGCCGCCGGCGGTAGCGCCGACCAGCACCATGCCGATGGTCAGGGCATCGGAGAGCCCCAGCAGCCGCGAGATCGCCAGCGCCGCCAGCGGCATGATCAGGAACTGCAGCACCACGCCCACGGCGATCGGCGCCGGCGACTTCACCACCCGGGCGAAGTCGGCCTTGGACAGCGTCAGGCCCATGGCGAACATGATGACCACCAGCAGCGTCTTGATGCTGCCGGCCAGGCCGGTGAAGAGCTGCGGCTGGAAGGCGGCCACCACGGCCAGCAGCACCGCCCAGACGGGAAAGAGACGATTGAAGCGCTCGAAGAAGTGCATGACGTGTCCTTGCATGGGGAGTTAGTTATTGGCGATCCATGGTGATGGGATCGCGCGGCCCCGTCGGCGTCTCGGGCGCCGTCGACCGCGGCCCTATGGTCGTCGGTCGCCGGGCCGTGGGCAATGGCCACCTTCGGATGACGGCAAAAGCGTGGCCGCGGGTGGGGAAAGCGTGATACGTTCGGGATCAATAATTAGCAACGAAACATTGACGCCATGACTGCACCCAACGCCCGAGAGCGCTTCGGCATCCGGCTCTCCACCGTCTCGCGCCGCTGGCGGCGCGCCCTCGATCATCACATGGCCATGGCCGGCCACGGCGACACCAGCTGGGCGCCGCTGGTCCATCTCGGGGCCGGCGGCGACGGCCTCAGCCAGAAGGCGCTGGCCAAGCGCGTCGGCATGGAGGGCTCCAGCCTGGTGCGCCACCTGGACCGCCTCGAGGCCAAGGGCCAGGTCCAGCGCGTGAGCGACGAGCAGGACCGCCGCACCAAGCGGGTATTCCTGACCCCGGCGGGGCGCGAGGCCGTGGCCACCCTGCAGCAGGAGCTGCTCGACGTCGAGCGGGAACTGCTCAGCGACCTCAGCGACGACCAGCTCGAGGCGCTGCTGGCGGCCATCGACCTGATCGACCAGCGCCTGCAGCGGGAGCCCGGCGCCCTGGAAGAGCCTCCCGCCTCCACCTGATCCCTACGCCTCGCCTTCCCGGGCCGCCCGCAGCCGCCGCATGGCCGGCGTCGGCGTCTCGATCTTGCCGTGGCGCCGGCTGGCGGCGTAGCTGTCGTTGAACACGTCGAAGTAGTCGTCGAGCCGCTCGGCGGCCTCCCCGTCACCGGCCTGGCGTAGCAGCTCCGCGGCCACCTCGGCGGTGCACAGGTGCGCCTCGGAGGCCGGCTTGCGCAGCCGGTAGCGGGTCAGCCGCTCGGTGGCGAGCGGCAGCACCGGCAGCTCGGCCAGGTAGGGGCTCTTGCGGAAGATGCGCCGCGCCTGGCGCCAGGTGCCGTCGAGGATCACGAACACCGGAATCCGCCCCTCCTCCTGCCGCGCCGCCACGCGCTCCATGCCGACCACCCGGTGGGCGTAATCCGCCTGATCGTCGGGGAAGATCACGAAGGGCGCGTAGCGCTCGTCCTCGAGCATCGCCAGCAGCCGTTCGTCCGGCTCGGTGCGATACCAGGTGAAGACCTCGGTGGTCGGCAGGACGTCGCGGATCAACCGCCCGGTGTTGGTGGGCTTGTAGTGCTCCAGCGGATGGGTGATCAGCCACACCCGGGTGCGGCTGTCCGCCGTCACCTTGTAGGGGCACAGGCAGTTCAGCGCCGGCAGATTGCAGGTCTCGCAGCGGCGCACGAAGCTGCCGCGGGCCTTGAACTCGCGCCGCGGCGGCCGCGAATGTCCGGTGGCGGGGTCCACGTCGGCGTGGTCGGGGCGTTGGGGGTCGTCCTGCATGAGTCGTCGGGCCGGAGGTGAGGTAAGGAAGCAGCAATAGGGCCGGCATTCTATCACGCCCTGGCCCGCCCCTCTGAGGCGAGCCTCAGGCCTCCGGCATCGCGAGCCGCCCCGACTCGCGCCAGTGGCGCACCAGCGCCGGCACGCCCTCGCCGGCGGGCCGGGCGATCTTCGTCACCCCGCGCGGCGCCAGGACCTCGGCCTCGGGGTCGACCAGCGCGCAGGGCGCGCCGAACGGCGCCTCGTCGAGCAGCATCGCGGCCGGCATCACCGCCAGCGAGGTGCCCACCACCAGCAGCAGGTCGGCCTCGGCGACGATGTCGCAGGCCACGGGATAGGCCGGCACGGCCTCGCCGAACCACACCACGTCGGGACGCAGCTGGCCGCCCTTGTCGCACACATCGCCCAGGCGGATGCCGCCCCGGGGCAGCGGATAGCGCAGCGCCGGGTCGACGCTGGAGCGCGCCATCAGGATCTCGCCGTGCAGGTGCAGCACGTGGCGCGAGCCGGCCCGCTCGTGAAGGTCGTCGATGTTCTGGGTGACGACGCTGACCCGAAAACCGTCCGCCTCGAGCTCGGCCAGGGCGAGGTGGGCGGCATTGGGGCGCGCCCGCCGCACCCGCTCGCGGCGCGCGTCGTAGAAGCGCAGCACCCGCGCCGGGTCCCGGGCCCAGCCCTCCGGCGTGGCCACCGCCTCGACCGGCTCGTCGGCCCACAGGCCGTCGGCGGCGCGGAAGGTCTGGATGCCGCTCTCGGCGCTGATGCCGGCGCCGGTCAGCACCACCAGATGGGGGCGGGAGTCGTCGCTCATGGTCGTCTCGCGAGTCGGGGAACTCGCCTCAGCTTGCCATATTTCGCCGCGCCGGAGCAGAGCACGACGGATGACATCCGCCCGCCGCGCGGCGACAATGGGCGCCCTCGCCGCATCCCCGAGCCGCCCGATGACCGAACCGCTGCCCATCCTCCATCACGACGAGCACCTGGTCGCCGTGCACAAGCCGGCCGGGCTGCTGGTGCATCGCAGCGCCCTGGCCCGGGGCGAGCGCCATTTCCTGCTGCAGACCCTGCGCGACCAGCTGGGCCAGCGGGTCTATCCGGTGCACCGCCTGGACCGCCCCACCTCGGGGCTGATGGTGTTCGCGCTGTCGCCCGAGGTCGCCCGCCGCCTGAGCGAGGACTTCGAGCAGCATCGCGTGGCCAAGCGCTACCTGGCCGTGGTGCGCGGCACTGGCCCGGAGGCCGAGCGCCTGGAGTACGCCCTGCGCGAGGAGGACGGCCGCCGCCCCAAGGCCGAGATGCCGGCCATGGAGGCCGTCACCGAGGTGCGGCGCCTGGACAGCGTCGAGCTGCCGGTGCGGGTCGATCGCTACCCCACCAGCCGCTACTCGCTGATGGAGGCGCGCCCGCTGACCGGGCGGCGCCATCAGATCCGTCGCCACCTGTCCCAGCGCGGCTACCCGATCATCGGCGACGCCAAGCACGGCAAGGGCGTGCACAACCGCTTCTTCGCCGACCGACTCGACTGCCCGCGGCTGCTGCTGGCCGCCGTGGGCCTGAGCCTCGACCACCCGGTGGACGGCCGGCGCCTGGACCTGGGCTGCGCCCTGGATGCGCCCATGACCGCGCTGTTCCGGCGCTTCGGCTGGGCGGGCCACCTGCCCACCAACCGCCGCGCCCCTTCCGCCGAGCCATGTGAACTGCCATGAACGATTTCCCGAGCCCCGCCTCCCTCGAGACCGACGACCACGAGCTTCGCTTCGGCGGCATCCGCCGCCTCTACGGCGCCCGCGCCCTGGAGCGCTTCCGCCACGCCCACGTGGCGGTGATCGGCGTCGGCGGCGTCGGCAGCTGGGCCGTGGAGGCCCTGGCCCGCTCCGGCATCGGCAAGCTGACGCTGATCGACCTCGACGACGTCTGCGTGTCCAACGTCAACCGGCAGCTGCACGCCCTGGACGGCACCGTCGGCCGGCCCAAGGTCGAGGTGCTGGCCGAGCGCTGCCGGGCCATCCAGCCCGGCATCGAGGTGGTGGCGGACACCGCCTTCGTGACCCCGACCAACCTGGCCGAGCGGCTGCCCGAGGACCTGGACCACGTGATCGACGCCATCGACAGCGTGGTGGCCAAGGCGGCGCTGATCGCCTGGTGCAAGCGCCGCAAGCTGCCGATCACCGTGACCGGCGCGGCGGGCGGCCAGACCGACCCGACCCGCATCCGGGTGGCCGACCTGACGCGCACCGAGCACGACCCGCTACTGGCCAAGGTACGCTCGCGGCTGCGGCGCGACCACGGCTTCTCGCGCAACCCGAAGCGACGCTTCTCGGTGGAGTGCGTCTACTCCGACGAGCAGCTCGTCTATCCCGGCGCCGACGGCGAGGTCTGCCACGCCAAGCCCGCCGCCGGCGAGGCCACCCGCCTCGACTGCGCCTCGGGCTTCGGCGCGGCGACCTTCGTCACCGGCAGTTTCGGCTTCGTGGCCGCCTCGCGCACCCTGGCGCGGCTGGCCCGCGACGCCGCCTCATCCCGCTGAATTCCCTGGAGAGACTCATGGACGTTTCGCATCCCGTGCCCGGCATCTACCGCCACTACAAGGGTCCGCTCTACGAGGTGATCGGCGTGGCCCGTCACAGCGAGACCGAGGAGACGCTGGTGACCTACCGCGCGCTCTACGGCGAGTACGGCCTGTGGGTGCGCCCGCTGGGCATGTTCATGGAGACGGTCGAGGTGGACGGGGAAGTGACGCCGCGCTTCGCGCTGGAGAAGGCCTTCTCCTGAGCCCGGCCAGGCTCACGCCGAACGCAAGAAGGCGCCCCGTGGGGCGCCTTCTTTGCGTTCGCTCGATGAACGGAGCGAGAGATTATTCCGCGTCGTGCATCTGCTTCTGCAGGTAGTTCTCGATGCCGACCTTGTCGATCAGCGAGAGCTCGGTCTCGAGCTTGTCGATGTGCTCTTCCTCGTCGGCGAGGATGTCGCGCAGCAGATCGCGGGTGACGTAGTCCTGCACCGACTCGCAGTAGGCGATCGCCTCGATGTAGTCCTTGCGGCCCTGGTGCTCGAGCTTGAGGTCGCACTCGAGCATTTCCCTGGTGTCCTCGCCGATCAGCAGCTTGCCGTAGTCCTGCAGATTGGGCACGCCCTCGAGGAACAGGATCCGCTCGATCAGCTTGTCGGCGTGCTTCATCTCCTCGATGGATTCTTCGTACTCGAACTTGCCGAGCGCCGCCAGTCCCCAGTCCTGGTACATCTTGGCGTGCAGGTAGTACTGGTTGATCGCCACCAGCTCATTGCCGAGCGCGGTATTGAGGTATTCGAGAACCTTCTTGTCGCCTTTCATGACACCACCTCATTGCTGTCGTCGGGGTCGTCCTTCAGCTTGGCACGCGCGTCATCGCACCGCCACAGGTGACGGACAGTCTAGGTGATATCGGGAAAAACTCAAATAAATCAGAACGTTGAAAACGCCAAGAGAAACGATAGCGATTGCCATCAAACGGCGTAGGCGAGCCCTTCGGTGGCCATGCTCATCGCTTCCTTGATCGTCTCGCGGGTGATGGCCTTGCCCATGCAGGCGCACTTGCCGCACTGGGTGCCGCAACCCGTCTCGCGCTGGACCTCGCGCCAGCTGCGCGCGCCCTCTTCCACACTGCGGCGGATCGCCTTGTCACTCACACCCTTGCACAGACATACGTACATACATCACCTCGCGTCGATCATGACTCGAATGTAAATGATTCGCATGGGCTATCGCAAGCATAGAGGATGACGATTCTCACCCGAGTCGTCTCAGGTGACGTCAGCGCCGCCCCGGGAGCACCACCAGCCGGGTGCCGGACGCCAGGTCCGACCAGCTGCGCCGTTCGCCGTCGAACAGCACCCAGAGGTGGCCGAGCCCCAGCGGCAGCCAGCCGAGCGCGCCGACCAGGCAGCGCACCAGGCTCTGGCGGCGGCCGATGGCGTGGCCGTCGAGGGTCTGCACCCGCAGCCGCCAGGCCTGCATGCCCAGCGTCATGCCGCCGCGGGTCCAGAAGTAGGTGAAGAAGGCCAGCGCGGCGATCGCCAGCAGGACGCGCAGCGACCACACCTGGCCGGCGCCGAGCCCGATCCGTTCCGGGGGAATGCCCCACAGCAGGCGGCTGACCGCCACGTGGGCGGCACCGATCACGATCCACAGCGCCAACACCAGCAGCGCATCGTAGAGCATGGCGCCGAGCCGCCGGCCGAGGCCGGCGGGCCAGACATCGTCGAGGCGATCGAAGCGGCGCGACATGGGGCCTCCGGATCAGCCGGTGCGGCGCAGCAGGTAGAGGCCCAGGCCGGCGCAGAGCAGCGTCGGCACCAGCACGGCCCAGGCCGGGGAGAAGCCGAACAGCGTGGAGGCCGGGCCCAGCAGGTCCTGCAGGTACTTGAACACCAGCCCGGTGACCACGCCGTAGAACACCCGGGTGCCGGCGGCCACGGTGCGCAGCGGGCCGAACACGAACGACGCCGCCACCAGCACCAGCGAGGCCATGGTCAGCGGCATCAGCATCTTCTGCCAGAAGTAGATCAGCGGCTGGGTGGCGTCCTGCCCCTGCGACTGCAGATCACGGGCGTAGGCCCACAGCTCGCTGGGCGCCTGGGTCTCCACGTCGCGCAGCAGGCGGTCGAGGGACTGGGGCGTCAGGTCGGTCTCCCAGGCCCGGGTCGCCTGGTGGGAGGTCTCGGTGCGGCCGTCGACGAAGCGGGTCTCGTCGACGTCCTGGAGCTCCCAGCCGTCGCCCTGCCACACCGCCCGGCGGGCGCTGAGCGCCTCGCGCAGCCGCTGGCCCTCGAAGCGGTAGCGGGTCAGGTCCAGCACCACCTCGTCGGCGCGGATCGCCCCGAAGCGGTAGAAGTCGTCGCCCTCGCGCTGCCAGCCGCCGCTCTCGGTCAGCACCGCGCCCTCGCCCTGCATCTGCTCGAGGCGCCAGGCGCTGGCGAACTGCTCGGTCCTGGGGCTGACGAACTCGGCGACGAACAGCACCACCGCGATCACCAGGATGATCGGCTTCATCACCCCCCACAGGATACGCACCAGCGAACGCCCGGACGCGCGCATCACGGTGAGCTCGTTGCTCGAGGCCATGCCGCCGAGCCCGATCAGTGCACCGATCAGCACCCCCACCGGGGCGTACTGATAGAAGCGCCAGGGCAGCCGGAAGACCAGGTAGAAGAGCACCTGCAGGGCGCCGTAGTCGCCCTCCACGTCGCCCAGGTCGTTGATGTAGGTGATCACCAAGTCGAGGCCCAGCAGCACCACCTGCACCACCAGGATCGCGCCGAGGATCTGGCGGGCGATGTAACGATCGAGACGGTCGGCGATCATCCGCTCACTCCCTTGCGTTGCGCCTGCAGCGTCATCACCAGGCCGATGGCCAGGAAGGCGCCGTGGATCGGCCACATGCCGAGCCAGGCCGGCCAGCCGCCGCGACCGATGGCATCCAGCGACGCCAGCAGCAGGCTCAGGTAGGCCACGTAGAGGAAGATCGCCGGCAGCAGCTTGGCGAAGCGCCCCTGGCGCGGATTGACCCGCGACAGCGGCATCGCCATCAGGGTCAGGATGAAGACCATCAGCGGCAGCCCCAGGCGCCACTGCAGCTGGGCCGCGGCGGGCAGCGAGTCGGCGGCGAACAGCGCCGGGGTGGAGGCGAACTCGGGCTCGTCGAGGTCGAGGCTTTGCTCGTCCCGAGACAGCCGCACCGCGTAGGTGCCGAACTCCAGCCGCTCGGCCTGGGCCCGGCCGGGATCGACGCTGTAGCGCTCGCCGTCGGTCAGCACCAGATAGCGGCTGCCGGTGTCCTCGTCGACGGCCTGGTAGCCGCCGGTGGCGCGGGTCACCACGGTGCCGGGGGTTCCGTCGGAGCGGCGCTGGCGCTCGCTGATGAAGACCTCGTCCATGCGGCTCTCGTCATCGGTCAGCGCCTCGGTATAGGCGGTGCGGCCGTCGCCGAAGTCCTGGAAACGCCCCGGATTCAGCACCGAGAAGTCCAGCTGGCTGCGCTGCTTCTCGAGCATCACCTCGTTGTGCAGCGCGCCGGCCGGGCTCAGCCACAGGCTGCACAGCCCCACCATCACCGCCACCACGGTGGCCGGTATCAGGCTCACCTGCAGCAGCTTGTTGGGACTGGTGCCGCAGGCCACCAGCACGGTGATCTCGCTGTTCAGGTAGAGCTGACCATAGGCCAGCAGGATGCCGAGAAAGAAGGCCAGCGGCAGGATCAGTTCGAGGAAGCCCGGCAGGTGGAACAGCATCAGGGTGCCGAGGATGTTCAGCGGGATCTCGCCGTCCGCCGCGTTGGCGAAGTAGCGGATGAAGCGGCTGCCCATGATCACCAGCAGCAGCACCCCGGCCACGGCGGCCATGGTCTGCAGGATCTCGCGGGTCAGATAGCGGAATATGATCAAGGTTGTCTCCCGGTCCGGGGCCGTCCGGCCCGGCCCTCTTCCATGCAATGAGACGCGGGCCCGGGGGAGTGTCGGGCGCCACAGATCGGTGTGAAGTCCGGCAGGCTCCTGGGGTACACTGGGACGACTCGGCAATATGCCGGCATTATCCAGAATCCCCCACCGCTTGTCTTGTGGAGACACCATGGAATTCCCAGTTCAGACGGCCAATCCCGCCAAGGTCGAGACGGCCTGCCTCGTGGTACCGGTGTTCAAGGATGGCGACCTGCTGCCCGCCGCCGCCAAGCTCGACGATGCCAGCGAGCGGCTGATCGGCCAGCTGATCGAGCGCGACGACTTCGACGCCAAGCTGGGCAACGTGCAGATGGTTCCCTTCGCCCCCGGGCTGAACGCCGACCGCCTGCTGCTGGTCGGCCTGGGAAGCCGTGACAAGTGCCAGGAAGGCGCCTTCCGCAAGGCCGTGGACGCGGCCTTCACCGCCCTGGCGACGCTGCCCGCCGACGACGCCGCGGTGACCTTCACCGACGTGCCGGTCCCCGACCGCGACAGCGGCTGGAAGGCGCGCACGGTCGCCGAGGCCGCCCACCGCGCGGTCTATCGCTTCACCGAATTCAAGTCCGAGCCCGGCCCGGCGCCGAAGCTCGAGCGCGTGTCCCTGCTGGTCAGCGAGGGCGACGACGCCGAGGCGGCCCGCGAGGGCGCCCGGGTCGGCGACGGCATCGGCCAGGGCATCAACGCCGCCCGCACCCTGGGCAACCTGCCCGGCAACGTCTGCACGCCGCGCTACCTGGCCGAACGCGCCGAGCAGCTGGCCGCCGGCTCCGGCGGCGCGCTGAGCGCCGAGATCCTCGACGAGGAAACGCTGGAGGCGCTGGGCGCCCACTCGCTGCTCTCCGTGGGCCACGGCAGCGACGAGCCCTCGCGCCTGATCGTGATGAAGTACCAGGGCGCCGAGGACCCCGACGAGGCGCCCCACGTGCTGGTCGGCAAGGGCATCACCTTCGACTCCGGCGGCATCTCGCTGAAGCCCGGCGCCGGCATGGACGAGATGAAGTTCGACATGTGCGGCGCCGCCAGCGTGTTCGGCGCCGTCACCTCGGTGCTCGCCGTGCGGCCGAAGATCAACCTGGTGGCCATCGTCGCCAGCGCCGAGAACATGCCCAGCGGCCGCGCCACCAAGCCCGGCGACATCATCAAGACCCTCAAGGGCCTGTCGGTGGAAGTGCTCAACACCGACGCCGAGGGCCGCCTGGTGCTGTGCGACGCCCTGACCTACGCCGAGCGTTTCGAGCCGGCCAGCGTGGTCGACATCGCCACCCTCACCGGCGCCGCCATCATCGCCCTGGGCCACCACGCCACCGGCCTGATGGCCAACGACGACGACCTGGCGCTGGACCTGCTCGACGCCGGCGAGACCTCGTGGGACCGCGCCTGGCACCTGCCGCTGTGGGACGAGTACCAGGAGCAGCTGGACTCCAACTTCGCCGACCTGGCCAACATCGGCGGCCGCCCGGCGGGCACCATCACCGCCGGCTGCTTCCTCTCGCGCTTCGCCGACAAGTTCCCCTGGGCACACCTGGACATCGCCGGCACCGCCTGGAACTCCGGCGCGCAGAAGGGCGCCACCGGCCGCCCGGTCAGCCTGTTGACCCAGTATCTGCTGGACCGCGAGGCCGAGGGCCAGGTCGAAGCCGACGGCGAGGCCTGAGCGCCGCCGCCACGCCCGGGCTTGTCTTTTGGGCGTGGCGATCTTTTCATGTGAATGTCGACATTCCTTGACCGGGCGGCCTCCCGCCCGGTCACCCTGTTCAGCCTGCCGGGGCGCCGGCCGCGCCCCGAGAGAAGCGGAGACCAAGCCGTGTCCACCGAACGTTTTTCCATGCTGCCCACCGCCGATGCCACGGCGACCCCGATCCGTGAGGAGATCCTGAGCGACCCCGGCTTCGGGCGCTACTTCACCGATCACATGGCCCATGTCCGCTGGACCGTCGACGCCGGCTGGCACGGCCATGAGGTACGCCCCTACGGTCCGCTGACCCTGGACCCGGCCGCCGCGGTGCTGCACTACGGCCAGGAAATCTTCGAGGGCGTGAAGGCCTACCGCCATGCCGACGGCTCGGTGTGGACCTTCCGCCCCGAGAAGAACGCCGAGCGCTTCCGTCGCAGCGCGCGTCGCCTGGCCCTGCCGGAGCTCTCCGACGAGGACTTCATCGACTCGCTCAAGGGGCTGCTGGCCCAGGACCACGACTGGGTGCCGACCCCCGCCAGCGAGGCCGACGAATCGAGCCTCTACCTGCGCCCGTTCATGATCGCCAGCGAGACCTTCCTCGGCGTGCGCCCGTCCCACGAGGTCGACTACTACGTCATCGCCTCGCCGGCCGCGGCCTACTTCAAGGGCGGCATCAAGCCGGTGTCGATCTGGCTGTCCTCGCACTACAAGCGCGCCGCCCCCGGCGGTACCGGCTTCGCCAAGTGCGGCGGCAACTACGCCGCCTCCCTGGCCGCCCAGAAGGAAGCCGCCGACCACGAGTGCAGCCAGGTCGCCTTCCTCGACGCCGCCGAGAACAAGTGGATCGAGGAGCTGGGCGGCATGAACCTGTTCTTCGTCTACCGCGACGGCCGCATCGTCACCCCGCGCCTGACCGACACCATCCTCGAGGGCGTGACCCGCGACTCGGTGCTGACCCTGGCGCGCGACGAGGGCCTGACCCCGGAAGAGCGCCCGATCAGCATCGACGAGTGGCGCGAGGGCGCGGCCAGCGGCGAGATCGTCGAGGTCTTCGCCTGCGGCACCGCCGCCGTGATCACCCCGGTGGGCGAGCTGGTGACCGAGGACGACACCATCCGCCTGACCGCCGAGGGCGACAACGAGATCGCCAAGCGCCTGCGCACCCGCCTGCTGGACCTGCAGTACGGCCGCAGCGAGGACAAGTACGGCTGGCTGACCCGCCTGGTGTAAGCCTCCCTCCCCGGGCCTTCGCCCGGGGAATCCGCCCCTTCCCGCAGGAGACATCGCATGAATCCCGTGATGCTGATCACCGGTGCCGGCCGCGGCATCGGCGCGGCCACCGCGCGGCTGGCGGCTCGCCGGGGGTATACGGTGGTGGTCAACTATCTGCGCGACCATCGGGCCGCCGAGGACGTGGTCGACGCCATCCGCGAGGCGGGCGGCCAGGCCATCGCCGTCCAGGCCGATGTCGCCAGCGAGGACGGCATCCGAGGGCTGTTCGCCGCCGTCGATGCCGAGCTTGGCCGCCTGGACGTGCTGGTCAACAACGCCGGCGTGGTGGACATCAACTGCCGCGTCGAGGACATGGACTTCGACCGCGTCGAGCGCATGATGCGCGTCAACGTCGCGGGGCCGATGATCTGTGCCCGGGAGGCGGTGAAACGCATGTCGACTCGCCGCGGCGGCAACGGCGGCGCCATCGTCAACGTGTCGTCGGTGGCCGCCCGCCTGGGCGGGCCCAACGAGTACGTCGATTACGCCGCGTCCAAGGGCGCCGTCGACAGCCTGACCCGCGGGCTGGCGCGCGAGGTCGCCGGCGAAGGCATTCGCGTCAACGCCGTTCGCCCCGGCGTGATCCGCACCACGATCCACGCCAGCGCCGACAATGCGGGCAAGGTCGACACCGCCGGCCAGCGCATCCCGCTGGGCCGCATCGGAGAGCCCGAAGAGATCGCCTCGGCCATCCTGTGGCTGATCGGCAGCGAGTTCTCCACCGGCTCGATCATCGACGTCGATGGCGGCGTGTAACGAGGAACCATGACCCGCATCGATTTCTATATCCTCCCCGAGACCACCCTGGAAGCGCGGCTGGCGTTCGCCTGCCGGCTGGCCGAGACCATCGCCCGCAAGGGCTACCGGCTGCACCTGCACGCCGAGGACGAGGCCATGGCCCGGGAGCTGGACGACACCCTGTGGACCTTCCGGCCCGACGCCTATCTGCCCCACGCGCTGCTCGGCAGCGAGCAGGCCGACAGCGTGCCGGTGACCCTCGGCTGGCAGGAACCGCCGCCCGGCGACGCCGGCGTGCAGGCGATGCTCAACCTGCACCCGGAAATTCCCGAGTGGTTCTCGCGCTTCGAGCGGGTCGCCGAGATCATCAACCAGCACCAGGCGGTGCTGACCGCCAAGCGACGATGCTGGCAGACCTACAAGAAGCGCGGCTACCCGGTCACGCCGCACCATCTGCGCGCCGGGGCCTGAGTTCCGCCTCTTCTTGAGCCGCACCGTTCGGGGCTACACCGTCGACAGGTCTCCGAGGGGCGCTATGAACCCTTCCCTGGGCGCTTCTTTGGCCATCCATGGCCAAAAACCCCCTCTTCGACCTGTCCCCGGCGCCCTTCACTACTCAGAGAAGCCCCTCTCCCGGCCCATGACGCCGCCCGGCCCCTCGGGCTATAATCGACCCCATTTTTCGCGTCCCGCACCGCCGGCCTGACGGGCCCGCCGTGCCGCGTCGTCGCCACCTCCTTCGACCCGGAAGACCCCATGGACAAGACCTACCAACCCGAGCAGATCGAATCCCGCTGGTACGAGCGCTGGGAAGCCGACAACCGCTTCGCCCCCGCAGGCGAGGGCGAGCCGTTCTCCATCATGATCCCGCCGCCCAACGTCACCGGCAGCCTGCACATGGGCCATGCCTTCCAGGACACCATCATGGACACCCTGACGCGCTGGCGGCGCATGCAGGGTCGCAACACCCTGTGGCAGGTGGGCACCGACCACGCCGGCATCGCCACCCAGATGCTGGTGGAGCGCAAGGTCGCGGCCGAGGAAGGCAAGAGCCGCCACGATCTGGGCCGCGAGGCCTTCACCGACAAGATCTGGGAGTGGAAGCAGGAGTCCGGCGGCCACATTACCCGCCAGCTGCGCCGCATGGGCGCCAGCGTCGACTGGTCCCGCGAGCGCTTCACCATGGACGACGGCTTCTACAAGGCCGTGCAGGAAGTCTTCGTGCGCCTCTATGAAGAGGACCTGATCTACCGCGGCAAGCGGCTGGTCAACTGGGACCCGACCCTGCACACCGCGATCTCCGACCTCGAGGTCGAGAACAAGGACCAGCAGGGCCAGTTCTGGCACTTCCGCTACCCGCTGGCCGACGGCGTGACCACCGACGACGGCAAGGACTACCTGGTCGTCGCCACCACCCGCCCCGAGACCCTGCTCGGCGACAGCGCCGTGGCGGTCAACCCGGAAGACCCGCGCTACGCCTCGCTGGTCGGCAAGTTCGTCGAGCTGCCGCTGGTCGGCCGCCGCATCCCGGTGGTGGCCGACGAGCACGCCGACATGGAGAAGGGCTCCGGCTGCGTGAAGATCACCCCGGCCCACGACTTCAATGACTACGAGGTCGGCAAGCGCCAGAACCTGCCGCTGATCAACGTCTTCTCCAAGGACGCCGCCGTCCTCGAGGCCGCCGAGGCGTTCGACCTCCAGGGCAGGCCGCTGGCCGACATCGACACCTCGCTGCCCGCCGCCTACTCGGGCCTCGGCCGCTTCGAGGCCCGCGAGCGCATCGTCGCCGACATGGACGCCGCCGGCCTGCTCGAGCGGGTCGAGACCGTCAACAATACCCTGCCCTTCGGCGATCGCTCCGGCGACGTCATCGAGCCGCTGCTCACGGATCAGTGGTTCGTCGCCGTCGAGGAGCTGGCCAAGCCGGCCATCGCCGCGGTGGAGAACGGCGACATCGAGTTCGTGCCGAAGAACTACGAGAACATGTACTTCGCCTGGATGCGCGACCTCCAGGACTGGTGCATCTCGCGCCAGCTGTGGTGGGGCCACCGCATCCCGGCCTGGTACGACGCCGAGGGCAACGTCTATGTGGCGCGCAGCGCCGAGGAGGCCCGCGCCAAGCACGGCCTGGCCGATGACCTCGCGCTGACCCAGGACGACGACGTGCTCGACACCTGGTTCAGCTCCGGGCTGTGGACCTTCGGCACCCTGGGCTGGCCCGAGCAGACGCCGGAGCTCGCGACCTTCCACCCGTCCAGCGTGCTGGTCACCGGCTTCGACATCATCTTCTTCTGGGTCGCCCGGATGATCATGATGACCCTGAAGTTCACCGGCGAGGTGCCCTTCAAGCAGGTCTACGTGCACGGCCTGGTGCGCGACGGCCAGGGCCAGAAGATGTCCAAGTCCAAGGGCAACGTGCTCGACCCGATCGACCTGATCGACGGCATCGGCCTGGACGCCCTGGTCGAGAAGCGCACCGGCAACATGATGCAGCCGCAGAAGGCCAAGGCCATCGCCAAGGCCACCCGCGGCGAGTTCCCGGAGGGCATCGAGCCCCACGGCACCGACGCCCTGCGCTACACCTTCCTGTCCCAGGCCACCACCGGCCGCGACATCAAGTTCGACATGGGCCGCCTCGACGGCTACCGCAACTTCTGCAACAAGCTGTGGAACGCCTCGCGCTACGTGCTGATGAACGCCGAGGGCGAGGACTGCGGCGTCGCCGGCGGCGAGCTCGAGCTGTCGCTGGCCGACCGCTGGATCATCTCCCAGCTGCAGAAGACCGAGGCCCAGGTCACCAGGGCGATGGAGGAGTTCCGCTTCGACCACGCCTCCCAGGCGCTCTACGACTTCGTCTGGAACGAGTACTGCGACTGGTACCTCGAGCTCTCCAAGCCGGTGCTGTGGGACGACGGCGCCTCCGAGGCCGCCAAGCGCGGCACCCGCCGCACCCTGGTGCGCGTGCTCGAGGCCGTGCTGCGCCTGGCCCACCCGATGATGCCCTACATCAGCGAGGAGATCTGGCAGCGCGTGGCCCCGCTGGCCGGCGTCGAGGGTCCGTCGGTGATGACCCAGCCGTGGCCGCAGGCCGACGAGGCGCTGATCGACGAGGACGCCACCCGCGACATCGAGTGGCTCAAGGGCGTGATCGTGGCCATCCGCAACATCCGCGCCGAGATGAACATCGCCCCGGGCAAGCCGCTGGAGGCGCTGCTGACCAAGGGCACCGCCGGCGACAGCGAGCGCCTGGAGGCCAACCGGCGGTTCCTCTCCAAACTGGCCAAGCTCGAGCGCGTCACCTGGCTCGACGATCCCGAGCAGGCGCCGCTGTCGGCCACCCAGCTGGTCGGCGAGATGGAGGTGCTGGTGCCCATGGCCGGGCTGATCGACAAGGACGCGGAGCTCGCGCGCCTGGCCAAGGAGATCGAGAAGCAGGACAAGCTGATCGGCGGCATCGAGAAGAAGCTCGGCAACGACAGCTTCGTCGCCAAGGCCCCCGAGGCGGTGGTGCAGAAGGAGCGCGACAAGCTCGCGGACTTCGCCGCCGCCCGCCAGGTGCTGGTGGAGCAGCGCGACAAGATCGCCGCGCTCTAGGCCCGCCATCCTGTGCAACGCGAAGGGCCCGCCTGAATCAGGCGGGCCCTTCGCGTATCGGCGCTCTCGACCGCGTCAGTTGGCGCGGCGGAAGCCGCCCAGCACATGCTGGTCGGGGCCGAAGAACACCAGCCGGTCGTGATCGATCAGGTAGCGATAGGCCTCGTCCAGCATCTCGGTGACCTGGCGGGCGCCGGCCATGTTCGGGCAGGCGCGGCGGGTCGAGGTCAGCGAGGAGAACTCGACGCGGTTCTTCGCGTCCAGCGCGACGCTGCCGGTGAAGCGGTTGCAGCCGTCGCTGCCGGTGACGCTGCCGTCCGCCGCGACCTGGAACCAGGGCGTGGCCGGCATCTCGAGGCGGTCGCTGGTGCCCACCAGCAGCAGGTTCCAGCGCGGGCCGACCACCGGGCCGGAAACGGTGTCGCCGGGCTGGCTGACCGGTGCGGGGCCGGAGGCACAGCCGGCCATCAGGGCGACCAGCAGCAGCGGCAGGGCGAGGCGTAGCGTGGCGATCATGTGGCTCATCCTTGATCGTGGCAGGGGGTGGAAAGCAGGGGTGGAAACGCACCCAAGCTTGCCCCAGGCTAGCCCTTCGGACAATGCTTGCCATGATCCCATCGACACGGAGAGGTCCATGCTCAACGCCCTGCACAACGATCCCCTCGGCAAGCTGCTGCTGCGGCTCGCCGTGGGCGGCCTGATCCTGCTTCACGGCATCTCGAAGCTGCTCACCCCGGGCTCGTTCGACTGGATCGGCGGCCTGCTGGAGGGCTACGGGCTGCCCGCCGTGCTGGCCTACGGCGTGCTGATCGGCGAGATCGTCGCCCCGGTGATGGCCATCCTCGGCTGGCAGACCCGGCTCGCCGGCCTGTTGATCGCCGGCAACATGCTGGTCGCCGTGCTGCTGGCCCACACCGGTCAGCTGTTCATGCTCAACGACAGCGGCGGCTGGCAGCTCGAGCTCCAGGGCATGTTCTTCGTCGGCGCCCTGGCGCTGGTCCTGCTCGGCAGCGGACGCATGGCGCTGCGGCCCGACTGAGGCCCGGCGACATCGATGACGGCGCCGGCAGGATCGAGATCCTCCCGGCCCCCTGCCACTCGACAACCCGCCGCCTGTGACTCACCTGGCGTCAGGTGAGCCGACGGACGGCCGTCTCGACGCCCCTCAATTCCGCCAGTCCACGCAGCCTGCCGTAGAGCGGATACCCCGGGGCGGTGGCGCGGTGCTGATCATCGAGGATGTGGTGGCCGTGATCGGGGCGCAGCGGCAGGCGTCGTCCGCCTTCGCGCTCGCGGCGGCGTTCCTCGGCGACCAGCTCGGCGATGACCGCGACCATGTCGACATCACCATCCAGGTGCGGCGCCTCGTGAAACGAGCGAGCATCGGGAGACTCGCGCTTGGTCGAGCGCAGATGCACGAAGTGGATCCTGGGACCGAAGCGCTGCACCATGGCGGCCAGGTCGTTGGCGGCGAGCACGCCGTAGGAGCCGGTGCACAGCGTCAGGCCATTGGCCGGGCTGTCCACGGCCGCAAGGATCCATTCGGCGTCCGCCGTCGTCGAGACCACCCGGGGCAGGCCCAGCAGCGGGCGGGGCGGGTCGTCGGGGTGGATGGCCATCTGGATGCCGACCTCCTCGGCGACCGGAATGACCGCTCGCAGGAAATAGCCGAGGTTGTCGCGCAGGCGCTCGGCGTCGATCTCGGCGTATCCCGCCAGGACTTCGCGAAAGCGCGCCAGGGTGTAGTGCTCCTCGGCGCCGGGCAGCCCGGCGATCAGGGTATCGACCAGCGTCTGGCGATCCTTGTCGTCCAGGCCGTCAAGGTAGGCCCTGGCGGCGGCCTTCTCGTCGTCGCTGTACTCGCCCTCGACACCGGGCCTGGCGAGCAGGTACAGATCGAAGGCGGCGAAGGCGACCTGATCAAAACGCAGCGCCAGGGCACCGTCCGGCATCGCCCAACGCAGGTCGGTGCGGGTCCAGTCGAGCACCGGCATGAAGTTGTAACACACCGTATCGATGCCGCAGGCCGCCAGGTTGCGCAGGGTCTCGCAGTAGCTGGCGATCAACGCATCGCGCTCGGGCAGGCCCTTCTTGATCGCCTCGTGCACCGGCACGCTTTCCACCACCGACCATTCGAGGCCGGCGTCTTCGATCATCCGCTTGCGCTCGGCGATGGCCTGCCGCGGCCAGACCTGGTCGTTCGGCATCTCATGCAGCGCGGTGACGATGCCGGTCGCGCCCGTCTGGCGAATCTCCTCGAGTCGGATCGGGTCCTTGGGGCCGAACCAGCGCCAGGTATGTTCCATATGATTCTCTCCTCGTCTCAGGCCATTTCCAGCAGGGGTAAAAAGCCGGCCAGGCCATCCCGGCTCAAGGCGCGGTAACTGTCGATCACCGCCCGTGCGAAGCCGTCATGAGTCGCCAATGAAGGGGGGATGATGTCGTCCAGCGCCAGAAATGCCATCACCAGAGCCTCGGGATCCCCGCCATGGCGCTCGTGGAGAGCGGCAAAACGGGCCGACAGCGGGTCGCTCACCTCATGCCGCCGGCCGTCGAGCGAGACGCCGGAGGTGTAGCGAATCCAGGCGGCCAGCCCCAGCGCGGTACAGGGCACCTCGTGGCCATCCTGCAGTCGCGCGAGCGCGCCATGAAGCCAGCGTTGGGGCAGCTTCTGGCTGCCGTCCATGGCGATTTGAGCCAGCCGGTGGCGCAGGCTGTCGTTGGCGAACCTGGCCAGCAGCTCGTCGGCGTAGCGTTCCAGATCGACCCCCTCCGGCATGCGCAGCGTCGGCGCCGCCTCCTGGAGCATGTAGCGGCGCAGCAGGGCGCGAAACTCGGGGCGGCTGACCGCCTCGAAGACCGTCTCGATGCCATCGATGGCGCCCAGGTAGGCCAGCAGCGAGTGGCTGCCGTTGAGCATCCGCAGCTTCATGGTCTCGAAGGGGGCCACCTCGTCGACCATCTCGACCCCTTCGGCTTCCCAGGCGGGCCTGCCCAGGGGGAAGTCATCCTCGATGACCCATTGGGAAAAGGCCTCGCAGACCACCGCGTTGGGATCATCGATGCCCAGCTCGCCCAGCCGGGCGAAGTCGGCGTCGGTCATGGCCGGCACGATGCGGTCGACCATGCTGCAGGGAAAGGCCACCCGATTGCCGATCCAGTCGGCCAGCTCGCTGTCACGCAGGGCGGCGAGCTGGACGACGGCGTTGCGGGTGCGTCGGCCGTTGTCCGGCATGTTGTCGCAGGACAGCACGGTGAAGGGAGCCAGCCCGGCGTCGCGGCGGCGGGCCAGCGCCTCCACCAGGATGCCGGGGGCGGTCTGCGGCGTGCCCGGCGAGGCGATGTCGGCCTCGATCATCGGATCGTCGACGCGCAGCTCGCCGCTGGTCGGGCTGAGAAAGTAGCCCTTCTCGGTCACCGTCAGGGTCACGATGCGTACCCTGGAAGACGCCAGTCGCGTCAGCAGCGCTTCCAGGTCGCGGCCCTGCTGGCCTGCGCCGTCGCGGCCGGTGAACAGCGTCTCTTGCATCACGCCGATCTCTCTGAGCGTGACGCTGTCGCTATCGGTGAACTCGGCCACGTGATAGCGATGGCCGGCGGCACGCAGCCCATCGACCAGGCCGACGCTGGAGCGCAGGTTGGCGCTGCACAGCCCCCAGGCGGTGTCACCGCTGCGCGCGAGATAGCGCGCCAGATAGACCGCCTGGTGGGCACGGTGGAAGGCGCCGAGCCCCAGGTGGACGATACCGATGTCGCAGGCGATGTTCGGCGCTTCGACGAAGTGGGTCATCTTGTTCTCTACCTCAGTCCCGGAGGAAGGCCCGGAGAAAGGCCCGTGGGCTCGGTCGGTTGTGTGGTGCGGGGGCCTGGCAGGCCCGCTGAATCAAGTGCTTGTGCATCCGCTAACCCATCAGATAGTCGGGCAGAAAGAGCACGATCTGCGGGAAGAAGATGATGGCCAGCACCACGGCGAACACGGCGACGGCAAAGGGCAGCATTTCCCGGGTGTAGGAGATGAAGGAGCAGCGCAGGATGCCGCACACGGTGTACATCGACACCCCGACGGGGGGCGTCATGCCGCCGAAGGTCACCAGCGTCATCATCAACAGGCCGAAGTGCACCGGGTCGATGCCGGCGGCCTTGATCACCGGCACCAAGATGGGGGCCAGCAGCATGACCACCACCGTCGCCTCCAGCAGCATGCCCAGCACGATCAGCAACAGCGACAGCACCAGCAGCAGGGTGGTGGGGCTCTCGAACACCCCGAGGGTGACCTCCGTGATGGTCTGCGGCACCCGCTCGAAGGACACCACATAGCTGATGGCGCCGGAGAACATGATGATCAGCATGATCATGCCGACGTCACGAACCCCGGCACGGAAGGCATCGATGATCGAAGCCAGGGTCAGCTCCCGGTGGATGAAGCAGCCCACCACCATGGCATAGACGATGGCGAAGGCGCCGGCCTCGGAGGGGGTGAACAGGCCATAGCGGATGCCCACCAGCAGCCACACCGGGAACAGCAGCGCCCAGATGCTGCTCCGGGTCGCCCGCCACACCTCGGCCAGCGACGGCGCCTTCTCGAGCTCCGGCACGTAGCCACGCCGGTACGACATCACGCTGGTGGCGATCATCAGCGCGACCAGCAGCAGGATGCCCGGCACCACGCCGGCGATGAACAGCCGGCCGATCGACACCTCTCCGAGGAAACCGTAGATGATCAGGCCGATGCTCGGCGGAATGGTCGCGGTGATCAGCCCGCCGATGGACAGCAGGGCGGCGGTGAAGCCCGGCGAATAGCCCCGTGTGATCAGGTTGCCACCCAGCACCCGGGACTGCATCGCCGCGTCGGCCACCGCCGAGCCGGAAATGCCCCCCATCATGGCGCTCAGGGCCAGGCTCGACTGGGCCAGGCCGCCGGTCATCCAGCCGGTCAACAGGGTGGCCAGGCGCAGCAGACGGGGCGTGATGCCGCTGGCGTTCATCAGGTGACCGATCAGGATGAACAGCGGCACCGCCAGCAGCGGGAAGGACTGGCTGGCCGAGACGATCCGCTGTACCGCCGTGCTGGTCGGCAGGAAGGTCTCGGGCAACAGGAAATAGGTGAAACCGGCCATGCCGATGGCGAAGGCGACCGGCATGCCGATGGCCATCAGTACGAGGCCGAGGATCAGGATGGCGAGTGTCGTCACAGAAGTTGCTCCTGCTGGTCGCTGTCGGGCTCCAGCGCCTGAGCGATGCCCACCGCGGCAAGCCGCCTGACCAGCGAGACGATCATCAGCATGGCGCCCACGGGCAGTGCCAGCGTCACGTAGCCGTAGCTGATCCCGGCAAAGCCGAGGGGACGCTGCCAGTTGGAGAACGCCAGCGAGAAACCATAGCGCGCCAGGCACGCCAGGAAGACGATCATCAGCCCCACCGTCACCAGGTTCGCCAGCCACTGGCCCGACCGGGGCAGCCGGGCCAGCAGGGCATCGACCCGGATCTGGCCTCCCTTCTTCAGGGTGATGTCGGCGCCGAACATGCAGGCCCAGATGAAGAACAGCTGGGCCAGTTCGGCGCCGCCGAGCATGGGGTTGCCCATGGCCCGGGTGGTGGCGCTGAACAGGATGCTGGCCGCGGTGAGAAACAGCAGCGCGACGGCCAGCCACTCCTCGAGAGTGTCATAGTGCTTCCACATGGGTCCTCCCCAGCCGCTGCCGGCATCGGCAGCGGTGGACGCTTGGATCGGGTCTTGAGGGGGATTATTCGTCGGCGCTGAGCACGGGCTCGAGCTGCTCGCGCAGTTCGGTCCAGCCCATGTCGTCGTAGACCGCCTGCATCTGGCTGCTGAACCGTTCGGTGTCGACCTCGGCGAACTCGACGCCGGCCTCTTCCATCTCCTTGCGCACCTCGGCCTGGGCGTCGACCGTCATCTGGGTGGCCTCGTCGCCGGCCTTCTTGAGCTCTTCGTCGAGCATGGTGCGCAGCTCGTCGGGCAGCTCCTGGTACCAGCGCTCGGAGACCAGCAGGCCGGTCATCAGGTGGATGTGATTGGTCAGGGTGACGTCGCTGGTCACTTCCTGCAGCCTGAGGCCATGGGCGCCGGTCAGCTGGGCCTCGGCGCCGTCGATGGTGCCGAGCTGGATGGCCGAATAGATTTCCGACCAGGGCAGCGGCACCGGCGTCGCGCCCATGCCTTCGATGGTCTTGATCCAGCCCGGGGAATTGATGGTGCGAATGCGCACACCGTCCAGGTCCTCGGGACCTTCGATCGGCTTCTGGGTGAACATCTGGCGGGTGCCCTGGAACCAGTTGTAGTTCATCAGCCGCATGCCGGTATTGTCGGCCAGCATTTCCACCCACTCGAGATAGGGCTCGGAGGAGGTGATGCGGGCGTAGTCCTCGTGACTCTCGACCAGGTAGGGCGCGGCCAGGATGCCGAGCTCGGGCTGAAACTCGGCCAGGCGGCCTGCGTCCGTCAGCACCGCGATGTTGGCGCCATTGCGGATCTGCTCGATCATGTCGTTGTCGGCACCGAGCTGGCTGCTGGAGAAGATGTTCAGGGTGACGTCGCCGTCGCTTCTTTCCTCGATCCGTTCGGCGGCGTTCTCCATCGCCTTGACCATGGGGTCCTGACTGCTCTGTGCCGTTGAAAGGTTCAGCTCATACGCGGCCAGGACGGGGGCGCTATTCAGGACAGCGGCGGCGAGAATGGCGGCTTTCTTCCACATGGTGGTGTCTCCTTTGCGATTATTGTTGTGACTTCTGGCGTGGTGAAGGCCCGGAAAGCACTACCAAAAAGCATGACTGTCTTCCTGCCAGCTTCTCGCCTCTCCGAGCATCGGGGTTAGTGATCAGCGTCTTCGAATATCGAGGAAAAACGCTGAACCATTTGAGGGAGAGAAATCAGGATTTCGCGCTGGTGCACATACATGGCCTGCCGTGCCTGTTCGACATCCTGCCGTTCGATCGCATCGACGATATCGGCGTGCTGCTGGACGAGTTTCTCCAGGGGGGTGGTGTCGGGAACACTCAGGTAGCGCACCCGGTCGAGCTGTGCCTTGACCTCCTCGGTCACTCGCCAGGCCGTCTCATGCCCGGCACCGAGGGACAGAACGCGATGAAACGCCTCATCCAGGATGAAGAACTGATCGTACTGCCCGCCATGGGCACAGCGAAGCTGGCGCTCGATCAGGTCCCGCAATTCGTCGAGCACTCTCGGCGAGACCCCCTGCTCGGCGGCCGAGATGCTCACGGCAACCTCGATGGCCTCCCTCACAAACCGCGCTTCGAGCACGGACTTCTGAGATATCCCCACCACATAGGTCCCACGCTGGGGCTTCACCTCCACCAGCCCCGCCTCGGAAAGACGAATGAAGGCCTCACGGACGGGCTGACGACTGACGGCAAAGGCATCGGAAATCTCCTTCTCGGAGAGCGCCTGACCGGGAGCAAACTGCATGCGAATGATGGCGAGTCGCAGCACCCGATAAAGACGCTGACGCACCGAGCCACCGGTGCCATCCTGTTCCCAGAGTTCGGCGATAGCAGGAGTCAGCATGGATCACTTACCTTTGAGCTTTCGTCTGATATGACTTGTATGGTAGCCATACTAGGATAGTTGGAGCGCACTGTCAGGGCCGACCACATAGCACTTTGGTCTCACCTCTCCTTTCCGCCATTACCAGAGAATCTGGAGGACGCCATGCAAGTTCCCGCCTTCATCGCCCCGCCCGATGACTGCTTGTTGCTCAAGTCCGATCATCGACGCTGGCTCGAGAAGACCGGGCTCGCCCTGCTCGAGTTCGGGGCAGCTGCCGAACACCCGGCGGGCGGATACGGCTGGCTAGATACCGCCGGCCACCTGGACCCCGGGCGGCCAGTGACCACGCTGCAGACCGCTCGCCTCACCCATGTCTTCTCGCTCGCCCACCGGCTCGGCGTTCCCGAGGCCAAGGGCAAGGTCGAACATGGCCTGGCCGGCCTGCGGCAACTCGCGGACGATCAGTACGGTGGCTGGTATCAGGGACAACAGGCGCCTGGGGCGACCACCCACAAACACGCCTACAGCCATGCCTTCGTGGCACTGGCCGCTTCATCCGCCCATCAGGCCCTTGGCACCGCCCAGACGCGTGCCCTGCTCGATCGCGCCATCGATGTCATCGATACCCACTTCTGGTCCGACGACATGGGGCTCTGCCTGGAAAGCTATGACCGTGACTGGACCAAGCTCGACGCCTACCTCGGCGCCAACAGCAACATGCACACGCTCGAGGCTTATCTCGCGCTGTGTGACACCACCGGCGATGTCCGTTGGCTCGATCGGGCCCTCGCGATCGCCGAGACCTTCATCCATCACCATGCTCGTCGGCACGACTATCTGGTGCCCGAGCACTTCGATTCACAGATGAGGGTGTTGTACGACTTCCATAAGGACCAGCCCGCCGACCAGTTCCGCCCCTACGGCCTGACGCCCGGGCATTCCCTCGAGTGGTCACGCCTGCTGCTGAACCTGGAGGCGTCGTGCCTGAGACACGGCAGACCGACCCCTTCCTGGCTGCTGGAGGACGCGGAAGGATTATTCGCCGCGGCCGCAAGACATGGATGGGAGGCCGATGGGCAGCCAGGCTTCGTCTATACGCTGGACTGGGACAAGCGTCCGGTCATCACGGCTCGTCGCCACTGGGTCACCAGCGAGGCGGTCGGTGCCGCGCATGCGCTGCTGGTGAGAACGGGCCGGCAGGAGTATGCCGACTGGTATGCGACATGGTGGGCGTATATCGATCGCCACATCATCGATCATGACCAGGGGGGCTGGCTTCACGAGCTGGACGAGGCCAGCCGGCCGCGCGCACGTTACTGGCCGGAGGGAAAGCCGGACATCTACCACGCCTTTCAGGCCACCCTGCTGCCGCTATTGCCTCTGGCCCCCACACCGTCCACGGCCCTGTCGCGGCCCCCCTGGGCAGAGCGACTCGCGCGCCACCCCTGAGCGCCCATGCGCCCGAGGCCCCGACGCAAGAGAGCCGCCCTTTGGGCGGCTCTCTCGTGAATATCCGGCGAGCGGGCGGCCAGGCACCGATCGGCCATCCTCGGCCGAGGCCGGCCTCACCAGCTGCCGGTGTTCTCCATGGACGCCCAGGGCTCCTTCGGTGCCTGGGGCTCGCCGGCCTGCAGCAGCTCCACGGAGATGCCGTCGGGGCTCTTCACGAAGGCCATGTGACCGTCGCGGGGCGGACGGTTGATGGTCACGCCGTTGGCCTGGAGGTGCTCGCACAGTGCGTAGATATCGTCCACGCGATAGGCCAGGTGGCCGAAGTTGCGGCCGCCGGTGTAGGTCTCCGGGTCCCAGTTCCAGGTCAGCTCGAGCTCCGGCGCCTGCAGCTCCGTGGAGCGCGACTCGTCCGCCGGGGCGGCGAGGAACACCAGGGTGAAACGGCCCTTCTCGTTCTCCTTGCGGCGCACTTCCTGGAGCCCCAGCAGGTCACAGTAGAAGTGCAGCGAGGCGTCCAGGTCGCTGACGCGGACCATGGTGTGCAGATATTGCATGTCTCTCTCCCTGTTCACGGTTCGTTCGGGTTTCACAAGTCTGGGCAATGGGGGCATCCTGACGCATTACCCCCGATTCCTTCAGTGACGAGCAGGTGTCATGAGCCACTACTGTGACCTGGCCCCCGGCCATCCGTTTCACGGGCCCTATCACGACCACGAGTACGGGTTCCCCGTCGCCGATGACGACACGCTGTTCGAGCGTCTGGCCCTGGAGATCAACCAGGCGGGCCTGTCCTGGCTGACGGTGCTCAAGAAGCGCGACGCCTTCCAGGCGGCCTTCGAGGGCTTCGCCGTCGACCGCGTGGCCGCCTACGGCGAGGAAGAGCGTGCCCGACTGCTGGCCGACGCCGGCATCATCCGCAATCGCCTCAAGGTCGATGCCGTGATCCACAACGCCGGCGTGATCCAGACGCTGCGCGCCGAGCACGGCAGCTTCCGGGGCTGGCTGGAGGCGCATCATCCACGCCCCCACGCCGACTGGGTCCGGCTGTTCAAGCGCACCTTCCGCTTCACCGGCCCCGAGATCGTCGGCGAGTTCCTGATGAGCAGCGGCTACCTGCCCGGCGCCCATCGCGACGACTGCCCGGTCCAGGCCCGCGTCCTCGCCGCCGGCCCCGCCTGGGCCCGGGGCGATGCCTAGCCCGGCGCGCCCCTCCACTCCACCCCTGACACCACGACGACCCGAGGACTCTCCCGCCCATGGACTCCCTGACACAGGCCGCGCTGGGCGCGGCGATCGGCGGCACCGTACTGGGCCGACGGCTGGGGCGCAAGGCGGTGCTGATCGGCGCCGCCCTGGGCACCCTGCCCGACCTGGACGTGGCCATCGACTACGGCGACGCGGTCGCCGACGTCACCCAGCATCGCGGCTTCAGCCACTCGCTGTTCGTGCTGGCCGGGCTCTCGGTCGTGCTCGCCGGGCTGTCGGCCCGCGTCGCCAGGGTGCGGGACATTTCCCCGGGCCGCTGGCTGGCCTTCTTCGGCCTGTGCCTGCTCACTCATCCGCTGCTGGATGCGCTGACCACCTACGGCACCCAGCTCTGGTGGCCGCTGGACGCGCGCCCGGCGGCCTACCCGCTGCTGTTCATCATCGATCCGCTGTACTCGCTGCCGCTGCTGGCCGGCGTGCTGATCGCGCTGTTCGGCGGCAGGGCCACCGCCACCCGCTGGGGGCTGGCGCTGTCCTGCCTGTACATCGTGCTGTCGCTGGGCGCCCGCACCCTGGTCGAGCAGCGCGTCGAGCCGGTGCTCGCCGCGCAGGGCCTCGATGACGCCCCGCGACTGATCCAGCCCACGCCCTTCAACATCCTGCTGTGGCGCGTCAGCGTGGCCGAGGAGGATCGCTACCACGAGACCCTGGTGAGCGTCTTCGACGGCGACCGGCCGCCCCGGCTGGAGAGCTTCTCCCGCGGCGCCGAATGGGAGGCGATCGCCCTGGACGACGCCAGCGGGCGGCGCCTGGACTGGTTCGCCGGCCCCTTCCTGCGCTACGAGGTCGACGAGCGCCAGCATCCCGCCACCCTGGTGGCCACCGACCTGCGGCTGGGCTTCCCGGGCTTTCATGTCTTCCACTTCGCCCTCGCCGAGCGCAGCGACGACGGCTGGCGGCCGCTCGACGCGACCTACCGCCTCGAGGCGCCACGCCAGGGCGAGGCACCGGGCCAGGATCGCAACACGGCGCTGAGGCGGCTGGGCACGCGAATCCTCTCCGCCGAGTCGCTGCTGTGCGTCGGTCAGTTCGTCGAGCCGCGCTGGCGGCTGTCGACATCCGCCAGCTGCTGACCGGCCGCCCCGTAACGTTAACAGGGCGACCCGAGGGTCGCCCTGCTGCGTTCTACGATGATGCTTAAGTCGGCACCAGCGCCGGCTCAGAGGCGCTCGACCAGCCCGGCGATGGCCTGGCGGGCCTCGCTCATGGCCGCGTCGTGCTTGGCCTCGCCCATGTTCAGGCCCTCGGCGAACACGGTGTCCACCTCGCCGATGCCCATCAGGCCCAGCATGTGGGTGAGGTGCGGGGTCTGGCTGTCGAGCTCGGAACCGGCATACTCGCCGCCGCGCGCCGCCAGCAGGATGGCCCGCTTGCCCTCGATCAGGCCCACCGGGCCGTTCTCGGTGTAGCGGAAGGTCACGCCGGCGCGCAGCACGCGATCGAACCAGGCCTTCATCTGGGTCGGCAGGCCGAGGTTGTAGAGCGGCACGCCGAGCACCACCACGTCATGGGCCAGCAGCTCCTCGATCAGGGCGTCGGAGCGGGCCGCCAGCTCGCGCTGTTCGGTGTCGCGTGCTTCCGGCGCCAACTGCCAGCTGGAAAGCTCGGCCAGCCCCAGGTGCGGCAGCTCGTCGGCCACCAGATCGCGGCGGGTGATCTCCACCCCGTCGCGCTCGCCGGCCAGGGCGCTGAAGTGATCGGCCAGGGCCTGGGAGTTGCCGCCGAGGATGGAAGAGGTCAGGACGAGGACGCGGGTCATGGCGATCTCCTTGGAGCTTCGTGAGCGGAAGAATAATCGCCATTATATATTCGTTTTTGGCCACGATAAGCGGGAAAAACCGCAGCTATCGTTCGACCATATCGAATACTGAAGCGCCCCTAGGGCGCGATGCCCTGCCCGCAGCCCCGATAGGTATCGCCGTTGAGCGACAGGGTCACCCGGGCCGGCCAGGGCTGGCCGCTCATGTCGTCGAAGCAGGCCTTGGCCTCGATGCGCAGCGTGAAGGGCCGCGCCGCCTGGCCGCTGGCCAGGATCACCCGGCCGGCGCCGTTGTCGAGGGTGGTCACCCGATAGGGCAGCGTCAGCTCGCGCTCGCCGTAGTCCAGGGTCAGGTCGAGCCGCGGCACGTCGTTGGCCAGCTCCACGTGCCAGCCCGGCTCGTTGCCGCGGCCGTGGAACATCACGCCCGGATGGCCCTCGCGGGTCAGGGCATCGAGGGTGATGTCGCGCCGGCAGTCCAGCCGCCCCCGCTGACTCTCGACCAGCGCCTCATCGCCCTTCAGCCACACGCTCAGCCCGCCGTTCTGATAGCGGCTGCCGCTGGCCACCACGGACGGCGTGAGCCGGTTGGCCCCAAGGGCCGACCACAGCCGCAGCTCGTCCTCGCCTTCGGCGGTCACCAGGTCCTGGGCCGGCGTGCAGCGCCAGCCGACCAGCTCGTCGGCCTCGCCGGGAAACAGCGTCGAGGGCAGCAGCGGCGCCTTGGGCGCGGCGGCATCATCGGCGTCGGCGGCATCATCGGCCGCGGACACCGTGGGAGCGGGTTCGGGGGCCGGCTCGGTGGCCGGCGAGTTGACGTAGGTGATGCAGCCGGACAGGCCCAGCGACATCAGCAGCGGAAGGGCAACCCGGCAGGACGAGAGACGGGGCATGGCAATGACTCCTTGTACGACGAAACTCCAGCGCTGCCAGCATACCAGCCACCGGCCGGGAGTGGCGCGACGCCGGGCGCGCGCCGTTCCCGGCGACGGAAACGGAATCCGGCTGGCCCGAACGACTGAATAAAACTAAACTTGCTCTTCATCATCATGAAGTTAGCTCAGAAACATGCTCGAACTCCGCCATCTCCGCACGCTCATCGCCCTGCGCGATGCCGGCTCCCTGGTCGAAGCCGCCGAGCGGGTGCACCTGACCCAGTCCGCCCTCTCCCACCAGATCAAGGACCTGGAGGAGCGGCTGGGCAACCCGCTGTTCCTGCGCAAGACCCGGCCGGTGGAGTTCACCCGCGCCGGGCTGCGGCTGCTGGCGCTGGCCGAGCAGGTGCTGCCCCAGGTGCGCATGGCGGAGCGCGACCTGGCGCGGCTGGCCGGCAACGAACAGGGCCGGCTGCACATGGCCATCGAGTGCCACAGCTGCTTCCAGTGGCTGATGCCCACCGTCGACCACTTCCGCGACCACTGGCCCGAGGTCGAGATCGACATTCCCGGCGGCCATCACTTCGATCCGCTGCCGGCCCTGGCCCGCGAGCAGCTCGATCTGGTGATCACCGCCGATCCCCAACCGCTGCCCGGCGTCCACTACGAGCCGCTGTTCCGCTACGAGGGGCTGCTGGCCGTGGCTCGCCAGCACCGCCTGGCCGGCAGGCCGTTCGCGGTGCCGGAGGACCTGGCCGACGAGACGCTGATCACCTATCCGGTGGAGCACACCATGCTGGACGTCTTCACCCAGTTCCTCGATCCGGCCGGCTGCCGGCCGCGCGAGGTGCGCACCGCCGAACTGACGATCATGATGATGCAGCTGGTGGCCAGCGGGCGGGGCGTCTGTGCGCTGCCCAACTGGGCGCTGACCGAGTATCTGGAGCGGGACTACGTCAAGGCCGTGCCGCTGGGCGAGCACGGGGTGTGGAGCACGCTGTTCGCGGCGATCCGCGAGGAGACACGCGACGCGCCCTGGATGGAGGATTTCCTGCGTACCGCGCGGGAAACGTCGTTCTCGGTGCTGACCGGCATCAAGCCGGCCTGAACCGCGAACCTCAGCCGTCGCGAGCGGCGGCGCGCTGGGGCAGCAGCAGCGTGAAGCGCGCCCCGCCGAGCGTGGGGCTGGCGTCCACCATCACGCTGCCGCCGTGCCAGGCCATGACCTTCTGCACGATCGACAGCCCCAGGCCGTAGCCGCCCGAGTGGCGGGCGCGGCTGTCGTCGAGCCGCGCGAAGGGCTTGAAGATCTCGCTGCGCTTGGCCACCGGCACGCCGGGGCCGTCATCCTCGACGTCGATGCGCACCAGCCGCGGCTCGCCGTGGATGCGGATCGCCACCCGGCTGCGGGCGTGGCGGCAGGCGTTGGCCACCAGGTTCTGCAGCGCCCGCTGCAGATAGCGCGACTCCGCCGCCGCCTCCACCTCGTCCCCCGGCAGCAGGCCGAGGCTCAGATGGCCGTGCAGGGGGTGCAGCGCCTCGATGACGCGCTCGGCCATGGCCCGGCACTCCACCAGCGAGGTCTCCATGGGCACGCCGTTGGCCGTCTCGCTGCCCAGGCGCGCGTAGGTGAGGATCTCGTCGACCAGGTCGTCGAGCTCGGTGATGTCGGCGTCGATGCCCTGCAGGTGGCGCCGCACGCCCGGCTCGTCGGTCATGTCCTCGACCATCTGCACGGCGAAGCGGATACGCGCCACCGGGGTGCGCAGCTCGTGGGACACCGCCCGGATCATGTCCTGCTGGCCGCGCAGCAGCGACTGCACCTGGGCGGCCATGCCGTTCAGCGCCATTCCCAGCCGGCTCAGGAAGTCGTTGCCCTCGACCTTGACCCGGGTGTCCAGGCGCCCGGCGGCGATGCGCGTGGCGGCGAGCTCGAGCCGCGCCATCCGGGCCTCGACGCCGCGCACGATCAGATAGATGATCACCGCCAGCAGGCCCAGCAGCATCAGCAACAGCAGCAGCAGCAGCGAGGCCGGCAGCGGCTCGAAGGCATTGAGCGGGCCGACCTCGACCCACTGGGTGGCGCCCTGTTCGCCCGGCAGCTGGAGATAGAGCGACATCGCCCAGCGCTGGGGCAGCAGGCGCACCACCACCTCGGCATCGTTCAGCGTGACCAGCCGCGCCGGCGCCAGCCCCTCGGGCGGGGTGTCGGTGAGGCTCAGCTGGATCACGCCGCTGCGCAGCCGGTCGAGCCGCGTCGAGCGCCGCTCCGGCGGCACCGCCAGCAGCCACTGGCCAAGCTGACGGGCCAGGCCCATCAGCTGATGCTCGCCCAGCGAGGCCAGCTCCATCCGCAACAGCAGCGGCTCGTCGTCCAGCCGGCGGTGCAGCAGCCAGCCCATGTCCTCGGTCTGGCGCACCAGGGTCTGGCCGCTCTCGAGCCGCGCCCGCTCGAAGTAGCCGTGCGGCCCCTGGGTGATGTCATGCAGGGACAGCTCGATGCCGAGCCGCGCGCTCTGCTCGCGCAGCCAGGCATCACGCCGCTCGGGAGCGAGCGCCTCGAGCTGGGCACTGAACAGCGTCATCGGCGCCTCGGCGAGCTGCTCCTGGTAGTGCTGGCGGCGCACCTTGTCGACCACGGTGATGGCCAGCAGCGCCAGGGCGAAGCTCATCACCAGCGCCAGCGCCAGCAGCACGTAGACGCGCAGGAAGGTGCTGTCGGAGAGGGCACGGGGCAGCAGGCGGAAGGACGCCATCAGCCGTCCTTGACGAACAGGTAGCCCTTGCTGCGCACGGTCTTGATCCGCTGCGGCTGGTTGGGATCGTCACCGATCTTGGGGCGAATCCGCGAGACGCGCACGTCGATGGAGCGATCCTGACCGTCGTACCTGATGCCGCGCAGCTGGGAGAAGATCTCCTCGCGGGTCAGCACCCGGCCGGCGTTGCTGGCCAGCAGCCACAGCAGGTCGAACTCGGCGCTGGTCAGGTCGACGCGCTCGCCGGCGAGGAAGGCCTCGCGGGTCGAGTTGTCGATCTCCAGCGGGCCGAAGGCCAGGCGGGGCTCCTCGCCGACCACGCCGCTCTCGCGGCGCCGCAGCAGCGCCCGCATGCGCGCCAAGAGCACCCGCGGCTGCACCGGCTTGGCCACGTAGTCGTCGGCGCCCATCTCCAGGCCCAGCACCTGATCCATGTCATCGGTGCGGGCGGTGAGCATCAGGATCGGCCCGGGATACTCGGAGCGCACCCGGCGGCAGATCGAGAGGCCGTCCTCGCCGGGCAGCATCAGGTCGAGGACCACCAGGTCGGGCAGCAGGGCGAGGATCCGATCGACGCCGTTGGCCCCGTCGGGCTCGAGGGTCACGCGGAAGCCGTTGGCCTCCAGGTAATCGCGGGTCAACTCGGCCAGGCGCTCATCATCCTCGATGATCAGTACGTGATCCTGCTCGGAAGGGTCCAGGCTGTCGTCCATTTGTGCGTCATCTTCCTCAATGGGCGTGCGGGAAACGAGGGCGTCGGCGCCCGGCCGACCACCAATGGCTAAAGAATACCCGACAACGCTTCCCTTCGCTCGTCGATACTCGGCGTGAATCGGCGCCAGCCGCTCAACCATGCGGTCTGCCGCCGGGCCCCGCAATCACCCCCTGAAATACCACAGTTCATCCACAAAGTTATCCACTTGATGATCGCGATAAAGCACACTATCTTGTGCCCGCTTGGGGCTGGCACACCATATACTGTGCTCTTAGCAACCACTCCAGATTCTGTCAACCGTCGTACCACGGCGGCCTTCTTCAACCGACAAGGTAGGGACCCCGGCGCCATGGATACCACCGCTGCCCAGGACCACTCGTCCGTCTCCGTCACCGCACCGCAGACCCTGCGTGTCATCAAGCGCACCGGCGATGTCGTGCCCTTCGATGCCGGCAAGATCGCCGTGGCCCTGAGCAAGGCCTTCATCGCCGTGGAGGGCGACAACGCCGCCACCTCCTCGCGGGTCCGCGACCTCGTCCAGCAGGCCTCCGAGAGCATCGCCCAGGCCTTCCAGCGCCGCATGCCCGACGGTGGCACCGTGCACATCGAGGACATCCAGGACCAGGTCGAGCTGGCCCTGATGCGCGCCGGTGAGCAGAAGGTCGCCCGCGCCTACGTGCTGTACCGCGAGGAGCACGCCCGTGCCCGCGCCGAGGCCGGCGCCGACATCGAGAAGCCGCACCCGACGCTCAACGTCACCGCGCCGGACGGCAGCACCCGCCCGCTGGACCTGGGCCGAGTCGAGACGCTGGTCTTCGACGCCTGCGAGAACCTCACCAACGTCGATCCGCAGAAGATCGTCGAGGACTCGCTGAAGAACCTCTACGACGGCGTCAGCGCCGACGGCGTCTCCCAGGCGCTGATGATGACCGCGCGGACCCTGGTCGAGAAGGATCCCAACTACACCTACGTCACCGCCCGCCTGCTGCAGGACAACCTGCGCCGCGAGGCGCTGTCGTTCCTGGGCATCGCCGACGAGGCGACCTACCAGGAGATGGCCGACTTCTACAAGCCGGCCTTCCAGGCCTACATCGAGAAGGGCATCGAGTTCGAACAGCTCGACCCGCAGCTCGCCGAGTTCGACCTCGAGCGTCTGGGCGATGCCCTGGACCACACCCGCGACGCCCAGTTCACCTACCTCGGCCTGCAGACCCTCTACGACCGCTACTTCATCCACCGTGACGAGGTCCGCTACGAGCTGCCCCAGGTGATGTTCATGCGCGTCGCCATGGGCCTGTCGCTCAACGAGGACGACCGCGAGGCACGGGCCATCGAGTTCTACGAGCTGCTCTCCAGCTTCGACTACATGGCCTCCACGCCGACGCTGTTCAACGCGGGCACCGTGCGCAGCCAGCTCTCCAGCTGCTACCTGACCACCGTGCCGGACGACCTGGACAGCATCTACAGCGCCATCCGCGACAACGCCCTGCTCTCCAAGTGGGCCGGCGGCCTCGGCAACGACTGGACCCCGGTGCGTGCGCTGGGCTCCTACATCAAGGGCACCAATGGCAAGTCCCAGGGCGTGGTGCCGTTCCTCAAGGTGGTCAACGACACCGCCGTGGCCGTGAACCAGGGCGGCAAGCGCAAGGGCGCCGTCTGCGCCTACCTCGAGAGCTGGCACCTCGACATCGAGGAGTTCCTCGAGCTGCGCAAGAACACCGGTGACGACCGTCGTCGTACCCACGACATGAACACCGCCAACTGGGTGCCGGACCTGTTCATGAAGCGCGTCTTCGACGACGAGGAGTGGACCCTGTTCTCGCCGGCCACCTGCCCGGACCTCCACGACCTGTACGGCGCCGCCTTCGAGAAGCGCTACAGCGAATACGAGGAGATGACCCGCAACGGCCAGCTCAAGCTGTTCAAGCGCGTCAAGGCCAAGGATCTGTGGCGCAAGATGCTCTCGATGCTGTTCGAGACCGGCCACCCGTGGATCACCTTCAAGGATCCGTGCAACCTGCGCAGCCCGCAGCAGCACGCCGGCGTGGTCCACAGCTCCAACCTGTGCACCGAGATCACCCTGAACACCTCGGTCGACGAGATCGCGGTGTGCAACCTGGGCTCCATCAACCTGGCCCAGCACGTGGTCGACGGCGAGTTCGACGGCGACAAGCTGAAGCAGACCGTCAAGACCGCGGTGCGGATGCTCGATAACGTCATCGACATCAACTACTACGCGGTGCCGCAGGCGAAGAACTCGAACTTCAAGCACCGTCCGGTGGGCCTCGGCATCATGGGCTTCCAGGATGCCCTCTACGCCCAGGACATCGCCTACGCCTCCGAGGACGCCGTGACCTTCGCCGACCGCTCCATGGAGCTGGTCAGCTATCACGCCATCGAGGCTTCCAGCGACCTGGCCGCCGAGCGCGGGCACTACCAGAGCTACGAGGGCTCGCTGTGGAGCCAGGGCGTGCTGCCGATCGATTCCATCGAGAAGCTGAAGGAAGAGCGCGGCGCCAAGTACATCGAGGTCGACACCTCCACGACCCAGGACTGGGACCGCATCCGCGACAAGGTCGCCGCCCAGGGCATGCGCAACTCCAACGTCATGGCCATCGCCCCGACCGCGACCATCTCGAACATCTGCGGCGTCTCGCAGTCGATCGAGCCGACCTATCAGAACCTGTTCGTGAAATCGAACCTGTCCGGCGAGTTCACCGTGGTCAACTCCTACATGGTCAACGACCTCAAGGAGCGCGGCCTGTGGGACGAGGTCATGATCAACGACCTCAAGTACTACGACGGCTCCGTGCAGCCCATCGACCGCGTGCCAGACGACCTGAAGGCCAAGTACGCCAGCGCCTTCGAGGTCGAGCCCAAGTGGCTGGTCGAGGCCGCCTCTCGTCGTCAGAAGTGGCTCGACCAGGCCCAGTCGCTGAACCTCTACATCAAGGGCGTCTCCGGCAAGAAGCTGGACGTGACCTACCGCATGGCGTGGTTCCGCGGCCTCAAGACCACCTACTACCTGCGCGCCCTGGGCGCCACCTCGGTGGAGAAGTCCACCGTGGACCGCGGCAACCTCAACGCGGTGAGCAACGCCTCGCCCGGTGCGGCACCGGCCCCGACGCCGTCCGCCGCCCCGGAAGCCAAGCAGGAGCCGAAGGGCATCGACGACTTCCTGCAGGGCAAGAACGGCGGCGGCTCCCGCGCGCCCTCGGCCGGCGAGATCGACGAGCTCGGCTGCGAGGCCTGCCAGTAACGGAGAGCGTGCGTATGAACATGAAGTGCAGAGTTAAAGCCGGACGTGACGGGTTTAGTTTCAGCATGTCAGTCACAAACGTACCTACTCCGATAATTATCGCCGCGTTGCAAACGCTTACGTTGATAATTTCCTAATTTCACGGGGGCTCTTCAGAGCCCCCTTAAGTCATTTATATAAGGAGGCCCCTAGTGCTGAACTGGGACGAGTTCCACGAAGACGACGCCGCTACCGCCGAAGCGCCCCAGCCGGCACCGGCACCGCAGCCCGCGCCCAAGGCCGAGGCCGAGGAAGTCCGCGACAGCGCCGGCAGCTACGAGGTCGCCGAGCAGGACCGCCTGGCCCGCGCCAAGCAGTCGCTCGAGGAGCTGGACGTGGCCCCCGGCCTCGAGGAACTCGAGATGGGCGCCAAGCGCATCGACGTCGAGCAGAAGCGGATGATCAACGCCCGCGCCGACCTCAACCAGCTGGTGCCCTTCAAGTACGAGTGGGCGTGGCAGAAGTACCTGGACGGCAGCGCCAACCACTGGATGCCCCAGGAAGTGAACATGAACGCCGACATCGCGCTGTGGAAGAGCGCGGACGGCCTCACCGAGGACGAGCGCCGCATCGTCGAGCGCAGCCTGGGCTACTTCTCCACCGCCGACTCGCTGGTCGCCAACAACCTGGTGCTGGCCGTCTATCGCCTGATCACCAACCCCGAGTGCCGCCAGTACCTGCTGCGTCAGGCCTTCGAGGAGGCGATCCACACCCACGCCTACCAGTATTGCGTGGAGTCGCTGGGCATGGACGAGGGCGAGGTCTTCAACATGTACCGCGAGGTGCCCTCCGTCTCGGCCAAGTCCGCCTGGAGCCTCAAGCACACCCAGTCGCTGTCGCGCCCCGACTTCAACACCGGCACCCCGGAGACCGACCAGGAGCTGCTGCGCAACCTGATCGCCTTCTACTGCGTGACCGAGGGCATCTTCTTCTACTGCGGCTTCAGCCAGATCCTGTCCATGGGTCGTCGCAACAAGATGACCGGCGTCGCCGAGCAGTTCCAGTACATCCTGCGCGACGAGTCGATGCACCTGAACTTCGGCGTCGACATGATCAACCAGATCAAGATCGAGAACCCGCACCTGTGGACGCCCGAGTTCCAGGACGAGGTCACCCAGATGATCCTCGAGGGCACCGAGCTGGAGATCGCCTACGCCCGCGACACCATGCCCCGCGGCGTGCTGGGCATGAACGCGGCGATCATGGAGGAGTACCTGCACTTCATCTGCAACCGTCGCCTGGCGCAGATCGGCCTCAAGGAGCAGTTCCCGGGCGCCGAGAACCCCTTCCCGTGGATGAGCGAGATCATCGACCTGCGCAAGGAGAAGAACTTCTTCGAGACTCGCGTCACCGAATATCAGGTGGGCGGCGCCCTGAGCTGGGACTGATCCCCCACTCCCTCATCGAGACGCGAGCGTCACGCTCGGCGGGCCATGTCAGGCGACATGGCCCGCTTTGCGTCGCGACGCCGCAATGGGTAGGCTTTGCCGCCGTCCCGCTCCCCCATCCCGTATCATCGTCAGAGGAATCCCCATGCAACTCGGTATCATCGGACTCGGCCGAATGGGCGGCAACATCGCGCGCCGCCTGGTGCGCGACGGCCACGAAGTCGTCGCCTACGACCAGGACGCCGCCACCGCCACGGCCCTCGTCGACGACGGCATCGGCCACGCCGAGAGCCTCGCCGCACTGGTCGCGAGCCTCGACGCGCCGCGCGCCATCTGGGTGATGCTGCCCGCCGGCGATCCGACCGAGGCCACCATCGACGCCCTGTCCGAGCTGATGGCGCCGGGCGACACCATCATCGACGGCGGCAACACCTTCTACAAGGACGACATCCGCCGCGCCAAGGCGCTCGAGCCGAAGGGGCTGCACTACGTTGACGTCGGCACCTCCGGCGGCGTCTGGGGCCTGGAACGCGGCTACTGCATGATGGTCGGCGCCGAGGACGCGACCTTCGACCGCCTGGAGCCGCTGTTCGACAGCCTGGCACCCGGCTACGGCGACCTGGAACGCACCCGCGGCCGCAACGCCCCGGACGAACGCGCCGAGCGCGGCTACATCCACGCCGGCCCGGTCGGCGCCGGTCACTACGTCAAGATGGTCCACAACGGCATCGAGTACGGCCTGATGCAGGCCTACGCCGAGGGCTTCGAACTGATGCAGAGCAAGGCCTCGCCGGAGCTGCCGGAAGACCAGCGCTTCGACCTGAACCTGGCCGACGTGGCCGAGGTCTGGCGCCGCGGCAGCGTGGTCTCCTCCTGGCTGCTCGACCTCACCGCCCAGGCGCTGGCCGGCGACCCGCGCCTCGACCACTACAGCGGGGCCGTCTCCGACAGCGGCGAAGGCCGCTGGACCGTCGACGCCGCCGTCGAACAGGGGGTCTCCACCCCGGTGCTGGCCAACGCGCTGTTCTCGCGCTTCGCCTCGCGCAAGGAGAATACCTACGCCAACCGCCTGCTCTCGGCCATGCGCTTCGGCTTCGGCGGCCACGTCGAGCCGCCCAAGCAGTAAGCCGGAAGGCTCATGGGCGCCGGCGCCGCGCCAGGATCAGCGCCAGCCCCACCAGCATGCCCGCCAGGTGCGCGAAGTGCGCGACGCCCTGGCGGGTCCCGGCGACGCCCGACCCAGCACGCACAGGACGCAGTAGCAGGCGAAGCGCTGGCTGCCCCAGTCGCGCTCCGCGCCCTCCCGGCTGCCGTCTTCTCGGGGTCGCCGCCGGGCGGGCATGTCGTCGTTGCCAGGCCGTGGCCTGGCCGACGCCGAAGGTCCGGCCACGGCGCCCTTCGATTTGCCTGACACTCGTTAGAATGAGAACATTCGCGCCCTCATTTTCCGCCCCGGAGACTCGACGCCCCATGCCCCGACGGTCACTCGCCCCCACCCTGATGACGCCCCTGTTGCTGCTGCCCGCCGCCGGGCAGGCCGCCGAGCTCGCCCTCGAGCCGCTGACGGTCAGCGCATCGCGTCTCGAGCGTGAGCTCTATGCCACGCCCGCCGCCGTGTCGGTGGTGGACGACGAACAGATCGCCCGGGGCCAGTCCCGCGAGCGCCTCAACGAGTCGCTGGCCACCGTGCCGGGGCTGTATCTCCAGAACCGTCACAACTTCGTCCAGGGCGAACGGGTGTCGATCCGCGGCTTCGGCGCCCGCACTCCCTGGGGCGTGCGCGGCATCACGGTGCGCGTCGACGGCATTCCCTACACCCTGCCCGACGGCCAGGCCCAGCTCGATGCCATCGATCTGGACAGCGCCCGGCGCATCGAGGTCATCCGCGGCCCGGCGGCGGTGCAGTACGGCAACGCCGCCGGCGGCGTGATCGACGTCACCACCGCCGACGGCGAGAGCGATCCGGGCACCAAGCTGCGCGTCGAGGGCGGCAGCGACGGCTATCGCAAGCTGGCCCTCAGCAACGGCGGCGTCGAGGGCCCCTGGTCGCATCACGTCAGCGTCTCGGCGCTGGGCATGGACGGCTATCGCGATCACAGCGAGGTCGAGAAGTACCAGCTCAACGCCAAGCTGCGCCGCGAGCTAGACGCCGACCGCTCGATCACCGCCATCGTCAACCTGCTCGACAACCCGCGCTCCGAGGATCCGGGAGCGCTGGATGAAGAGGGCGTCGGCGAAGATCGGGAAGGCACGCTGGATTCTCTGGGCTATTACTCCTACTCGCCGACGCGTATCGATGCGGGGCAGTCGGTCGACCAGCAGCTGCTCGGCCTCGAGTACGAGGACCTGGCCGCCGGCCCCGGCGAGCTGACCCTGCGCGGTTTCTACCTGCAGCGCGACTTCGAGCAGCAGCTGGCCTATGCCGGCCCCCGCAGCACCGTCGGCGTGGGGAACTTCGTCGCCTACGAACGCGATTACTATGGCGGCAGCGCCGAGTATCGCCAGTCGCTGACCCTGGGCGGCCTGCCGCTGAGCTACGTGGCCGGCGTCGACGTGGCGCGCCAGGAAGACGAGCGCTACCGCGATGACGTCGCCATCGACGGCGAACATCTCAGGCGCTCCGCCGACGAGACCCAGACCGCCACCTCGATCGGCGCCTTCGCCCAAGGCGACCTGGCCCTGACCGACCGCTGGACGCTGTCGCTCGGCACCCGCTTCGACCACACCAGGTTCGACATCGACGACCACTACCTCGCCGATGGCGACAACGGCGGCGATCGCAGCTTCGACCAGTGGAGCGGCAGCGCCGGGCTGAGCTATCGCTACCGGCCGAACCACCAGGCCTATCTCTCGACCGGCACCGCCTACGAGACGCCGACCTTCGCCGAGTTCGCCAACCCGACCGGCGTCGGCGGCTTCAATCCGGACCTCGAGCCGCAGAAGGCCTGGAACCGCGAGATCGGCCTGCGCGGCAGCTTCGTCGATGCCGGCCTCGACTACGACGTAGCGCTGTTCTCGACCCGGGTGCGCGACTCGCTGATCTCCTACCAGCTCGAGGGACGTGACCGCGACTTCTATCGCAACGCCGGCCGCAGCCGTCAGGACGGCCTGGAAGTGGCCCTGGGCTGGCAGTTCGCCGAGGACTGGCGCCTCGACAGCGCCCTGACCCTGGCGCGCTACGAGTTCCAGGACTACGAGGATGAAGACGGCAACTACGACAACCACCGCATCCCGGGCCTGCCCGAGCGCACCTGGGTCAACCAGCTGACCTGGCAGGGCCTCGGCGAGCGCTTCGCCACCCTGGAGACCCGCTACGTGGGCTCGATGTTCACCGACGACGCCAACCGCGTGAAGGTCGACGACGTCTGGCTGGCCAACCTGCGCGCCGGTGACGGCTGGCGCCTCGACGACGACACGATGCTCAAGGCCTACGTGGGCGTGCAGAACCTGTTCGACCGCGAGCACTACGACAACATCGCCATCAATGCCAACAATGGCCGCTACTTCTATACGGCGCCGGACCGCAGCGTGTACGCCGGCGTGGAGCTGGCGTTCTAGGCCGCGTCTTCCCGCCTCTCTCGGGGCCGCCTCAGGGGCGGCCCCGCGTCGTTGCCAGGAGCCTGCCCGATGAATGACACCCCCATCCTGCATATCGCCGCCGCCCTGATCGAGGACGCCGAGGGCCGCCTGCTGCTGGTGCGCAAGCGCGGCACCGAGGCCTTCATGCAGGCCGGCGGCAAGATCGAGCCCGACGAGTCTCCCGCCGAGGCCCTGGCCCGGGAGCTCGAGGAGGAGCTCGGCCAGCCGCCGACACGCCTCGCGCCGCTGGGCGAGTTCCACGCGCCCGCCGCCAACGAGCCCGGCCACGGGCTGCGCGCCCATCTGTTCCGCGCCGAGATCACAGGCCCGCTGCAGGCCGCCGCCGAGATCGCCGAGCTGCGCTGGGTAACGCCGGCCGAGGCCCAGGCGCTGCCGCTGGCGCCGCTGACCCGCGACGAGGTGCTGCCCCGCGCCGGCCTGACCGAGGCCTGAGATGGAACAGCCGATCGTCGGCTATCACCGCGACGACGAGGGCCACTGGGTCGCCGAGCTGGCCTGCGGCCACCATCGGCACGTGCGCCACCAGCCGCCCTGGGCCGAGCGCCCCTGGGTGACCACCGAGGCCGGCCGCCGCTCGCGGCTGGGCCTGGCGCTGCCCTGCGTCAAGTGCGACCGCGGCGAGCCGCGCGACGCACCGTCTCTCCTAACCCCCTAGCCAACGGGGCGCATGCGATAGGATAGAGAGACCGCCCTCCCACCATTCCGCCATCGAAGGAGCCCGACGTGGCCATCGCCCTGCTCTACAACGCCCTGATCTTCCTCGCCGCCGCGGTGCTGATCGTGCCGCTCGTCAAGCGGCTGGGCCTCGGCGAAGTGCTCGGCTATCTGGTCGCCGGCGTGGTGATCGGCCCCTCGGCGCTGGGCCTGGTGCCGGACGCCGACGCGGTGCTGCAGTTCTCCCAGGTCGGCATCGTGTTCCTGCTGTTCGTGATCGGCCTGGAACTCAAGCCGGCCCGCCTCAAGCTGATGCGCAAGGCGGTGTTCCACTTCGGCAGCCTGCAGGTGGCCGTGACCACGGCGCTGCTCACCGGCCTGGCCCTGCTGGCGGGCCTCTCGCCCGCCGCGGCGCTGGTGGCCGGCTTCAGCCTCGGGCTGTGCTCCACGCCGCTGGTGCTGCAGCTGCTGGGCGAGCGCGGCGAGCTGGGCAGCCGCCACGGCCGCTACGCCTTCGCCCTGCTGCTGTTCCAGGACATCGCCGCCATTCCGGTGCTGGCGGCCATTCCGCTGCTGGCCGGCGGCGCCTCCCTGGGCGGCGGCTGGACCCACCTGCTGGCCGAGGCGCTGATCGCCGTCGGCGCCTTCGTCGGGCTGATCGTCGGCGGCCGCTACCTGCTGCGCCCGCTGTTCCGCTTCGCCGCCGGCACCCGCAGCCGCGAGGTGTTCGCCGGCACGGCGCTGCTGGTGGTGATCGGCGCCGCCCTGCTGATGGAGCTGGCCGGGCTGTCCATGGCCCTCGGCGCCTTCATCGCCGGGGTACTGCTGGCCGACTCCGAGTATCGCCACAGCATCGAGGCCGACATCGAGCCCTTCCGCGGCCTGCTGCTGGGGCTGTTCTTCATGGCGGTGGGCATGACCGCCCAGATCGGTCTGCTGGCCGAGCGGCCCGGCCTGGCGCTGGGCCTCGCCGCCGGCCTGCTGGCCGCCAAGTGGCTCTCCATGACGCTCGCCGCGAGGCTCTACCGCAGCGACTGGAAGACGGCGCTGAACCTCGGCGCGCTGCTCTCCCAGGGCGGCGAGTTCGGCTTCGTGCTGCTCACCGCGGCGGGCGCCGCCGGCCTGCTCGACGCCTCGCTGGTCGGCCTGCTGGTGCTGGTGGTGTCGCTGTCCATGGCCGCCACGCCGGTGCTGTTCCTGCTCCATGCGCGGCTGATCCGCCCGCTGCTGAAGGCCGACAAGCCGCGCCGCGACTACGACCGGCCGCCACCCACCGGGCCGCAGATCATCATCGCCGGCTTCGGGCGCTTCGGGCAGATCATGGGGCGCATCCTGCAGGGGCTGAAGATCCCCTACACGGTGCTCGACAGCAACGCCGAGCGCGTCGACGTGGTGCGCCGCTACGGCACCGAGATCTACTTCGGCGACGCCTCGCGCATCGACCTGCTGGAGGCCGCCGGCGCCGACAAGGCCCGGGTGATGGTGGTGGCGATCGGCGACATCGAGACCTCGATGCGCATCGTCCAGCGGGTCAAGCGGCGCTTCCCGCACCTGCGCGTCTACGCCCGGGCGCGGGACCGCTACCACGCCCAGCTGCTGATGCGCGCCGAGGTCACCTACATCATCCGCGAGCTGCTGCCGGCGAGCCTGGAGCTGACCCGCGAGGTGCTGGTCGGCGTCGGCATCTCCCGCGAGCAGGCCCAGCACACCGTGGAGACCTTCCGCCCCCACGACGAGCGGGCCCTGGAGCGCCAGCTCGAATCGTTCGGCAACAAGCGCGAGCAGATCCAGACCATCCAGCAGGCCGCCCGCGAGCTCGAGGAGCTGTTCGAGGCCGACGAGGACATCGCCACCACCGCGCCCGAGCGCCCGCCGGAGCGGCGCGGCACCACGTGACAGGAGACCCCATGAGCCATCACAAGGGCACCCGGGAGACTGGCCGCGACCTGCTGGCCGACGTCAGCCTGCCCGCCGCGGTGATCCATGAGGCGCCGCTGGCCCATAACCTGGCCTGGATGCAGGCCTTCGCCGAGCGCCACGGCGCGCGGCTGGCGCCCCACGGCAAGACCACCATGACCCCGGCGCTGTTTCGCCGCCAGCTCGAGGCCGGCGCCTGGGGCATCACGCTGGCCACCCTGCCCCAGTGCCGGGCCGCCTTCGCCGAAGGCGCCACCCGCCTGCTGCTGGCCAACCAGCTCATCGGCCGCGCCAACATGGCGATCGCCGTCGACCTGGTGCGCGCCGGGGCCGAGCTCTACGTGACCGTGGACGGCCACGACAACGTGGCGGAGCTGGGCGAGGCCTTCGCCAGCGCCGGCCTGACGCTGCCGGTGCTGATCGAGGCGGGCGTGGCCGGCGGACGCTGCGGCTGCCGAGACGACGCGCAGATCGCGGCGCTGGCCCGGGACATCGCCGCCCGGCCGGGGCTGACGCTGGCCGGCCTGGAGGGCTACGAGGGCGTGGTCCACGGCGACGATCCGGCGGCGAGGATTCGTGCCTACGCCGAGCGGCTGGTGGAGAACCTTCACCGGCTGTCGGACGAGGGACTGTTCGGCGTCGCATCGCCGATCGTCACCGCCTCGGGCTCGGCCTGGTACGACCTGATCGCCGAAACCTTCCGCGACGGCGGCCTCGAGGGCCGCTTCACCCCGGTGCTGCGCCCGGGCTGCTACGTGGTGCACGACCACGGGCTCTACCGCGAGGCCCAGCGCGGCGTGCTGGCGCGCCGCCCGGACCTGCACGAGGGCCTGCGCCCGGCACTCACGGTCTACGCCCAGGTGCAGTCGCTGCCGGAGCCGGGGCTCGCCATCGTGGCGCTCGGCAAGCGCGACATCGGCGGCGACCGCCTGCCCGAGCCGCTGGTGCGCTATCGGGAAGGCGGCCGCGTCGAGGCGCCGCTGTCGGTGGCGGGCTGGGACGTCACCAAGCAGATGGATCAGCACACCTTCGTCGCCCTGTCAGAAGATGCCGGCGACGTGCGCGTGGGCGACGTGGTCGCCTTCGGCGCCTCCCACCCCTGCCTGACCTTCGACAAGTGGCGGCTGATCCACCTCGTCGACGACGGCCTGACCGTCGTCGACACCTGGGAGACGTACTTCTAGAGTCTTATCCAGGCTTTGTGCGAAAAGTCGACGAGCGAAGGCCAGACAAGGCAAAACTCGGTGAAAAGGCGGAGTTTACAAGCTGTAAATGAGTACTTTGACCGAGCTCGCGCACGAGCCGATTTTTAACGCCGTATGGGCGAGCGCAGGCACTTTTCGTAAAAGCCTAGGGCCGCCGGGTATCAAAGGCCACGCTGCGCACCAGGGCGATGACCGACATGCCCGGCTCGAGTCCCATCTCGTCGAGGGACTTGCGGGTCAGCCGCGCGCGCAGCCTCTGCTCGTCGGCCCCCTTCTCACCGAGCCGCAGGCGCAGCTCCACGGCGGCCTGCCCGGGCCGCGACGGCCCGATCTCCTCGACCGTCGCGCGCAGCCGGTTGCGGTAGCTGATGGCGCCAGGTTCGTCCAGGGCCAGCGCCACCTCGCGCACCGGGATGCGCAGCCGCAGCCGCGTGCCGGGCGCGGCGTCCACCGCGGGCAGCGTCAGCCGCTGGCCGTCGGCCAGGCGCAGCCGGCTGAGCGCATAGTGCGGGTCGTGTTCCTCCACCGTCGCCGTGACCAGGGTCGCGGCATCGAAGCCGCCCAGCCGCTCGGTGAGCTCGAAGCGCTGCAGCAACGCGTTCAGCGGGCCGTCGGCGACCACCCGGCCCTGCTCGAGCAGCACCAGGTGGTCGGCGATGGCGGTCAGCTCGTCGGGATCGTGGCTGACGTAGACGATGGGAATGTCGATGTCGCCGGCCAGCCGCGCGATGTAGTCCAGGAGCTCCTGCTTGCGGGCGCCGTCGAGGCCGGTCAGCGGCTCGTCCATCAGCAGCAGCCGCGGCTCGCTGAGCAGCGCCCGGCCGATCGCCACCCGACGCGCCTCGCCGCCGGACAGCGTGCCCGGGAAGCGCTCCAGCAGCGCGCCGATGCCGAGCAGCTCGACCACGGCATCGAAGCGCTCGCGTCCGGCGCCGCGCATGCCGTAGGCGAGATTGCCGCGCACCCGGTAGTGGGGAAACAGCCTCGGCTCCTGGAACACCACGCCCAGATGGCGCCGATGCGGCGGCACCCGGATGCCGCGCCCGGTGTCCACCAGCGTCTCGTCGCCGAGGCGGATCGCCCCGCGGTGCGGCGCATCGAGCCCGGCGATCATCCTGAGCAGGCTGGTCTTGCCGCTGCCCGAGGGGCCGAACAGCGCGGTCACGCCGCTCGCAGGCAGCGCCAGCGATGCCGACAGCGAGAAGTCGCCGAGGCGCTGCTCGACGTCCAGGGTCAGCGCCGAGCGCGCGCCGGCGGCGCCGTCATGGGCGGCGGTCACATATGACATGGCACTCCCTTGGGACTCATTCCAGGCACTCGAAGAAATCCTGCCGGGGCAAGGCGTCGCGAGGGCGCTATGAACCCATCCCTGGGCGCTACTTTGGCCCTGCAGCGCTCTCGCGTCCTGCTCCGCTTGCAGGACCGGTGCTGGCCATCCATGGCCAGCCCGTTCGGCGAGGGTCGCCTCACCCATGGCCAAAAACCCCTCGCTATGCCTTGCCCCGGCATCCCAGACTTACCCATCGCGCTGGCGAAGCCGGCGCCGGGCCCGCCGGGCCAGCCACTCCGAGGCCACCAGCGAGACCATGGCGATGATCACCGACAGCGCGCACAGCCGCGCCGCCGCGCCTTCCTGACCGGGAGTCTGGATCAGCGTGTAGAGCGCCAGCGGCAGGGTGCGGGTCTCGCCGGGAATGTTGGCGGCGAAGGTGATGGTGGCGCCGAACTCCGACAGCGCCCGGGCGAAGGCCAGCACGGTGCCGGTCAGAAGCCCCGGCAGCGCCAGCGGCAGGGTGATGGTGAACAGCACCCGCAGGCGGCCGGCGCCCAGGGTGCTGGCCGCGGCCTCCAGGTCGACGTCCACCGCCTCCAGCGACAGCCGCACGGCCCGCACCAGCAGCGGGAAGGCCATCACCCCGCCGGCCACCGCCGCGCCCTGCCAGCTGAAGGGCAGGCTCACCGCGAACCACTCGTTCAGCCACCGGCCCAGCCAGCCCTGGCGGCCCAGCGACAGCAGCAGCAGATAGCCGACCACCACCGGCGGCAGCACCAGCGGCAGGTGCAGCACGCCGTCGAGCAGCGCCTTGCCGCGGAACTCGCGGCGCGCCATCAGCCACGCCAGGGCGATGCCCGGCACCAGGATCCAGGCCACCGCGGTGCCCGCCACGCGCAGGCTGATCAGGATGGCCTCGACCTCCACCGGCGACAGCATCGACTAGCCCTCGGCGCCGTCGGCGGCCGGCTCGGTGCCGGCGGCGTCGAAACCGAAGCGGGTGAAGATGGCCCGGGCCTCGGCGCCGCCCAGCCAGGCGCGGAAGGCCTCGGCGGCGTCATCGGCCGGCGGGTCGATCAGCGCCACCGGGTAGCGGATCGCCGGATGGCTGTCGCGCGGGAACTGGCCCAGCTCGTGCACCCGGTCGCTGGCCAGGGCATCGGTGCGATAGACGATGCCCAGCGGCGCCTCGCCGCGCTCGACCAGCGCCAGGGCGGCGCGCACGTTGTCTGCCCGGGCCAGGCGCGGGGCCAGCGCGTCCCACTCGCCGAGGGACTCGAGCGCCTGCCTGGCGTAGATGCCGGCCGGCACGTGGTCGGGATCGCCCACCGACAGGCGTTCGCCGTCGGCCAGCAGCGCGCCGAGCGGCGTGCCCTCGCCGGGGGTGAAGGACGCCGGCTCGTCGGCGGCGGCGATCAGCGACAGGCGATTCTGCAGCAGGTCGGCCCGCTCGGCGAGTTCGATGCCCTGCTCGCCCAGCCAGTCCATCCACTGCTCGTTGGCGGAGAAATAGAGGTCGGCCGGCGCGCCCCGGGCGACCTGGCGGGCCGCGGTGGACGAGGAGGCATAGACCGGCACCACGTCGACGTCGTGGCTCGCTTCGAAGCGCGCGATGGCGCTGTCCAGGGCATCGGTGAGCGAGGCGGCGGCGAAGATGTGCACCTTGGCGGCGGGCTCGGCCCGGGCCGGCACGACGGCGGCGCCCAGCGCCAGGACGAGGCCGGCGCCGAGGACGCGCAGCGGATGACGAGCGGTGCACGACGGCATGAAGACTCCCGTTATGTCTTGCTGGAAACAACGGAACGTTAGCGCTCGATGAACGCCCGGGCAAGCGCGATCAGCTCGACGCCTCCGGCGCCGCCACGGTCATCAGCGCGAGCAGCGCCCGGGCATCGTCGCAGGCCTCGGGGTCGAGGCGGCGCTCGATCGCCCGGTAGCGCGCCAGCAGCTCCTCGCCCAGCGGCGTGAGCTCGGCCCCGCCGCGGGTGCTGCCGCCGGTGCTGGTGGCGATTACCTCGCTCGGGAAGTGGCGATTCATGGTATCGATCAGCTGCCAGGCCTTCTTGTAGCTCATGTTCAGCGCGCGGCTGGCCGCGGTAATCGAGCCCTCCCGGGCGATCGCCGCCAGCAGGTCGATCTTGCCGGGCCCCAGCACCACGTCGCGGTCGGCGACCAGCCGCAGCTGGAAGGTGGGGCGTTCATGGCGGGTTCGGGTCATCGGCGTGTCCTCGTCGGCAAGAGCGGCATAGCGACATCGTGCGGCGCGGTTCAGGTCGCCAGCCGCCACCAGTCGGGCAGCAGGGCGAGATTCTCGGCCCGGGCGAAGCGGTCGTCCATCAGCACCACCACGCCGCGGTCATCGGGGCCGCGGATCACCCGGCCGGCGGCCTGCACCACCTTGATCATACCGGGCACCCGGTAGGCGTAGTCGAAGCCGCGGCCGAAGCGTTCCTCCAGCCGCGCCTCCAGCGCCGCATGGTAGGCGTCGAAGGGCGGCAGGCCGAGGCTCGCCACGAAGGCGCCCACCAGCCGCTCGCCGGGCAGGTCGATGCCCTCGGCGAAGGCGCCGCCGAGCACCGCGAAGGCGATGCCGGTCTCGCCGGGCGCAAAGCCGGCCAGGAAGGCCTCGCGCTCGTCTTCCTTCATGCCGCGCCTCTGGGCGCGCACCGGGATCTCGGGGCATTCCTCGCGGAAGCGCGAAAGCGCCGCCTCCAGGTAAGCGAAGCTGCTGAAGAAGGCCAGGTAGTGGCCGGGGCGGCGCCGGTACTGGCCGGCCAGCTCGGCGACGATGGGCGAAAGCGACGCCTCGCGATCACGCAGCCGGGTCGAGACGTCGCGGCGCAGCCGCACCTCCAGCTGCTCGGCGACGAAGGGCGCGGGCACGCTGCGGATGACGGTATCGTCGGGCAGGCCCAGCAGGTCGCGATGATAGCCCGGCGGGCTCAGGGTCGCCGAGAACAGCACCGCACAGCGGGCGGCGCGAAAGCGCGGCGCCAGGAAGTCCGCCGGCACCAGGTTACGGATCGAAAGCCTGGCCCGGCCGCGGCCGTGGCGCTCGAGCTCGCACAGCGAGTGCTCGCCGAAGGTCTCGGCGCGCCGGGCGAAGGCCAGCGCCTCGAACAGGAACTCCTGCAGCGCCGGATCGGCCCCGGCGGGATGCTCGCCCAGGTAGTCGGTGATCGCCGCCACCGCCTGCTGCAGGGCGCCGAGCAGCCCGCCCGGCACCTCGTCCAGCGCCTGCCACTCCCGCTCCTCGGCCTCGCGCAGCAGGTCCTGCCAGCGCCGCGCGAGCCGCGACAGCGGCCTCGACAGCGCCGGCGGCGCGCCCTTGCGCAGCCGGTTGAGCCGGCGCTGATCCAGCCCCGCGCTGTACATGCCGCGGGCCCGGTCGACCAGGTTATGGGCCTCGTCCACCAGCACGCCGAGCCGCGCGCCCTCGGCCTGGGACAGACCGTGGATCAGGGCGCCGTCGTCGAAGTAGTGATTGACGTCACCGACCAGCACGTCGGCCCAGCGGGCCAGCTCCTGGCCCAGGTAGTAGGGGCAGACGCCGTGCTCGAGGGCCAGCGAGCGCAGCGACGCGCGATCCCAGAAGCCGCGGGCCACGGCGTCGCGGCGCGCCGCCGGCAGCCGATCAAAGAAGCCCTGGGCGAGGGGGCAGGATTCGCCGTGGCAGGCGCGATCGGGATGCTCGCAGGCCTTGTCGCGCGCCACCAGCTCGAGCACCCGCAGCGGCAGCCGCTCGCCGTCGCGGTCGGCGCCCAGGTCCGTCAGGGCGTCCAGCGCCAGCCGCCGCCCCGGGGTCTTCATGGTCAGAAACGCCAGCCGGTCGAGGCCCTGGCGGGGCATGGCGGCGAGCAGCGGGTAGAGGGTACCCAGCGTCTTGCCGATGCCGGTGGGCGCCTCGGCCAGCAGGCAGCGGCCGGTGGCGGCGGCGCGATAGGCGTCCTCGGCCAGGTCCCGCTGGCCGGGGCGGAAGTCGCCATGAGGGAAGACCAGCGCACCGAGGGCCGCGTCCCGCGCCGCGCGATGCCGGGCCTCCTGATCGGCCCACTCGGCATAGGCCCGGGCGTGGGCCTCGAGCCGCGCCCACAGATCACAGGCGCTCGCTTCTCGGGTCAGCACGGTCTCGCGGCCGGTGGCGATATCCAGGTAGACCAGCGCCAGGGTGATCGACTCAAGGCCGCGCTCGGCGCACAGCAGCGCCCCGTAGGCCTCCGCCTGGGCCCAGTGCAGGGCGCGCTGGTTGGCGGCCATGCGCTCGAGGCTGCCGCGATGGGTCTTGACCTCCTCCAGGCGCTTGGCCGCGGGGTCGAAGCCGTCGGCGCGGCCGCTCACGGTCAGGCCGGCGACGTCGGCGGACAGCGCCACCTCGGCTTCAAAGCCGTCGCCGCGCCGGCTTTGCACCCGGGCGTGGCCCTCGATGCCCTCCCGGGCGCTCGGCGCCGGGGTGAAGCGATGGTCCAGATCGCCCTCGCGGGCGGTGAACTCGCACAGCGCCCGGACGGCGACGCGCCGGCCCGCCTCGCTCACGCGCCCTCCCATCTCACGTGGCAGACCGCCACCGGGATGTCATGGGCGTGGAAGAAGGCCAGCCAGCGGCGCTGGTTGTCCTGCAGCCGGTCGCCGGGGCCCTTGACCTCGATCAGCCGATAGCCGGGGCCGCCTTCTCCTTGCTCATCCTCGGGGAAGAACTGGATCAGATCGGGCAGCCCGGCGCGATTGGCCCGCGGGTCGTCGAGCAGCCGCTCGAACAGGGCACGCAGATGCGCCGGCGGGATGGCGGCCAGGGCGCGCTGGAGGAGCGCCTCGTCGAGCGCCCCCCAGTGCACGAAGGGCGAGGCCAGGCCCTGCTTCTCGCCGAAGCGTGTGCGGACGGTCTCGCGATGGCGGCCGTCGTCGAGCTCGGCCAGGCAGGCGTCGAACAGGTCGCGGCGCCGGGCCACGAAGTCCTCGCGGTGGAGATCGGCGGGCCCGGTGTGGAAGGGGTGGAAGAAGGCGCCGGGCAGCGGCGCGAAGATCGCGTCCCAGCACAGCAGGCCGAACAGCCCGGTGATCAGGGCGTTCTCCACAAAGTGCACAGGCGCCTGGGGCGTGGCCAGGTGTTCGGCCACCGCGCGCTCGACGCCGCCGGGAGACGCTGAAAGCACCAGGTCGAGCCGTTCGGGCACGGGCTCCGGCTCGTGGGGCGGCGATGGCAGACCCAGCTTGCGGCACAGCCGCGGCCGCAGCCGGGCCAGCGCCTGGCGCTCGGCCTCGTCCACCGGTTCGGCCGCCTCGATCAGCCGATGGGCCAGGGCGAACTCGCCACGCCGCTCGAGCAGGCGCAGCCGGCGCACGCGCGCCTCGCCGAGGCCGGCGGCGGCATAGGCGTCGAGCGCCGCCTCGGCCTCGCCCCTTCGCTCGGCCTCGCGGCCCAGCTTCAGCAGCAGCCGCGAGCGGCGGGCGGCCAGCCAGGCGTTGTCGGGCGCCGGCGGCACCTCGGCGGCCAGCGCCGCCGGGCACTCGCCGTCGTCGAGGCGCTCGCGCAGCCGGTGCAGAGCCAGGTAGGCGTCGACCTCGTCGCGACGCTGGAAGGCGCGGGACTCCGGACCGAAGGGCACGCTCTCGAAGCGCTGCAGGCCGAGCTCGGCGAGCACGAACTCCGCCCAGTCCTGGCGCAGGTTGCCGAAGAACATCAGCCTGAGCCGGTCGCAGCGCTCCATCAGGGTCAGGCGCACCACGCGATCCGGGGCCGATGGCCACCAGTCCTCCAGTCGCCGAGACTCGAGCCCGCGCTCGGCCAGGGCCGCGTGCAGCGCGCCCTTGGCCACGCTTTTCGGCAGGCCGGCCGCGGCGATCTCGTCGGCGAAGGCCCGCCTGAGCTCGGCCAGGCGCAGCTGGCGAAACAGCTCGCCGAGGGAAAGCGGAGGCGCGGCCTCGACCCAGCCGGCCTCGATCAGCGGGCCGAGGGCGGCATCGGCGTCGCCGATCTCGTCGTAGGCCAGTCGCGAGACGCGAAAGTGCTCGCCCTTGCGCATCACCATGCGCACCAGCAGCGCCCGGGAGGCCCGGGGCAGGGTCGGGAAGTCGGCGAGGAAGGCGCGCTCGGGCTCGGAGAGCAGGTCCGCGTGGCGCGCGGCCACCCAGTCCAGCACGCACTGGAAGTTCGCCAGGTAGTAGAAGGGGTCGTCCAGGGAGGCCGTGAGCACGGCGGCGGACGTGGCGCTGTTCATGGGCGCCATGGTATCAGCCTCGCGCCGGCGGGTGAGCCCCGTCGGCACTCAGCCCTTGCCCTTCTCGGGCAGCCGAAGGGTCAGGGTGTCGCCGCGCATCTGCAGATCGAAGCGGCCGAGGAAGCTCATGCCCAAGAGCACCGTGTCGCCCTCGAGGCCCGGCACGACGGAGCCCTGGACGTCGCGGGCGACCAGCCCGCCCAGACGCACCTCGTCGAGGGCCGTCAGATGGCCGCGCACCCGGCCGTTGGCGGTGGAGAAGCTGGCCGAGCCGTGCCGCGGCAGGTCGAGGCGCTCGGCCAGGTCGGCGGGCACGGCCACCTGGGTGGCGCCGGTGTCGAGCAGCATGGTCACCGGCTCGCCGTTGAGGCGCCCGGTGGCGACGAAGTGGCCGTTGGCGTTGCGCGCGAGCGTCAGCGGGCCGCCATCCAGCGACTCGGCGAGGTTGGCGTTGGGGTTCTCCCGCGCCTCGAACCAGCCCTGGAACCACCAGGTGCCGAGCCCGATCAGCAGCGCCCAGAAGGCCAGCATCATGCCCAGCCCCGCACGCCTCACGCCACCGCCCTGCTCGCTCATTCACCGCCCTCCCGTCGTCCGGCGCCCATCATGACACTGGACGCCTGCCGGCGCCCATGCTGGGATGAGACCTTTCGTTCACCCTCAAGGAGCGATCATGAGCGACGCCTCTGCCGATGCCCAGCCCACCGACGCCATGCCCGCCGAAGCCCTCGAGGCCGGCACGATCTACCGGCTGTTCTCCGGCGCCATCGCCCCGCGCCCCATCGCCTGGGTCGCCACCGTCGACGCCGAGGGGCGCGCCAACCTGGCGCCCTTCTCGTTCTTCAACGTGGCCAGCGTCAACCCGCCGGTGCTGGCCTTCTCGCCGCTGCTCAACGGCGAGGGCAAGGCCAAGGACACCCTTCAGAACCTCGACGAGGTCGGCGAATGCGTGATCCACGTCGGCAGCGAGGCGCTGGCCGAGGCGCTCAATGCCACCAGCGCCAGCCTGCCCCGCGGCGAGGACGAGTTCGACCACGCCGGGCTGGCCAAGGCGCCGATGGGCGAGCTCAGGGTGCCGCGCATCGCCGCGTCGCCGATCGCCTTCGGCTGCCGGCTGCGCGAGGTGATCCGCTTCGGCGACAGCCCGCTGGCCGGCAACCTGGTGCTCGCCGAGGTGGTCACGGTGCACGCCGCACCCGAGGTCTGGGACGGCCGTCACGTGGATATCGAGACGCTGCGCCCGGTCGGCCGCATGGCCGGCTCGGACTATAGCCGCACCACCGATCGTTTCTCCCTCGAACGCCCCGCCTGAAATAGCGTTTTATACCCGCTAGATGGCCCCAGTGAGCCATGTCGGGGACAAGCTTAAGCGAGGGGTTTTTGGCCATGGGTGAGGCAACCCTCGCCGAACGGGCTGGCCATGGATGGCCAGCACCGGTCCTGCAAGCGGAGCAGGACGCGAGAGCGCTGCAGGGCCAAAGTAGCGCCCAGGGATGGGTTCATAGCGCCCTCGCGCGAGCTTGTCTCCGGCCTCATTAGCCCCCTGAAGACACAGTCGAACCATTTATCCTCTCCCACTCTCTCGCCGCCCGCATGCCTCTCTGCTGATCGACGAACAGGCAGATCAGGATGGCGACGATGAACAGCCCCGCACACAGCAGGATCGAGGCCTGTAAGCCGACCACCGACTGCAGCAGCCCAAGGGCGACGATGCCCACCACCCCGGCGAGCTTGTTGGCCAGGCCCCAGAAGCCGAAGAACTCGGCGGCCTTGCGGCTCGGCGAAAACAGCCCCACCAGGGCACGGCTGGCGGACTGGCTCGAGCCCAGGCTGAGCCCCGCCAGGCAGCCGACCAGCAGGAACAGGTGCTGGGCCTGCCAGTCGAGGCCCAGCGCGGCGTTCAGCCAGGCGGTGAGCGCGGGCGTGGCCCAGATCGCCAGGATCGCCGCCACCCACAGCACCAGGGTGATCAGGTAGGTCCCCCGGGTGCCGATGCGGTCCTGGATCGCGCCGAAGCCGATCGCCCCGGCGGCGGCGGTGATCTGCACGATGATGAACATGACATTGCGCACCGACTCGTCCCAGCCGATCACCTGGGCGCCGTAGATGAAGGCGAAGGCGATGATGATGTAGACCCCGGCCATGGAGAACAGCAGCGACACCAGGAAGATGGCCAGGTCGCGGAAGCGTCGCAGCTCGTGGAGGGTGGTCGAGATCCGCCGCCAGGCGATCGTGCGATAGGACAGGCCGCTGTTCTGCGGCGTGCCGCGCTCTTTCACCCACAGGAAGGTGGGAATGGCGGTGACCAGGAAGAAGCCGGCGGCGAAGGGCCCGACCCAGCGGATGCGCTCGAAGTTCTCGGCGCTGGCCTCGCCCAGCACCACCAGGGTGAAGCCGGCCGCGAACAGCCCGCCGACGTAGCCCAGCGCCCAGCCGAAGCCGGAGATGCGGCCGAGCGACTCCGGCGGCCCGAGCCCCGGCAGGAAGGCGGCGATGAAGGACTCGCCCATGGAGTAGGCGTAGTTCGAGACCACGATCAGGATCAGCCCCAGCCACACGTGGCCCGGGGCGACGAAGTAGAGCAGCGCCGTGGCGACGATGGTGACCACGTAGCTGGCGAACAGGAAGCGCTTCTTCTCCGCCCGGTAGTCCATCACCGCCCCGCACAGCGGCCCGGTGATCACCACCAGCAGGTAGCTGATCGCCAGCGCCAGGCTCCACAGGAAGTTGGCAAGCCGGTAGCCGTCGCCGCGGTCGCCGACGATCACCGTGGTGAACAGCTCGCCGAACACCACGGTGATGATCAGCAGGGTGTAGGCCTGGTTGGCGAAGTCGAACATCGCCCAGCCCAGGATCTCCTTGCGCGAGGCCCGGGGCGTCGAAGGCGCGTCGGCGGTGGTCACGCTCATGGCGGGGCATCCCTGTCGCGAAAGAGGCCAAGATAGCAGCCGCGCCTCTCGCCGACTATCGACGACGCCCCTTGATCCCCGCTACACCAGATCCCGCGGAATCGTCTCGTCCCAGGTGCGGGCGAAGATGCGCGTCTCGCCCTCCCAGGCGTCCAGGGTGGCGCGCAGGCGGAAGCTGTCCGGGTCGCTGGTCATCAGCGTTCGGGTCAGGGTGCGCACCTCCCAGTCGCCGCGCCGGAAGGTGCGTTCCCATTCGGTCCAGCCGCTGACGCTGTCGTAGCTGCCGTAGGAGTAGCGGTAGCGCTCGGTGACCCGCCCGGCGATCTCCAGGTCGATGGCGTCGAGCCGGTAGCGGCCCTCGTCGTTGATCACCTCGAGGGTGGTCTGGTCGTTGGCCAGGTCGCGGATCACCCGCCAGCTCTCCTGGGTGGGCTGGATCAGGGTCTTGGCGATCGGCGGCGCGCCCTCGGGCTCGAGGAAGGCCGGCAGCGCCGCCTCCTCCTCGGGCTGCGGCGCGCGCACCGGCAGCATCAAACGGCTGCGCCCGGGGCAGAGGGTCAGGGTGACCGGCCGCGGCGCCGGCCAGGCCAGCGGCCAGTAGCTGGTGGACAGCGACAGGCGGATCGCGTGCCCGGCCGGAAACTGCTGGGCGATGTGCTTGAGCGCCACCGTCACCCGATAGCGCCGGCCGGGCTCCAGCGGCTCGGGATGCTCGTCGCTGTCGCGATGGGTCAGGTTCAGGAGGCCGAAGGACACCCGGGTGGCCTTGTCGTCCTCGGCGACGTCGATCAGCCGCAGCGCCACCATGGCCACCGGCCGGTCGGCCTCGAGCTCCAGCTCGACCGTGGGCTGGCCGCAGATCTCGATCGCCTCCTCCAGCCGCGGCGTCTGGAACACCAGGCAGCCGCCGTCCTCGTCGCGCTGGTCGTGGGGCAGGTCCGGCGGCGCGTTGTAGGAGCACCACTTGCCGGCGTAGAGCCCCACCGAGAGCGGCGAGCGCAGCGTCATCACCTCGTCGCCCCCCGGCGCGTCCGGCGCCTCGGGCAGCAGGTCGTGGCCCACGCTCAGGCTGAACGACGCCGGCACGATGCGCGGCGACGGCCAGCTCGGCTCGGCCACCCAGCGCCCCGGTCGCTCGGCGTAGCGCGCCGAGGGCGGCACCGACTCCTGCATCCACACCCGCAGCATCGGCTCGTCCATGATCCCGGTGTCACGGCCCTTGAGCCACTGGTCCCACCAGCGCAGCGATTCCTGCAGGAAACCGATGGCCGGCCCCGGCACGCCCAGGTGCGGATACTTGTGCGACCAGGGGCCGACCAGCCCCTTGCGCGGCACCTCGAGCCCCGCCAGCAGGCGGAAGACGGCGTTGCAGTAGCCGTCGGCCCAGCCGCTGATGGCGTACACCGGGCAACGGATGGCGGCGAAGTCCTCGCACACCGAGCCGTGTTTCCAGTAGTCGTCGCGGCGCTGGTGCTCGAGCCACTGGGCCAGCCACAGGCCGCTGCCGTCGAGGCGCTCGAGCCACATGTCGCGCCAGCGGTCGCCGACCAGCGCCGGGTCCGGCGGGCAGGCGTTGCCGTCGAACATGGTCGAGGCCCAGGACAGGTTGTCGCCCAGCAGGCAGCCGCCCATGTGGTGGATGTCGTCGGCGTAGCGGTCGTCGGTGGAGCACAGGGTGATCACCGCCTTGAGCGCCGGCGGCCGCAGGGCGGCGATCTGCAGGCCGTTGAAGCCGCCCCAGGAGATGCCGATCATGCCGACCTCGCCGCTGCACCAGGGCTGGGCGATCAGCCACTCGATGATCGCCACGCCATCGGCCAGCTCCTCGGGCAGGTACTCGTCGGTGAGCACGCCATCGGACTCGCCGGTGCCGCGGATGTCGACCCGCACCCCCGCATAGCCGTGGCCGGCCCAGTAGGAATGGCTCTGAACGTCGCGGGCGGCGGTGAGGTCGCGCTTGCGATAGGGCAGGTACTCGAGGATCGCCGGCACCGGGTGCTCCTCGGCGTCCACCGGCCGCCAGATGCGGGCCGCCAGGCGCGTGCCGTCGGCCATGGGGATCCAGGTTTCCTGCTCCTGAACCCTGCGGGGAAAGTCCTCGACGATGCGCATCCTGCCGCCCTCCTTCTTCAGCCCACGATGTCTTCGAACTCGAAATTCAGCCGCGCCGCCAGGCGCTCGTAGTGCTCCAGCAGCCGCTCGGCGCGGTCGGCGCCCATCCAGACATGCGCCAGCGCGAAGCTGTAGCTGTCCTGCTCCGGCAGGGTCGACAGCCGCTGGCCGGGCGCCACCTGCAGGTGGATCACCGTGCCCGGGAAATCCGCTTCCAGGGCGGCGATCTCCTCGTCGCCCGGCACCCTGACGGCCACGGCATCGACGAAGAACACCCGATAGAAGAACTTGGCCGCCACCGCGAACTCGCCCCGGCGATGCGGCATGCCGGGCCGCCGGCCCAGCGCCAGGTCGACGGCGACCTGCTGGTGGCTGGCGCCGTCGACCTTCTCGAACAGGTCGCAGTGCGACTGCGACAGCCGGGTGTTGATCTCGAGCAGCCAGATGCGGTCCTGCGCCTCGTCCCAGAAGAACTCGATGTTGAACGCCGAGTTGTCGAAGCCGATGTGGCGCATCACCCGCTCGGTCAGCTCGCGCATGATGGCCTGGACGGGCTCGGGCAGCCCGGACGGATAGCGGTAGTGGAAGAAGCTCAGCACCTGGGGATAGCGCAGCGAGTCGACGATGCCGTAGCTGACCACCTCGCCCTCGAAGACGTAGCCCTCCACGGTGCACTGCCAGCCGCCGATGATCGCCTCGGCCATGCAGAAGTGGCCCTCCACGGCGGCGATCTCGCCCGGCAGCCGGGCCTGCTCGAGCACGGTGTTGAAGGGATCGGCGATCAGGCCGATCTCGGCGCGGAGGCGCTCGATGGCGTGGTAGAAGTCTTCCGGGGTGTCGATGCGAAAGCCCAGCCGCGAGCCGGAGGACTTGATCGGCTTGACGAAGAACGGGAAGTGGAGCCCCTGCTCGCCGATGTGCGTCAGGGCCTCGTCGTCGAAGGGGTCGAAGGCGGTGAAGGCCGGGATGTGCGCCGCGATGACCTCCTGCTGCACCCGCCGGCTCCAGTACTTGTGCTCGCACTTGAGCAGGCTCGACAGCGTCGGCGAGCGGGTGCCGAAGCGCTCGCAGAGGATCGGCAGCATGGTCGAGACGGGGAAGTCCATGTAGCCGACGATGGCGTCCACCGTGCCGTCGAAGGCCTCCAGCTGCGCGGTGGACGCCTCGAGCATGGCGGCGATGTCGAAGACCTCGGTGTCGTAGACCGCCTCGGGGGGGATGACGCCGTGGAAGCGGCAGTCCTCTGCCCCCTTCAGGCCCTCGAGCCGCTGACGATTGAAGTCGTCCAGCCCCACCACGAAGACGTTGCGTGCTGCGGTGTTCATGATCGCTCCCTGCCGCCCGTCGGCGGCGCCACGGGCCGACCCCGGGCGCCGTCACGGCGACGCGAACATTACTCCTGCAGCATAGTCCAGCCGGCGACGCCTCAGACGCCGCGCGCGCCTCGATGGCCTCGAGGGCGGCCCACTCTGGGAGACAAGAACAGCAAGGAAAAACGGCGAAGGGGCCGGCAGCGCCGGGATCAGCGCTTGCCTGTCCCCGCGGGCTCGCCGGATTCACGGGCCAGGCGCTCCACGGCGTCGCCGCCCTCGCGGGTCAGCCCCTCCAGCCGCTCGATCTGCTCGCCCAGCCGCGGCAGCGCCTCGCGGCGATAGCTCGCCAGGTCGTCAACCGCCGCCATGACGTCGGCGAAGGCGCCCTCGAGGGCCTTCATGTCGAGGTTGGCGGAGGCGGCGCGGGTCTGGATGTCCACGCCCTGCTGGCGCAGCGCCCGGGCGGTGCCGGCGATGGTCTCGCTGGTGGTGGCGTTGAGCGACTCGACGCGGTCGAGCACCAGCCGCTGGTTGGCCAGCGCCAGGGCCACGGTGGCCGCCACGCTCAGCGCCGACACCGTGACGTTGACCGCCCGGTCGACGCCGCGCATCAGCTCGCGGTTGTTGCGGATGATCACCTCCAGCGCCAGCACGCCCTGCTGGCACACCGCCTGCTGCTGCTGGAGGTCGAGGATGCGCTGGCGCAGCGGGAACAGCAGCTCCTCCTCGACGAAGGCGCGACGGTCGTCGTCGGCGATCTCGTCGCGGGCCGCCATCAGGCGCTCGTCGATCAGCCGCCCCAGCGACACCTGGCGCTCGAGCTGGTCGAGGGTGGCGCGCATGGCCTCCTGGTCGTCGGACAGCGTCAGGTTGTCCCGCTCCAGCATGTCGCGGCCCCCCTGGAGGTCGGCGATGATCGCCTCCAGCGCCTGCTGGGCGGTCTCGAAGCGGTGGAAGTAGCGCTGCAGCCGGCTGCTGGCGCCCGGCAGCAGCCGACGCAGCCGGTCGAAGCGGCCGGGCTCGAGGCGATGATGGCGCGGGTCCAGGTCGTCCATGCGGCCGCGCAGCGCCGCCAGCGCCTTGGCGACCGGCCCGCCCTCCTCGCCGTGGCGGGCCAGCTGGCGCAGCGGCGTCTTGAGCATCTCGCTCTGGCGCGCGGCCTGCTGCTGGAGCTCGAGGCCCATCTCGTCCACCGCCCGACGCTGGCGGGCGGCGGCGCCCTCGGCCTCGTCGCCCAGGGTCTCGGCCACGAAGGCCTCGGCCATGGCGGCGAGCCGCGGGTCCGCCGCGGCGCGCCCGGCCTCGTCCGCCGCCGGCCGCTCCAGCTCCTCGGCGATGCGTTCCACGGGCGGCAGCGACAGCGGGCTGCCCTCGGGCTGAGGCGCGTCGGTCATTGGCAGGCTCTCCTCTTCTCTCGCTGATGCCATGTCTTCTCTGGCGGTGGCTGCCGCGAATGACCGCGGCCAGGACGTGCCGCCAGTCTATCCGGCGCGCCCGGTCAGGTCTCGCGGCCGTAGCGCCCGGCGCCGTCGATGAAGCGGCGCAGCTCCTCGCAGGCCTGGTCGGCGCCGACCCGGGCCCGCGGGCGACCAGTGACGATGCGCGACAGCGCCACGCTGGTGTCGTCCAGCGCGGTCAGCGCCGCCTCGTTGCGCGCCGCCAGCCGGCGCAGCGATTTCTCGGTGTCCTCGATCAGCGCCAGCCGGCGGCGCAGGGCGTCGGTCTCGTTGGCCGACAGATTGCCGGCCTCATGGCCGAGGCGGCGACGGATGAAGTCGACGTCGAGGCCGGCCACGCCGCGGGCCTGGGAGGCCATGGCGGTGAAGTTGTCCACCGCCCCCATGCACACCTCGACCACCAGCGAGCGGGCCCGCTCGTGGGCCAGCTCGCCGGCCGTGAAGCGCGAGGCCATGACCTCCAGCACATTGCCGTAGCGGCTGTAGAGGCGGTCGACCTGGGCGGCGTGATCGGCACGGTCGACCTCCAGCAGCGCCCGCTTGGCCCGGCACAGCGCCTGCACCACCTCGTCGGCGTCGGCCGGCGGATGGTCGGGATCGAGCTCGCTGACGCCGGCCTCCCGGGCCGACTCGTGGCGGCGGCGGGTGGCCTCGGCGCGCAGCATCTCCTCGAGCCGGCGCTTGTGCCGCCTCGCCCGGAAACGCCGCCAGCGCCGTTCCAGCGGCAGCTCCACGGCGATGGCGGCGAGCCCCGCCAGCCAGCCGCCGAGGCTGGGGTCGAAGCCGCCCCACAGCGAGGTCAGCCACATCAGCAGGCTGAGGAAGGGCACCAGAAAGGCATAGCGCACCACCACCTGCCAGCGGCTGGGCTGCTCGACGGCCAGCGCCAGCCGCGGGCTGACCAGCCCCGCCAGGCACCAGGGCAGGCAGGTCAGGAACAGGCCGTAGGCGGCTCCCTGAAGGAATCCCAGCATGGCGTCGTCGTGGCCTCCCGTGGCTGCTCTCTGTGGTGACGGTCTCATGATGAGGCCAGCACGGCCATCCCGCCACCCCGGGCGGGGTGTCGTTGATCGTCCACAGTTGGCACCGCGGCAGGGATTCGACCACCATGGGTAACGACGACCGGCAGCGTAGCGGCCGGCTCCCCTGCAACGAAGCCTCCAGCACCGGAAGGAGATACACCATGAAACGGACCCTGATGCTTAGCCTCGGCGCCCTGCTGACCCTGGCCCTGGCCGGATGCGGCACGACGACCGGCGAACGCGCCGCGAGCGGTGCGGGCGTGGGCGCCGCGGTGGGTGCCGGCGCGGCGGCCGTGACCGGCGGCGATGTGAGCCAGGGCGCCGTGATCGGCGGCGGCGTGGGCGCCGCCACCGGCGCGGCCACCGACGAGGAAGACATCAACCTCGACGAGCGCTGATCGCGCTCAGCGGCAGACCCGCCAGCCGCGCAGGGCCAGGTGAAAGTGATCGGCATGCGCGGCGTTGTAGTCCGGGCCCAGCACGGTGCCGAAGACGTCACAGGCGCCCTGCCGGGCCCGCTCCAGGAAGTCACCTTCGGCATCGTCGCCGCCCCAGTCGCCGAGCAGCGCGATGCGCCGACCGTCGGCCAGCCGATAGGCGGCCACGTCCAGCGCCTCCGCCGTGGCATGCTGGCTGCGCCGCCCCTCCTCGCGGCCATAGATATTGCGGCAGGCGAAGCTGCCGTAGTGCTCCACCGTTGCCACGGGCTGGCCGAACAGCGCCCGGGCGGCGGGCTGCAGGCGATGGCGCTCGTAGCGCAGCCAGGCCACCGCCAGCGGGCAGGTGGCCACGAAGCTCGAGCTGAATCTCACCCCCGAACGCTCCAGCCGCACCACGTTCTCGAGCGGGCAGCCCGCCACCGGCTCGTGGTCGGCCAGCGGCGTATAGGCCAGCGCCGGCTCGTCGCTGCGCGCCAGCACCGCCAGACACGCCTCGGGATCGTCCTGCAGGCGGCCGAGCTTCCAGCGTGTCACCGGCGTCGGCGGGTCTTCCACGGCCAGCGGCCGCCAGGGATTCCAGCCGGCGGGCAGCGTCCAGATGCCCTTGTCGAAGGCGATGCCGACGCCGACCAGCCCCAGCAGCAGGATCAGGGTCCTTCCGCGCATTCACTCACCTCCCCTCGTGACGCCTTCCTGTCAGGCTCTCCTTCTCGGCCTAGCGTCTCACAAGATCAGGCTGACGATCAGCGCCGCGCCTCCCACCAGCAGGGCGGTGATCACGGCCAGGATGACCAGCCGATCCAGCCAGCGATCGAGGAGCGTCCAGTCGAGGCGGTGCGACCGGCGATGCGGGGTGGCCCCGCGTCGTCGCGACGGGGAGCCCGGGGACCTGGGCGACATGAGCAAGCTTCCTTGTGCATCCTGTCTTCTGAGCTTAAGGGGGGCGCCGCAACGAAGCCAGCGGGCGCGTCGATTCGGCCACGGCCATTGTGTCGCGCCGCGGTCGTCCCCATATAACCTTGAGCAAGCTAATGACTGGAGCCCCCATGCCCCGCCTCAACGAGATTCCGCTCTCGGTGCTCGACCTCGCCCCGATCCGCCAGGGCGGCAGCGCCGCCGAGACCTTCGACGACAGCGTCACCCTGGCCCGGCTGGCCGAGCGCCGCGGCTTCGAGCGCTTCTGGCTGGCCGAGCACCACAGCATCGACGGCATCGCCAGCGCCGCCACCTCGGTGCTGATCGGCCACGTCGCCGGCCAGACCTCGCGCATCCGCGTCGGCAGCGGCGGCATCATGCTGCCCAACCATCCGCCGCTGGTGATCGCCGAGCAGTTCGGCACCCTGGAAACGCTCTATCCTGGCCGCATCGACCTGGGCCTGGGCCGCGCCCCGGGCGCCGACGCCGCGACCATGGCCGCCCTGCGCCGCGACGCCTTCGCCGGCGTCGACGACTTCCCCCAGCGCCTCGAGGAGCTCAAGGGCTATCTCGACGACGAGCGCCCCGGCCAGCGGGTGCGCGCGGTGCCCGGCCAGGGCACTCGGGTGCCGCTGTGGCTGCTGGGCTCCAGCGACTACAGCGCGCGGCTGGCCGGCCGCGAGGGCCTGCCCTTCGCCTTCGCCGCCCAGTTCGCGCCGGCCCGGCTGCACGAGGCGCTCCGGGTCTATCGCGACAACTTCCGGCCCTCGGCGCTGCTCGACGAGCCCTACGCCATGGTCGGCCTGCCGGTGATCGCCGCCGACAGCGACCTGCAGGCCGAGTACCTGGCCAGCACCGCGCGTCAGAAGTTCCTCGGCCTGGTGCGCGGCCAGCGCATCCTGGCCCAGCCGCCGACGGAGCACCTGGACTGGTCGCCGCTGGAGCAGTCCCAGGTCGAGCAGTTCCTGGGCGCGGCGGTGATCGGCGGCCCGGAGACCGTGCGCGAGGGCCTGGAGGCCTTCCTCGAGGCCACCGGCGCCGACGAGCTGATGCTGCACACCGACGTCTACAGCCTCGAGGATCGGCTGCGCAGCTACGAGATCGTCGCCGACCTGTGGCAGGCCGGCGACTGACGGACAAGAGACGGAGAAACGACGGAAAGGGAGCCGGGCCGGCGGCCTACGCCGGCCCGCCGAGCGGCAGCCGGATGCGCGCCGCCAGCCCGCCCAGCGGCGCCGCCTCGAGGGTCAGCCGGCCGCCGTAGAGCGCCATCAGGTCCTCGACGATGGCCAGGCCCAGGCCGCTGCCCGAGCGCCGCTCGTCGAGCCGCGCGCCCCGTGCCAGCGCGGCCTCGCGCTGCTCGGGGCTCATCCCCGGGCCGTCGTCCTCGATATCCGAGGCGGGCCTCACCGGCCTCGCCGGCGACCCGCAGCGTCACCCGCCCCTGCGCCCAGTTCAGGGCGTTCTCGAGCAGGTTGCCGACCATTTCCTGCAGATCCTGGGCGTCCACCCTCAGCGACAGGGCATCCTCGAGCTCGGCGTCCAGCACGATGCCGCGCCGCTCGGCCAGCCGCCCCAGGCCGTCGATCACCGGCGCCAGCGCCTCGTCGGCCCGCACGCGCCCGGCCAGCGAGGCGCCGCCGGCGGCCGAGGCGCGGGCCAGATGGTGGCGCACCGCCTCGTCGAGCCGGGTCAGTTCGGCGCGGATGCGCTCCGGCTCGGGATGGCGACCGGCCAGGGTGCCCAGCACGCTGATCGGCGTCTTGAGGGCGTGGGCCAGGTTGCCGGCGGCGGCGCGACCGCGCTCGATCAGCCGGCGATCGCGGGCCAGCACCTCGTTCATGGCCCCGGCCAGCTCGGCCAGCTCCGCCGGCAGGCGGGTACCGAGGCGCGCCTCGCGGCCGGCCTCCACCTCGCGCAGATCGGCGTGCAGGCGGCGCAGCGGCGCCAGTCCCCAGCGGATCTGCGCCGCCAGTCCGCCCAGCAGCAGCACGCCCAGCGTCAGCAGCGACAGCCACAGCAGCCATTCGAAGCGCGCCACCTCGTCATCGAGCTCCTGACGCGACACCGCCAGCCCGACCCGCAGCGGGCGCGGATCGTTGGCCAGCCGGATGCGGCGCTCGATCAGCCGAAGCGGCTCGCCCCGCGGCCCGCTGATGTCGCGACGGGTCACGCCCTCGCCGCTCCCGCTCAGCGGCAGCCGCTGGTCCCACAGCGAGCGCGAGATGCGGGTCGTGCCCTGGCCGTCGCCGACCTGCCAGTACCAGCCGGAGAACACTCGCTCGAAGCGCGCGTCGCCCAGCGCCGGCGCCACCCTCAGCCGGCCGCTCAGCGGCTCGCGCTCCACCGAGGCCAGCAGCACGCGCAGCATCGAGTCCAGGCGCTCGTCGAAGGAGGCGGTGACGGTCTGGCGGAAGGTATAGGCGAGCCCGCCCCCGGCCAGCGGCAGCACCACCAGCACCAGCACCCCGGCGGCCAGCAGCAGTCGACGCGCCAGGCTCCAGCGGGTCGGGATCACGTCGGCTCGTCCTCCGGCGCCACCAGGCGATAGCCCTGGCCGCGGCGGGTCTCGATGCGCTCGCCGCCGAGCTTGCGCCGCAGCCGGCTGATCTGCACGTCGATGACGTTGGAGTCGGGCTCGTGGTCGCGGTCGTAGACGTGCTCGGCCAGCTCGCTGCGGCTGACCACCCGCGGCGTGGCGTGCATCAGATAGGCCAGCAGCCGCGATTCCTGGGCGGTCAGCGAGACCGGCCGCCCGGCCAGGGTCACGCTGCCGGTGTGGGTGTCGTAGGACAGCGCGCCGGCACAGAGCACCGGGTGGGCGTGGCCGTGGCTGCGCCGCACCAGGGCATGCAGGCGGAACAGCACCTCGGCGGTCTCGAACGGCTTGGTGACGTAGTCGTCGGCCCCGGCGGAGAAGCCGGCGGCCTTGTCGGACCAGCGCTCGCGGGCGGTCAGCACCAGCACCGGCAGGGCGATGCCGTCGTCGCGCCACTGGGCCAGCCAGCGGGTGCCGTCGCCGTCGGGCAGCCCCAGGTCGAGCACCACGGCGTCGTAGCGCTCGGTGCGCAGCAGGTAGTCGCCCTCGCCGCCGGTGCCGGCGGCCTCCACCAGCAGCCCGGCCTCGGATAGCGCCTCGGAGAGCGCCTCGGCCAGCGCCCGATCATCCTCGATCAGCAGTACCTTCATTGGCGTCGCATGCCCTCGATGTTCACTCCCTCGATCTCCATCAGCCGTCCGTCCTCGGCATCGAACTCGAACTCCACCACCTGCCCCTGGGGGCCGAGCATCTCGATCTCGTAGCGGCGCTCGCCGTCCTCGTGATCCAGCTCGATCTCCAGCACCTGGCCGCGATAGCGCGCCTCGAGCCAGTCGAGCACCTCGGTCAGGGGCACGATGCGCCCGCTGTGCACCGCCTCGTGCAGCGCCTGCCATTGCTCGTCGTCATCGCCCTGGGCGCCGATCATCGGCCCGCCCAGGGCGGCGACCAGCAGGCTCGCGGCGAGCGCCCCGGCCAGCCGGCGGGGCCGCCGCCATCTTGAAAACGTGTTCATGGCGGCAGAGTGCCAGACGGCGCATGAATGCACCATTAACGCCGCCGCCAGCGGACCGACAGCCGCGCCCAGGCAGGCCGAGGGAACGCCTCGCCCGCCGGGCCGCGACGTGAACCGAACGTGAACGGCGGCGTCAGCCCACGGCAAGACGACCGGTGCGATAACGACATCACGAGGCCGCACTCGAGGCCTCACCCCGACGCCACACGACAAGGAGAGCCACGATGAAGACGCTCACTCACTGGATCGCCCCCCTGACCCTGGCCGGCATGACCGGCACCGCCCTGGCCGATGGCGGCGGCCTGAGCCAGGATGATCTGATGCGCCTGCTCGACGGCGCCGACGCCTACGGCTTCAGCCACTATGCCGAGCTCGACCTCGACGACGACCAGCGCCTGGAGCTCGAGGGCTGGCGCGACGACGGCTGGGAGCTCGAGGTCGACATGCGGGTCGAGGATGGTACGCTGCTTCACGAGGCCCAGGCCCGCAGCCAGATCCCCGACTGGAGCCTCACCGGCGACCAGCTGCGCCAGGCGCTGGCCAATGCGCACCGCAACGGCCTGCAGCGATTCTCCACCCTCGATGTCGATGGCGTCGACGATATCGAAGTCGAAGGCCTCGACGGCGACGGCCGCGAGCTCGAACTCACACTCGATCACGACCTGAAGGTCACGGGAGTGGAACATGACTGATCGACGCCAAGGGCAAGACCACAACGCCGCCTGGATGGCGGCCCGCCAATGGCGGGAACGGGCGCGCCAGGCGCGCCCGACCGGGGGCATGAGCGGCCCCCGGCTGGTGCTCACCTGGCTGCTGTTCGGCGCCATGATGATCGTCGGCACCCTGCTCGGCCTGGTGTTCCTGCTGGTCGGCTGGCTGATGCTGCCGTTCCTGCGCCACCGCATGAAGAAGCGCATGGAGCAGATGCGCGCCGAGCAGGCCGAGGACGTGGGCGGCGGCGCCCATCGCGAGGCCCCGTCCCGGGAGCGCGAGGCGCGCCGGGGCCGTAACGTCGGGCATGACACCCTGGAAGGCGATTACGTGGTCAAGGACGACGAGCGCTAGGGCCCCGACGGCGCTCGTCGCCGGCCGTTTCTCCGTCCCGGCGAGCCAGCTCACCGCGCAGCGCGCCCACCTCCTCGCGCAGGGCGCGCACCTCGCCGTGCAGGTCACGGATCAGGTCGCGATTGGCCCGGTGCAGCCGCGACTGCTCGCTCTCCTGATCATCGACGAACAGCGAGCCGACGTAGGCGGCGAAGCTGCCGAACAGCCCCACCCCGGCGATCATCAGCGCCACCGCCACCATCCGCCCCAGGGTGGTGACCGGGAAGAAGTCCCCGTAGCCCACCGTGGTCACGGTCACGAAGGCCCACCATAGCGCCTCCTCGGCGGTGTCGATGGCGCTCTCGGGATTGGGCCCCTCGACCAGCAGGATGGTCACCGAGCCGAAGGCCACCAGCAGCAGGGTCGCGGTGGCGGCCGAGGCGAAGATGCCCTCGGCGCGATTGCGGAACAAGAGCCGCCAGATCATGTGCAGCGACTTGATCGCCCGCAGCAGGCGGATCACCTGCACCACCCGCACCAGGCGACCGGCGAACAGCAGCCCCGCCGGGATGCTCGCCACCAGGTCGATCCAGCCCCAGCGCATGAAGCGCCACTTGTTCGGGGCGGCCCGGAAGCGCACGCAGAAGTCGGCGAAGAAGAACAGGCAGGCCACCAGGTCGAGATAGTGCAGCAGCCGCGAGACCTCGGGCCGCAGGTCGAAGAGCACGTCCACGGCCAGGGCGCCGAGCACGTAGAAGGACAGGATCAGGATCAGCAGCTGAAAGGGCGTGAGGCGATCGTTCATGGCGGGGCGGTCAGCGTACGTGGCACGAGCCTTCGCACCTTACGCCCCCGGCGCCCGCTTGTCGCCCTGCAGGCCCCGCCCCTCGTCCCGCAGGCCGATCGGCACCTGCCCGCGCTTCGGCCTCGACGACACCGCCTCCCACGCGTGGTTTACCTCGGCACGGGCTGCGCCGTCGCCGACGCCAGGTCAGCCGCCCCCCATCACCGCTTCAAGCGCGGCATGGTAGCCGCGGCTGCCGAGTCCGGCGATCACGCCGTCGGCGCGCAGCGAGACATAGGAATGATGGCGGAAGCTCTCGCGCTTGTGCACGTTGGACAGATGCACCTCGATCACCCGGCCGTCGAAGGCGTTCAGGGCGTCGAGAATCGCCACCGAGGTGTGCGTGTAGGCCGCCGGGTTGATGATGATCGCCCCGGTACCGTCCAGGCGGGCGGCATGGATGGCATCGATCAGCTCGCCCTCGTGATTGCTCTGACGGCACTCGATCGCCCAGCCGTGATCGGCGGCCTTGGCGCGCAGGGCGTCGTCGATGTCCGCCAGGGTCTCGCGACCGTAGATCTCGGGCTGGCGGGTGCCCAGCAGGTTGAGGTTGGGGCCGTGCAGGACCAGGACCTTGTGCATCGTGATGGCTTCCTTGTGGTCACGTTCTTGAACATTGAAGGGCGGAGGAGCGCGATGTCAGGCCGCCGGCTCGAGCAGCCGCCGCCAGACCGCGATCACGGCCTGGCGATGCGCGGCGAAATCGGCGTTGTCGCCGCGGGCGGGATCGCCGGTCAGCGCCGCGCGGTGGGCCGCGGTGCGGCAGGCCAGGTAGGCCTCGCGCAGGCGCTCGCCGTCCTCGGCGGGCAGCCGGCCGCACTGCTCCAGGGTCTCGAGGATGCGCATGTTGTCGCTCCACTGCAGCAGCGCCGGGCTGTCGTGGGCCATCGCCAGCACCGCGTACTGGCACAGGAACTCGATGTCGACCATGCCGCCCGGATCCTGCTTGAGGTCGAAGTCGTCGCCCTCGCCCTGGCTCGCCAGGTGCTTGCGCATCTTGTGGCGCATCGCCACCACCTCCTCGCGCAGCGCCTCGACGTCGCGCTCGCGGCCGAGGATCTCGCCGCGCACGGCGTCGAAGCCCTCGGCCAGGGTGTCGTGGCCGGCGACCACCCGGGCGCGCACCAGCGCCTGGTGCTCCCAGGTCCAGGCCTCGCGGCGCTGGTAGTCGGCGAAGGCGTCGAGGCTCGACACCAGGAGCCCGGCGTTGCCCGAGGGCCGCAGGCGCATGTCGACCTCGTAGAGGCTGCCGGCCGGGGTCACCGCGGTGAGCAGGTGGATGATGCGCTGGCCGAGGCGGGTGAAGAACACCGCGTTGTCGATCGGCCGGTCGCCGTCGGTGCTGCCGCGGGTGGCGCCATCGTGGAGGAACACCAGGTCCAGGTCGGAGCCGTAGCCGAGCTCGATGCCGCCGAGCTTGCCGTAACCGATGATCAGGAACTCCGGCGCCTGGCCGCAGCGCTCGCCGTCGCGGCGCAGCGGGAAGCCGTGCTTGCGGGTCAGGTGCTTCCAGGCCATGGCCAGCACCGTCTCGAGGATCACCTCGGCGATGTAGGTCAGATAGTCGCTGACCTTCATCAGGTGCCGGGTGCCGACGATGTCGGAGGCCGCCACGTGCAGCACCTGGGCGTGCTTGAACACGCGCAGCGCCTCGAGCTCGGCCTCCTCGTCGCCCTCGGGAATCCGCCCCAGGGCCTGGCGCAGCTCGTCGGCCAGCCGCGCCTTGTCGGCCGGAGTGTAGAGGGTGTCCGGGGTCAGCAGCTCGTCGAGCAGGATCGGATGGCGGGCCAGCTGCTCGGCGATCCAGGGGCTGGCGCTGCACAGGCGCATCAGGTGCTCCAGCGCCTCGGGGTTCTCGCGCAGCAGCGCCAGGTAGGCGGTGCGCCGCAGCACCGACTCGACCAGCGGCAGCACCCGCTGCAGGGCCACGTCGGGCGCCTCGCTCTCCGCGGCGGCGTCGAGCAGCAGCGGCATCAGCGCCTCCAGGCGCTCGTAGCCGATGCGCTGCATCGCCTGCACCTGGCGCGAGTCGCGCAGCGCGCGCAGCCGCCGGCAGGCGGCGGCCGGATCGGTGAAGCCGGCCTCGCGGAGGCGCGCCTCGGCCTCCTCCTCGCCGGGCTCGCCGCGCCACAGCGCCCGCCACTCCTCGCGCTCGCGGCCTCCCGCCGGGGCAGAGGCATCCTCGTCGGCGTCCTCGGGGTCGGCGATCACCGCGTCGAAGTGGCGGCGGACCCGATCGCGCACCTCGTCGAGCCGCGCCGTCAGCGCCGGCCAGTCCTCCATGTCCAGCGCCAGGGCCACCCGCTCGCGGGCGATCTCCTCGGCCGGCAGGGTCTGGGTCTGGCGATCCTCCAGCGCCTGGATGGCGTGCTCGAGGTCGCGCAGGAAGGCGTAGTCGGGGATCAGCTCGTCGACCACCGCAGAGGGCAGCAGGCCCAGGTCCGGCAGGCGTTCAAGCGCCGTCTTCAGCGAGGTGACCTGCAGCTCGGTGTCGCGGCCGCCGCGGATCAGCTGGAAGGCCTGGACCACGAACTCCACTTCGCGGATGCCGCCGGGGCCGAGCTTGATGTTGTCCTGCATGCCGCGGCGGCGCACCTCGCGGTTGATCATCGCCTTGAGCTCGCGCAGCGACTCGATGGCGCCGAAGTCCAGGTAGCGGCGATAGACGAAGGGCCGGATGCTCGCCAGCAGCTCGGCGCCGGCCTCGAGGTCGCCGGCCACCGGGCGCGCCTTGAGCATGGCATAGCGCTCCCACTCGCGGCCCTGGTCCTGGTAGTAGCTCGCAAGCGAGGCGAAGTTGCCGACCAGCGGGCCGCCGTCGCCCAGCGGGCGCAGGCGCATGTCGACGCGGAAGGCGAAGCCGTCGGCGGTCACCGCGTCCAGCGCGCCGATCAGCTTCTGGCCGATCTTGGTGAAGTATTCCTGGTGCTCGAGCGCCTTGCGCCCGCCCACCGTCTCGCCCTTCTCGGGAAAGGCGAAGATCAGGTCGATGTCGGAGGAGAGGTTGAGCTCGCCGGCGCCGAGCTTGCCCATGCCGAGCACCACCAGGCGCTGCTCACCGCCGTCGGCGCGCGGCCCGGGGCGCCCCCAGCGCGCCTCGAAGTGGCGCTCGAGCCAGCTCAGCGCCTGCTCCAGGCAGGTCTCGGCGAGCCGGGTGACGGCGGCCGCGGTGGCCCACATGTCGATGCCCGGGGGACGGGTCAGGTCGCGCCACACGATGCCCAGCATGCGCGCCTGGCGGAAGCGGCGCACCGCGGCGTGCATGGCCGCCTCGTCCTCGGCGCTCTCCAGCCGCTCGGCGAGGGCCTCGCTCAGGGCATCGGCGTCCGGCGCGGCGTCCAGCTCGCCCAGCGCATCGAGCCGGGGCAGCCAGTCGGGATGGCGGATCAGCGTCTCGGCGACGAACTCCGACACCGCCAGCACCCGCGCCAGCTGCTCGCGGCGCTGCGGCGCCAGCGCCGCCCAGCTCTCGCCGGGGCCCTCCTGCTGGCGCATGTCGGCCAGGTTGTCGGCCTGCTCGAGGGCCGTGGCCAGGCGCTCCCGGGCGTGTTGCAGCGGGGCCGCCAGCGGCTCGGGGATGGCATCCAGCGGCAGGAAGTCGTCGGGCAGGGCCATGGGCGTCTCGCATCCGGTTGATCGATGCCCTCAGGATACCCAAGCCGGGGCGCCACGCACTAGCCGGCGCCCGCCCGCCTCAGCCCAGGAAGCGATCCCAGGCGATCAGCCCCCAGGTCAGCCCGACGGTCATCAGCGAGATCATCACCGCCGCCGAGCCGATGTCCTTGGCCCGCCCCGAGAGCCGGTGGCGCTCCGGGCCGATGCGGTCGACCACGTTCTCGATGGCGCTGTTGAGCAGCTCGACGATCAGCACCAGCAGGCAGCTGCCGATCAGCAGGATCCACTCCACCGGCTCGCGGCCCAGCCACACGGCCAGCGGCACCATCACCAGGCACAGGCCGAGCTCCTGACGGAAGGCGGCCTCGTGGCGGTAGGCCGCCCCGAGGCCCTTGAGGGAATAGCGGGTGGAGTGCACCAGGTGGCGCCAGCCGGTGTGTCCGGGTTTCATCGATAGCATCCATCAGCGTTCGGCGTGGAACGCCGATAGTAGCAGAGCCATGTTGGGCAATTGTTACGTCGACGCCGGCGCGGCTCAATGCGCCTCGATCATCGCCGCGAGATCCACCGACAACCGGTCCAGCACCTGGGACCAGCTCAGGTAGGGCGTCGAGCCGGTGCCGTTGACCAGCACGCTGAACACGCCCCAGCGCCCGGAGCGGGTGCGGAAGTAGCCGGCCGCGGCGCGCACCGACACCGGCTGGTTGAGGGTGCCGGTCTTGAGCATGACGTGGTCCTGGAAGGTCGCCGGGCCGCGACGGATGAAGCGCATCACGCCGTTGCTCGGCGACTGCAGGGCGGCGACGAAGCTCGGGAACAGCGAGGGCTGGCGGAACATGTGCTCGAGCAGCACGTTCACCCCGGCGGCGCTGGTGCGGTTCTCCGGCGTCAGGCCGCTGCCGCTGTCCAGGCGCAGCGGGCCGTGGCCCGGCAGGCCGCCGGCGAAGGCCTCGATGGCATCGCCGCCCTGGCTCAGCAAGGGGCGCGGCGTCGTGGCCAGGTCCAGCGTCAGGGTGTCGGCCATGAAGTTGTTGGAGTAGTTGAGCGTGCGCAGCAGCAGCTCCTGCAGCGGCTTGCCGTCCACCGCGGCCAGGCGCGAGGCGCCGGCCGGCGGCTCCAGGGTGGTGGTGACGTGGCCACCGGCCACCGCGATGCCGGCCTGCTCGAGCATCGCCATCAGGGTGCGGCCCGCCTGTTCGGCGGGGTCCGAGCTGGTGCGATAGAGCTCCCGCGGGCGGGCATTGGTGGAGATCTGGCCGGACACCCGCATCACGTCGCCGTCGCCGTCGGTCACCCGCAGCGCCGAGAGCTCGGTGCCGCTGTCGGGCGGTCGGGTCTCGATGCGGTTGTCGATGCGCACCAGGTCGGCCTGGCCGTCGCAGGGCGTGACCCGGGCCGGCGCGCCGGCGGTGCGCGCCGGGGCCACGGTCACGCACCAGTTGCCGTAGTTGACCGCCGCCGAGGAGAGCAGCGCGCTGTAGGCGTTGTCGACGCGACGCTGCCCCTCGCAGCGGTCGGTGGTCAGGCAGGCCACCGGGCCGAAGCGCCACTGGCTGACCACCAGCCGCCCGTTGACCTGGCGCACCCCGGCCTGATGCAGCCGCTGCACCAGCCGCCACAGGTCCTCGCTGGTCAGCGCCGGATCGCCGCCGCCGTCGAGGATCAGATCGCCCTGCAGCACGCCCTCGGCATCGGGCTCGGCGCTGCCGAGCAGCCGCGTGGTGAAGCGGTGCTGGGGGCCGAAGCGCGCGAGCGCCGCCGCCGCGGTGTAGATCTTGGACACCGAGGCCGGCGACAGCTGGCGCTCCGGCGAGAGGCTGCCCAGGGTCTCGCCCGACCCGCCGTTGCCCAGCAGGCGCGCCTCGGCGCCGATGCGAAAGCCGTCATCGGCCAGTTCCTCGAGATGGGAGAAGCCCTGCCCCAGGGCGGTCAGGGGCAGCAGCAACAGCAGGCAGAGCGAGAGACAGCGAGGCAGCATGGGCGTCATCCGTGAGATCGAAGGGCACAGGAGAAAGCGCGGCAGGGCCGCAGTCTACCCGTGCCCCGGGCGCGATTCGACCGACCGACACCGATCGGCAAGATAGAGGGGGCGGAAAACGGAGGAAGACCGGGGACGGGGCGAAGAAGGTTTTTGGCCATGGGGGGGCATCGCGCCCCTGATGCCCCCTAGTGCGCGGAGACCCCGGAGAAGGCCTGGATGATCACCACCCCGCCGACGATCATGGCGAGGCCCAGCGCCGCCGGCACATCCAGGCGCTCGCCGTAGACCAGCACACCGATCAGCGTGACCAGCACGATGCCGAGCCCGGCCCAGAAGGCGTAGGCGATGCCCACCGGCAGGGTGCGCAGCGCCAAGGTCAGCAGGTAGAAGGCCAGCACGTAGCCCACCACCACGGTCACGCTCGGCCACAGCCGGGTGAACTCCTGGGACGCCTTCAGCGAGCTGGTCGCCACCACCTCGGCGACGATCGCCAGTGCCAGATACAGATAGGCCATCAGACACCTCCCCGCGCCAGCCGGCGGCGCATCACGAGATCGAACAGGGTATTGAAGACCATGGCATAGGCCAGGAAGAACAGCATGAAGCCGAGATCCAGCCAGAAGGCCTCCACGAGGCCGATGCCCATCCACCAGGCGACCGCCGGCAGGGTCATCACCAGCAGGCCCAGCTCGAAACCGAACGACTGGGCGAAGCGCTGTCCCAGGCTGCGGCGACGGGTCGGCACCAGCGCATCGAAGGCGCGATTCCAGACCAGGTTCCAGAGCATGGCGGCGGTGGCCAGCCCCGCGGCCAGCACGCCGATCTCCCCCATGTCACGGCCGGTCAGCCAGCTGGCCAGCGGCGTCACCATCAACAGGCCGCCGGCCTCGAACAGCGTGGTATGGGTCAAACGTTCCTTCCAGGAGCGCATCGTCACCTCCCGAGATATCATCACGAGGCCAGCCGGCCTCGACCTGGCGGACTATTCTCGCCAATATGGCGATGGATACGAGTTGGATTCCATCTGAAAAACCGATAGGTCACCCATGCGCTGGACCCTCGATCAGCTGGAGGTGCTCGTCGCCTGCGCCGAGTGCGGCTCCTTCTCCGCCGCCGCCCGCCACCTGGGCCGCGCCCAGTCGGCGGTGAGCACCGCCATCGCCCACCTGGAGGTCGACCTGGCCTGCACGCTCTTCGACCGCGACGGCCGCCTGCCGCACCTGACCGAGGCCGGCGAGGCGCTGCTGCACGAGGCCCGGGCGGTGCTGCGCCAGTGCCAGCGGCTGGATTCCCGCGCCCGGGCCATCGCCGAGGGCGAGGAGGCCCGGCTGGTGCTGGCCATCGACGAGGCGCTGGTCGAGATGCCGCCGGTGGACGAGACCCTCGAGGCCCTGGCCCATCACTACCCCGCCCTGCAGCTGACCCTGCTCTACGGCGCCCCGGGCGATATCGCCGGGTGGGTGGAGGACCGCACCGCCGATCTCGGCATCCTGCTCGGGCGCCTCGGCCGCGGCCCGCTGCTCGAGGGCGTGCCGATCGCCCATCTGCGCCAGGCGCTGGTGGCCGGCCGTGACCATCCCCTGGCCGGCCGGGGCGCGCCCTCCCTCGGCGACCTGGCCGACCACCGCCAGCTGCTGATCGCCTCGCGCTCCACGGGCGACGACGAGACGCCACTCGGCACCCAGTTCTGGCGCCTCAACAGCTTCTACTCGATCGGCGAGCTGGCCGCCCGCGGGCTGGGCTGGGCGATGGTCCCCGAGCATATCGCCCGCTACCCGCCGTTTCGCGAGCACCTGGTCGCGCTGTCGGACGAGACCCTGGGCACCCTGCCGGTCATCGAGGTGGAGACGGTCTCGCGTCGCGACGCCGCCCAGGGGCCGATCGCCCGCTGGCTTCGGCAGACGCTAAGCGAAAGGTTCTGCGATCGCCGCAGCCGCTGAGCCGCCTCACTCGACCGGCAGCAGCCCCGGGCGATGCGGCAGCTCGGCGACCATCTTCCACAGCGGCTGGCCGCTGAGATGGTACTTGCGCTCGAAGTGGGTCAGGAAATCCCCCTCGGGGTCGTGCGCCTGCACCGGCGCGGCGACGCCGGTCGCCTGCTCGAGGGCCAGTGAGAACTCCTCGACGTAGAGCCGCCAGTTGGAGCGCAGCTCCAGCCGCCCGCCCAGCGCCAGGATGGCGGGGAACACCGGGTGCCCCTGCCAGCGCATCTTGAGGTGCGTCGACTTGGGATAGGGGTTGGGATACAGCAGGTAGTGGCGCACCGGCCGCCAGCCGGCGGCCAGCGCCAGCCGCCAGAAGTCCACCAGATCGGCGCGCACCAGCAGGGCGTTGTCGGGCGGCGCGCCGTGCTCGCGGGACAGCCGGTCGGCGCTGCGGTCCACGCCGATCACCACGCAGTCGGGATGGGCCTCGGCCAGCCGCCGCGTCGACAGCCCCACGCCGCAGCAGGCGTCGAGGATCAGCGGCGCCTCGCCGCGCGCCGCCCGCCACGCCTCGGCCGCGGCGAAGGCCTCACGGGTATGGTCGGCCAGCGGCTTGCGCAGCGGGTGGGTCAGGGCCCGTTCGACCCGGCGCGCCAGATCGTGATGGGGGCCGGGCTGGTTGGAGGTGATGATGCGGGAACGCTCGGTCATGGCGGTGATCGGTCGGGGGCTTGGGAAGGCGTGCATTCTACCAGCCATGGGCCGGCCCGCGGGCCTCTCGCCAGCCCCGCCGGCGGGGCTGTGGAAAACCCCTCCATGCCCCGCATGACGGCGCACCGGGCCGGGTGCTATGATCCTTGGCCAAAAGGACAATAGCAGCCCATATATCAACCGCACTACGAGGAACCCGGCTTGTCACATTTACCGGTGATCGTGGGCATGGGTGGCGTGAATCCCGCCGGCCGAGCCTCGGGACATCAGGCGTTTCGCCGCACCGTGCTCGACGCCTTGCCCGACGACGTCCAAGCCCAGACCCTGCTAGGCCTGGCGGCCATGATGCGCCTGGCCAGCGCCCAGGCGGACGATGCCTGGCACGACGCCGACGGCAACCCCCTCGACGCCGCGGCCATCGTCGAGCAGACCCGCCAGCGCGTGCTCGACCATACCCTGATCCGTCGCAACGAAGACCCGCGCTTCAACGCCGAGGGCCTGCCCGCCAACCGTCGCGCCAGCCTCGACCTCGAGACGCCGATGACCTTCCGGGTGCGCCGTCGCCAGCTGCCGGACAGCCTGCCGCCCACCTGGCAGGTCCGCGAGATCGACCGCAAGCACCTGGAAGTGACGGTGCCGGCCGGCGAGATGGACGTGATGCTGCCCGAGACCCGTCCGGCCCAGGTACGCGCCGCCGGCCAGCTGCCTTCCGGCTTCGAACCCGGCCAGCTCTACCGCAGCGTGCACCACCCGCGCGGCCTGTCGATGGCGATCTTCGCCGCCAGCGACTGCCTGGGCGACAGCGGCCTGGCCTGGGATGCCCTGCATGACCGGCTCGATCCCGACCAGGTCGCCGTCTACGCCGGCAACTCCATCGGCCAGCTCGACGACGACGGCTGGGGCGGGCTGCTCAAGAGCTTCGCCAACGGCAAGCGCGCCACCTCCAAGCAGATGCCGCTGGGCTACGGCCAGATGCCGGCCGACTTCCTCAACGCCTATGTGCTCGGCAGCGTCGGCAGCACCGGCGCGGCCCTCGGCGCCTGCGCCAGCTTCCTCTACAACCTGCGCCTGGGCGTCGACGACATCCGCGCCGGCCGCCGCCGGGTGGTGATGGTCGGCACCGCCGACGCGCCGATCACCCCCGAGATCATCGAGGGCTTCCGCACCATGGGCGCCCTGGCCGACGACGAGAGCCTCAAGGCGCTGGACGCCCTGGAGCTGCTCACCGACCCGGACTACCAGCGCGCCTGCCGGCCCTTCGCCCGCAACTGCGGCTTCACCATGGGCGAGTCCAGCCAGTTCGTGATGCTGATGGACGACGCCCTGGCGCTGGAGGTCGGCGCCGAGGTGCTCGGCAGCGTGCCGGACGTGTTCGTCAACGCCGACGGCTGGAAGCGCTCGATCTCGGCCCCCGGCATCGGCAACTACATCACCCTCGGCAAGGCCGCCTCGCTGGTGCGCGAGATGCTCGGCGAGACCGCCCTGCGCGAGCGCACCTTCCTGCACGCCCACGGCACCAGCACGCCGAAGAACCGCGAGACCGAGTCCCACGTCTTCGACATGGTCGCCCAGGCCCACGGCATCGAGGACTGGCCGGTGGTGGCGGTCAAGGCCTTCGTCGGCCACTCCCAGGGCAGCGCCGCCGGCGACCAGCTGGCCAGCGCGCTCGGCAGCTTCGCCCACGACCTGCTGCCGGGCATCCCGACCCTGGACGACCGCCAGCCCGAGGACCTGCACGCCGAACGCCTGCGACTGTTCCGCGAGCCGCTGCGCTTCGCGGCCGACGCCGCCTTCGTCAACGCCAAGGGCTTCGGCGGCAACAACGCCACCGGCGTGGTGCTGTCGCCGGCCGTCACCGAGCGGCTGATGACCGCCCGCCACGGCGAGGCCGCGATGAGCGAATGGCGCAGCCGCCGCGAGGCCACCCGCCAGGCCGCCGCCGCCTACCGCCACGAGGCCGACCGTGGCCGCTTCCAGCCCCGCTACCGCTTCGGCGAGGGCGTGCTGGAAGGCCCCGAACTCGAGGTCGGCGCTGACAGCATTCGCATCCCGGGCTACGCCAGGCCGGTCTCGCTGGCCGTGGACAACCCCTTCGGACGCCTCGACGACGGAGAAGCGTGATGAACGTCGCCGTCTACCCCGGCACCTTCGATCCCATCACCAACGGCCACTTCGACCTGATCGAGCGCGCCTCGCGGCTGTTCGACAAGGTCGTGGTGGCCATCGCCACCAGCCCCGGCAAGGGGCCGACGCTGGATCTCGACACCCGGACCGCCCTGGCGCGCCAGGTGATCGAGGGCCTCGACAACGTCGAGGTGACGGGCTTCTCGGGGCTGATGACCGAGTTCATGAAGCAGCAGCAGGCCCGCGTGCTGCTGCGCGGGCTGCGCGCGGTCTCGGACTTCGAGTACGAGCTGCAGCTGGCCAACATGAACCGCGCCCAGATGCCCGAGCTCGAGACGGTGTTCCTGACCCCCGAGGTGGAGAACTCCTACATCTCCTCGAGCCTGGTGCGCGAGATCGCGCGGCTCGGCGGCGACGTCTCGAAGCACGTGCATCCCGAGGTCGCCGAAACGCTGAAGCGGCATTACAATACCTGACCATGGCACTCGGGCATGATGCCCGAGCCCGCCGGCCGCGATTTTCGTGAGGTACTCCATGGCCCTGATGATCACCGACGAGTGCATCAACTGCGACGTCTGCGAACCCGAATGCCCCAACGGCGCCATCTCGCCGGGGGAAGAGATCTACGTCATCGACCCCGGCCTGTGCACCGAGTGCGTCGGCCACTATGACGAGCCCCAGTGCCAGCAGGTCTGCCCGGTGGACTGCATCCCGCTCGACCCCGAGCGCAAGGAGAGCCAGGACCAGCTGATGGCGAAGTACGAGCGCATCACCGCCGCCTGAGCGGCCACCGCCGCAGGCGCCGCGACGACAGCCCCCACGACGCCCCGCCTCGCGCGGGGCGTCGTGCTTTCAGGTCGCGTAGACGGGCCCTCGACGCCGGGCCGCTTGCACCGCCCGATGCCAGCGGCCATGCTCCCCGCCTCCAGCCACCGACCGGAGCCACCGTGACCGCGACCGCCCCCGCCTCGTCTGCCCGATCCTCCCAGCGCATCTGGGCCCTGGCCTGGCCGATCATCCTCTCCAACATCACCGTTCCGCTGCTGGGCCTGGTCGACACCGCCGTGGTCGGCCATCTGCCGGACTCCCGCTACCTGGCCGCGGTGACGCTCGGCGCCACCCTGTTCGGCTTCCTCTACTGGGGCTTCGGCTTTTTGCGCATGGGCACCACCGGGCTGACCTCCCAGGCGGCGGGGCGGGAGGACGACGAGTCGGTGAAGACCCTGCTGGGCCAGTCGCTGCTGCTGGCGGCGCTGATCGGCGGCGTGCTGATCCTGGCCGGCGACCCGCTGATCGCGCTCGGCCTCGGGCTGCTCGACGGCAGCCCCGAGGCCACCCGGCTCGCCGCGGAATACGCCGGCATCCGGCTGCTCTCGGCGCCGGCGGTGCTGGCCAACTACGCCATCCTCGGCTGGTTCCTGGGCCAGCAGAACTCGCGGGTGACCCTGGCGCTGCTGGTGCTGACCAACGGCGTCAACATCGTCCTCGACCTGGTGTTCGTGGTCGGCCTGGGCATGACCAGCGACGGCGTGGCCTGGGCCACGGTGATCGCCGACTACACGGCGCTGGCCTTCGGCCTGTGGCGGGTGTGGCACCAGCTCGAGGGCCTCGGCGGACGCTTTCGCCGCGCGCGGCTGCTGCGACGCTCGGCCTACCGTGAGCTGTTCGCGGTCAACGCCCAGCTGTTCGTGCGCACCCTGGGGCTGCTGTTCGCCATGGCCTTCTTCACCTCCCGCGGCGCCGCCCAGGGCGACACCGTGCTGGCGGCCAACGCCGTGCTGCTGCAGTTCATCATGCTGACCTCCTACGGGCTGGACGGCTTCGCCCACGCCGCCGAGGCGCTGACCGGCCGCGCGGTGGGCCGTTCCCGCTGGGACGAGTTCGGCGACTCGGTGCGCGCCGCGGCGCGCTTCTCGCTGCTTACTGCCGGGCTAGCGGCCCTGGCCTTCGCCCTCGGCGGGCCCTGGCTGATCGCCCTGCTCACCGGGCTGCCGGAGGTGCGCGACACCGCCGGCGAGTACCTGCCGTGGATGGTCGCCATGCCGCTGATCGCGGTGTGGAGCTACCTGCTGGACGGCGTCTTCATCGGCACCACCTCCACCCGCGAGATGCGCAACAGCATCTTCATCGCCCTGGCGGTCTATCTGCCAGTCTGGTGGCTCACCCGCGGCCTCGGCAATCACGGCCTGTGGCTGGCCTTCAGCCTGTTCACCGCGGTGCGCTCGGGGGTGCTGATCGCCTATTACCTTCACTACCGCCGCACGCGCTGGTCGGGCTCCGACGCTTGACCCTTTCCCGGTTCGGCGCGGTGCGCTCGGGGGACGATTGCCGCCTTCCACCTCGAGCGCCACTACCGCCACATGCGCCGGTCGGGCGATAACCTGTCGCGTTCGTCGGGCGGAAAAACTTAGACATTCGTCGGCTTTGGCTACATTTCACCTTTACGCTGGCATCAATTGGCCCGAGGCTTGCCGTCACTGCCGCTATCCGGCTTTTCATCCGCGAACAAGGTAATGTCATCATGCTGAAGGTAATCTCGCGTCCGGCCGTGAAGCTGGTCGAACGCTACCTGCCCGACCCCTACATCTTCGTGCTGCTGCTGACCGTGATCGCCGCGGCGGCGGCGATCGCCGTGGAACGCCAGACGCCGCTGGCGGTGCTGCGCTTCTGGGGCGACGGCTTCTGGAACCTGCTGACCTTCTCCATGCAGATGCTGCTGGTGCTGGTCACCGGCTTCATGCTGGCCAGCTCGCCGCCCGTGAAGCGGCTGCTGCGGCGCCTGGCCGGCCTGGCCAGGAACGCCGGCGCGGCCATCGTGCTGGTCACCCTGGTGTCGCTGGCGGCCAGCTGGATCAACTGGGGCTTCGGCCTGGTGGTCGGCGCGCTGTTCGCCAAGGAGCTCGCCAAGCAGATCCGCGTCGACTATCGGCTGCTGGTGGCCAGCGCCTACTCGGGCTTCGTCGTCTGGCACGGCGGCCTGGCCGGCTCGGTGCCGCTGACCATCGCCACCGAGGGCCACTTCAGCGTCGAGCAGATCGGCGTGATCGGCACCTCCGAGACCATCTTCTCGCTGTTCAACCTGGCGATCGTGCTGGCGCTGTTCGTCGCCGTGCCGCTGTTCAACCGCATGATGCTGCCCGACGAGAAGGACAGCGTGTTCATCGACCCGAGCCTGCTCGAGGACGACGACGACCAGCGCGTGCGCATCAGCCGCCCGGCGGAGCGCCTCGAGAACAGCATGACCCTGGCCTGGCTGGTCGGCATTCCCGGGCTCCTGTTCCTGGTCGACCACTTCGTGCTGCAGGGCGGCGGGCTCAACCTGAACGTGGTCAACTTCCTGTTCCTGTTCCTGGCCATCGTGCTGCATCGCACCCCGCGCAGCCTGCTCGAGAGCCTGCAGGAGGCGATCAAGGGCGGCGCCGGCATCGTCATCCAGTTCCCCTTCTACGCCGGCATCATGGCGATCATGGTGCAGTCGGGGCTGGCCGAGACGCTGTCCCAGGCGCTGGTCTCGCTGGCCACCGAGACCACGTTGCCGTTCTGGACCTTCATCAGCGCCGGCATCGTCAACATCTTCGTGCCCTCCGGCGGCGGCCAGTGGGCGGTGCAGGCGCCGGTGATGCTGCCGGCCGCCGAGGCGCTGGGCGTCGACGTGCCGCGGGTCGCCATGGCCGTGGCCTGGGGCGACGCCTGGACCAACCTGCTGCAGCCGTTCTGGGCCCTGCCGGTGCTCGGCATCGCCGGCCTCAAGGCCAAGGACATCATGGGCTTCTGCCTGGTCCAGCTGCTGCTGACCGGCATCATCATCGCCCTCGGACTGACCTTCCTCTAGACCTGGCAGGGAGAAGGGCGCTGGGGACAGCTCGAAGAGGGGGTTTTTGCCAAGGATGGCAAAAGTTAGCGCCCAGGGATGGGTTTACAGCGCCCCTCGTAGACCTGTCGCCGGATAAGCCCGACCCATAGCGCTATCGACGCCTTGTCCCCATCGCGGGGGCAAGGCGTTATGCTATGGGGACAATCGCCTCAAGGATCCCCTCTCGATGGACGAACACGCCCTTTCCGGCCAGCACGAGCTGACCATGACCGTGCTGATGACCCCCGACATGGCCAACTTCAGCGGCAAGGTCCACGGCGGCGCCATCCTCAAGAAGCTCGACGAGGTGGCCTACGCCTGCGCCAGCCGCTTCTCCGGCCACTACGTGGTGACCCTGTCGGTGGACCAGGTGCTGTTCAAGCAGCCGATCCACGTCGGCGAGCTGGTGACCTTCCTGGCCAGCGTCAATCACGTGGGGCGCTCCTCCATGGAGATCGGCATCAAGGTGGTCGCCGAGGACATCCAGAACAAGCTGATCCGCCACACCAACAGCTGCTACCTGACCATGGTGGCGGTGAACGAGCACGGCAAGCCGGCCCGAGTGCCGGAACTGGCACTCGAGACCGATATCCAGAGGCTGCGCTTCGAGAAGGCCGAGATGCGCAAGAAGCGGCGCAAGCAGGCCGAGGAGGAGGAGCGCCGTGCCCAGGTCGAGCACGGCGCCGGCTGATGCCTGGAGGGCTTACTCAGAGGATTGCTGAATGGCCTCGCCGCCCTGCTCGATGTCCTGGCCCACGCCGCGCACGGTGTTGCAGCCGGCGAGCAGGGACAGGGTGAAGAGCGCGGCGATCGACAGCAGAAGGGTCCGTTTCATGTGAGCTCCTTGGGAGTGAGTCGTGAAAACCGTCTGTGCCGATTCAATCTAGCAAACTCGATGCGTTGAGCCACCCCCCGTCAGGTCAACAGCAGCCGCAGCATGATCGCCACGATCACCGCCACAGTCAGCCACTTCACCCACAGCGCTCCTCTGGGGCTCATGTTGACCTTCACCGCCAGCCAGGCGCCGGTCATGCTGCCGGCGGCCAGCGCCAGGCCGTAGCCCCAGCGCACCTGCCCCTCGAACACGAACACGGCCAGCGCCGGCAGGGTGTAGACCAGCACGATCAGCACCTTGAAGACGTTCACCTGGGCCAGGTCGATCTTCAGCAGGCGGTAGAGCACCACGATGAACAGGATGCCGACCCCGACCTGGATGAAGCCGCCGTAGACGCCGATGGCGAACATCGCCAGATAGATCGCCGGCGTGAGCCGCTCCGGCGTCAGCGGCCGGGTCTCGAGCGTCGGCTGCGGCAGCAGCATCAGCAGCGCCGACAGCGCCATGACCACCACCAGCACGGTCTCGAACAGGGCGTCGCTCACGTCCAGCGCCAGGCGCGCCCCGAGCAGGGCGCCCAGCATCGCCGGCACCGCCAGGCGCAGGCTCAGGCCCAGGTGATGGGCGCCGGCGCGGAAGAAGTTGGCCACCGCCGACACGCTCTGCAGGGCGACCGACACCCGGTTGGTGCCGTTGGCGGCCTGGGGCGGCAGCCCCAGGAAGATCAGCAGCGGCAGGGTGAGCATCGAGCCCCCCGCCGACAGCACGTTGATGAAGCCGGCCAGCCCGCCGATGGCGAACAGGGCCAGGAGCTCGAGTGGCGTCATGATGGCATCCCTTCCGGTCGGTGACGCGCCCGGGGCATCGCCGGGCGCCGCGCTGTGCCATCATAGCGCCTTCACGCCCCCGAACGCCCCCAGGAGCCCCCATGACGGACGTCACGCTGGATCCCCGCCTGATCGAGGACACCCACCCGGTCACCGAGCTGCCGCTGTGCCAGCTGCGGCTGATGGACGATACCCGCTACCCCTGGCTGGTGCTGATCCCGCGCCGGACCGGCGCGGTCGAGGTGTTCGACATGAGCGAGGACGACCAGCAGCAGCTGTGGCGCGAGGCCGGCCTGCTCGGTCGCGCCCTCAAGGAGACCCTCGGCGGCGACAAGCTCAACATCGCCACCCTCGGCAACATGGTGCCGCAGCTGCATCTGCACCTGGTGCTGCGCCGCGAGGGCGACGACGCCTGGCCGGGGCCGGTCTGGGGGCAGGGCCAGGCCGAGCCCTACGATCTCGACGGCCTGGCGGCGATGCGCGACCGCCTGCTGGCGATCGTCGACGGCCTCGACGAGCTGCGCGGCGCGTAAGGCCGGGCCCCTGACGATCGAGGTGCTAGCGCTCGAGGCGAGCGTTCAGATCGGTCAGCAGCGGCTCGACCAGTGACGGCGGCAGCGGCCGGCCGCCGCGCCAGGCGGTCATCGCCAGCCGGCTGCGGCCGACGCTCGCCTCGCCGTTCACGCCGCCGGCCGCCTCGATCTCCAGCCGCACGCGATAGCCGGGCCAGCGGGCGATCACCGCCTCCAGGCGCCCCAGCTCGGCGTCGGCGTGGCGAATCACGTAGCCGCGCTCCATCAGCATCGAAATCGAGGCCGCAAGCGCCGAGGCCGGCGCCACCGCGAGCGTGCGGGTGGCGGGCACGGCCGGCGACGGCGTCGCCGCGCATCCGCTCAGCCCCGGTCCTGCCCCGAGTATCAGCCCCAGCGCCAGCAGCGCCGCCCGCATCACGCCCGAACGTCTCATGAGGCCTCTCCCGACTGACGGCGCATCGCCTCGCGCAGCCCGCGGCAGAAGGCGTCGTCGCTGGCGGTGCGCGAACGGCGTGGCTCGCCCCGCCAGTCGAACAGGCGGATGTCCCGGGTCACCCGCACCGTCGTCTCGCCGATGACCACCGAGACCCGCTCGATCTCGGTGGCCTCGTCGTCGAGCAGGCCGAAGCCCACGCCGCCGCCGATCAGCACCCCGTGGCCGCCGCCACCGCGGGACGCGCCCAGCAGGAAGATGTCCGGCTCGGGGACGCCGTGGAACAAGGTGCGCCGGGAGCGCTCGGCGCTGACCAGCCCCAGCGTGGTCTCGGTGTGGCGGATCAGGAAGTCGTCGTCCTCCAGCGCCGCCACCGCGCCGGCCAGGGTGATCGGCGGCACGTCGTCGCCGCGCGGCCAGTGGCACGCCTCGGCGGGCGGCGGCTCGGCCACCGGCAGCTGCGACGGCAGCGCCTGACAGCCGGCCAGCCCCGCGAGCAGGATGATTCCCCATGGACGCCACATGCGCGATTTCTCCTCGATCTGCCTGGAGTCTAGCAGCGCGCCCCTTGAAAGACGGCGACGACGCCTCGATATGATGGAGCAGGGCTATGATGGTGATGCAGTCAATTAGCTTATCCCCCATGCTCTGCTCACATACACTGCCGGCATACACCGGCAGTCCAGAGATCAAGGAGGCATCTACATGAGCGACACCAACAGCATCGGCCTGCACGAAGGCAGCGCCAGCCAGCTCGCCGAGCGACTCAACGTCCTGCTGGCCAACTATCAGATCTTCTACATGAACGTGCGCGGCTACCACTGGAACGTGAAGGGCCAGCAGTTCTTCCAGCTGCACGAAAAGTTCGAGGAGCTCTACACCGACCTGCTGACCAAGGTCGACGAGGTCGCCGAGCGCATCCTGACCCTGGGCCACACCCCGGTGCACGCCTACAGCGACTACTTCAAGATCGCCAGCATCGAGGAAGACAAGGACATTCACGACGGCCAGTCCTGCGTGCGTGGCGTGCTTCAGGGCTACCAGCAGATGCTCGAGCTGCAGCGCGAGATCCTCTCCCTGGCCTCCGACGCCGACGACGAGGGCACCGCCGCCCAGGTCGGCGACTACATCCGCGAACAGGAAAAGACCGTCTGGATGCTCAACGCCTATCTAGGCTAAAACCTATCTGGGTTGATCCCGCAGACGCGCCCTCGCCACGAGACGCCGCCCCACGGGGCGGCGTCTCGCGTTGGGCAGGCAGGCATCAGGAAGGCTCGTCGTCCTGTACATCACCCTCGGCGGCGCGCACCAGCTCGTCGGGCAGCGGCTTCTTCATGCGCACGCCCAGCCGCTCCAGCTCGCGAGCCTGAGCCACCAGGCTGCCCTGGCCCTCGGAGAGCCGGTTGACCGCGCGGCGATGGCTGTCGCCGGCGCGTTCCAGGTGGCGCCCCACCTCCTGCAGGCTCTCCACCAGGCCTGAGAACTTGGTCAGCAGCCGCTCGGCGCGCTCGCCGATCAGCCGCGCGTTCTCGTTCTGGCGCTCCAGGCTCCACAGCCCGGCCACGGTGCGCAGGCTGGCCAGCAGCGTGGTCGGCGTGACCATCACCACCTGGCGGTCGAAGGCCTCCTGGAACAGCGTCGGATCGCGCTCGAAGGCGGCCGCGAAGGCCGGCTCCACCGCCACGAACAGGAACACGAAGTCCGGCGAGTGCAGCCCCGGCAGGGCCGGATAGTCCTTGGCCGCGAGCCCGCGCACGTGGGCGCGCAGCGAGCGCAGGTGATCGCCCATGGCCGCCTCGCGCTCGGCCTCGTGCTCGGCGTTGACCACCCGGTTCCAGGCCACCAGCGAGACCTTGGCATCGACGATCAGGTGGCGCGACTCGGGCAGGTAGATGATGGCATCGGGGCGCTGCCGGCCGTCCTCGCCGTCGATCGACACCTCGCGGCGGTATTCGACGTCGCGGCGCAGGCCGCTGCGCTCCAGCACCGTCTCGAGGATCAGCTCGCCCCAGTTGCCCTGGGCCTTCTGATCGCCCTTGAGCGCCCGGGCAAGCGTGGCCGCCTCGTCGCCGAGCCGCGCATTGAGCCCGGCCAGCTGGTCGAGCTGGGCCTTGAGCGAGCCGCGCTCGCGCTGCTCCTGGCCGTGCAGCGTCTCGACCCGCTGGCGGAACTGCTCGACCTGCTCGCGGAACGGCTGGAGCAAGGCCTCCAGGCTCTCGCGGCTCTGGGCGCTGTAGGCCTGCTGACGCTCCTCGAAGACCCTGCCGGCGAGCTGGTGGAACTCGTCCTTGAGCCGCTCGCGCGCCTCCTCCAGCAGCGCCAGCTGCTCGCGGTGGCGCAGCGTCGTCTGCTCGCGCTCCGCCTCCAGCCGGGCCGAACGCTCGCGCTGCTCGGCCAGCCGGTCGCGGGCATCGGCGAGCGCCGCCTCGAGGCCGTCGAGGCGCTCGCGGCAGCCGTCGAGCTGGGCGTCGCTCTGAGTGAGCTCCTGCTCCAGCCGCGCGGCGGCGTCCCGGCGCTCGGCCAGTTCGTCACGCGTCTCGGACAGTCCACGGTAGGCGTCGGCCAGCCGGCGCCGCTGGGCGAGCCCCCAGCCCACGGCCAGCAGCGCCAGCGCGCCGAGGGCGATCATCGCGCCGCCGGTTCCCGCCATCTCATCGAGCATGCTGCCCTCCCTGATCACGCCCGTCGCGAGCGCCGCACGCTCCCGCGCGGCGATATCGCCGTCACTATACTGGGAACACCGCTCACCCGACGAGGAGGCTTCGATGCGCCGCCCGACGACCGCCCTGATCGCCTCGCTACTGCCGCCGCTCCTGCTGCCGCTCGCGCTGCCGACGCCGGCCATGGCGGACGACCTCCGCCACGGGCCCGTGGCCTACGGCACCGGCGGGACGCATCAGCACGGCCCCGCCGTCTACGGCAACGGCCCGGACGACCGGGAAGTGCCGGGCCGCTATCGCACCCATCCGCGAGAGGCCGAGCCTCGGCGGCATGGTCGCGCGACGCAGTGGATCATCGTCGCGCCGCGCATCGAGCTGGAGCGCCATCGACGCCGGTCCCGTGCGCCTCTCAGGCGGTCTCCGCCGCCAGATCCTCGATCAGGGACCTGAGCAGCCCCCAGAACTCCTCCACCGAGGCCAGCTCGACCCGCTCGTCCGGCGAGTGGGCGCCGCGGATCAGCGGGCCGAAGGAGATCATCGCCATGTCCGGGTACTTGGCGCCGAGGATGCCGCACTCCAGGCCGGCATGGATCACCTTGGCCTCGGGGTCGACGCCCAGCCGCGCGGCGTGCAGCGCGCGGAAGCGGGCCAGCAGCGGGCTCTCGGGGTCCGGCGTCCAGCCGGGATAGGCGTTCTCGACCCGGGTGCGGGCGCCGATCAGGTCGAACAGCGCGCGGAAACGGTCGGCCAGATCCAGGACCGCGCTGTCGCGCAGCGAGCGCACCAGGGCGCAGAGATGGAAGCGACCCGCCTCCAGCGACACCACGCCCAGGTTGTTGGAGGTCTCCACCACCCCGGGCACGGCCACGCTCATGCGCTCGACGCCGCAGGGCGCGGCGTGCAGCGCGGCCACCAGCAGCCGGCTGGCGTCGCGGGTGAGCGCCTCGCCCTCGGGGGCCGACACGCGCTCGAGCGAGAGCGCCAGGCCATCGTCGGCCCCGGCCAGCTCGTCGCGCAGGCGGGCCTCCAGGGTCGGCAGCCGCTCGCGGGCGGCCTCGGCGGCGTCGGCGGGCAGCGCCAGGGTGGCGAAGGCCTCCCGCGGCAGGGCGTTGCGCAGGGTGCCGCCGCGATAGTCGACCAGCCGCGCGTCGAGCGATTCCAGCTCGCGCAGCACCCGCATCAGCAGGCGGTTGGCGTTGCCGCGGCCCTTGTCGATATCGATCCCGGAGTGGCCGCCGCGCAGGCCGGTCAGCGACAGCCGCAGCGCGACCTCCTCGTCGCGCAGCGCCGAGGTCGGCAGCTGGGCATCGACCATCACGTCGGCCCCGCCGGCGCAGCCGATGTAGACCTGGCCGCGGTCCTCGGAGTCCAGGTTGAGCAGCAGCCGGCCGTCCAGCCAGCCCTCGGCCAGGTTCAGCGCGCCGCCCATGGAGGATTCCTCCTCGAGGGTGAACAGCGCCTCCAGCGGGCCGTGGGTCAGGGTGTCGTCCTCGAGCACCGCCAGCGCCGCCGCCACCCCGAGGCCGTTGTCGGCGCCCAGGGTGGTGTGACGGGCGTGCAGCCAGCCGTCCTCCACAAGGGTGTCGATGGGGTCGCGGGTGAAGTCGTGGGGATGATCGGCGTTGGCCTGGGCGACCATGTCCAGGTGCCCCTGCAGCACGATGCCCGGCGCGCCTTCATGGCCGGGGCTGGCCGGCTTGCGCAGGCGCAGGTTGCCGTAGGCGTCGCGGTCGTGGGCCAGGCCGCGCTGGTCGGCCCAGGCCTCGAGGAGGGCCACCAGCGCGGCCTCGTGGCCGGAGGGGCGCGGCGTGTTGCACAGGGTGCGGAAGTGGCGCCACAGGGGCTGCGGCGAGAGCTGCTCGAGATGTGCGTTCATGGTGCTTCTGTATCGACGTTGACCCGGGCACTCTACCCCTCGCCCCGGCCCGAGGAAAGCGTCGGCCCGGCCAGCCGGCGCGCCACCTGCTCGCGGCGCCAGGCGTCCACCGCCTTGCCGCCGGCGAGCCCCAGCCGCGTGGCCAGCCAGGCCGTGTCGCGGCCCTGGAAGGCCCAGGCGGCGAGCGCCGCCAGGTCGTCGTCCGCTCCCCCCG
>NZ_AJKS02000005.1 GCF_000265245.1 Halomonas smyrnensis AAD6
CCCTGTCCCGCGCACCAAGGAGCACTTTTCGTGGCCTGCTGGAGCTGGTGTGATGATGGCTGATCATGACCCCGCTGATGATGACGGCGAGGCGCAATCCCGTGAAGTCTTGCTGGCGCGACTGTATGCCGCCGTGCCAGCACTGGCTGAGGTGGCAGGGTTGTGGTGGCCGTCATCGTCTAGCCATATTGTGAACACGGAAACAGGCGCCGATTTAACCGGGTTACGTGGTCAACGATTGTATTGGGTGGCTCGTGATGCGCGGGACATAGAACGGGCCGGTAAAGCTCTGCAGACCTACTTATGGGCTGCTGGTGACGGTTGGGTAGAGGTGGGCGCGGCCGGGCAACGGCTCAAACGTACCTTGCTGGATGCCAGCGTCTGGCAGGCCAATCGTCTGGACTTTGCCGCTGGCGCTGAATGTATCGCGCCACTGGAGCAGCACCGCGGAGAGCCGGTATCGGTTGGCGGTCCCGTGGTCTTGCTGGATACCCAGACAATAATCCCAGATCCGGATCCAGGCACCTTGGCCGCTGCTGAGAAAAATCGCGCGGCTGCCATGCTGGATGCCAAGCCTGAGGCCGATCTGATACGAGCCGACTATATCGAAACCCGTGCCAATGAAATGGCTGGCAGTGACGCTGATGACGAGGTATTGGAACGCAGCCGGGAAACTGTGCGCCGGGTTTTAAGTCATGGTGTATTGGCTGGGGACTTCACCATCACTCTGGTGGACGATGCTGGTGTCCAACATCGTGTGACCGTTGGGCAGGTACTGGATAACCCCGCGCGCTACCACAATACCCTAACGTTGGATCCCGTCGAGCCTGAATATCAGAACAGTAAGATAGTGGGCAAGCTGTACTTGATGGGAGCCCGCCCGATCCTGTTTTCCTTCGCGCATGGTGGCAAGACATTTAAGCTGAATAGGCCGCCCGCCTACGTGGAGCTTGTCAAAGGGCGCACCGTGGATGTTGTCGAGCAGGTGCTGGGCATCATGCGCCGAGCACCGGACATCTTTGACTTTGGCGGCCCGTTGGTGACTGCGATGGGAGGGAGCATCTACCCTTTGGATGAACATGCCCTAAAGCATTGGCTTGGGGGAGCGACTCAATTCTGGCGTTGGCAAAAGCTGAGGAATGACGACAGAGTTGAGGTTCTGGAGGACCCACCGGTCAGCGTAGCTAAGATGCTATTGTCGCTTGGCGAACGCCGTGTCTTGAAAAGCCTTAAAGCCATTATCACGGCGCCCACCTTGCGCTTGGATGGCTCGTTGCTAGACCGCCCGGGATTTGACGAAACAACTGGCCTTCTACTGGAAATCGACAGTGACGTAAGCCGCCCGGTGCCTATGCAGCCGACAGAGCAGCAGGTAGAAGAAGCTTTAGAACGTTTGATGAGGCCTTTTGCTGACTTCCCTCTAGTGGCTCCTGTAGATAGAGGGATATTGTTTGCTGCAGTACTGACCGCAGCTGTGCGCCCCATACTACCTACTGCGCCAGCAATTGGTTTTGATGCACCTGCCCAAGGTAGCGGTAAAACCCTTCTAGCCAAGTGCGTGGCTGTCTTGGCGCTTGGAGAGGTCCCAACTATATGGCCGCATACTCACGCACGCGACGATGAAGAGATCCGTAAGCGTATTATGACCATCTTGATGACTGGTACTCGTGCTGTGGTTTGGGATAACGTAATTGGCGTATTCGATAGCGCCGCACTGGCTGGTGCCCTGACCTCTCAACAGTATAGCGACCGAATTTTGGGCAAGACGGGGAGCGTTAATATTCCCAATAAAGCGATGTGGTTGCTGACGGGAAACAACCTTACCTTGGCCGGTGATTTGCCGCGACGCATCCTCAAGTGCCGCATAGATCCCGAAACAGATAGCCCTTTCGCCCGCCAGTTTGATCTAGACCCTGAATCGTACTGCCAGCAGCATCGCCAAGGTATGATTGTCGACGCGCTGACGATTATTCGCGGCTGGCTGATGTCTGGTGATTCACCAGCTCTTGGGAGCATGGCGAGCTTTGAAGAATGGGACTCCATGGTAAGGCAGACAGTGGCATGGGTAGCAAATCGCTTTGATCCGAAGGGAGAATATGCTGACCCGATGGAAGCGGTAAGTGCAGCCCAGGCGGCTGATCCTGAGCAGGAGCAGTTGGACTCGCTGTTGTGCTCACTCTCAGATGTATTTGGCAGTGAGCCTTTTTCCGCGAAAGACGTCAAGAAGATCCATGATGATTTTCACGACCCCCGGTTAAGCGATTTCCACTACTCTGAGAAAAGGCAAGCACTTGCTGAAGTCATAACAGAGTTTCGGAAAGCCAAGCTACTGACTGCTCGTGCAGTGGGGAATGTTCTCAAATTTAGAGCTGATCGTGTGGTCAACGGAAAGCGCTTGCGGCGTCGTGATGGTCGGGGTGGTGTTTCGTTGTGGATTGTTGAAGAGGTTCAGTAATAATTAGCCCAGCGTGGTTGCTTTGGTTGTTCTGGAGAGTCTATTTCCCGCCGCAATGGCATAGGTAACTCAAGAAATAAAGATGCCTTCTGTATGTAAGGGTGAGTATAACCAACCAGAGCCACCAGAGCCACCGATCTGGCGAATCTTCAATCAAGCTATTGTTTTAATTCAGACTTTTGTGGGTTTTTATCGTGATTGATCTGCTATGACCATGCTTTTTACTGCCAGTTAGGTGATTTGTGGATGGCCATTCTTGAAACATTTGAAACTAGAAACGTACAATCCAAATTTTGGGGTAAAGTGAGATTATGAACAAGTCAATAGAGATTCAGCAAGGTCGTGCAGAGACCATCCAGGATCTCGCAGGCTACCTACTTTCAAGCGAGAGTGGAGTGATATGCTCATTGGCTGAAAGAATTATTGAGCTTGCCGCGCTTGTTCAGGAGGATCTTCAGATTGCTCTCGATTCTGAACCCTATGGAACTGTCAGCTGTTGTGATGATTCCATATCAGGTCCTAGTGGAAGTGAGTGCATAAATGTGAGGTGTCGGTATGAGTAAAGGTCGACGTATGAAGAAGAATCATCGAGGAGAGCACCCTGCAAGCCTTGCCAATCTCATGCCAGCAGGACCTGGTAATCAAAGAGCGCGAAAGCACGGTGCCTATTCCCGATATCATCCCCCAGAAATAATTGAGCGCATAACCCCTGAAGCACCAGCCCCAGATCGCCTAGAGGGACTGATTCAGCTTGAGGAGGCAAGGCTTCACTCCTTACTGCAGGAGAAAGCTCGTTGGGATGCCAAGCTTGAGTACTCTGAGCTGGTTCATAATGACTATACGTTGACTTCAATTCGGTCAGACTCGAACAGCACCGTCGCTACCAGAGAGAGGCCAGATTTTGAGCAGTTGATTGATAGGTCAATGGGGAGAATCAGCGCTTTGGTAAGTGAAAAGGAGCGGTTGGCTGCTACCCCGGCTTATGTAGCCGGTCAGGTTAGCCAGCTACTTGATAAAGCCAGCAATGAGGGCATGACTGCTGCAGAGACGGCCGAGCTGTTTGAGCGTGCCGGTATCGAGGCTACTTTCAGTGTCAAGCAGCGTACTCGCGCCGAGCTGGCCTATGCCGAACCAGTCGAGCCCGAGGGCGGCATGACCGACGATGAGTTGGAGGCTTTGTCCGCAGAGTATGCCGAGAAGGCCCAGGCCGAGTCAGACTGGCTGGCTGAGCGCCGCGAGGAGGTTCAAAAGATCCATGCTCAAAAGGAAAGGGAGCGAGTAGGATAATGAGTATTTCCGATTTTACAGCCGAACAGATTAAAGAGGTCACTGACTTGGAGGAGGAGTACGGATTCCCTGGACTAATCATCGCGGCGGGTGATCCAGAAATTTCAGAAACCCTGTCTCCTTTCCAGCGCCAGCATGCATTAAATTGGCTCTTTATTGCACGTCATCGCTTTGGTGAAGAGCTCAGTAGACAGCTGGGTCGTCAGCCGACTTTGAGAGAGCTGGCTGCTCGACTAGAACTGTCTGTTTCTTTTTATCAGCGTAGACGAGAGCGAGCGCAACGCAAAAAAACTCAGCGCTAGCGAGTACCTGAAAGTGTTCTGCCTCGCCTTGGGCGAGGCAGCCTCTATCCCTGGCCGAAGTGCGGCAAGGCCTGCTCGGCCCATGCTTCGCCGTTAGGACCTGGCGGAACCTGAACGTTTTCCAGCACCACTGCTACCTTCATGCCCGGGTGCCGCGTACCCAATGACCTGTGTCAGTACCGATGCAAAAAGTCCCCTGAGTACTGAAATAAGGTGTCCTCCACTCTGCCTCGGGGCTTTATTCATATTATGAACCCTTAGCGGTAGCGAAAGAATGGCATAAAGCTATTTTTCAATGCCTCGCTGATTAATATTCTCTTTCTGTCTTCAGGGGAAAAGTTGCTAAGGCTTTTAGTCCACTCCCAAGACAAGGCTAATATGTCATTCTCGTCAGCTGATAATATAGCTTGGTCCGTATAAGCCTCTTTTATCTCTTCAACAAACAAGTCTGACAAGTGGTTTCTATCTTCCTCTTTTAGGTTTGCTTTCTTTCCCAAAAACTCAGAGGTTTTCGCTTTAAGGAGGCGAAGCCTTTTTTCATTTTCTACATCAATGCTTTTTATGTTTTCTTTTGGAGTAAAGTCTTCGCTCAGTAGGTGGGCGATATTCTCGGAAAGTCTTGATACTGGCTTATTGGAAGTGTTGATGTTGTTTTCGTGCCAGGATAAAAAGTAGTCGCCTCCATGGGATTTGGACCTCGTTGCCTTAAGAGGTTCATTCAATCTATTTATTTTTATCCTGGGGTTTTCATGTTGCATTATTAATAAGTTTTTTTCAGTAATTTTCCTATCCCAGCCAAAGCTTGTGTGCATGAAGCCCTTAATGAAATCGGGAAGGAAGAGGCTTCTTTCCCTGTAGTCTTCTATTGTATGCTTAGGGATACTTTCAAGATCCCTGCCTAGTATGTGACTGGCCAAAGGGGTGTCGTGATTCAGTTCAGTTACAATAGTTGTCTTTTTTTGGCTTCGGATGATCAAGCATGGTCTTTCGACAACAGTAAATACACTGCCGCTTTTCCTAATGGATTCTGCATATTCTTTTGCTGCGGGAAGCGAACTGTAAAAGCTGTTGGCTTGGTATGTTACTACCCACGTAGAGTGCCAGGCATTACGCCCCTCAATAACGTGAAATGTCTTTCCCTTTTCTATTTTTGTAACCGTATCTGAGCCTCCGTGGTTATATTTGTGAAGCCTGCGGTATTTATGATTTATATTCATGTTGCCACTTATCCTTACTAACGATTTTCATTTTTTCAACTTCAATGTTCAGGTTGGCTTGGAAGCCCAGCCCTTTAAGCTCAGATGATTTCTCTACGTTGCACGAAGGATACGCCGAAGTCCTCAGGGTTGAGACTGAGTTTGATCGAGTATTCCTTGCCGTCCTGGTCCGCGAACTCGATTTTATTCTTGCCCTTACCTGGCGGCGTCCTTAACCTCAGTTTCATTTTCAACCATCATGCCGTTGACGCTCACGATGGAATACCCAGGCTGCAAAAGCCGATAGAAGGGCGATGTGGTGAGAATTTCATAGACGACAGCACCATGAGGAGCCACTTTTTCTGGGATGACACTGGCGGATGTTTCCTCGGCCTCGTCACTTGCAGGCGCAGGCGCTGATCCGCTCTTGGTAAAGGCGGAAGGTGCCGGTGCATGACCAGCCGTGATGCGAAGCATGTCGCAGCTGTTCTGGTAAGTGCTGTTGAGGATGCTGAAGATGGCCACGAGCATGGCTGCACCGATGACTGGGCCAAGTGCAGCACCCCGAACGATGTAGTTGGTCTGTTCCGCCCAGGTGACGTCCCCACGGTAGCTCGTCTCGGCACTTCGACTATGCCTCCGGTCCCTATCATCATCAACCCGATTAACAAGGCGAGCGCCACCATGAACCATGCGAACGTCACTCATCCATCCCAGCGATGGCGGTCTGGCAGTTGGCTGTTATCCATTCCCTTTGCTCCTTCCGGCTGTCTTCTTGAGCTCGGTAACAGGCTAACTGACGCTTTGATACGCTGCCACACCCTCTCGCCCGGAATCACGCTCTGAGCGTTTTCCTGCCTGGGGTAGAGAAATTTCTACATCGAAAGAAAACGCCCTTGGGAGCGTCCTAGGGCGGTCTGGAAGGATGCTTCGTGCTGATTATCGGGTTCAGCTCACTTCCGATGGCTGTGCCATCCAGTGGTATGCCGGCAAGTGTCAGCCTGGCACCCGAACCAGCGAGGGTCATGGTATGGCGCTGACCGGCCCGGAGGTGCGCTTGTTCAGGGTAGAGCAACACCACCGACCCGCAGCTATAGGCTGTGGCATAAGCGCTCAGCTGGTAGAGATCCGCCGCGGAGAGTGCAGCCAGTGGGTCGGGCCCCTCGATGCGTTTCCACTTGGTGTCCAGGATGATCACCGGCCGCCGGGATTCGTCCAGCAGGCTGATATCCGGCCGCATAAGGAGCCGGCCGCGGCCGTTCTCCTCGTGACCCAGATAGCGCCGCGGACCCTGCTCCATTAGCTTGAGCCCCTGCCTTCGCGCCAGCGGACGCAGTCGGGAGGCGGTGTAGCGCTCGAAGAGCCGGTTCATGTCGAACAGCAGACTGAAGGCCTGCTGGCTCCCCGAGCGGGCATCCAGGAACTGGCCATCCAGGAAGAGGTGGGCCAGCGCCACCAGCGGGGCGAAGCGGCTCTGCATCCGGTTGAGCTGCTCGGCCGTGGGGCCACGCTCGTGGGGTGCCAGGGTACCGACCCCGCTGAAGCGCATGCGCAGGGCGTGGAGCTGCTGGGCGAGCAGGGGGCTGGTGGCAAGTGAGATCACAAGCCGCAGCGCGGAGTGCAACAGCCGGTTGACCGGTATGTCGGCAACCAGCTCGCTATAGCGGCAGGCCAGACGCTGGGGCTTGAAGAGGTTTTCGCGCTGCTGGCGCACCAGGTCGATGCGGCCGCGCACCTGGTCCAGAGTGTCGTCGATATCCTGGTAGTCGCGCAGCAGCCCCTGCTGCAGCTGTCGCTCCAGCAGGTGCGCGAAGTGGCGGATGAAGAGATCAAGCAGGGTGGTGCGACTGGTGGCCAGCCCGGCGCCGAGCGTATCGACTGCCTCCAGGTCACCGGCGCAAGCCAGCATGGTTAGCAGGGTATCTCGCTGCTGGGCTTCGGTCTGGTAGGGCGTGAGCTTGGGCAGCACCTCCACCTGGAGGCCGCCCACCTGCACCACCCCGCAGAACTGGGTGAACTTGACTCGCCGATGACCCCACTGCAGGCACCCAGCTGGCAGCAAGCTTTCAGCGGAGGCCAGGGCCTCCGCTTCGTGTGGTGCCAGTTCACGATCCTCGCCGACCTCCAGCCATCCGTGTTCGTAGGCGGTGAGTTGCCTCATGCCTCGGCTTCCAGCGACTCGTAGATCTTCTTGATGGCGTCGGCGCTGATCTCTCCCGGCGCCTTGACCTGGTAGTCGGGCCGTTCGGGGAGCAGGTCGTCGCTGCCGGGGAAGAGGCGGGCCGGATCTAGGGTCTCGGCGGTGATCAGCTGCTGTTCCACATCGGCCCCTTCGTCTGCCAGAACGCGGCGGATCTGCTGCCAGTCGTCATAGAAGTACTCCGCAAGCATGGGGATGATGTCGTAAACCATCACCCGACGCAGGGCCTCGAGGTCCTTCACCTCGGTGAAGTAGGCGTGGCCGAAGGTCTGGTCGCGGTGTAGCAGGTAGCGCAGGCGCAGGTTGATCGCCTCCAGCAGGACGCGCAGGTTTAGAAGCCCGCCTTCGCCGTCGGGGATGTAGCCGTCCCCCTGGCTGCCAGGTATTCGCTTGGGTTCCGGCATCAGTTCCTGGAAGTGGAAACGCCGGCGCAGCGCGGCATCCATCAAGGCGATGGAGCGGTCGGCGGTGTTCATGGTGGCGTAGATATCGAGATTCTTGGGCACCCCGAAGCGCTCACTGGAGTAGGGCAGCACCAGCTCGATGCCCTCGACCAGCTGGCCGTCCTCGTCCCACCAGGCGCGCTTGTCGGCCTCGATGAGGGTGATCAGCTCACCGAAGATGCGCGAGATGTTGCCGCGGTTGATCTCGTCTATGAATATTGCGTAGCGCTGGTGAGGGTCCTGGCTGGCCCGTTGGCAGAACGCCTTGAATAGCCCATCTCGTACTTCATAGCTGATGCCGCCGTCTTCGGTGGTCTGTGGCCGGATGCCCTCGACGAAGTCTTCGTAGCTGTAGGACTGATGGAAGGTCACCGTTAGGTGGCGTCTGATGCGGGCGTCATCACTGGCAGGGCCTTGCTTGAGCTGAGTGAGTTTCTCGCGCAGCTCTTCGCCGGTTTCCTCCCACTCGCCGGTCAGGATCCAGCGGCCGCCATGCTGTTTGTCGAAAATCAGCGGTGAGATGCGCTTCTCGGGCGCGGTCTTCACCGTGTCCGATTCCAGCACCGAGTGCTGCTGGAGGGCACCCCAGCAGGTCTGGCGCAGGTGCGGATTGTTTGCCCGCCCCTGCACTCGTGCCTTAGCCTTGAAGTAGGGATGGATGAGCAGCTGATTGACGCTGGCGTTCCCGCCCAGGTCTGCCAGTGCCAGCGCGATGGCTTCCCACCAGGCGGTGCTCACCAACTGCTCCTCCAGCCACTCCCCGGTAGGCGCCCGCTTTGCCTCACTCTCGTAGAGGGGCATCAGATGGGTACGCAGGTGGTAGGTCTTGCCGGTGCCGGGAGGCCCATAGAAGATCGTGTTGATCGGCCGGGTGATCTGGATGGCTTGTTGCCTGGGGGTGTCGGCCTTGGCGGTGGAGACCTTCACGGGTGGCAGCTTCTCCCATAACTTGCCGACCAGCTTGGCTGAGAGTGACTTGATCTCGATGCCGGAGCCCTGGGGGGACCAGTTCTGATCATCGGGGCTGCCGACCTGGAGGTCGGCCATGCTGATGTAGGCGTCCACGTCGGGGTCGCGCAGGTCGGTCAGGGTGATATCGACGAAGCGAGCCGTCTCGCCGTTGGCTGCGCGGTCGGGGTTGTAATGCCCATCCTCGTACGGGGCCGAGGCGATGTTGCCCCGGGCGATCAATCCGCGAGGCTCCTGTCCCACGCGCACCAGGTAGAAGGTGTCGCCCTCGCGGGGCTGAGTGGAAGCGGTGCGCCAGGGCAGGGTGACGTTCTCGCCGCTGGCGATCTTCAGGCGGTCGTCCTGATAGGACCTCCAGGGCCAGTGCTTCGGATTCCAGGCCATCAGCCAGGTTCCAGGAGTCGGGCGCCACTGCTCCAGCCAGGGAGTGTCATAGAAGTCCACTTCAGTGCCGTGCTCTTCCTCCAGTCGCTGGCGCAAGGCCAGTAGTGCCTGGTCGACCTCACGTTCCGAGAGTTGGCGGAGCCGGCGCTTTGAGAGTCCCTCGAAGGCCTCCAGGATCTTCTCCTTGTCGAGGCTGACGGAGATGTACTCGAAGTTGTCCGGGAAGAGCAGGTAGTTGAGGATATGGGGCAGCTGGCGGATGCCGTCGCGGCGCACGGAGCCCATCCAGTCGGCGAAGCCCCATGGATCTTCTGCCTGGTGCTGCTGCTGGTCAGTTGGGAGCGACTTGAAGGCACTCATCAGGTCGATCAGGAAGACCAGCTCGCGCCAGCGGTGAGTATTGAAGCCGGTGCCGGTGCTGCCCACGCCTCCGAGGCTTTCATCATCGAGACCCGGCGCCGACTCGGGGAACGCTTCCCCACTCAGCTCCCAGATCTCCTTCACCATGCGGCGCTTGGTGTCGGGCTTGATGTTGCTCGAGAAGAGCAGCAGCAGCCAGTTGAGCTCCGCCATTAACTGAATGGCAGTGGGAGAGCTGTCGGCCAGCTGCAGTGACAGCTTGTGAACGTAGCTGTCGCCGCCTTCGATGGGGTTCTGGGTGAAGTGGCGATCCAGCTCCTCGAGATTTTCGTGTGTCCAGAGCCTCTTATCGCTGAATAGGCTGCCGTCATGAAGGAGGCAGGTTTCCTTCCAACGCTGGGCGGCGGCCAGCAGGTGCGTGGTTTCGTGCTTGTGGCTATAGCGGCTCATGCGAAGGCTTCCTTGTCGTTCGCAAACTGTTCGGCCAGCGCATCAAATGCCTCCAGAACCCGGCGCTGGGTGCGGTATTCGCCGAACTCGGCAATCTCCTTCCGCTTGAGGCCGGGGAAGGTGACTGAGGGGTAGTCGGGGCCCATGACGTCAGCGGGGTCGAGGATATAGCGCAGCTCGTCGCGGGTGAGGCCGTAGAGGTGGGCGTAGTAAGCGTCGAGCTCGCAGCGCAGCTGGTGGCGGCGTTCCGAATCCCACCCGAAGGGTGCGCACTCGTAGCCGAGGTCGCGGGCGAAGGGCGCCAGGTCGTGGCTGGTGTAGGTCAGCTCCAGAACCCGCGGGACGATGTAGTCGAGGGATTCTTTGTCGTAAGCCTCGGGCGGCAAAACCGGGAGCTGCTTGATGATGAAGAAGTTCATATGGGTGCCGCCCACCTTGTGTCGGGCAACGAAGTCGAACACAAGCGAGGTCAGATTGGCCTGCAAGGCAGCCGTCAGTCGTGCTCCGGTTGCTACTGGTAGAATGCACAATGGGAGGTTGTTGCCGACGGCTGATAGCGGGATGAGACTATCAATCGTGGTGCGCTCATCAGTAGAGCGGCAGATATCGCGGAAGCTCAGTAAGTAGTGGGGGCAGCGACCGAGTAGCAGGTCCTCCACCAGCGCGAAGCGATCTTCACCGCCCTCGAAGCGTCCCAGCCATTCGCCGAGCTGCTCATCGGACATTGGATGAGCCTCGGCCAGCTCGCGAGCGGCGAGGCCGGCCCTGGTCTCTTCGGCCTTGTCGAAAAGGCTGGCGGTGTTCCCTTGCTTGACGACCTGCTGGCCGAGCAGGCGCGAGGCGTAGTCGGTCTCGCCACGCACCAGCAGCAGGCCGGCGAGCCAGGTGCGCAGGGCCCTCTCCAGCTTGTCGCCATCCTCCTTCTTCAGGCCCTTGAGCAGGTCCTGGGGCACATCGGCGGTGCGAAGCACCACCTCCCACTCGTTGACCCAGTAGCGGGGCAGCGGGGCGAAGTCCGGGTCGGCCTTCTCGGTTTCCGTGGTGTCGCGGATCGTCTCGCCATCGGTATCGTAAGTGGCGAAGCGATGGTCGTAATGATGAACCATCTTGGCTTCGTACAGTGGCAGGTAGCGTTGGCTTACAAGGTGGAACTGATTGCCCTCTAGCTGAGCACCAGAAGTATTCAGCTTGTCATACCTTATAAAAAGGTGACTGGCTGAAGTCATATTAAACAGTCCCTGCTTGATATTGACCCCCCAAGGGTTGCTGATTGGATCTTTTTCACGCTCAAATACCGGAACTCGCTTGTAGATTCCTCGTGTGATCTGAGCGTCCCTGTCGGCGCGGAAGGTGGGGGTGGTCAGTGTGTTGGGGTTGATCCTTAAGAAGTCGCCTGGCTCGAGGTGAATGCGACGTGATTCATCCGTGAGGTCGGCTTCATTGGTGGCATAGAAGAGTAGCTCTGCTTCCAGAATGTCATGTGCGAGCGTCAGTAGGCAGAAGGTGTAGCGGGAGTCGACTCGCTTGAACATCTTCTCGCGATTTTCGATGTCGAGCAGAGACGATAGGTATTGTCCCTCAATTATTCTTTGAAAGAACAACTTGTTGGAATCATCTGTGGCGATGCCTCGCTGCACCACAATGCCGGCTCGCCCTTGCTGGCTATATAGACCAAGAGCCAGCTCTGAAAATAGTGGGTATAGGTTGAGCTTGCCGTGCGCCGTAAGGGCAAAGCGGCCACTTCCGCGATAGAAGCGATTGGCGGCGGCGAGGGCGAATCGTGTACTTTCATACTCTGCGTGGAGTGCGGGATTGCTCTCCTTCAAGCTCCTAATAGCCTGCTTACGCGTGTCGCCGGCGAGGCCTGCAACATCCGGGTCACGGGCGGCGAAGAATTCTTCCTCCGAAAGTTGGGAAACCTCCCACGGCGGGTTGCCCAGCACCACATCGAAGCCAGGGGATTCGCGCTCGAAGACTTCCGGGAACTGCAGCCGCCAGTGGAAGAAGCGGTTCTGCTCGGCGCGCAGGCGCACCTCGGCCTCGATCTGCGGATCGAGCTCGTCACGGTTAGCGGCCATCAGCACTTCGTTTGTGACGATGTGATCCTTCAGGTGTTCGGTCTTGGGGATGAAGAAGGCGGCGGTCCAGAGGTCCTGCAGCAGGCGGGCGCGACGGGCCTCGGGACTCTCCTGAGTGGCCTCCCACTGGTGTCGCTTCTCGGCGATATCGGCCAGCGACTCTTCCGGTAGCTCCTCCACCTCGGCCATCTGCCGGGTGTTGATGCGCAGGTCCACGGCTAGGGTGTCGGCCATAGCCTTGTTGCGCTTGCGCAGTTCCTTGAGCAGTTCGTCGTCCTCACCTTCTAAGGGCTTAAAAGCCTCATTAGGAATGCCACTCTCCAGAACTGTCGGGTCGAAGACGCCGATCAGGGCGTTGCCAGGCTGGATATGGCTGTCCAGGAAGGTGAGTGGCTTGCCGGGTTCGAGCGCCTCCATCCAGAGGGCGGTGCGGCAGAGCTCCACCGCCATGGGGTTGACGTCCACCCCGAAGATGCAGTGCTGGGCGACCTCGCGCAGGGCGTGCTGGAACTGCTCTGGGGTGGGCTCGTTGTCCTCGGCATCCAGGCGCGCGATTTCCCGGGCCAGAGTACGGGTGGCGGCGAGCAGGAAGTGCCCGGAGCCACAGGCTGGGTCGACGATGCGCAGCGCAAGCAAGGCCTGGCGCGGCTGTTCGCGGTGCTCTTCCAGGCGCTGGCGGATCACCGGCTTCAAGGCGGTGTCGATCAGTGACTGTACCAGCACGTCCGGGGTGTAGTAGGAGCCGGTGAGCTTGCGCAGGTTGCCTGCGGTGGTATCGCCATCATCGAGCCCCACAAAGCGGAACTGCCAGGGTATATGGCTGACGGCGGGCACCAGCTCGAGGAGGGCTTCATAGACGCTGCCCAGTTCCTCGGCGTCCATGTTGGCGTAGTCGGTGGCGACCAGGCCACGGCGGACGTCGCTTCGATGCCAGGTGAGGGCGCGCATCGCATTGAGCAGCGAGCGGTTGTCGATCAGTGCGGCATCCAGATTGGGACACTGCGCGGCATCGAAGAGCCCGCCCAGGGCCGGCAGCGCCAGCAGTGGCTGCCCGCCGGCCAGGCCTGCAAGGGTCTGCTGGAGCGTCAGCCAGAGGTCATGGTGGCGAGGCTCGAAGCGGTGGGCCTTGCGTGCCGCCTGGCGCAGCAGCTCCAGGCTGTAGCCCTCGCGGTAGCGCTCACAGGCTAGCGGGTCACTACCCGCCGGGTGGAGCAGGTCGCGGGCCTCGGCGCGCAGCAGGAACAGCAGCCGGTAGACCAGGCGCAAGAGCTCCTGGTAGTAAGCATGAGCGTCCAGCTTGCCCTCGATGAAACGCTGGCGCAGGGCGTCGTTCTCGGGGTGGGCGAGGAAGCCATCGCCCAGCGCCTTCAGGGCTTCGGTAACGCCCAGGCGAAGCTTGTCGAGCAGGCGCTCTCCCTGCTCCTCGGCCTCTTCCCGCCACAGCTCCAACCAGCAGGAGGGGTTGCCATCCAGCTCGTGGGGTGCGAAGCGGCTGGCGTGCAGCAGTAGCCACAGCCGGCGGAACTCGGGCAGGCGCTCCTCAGTGAACAGGCTGGCCAGGTCGATTTCGACGAAGGCGGGCCGGGTCATGGAGGGGTTGTCACGCAGGATGCGCAGCCGCTGACCGTCGCTGACCAGCCCCCAGTGGACCTCGTCGCTGGCGTTGAGGTACTCCTGCAGCAGGCCGGTGGGGCTGCGCCGCCGACCCTCGTGACCGAAGCGCGGCAGGCGCTCGTCCATAGCATCATGCTTGGGCGTGCAGAGCACCAGCGGCACGGCACCATCAAAGGCGTAGTGAGTGATGGGGAAGTGGCGCTCGCCGATCACCCGGGCGTGGCCGGCCTCGGTCAGGTCGCTGAATCCGAAGACCTGGGTGAGCAGGCTTTCCATCCAGCTCTGGGCGGTGGCGGTGGGGTCGGAAAGATCCTCGCGTTGGCGCTTGCCGTTGAAGCTGGCCCACTGGGCCTGGGCGATACGCCAGTAGCGGCCGATTTCGTCGCGCAGCGTGAGCCCCTTGGGGATGGCGTAATCGCTGGGCTGCTGGCCGGGGAGCTGTAGTGCATCGAGCTGGTTGAGCAGATCGGCGGGCAGCAGCCCACCTTCCAGGCGGAAGAGCGTGTCCTGAGCGGCGTCCCTGCGGTTCATGCCGGCTCCTTGTTGATTATCAGCGTGTCTCAAAATCCTGCCTCCGGCATCAGCACATAGACGCCCAGTACGTCGGCGGGCAGCTGCGGCTTGACCTCGAAGGTTCCGCGGCCGTCACGCTCGGAGTCGCGCACGCGGCGGTGATCCTGCAGCAGCTTGCGGCCGTGCTCGCGGCCAATCTCATCCAGCACCTCCTGGTGGCTCGACAGGCGTTCCAGTGCCGTCTGCACGGCACGTTCTCGTACCTCGGGAGAAGTGTTCTGGGTGGCTTCATGGGTGAACCAGTTCACCGCTTCCTGGGTGGGGAGGGCGCGGGGTGGCTGGTTGCCCTCCAGCACCACGGTGACGGCCTCCTCGGCGAGCATTTCGCGGCGATTGCCTTCGCGTACCAGGGTGAGGTTGGTGCGTAGGCGCAACAGGGCGACGATCACGCGCTGGGAGACAGCAGAGGTCGTAACGGCGCCAGCACGGCGAGCGGGGCGATCCGCATCGCTGCCGTTCTCGTCCAGCGCGCGTTCGGCCAGTTCGTCGGCCAGCACGGTGACCAGCGGGTGGCTGCGATGGATATAGCTGACGCCGCGGGGTAGCGGCAAGGCGAAGCCGATGGCGTCCAGGTGCTGGATGCCGTGGCTCTCCAGGCGCTCGCGGATGGAGCGGGTGAGCGCGTCCCAGCTCAGGCGCTGGTGACTGTCGCTATTTTCCAGCGGGGCACGCAGGGCGGCCAGGGCCTGGGTAACGAAACGCTCCACGTCCTGCTGGCTGCCCAACACCTCCTGCATGCGCTGCCACTCCGGCAGTACCGCCTCGGGCCGGATGGCCTGCTGGGCGAAGATGGTGCGGTTTCGACGCGCCTTCTCGCGTGCGCTTTCCCAGGCGACCTCGACGCGACTATCCAGCTCGTGGACGCTTTCCATTGGCTCGTCGAAGCCGAGGCCCATCTGGCTCATGCCGCTGTCGGTGCCGCGGGTGAGCAGTACGGTTTGCATGATGGCCTGAGTGACACGGTTCTCGTCCTCCGGCATGGGCACGCTGACGCCGAGCGCCTTGCGGATGGCCTCGGCCTTGCGCAGGATCACCCGCAGTACGGCACCGTCCACCGGGTTGTTGTCGCCGTAGAGCATCAACGCCTTGACCTTGGGAGAGCGCTGACCGAAGCGGTCGACGCGGCCTTCACGCTGCTCATGGCGAGTGGGGTTCCAGGCCAGGTCGTAGTGGACCACCGCATCAAACACCTCTTGAAGGTTGATGCCCTCTGAGAGGCAGTCGGTGGCGACTAGGATCGGCGCCTCTGCCTCATCGGCCAGGGCCTCAACTTGCTCTTCGCGCTCGGCTGGATGCAGCTCGCCGGTGACGCAGGCCACCCGATGCGACTTGAACTTCTTCTGCAGCTCGTCGGCTACATACTGGGCGGTGGCAATATAGCGACAGAACACCACCGGCCGATGGCCCTCTTCGAGGACGGGCTTGAGCGTGGTGATCAGATGCTTGAGCTTGGGGTCCTTGGCAGGCCCATGGAGATTCCCGGCACGTTCGATCAGGCTCTCCAGCAGCGGGCGGTCCTCAAGCTGTGCACCGGGCTCCAAGTCGTCCTGGGTGTCGTCGCTGCTGTCGAGAATGGTACGGCTGGCCTGATCGTCCAGCTCGGCCGCGCTGGCTTGCTTGTCTGCGTTGTGAATGCGGTTCTGCAGGGTGCGAACGGCCGCCGCCGGGGAAGAGGAGATGCAGCGCAGCAGCGCCAGGGCGGCCCACCAGTGCAGGCGCTGGCTGAAGTGGTCGAGGGATTCGGCGCGGTCGACCAGCTCCCGGGCATAGTCCACCACGTCCTGGAACAGGGCCTGCCACTCCCCCTGCATGCGGTAGGCGCTTTCACCCACCTCGCGGTCGGGGAACTGGGTGTTGTCCTGCCACTCGGCAATGTCCTGGCGGCGGCGCTGCACCATGTGGTGGGCCAGGCGCTGGCGCAAGGGGTTACGGGTGTCGTCGAGACGCTCGAGCTGGGCGAAGGCGGGATCGAGTAGTCCCAACAGATTGCGAAAGGCCTCCTCGTCGCCGCTGTGGGGGGTGGCGGTGAGCAGCAGCAAATGGCGGTCGGCATCCTCCGCCAGGCCGCGCAGCAGGGTGTAGCGCTGATGGCGCGACTGGGCGCTGCTCTGCACGCAGGTGTGGGCCTCATCGACGATGACAAAGCCAGGGCAGCTATTCAAGAACTCGTCGCGGCGGCGATCGGACTTGATGTAATCGAGGCTGACCACAGTGTAGGGGTAGCGTTGGAAGATCGACTCGCTCTGCAGCAAGTTGCGTTCGAGACGAGCGGCGCTGTGGCGACTGACGATCTCGGGACGTAGGTGAAACTTCTCGGCGAGTTCTTCCTGCCACTGTTCGCAGAGGTGCGGTGGGCAGAGCACGGTGAAGCCCTTGATCTCGCCGCGGTCGATCAGTTCGCGCACGATCAGTCCTGCCTCGATGGTCTTGCCGATGCCGACGTCGTCTGCGATTAGCAGGCGTACCACCTGCTGGCGCAGGGCCATTAGCAGCGGCACCAGCTGGTAGGCGCGGGGCTCGAAGGCAAGGTTGCCGATGGCGCGGAAGGGGCCGGCACCGGCGCGCAGCTTGAGCAGCAACGCATCGCGCAGCAGCAGGCCAGACTGACGGCTACCATGGCGAGCCTCAGCCGGATCAGGGGCGGGGAAGAGCGCCTGCTCCACGGCCTCCAGGGCGGCCAGTAGGCGTACTTGGTCCTCTTCGCCGCTACCCAACGGGCGCAGGTAGAGGTCCTCGTCGCTGGACCCCGGAAGCACTATCCACTCGCGTCCGCGAGCCTTGACGATGCTGCCGGGCGTGAAATCGGGTCGCGTCATGGGCGCATTCATCAGGGCTGTTCCTCATAGGTAGGGTGATCAGACGGCGTCATGGCACCGAAGACGTCCGGGTGGCGGGCGAAGAGGGCAGGCCAGCGGGCGGTCTCCTTCGGGAAGCGCAGCACCAGGAAACCGGCATCTTCGAGGTCACGGGTCTGGCGTTCATCGATCATGCGCCGCTCGGCGCTGTCGTGATGGGGGCCGTCGACGAAGATCAGCGCGCGGCTGTCGCGATAGGCAAAATCAGGGCGCACACCAAAGGCCTCAAGATAGGGCTGGGCGGCATCTGGCTGGCGCAGGCGATGGGTGTTCAGGGCGTCGAGCCAGGCCTGCTCCAGGCTGCTCCCGCTGGCGCGGCGAAGGCGGTCGCTCTGGTCGCCCGGGGCATGACCGCCGGCACCGCTGGCCAGGGTGAGGTCGGTCAGCTGTGCCAGCCAGGCCAGCGCTTCCTTATCCTGGCGGTCGATCAGGGTGTGATCCGGCTGGTTGAAGTAGCTGAGGATGCAGCGATAGCAGCCCGCCTCGCAATCATCCGATACGTTGTGCCACTGCGACACGGCTTGCTGGTGCCAGGGCATGGCCTCGTCAGCGCGTTGCCAGTGCATCAACTCAAGGGCGGTTGTGGCGACACTCTGCCACGCCGTGGGGTCGGTGGCCAGGCGTGTGAGCACGCCGGCGCCCCCTTCCGCTGCCTCATAGAAAAGCAGGGCATTGCGCTCCAGGGGACTGGGCAGCGGCTCGGCCATCAGCTCGCTCTCCTCGAGCTGGAAGTTGAGCTCGATGCCCCGCTTGATGGCATATTGGAGAGTGGCCGCGGTGGTGGGTGACATATCCAGCTTGGGGCGTATCACCAGGGCGTTGCGCCGGTCGGCCACATAGGGTGAGATTCGCTGGCGCTGGTTGACCGGCTGGTCGGCATCGTCGTCGTCGGCCTCCTGCTCTTCGTCCTTGATCCAGTTGCCGTTGATGGGATCGATCATGAAACCGTCGATGGCGGTGTTCTTGCGCCTCTTCCAGCCCAGGTTGATGCGCCACAGGTGCGCCTGCTGGGCATATTCCATCTCGGCGAGCAGGTCATCGGCCTGGCGCATCTCGCTACGGACTACCTTGAGCTGGCCATTCTCCTCAGGATACTGGAGCGTGGTGCGCAGGTCGTAGCCCTGGCGCATGCGTTCTTCCTCATCGCAGGTGATCCGCGTGACGGGGCGGGTGGCGACGTTCTCGATGCGGAAGAGGTTATGTACCTGCTTGGCTTCGGCCAGAGGCGTGCTGCAGGCCACGCAGAGGTCGAGGTCGAGCTGCTCGTTGAAGTGCCCATAGCCGCAGTTAGGGCATAGCCGGACTTGCTGTTCGGGCAATCTGGCTTCGTTCATTTGCTGCTGTTTCACGGCCCCCAGGATCACACGTTTGACGCGATACTGCTGCCCCTCGTGGTAGATCAGGCTTAGGGGGCCGAACTCCGAGATGGCAAGGAAGCGCGGACGTGAGAGGACTCGACTGTGGCTCTCCCGGCGCCCTTTGCGGGTGCCGGGGATGAAGGCGGCCAGCGGCAGGCGCGGGAAGTTATAACCGGGTAGGAAGCCTTGACCGGCCAGGTAGCGATAGGTCTCGAAGTCCGATTGGCGCCTGCTGTTGTCCTGGAGCAGGCTGAGCTGGACGGAGCCTTCGTCGAAGCGGCGCTTGGCGACCTCGCGCTCCTTTTTGCTGCTGCCGGGATTCATCATCAGCTTAGAGGCTTCTTCGATCTGGCTGAGGGTGGAGGTATAGAGCTCGCGCCAGCGATCGAAACAATCGTCGAGTGTGGCCATGGCCTGGTTGAGCTTACCCTCAGCCCAACGGGCAGCGGCCGTCTCCAGCGAGTCTTCCTTGGAGAGCCAGACCCCTTGGGCCTGTGCCAGCTCGTCACCGAGAAGCCGAATAAGGTGAGCACCTCGTCGCTGGGCGCCCTTGAGTACGGTCTCTCGGCTCAGATCCTGGTGGTAGTCCTCCATCAGCGGCTGATTGTCCTTGGTGACGTCGATCAGCTCGTTGATCGCCGACGGTAGTCGGACGCCGGTTTCAGCGAGCCAGGTAGCATAAAGATGACTGCTTACCAGCTCTTCGTTGGCCAGGTCGAGCATTGGGGGAGTGACCTGCCCGTGTACCATGCGACGCGGCTCACGGAAGAAGTACTGGTCGTGGGGGCTCTGGGCGGCGCAATAGGTGATGACCAGAGCGGGTTGCCCCGAGCGCCCGGCTCGCCCGCTGCGCTGGGCGTAGTTGGCCGGCGTAGGTGGCACGTTGCGCAGGTATACGGTGTTGAGCGAGCTGATATCGACACCCAGTTCCATGGTCGGCGAGCAGAACATCACACGAAGATCGCCGGTACGGAAGTCTCGCTCGCGCTCCTCGCGATCCTCTGGGTCCACCTGGGCGGTGTGTTCATGGGCCATGAACTGAAACCAGTCCTGCTGCTGCTGGGTCAGGCTCTGGGCCACGGCCTGGTAGAGTTCGGTGAAGTAGGGGTTCTGGCTGGCCGCCGGCGCCAGCGGGTCTCGCTCTGGCTCACCCGAGCCAAGCTTCCAGACCAAGGCTTCGCCGATCAGCTGGTAGCCCTGGAGCTGGCTGTCATCGTCGATTTTCACCGATTGCACCAAACCGTATTCCTCGAGGGCAGTGAGGATGGCGTCAATCAGCTCGGGCCAGTTCTTGTCGTCGAGCGGGGTGAAGGGAGCACTGCCCCAGATGCCCGGTTTCTTAAGCTCCTGGGCCAGGCGCGAGCGACTGCCGAGGGAAACCAGATCGAACTCACGATTTTTGGGCCTCGGGCCGGTGATGGCGTAGTTGGCCTTGGCCATATCGCGAACATCACCCGGGCGCCACTTCTCGGTCAGGTGGGTGTAGGCCGCGTTAACGAACTTCTCATGCTCCTCGTGATCGAGGTAGCGGGTGTGCAGGCAGAGATTCTTGCGCAGCACGTCGAGTACCAGCTTGGTGACCCGGAAGCGTACCTCGGGATCGGCCTTGGCCAACATGGGCGGGGCCTTGTCCCAGAACTCCTGAAGCCCAGAGAGCTCATCGAGTCCGCCGTATTCGATCCTCAACAGGCCGACCTGCTCCAGGTTGGGGACGGTGTAGCGCCAGCCCCGGCGGAGGTCGTGATAGGCACGGTAGCCAAGCACGTTGCGCATGGCCTCTTCGGCGCCGCGGCGTGCATGAGGCGCGCGTACATCGGGTTTTTCCAGGAAGTCGGCACGCACCTTGGGATCACTGCTGTTCAGGCCCAGGGAGTTGAAGATGTGCTGGGCCAGGTCTTGATCGGTGAGCTCGGTATTGCTGCCACCATTCAGGGAGGCGAGGATACCGGCGCGCACCAGCAGGATCTGCATGAAATCGTTGAAGTGGCCCGCCTGCAGGGCTGCATCCTGTCGGTTGTCGCTGAAGCCGAGGAGCTTGCGGGCCTCGTCGGCCAGGTCATTATCGGCGCCCAGCAGGTAGCGCAGTGAAGAGAGCGTCAGAGTGGTAGTGGCGGAACTGCGGCCCTCGGCGGAAAGCGAGCCGAGTCGGGTCCAGTCGCGGCCGGCCGTATGGGCCTGTCCGCAGGAAAGGCAGAAGCGAAACCCGCCAGGGATGTAAAAGCCACGTTCTCCCTCCAGGCCCTGGGTGCCGTCAGGAAGCACATGCACCTCCTGAGGACGGTACTTTTTGTAGTGGGGCTTGAGCTTTGGAGGGTCCTTCTTGAAGTCCAGCCAGTTCTCGGGGTACTCCTCCTCGTTCCAGTGACCGAGCATCAGGAAGCCGTAGGTGGTCTCTTCCTCGCCCTTGGCGGTCTCCTTGATATCGCGTGGCTGGAAGCCCATCTCGCCGGTCTCCGGAGAGGCGTCGTGCCAGACCGGGTAATACTCTTGGCCGCAGCCGCGGCAGAAGTGGACGGTATAGAAGCGACGGTCGCGGTCCCCGGGCACGAACTGCTGGCCGTGAAGGTCCAGGTAGCGTTTCCCCGGCGCCTCCAGGGTGGCATAGAGGTTGCCGGCCCCCGAGATGAACTGGTGCAGGCGGAAGGCGAACAGCGGCTTGTCGTTGATATCCCGCGCACGGTAGGCGAGCAGCAGGAAGTGTGCAAGGTAGGTCTGGCAGTGGTCTGGCGCCTGGCCAGAGGTCTCGGCGAGCAAGCCGGCGGCTTCCTCAAGCGTTTTGGGCTTGGCGCGCACCCAGCCATCTTCCCAGACGATACCCAGTGTGAGCTCCACCCAGGCGGCGACCGGTTGCTGGCGAAGCTCCTCGAAGGAGGCGGCTTCATTCAGCGGGATGGTGAGGGCTTTAGACAGCGTCTCCTGCGTGGGCATGTCGCCGGGAATCTGTCGTTGAAGGGTCTCACCGATGATGTTGCCGGCCGGGACATTCTGGCCAAACAGCTTGCTGGCCACTTCGGCGACCTTGGCCTGGCGATCCTCGCGGCTGCCGTCGGTGGCCATGGTGGCCGAGGTGCCGATGCAGACTAGATCAGGGTTCATGCGCTCCCGCACCCGGCGAACCAGCATGGCCACATCGGCACCCTGGCGACCTCGGTAGGTGTGCAGCTCGTCTAGGACGAGGAACTGCAAGCCGTCGGCGTGGCGGATGACCGCCTTGTCGCGCTCGTTCTGCCGCGTCATCAGCAGCTCGAGCATCATGTAGTTGGTGAGGATGATGTCGGGCGGATTGTCCTTGATCCGTTCGCGCTCTTCCTGGCTCTCCTGGCCGGTGTAGCGGGCGTAGGTGACAGGCTTGCCGTCGCTGGGGAAATCAGCCAGGAATTTCTCCAGCTCCTCGCGCTGACTGTTGGCCAGGGCATTCATGGGGTAGATGACGATCGCCTGGATGCGAGGCGTGGGGTCCTCCTCTTTAGACTTCAGGATGGCATCCACCATCGGTATGAAATAGGCGAGCGACTTGCCTGAGCCGGTACCTGTCGTCACCACGTAGGGCTCGAATTTCAAACAGAAGTCGATAGCCTGGCGCTGGTGCTTGTAGAGTGATGCTGGCACCCCAGGTGAAGTCTCACTCTTGCCGAAGCGGAAAATCTCGGCGGTGCGTGGGTGTAGCACGCCCTGAGTGGCGAGCGATTCCACTGTCCCTTCGGTGACATAGGAGGGGTTGATCTGGATGAGCGGAGAGGGCCAGTAGCGGCCGCCCCCGTACTCCCCATCCAGGAAGGTGTTGATGTCATCCGCCTTGGGCTGGATGAAGGAGCGGGTAAAGTCGCGGTAATCCTTGACCAGCTTATCCCTGAACTCGAAAACGTCCATGTGTCCCCCTACGTAATCTGAGTGTCGCTGCGATCGGTTGCCGGCTTCTATAGGCTGGCTGTGGCTGACCGCTGAGCTTAGCACCCTAAGTCTACCAAGTAGGAGGGGGAGGATGGTGCGTATGAGGTATTGGTGAGAAGGCGGCCGCCGGCTCAAAGTAGTGATCAGGCGAAGGAATGATAGGGAAAGAGTTGTTCGTCGCTGGTTGTTGCTCTCGTATGGAACCCATATGGAACCCATATGGAACCCACGAGAGCTACAACGAAAAACCGCCACCCGGAATGACCCGTAAGTGGCGGTTTATCTTGATATTTCTGGTCGGAGCGACTGGATTCGAACCAGCGACCTCTGCAACCCCATTGCAACGCGCTACCAAGCTGCGCCACGCTCCGACGTTCTCTTTTGGGCTTGTTGCCGTTGGGCGTGTCCCCCGAGAACGAGGCGTATATTACCTCGCTCCCCCGCAAATGAAAAGTCCTTTTTGCGCTTTTTTTCAAAAGGTTGGCTAGCCCCGTCGAGAACTGCCGTCGTGCTCCCCGCTTAGTAGAATAGGGGCACACGGATAGGGAGAACGACGATGCCGCTGATCTTGGGAATGAGCATGCTGCTGGCGTGCCAGATGTTGGGGGAACTGCTGGCCAGGGGACTGGCGGTGCCGATCCCGGGGCCGGTGATCGGCATGGTGATCCTGCTGGTGGCCCTGCTGGTGCGTGGCAAGGTGCCGGATAGCCTGAGGGCCTCGGGCGAGGGGCTGCTGCGCTATCTGACGCTGCTGTTCGTGCCGGCCGGCGTCGGGGTGATGGTGCACGGGGCGCTGATCGGCCGCGACATTCTGCCGATCCTGGTGACGCTGGTGGTCTCCACCGCGCTGACGCTGGGCGTCACGGCCTGGGTGCTGTCGCGACTTCAGGGCCGCCTGGGCCAGGGAGGCCGCCGATGAACGTCGCTCGCCTCGACCAGCTTTGGGTCTACCTGTCGGGCAATCCGCTGCTGTCGCTACTGTTGACGCTGGTGGCCTTCACTCTGGCGGTGCGGATCAACAAGATGCTGGGCGGCACGCCGCTGTTGCATCCCGTGATGCTGGCGATTGCCCTGCTGATCGGCAGCCTGCTGCTGCTGGACATGGATTACGCCACCTATTTCGAGGGCGCCCAGTTCATCCACTTCCTGCTGGGGCCGGCCACGGTGGCGCTGGCCATTCCGCTGTACGATCACCGCGAACGGGTGCGGCGCCTGCTGGTGCCGCTGCTGCTGGCCTGTGTGACCGGCATCGTGACGGCCGTGGCCAGCACGCTGGGGCTGGCGCTGGTGCTGGGGGCGCGTCACGAGACGCTGATGTCGCTGGCGCCGAGATCGGTGACGTCACCGATCGCCATGGGCATCGCCGAACAGATCGGCGGCATTCCGTCTCTGGCGGCGGGACTGGTGTTGCTGACCGGGGCTATCGGCTGCGCGCTGGGGCCGGTCATCTTCCGGCTGCTGCGTATCCAGGATCCCGCGGTGCAGGGTTTCGCCATGGGGCTGGCGGCCCATGGCTTCGGCACGGCTCAGTCGTTTGCACGGCTGGGCGCGGTGGCCGGTGCCTTCTCGGGGCTGGCGATGGGCATCACGGGACTGTTGACGGCCTTCCTGCTGCCGCCGCTGGTGCATCTGCTGGGACTGAGCTGATCGCCGAGGCGAGGGCGCCGCAGGGGGCAAGGAGTTCCGCGCGCTGGCCGATCAGATCTCTTCCCAGATCCGCTGGCGGAAGTCCTCTGAGAGCTCGGCGACCTTCTCGAGCCGCTGCCAGTGGACCTGGGCGACATCCTGCATGAGCCGCTGGTAGCACTCGTGGAGCTCGTGCGGATGCGCTTCGCCGCTGTAGCAGCCGGCCATGCGCTCGCCGCTCTCCGCCAGCGCGCGCAGGCACTCGGCCTCGAACTGCATGGCCTCGGCCAGGCTCTCCAGCCAGGCGAACTGCATCCGGGCCAGGGGCGTCGTGCCTTGCGTCAGCTGCTGGGTCCACCATTGGAGCATGGCATCGCTGGCGGGAGGGAGGGCGCTGGTGGTCTCTCCCGTTGACTGGGTCATCTCGAACCTCCCGATCTGTGCGCTGAAGGATGGTGCAACGCCATCCGCTGCCGTCGCTGTCACCCCCGTAGTATAGGCCCTCGCTGCGCCCTCGCTGCGCCCTCGCGTGCGCCGAGCGGGCTTTCCCTTTTTTCCCTGATGCAGGTCAGGGAGTGCGCATATCGGCGATCCCTGGTCTACGGTCTAGGAGTGAGTCGGTCAGTGGGAGCATGTTCATGTGGCGGGTCATCGCGTCGGTGCTGGCGGCCTTCTTCGGGGGTTCAGAAGGAGGCGCGGCGCCAGGAGGATTTCTCCAGAGGCGGGGCGGGGCCCTTCATCGTGGCGGGCGTGGTGCTGGCGATCGTGCTGGTGGTTCTGATCGCCCTGGTGGCGATGCTGGCGGCTCGCTGAGGAATCCGGACTGCGTTGAAGGGGGCGTTGGGTACGGGAGATGGCGCCCGCGGGTCATGCGACAACGGAGTCCTATACTCGATCCAGGCGTGGTGGATACACGTCGACGTTCAGGAGGAGGCGATGCGGATGCGCAAGCGGCTCGTATGGACGGCGAGCGGAACGGCCATGGGCGTTCCGGTGTCGGGGGCCCTGGCCAGCGGCTGGAACATGCCGGTCGGCGTCACCGATCTCAGCCGGGACATCCATGGCCTTCACATGGCCATCTTCTGGATCTGTGTGGTCATCGGCATCGTGGTCTTCGGTGCACTCTTCTACTCGCTTTTCCGCTATCGCCGCTCCCGTGGCGCCAAACCATCGGCCTTTCATGAGCACACCACGGTCGAGGTGATCTGGACGATCGTGCCGCTGCTGATTCTGGTCGTGATCGCGATCCCTGCCACGGCGACGCTCAAGTCGATGTACGACGCCTCCGACGCCGATATGGAGGTGATGATCACCGGGCAGCAATGGCGCTGGCGCTATGAATATCGTGGCGAAGAGGTGTCCTTCATCTCCAGTCTGGCGACCCCTCGCGAGCAGATCGCCGGCCAGCAGGAAAAGGGCGAGCACTACCTGCTCGAGGTCGACCGGTCGCTGGTGCTGCCGGTCGACCGCAAGGTGCGCTTGCTGCTGACCTCCGACGATGTGATCCATTCCTGGTGGGTGCCGGAACTCGGCGTCAAGCAGGATGCCATCCCGGGTTTCGTCAATGAGAACTGGGTGCGCATCAACGAGCCGGGCATCTATCGCGGCCAGTGCGCCGAGCTGTGCGGTCGCGACCACGGTTTCATGCCGGTCGTCGTCGAGGCGGTGGAGCCCGAACGTTTCGATGCCTGGCTGGCCGAGCGCCAGGCCGAGGCCGCCGAGGCCGCCATGGGGCTCGATAGGGAGTGGGCCATGGACGAGCTGATGGCGCGTGGCGAGCAGGTCTACGGCACCATCTGCGCCTCCTGTCACCAGCCCGATGGCAGCGGCAACCCGCCGGTGTTCCCGGCCCTGGCCGGCAACCAGGCGTTGCTGGATGACCGCGAGCGGCACATCGAGACGGTGATCGATGGCATTGCGGGCAGCGCCATGCCGGGCTTTGCCAACACGCTGGATCCGGCGGAGATCGCCGCCGTGATTACCTACGAGCGCAACGCCTGGGGCAACGAGGCCGGCGACACTGTCCAGCCCTCGGCGATCGCCGAGCGACTCGCCGACTAGGCACGCTGGCGGTCCTTCTTTCGACGGGCGCCTCCCCGAGGCGCCAACCAGGGGGAACCACGATGGCTTCGCACCTGCCTCCCAAGTCGACCACGCAGCACAGCCAGCCCACCTCCGCGGGGGTGGCCGCCGAGCCGCACTCGCCACCGGGTGGACTCAAGCGCTGGCTGCTGACCACCAACCACAAGGACATCGGCACGCTCTACATGCTGCTGTCGCTGGCGATGTTCTTCATCGGTGGCCTGTTCGCCATGGTCGTCCGCGCCGAGCTGTTTCAGCCGGGTCTGCAGCTGGTCGAGCCCGAATTCTTCAACCAGATGACGACCATGCACGGGCTGATCATGATCTTCGGCGCGGTGATGCCGGCCTTCGTCGGGCTCGCCAACTGGATGGTGCCGCTGCAGATCGGGGCACCGGACATGGCGCTGCCCCGGCTCAACAACTTCAGCTTCTGGCTGCTGCCGGTGGCCTTCACGCTGCTGCTGTCGACCTTCTTCATGCCCGGCGGGGCGCCCAACTTCGGTTGGACGTCCTACGCGCCGCTGTCCACCACCTATTCGCCACCGTCCACCACCTTCTTCATTCTCTCGCTGCACCTGGCCGGCATCAGTTCGATCCTCGGGGCGATCAACATCATCGCCACCATTCTCAACCTGCGGGCGCCGGGCATGCGGCTGATGGACATGCCGCTGTTCGTGTGGACCTGGCTGATCACCGCCTTCCTGCTGATCGCGGTGATGCCGGTGCTGGCCGGGGTGATCACCATGATGCTGATGGACATCAACTTCGGCACCAGCTTCTTCAACGCCGCCGGCGGCGGCGACCCGGTGCTGTTCCAGCATCTTTTCTGGTTCTTCGGCCATCCGGAGGTCTACATCATGATCCTCCCGGCCTTCGGCATCGTCTCGGTGATCATCCCGACCTTCGCGCGCAAGCCGCTGTTCGGCTACGCCTCCATGGTCTACGCGACGGCGTCCATCGCCATCCTGTCGTTTTTGGTCTGGGCGCATCACATGTTCACGGTGGGCCTGCCGCTGGTGGCCGAGCTGTTCTTCATGTACAGCACCATGCTGATCGCGGTGCCGACCGGGGTGAAGGTCTTCAACTGGGTGACCACGCTGTTTCGCGGCTCCATCACCTTCGAGCCGCCGATGCTGTTCGCCCTGGCCTTCGTGGTGCTGTTCACCATCGGCGGCTTCTCCGGGCTGATGCTGGCCATCTCGCCGGCGGACTTCCAGTACCACGACACCTACTTCGTGGTCGCGCATTTCCACTACGTGCTGGTGCCCGGCGCGGTGTTCGCGATCATGGCCGGCGTCTATTACTGGCTGCCCAAGTGGACCGGCCACTACCCGCACCTGCGACTGTCCCAGTGGCACTTCTGGCTCTCGGTGATCGGCGTCAATCTGACCTTCTTCCCCATGCATTTCGCCGGGTTGGCCGGCATGCCGAGACGGATCCCCGACTACGCGCTGCAGTTCGCCGACTTCAACATGATCACCAGCATCGGCGCCTTCCTGTTCGGGCTGTCCCAGCTGCTGTTCGTGGTGGTGGTGGTGATGTGCGTGCGCGGCGGCGAGAAGGCGCCGGCCCGTGCCTGGGATGGCGCCGAGGACCTGGAGTGGACGGTGCCGAGCCCGGCGCCCCTGCACACCTTCGAGACGCCGCCGGAGTTCGTGCCCCGGCAGCACTGAGCCGTCTCTCGGCGGAGGAGATCGCACATGAGCGGTGGAAGCTACTACGTTCCCCCTTCCAGCAAGTGGCCGGTGCTGGCGTCGCTGGCGCTGGGGGCGATGATGGTCGGCACCGGCACGCTGCTGGTCTTCGGGGTGGTCGGCATGCCGGTGATGGTGGTCGGCCTGCTGGCCGTGCTGGCGGTGATGACGCTGTGGTTCCGGGACGTCATCCATGAGTCGCGCGGTGGACTCTACGATGCCCAGATGGACCGCTCCTTCCGCTGGGGCATGGGCTGGTTCATCTTCTCGGAGGTGATGTTCTTCGCAGCCTTCTTCGGCACGCTGTTCTATGTGCGCACCTTCGCGCTGCCGTGGCTGGACGGGGAGGGCGCCAAGGGCGTGGCGGCCCTGCTGTGGCCCGACTTCACCGCCTCCTGGCCGCTGCTCGAGCCGCCGGGCGAGGGCATCGAAGGGCCCCGTGATGTGCTGTCGCCCTGGCAGTTGCCACTGGTGAATACCCTGATCCTGGTCGGTTCCAGCATCACCCTGACGGTGGCTCACGAAGCGCTCAAGGAGGGCTATCGCACCACGGCGCGACACTGGCTGGCCGGCACCGTGCTGCTTGGGCTGTGTTTCATCGTCGTCCAGGGCGTCGAATACTACGAGGCTTACGCCCACTACGGTCTCACCCTGCAGGCCGGCATCTACGGCGCCACCTTCTTCCTGATGACCGGCTTCCATGGCCTGCACGTGATCATCGGCACCATCATCCTGATCACCATCCTGGCGCGGGTGGTGCGCGGCCACTTCAGCCGTGACGATCACTTCGGCTTCGAGGCCGCGGCCTGGTACTGGCACTTCGTCGACGTGGTGTGGATCGGGTTGTTCACCTTCGTCTATGTGTTCTGAGTGCGTGTGCTCCGAGCACATTCGCGCCGAGTGCGTCAGCCGAGGCGGCCGACATGGAAGCCGTAGAAGAGCAGGGCCAGCAGCAGCGTCGCCAGGGTGACGCGCAGCTTGAGGGAGACGAGGACGCGCCGCGAGCGGCCGCCGTCCTTGATCAGAAACCCGGCGCCGGCGACGAGGCTCGCCACCATGGCCAGGAAAACGAGGGCGATCAGGGTCTTGAGTAGCATCTCACACTCCGTGAAAGACGCCGTCGCGCGTGGCGGGAACGGCCGTCGGCTGGGGCTCTGGATCCTGTGCTGGAGCCTGGTCGTCGCGCTCGGGCTGGCACTGGGACTATGGCAGTGGCAGCGGGCCGCCGACAAGCGCGAGCTGCTGCTGCGCTACGAGACGGCGCCGCGGCTGGAGGCACCCGTCGCAGCGCCGCCGGACGGCGCCCGGCTGACATTGCGCGGCGAGTACCTCGGCGCAGAGACGCTGTTTCTCGACAATCGCACCCATGGCAACCGTCTTGGCGTGGCCGCCCTCACACCGCTGCGTGACGAGGAGGGGCGACTGTGGCTGGTGCAGCGCGGCTTCCTGGCTACCGGTACCCGCCGGGAGACGCCGTCGGTGGCCACGCCCGAGGGCTCGGTGACGCTCAGCGGACGCTGGCAGGCCGCCGGCGACAGCGCACCGCTGTTCGGGCCGAATCGCGAGGGTCGGCGACTGCAGCGTATCACGCTCTCCGCCTGGCCGGCGCTGGAGGGCTTCGCCCATGCCGGCTGGCTGCATCTGGAACAAGGCCCCGGCCACCTCGAGTCCTGGTGGACGCCCGCGGTGCTGCCGCCGGAGCGTCACCGGGCCTATGCCTTCCAATGGTGGGGTCTGGCGCTCGCCGCGCTGACGGTCATGTGGCTGGGAGGCCGACGCCTGGTGCGAGATCGCGCCCCTTCATCTCTCTCCACGCCCGCCCAAGAGGAGTAAGCCGATGCCCGCCGACGCCCGCGTGTCTCCCGTCTCGTCGCGACTCAAGCTGCTGGCGCTGTTTGCGGTGTTCCTGCTGCCCATGGCGGTGGCCTGGGGCATGGTCGAGTGGCGGCTGGGCATTCCCGAGGGCCGCACCGCCCACGGCCAGCTGACGCCGGACCTGCCGCCGCTCGAGGCCTGGCCGCTCGACGGCATGGCCAGGCAGGGCGCCGACGACTGGGTGCTGGCCTTCGACTGTCCGGCGTCGTGCGACGCCCAGGCCGATCGCTGGTGGCGACTGCATCGGGCGCTGGGACGAGACGCCCATCGCATCAGCCGGCTGCGCCTCGGCGGCAGCGGCGAGACGCTGCCCGGCGCCTCGGCGGCCAGCTGGACGGAAGCGGCATCCTGGCGCTCGCCGGGCCGGCTGTGGGTGTTCGACCCCGACGGCCGCGCGGTGCTGGCCTATGCCCCGGACATCGAGACGGCAAGGGTGCTCGAGGACGTCGAGCTGCTGCTCGAGCGCAATCCCGAACCGCCCATGGCGCGTCTCCAGCCCGAGTGATGGCGGTGAGCGAGCGGTCAGCGAGAAAGGAGGAAGGCGATGCGACTCTTCCAGGCGTCTCCGGCATGGCGAAGCGTGATGCGGCTCAGCCTGGCCGGTACCGGGCTCTGCGCCCTGGTGGTGCTGGTCGGGGCAGCGACCCGGCTGATGGATGCGGGACTCGGCTGTCCCGACTGGCCGGGCTGCTACGGTGCGCCGCTGGTGCCCGATGCCGAGCGGGCCCTGGCGCATAGCCCCCATTGGCCGCTCGAGGCGACCAAGGCCTGGATGGAAATGCTGCATCGGTATCTGGCGGCGGGGCTGATCGCCGTGGCGCTGCTGCTGGCGGCACGCGGTCTGCGCCTGCGTCGCGGTCGTGACGACTATCCCTGGCGGCTGACCCTGGGGTTGCTGGTCACGCTGGCGGTGCAGGGCGCCTTCGGTGCCCTTACCGTGACCTTCAAGCTGTGGCCGCAGGTGGTGACTCTGCACCTGCTCGGCGGGCTGTCGGTGATGGCGATGTTCCTGTGGCTGCACCTGCGGCTGCGCCGGCTGGCGTTCGGGGCTCCTGCGGTGATGCGGCCACGGCGCCTGACACCGCTGTGGCGGGCGACGCTGCTGGCCCTGGTGCTGCAGCTGGCGCTGGGCGGCTGGACCTCGAGCAATTATGCCGGCATTGCCTGCCAGGGCTTTCCCACCTGCAACGGGCGCTGGGTCGAGGCGCTGGACTGGGGCGAGGGCTTCCATCTGACTCAGGCGGTGGGGCCCAGCTATCTCTATGGCCAGCTGCACGCCGAGGCGCGCAGCGCCATCCAGGTGGGGCATCGTCTCGGCGGCGCGGCGCTGCTGGCGTGCCTGCTGGTGCTGGGCTGGCGTCATGGCCGCGATCGCGCGATGCGCCCCTGGCTGGCGCTGGCGGTGGGCACCGGCCTGGCCCAGGCGGCACTGGGCGTGGCCAACGTGCTTATGTGGCTGCCGCTGTGGCTGGCGCTGCTGCACACGGCGGGAGCCCTGTGTCTGGTGGTCAGCCTGTTGCTGGCGGGGTGGCGATGGCGCTGGCCGGTGCCGCAGGTGGCGTCGGCCAGCGCTCCCTCGGCTTACCAGAACAGCGTCACCAGCGGATAGGCCAGCAGGCTGACCAGCAGGGTGCCGATCAGGTTGAGGGCGAAGCCGGCGCGGATCATCGAGCGGATACGCAGATGGCCGGTGGCGAACACGATGGCGTTGGGTGGTGTGGCCACCGGCATCATGAAGGCGCAGCTGGCGGCGATGGCCGCGGGCACGGTGATCAGCAGCGGCGAGATATCCAGCGACACGGCCAGCGCCCCGAGCAGCGGCAGGAACGCCGCCGCGGTGGCGGTGTTGGAGGTCACCTCGGTGAGGAAGATGATCACCAGCACCACCACGCCGATCAGGGCCAGCAGCGGGAAGGCGCCGAAGATCTCGAGTCGCTGGGCGATCCATTCGGCGAGTCCCGACCGGCTGATGGCGCCGGCCAGGGTCAGGCCGCCGCCGAACAGCAGCAGGATGCCCCAGGGGAGCGACTGGGCCGCGTCCCAGGTCATCAAGCGCTCGCCGCTGCCGTCACCCGAGGGCACCAAAAACAGCGCGATGCCGGCGGCGATGGCGATGCCGGTGTCCGACAGCCAGTCGAGGCCGGCCTGGTTGAGCAGCGGACGACACACCCAGGCGAGGGCGGCCAGCAGGAAGATCAGGCCGACGCGGCGCTCGGCGGCGCTGCTGCGGCCGAGCGACGCCAGTTCGCGGCGTACCATGTCGGCACTGTCGTCGCCGCCCGCCAGATGAAAGCGGCGGCGTGTCAGCCACCACCAGGCGCAGATCATCATCGTCACGCTGACCGGCAGACCGACCAGCATCCACTGGGCGAAGCCGAGATCGATACCGCGGCTGTCGGCCAGGTAGCCGGCCAGCAGAGCGTTGGGCGGTGTGCCGATCAGGGTGGCGATACCGCCGATGCTGGCGGAATAGGCGATGGCCAGCAGCAGGGCGGTGGCGTAGCGGGCCAGCTCATCGGGATCGCTGTCGTCCAGCAGGCTGATCACCGACATGCCGATGGGCAGCATCATGATCGCCGTGGCGGTGTTGGAGACCCACATGCTGAGAAAGCCGGTGGCCAGCATGAAGCCGCCGATCTGGCGGCGTGGCTCGTGGCCGACCACGCGCAGCACGTGCAGTGCGATGCGGCGGTGCAGGTTCCAGCGCTGCATGGCAATGCCGAGCAGGAAACCGCCCAGGAACAGATAGATGATCGGGTTGGCGTAGCTCGTGGCGACCTGCTTGATGTCGCCGAGGCCCAGTGCCGGGATCAGCACCAGCGGCACCAGCGAGGTGGCGGGAATCGGGATCGCCTCGGTCGACCACCAGGTCGCCATCAGCAGGGCCAGTCCGGCGCAGGCCCAGGCGCTCTCGCTCATGCCGCCGGGCGGCGGCAGCGTCAGCGTCATCAGCAGCCACAGCGGGCCGAGTAACAGCCCGATGCGGGCCGCGGTGGTGGGATGACTCTCCGAATCGCTCATGCATGGCTCCTTGCCGTGAAGGTCCTGAGGGGGATTGGGGCGTTGCGGGGCAGAGTATAAAATGCGTGTCCCTACCCTTCGATGTCTTCGGGAGCCTGAATGTCCCTTACTACCGCGTTGATCCTGCTGGGCATTGCCCTGGCTATCGTGGCCGGCCTGGCGGCCTATGCCGTGACGCTGTGGCGCGAGGTGCGCCGCCGCAAGGCCTTCCGCGAGGAGGAGCTGCGTCGCGCCCATCAGAACTGCCTGGAGAACCTGGAGCTGGTGGCCTCGGCCCTGCAGCAGGAGCAGGTCGACATCACCGAAGGCGCCTGGCGCTGCAAGACGCTGCTCGACATTCTCGACCCGAGCCTGGTCGAGCGCCCCGAATTTCGTGCCTTCGGCGAGGTGCATGGTCGCACTCGCCACCTGCATACGCACTCCGCGCGTCAGGCGCTGACGCCGAAGGCGCGTTTTCAGGAGGATCGTGAGCGCCTGGCCGTGGAAGACGAAATGCGCGACGCCGTGATCGAGGCGGCGGGCGCGGTGCTGCGATTCCGTCGTGAATGGCCGGCGTCCCTGCACTGATGATGAGGTACTGGGCTCCGTCCGCGTGGAAGAGCGATCGGGCAGACAGCGATTGCATCTGACGATCACCTCCGGCAACCTTGTACAGGTATCGTAGATGGCTGATATGTGGAAGGACGCCGGTGCCATCCTGCGGTGCTTGCTGGCTTAAATCACATTTTCGTGCTTTCTTGATCGGTGTAGGCGAACGCTGTTCGCCGCCGCTGGCTAACACCATCGGACCTCACGAATGGCGTCCCCGAGACGTCCATTCGGATTTGTGTGAAGAAGGAGTCTTACATGAAAAAATCAACGACTGGTTTGCTGCTCGGTTCCGCTCTCGTCGTCGGCCTCTCCGGCTGCGCGAGCTCGGCCTCTCAATCCTCCGGCATGGGCGATAGCGCCTCTTCCGATCGTGCCTGGTACCAGCATCCGGCGGTTTGCGGTCTGGCCGGTGGCCTGATCGGCAGCGGCATCGGCTATGCCTCCTCCAGCGAGTCCGACGAGGACACCGGTGCAGCCGTTGGCGGTACCGCCGGCGCCACCATCGGTGCCCTGCTGTGTGCCGAGCCCAACAAGAAGGCCGAGCCGGCTCCCCAAGACACCGACGGCGATGGCGTGATCGACGCCAACGACCAGTGCCCGGGTACCCCGGCCGGCGTGGCCGTCGATGCCGTGGGCTGCCCGCTGGACTCCGACAACGACGGCGTGCCGGATTACCAGGATCAGTGCCCGGGTACCCCGGCCGGTGCCGAGGTCAACGCCCTGGGCTGCGTCGAGGACCTGGTGCTGCGTGACGTCAACTTCGAGTTCGACTCCGCGACCCTGACCATGGGTGCCGAGAGCATCCTCGACGACGTCGCCGACAAGCTGGTGGCCAACGAGAACGTCCGCGTTCGCATCGAAGGCCACACCGACGCCGTGGGTAGCGACAGCTACAACGAAGACCTGTCCCAGCGTCGTGCCGACTCCGTGGCCGACTACCTGGCCTCCCAGGGTGTCGAGCGTAACCGCATGCGTACCATCGGTTACGGCGAAGCCCAGCCGGTCGCCAGCAACGAGACCGACGCCGGCCGTGCCGAGAACCGTCGCGTCGAGCTGGGCGAGTGGGAGTGATCTCCGACTGAGCCCTTGCCCCGGCCAGCCGGGGCATCTCGCGAGTGAAAGAGGCGCCTTCGGGCGCCTCTTTTCGTTGTGGCGGCATGTTTCGCCGCGACGGCATGGCCTCGTGCCGGCGCCGTCTGCTAGGCTAGGCGCGCTTTCGTAAGCGCTTCCGACGACCATTCTTCTTCTGGCGGCATGTGATCCCTGGTATGGATCACCACTGCGCACAAGGAACTTCTTCATCATGCCCATCGTGACCCTGCCGGACGGCAGCCAGAGAACTTACGACGAACCGCTCACCGTGATGCAGGTGGCCGAGAGCATCGGTACCGGCCTGGCCAAGGCCTGCGTGGCCGGCCGCATCGACGGCGAGCTGGTGGACGCCGCGGACGTCATCGACCATGACGCCGAGGTGGCCATCATCACCGCGCGTGACGAGGCCGGCCTGGAGATCATTCGCCACTCCTGCGCCCACCTGATCGGCCATGCGGTGAAGCAGCTCTATCCCGACGCCAAGATGGCGATCGGGCCGGTGATCGACGACGGCTTCTACTACGACGTCGACTTCGGCCGCTCGGCGACCCCCGAGGACCTCGAGGCCATCGAGCAGCGCATGAAGGCGCTGATCGACACCGGCTACGACGTGGTGCGCGAGTATGTCGATCGCGACAAGGCCATGCTGACCTTCCTGCATCGCGACGAGCCCTACAAGCAGGAGATCGTGCGCGAGATTCCCGATGGCGAGACCATTCGTCTCTACCATCACCAGGAATACACCGACATGTGCCGCGGCCCGCACGTGCCGAACACGCGCCACCTCAAGGCCTTCAAGCTCACCAAGCTGGCCGGTGCCTACTGGCGCGGCGACGCCGAACGCCCGATGCTGACCCGCATCTACGGCACCGCCTGGGGCGACAAGAAGCAGCTCAAGGCCTATCTCAAGCGCCTCGAGGAAGCCGAGAAGCGCGATCACCGCAAGCTGGCCAAGAAGATGGATCTCTTCCACCTGCAGGAAGAGGCCCCGGGCATGGTCTTCTGGCACCCCAACGGCTGGACCATGTACCAGGCGCTGGAACAGTACATGCGCCGGGTGCAGATCGAGCACGGCTATCAGGAGATCAAGACGCCCCAGGTGGTCGATCTCTCGCTGTGGAAGGCGTCCGGTCACTGGGGGCACTACAGCGACCTGATGTTCACCACCGAGTCGGAGAAGCGCGAATACGCGGTCAAGCCGATGAACTGCCCCTGCCACGTGCAGGTGTTCAACCAGGGGCTGAAGAGTTACCGTGATCTGCCGCTGCGCCTGGCCGAGTTCGGCAGCTGCCACCGCAACGAGCCTTCCGGCTCGCTGCACGGCCTGATGCGCGTGCGCGGCTTCACCCAGGACGACGCGCACATCTTCTGCACCGAGGGGCAGATCCAGTCCGAGGCCGAGGCCTTCATCGCGCTGACGCTGCAGGTCTACAAGGAGCTGGGCTTCGAGGACGTCGAGCTCAAGCTGTCCACCCGCCCGGATGACTTCATGGGCGAAGCCGAGCTGTGGGATCGCGCCGAGGCTGGGCTCGAGGCCGCGCTGAACAGCACCGGCCTGGACTGGGACCTCCAGCCGGGCGAGGGCGCCTTCTACGGGCCCAAGATCGAGTTCTCGCTGCGTGACTGCCTGAACCGCGTCTGGCAGTGTGGCACCCTGCAGCTCGACTTCAACCTGCCGGGCCGCCTGGGCGCCCAGTTCGTCGACGAGCACGGCGAGCGCAAGACGCCGGTCATGCTGCATCGTGCTATCCTGGGCTCCTTCGAGCGCTTCCTCGGCATCCTCATCGAGCACTACGCCGGGGCCATGCCGCTATGGCTCGCGCCGGAGCAGGCCGTGATCCTCAACATCACCGATTCGCAGCGGGATTTCGTCGAAAATCTCGAACGCCGCTTGCAGAAAATCGGCATGCGCGTCAAGGCGGACTTGAGGAACGAGAAGATCGGCTTTAAAATTCGCGAGCATACGTTGCAGAAGGTCCCCTATCTCCTGGTGGTGGGAGATAAGGAAGTCGAAGCCGATTCCATCGCCGTGCGCACCCGCACCGGCGAAGATCTCGGCACCATGACGGTGGAGACCTTCATCGACAAGGTGCTGGCCGAACGGTTATAACGACATCTTCCAAGACTGAAGTGGAGACGGAACCATCAAGCGAAGCAACCCCAGAGGGCGTCCGCAGGACAAGCGGCCCCCGATGAACGAGCGGATTACCGTAGACGAAGTTCGCCTGATCGACAGCGACGGCGAGCAGCTCGGCGTCATGCCGACTCGCGATGCCCTGGAGCGCGCGGAATCCGCCGGTATGGACCTGGTCCAGATTTCCAATGCCGATCCGATCGTCTGCAAGATCATGGATTACGGCAAGTTCGTCTTCGAGCAGAAGAAGCAGAAGGCGGCTCAGAAGAAGAAGCAGAAGCAGATTCAGGTCAAGGAAGTCAAATTCCGGCCTGGCACCGACGAGGGCGACTATCAGGTCAAGATGAAGAACCTGACGCGTTTCCTCGAAGGTGGCGACAAGGGCAAGGTCACGCTGCGCTTCCGCGGACGCGAAATGGCCCATCAGGACCTCGGTCGTAAACTGATGGAACGGATCGCCGCCGATCTCGAAGATCTCGGTACCGTGGAGTCCTTCCCGAAGATGGAAGGGCGGCAGATGATCATGATCATTGCCCCCAAGAAGAAGTGATCCGACGGCCCGTCAAACGGATGGCCGGCGTCTAGCCGGCCATTGGCCCCGGATTTTCTCAAAAACCTCGAGCGGAGTGTATTCTCATGCCGAAAATCAAGAGCAACAGCGGCGCTGCCAAGCGCTTCAAGAAGACGGCCAACGGCTTCAAGCACAAGCAGTCGTTCCGCAGCCACATCCTGACCAAGAAGTCCACCAAGCGTAAGCGTCAGCTGCGTGGTATGAAGCAGATCCACGACGCCGACAAGCAGCTCGTGCAGCGCATGCTGCCGAACCTGTAATCCTTGGTAGACCATTTTAAACGTCAGGAGTAAGCCATGACTCGCGTCAAGCGTGGTGTCGTCGCACGTCGTCGTCACAAGAAGATTCTCAGCCAGGCCAAGGGTTACTACGGTGCCCGTTCACGCGTCTTCCGCGTTGCCAAGCAGGCCGTCATCAAGGCCGGTCAGTACGCCTACCGTGACCGTCGCCAGCGCAAGCGTCAGTTCCGCGCCCTGTGGATCCAGCGCATCAACGCCGGTGCCCGTCAGCACGGTCTGTCCTACAGCCGCTTCGTCGGTGGCCTGAAGAAGGCCGGCATCGAGATCGACCGCAAGGTCCTAGCCGATCTGGCCGTCAACGAAAAGGCTGCCTTTGCCGCTATCGTCGAGAAGGCCAAGGCTGCCCAGTAAGTGATCTCGTGATGGCATGGTGGGCTCTCCGTGGGCGCGCCATGCCACGGATCGTCGCAGGGGAAGAGCAGCCGCTCTTCCCCTGTTTTTTTGGCATGTGACCCCCTGATCAAGACATCGGAGCACAACGGATGGACCACCTTCCCACTCTGGTCGCCGAGGCCCGCGACGCCGTTCAGGCCGCCGAGAGCATGGCCGCCCTGGACGAGCTGCGGGTGCGTTACCTCGGCAAGAAGGGCGAGATCACCGCGCTGCTCAAGGGACTCGGCAAGCTGCCCCCCGAGGAGCGCCCGGCCGCCGGCGAGCGCATCAACGAGGCCAAGCAGGCCCTGTCGCAGGAGATCGACGCTCGCCGCCAGGCCCTGGAGAAGGCCGACCTGGAAGCGCGTCTGGCCGCCGAGCGCCTCGACGTGACCCTGCCCGGCCGCGGCCAGCCCAGCGGCGGCCTGCACCCGGTGACCCGCACCCTGGAGCGCATCGAGGGACTGTTCACCCGCGTCGGCTTCGACGTGGCGGTCGGCCCGGAGATCGAGGACGACTACCACAACTTCGAGGCCCTCAACATTCCCGCCCATCACCCGGCGCGGGGCATGGCCGATACCTTCTACTTCGACGCCACCCGGCTGCTGCGCACCCATACCTCGCCGGTCCAGGTGCGCACCATGAAGGATCAGGAGCCGCCGATCCGCATCGTCTGCCCGGGCCGCGTCTATCGCAGCGACTCGGACCTGACCCACACCCCGATGTTCCACCAGGTGGAAGGGCTGCTGGTCGACGAGGACGTGCGCTTCTCCGACCTCAAGGGCACCGTCGAGGACTTCCTGCACGCCTTCTTCGAGCGTGACGACCTCTCGGTCCGTTTCCGCCCGTCCTACTTCCCGTTCACCGAGCCCTCCGCCGAGGTCGACATCGAGTGCGTGATGTGCAGCGGCGACGGCTGCCGCGTGTGCTCGCACACCGGCTGGCTCGAGGTGATGGGCTGCGGCATGGTGCACCCCGAGGTGTTCCGCCACGCCGGCATCGACAGCGAGCGCTACAAGGGCTTCGCCTTCGGCATGGGTGCCGAGCGCCTGGCCATGCTGCGCTACGGCGTCAACGACCTGCGGCTGTTCTTCGACAACGACCTGCGTTTCCTCAAGCAGTTCGCCTGATCGACCACCGACTACGCGGAAACAGGAACTGACATGAAATTTTCCGAACAGTGGCTGCGTGAATGGGTCTCCCCGGCGCTGGCGACCCAGGCACTGGCCGACCAGGTCACCATGGCCGGCCTCGAGGTCGATGCCATCGAACCGGTGGCGGCCGAGTTCACCGACGTGGTGGTGGCCGAGGTCGTCGCCCGCGAACAGCACCCCGACGCCGACAAGCTCAACGTCTGCCAGGTCGAGGACGGCAGCGGCGAGCGCGTCCAGGTCGTGTGCGGCGCGCCCAACGTCGACGTCGGCCAGAAGGTGCCCTTCGCCCGGGTCGGCGCGGTGCTGCCCGGCGACTTCAAGATCAAGAAGGCCAAGCTTCGCGGCGTCGAATCACGCGGCATGATCTGCGCCTCCTCCGAGCTCGGTCTCGAGGAAGACGCCTCGCCGGGCATCCTGGTGCTGCCGGCCGACGCGCCGGTGGGCGAGGGCGTGCGCGATTACCTGGGCCTGGACGACCACACCATCGAGGTCGACCTGACCCCCAACCGCGGCGACTGCCTGAGCGTCAAGGGCATGGCCCGTGAGGTCGGCGTGCTCAACCGCCTGCCGGTCGAAGGCCCGGCCATCGCGCCGGTGGCGGCGAGCCACGACGAGACCTTCCCGGTGCGCGTCGAGGACGCCGACTGCTGCCCGCGCTACCTGGGCCGGGTGATCAAGGGCGTCGACGCGACCGCCGAGACGCCGCTGTGGATGGTCGAGCGCCTGCGTCGCAGCGGCATTCGTGCCATCGACCCGGTGGTCGACGTCACCAACTACGTGATGCTCGAGCTCGGTCAGCCGCTGCATGCCTTCGACCGCGCCAACCTCAACGAGGCCGTGGTGGTGCGTCGCGCCCGCGAGGGCGAGCGGCTGGTGCTGCTCGACGGCCAGGAGATCACCCTGAGCGCCAGCACCCTGGTGATCGCCGACGAGCGCGGCCCGCTGGCCATCGCCGGCGTGATGGGCGGCGAACACTCCGGCGTCGGCGCCGAGACCCGCGACATCTTCCTCGAGTCGGCGCACTTCTCGCCGCTGGCGGTGGCCGGACAGGCCCGTTCCTATGGCCTGCACACCGACGCCTCCCACCGCTTCGAGCGCGGCGTGGACCCAGCGCTGGCCCGCGAGGCCGCCGAGCGCGCCACCGCGCTGCTGCTGGAGATCGTCGGCGGCGAGCCCGGCCCGCTGGTCGAGGTGGCCGACGCGGAGCGCCTGCCCGGCGACCGCGAGGTGCTGCTGCGTCGCGAGCGCCTGGACCAGGCCCTGGACAAGGTGCTCGACGGCGAGGAAGTCGGCGAGATCCTCGAGCGCCTCGGCCTCGCGGTCGAGAGCGTAGAGGCGGGCTGGCAGGCGCGCATGCCGAGCTGGCGCTTCGATCTGGCCATCGAGGAAGACCTGATCGAGGAAGTGGCGCGCATCCACGGCTACAACCGCCTGCCGGTGCGTCGTCCCCAGGCCCGCCTGGGCCTCGAGCCCGATGTCGAGGCCCGCACGCCGCTGGCCCGCCTGCGCCACCAGATGGTCGCGCGCGGCTACTTCGAGGCGGTGACCTACAGCTTCGTGGCGCCGGAGCTGCAGTCCACGCTGCTGCCGGAAGCCGTCTCTCCGACGCTGGCCAACCCGATCTCCAGCGACCTGTCGGTGATGCGGGCGAGCCTGTTCCCGGGCCTGGTGCGTGCGCTGCAGCACAACCTCAATCGCCAGCAGACACGGGTGCGTCTGTTCGAGACCGGCCTGGTATTCCGCGGCGAGCTGGACGGCCTGCATCAGGTGCCGATGCTCGGCGCCCTGGTCTGCGGCGCCCGCGATCCGGAAGGCTGGAACGGCGGCAAGGACAAGGTCGACTTCTTCGATCTGAAGGGCGACCTGGAGACCCTGCTGGCCATGGGGGGCGAGCCCGAGGCCTGGCGCTTCGAGCCGGCCGAGCATCCGGCCTTGCATCCCGGCCAGTGCGCGCGGGTGCTGTACCGCGGCGAGGAGGCCGGCTGGATCGGCACCCTGCACCCGGCGGTGCGCGCCGAGCTGGGGCTGAAGGTCGATGCGGTGCTGTTCGAGGTTCGCCTCGAGGCGCTGACCCAGGGCCAGGTGCCGGCCTTCGCGCCGCTGTCGCGCTATCCCGAGGTGCGTCGCGACCTGGCCTTCCTGGTCGACGCCGAGCGTCCGGTCCAGGCGCTGCTCGACACCGTGCACGCCCAGGCCGGCGAATGGCTGGTGGATGTGCGCCTGTTCGACGTCTATCAGGGCAAGGGCGTGGCCGAGGGTCGCAAGAGCGTCGCCCTGGGCTTGACCTGGCAGCATCCTTCGCGCACGCTAAATGACGAGGAAATCAACCACTTGGTCGATGCCATCGTCGAGGAGTCGCGGCTGCATCTGGGCGCCGAGCTTCGCGCATGAGGGATTCCGGGCTCGACCAGCAGCGAGAGGGAAGCGACATGGGGGCGTTGACCAAGGCCGAACTGGCCGAACATCTGCACGCCGACCTCGGTCTCTCCAAGCGTGAGGCCAAGTCCATGGTGGAAGCCTTCTTCGAGGAGATCCGCGCCTGCCTGCGTGAGAACGAGCAGGTCAAGCTGTCGGGCTTCGGGAACTTCGACCTCAGGGACAAGAGCGAGCGGCCGGGCCGGAACCCCAAGACGGGCGAGGAGATTCCGATCTCCGCCCGGCGGGTGGTGACCTTCCGGCCGGGTCAGAAGCTCAAGACGCAGGTCGAGGAGTACCATCCCGAGGAGGGCTGACCCCGCCTCCTTCATGCGCTACGCCGACGCCACCCTCCGGGGTGGCGTCGGCTTTCTTGTGCCTGTCGGGACGGCCGCTAGAGGGCGCCGCGTTCCAGCCACCAGGTGATCACCACCTTGAGCACGTAGCCCAGCATGCCGGCGCCGAGCACCACGAACAGCATCAGGGTGCCGAAGCGCCCGGCCTTCGACTGTCTGGCCAGATCCCAGATGATGAAGCACATGAACAGCATCAGGCCGCCGATCATCAGGGGGGTGATCCAGGCTTCGAAGGTGTGGGTCATGAGGGCTCCCGGAGAGAGGGTGACGGGAGCGTCATTATACGGCCTGGCTCCCTGACCCGCAGGGGCGCAAGGGTGCGGCCTTGCCGGCGGCCGTGTTAAAATCCGATCAAATTTCTCAGGCAAATCCACGACATGCCCAAGCTCAAGATATTCGTCGGCACCATGTACGGCGGTGCCCTGGATGTGGCCGAGCAGGTCCAGCCGCTGTTCGAGGACGCCGGCTACGAGGTCGAGATCTTCGACCAGCCGACCCTGGCCGATCTGACCGATACCCCCACCGATCTGGCGCTGTTCTGCGTGTCCACCACCGGCAGCGGCGACGTGCCGGGCAACCTGGTGCCCTTCGTGCGCGAACTGGACGCCCAGAGCCCCGGGCTCACCGAGCTGCGCTACGGCATGATCGCGCTCGGTGACGGCTCCTACGTCGACTCCTTCTGCGGCGCCGGCCGCTCCCTCGACGAGCAGCTGCAGGGGCAGGGGGCCACGCGGCTGGGCGAGCGCCTCGAGATCGACGCCATGGAGACCTTCATGGCCGACGACGCGGCGATTCCCTGGGTCGAGGAGTGGATCACCACCCAGCAGCTGAAGGTGGCCTGATGGGCGCGACCTCTAGCCCGGAGCGGCTCAGCCTTCTGGTCGGGCTGGCGGTGATGATGGCGGCGACCCTGCCGCGCTATCTGATCGGTGGTCATCAGACGCGCCTGATCCTGTTGGCATTCGCCATCGTCGCGGTGCTCGGCGTGGCGCTGGCCCAGTGGCGTCTGCTGGCCGCCGAGGCCCGCGCCAGGCTGCCGGCGCTGCTGCGCCGTCTGGTGGTCTTCCTGGTGGTGGGGCTGGTGGCGATGGCGGTCTGGCAGGGGCTCGTTGCCGGCTGGAGCGGCTGGGCGCTGCTGGCCTCCCACGGCACCACCCTGGGGCTGCTGCTGCATGCGCTCGGCATCTGGCTCAGGCCGCTGCGAGACTGAACGCCTGCCACGTCAGACGAAAGAGCCCCGCCGGCGGATGCCGGCGGGGCTTTTCGTTGGACGCTTCGCTGGGGTCAGCTCAGCGTGTAGCAGGGCTTGTATTCGCCGGCCAGCTTCATGCGGCCCTGGGCGACGAAGGAGTTCAGCAGCTCGTCGAGCCTGGCCATCAGTTCGGGCTCGGCGTTGAGGCGGAAGGGGCCGTGGGCCTCGATCAGCCGGATCCCGCGTTCCTTGACGTTGCCGGCGACGATGCCGGAGAAGGCCCGGCGCAGGTTGGCGGCCAGCTCGTGCACCGGCTGCTCGCGATGCAGGGCCAGGCCGGCCATGCTCTCGTGGGTCGGGTCGAACGGTGCCTGGAAGTCGCGGGCCACGGTGAGGCGCCAGTTGTAGTAGAAGGCGTCCTGGCGCTGGCGGCGATACTCGGCGACGCCGTCGACGCCCTTGCGCATGGTCCGCGCCACCTCGATCGGGTCGTCGATGATGATGGTGTAGAGCCGGCGCACGGATTCGCCGAGGGTGTAGACCAGGAACTCGTCGATGCGCCTGAAGTAGTCGGCGGAACCGGCGGGGCCGGTGAGGATCACCGGGAGCTCCATGTCGGCGTTGTCCGGGTGCAGCAGGATGCCGAGCAGGTAGAGGATCTCCTCGGCGGTGCCGACCCCGCCGGGGAACACGATGATGCCGTGGCCGAGGCGCACGAAGGCCTCGAGGCGCTTCTCGATGTCCGGCATCACCACCAGTTCGTTGACGATGGGGTTGGGCGCCTCGGCGGCGATGATGCCGGGTTCGGACACGCCCAGGTAGCGGCCCTCGGTGCGGCGCTGCTTGGCGTGGGCCACGTTGGCGCCCTTCATCGGCCCCTTCATGGCGCCGGGGCCGCAGCCGGTGCAGATGTCCAGCTCGCGCAGCCCCAGGTGATAGCCGACGTGCTTGGTGTAGTCGTATTCCTCGCGGGAGATCGAGTGACCGCCCCAGCACACCACCATGCTCGGGTCGCGGCTGGGGTGCAGGGTGCCGGCCTTGCGCAGGATGTGGAAGACGGCGTTGGTGGTGCCTTCGCCGGTGGTCAGGTCGAACCGCTGGTGGGTCTGGATCTCGTTGTAGACGTAGACGATGTCGCGCAGCACCGAGGAGAGGTGCTCGCGGATGCCGCGGATCATCTTGCCATCGACGAAGGCCTCCGCCGGGGCATTGGTCAGCTTGAGGCGAACCCCGCGGTCCTGCTGGATGACCTCGATGTCGAAATCGGAGTAGGTCTCCATCAGCGCCAGGCCGTCGTCGGTCGGGTTGCCGGAGTTCAGCACGGCCAGGGCGCAGCTGCGCAGGAGCCCATGAAGCCCGCTGCGGGAGGTATCGTGCAGCCGGTTGACCTCATGCTGAGAGAGGATCTCGAGGCTGCCTTCCGGGGAGATGATGCTGGAAATGGTATTGGCCATGCAGCGCGTCCGTGTCACTGGAAAGGGAGCGGCGGTGTCCGATCGTGCCTGGCCTTCGCTTGCCGGCGCGTCGGATCGCGCCTGGTGGGCGGCTCGCGGCCGCCTGCCTCGATGCTAACACGCCCCCGCGCAAGGCGCAGCGCTGCGCGCTTCCGGGCGAGCTGGTAGAATGTCGATGTCCGGTCCCTGTGGTCAAGATGTCTTCCGCCATGTTCAATGCCCTGTATTTCCGTACCTTCATCACCCTCGTCGAGACCGGCAGCTTCACCCGGACCGCCCAGCGTCTGGAGATGACACAGCCCGGGGTCAGCCAGCATATCCGCAAGCTGGAGCGCTATCTGGACAAGTCGCTGCTCGACCGCCAGGGACGGCGCTTCGCGCTGACCGAGGCCGGCCGCCGGGCCTATGACTACGCGCTCAAGCTGTTCGCCGAGCACGAGCAGTTCCGGCATTCGCTGGACGACGAGAGCCTCGACAGCGGCGAATGTCGCATCGCCTCGCCGGGCAGCGTGGGGCTGATGTTCTATCCCTTCATCCTCGGCCAGCAGCAGATGCATCCTGGGCTGACGGTGAGCTACAGCTTCGCCTTCAACCACGAGATCGTCACGGACGTGCAGGCCGGCCGGCATGATCTCGGCATCGTCACCGAGGCGGTTCGCCATCCCGAGATCGACTGCGAGGCCTGGCATCAGGAGCCGCTGTGCCTGGTGGTGCCGGCGGACTTCACCGGCACCGGCCTTGCCGACCTGATGGCGCTGGGCTTCATCGGCTATGCCGATGGGGTCAATCGCGCCGGCGGCGTGCTGCGCCAGAACTTCCCCGGGGAGTTCCGCTCGATGAGCCACTTCCCGCGCCAGGGCTTTACCAACGAATCCAGCATGGTGCTCGACGCCGTGGCACGGGGGCTGGGCTTCACCGTGGTGTCGCGGCTGGTGCTCGAGACCTCACCCTGGCAGCGCCAGGTACGCGAGCTGACGCTGCCGCACCCGGTGCAGGAAACGCTCTACCTGGTCACCCGGCGCGGCATGCGCATGCCCCGGCGCTATACCCGCCTGCTCGAGGCGTTCCGCGAGCATCGCCATCACGAACGCTATGGACACGGCGAGCCCGGCCTTGCCGATCTCGGTGAGGTGCCGGGCGAGGGCGCCGGATAGTCGCTCGGCCGACGCGGCGCCGTTTCCCATCGACGGCCCCATCCCCTGATGTGACATCCCCGCAAACGACAAGCGCCCCGCCGAATGGCGGGGCGCTTCGCGTGCGGTCATCCGTGTGGGATCACTCGCGATAGGCGTCGATGCTCGGGCAGGAGCAGATCAGCTGGCGGTCGCCGAGTACGTTGTCGACACGGTTGACGGTCGGCCAGTACTTGGCCGTCTTGACCGCCTCGGAGGGGAAGGCGCCCAGCTCGCGGGAATAGGGGCGCTCCCAGCCGGCGTCCATCAGGTCGGCCATGGTGTGCGGCGCATTGACCAGCGGGTTGTTGTCGGCGGGCCATTCGCCGGCCTCGACCCTGGCCACTTCCTCGCGGATCGCGATCATGGCGTCGCAGAAGCGGTCGAGCTCGTACAGCGACTCGGATTCCGTGGGCTCGATCATCAGCGTGCCGGGCACCGGGAAGGACATGGTCGGGGCGTGGAAGCCGTAGTCCATCAGGCGCTTGGCGATGTCCTCCTCGCTGATGCCGGAGTCGGCCTTGAGCGGGCGGATGTCGATGATGCACTCGTGGGCCACGGTGCCGTTGGCGCCCTTGTAGAGCACCGGATAGTGTTCGCCCAGGCGCGAGGCGATGTAGTTGGCGCCGAGGATGGCGAGCTCGGTGGCCTCGCGCAGGCCGCGGGCGCCCATCATCTTGATGTAGGCCCAGGAGATCGGAAGGATGGAGGCGCTGCCGAAGGGCGCCGCCGCCACCGCGCCGCTGCCGGCCTCGACGCCGTCAAGCGGGCGCACCACATGGTTGGACACGTAGGGCGCCAGGTGCGACTTGACGCCGATCGGGCCCATGCCCGGGCCGCCGCCGCCGTGGGGGATGCAGAAGGTCTTGTGCAGGTTCAGGTGGCTGACGTCGCCGCCGAAGTCGCCGGGGCGGGCCAGGCCCACCTGGGCGTTCATGTTGGCGCCGTCGATGTACACCTGGCCGCCGTGGGCGTGGACGATGTCGCAGGCCTCGCGCACGCCTTCCTCGAACACGCCGTGGGTGGACGGGTAGGTGAGCATGATCGCCGATAGCGACGCGGCGTGCTGCTCGGCCTTGTCACGCAGATCGGCGAGATCGATGTTGCCGTCGTCGTCGCACTCCACCACCACGACCTTCATGTGGGCCATGGCCGCGGACGCCGGATTGGTGCCGTGGGCGGAGCTCGGGATCAGGCAGACGTCGCGATGGCCCTGGCCTTCGGCCTGCTGATAGCGACGGATCGCCACCAGGCCGGCGTACTCGCCCTGGGCGCCGGAGTTCGGCTGCATGGAGATGTGGTCGTAGCCGGTGATCTCCACCAGGAAGTCGGCCAGCTCGTCGATGATCTGCTGGTAGCCGGCCACCTGGTCCTTGGGCGCGAAGGGGTGGATGCGCGCCAGTTCCGGCCAGGTGATGGGGATCATCTCGCTGGTGGCGTTGAGCTTCATGGTACACGAGCCCAGCGGGATCATGGCGTGGGCCAGCGACAGGTCCTTGTTCTCCAGGCGCTTGAGGTAGCGCAGCATCTCCGTCTCGCTGTGGTAGCGGCGGAAGGTCGGATGGGTCAGGAAGTCGGACTCGCGCTCGCTGCCCGCCGGGATGCCGCTCTTGCCGGCCTCGACGATCTCGGCGTCGAGGGCGGCCACGGACTGGCCGTGCTCGGCGTCGAGCAGCACGTCGAACAGCAGGTCGAGATCGTGGGCGGTGGTGGTCTCGTCGAGGCTGACGCCGATGTCGCCGTTGTCGAAGTAGCGCAGGTTGACGTCATGGGCCATGGCACGGCCGTGGATCCTGCGCGGGTCGATGCCGGTCAGGCGCAGGGTGTCGAACCAGCTGTCGTGGGCCAGGCTCACGCCGCCGCGGGCCAGGCCCTCTGCGAGGATGGTGGTCAGGCGATGCACGCGGCCGGCGATGGTGCGCAGGCCCTCGGCGCCGTGATAGACGGCATAGAAGCCGGCGATGTTGGCCAGCAGCGCCTGGGCGGTGCAGATGTTGGAGGTGGCCTTCTCGCGGCGGATATGCTGCTCGCGGGTCTGCATGGCCATGCGCAGTGCGGTCTCGCCTCGGCTGTCCTGGGAGACGCCGATGATGCGGCCCGGGATCGAGCGCTTGAGCTTGTCGGTGGTGGCGAAGAAGGCGGCATGCGGGCCGCCGAAGCCCATCGGAACGCCGAAGCGCTGAGCGGAGCCGACCACCATGTCGGCGCCCATGGCGCCCGGTTCCTTGAGCAGCACCAGCGACAGGATGTCGGCGGCCACGCAGGTCATGATGCCCTTGGCCTTGGCGGCTTCCAGCAGCGGTGCCAGGTCGTGGACGCGGCCGCCGTCGCCCGGGTACTGCAGCAGGGCGCCGAAGACGTCGTGCTCGGCCACTTCCGCGGCCGGGGCGACGATCAGCTCGAAGTCGAAGTAGTGGGCGCGGGTGCGCACCACGTCGAGGGTCTGCGGGAAGACGTCGTCGGCGACGAAGAAGGCGTTGGTCTTGGCCTTCTTGTTGGCGCGACGGCACAGCGCCATGGCCTCGGCGGCGGCGGTGGCCTCATCCAGCAGCGAGGCGTTGGCCAGGCTCATGCCGGTGAGGTCCATGACCATCTGCTGGAAGTTCAGCAGGCCTTCCAGGCGACCCTGGGAGATCTCCGGCTGATAGGGGGTATAGGCGGTGTACCAGCCCGGGTTTTCCAGCACGTTGCGCTGGATGACCGCCGGCAGATGGGTGTCGTAGTAACCCTGCCCGATGTAGCTCCTGGCCACGCGATTCTGGCGGGCCAGGCGATGAAGGTAGTCCAGGGCTTCGGCTTCGCTGCGCGGCGGGTCCAGCTCCAGCTCGCGCCCCAGGCGGATGCCGGCGGGGAGGGTGCGCTCGAGCAGGCTGTCCAGGCTGTCCATGCCCAGAGTGTCCAGCATGGTGGCCACGTCGGAGGCCTCCGGGCCGTTGTGGCGGCGGAGGAAGGCGTCATGGTTGGCCAGTTCGGCCAGGCGGCGTTGTTCGAAAGCCATGGGATACCCTATTGCGGTCGCGCCCGATGCGGGCAGGGAAAAGGGAAAGGGGCGCGGGGCATGGCGTCAGGGGGATTGGCGCCATGCCCCGCCGCCGGGACCGACGGGGTCGGATCAGTCCTCGGCGTCGGCCAGCGCCTGGTAGGCGTCGGCATCGAGCAGGTCGTCGAGAGCGCTGGTTTCCTCGAGGCGAAGCTTCAGGATCCAGCCGTCCTCGTAGGGCGATTCGTTCAGGGTCTCGGGCGCGTCCTCGAGTTCCTCGTTGACCGCGACGACCTCGCCGGACAGCGGGGCGTAGAGATCGGAGGCGGCCTTGACCGACTCGACCACGCCGAACTCGTCGCCCTTGGCCAGGGCGGCACCGACCTCGGGCAGCTCGACGAAGACCACATCGCCGAGGGACTGCTGGGCGTGGTCGGTGATGCCGATGGTTACCGTGCCGTCGCCGTTGTCGAGGATCCACTCGTGGCTTTCGGCGTAGCGCAGGTTGGCGGGGATAGCACTCATGACGTTTTCCTATACGAAAAAGGTTTCTGGTGTGGGGGCATCCTAACGCCCTCGGAGGCGTTTGGCGAGCCCCGGACGCAACGGGACATCACGGGGCGATGCGTGAACGCCTCTCCCAGCGTAGGCCGCCGAGGAGATTCCTGCTCGCTTGCCCCGTGACGAACACGTTCGGCGCCGCGTGGCGAGGGCACCGGGGCGGTGATGTCGGACTTGCTACCCTCGTGGCGGGCGGCTAGAGTGATGCCTGTTTCCGATAAGAAACATATTTCTCCGGCTCCGGCCGAGGTGGCGGCACAGGAATGGGGACGCGCCGCGTCAAATGCGATCTCGGCTATGCTTCATGCTGTGACGCGGGGAAATCGCCGTATTTTCCTATAGGAGACTGGAGCGCCAACGGAATGATCCGCTATGGTACGCGAGTTCGTATCATCGTTGGTATCACTCGCCCGCAAGACAAGTGCACGTTGGTGCATAACAACAAGCTTTAGGGAGACAAGACGTGGAAACCTTGACCAATTTTCTGTCGGCCATCGAGGGGGTCGTATGGGGCCCGCTGATGCTGGTGCTGCTGCTCGGGGTCGGCCTCTATCTGCAGGTCGGCCTGAAGGTGATGCCCATTCGCAAGCTGGGCATGGGCTTCAAGCTGCTGTGGAAGGGGCGCAGCACCGAGAAGGGCGATGAGGGCGAAGGCGAGGTCTCGCCGTTCAACGCGCTGATGACCTCACTGTCCGCGACCATCGGGACCGGTAACATCGCCGGCGTGGCGACCGCCATCTTCCTCGGCGGCCCGGGCGCGGTGTTCTGGATGTGGATCACCGCCCTGGTGGGCATGGCCACCAAGTTCTCCGAGGCGGTGCTGGCCGTGCGCTATCGCCAGGTCGACGAGGCCGGCGATCACGTCGGCGGCCCGATGTACTACATCCGCAACGGCCTGGGCCAGAAGTGGGCCTGGATGGGCGGCGCCTTCGCGCTGTTCGGCGCCGTGGCCGCCTTCGGCATCGGCAACACCGTGCAGTCCAACTCGGTGGCCGACGGCCTGGGCGAATCCCTCGGCCTGCCGCACTGGATCACCGGCCTGGTGATCATGCTGCTGGCCGGCGCGGTCATCCTCGGCGGCATCAAGCGCATCGCCAAGGTGGCGGGCAAGCTGGTGCCGATCATGGCCGTGGCCTACATCCTCTGTGGCCTGCTGGTGCTGATCATCAACGCCGACCAGATCGGCCATGCCCTGGGCCTGATCTTCGGCCACGCCTTCACGCCGATCTCCGCGGCGGGCGGCTTCGCCGGTGCGGCCGTGGCCAAGGCGATCCAGTTCGGCGTCGCCCGCGGTGTGTTCTCCAACGAGGCCGGCCTCGGCAGCGCGCCGATTGCTCACGCCGCCGCGCAGACCAAGAACCCGGTCCGCCAGGGCCTGATCGCGATGCTCGGCACCTTCATCGACACCATCGTGGTGTGCTCGATCACCGCACTGGCGATCCTCACCACCGCCTGGACCTCCGGCGAGACCGGCGCGGCCCTGACCACACTGTCGTTCAACCAGGCGCTGCCGGGCATCGGCCAGTACGTGGTGTCCTTCGCGCTGGCGGTGTTCGCCTTCACCACCATCCTCGGCTGGGCCTTCTACGGTGAGAAGTGCTTCGAGTACCTGTTCGGCGTGGGCGCCATCAAGTACTACCGCGTGATCTACATCCTGGCGATCTTCGTCGGCTCGGTGCTGCCGCTCGGTTTCGTGTGGCTGCTGGCCAGCGTGTTCAACGCCATGATGGCGATCCCGAACCTGATCGCCCTGGCGCTGCTGTCGCCGGTGGTGTTCAAGCTGACCCGCGACTACTTCGACGGCAAGGACGTGCTGCCGGGCGAAGACCTCAACAAGTAAACGACACCCGGCGCGGGTCGGATCCCGCCCCGCGCCTCCGCTTTATGGGAGTGATACGACCGCGATGAACGAACAACGCCAGACGCCGCTTCACGATCTCCATCTCGAACTGGGCGCCAAGATGGTGCCCTTCGCCGGTTACAGCATGCCGGTGCAGTACGCGCTGGGGGTCAAGAAGGAGCACGAGCATACCCGCCAGGCCTGCGGCCTGTTCGATGTCTCGCACATGGGCCAGGTGCTGGTGCGCGGCCCCGAGCCGGCCGAGGCGCTGGAGACCCTGGTGCCCGCCGACCTGGTCGGCCTGGCCGAGGGGCAGCAGCGCTACGGCCTGTTCACCTCCGAGGAAGGCGGCATCCTCGATGACTTGATGATCGTCAACGGGGGGGATCACCTCTATCTGGTCGTCAATGCGGCCTGCAAGGAGCAGGATATCGCGCACCTGCGTCGTGGCCTGTCCGGTCACGAGGTCGAGGTGCTGGATCGTGGCCTGCTGGCGCTGCAGGGACCGAAGGCCGCCGACGTCATGTCACGGCTGTGCCCCGAGGCCTGCGCGATGGTGTTCATGCAGCACGGCCGCTTCTCCATCGACGGCATCGAGGTCTGGGTCAGCCGCAGCGGCTATACCGGCGAGGACGGCTTCGAGATCTCGGTGGCCGCCGAGGACACCGAGACCCTGGCGCGTCGCCTGCTGGCCGAGCAGGAGGTCGAGCCGATCGGTCTGGGGGCGCGCGATTCACTGCGTCTCGAGGCCGGGCTGTGCCTCTATGGTCACGACATCGACACCGCCACCACGCCGGTGGAAGGCGGGCTGATCTGGGCCATCGGCAAGCCGCGTCGCCGCGGCGGCGAGCGGCCCGGCGGTTTCCCCGGCGCCGATTTGATCCTGCATCAGGTGGCCGAGAAGGATCATCGTCGCAAGCGCGTGGGCCTGCTCGGCGAGGGGCGCGCCCCGGTGCGCGAGGGCGCCGAGCTGTTCGACGACGAGGGCCATGTCATCGGCGTGGTGACGTCTGGCGGCTTCGGCCCCGCCGTCGGCAAGCCGGTGGCGATGGGCTACGTGACCATCGAGCGGGCCGAAGTCGGCACCACGGTCTTCGCCGAGGTGCGCGGCAAGCGCCTGCCGATGGTGGTCAGCAAGATGCCCTTCGTTGCGCCGGGCTACCACCGTGGCTGATGTTATACCGTTATCTCGGTTTTCATGACCGAGCGCATCGGCGACATCGAATGTCGCAGGTGCATCGAGCCGGACGCGGCCATCCCGAAAGGGGTGGCCGTTTTTTTATGTGCGTCGTGCGAAGGGGGGTGTGGGGAGTGGGTCGGGTGAGCCACCGGGGAGCGCGGCCCTCAATCGTGCTGTACCCAGCGAAACGTCAGGCTGATGCGTAGCCCGTGGTCGCGCCGCGGCAGCAGGGCATGCTCGAGGTCGGCCTGAACGCCCGACCCCATCAGCAGCAGGCCGTCGTGGGGCTGGCTGACGTTGAAGGCCGGAGCACGGCGATCCTTCCAGCGAAAGCGCAGCGGCCGGTCGGCGCCGAGGCTGACGGCGGCGATCAGCGGCGCCTCGCCGAGTTCCGGCTCGTCGTCGCTGTGCCAGCCCATGCGCTCGTCGCCGTCGGCGTAACGGTTCAGCAGCACGCTGTTGAAGCGGGCCTCGATGCCGGCGCGCGCCAGTCGCGTCACGGCGGCATCACGGATCGCCAGCGCGGCGGGATGCCAGGGCGTCGGCGCGAAGCGCCGGCCCGAGTAGCGGTAGTCGGCGTCGCCCATCCACACCTGGCGGCGGGGAATCGGGTGGTCGCGGCCGTAGAGACGCAGCGTCGGTCGCTGCCAGTCCAGCTCGCCGTCGAGACGGGCCAGGGCCCGGTCGGCGCTATCGGCACCGAGCAGAGGCGCGAAGCGATGCAGCGGGGGATGGTCGAGCAGCCGCTCGCCGTCGTCGGCAGAGGGAGAAAACAGGTCCATGCCCGCAGGGTGCCAGCCCCGGGGCCTGGACACCAGTGTCAGGAGGCCAGCGCCAGGCTCGCCAGCGCCATGGCGTAGCCGATGGCGGCGCCGGCGATCACATCGCTGATGTAGTGCAGGCCGAGGCCGACCCGCGAGACCGCGATCAGGGCGGCGACGGGAATCAGCGCCGGCAGCAGCCAGGGCGTGTGGGCGGCGGCCAGGGTACAGAACAGCACCGCGTGCATGGTGTGGCCGCTGGGGAAGCTGTAGCGATCCCGGGCCGGTTCCTGGCAGGCGATGGTGGTGAAGGTGATGAAGGGGCGCTCGCGACACAGCCGCGTCTTCACCAGTCGATAGAAGGCGATCGCCACCAGGGCGGTCAGGGTGTAGTGGAGGGTCAGCCGCCAGCCCGCTTCGCCACCGTGCAGCCAGGGCTGGGCGGCGATCAGCGCCCCCCAGATCGGCCAGTCGCCGGCCTTGCTGGCCAGGCGCAGCGACCACAGCCAGGGGCGATGGATGCTGAACCCGGCCAGGCGCTGGCAGAGGTGCCATTCGAGCGTATCCAGGCGGTCAAACACGGCAGGGGCGCGAGGTTTCATCGGACATCTCCCGGGCGTGGGTCAGGGCGGCGAGAAAGTCATCGGTGATGGCGGGCCAGCGATAGCCGAGGGCACGCTGGCGGGCGGCGCGGCCGAGGCGGCCGTAGCGGGCCGGCTGCTGACACAGTGCGACCGCGGCGTCGCGGAAGCCGGCCTCGTCGCCGACCGCCAGATGCACGCCGTTGACGTCGTCCTCGATCAGTTCCGCGCCGGCGGCGTGGCGGAAGGCGACGGTCGCCAGGCCGCTGGCCATGGCCTCGAGCAGCACGTTGCCCCAGGTCTCGGAGATCGACGGGAAGACGAACAGGTCGGCGCTGGCGTAGTAGCGGATCAGGTCGTCCGGCGAGACGAAGCCGGCGAAGTGGGCCTGGGGCAGGGCGCGCTCGAGGTTGGCGCGGCCGGGACCGTCGCCGACCACCACCAGCGTGAGGCCGGGATGGGCGTCGAGCATGGCGGCGAAGGTGTCACGCAGCAGGTCGAGGTTCTTCTCCGGCGCCAGGCGGCCCACGTAGAGCGCCACCGGCTGATGCTCGTCGGCCCCCCACTGCTCGCGCAGGGCCGGGTCGCGATGGGCCGGCGAGAAACGCTCGCCGTCGATGCCGCGGGCCATCACCTTGACCCGTTCGAAACCGCGCTGGCCGAGGTCGCGGGCCTGGGCATGGGTCGGCACCAGGGTGGCGCCGCAGCGGTTGTGGAACCGGCGCAGGCGCTGGGTGACCAGCGGGCGCAGCCAGTCGACGCCGTAGTCCCGACAATAATGATCGAAGTTGGTGTGCCAGCCGCTGACCACGGGGATGCCCAGCTTCTCAGCGGCGGCCAGCGCCGACCAGCCGAGCGGGCCCTCGGTGGCCACGTAGACGACGTCGGGTCGCTCGGCCTGCCACAGGCGACGGATGCGGCCGCCGGCGGGAAAGCCGAGGCGCACCTCGCGATAGCCCGGCACGGAGGTACCGCGCACCTGGAGTTCGCTGTCCATGCCCTCGGCGCGATGCTCACCGTCGGCGGGGCGCGGTCGTACCAGCTGCAACGCGAAGCCGCGTTCCCGCAGCTGGCCGCTGAGCTGGGCCAGGGTGTGGGCCACGCCGTTGATGTCCGGCGTCCAGGTTTCGCTGACCAGGCAGATGCGCATGTCCATCCTCGTGACGTCGGTGGCCGGAGTGGCCCCGTTGCCGATTCAGGATGGCCGGGCGGGGTGACAGCATCGCGACATCGTCATGACGCCGCGATGACAATATCGGAGCGGTTCGGCTCAGCGCAGCACGCTGCGCGGATCGATGGGCTTGCCACCGTGGCGCATGTCGAAAAGCAGGTCATGGCGTCCGGTGGCGGCGTGCCGGCTCACGGTGCAAAGCGGTGTGCCCTGGTCGACCCGGGTGCCGCTGTCCACCAGCAGGGTGTCGCACAGCGCATAGACGCTCTGCAGGTTGCCCTCATGATGCACGATCACCACCCGGCCGAGCTGGCGCATGCTGTCGGCGAAGCGCACCTCGCCGTCGGCCACGGCCTTGGCGCGGGCACCCTGGTCGGTGGCCAGCAGCATGGGTTGCAGGGTGCCGCGGCTGTCCTGGCCGAAGGCGCGGGCGACCCGGTAGTCGTCCAGCGGCCAGGGCCAGTCGCGGGCGTCGCTCGGCACCGGACCGGGATCGGGCGCCGGGCTCGGCGACGACGAGCGTGAAGGGGCGCTTGACGTGCTGCCGCGGCTCGAGGCGGCCCGGGTGCCGTGCAGCGGCACCGATACCAGCTGACCGATCTTGAGATCGGTGGGGCTGACGCCGGTGTTGGCCGCGGCGATGCTGACCGGCGAGGTACCGAAGCGCCGGGCGATGGCGCTGTAGGTGTCGCCAGGGCGGATCTGGTAGCGATAGGGGCCCCCGGACGGCGCCCGCTCCCGCTGGCTGGGGACCAGGATGCGCTGACCCACGGCTAGCCCGCGCGGATTCACGCCGGGATTGAAGCGCAGAAGCCGCACCAGCGGCACGTCGGCTCGCCGGGCGATCTCGCCCAGGGTGTCGCCTCGCTGGATGGTCACCCAGTGGCCGGCCGGCGAGCCGCCGCGCATCACCCCCGACGGGCCGGCGCAGCCGGCCAGCAGGACGACCAGCAGCAGCGAGAGAAGGGTCAGGGCGTATCGAGGGCGGCGTCCTTGGCCTGCCACTGGGCGTTGAGCCATGTGTGGAAGCGTTCCTTGTAGGCGGGGTCCTGGTGATAGTCGCCCTGGGTCATCCACTCGGGCGCCGTCAGGCGCCGGGCGCTCAGGTGGATCGCCCCCTCGCGGCCGCAGAGGAAATCCCAGAAGCGGGGCTCGGGGCGCGAGTAGCGCAGGGTCACGTCGAGAATGCCGCTCAGCCGATCCCCGAGCAGGTTCAGCACCTGGGCGATGCCGCCGGCGCGCGGCGGCAGCAGGTGGCGATAGGGACTGTGGCGGGCGGCGTGCTTGGCCGGGGTGAAGCGGGTGCCCTCGACGAAGTTGTAGATGGCGATAGGCCGCTCGCGGGCGTGGGCGCACATGCGCTCGGTGGCCTCCCGGTCGCGGCGGGCCAGGTGCGGATGGCGCTCGCGCTGCTCCCGGGTCAGCCGGCGCAGCATCGGGAACTCCAGCGCCCAGAAGGCCAGCCCGACCACCGGAATCCAGATCAGCTGGCGTTTGACGAAGAAGTGCGGCATCGGCAGCCGGCGATGCAGGGCCAGGAACAGCGCGAAGATATCGGTCCAGCTGCGATGGTTGGCCAGCACCAGCCACCATTCATCGCGGCTCAGGCCGTCCGGCAGGTCGAGGCGCAGATCGGGGCGGATCCAGTGGCGGATCCACCACAGGTTGACGTCGACCCAGCCCAGGGCCACGCCGTTCAGCCAGCGCAGCACCCGGCGCCGCAGCGGGCGGCCCGGGGTGATCAGCTTGAGCAGGGTGAGCGCGATCAGCGGCACCGCCCAGAACAGGGTATTGAGGGTCAGCAGCAGCAGGCTGACGATGCCCCTGAGGGTCGACATGCCGTTGGTCTCCTTGAAGAAAGATGTAAGCGCCAATGCTAATGGATCGTGGCGGGGGTGCCCAGCGCTGCGCGTCAACTCGGTGGCGTCGGTGCCGGCAGGCGAGGAGGCGGCCCCGCTCGTGGACCCCTCGACGGATCGGCCCGTGCATGGTCAGGCATCACTCTCTCAGCTCGGGAAGATCCTCGAACAGCGAGAGCGCCTCGGGATTGGCCAGTGCGTCCCGGTTCCTGACCGGCCGGCCGTGGACCACGTGGCGCACGGCGAGCTCCACCAGCTTGCCTGACAGGGTGCGCGGCAGGTCCTCCACCTGGAGGATCTTCGCCGGCACGTGGCGCGGCGTGGCGTTGGCGCGGATGGTCTCTCGAATGCGCTCGCGCAGGGCGTCGTCGAGGCTCAGCCCCGGGCGCAGGCGCACGAACAGCACCACGCGGATGTCATCCCGCCATTCCTGGCCGATGCACAGCGACTCCAGCACCTCCTCGACCTTCTCCACCTGGCGGTAGATCTCGGCGGTGCCGATGCGCACCCCGCCCGGATTGAGCACCGCATCGGAGCGGCCGTGGATGATCAGGCCGTCCTCCGGGGTGATCTCGGCGTAGTCGCCGTGGGCCCAGACGCCGGGAAAGGTGGAGAAGTAGGCGTCGTGATAGCGCTCGCCGCCGGGATCGTTCCAGAACCCCAGCGGCATGGCGGGGAACGGTTTTGTGCACACCAGTTCGCCCTTGTCGCCGCGCAGCGGCCGGCCGTCGTCGTCGAACACGTCCACCGCCATGGCCAGCCCGCGACACTGGATCTGGCCGCGATGGACCGGGCGGATCGGGCAGCCCAGGGCGAAGCAGGAGACGATATCGGTGCCGCCGGAGATCGAGGTCAGCAGCAGGTCGGCCTTGATGTCGCGGTAGACGTAGTCGAAGGAGGCGTGCGACAGCGCCGAGCCGGTGGACAGCACCACCCGCAGCGCCGAGAGGTCGTGGTCGCGGCCGGGGCGCAGGCCCTGCTTCTCGCAGGCGGCCAGGTAGCGGGCGCTGGTGCCGAACACCGTGACACCCTCGCGCTCGGCCATGGCCCACAGCGCGTCGGGCGAGGGCGCGAAGGGGGCGCCGTCGAACAGCACCAGGGTGGCGCCCGAGGCGAGCCCCGAGACCAGCCAGTTCCACATCATCCAGCCGCAGGTGGTGTAGTAGAACAGCACGTCGCCGGGGCCGATGTCGGTGTGCAGCCGCTGCTCCTTGAGATGCTGCAGCAGGGTGCCGCCGGCCGAGTGCAGGATGGCCTTGGGCGTGCCGGTGGTGCCGGACGAGTAGAGCAGGTAGAGGGGGTGATCGAAGGGCAGCGCGGCGAAGGCGATCTCGGTGGCGTCGTGATCCAGGAAGTCGTCCCAGGCCACGGCCCCGGGAATGTCGTCGAGCTCGGGCGCGTCGTCCAGGAAGGGGTAGACCACCACGCGCGCCAGGCCGTCGATGGCGCAGGCGATCTCGGCCAGCCGTGGGCGGATGTCGATCGCCTTGCCGTGCCAGGTGGAGCCGTCGGCGGCGATCAGCACGCGAGGACCGATCTGGCCGAAGCGGTCGAGCACGCCCTGGACGCCGAAGTCCGGCGAGCAGGACGACCAGATGGCGCCGAGGCTGGTGGCGGCGAGCATGGCGATCACCGCATGCTCGCCGTTGGGCACGATGCCGGCGACGCGGTCGCCGGGGCCCACGCCGAGCTCTTGCAGCGCCGCGGCCAGGGCGGCCACGCTCCGATACAGCCGGGCATGGCTCAGCTCGCGGCGCCGGCCGCGCTCGTCCCGGGCGATCAGCGCCGGATGCGCGTCACGGCGGCGCAGCAGGTTCTCGGCAACGTTCAGCCGGGCGTCCGGGAACCAGCGGGCGCCGGGCATGGCGTCGGGCCGTTCCAGCACGCGCTCGCCGCGCCGCTCGGCGATGATATCGGCGTCGTCCCACAGCTGGGTCCAGAAGGCCTCGGGATGGGCGAGGCTCCAGGCGTGCAGGGCGGCGTAGTCGGGCAGCTCGATGCTGTGCCGGCGTTCGAGCCGGCGCATCAGGGCGGCCAGGCGAGTCGCCTCGATCGCCTCGGGAGACGGTTGCCAGAGCGGTTCGGCCATGGGACATCCCTCCTGATCGACGACGGCTGTTGGATTCCCCTGTCTTGAGATTAGTCGGCGCCGAGCACGGGGGCGGTGATGGTCTCCTGGATGACCTCTCTCAGTGCCTGCGCGGCCACCGAGAGCGCTTCGGCGTTGGCGGACAGCACGCCCACGGCGCGCTGGATGGTCGGCGCCTCCAGGGTCAGGCAGCGCGCGCCCAGCTCATGCATCTGCTCGATGCACAGCGACGGCACCGCGCTGACGCCGAGCCCGGCGGCCACCATGCGGCCCACGGTGGAGAGCTGATAGCTCTCGAAGGCCACCGGCAGCTCGATGCCCTCTGCGCGCAGCTGCTCCTCGAGCATCAGCCGGACCATGGAGGGACGCTGCAGGGTGATGAAGTCCTCGGAGAGCAGGGTCGGCCAGTCCACCCGCTGGCGCTCGGTCAGCGGCGAATCGGCCGGCACCACGGCCACGAAGCGGTCCTCGAAAAGCGGCGTGAAGTGCAGGGTATCGGTGGCCTCGGGGGCGAAGGCGATGCCCAGCTCGACGCGGCCATGGCGTACCATCTCGATGACCTGCTCGTTGATCACGTCGTGCACGGTGACATTGATCTGCGGATAGCGGGCGCGGAAGGCCCTGAGCACGGTGGGCAGCTGGTTGCCGGCGAAGGAGGGCATGGCCGCCACGGCCACCCGGCCCAGGCGCAGGGTGAAGCGCTGGCGCAGCAGCTCCTCGGTGTTGTCCCAGTCGGCCAGCAGGCGCTTGGCCAGCGGCACCAGGGACTCGCCCTCGGGCGTCAGCCTCACGCTGCGGGTGCTGCGGGTCAGCAGGCGGCCGCCGAGGGCTTCCTCCAGGCTCTTGATGGTAAGGCTGAGGGCCGGCTGCGACAGATGCAGGCGCTCGCAGGCCTGGGTGAAGCTGAGCGTCTGGGCCACGGCGAGAAAGGCGCGGAGTTGCTTGACGGTCATGGGCGCTACGCTAGTCTATTTGGTAATCAAAATAATCTATAAAAAAATCAAACTTAACAAATATATATTCCCCGTCGACACTGCGGGTGTCTTGAAAATAACTCCGCAACAACAACCACTTTCCAACCAGGCGAGGCAGATATGGCCGGATTCGACAAGCGAGTGGGTTCCTATGAGGAGGCAATGGCCGGCATCGAGAGCGGCATGACCGTGATCGCCGGCGGCTTCGGGCTGTGCGGTATCCCCGAAAACCTGATCGGCGAGATCAAGCGCCGTGGCGTCAAGGACCTGACCGTCTATTCCAACAACTGCGGCGTGGACGGCTTCGGCCTGGGCCTGCTGCTCGAGGATCGCCAGATCGGCACCATCTATGCCTCCTACGTGGGCGAGAACGCGCTGTTCGAGCGGCAGATGCTCGATGGCGACATCGAGGTGGTGCTGACGCCGCAGGGGACCCTGGCCGAGAAGATGCGCGCCGGCGGTGCCGGCATTCCGGCCTTCTACACCGCCACCGGCTACGGCACGCCGATCGGCGAGGGCAAGGAGGTCCGCGAGTTCAACGGCCGCCACTACATCCTCGAGGAATCCGTCGTCGGCGACTTCGCCATCGTCAAGGGCTGGAAGGCCGACCGCTACGGCAACGTCATCTACCGCGACACCGCCCAGAACTTCAATCCGCTGGCCGCCACCGCGGGCAGGATCACCGTGGTCGAGGTCGAGGAGATCGTCGAGCCCGGCGAGCTGCCGCCGGACCAGATTCATACCCCGGGCATCTATGTCGATCGCATCATCCAGGGCACCTTCGAGAAGCGCATCGAGAAGCGCACCGTGCACCAGGGCTAAGCGCTTATCCCTTACAAGATACAAGAGGCAATCACGATGGCACTGACTCGCGAACAGATGGCTATGCGCGTGGCGCGCGAACTCGAGGACGGTTTCTACGTCAACCTGGGCATCGGCATTCCCACCCTGGTGGCCAACTACGTGCCGGATGACATCGACGTCATGCTGCAGTCCGAGAACGGCCTGCTGGGCATGGGCCGCTTCCCCACCGAGGAGGAAGTGGACCCGGACATGATCAACGCCGGCAAGCAGACCGTCACCGCCCGTTCCGGCGCGGCGATCTTCTCCTCCGCGGAATCCTTCGCCATGATCCGCGGCGGCCACGTCGACCTGACCGTGCTCGGCGCCTTCGAGGTCGACCAGAACGGCAACATCGCCTCCTGGATGATCCCCGGCAAGCTGATCAAGGGCATGGGCGGTGCCATGGATCTGGTGGCCGGCGCCGAGAACATCATCTGCACCATGACCCACGCCTCGAAGCACGGTGAGTCCAAGCTGCTGGAATCCTGCAACCTGCCGCTGACCGGCGCCGGCTGCATCAACCGCGTGCTGACGGACTTGGCCTACCTCGAGATCGAGAACGGCGCCTTCGTGCTCAAGGAGCGCGCGCCGGGCGTCTCGGTCGAGGAGATCAAGGAAAAGACCGCCGGCAAGCTGATCGTGCCGGACCACGTGCCGGAGATGGTCTTCGCCGACTGACGTCTTCGGCGTCGTCAAGGATTTTTTCCTTTCATGGCCCGGGCTTGCCCGGGCCATCTCGTTGCCGGCGAGTGCCGAAAAACTGACCATTCCAAGCGCCACGGCCATGTCACGGGGCTCGTCGCCGGCTGTGCCGAGATGATGCACAGCGTTATCCACAGAAACTGTGGATGGTCGCGCCGGCGCGGCGCGAGCCGGGACGCCTCGAGGCCGAATCGTCAAGGGGCGCGGGCGGAGATCGGGTCGAGAAACGGCGGGTGAGCTGGCGCTCGGTTGGCCAGCAAAAGACGCCCGCCGGATGGGCGAGCGCTGACAGTTTTCGTACAGGACCTAGGTGAGCTCGCAGCGGGTGTGGTGGGGCAGCAGCAGCTCGGCGCAGCGCTCCTGATTGGCGCTGACCTGCTTCTGTACCAGCGCCAGGCCGCCGGCGGTGACCCTGTGCTCGTCGCCCTCGGCGAAGATCAGCCGCCGGGCCGGCCCCGGATAGAAGCGGTAGTCGAGCAGTGGCGAGACGGGCAGGATGCCGTGATGGCGGTCGGCGCTGCCGTCGATGCCCGACTGGGCGAGGGCGCCGTCGAGCTGATCGAGGCTCTGGCCGAGCCGGGCGCAGTCGAAGCCGGGATGATGCAGTCGCGGCCCCATGGCGGCCAGCCAGCCGGCCAGCGGATGCGCCGCCGTCAGTGCCTGGAAGGTGGCCCAGTCCGGCACCGGCCAGGGGCGACCGCGGCACAGCAGGTTCTGGCCCCGGGTGTCGGCGGCATGGGCCTGGCTCACCAGCTGCTGCAGGGCCTCGCGGGGCGGCCGCGACAGGGTGCCGAGCTGCAGTTCGGCCAGCACCAGCCAGGCGCCGTCGTCGGGTGCCGCCAGCAGGGTGGCGAGCAGGCCACGGTCGGCCATGGCATAGCGCTGCAGCGGGCGATAGCCGAAGCGCACCAGGGTCGGCAGCAGCGCCTCCATGGCCCAGGGGCCGTGGTTGAGCGTCAGCAGCGTCAGGTATTCCGGCGGGGTCTCCACCGGCCATAGCCGCAGCCCGCCGAGATCCGGGTGCTGATGAACGTAATCCAGCCATAGCTGCTGGATGAATTCTTCCCGCTGCATCCTGCCTCTTCCTCTGTCCGCGTAGTTGTCCCTTCAGGAGTGTAAGCCGCGCGGGTGTGGGCGGATTCAACGAGGCAGGAGGCGCGGCCATGACGCAAGAAGGCCGCCCTCGGGCGGCCTTCGTCTAGCACGTGTCGCGCGGCTTACTGGGCGGCTTCTGCTTTCTCCAGAAGCCCCTGTTCGCGAACGTACTGGTCGAACTCGGTGAAGCCGCCGATGTGGGTCTGGTCGGCGAAGATCTGCGGCACGGTCTCGACCGGCTTGCCGATGGTCTTCTCCATGTCGGCCTTGGTGATGCCTTCCTCGTGGATGTCCACGTAGCGGTGCCCCTGGATGGCGCCGGCGCTCTCGAGCTTCTCGGCGAGCTCCTTGGCGCGAACGCAGAACGGGCAGGCGGGGCGGCCGAAGATGACGACGAACATGGCATGACTCCTTGCATCACGGATGCATCGAAAGGGGATAAAGGCGAAATCGGGGGCCATTCTGCCCCAGCGACGCGCGTGTGGCCAATAGGCATCGGCTGGGGCGGCGATTGCATCGCCCTATAGGGCGCTTGCCGCCGGGGGCGGCGCCCCGGCGGACGGGCTCAGAGGGCGTCCTGGTCGCTGGCGTCGGCGTGGCGCAGCAGCTCGCCGAGTGGCTCGTGCAGCGCCGGGCTCGATACCAGCAGGTTCTCGCCGTAGAGATCCTCGGGCAAGCCGCCGGGGACCGGATAGAGATGGCCGGTGCGCGCCCCGGCCTCGCGGGCGATCAGCAGGCCGGCGGCCAGGTCCCAGGGCGAGACGCTCTCGTAGTAGGCGTCCAGGCGGCCGCTGGCCACGGCGCACAGGTCGAGGGCCGCGGAGCCGGCGCGGCGCACGTCTTGGCAGTGGGTGAGCACGGCCATCAGCCGGCGCATCAGCGGCGGCCGGCTGTCGCGGCGATAGGGGAAGCCGGTGCCGACCAGGCTGGTGGCCATCTCCTTGTTGCCGCTGGCGCGAATCGGCTCGCCGTTGCACCAGGCGCCGCGTCCGGCCAGCGCCGTGTAGGTCTCGCCGAGGAAGGGGGCGTGCACGACGCCGAGCCTCACCTTGCCGCCGCTGGCCCAGCCGACCGAGACTGCCACGTGGTGAAGGCCGTGGGCGAAGTTGACGGTGCCGTCGATCGGGTCCACCACCCACAGCGCATCGGGCCGTTCGAGGACCTCGCGGTCCGGGGCGAGCTCCTCGCTGAGCCGCGCTTCCTCCGGGAAGCTCGCCTCCAGCCGCTCGCCGATGTAGGTGTCCACCTGCAGGTCGATGTCGGTGACCAGTTCCTGGCCCTGCTTGTAGCGATGGTCGAAATCGCCCTGTTCGCGGGCCTCGATGATCATCCGCCCGGCGTGGGTGGCGATGTCGACGGCGATCTCCAGGCGCTGTTCGGGGGTCATGGCGGCTCCTCGGGGTGTCGTTAGGCTTACCATGCTAGCAGTAACCCCCGGTCGGCTGGCTATACTGGCCGCCCGTTCATCTCATCGTGTCATCTCAACGCAGGAGCGCCGTGATGCAGGCCCTGTCCGCCGATCAGTACGACCGCCTTAACCGCCTGGCGCAGGCCTGGGAGCGCGACTTCCTGGAGGCCGCTTGCCGCGCCCCCGGCGACAACCCGCGGCTCGGCGTGGATGCCCTGTGCTTCCAGCCCCAGGCGCTGCCGGACGGTCGACGCGGCCTGCTGGGCGCGCTGATCACCCCTGGCTCGATGTCGCTGGCGCTGGTGCCGGAAGACGACGAGGCGTGTCCCGGCGAGGGGGCGCGCCTGACGCTGGCGCTGCCCTCCGGGCGCTATCCCTTCCAGGCGGTATCGCTGCGCGCCGGCGAGTGGCTGTGGCTGTGCACGCTGCTCGACGATCTCTCCGATCTCGATTCGGTGCAGGACGGCAGCCGGCTGGCCCAGCGGTTGATGGCGCAGGTGATGGCGCCGGCTGCCGCCGAGTAGGAGAAAGGTCGCTCTGGTGCAGTGCGGCAAAGGTTCATATGCTGGTGGCGCAGCGTCGTATCTTCAGCTTTCCCATGGAACTGCAACGAGGAGACTCCATGACCGCTCAATCTTCCACGCCGCGCGTGGCGCTCGTCACCGGCACCAGCAGCGGCATCGGCGAGGCCGTGGTGCGCCACTTCCGAGAGCAGGGCCATCAGGTGCTGGCCGTGGACTTCAATCCCGAGGGCCAGGCGATCGCCGAGCGCGCCGGCGCCGCCTTCTTCCAGGCCGACCTCACCGATGGAGAGGCCTGCAAGGCCGCGGTCGCCGATGCCCTGAGCCGCTTCGGCCGGCTCGATATCCTGGTCAACAATGCCGGCATTCAGCATGTGTCGTCGATCGAGGAATTCCCCGAGGCGCAGTGGCGTCGGATCATCGATCTGATGCTGACCGCGCCCTTCCTGCTGACCCAGGCCGCCTGGCCCTCGATGCGCGAAAACGGCTGGGGCCGCATCGTCAACGTCGCCTCGATCCACGCCCAGGTCGCGTCTCCCGGCAAGGCCGCCTACATCAGCGCCAAGCACGGCCTGATCGGGCTGACCAAGACCGCGGCCCTGGAAGGCGGCCCGCAGGGCATCACCGCCAACGCCCTGTGCCCGGCCTATGTGAAGACGCCGCTGGTGGAGAACCAGATCGCCGACCAGGCGAGACTGAACCGGATGGACGAGCAGGAGGTGGTCGAGCAGATCATGCTCAAGAACGCCGCCGTCAAGCGACTGATCGATCCCGGCGAGGTGGCCTCGCTGGTGGGCTACCTGGCCTCCAATGCGGCGGGGGCCGTCACCGGCGCCAGCTGGAACATCGATCTGGGCTGGACGGCCCAGTAATCGCCGAGCGACAAGCGCCGAGCGCCGAGCGACAAGAAACCCCGAAGGCCCGGGCCTTCGGGGTTTCTTCGCTGTGGGCGGTTTCAGGCTGCAGCTTGCGACTCAGCGCCTGACCGGGCGCTTCTGCAGCTTGCGCTGCAGGGTGCGGCGATGCATGCCCAGCGCGCGGGCGGTGGCGGAGATATTACCGTCGTGCTCCTGCAGCACCTTCTGGATATGCTCCCAGGTCAGGCGGTTGATCGAGGGCGGATGCTCGGCGACCTCGGCCCCGGGATCGGCCTCTTCCTGTGACAGGGCGGCGAGAATCTCCTCGGCGTCGGCGGGCTTGCACAGGTAGTTCACCGCGCCGAGCTTGATCGCCTGCACCGCGGTGGCGATGCTCGAGTAGCCGGTCAGCACCACCACGCGGCAGTCCGGCACCACCTCGAGCATCTCGGGCAGCAGCTTGAGCCCCGACTCCTGTTCCAGCTTTAGATCCAGGGTGGCCATGGTGGGCGCATGCTGGCGCGCCAGCGACAGGGCGTGCTCGGCGTCGTGGGCCACCAGCACCTCGAAGCCGCGCCGGCTCATGGCGCGGTGCAGCACGTGGCAGAACATCTCGTCGTCATCGACGATCAGCAGGCGTTCGTCGGTCTCTTGCATGGCATCCTCGCTGGAATCGGGGCCGCTCAGACGGCGGGGGCGCTGCGAGGCAGGGTCACCTCGGTCAGGGTGCCGCCCTCGGGATGATTGTACAGCCGCACGCCGCCGCCGAAACGGTTGATGGTGGCATGGGTCAGGAACAGGCCGATGCCGAGGCCCTTGCTCTTGGTGGACACGAAGGTCTCGCCGAGCTGGTCGGCGATGTCCAGCGACACGCCGGGGCCGTGATCGCGAATGTCGATCACCACCTCGTCGGCCTTCCAGTCGAGCTGGATGAGGATGTTGTCCGGGTTGGCATCGGCGGCGTTGTTGAGCAGGTTGGTCATCGCCTGGGCGAGGGTGGTGTCGACGGTCAGGCGCGGCGTGCCGCGGCGGCCGGTCACCTCGAGGCGGTAGCCGACGTCCGGGCGCAGCACCAGCCAGCGCTGCACGACCTCCTCGAGCCACTCGGTGGCCTCGCGCACCTCGGGGCTGGCCATGCGGCGCCGGTCGGCGTTGTCCACCAGGTGGCGCAGCCGCGACTTGCAGGTGGCGACCTGCTCGCGCAGCAGGTCGATGTCCTTCTCCAGCAGCTCGTTGCCCCGGGCGTCCTCACGCATCTCGTTGAGCAGCACCGCCATGGTCGACAGCGGGGTGCCGAGCTCGTGGGCGGTGCCGGCGGCCTGGGTGGCCACGGCCAGCACCTGCTCGTTGCGCAGTACCGCCTCGCGGGTGCGCGACAGGGCCTGCTCGCGGCCGCGCAGGGCGCGGGCCATCTTGAAGATGAAGAAGGTCACCAGCCCCGCGGACAGCGCGAAGTTCAGCCACACGCCGAGGATATGCAGGCTGATGCCGTCCTGCAGGTGCGGCATGCCGAGTTGAGGCACGGGATGATAGAAGATCATCAGGAAGCTGGTGCCGGCCAGGCCCGCGGCGGCCACGCCCCAGGCATGACGCCACGGCAGCGTGGCGGCGGCGATGGTCACCGGCACCAGGTAGTAGTTGATGAAGGGGTTGGTGGCCCCGCCGGTGAAGTAGAACAGCAGCGTCAGGCCCGCCATGTCGGCCAGCAGGTGCGCCAGGTATTCGCGGTGGCTGACGTCCCGTGGACGGCCCAGCCGCCACCAGGTACCGATGTTGATCAGCGCCATCACCACGATCACCGCGCCCACGGCGGGCAGGTCGAGCTCGAAGCCGAGCCCCGTCACGCCGATCACGATGCCGAACAGGAAACCGGTCCAGGTGATGCCTCGGACGATGGTCAGGCGCACCATGTTGCGGTTGGGGGTGGACAGCGGCAGGGGCAGGGCGGCTGGCATGGGGGCTCCGCGGCAGAATCGTGCTCGCGATGATACCCGATCGCTCCGCACCGCGTCCCGCGGCGGGGTGCGGTCAGGCGTCGCTCCCCGACCGGCCGTGGTCGCCGCCCCGTGACCAGCGCATGGCGCGCCCGGTCAGCAGGTCCACGCTCATCACCCCGGAGGTCACCGCCGGCCGGCGGGGCTTCGGCGATGATGATGGCGTGATGGTGTCGTGTCCGGCCCCGGCCCCTGGCCGGCTGCTCCGGAGCTGAACGCCCAGACCCAGGATGTCGCGTCCCTATCGCATCGATCGTCTCCCCTGGAAGTCGGGGCACGACCCTAGGGGCGCGGGATGACGGAACCATGACGGCGCGCAAGCCGACGACGAATCTCGGGTTTCTCCCCGCGGTTCAGACGGTATATTGGAGTCTTCGAATCCTGTCCGATGGATGGCCGATGCGACGATTGCTGATCCCCGTGCTGTTCCTGGCGCTCGGTGCCGGCGCCTTTCTCGGCCTGCGGGCGACGCGCCCGGAGCCCGCCGAGGTGGCGCCCCAGGAGCGCAGCTGGCGCGTCGAGACGCTGTCCGTGGCGCTGTCGAGCCATGCGCCGCTGCTGCCGCTCTACGGCGAGATCGTCGCCCCGGAGGCGGTGACCTTCACCGCGCCGCTGCCCGCGCGCATCGCCGAACGGCCTGTGCGCGACGGCCAGCGCGTGGCCGAAGGCGAGCCGCTGGTGGTCCTGGACGAGGCGGACGTGGCGCCGGTGGTGGCGCGAGCCGAGGCCCGGGTCGCCGACCTGGCGGCGCAGATCGAGGCCGAACGCGTGCGCCAGCAGAGCGATCGCACCGCGCTGGCCCGGGAGCGCGAGATGCTCGACAACGCCGGCCGCCGGCTCGCGCGTGTGCGCTCGCTGTCCGATCGCAATCTGGCCTCGGCCTCGTCGCTGGACGATGCCCGCGACGCCCTGGCCCAGGCGCGGGTGACCGTCGACGCCCGGGAAGGCGCCCTGGCCGGCCATCCCGCCCGGCTGGCCCAGCTCGAGGCCGGGCTGGCCGAGGCCAGGGCCGGGCTCGCCGAGGCGCGTCGCGACGCCGAACGAGCCAGGGTCCTGGCGCCCTTCGAGGGCATCGTCAGCGGCGTGACGGTGGCGCCCGGGGAGCGGGTCGGCGAGGGCGCCGAACTGCTGTCGATCTACCCGCGTGATGGCCTGGAACTTCGCGCCCAGGTGCCCAGCGCCTATCTCGGCGAGCTGCAGGCGGCGCTGGACGACGGCGAGCATCCCGTCGCCCAGGGCGAGGGCGCTCGGTTTCGCCTCGATGGCTTCGTCGGCGAGAGCGCGCCGGGCGGCACCGAGGCGATCCTGCGCCTGGTGGGCGAGCCCCGGGGACTGCGGCCGGGCAGCCTGGTCGACGTGACGCTGCGTCGCCCGGCGGTGGCGGATAGCCTGGCGGTCCCGGCCAGCGCGCTCTACGGCGACGAGGTGCTCTACCTGCGCGATGAGAACGATCGCATGCGTCGGCTGCGCGTCGAGCGTCATGGCCCGGTGAACGACGCCACGGCGCCCGGCGACGGCTGGGTGCTGGTCAGCGGCGCGGGGCTGGCCGACGGCCAGCAGGTGATCGTCACCCATCTGCCCAACGCCGCGGAGGGCCTCAGGGTCGAGGTCGCCGGGGAAAAAGACCACAGGACCGGGGAGCGCCCATGAGCCGGCGTCGCGGCCCGCTGAGCTTCTTCGTCCACCACCGCGTCGCCGCGCATCTGGTGATGCTGGTCATGCTGCTGGGGGGCGCGCTCGGGCTGGCGCGCATGAACGTCCAGTTCTTCCCCGACTTCGCCCTCGACGTGGTCAGCGTGAGCACGGTGTGGAGCGGGGCCGCCGCCGAGGACGTGGAGCAGGGCATCACCCTGCCGCTGGAGCAGCGCCTGCGCAGCATCGAGGGGCTGAAGCGCATGACTTCGACCTCGGCCCAGGGCGTGTCCAGCATCAGCCTGGAATTCCGCGAGGGCACCGATCCGGTGCTGGCGCTGGACGACGTACGCCAGCGGGTCGACGAGTTCACCCACCTGCCGGTCGATGCCGAGGAGCTGCGCATCAGCCGGGTGGCGCACTTCGAGCCGGTGGCGCGGCTGCTGATTCACGGCGCGCTGTCCGACGACGAGCTGCGTCATCTGGCCAATCGGCTCGAGGACTCGCTGCTGCAGGCGGGCCTCGACCGGGTGGAGATCGAGGGCCTGCCCGAGCAGCAGATCAGCATCGAGGTGCCGGCCCGGCGCCTGGAGGGGCTGCAGCTGTCCCTCGACGAGATCGCCGAGCGCGTCGAGGCCATGTCCCGGGACCTGCCGGCGGGGCTGATCGGCCAGCGCGACAGCACCCGCGAGCTGCGTGCCGTGGAGCAGCGCCGCTCGTCGGCCGGCTTCGGCGAGCTGCCGATTCTCGGCAGCGATCGCGTGCAGCTGCGCCTGGGCGACATCGCCATCATCCGCCAGGAGCCCCGGCAGGGCGAGGTGACGCTGAGCCGCGACGGCCAGGGCGCGGTGGAGCTGCTGCTGCAGCGCAGCGAGGACGGCAACTCCCTGGCGGCGGCCGAGACGCTGCGGGCCTGGCTCGACGAGACGCGCCCGCTGCTGCCGCCCACGGTGACGCTCGAGGTTCACGACGAGACCTGGCAGCTGATCGCCGAGCGCATCGGGCTGCTGATCAGCAATGGCCTGGGCGGCCTGCTGCTGGTGCTGGGGCTTTTGTATTTCTTCCTGCCGGGGAGGGTGGCCTTCTGGGTGGCGGTCGGCATTCCCACCGCCTTCCTCGGTGCCATGGCGACGTTCTGGATCATCGGCGGCTCGATCAACATGATCTCGCTGTTCGCGCTGATCATGGCGCTGGGGGTGATCGTCGATGACGCCATCGTGGTCGGCGAGGATGCCGATGCCCACTTTCGCCAGGGCGAGGCATCCCGGCGCGCCTCGGAGGGCGCGGCGCGGCGCATGCTGTGGCCGGTGATGGCTTCCTCGCTGACCACGGTGGCGGCCTTCATGCCGCTGCTGATGGTGGGCGGCGTGATCGGCAGCATCCTCGGCGACATCCCGGTGGTGATGATCTGCGTGCTGGTCGCCTCACTGCTGGAGTGTTTCGTGGTGCTGCCCGCCCATCTTCGCAATGCCTTCGTGCCCGCCGCGTCGACAGGCGCCAGGGCACCGAGGCCGTTGCCGCTGGCGCGCTCCCGCGCTCGCTTCGATGCCGCCTTCGACGCCTTCCGCGAGGGCCCCTTCCGGCGCTTCTCGTCGCTGACGCTGCGCTACCGGGCCGCGACCCTGGCCGCAGCGGTGGCCATGGTGCTGGTCACGGTGGGGCTGCTGGCCGGCGGGCGGCTGGCCTTCAACTTCTTCCCCACGCCCGAGCCCAACGTGCTCTATGCCAACGCGAGCTTCGTCGCCGGCACCGATCGCGCCCGGGTCGATGCCTTCCTGAGCGACATGGAAGCCGCCCTCGAGGCCACCGACGAGGCGCTGGGCGGTGGCCTGGTGGCCCAGGCGGTGACGCGACACGGCGCGGTGATCGCCGAGGGGCAGGCCGGGCGCAGCGGCGACAACCTGGGCTCGATCATGGTCGAGCTGATTCCCTCCGACGATCGCACGGCGCGCAACGCCGAGATCATCCGCGACTGGCGCGCACGCCTCGACCCGCCGCCGGGCATCGAGAACCTGACCATCAGCGAGCGCAGCGCCGGCCCGCCGGGCAAGGACGTCAACGTGCGCCTGACCGGCGATGCCGCCGAGCCGCTGAAGGCGGCGGCGACATCGCTGTCGCGCTCGCTTTCCCAGCTGCCCGGGGTGCTGGCCACCGAGGACGACATGCCCTGGGGCCGCGAGCAGCTGATCTACCGGGTCAGTCCGCGCGGTGAGGCGCTGGGGCTGACCACCCGCGAGCTGGGGCGCCAGCTGCGTGCGGCCTACGACGGCAGGCTGGTGCAGGTCTATCAGGACGGCCCGGACGAGGTCGAGGTGCGGGTGCTGCTGCCCCGCGAGCAGCGCGAACGGCTCAGCTCGCTGTCGCGGCTGTCGATTCGCACCCCGGACGGCGACTTCGTGCCCCTCGATCAGGTGGCCCGCTTCGACTATCGCCAGGGCTTCGAGACGCTGCGCCACGCCGACGGACGGCTGGCGGTGGAGGTCACCGCCGAGGTGGACGCCGCGGTCAACACGCCCGACCGTATCCTGGCCGATCTCGCCGCCACGGTGCTGCCGACGCTGATGCGCGAACACGGGGTGCGCTACAGCTTCGAGGGCCGCGCCGCCGATCAGCGCGAGACCTTCGCCGACATGCGCGTCGGGCTCCTGGTCGGGCTGGCGCTGATGTACGTGGTGCTGGCCTGGGTGTTCGCCTCATGGAGCCTGCCGCTGATCGTCATGGCGACGATCCCGCTGGCGCTGGTGGGCGCGCTGCTGGGCCACTGGCTGATGGGGCTCGACCTGACCATGCTGTCGCTGTTCGGCCTGTTCGGGCTCTCCGGCATCGTGGTCAACAACGCCATCATCCTGGTGACCTTCTACCGCCAGCAGCGCCACCGCGGGCTGGCCATCGATGCCGCGCTGAACGAGGCGGTAGTGCAGCGGGTCCGGGCGGTGCTGCTGACCTCGCTGACCACCATCGGCGGGCTGATGCCGCTGCTGTTCGAGACCTCGCTGCAGGCCCAGTTCCTGATCCCGATGGCGGTGTCCATCGCCTTCGGGCTGGGACTCTCGACGCTGCTGGTGCTGGCGGTGATTCCGGCGCTGCTCAGCTATCTCGAGCCCCTGCGCGAGCGCTTCGGGCGCGAGGTGGTGCCGGATGCCAGGGGAACGTGAACGGTTCGGTCATGACTCGTCGTCGAGCAGTTCGGCCAGCAGTTCGGGCTGTCGCGGCATCAGGCCGACCCTGAGCCCCAGCGGACGGAAGACCCGATCGAGGCTGGCCATGGAGGCGTTGCCGGCATCCCGCTCGATGTCCGACAGGGTGCGCCGGCTGACGCCGACCAGCTCGGCATAGGCCGTCTGGGTCAGGCCCAGGACCTCGCGACGCAGCGTCCGCAGCACGCGGCCTTCGGTGGTCTCGCCGCGCATCAGCAGCCGCAGTTGTTCGAGCAGCGCCGCCTGGCGCGCTTCGGGAGAGCGGGCCTGTGGCTTCATGTCAGCCCCCAGCGCGTCAGGCGATCGTCGAGATGGTTCAGCCCCACCGCCGGCATGTCCAGGATGCGCGACGGCACGCCGCGATTCGCCAGTCGATCGCGAAGGCCCGTCAGGCGCTCGCCAAGGGCTCGCAGCTCACCCATCAGGCGCTCCGGCTCGACCAGATCCGCCAGGTGCTCGGCGACCGCCGGCCAGTCGACGTCTCCGCCTCGTTCGAATTCCGGGCCCCACTGTGTCGTCCGGGTCACGCCCTCGGGATCGGCCTTCATGGGGGCGAAGTCATAGACCGGCGCGTGCCATATGCCTTCGGGGCGCTTGAGCAGGGCGGCATTGCGACCGTGGTTGTCCGAATTGCCGAAGGCCAGATTGAGCAGGTCCCGCGTGACCCAGTCGACGACGAAGGCGGCCGTATCGAAGGGCTCGTTGCCCTCGCGCACCCGATGCTGTCCCTTCAGCAGCGCCTCCAGTCGGCGAATGACCGCGGGATGGCGCAGGTGGGTGCCCGGTGCGGCGCCGAGCAGCGCGTACACCGATTCCAGGCCGTGGCGATGGAGCTGGCCCTGGCGCCATTCGACGTCGAAGCGCGGCAGCCAGAGAGAGGGATAGCGCGTGCCCTCGTGTAGCTCCAGGCCCTCGAGCGGCACGGTATCCACGCCGAGGGCATTCAGCTCACGATAGAAGTGATATTCGGCGCGCAGGATGTCGCAGTCGTCGTCGCTGCGGCTCCCGCGGGGAAACTTGACCAGGTAATGGGCGTCGGGCGTGGTGGTGTCGTCCTGCCAGGTATCGATCCACACCTGACGCTCCGGGGTGCGACGTATCAGCAGCTTGGGTGCCTCGCCACCGGCCCCGGTGGCGCCGCCGCTTGCGGCGCCCATCTGCTGGGCGTATTCGAGGAAGTCGGTGTGGCGTTCCAGCACGTCTTCCAGCGGAAAGCGCAGGGACGCCAGTGCATCCCCGGGCGGGCGTTCGGGCAGTGCCTCGCGGATGCGCAGATTGCCCACCGGTGCGATGGTGCCGAGACGCAGCAGTTCGCTGTCCTGCTGGCCGGCGTCGAGATCCTGCAGGCCCAGATGGTCGATCCAGTAGCGGCGGCTGGCACCGGCCGGCATGATGTCCTCGAGAAAGCCGAACCAGCGATCGCCGCGGTGGGTCATCATCAGTTCGACGGGCAGGGTCAGGCTGCACGCATGTTCGTCGTCGTGGAACATCCATGCCAGGGCATAGTCCTGGAAGTATCCCATCCTGGCGGGGCCACGCGTTCCCCGTTCCGGCGCAGGAATCTCGAGAAGCGCGGCGTCCTGCCAGCGTGCCTGGTGGTGGATCTGTATCGTCAGCTGCATGGAAGGCATCTGTTTTGAGCAATATGCTACTCAGGATAGAGCAGGGAGGCTTTTTTTGAGAACTATGCTTCTCAAAAAATCGCCTTGCGACAATTTTTGAGCAATTTTCTGCACAATGGTGTTTTGGATATCCAAGGAGGCGACATGACATCCACCGTTCTGATCACCGGCGCCAATCGCGGCGTCGGGCTGGCGCTGGCGCGTCATTATCACGAGGCGGGCTGGGCCGTGATCGGCGTCTGCCGGGAGGCGTCCTTCGAGCTGGCCGAGGTGGCGGCTCGCGTCATCGAGGGCATCGACGTGACGCGAGAGGAAGACGTCGCGCGCCTGGCGGCCGAGCTCGAGGGCCAGTCGCTGGCGCTGCTGGTCAACAATGCCGGCATGCTGCACGACGAGGTGCTGGGCGAGATCGACTTCGATGCGATCCGTGCCCAGATGGAGATCAACGCCTATGCGCCGCTGCGGGTGGTCGAGGCGCTGCTGCCGTGCCTGGGCAAGGGGGCGAAGATCGCCAACATCACCAGCCGCATGGGCTCGATCGCCGACAATGATTCCGGCGGACGCTACGGGTATCGCGCCTCCAAGGCGGCACTGAACGCCTTCGGCAAGTCGCTGGCGGTGGACCTGGCGCCGCGCGGCATCGCCGTGGCCCAGCTGCATCCGGGCTATGTGCAGACGCGGATGGTCAACTTCGGCGGGCTGATCGGCCCCGAGGAGGCCGCCGCCGGGCTCGCCGAGCGCATCGAGGCGCTGACCCTGGACACCAGCGGCGGCTTCTGGCACAGCAACAGCGAGCGCCTGCCATGGTGAGGCCCGGTACCTGCGAGGAGATAGCCTTCGTCACGCCCGAGGCGCGCGAGCGGCTGCTGGCGGGCGTCGAGGCGGCGGGCGAGGCGGTGATGGCGATCTATCGGCGGCCATTCGACGTGGCGACCAAGTCCGACGACAGCCCGGTCACCGAGGCCGACCTCTGCGCGCATCATGCGCTGGTCGAGCTGCTCGGCGAGGTGACGCCGACGCTGCCGGTGCTCTCCGAGGAGTCGGAGGCCGTGTCCTACGCCACGCGCCGCACCTGGCGGCGCTACTGGCTGGTCGATCCGCTGGACGGCACGAAGGAATTCATCCGGCGCAGCGGCGACTTCACGCTCAACGTGGCGCTGATCGAGGACGGCGTGCCGACCTTCGGCATCGTGCATGCGCCGACGCTCGGCGTGAGCTGGTTCGGCCGGCTGGGGGAAGGCGCCTGGCGGCGCGAGGCCGGCGAGACGCGGGCGATCGGCGTGCGCGCGCTGCCGGATCCTGACCGCGAGCCCTGGCACGTCATGGGCAGCCGCTCCCATGGCTTGTCGGTCTTGGCGGGCTTTCTGGAGCGCCTGCCGCGGCACGAACTCGTCTCGCGGGGCAGTTCGCTGAAGCTGTGCCTGGTGGCCGAGGGCGTCGCCGATCTCTATCCGCGCTTCGGGCCGACCAGCGAGTGGGACACGGCCGCGGCGCAGGCGGTGGTGACCGCCGCCGGGGGCGAGGTGCTGGATGCCCGGACCCTGACGCCGCTGCGCTGCAATCGTCAGGCCTCGCTGCTCAATCCGGCCTTCATCGCCTGCGGAGAGCGCGATTCCCGCTGGCAGCGGGCGCTGGCCGAGAGCCTGGACGAGGAGGTCTGAGGGAGTAAGGCGAGGGAGGGCGCACTGAGCGCCGAGTCGGAGATCGACCGCTGTTCGACAACGCCGTGGACGCAAAACTTTCATCCGCACATGAGCCTTCGGTCTCCCTCCTTTGGACTATTGTTTAGGTCCCAGCGGTCAGCGCGGAGGCGGTCACATGTGTCATGTCGAGGTCGAGCGGCGTCCCCTTCATCGACTGCACCAGCGTGGCTGCGCGGCGCCCGAGGTGGTCTTCGCCGTCCCGCGCCGTGAGCCGCTGCGCGGCGTCGGCTGGGACCCACGGCAGGGGCTCTTTCTGATGCTGCAGTCCGGCGCGCGCTGTTATCCGCTCTATGATGTCAGCCGCGGCAGCGACATCCTGGCCATGCGCCTGCTGGCGGTGGAAGTGGCCGAGCCCGACGATCCGCAGGTGAAGGCGTTCATCATCGAGGCGCTGGGCGATGCGCTCGGAGCAGTGGTGTAGGGGGGCCGGCTAGCGGTCGTCCTCCTGGGCCGGCGCCGGCTGTCGATAGACGGTGCGCTGCTGGCACTGGCCGCAGACCAGCAGGTAGGTGCGATCCTCGACCGCGGTAACGCCGAATTCGTGCCAGGTGTCCATCGTCGATGGGCGAATCTCACTGGCTCCGCAGGGACACATCATGAGCCATCCCCCGCGAGGTTCAGGCATCAGCGTGATATCGTCCATTTGATTGTTCTCTATTAGGTGATGTCAGCGCTGATAGTAGTCTGCCGGCGCGCCAGCGCCTTGTCGGCGATCTCAGACATCCTTGTAAGCCATCGCCCTGCCGCCGAGTGCCTGCCCGACGTCGTGCTGTCGAGACAGCGGGCGGGCCTGGCGGTACAATCTTCGCATTTCTCACACCCATCATCGCCCGCGGTCTTCGGACGCCCGAGTCCGCGGGTGAGCACAGATCAGCAACGAGCCTCAATGTCGACCGACCCTATCGCCCAAGAAGCCGCGCTGCGCCGCACCTTCGCGATCATCTCGCACCCGGACGCCGGTAAGACCACCATCACCGAGAAGATGCTGTTGTTCGGAAACGCCATCCAGATGGCGGGCTCGGTGAAGAGCAAGCGCGACGATCGCCATGCCACCTCCGACTGGATGAAGATGGAGCAGGAGCGCGGCATCTCGGTGACCACCTCCGTGATGCAGTTCCCCTACGGCGGGCGTATCGTCAACCTGCTCGATACCCCGGGCCACGAGGACTTCTCCGAGGACACCTACCGCACCCTGACCGCGGTGGACTCGGCGCTGATGGTGGTCGACGGCGCCAAGGGCGTCGAGGACCGTACCATCAAGCTGATGGAGGTCTGCCGGCTGCGCACCACGCCGATTCTGACCTTCATCAACAAGATGGACCGCGACATCCGCGATCCCATCGAGGTGATGGACGAGGTCGAGAAGGTACTCAACATCCAGTGCGCGCCCATGACCTGGCCGATCGGCATGGGCCGTCACTTCAGGGGCGTCTATCACCTCTACAACGACGTGATCCATCTCTACACCCAGGGCCAGGGCAACCGGATCCCCGAGGACAAGCGCATCGAGGGCCTCGACAGCCCCGAGGTCGACGAGATCCTGGGCGAGGACGCCGCCGAGGAACTGCGCATGGAGGTGGAGCTGGTGCGTGGCGCCTCCCACGAGTTCGATCTCGAGGCCTATCGTCGCGGCGAGCTGACCCCGGTGTACTTCGGTACCGCCATGGGCAACTTCGGCGTGCGCGAGATGCTGGACGGCTTCGTCGAATATGCGCCGGCGCCCCAGTCGCGGGAGACCAACCTGCGCACGGTGGAGTCCGAGGACGGCAAGTTCACCGGCTTCGTGTTCAAGATCCAGGCCAACATGGACCCGAACCACCGCGACCGCATCGCCTTCCTGCGGGTCTGCTCGGGCAAGTACGAGAAGAACATGAAGATGCGCCACACGCGTATCGGCAAGGACGTCAAGATCGCCGACGCCCTGACCTTCATGGCCTCGGATCGTGCCCACGTCGAGGAGGCCTGGCCCGGCGACATCATCGGCCTGCACAACCACGGCACCATCCAGATCGGCGACACCTTCACCCAGGGCGAGGACATGCGCTTCACCGGCATCCCGCACTTCGCCCCGGAGCTGTTCAAGCGCGTGCGCCTCAAGGATCCGCTGAAGATGAAGGCGCTGCAGAAGGGCCTGCAGCAGCTGTCCGAGGAGGGCGCCACCCAGGTGTTCATGCCGATGGACAACAACGACCTGATCCTCGGCGCCGTGGGTACGCTGCAGTTCGATGTGGTCGCCCATCGCCTCAAGGAAGAGTACAAGGTCGACTGCCTCTACGAGGGCATCAACGTCCAGACCGCCCGCTGGGTGTACTGCGACGACGCCAAGATGCTCGAGGAGTTCAAGCGCAAGGCCAGCCAGAACCTCGCCATCGACGGCGGCGGCTACCTGACCTACATCGCGCCGACCCGGGTCAACCTGCAGATGACCCAGGAGCGCTGGCCGGACGTTCGCTTCAGCCCGACCCGCGAGCACTGACCCGGGCTGCGCCCGGAGCTACAAGCGCCGAGCGACAAGCCCCCCCCCGAAGGTTGAGCCTTCGGGGGGGCTTTTGCTTCGGGCGGTTTCATGCTGCTGACTTGCAGCTTGCAGCTTGCAGCTTGCAGCTTGTAGCTTGAGCCCATGCTCATCGACGCCCACTGCCATCTGGACTTTCCCGATTTCGACGCCGACCGCGAGGCGGTGCTGGCGCGTGCCCATGTGGCGGGCGTCGAGCACTTCGTGGTGCCGGGCACCCGGCGTCGCGATTGGCCGCGGGTGCTGGCGCTGGGGGCACGGGACGACGTCAGCGTCTGCCTGGGGCTGCATCCCTACTTCATGGAGGATCACCGCGAGGGCGATATCGATGCCCTGGCGGCGGCGCTGGACGCGCATCCCGAGGCGGTGGCGCTGGGCGAGTGCGGCATCGATGCGCGCCTCACCGACACCCTGGACGCCCAGTGGGCGCTGTTCGACGCCCAGGTCCGCCTCGCCAAGGCGCGCAATCTGCCGCTGGTGATCCATTGCGTGCGGGCCAACGATCGGCTGGCCAAGCGGCTGCGTCAGCTGGCGCCCGAGACCGGCGGGTTGATCCACGCCTTCGCCGGCTCGCCGCAGCAGGCCAAGGCGTTTCTCGATCTCGGCTTCGCGGTGGGGCTCGGCGGAGCGCTGACCCATGAACGAGCCAGGCGACTGCAGCGCAGCGTGGCGGCGCTGCCGGACGATGGCTACGTGCTGGAGACCGACAGCCCGGACATGCCGCCGGCCGGCCATCGAGGGGAGCGCAACGAGCCGGCCAGGGTGAGCGAGGTGTGTCGCCGGGTGGCCGAGCTGCGGGGGCAGTCCGCCGAGCGGGTGGCGGCGGACAGCACCGCCACCGCCCGGCGGCTGTTCGGCCTGCCGGTGCGTGCGTGAGGCGTTCGCTCAGGCCTTGGTGGCCAGGCTCTCCGGGTCCAGGCGCTCGAGCGGGTAGGGCAGCTGCAAGCGCTTGAACTGCTGGCCGTCGACGCTGAGCGGTTCGGGGGCTTCCCGGGTGCTCATCACCGCCAGCACTTCTGGCTGGCCGTAGGCGTCGAGCTCGGCGCACAGCACCTCGCCCAGGCTCTTGCCGTTGGCATCCTCCACGGCGCTGCCCTCGGCGGGCAGTCGCTCGCCCTCGAGCTGACCGCGTACCAGGCGCTTCTTCACCTGGCCCCGGAAGTGCGCGCGGGCCACGACTTCCTGGCCGGTATAGCAGCCCTTCTTGAAGCTGATGCCGCCGAGCGCCTCCCAGTTGAGCATCTGCGGCAGATGGGCGTCGGCCTGGTCGGCGTTCAGCCAGGCCAGCCCGGCCTGGATGTCGTGCAGGCGCCAGATGGCGTTGTCGACCGGAGTGGCCTGATCGGCCAGCGACTGCCAGACGGCCTCGGCGCGCTCGGCGGGCAGGCTGGCCAGCAGGCGGGGGCGCGGCCCGGGATGGGCGAGCAGCTGAAGATCGTCGCCGTTGGCCTGATGCCAGGCCGTGGGCGGTCGCACGTCCAGGCGCGCCTCGGCCACCGCCGGCGCCTCGCGGCCGATCAGCCCGATCAGCGCCAGGTCGTCGCGGACCCTGAGCTCGGCCTTGTAGAAGGGCGCGAACTTCTTGAGATGGTCGTGCAGGCCGGCCACCAGGCTGCGATGCATCAGCAGCCGATAGTGTCCTTCGGCCACGCGCCACAGCTGGGCATTGGCCAGCATCCGCCCCTTGGGCGTGCAGAAGCTGGTAAGCGGCGCGAAGGTGTCGTCGGCCAGCGACACCTGGGCGCTGGTCTGGCCCTGCAGGAAGCGTTCGGCGTCGGCGCCGCTGACATCGAGGATGCCCAGGTGGACCAGCGGCGTCATCACGGTGGCGTCCATGGCGAGATGGGCCTGGTCTGGCGTCTCGAAGACGAGGCGCGTGTCGTCTTCCCGGCGGCCGCCGAGGCGGTCGAGCCAATCATTCATGTGGGGTCTTCCTCGTCTCTTTCCTTAGGCCTTTGGTCCCCCGAGATGAGGGCGTCGGGGCGGCATTGCAACCGCTGCCGGGCCCCGAGGCGGCATGCTAGACTCGTGCCATTCCCATCCAGCCGACCGGAGAGCCAGCCCATGGCCCAGCAGAGCCTTACCTTCAAGGGCGTCGAGAACGCCGATCAGGTCAATCGCATCACCACCGCCCTGATGATGCTCGACGGCGTCGAGAGTGTCGAGGTCGGCCGCCACGGGGCGGAGGTCGACGGCCGGGCGCGCCGCGAGGCGCTGATTCAGGCCGTGAAGAAGCTGGGGCTCGGCATCGAGGTGTCGTGATGAAGCCGCCGATCCGTGTCACCAGCCAGCGCGATCGCGTGCTCCGTCAGCGGGTCGAGCTCGAGGGCGCGGAGGACCTGTTCGTTGACGTCCCCGAGGCCTTCGGCGGCGAGGGCAGCGCGCCCGATCCTCACGACTACTTCGACCTCTCGCTGGGCGCCTGCAAGGCGATCACCGCCCAGATGTACGCGCGGCGCAAGGAATGGCCGTTGGAGGGCGTCGAGGTGACGGTCAATCGCGATGAACGCGAGGAGCGCCACGGCGTCTATCGTCTGGAGGTCGTCATGGCCTTCCTCGGCGATCTCGACGACGCCCAGCGGGCGCGGCTCGAGGAAATCAGCGACAAGTGCCCGATCCACCGCCTGATGACCGCCGCCACGGTGGAGATCACCACCCGGCAGCGCGACTGAGCCCCCAGATTCATGTGACCTGTCGTCACCAGACCAGGAGACCCGATGAGCAAGGCATTCCGACTCGAGTCCAAGTACCGGCCCGCCGGCGACCAGCCCACGGCCATCCAGGGCCTGGTCAACGGGCTCGATGCGGGGCTTGCCCACCAGACGCTGCTCGGCGTGACCGGTTCGGGCAAGACCTACACCATGGCCAACGTGGTCGAGCGCCTGCAGCGTCCGACCATCGTCATGGCGCCCAACAAGACGCTGGCGGCCCAGCTCTACGGCGAGTTCAAGTCGTTCTTCCCCGACAACGCCGTGGAATACTTCGTCTCCTACTACGACTACTACCAGCCCGAGGCCTACGTGCCGTCCTCGGACACCTTCATCGAGAAGGACGCCTCGATCAACGACCACATCGAGCAGATGCGGCTGTCGGCGACCAAGGCGCTGCTCGAGCGTCGCGACGCCCTGATCGTGGTCTCGGTGTCGGCCATCTACGGCCTCGGCGATCCCGATCAGTACCTGAAGATGCGCCTGCACTTCAATCGCGGCGAGCTGATCGACCAGCGGGCCTTCCTGCGCCGCCTGGCGGAGCTGCAGTACACCCGCAACGACCTGGACTTCAAGCGCGGCACCTACCGGGTGCGCGGCGACGTGATCGACATCTTCCCGGCCGACGCCGAGGACGAGGCGGTGCGGGTGGAGCTGTTCGACGACGAGATCGACGGCATCAGCCTGTTCGACCCGCTGACCGGCGAGGTGCGCGGCAAGGTCCCGCGCATGACGATCTACCCGAAGTCGCACTATGTCACGCCCCGCGAGACCATCATGGGCGCCATCGACCGCATCAAGGAGGAGCTCGCGGAGCGGCTGGCCTTCATGCGCCAGCACGACAAGCTGGTGGAGGCCCAGCGCCTCGAGCAGCGCACCCTCTATGACATCGAGATGATGCTCGAGCTCGGCTACTGCAACGGCATCGAGAACTACTCGCGCTATCTCTCGGGCCGCGAGCCGGGCCAGGCGCCGCCGACCTTCTTCGACTACCTGCCCAGCGACGCGCTGCTGTTCATCGACGAGTCCCACGTCAGCGTTCCTCAGGTGGGCGGCATGTACAAGGGCGACCGCTCGCGCAAGGAGACCCTGGTCGAGTATGGCTTCCGGCTGCCCTCGGCGCTGGACAACCGCCCGATGAAGTTCGAGGAGTGGGAGCGGATCAGCCCGCAGACGGTCTTCGTCTCGGCCACGCCCGGCCCCTACGAGGCCGAGCACGCCGGTCAGGTGGTCGAGCAGGTGGTGCGGCCCACCGGGCTGCTCGACCCCGAGCTCGAGGTGCGTCCGGCCTCCACCCAGGTCGATGACCTGCTGTCCGAGATCCGCGAGCGCACCGCGGTGGAGGAGCGCGTGCTGGTCACTACCCTGACCAAGCGCATGGCCGAGGACCTCACCGAGTATCTCGATGAGCACGACGTGCGGGTGCGCTACCTGCACTCCGACATCGACACCGTGGAGCGGGTCGAGATCATCCGCGACCTGCGCCTCGGCAAGTTCGACGTGCTGGTCGGCATCAACCTGCTGCGCGAGGGCCTCGACATCCCCGAGGTGTCTCTGGTGGCGATCCTCGACGCCGACAAGGAAGGATTCCTGCGCAACGAGCGCTCGCTGATCCAGACCATCGGCCGCGCGGCACGCAACGCCCACGGCAAGGCGGTGCTCTACGCCGACCGCATCACCGATTCCATGCGCCGTGCCATGGACGAGACCGAGCGTCGCCGGGCCAAGCAGATCGCCCACAACGAGGAGCACGGCATCGTGCCGGAGACGGTGCATCGCTCGGTGGCCGACATCCTCGAGGCCGCCGAGGCCCCGGGGCGCAAGGGCAAGGGCCGCAAGAGCGAGCGCAAGGTGGCCGAGGGCTCGACGGTCTACGATCCGAACGACCTGGGGCCGGCCGAGCTGGCGAAGGAGATCACCCGGCTGGAGGACGCCATGTCCGAGGCGGCCCAGAACCTCGAGTTCGAGGAGGCCGCGCGGCTGCGCGACCGGCTGCTGGAGCTCAAGGAGCGCCAGCTGGCCGTGGGCTAGTCACCGGCGGTTGAGCAGGGACGGTATCAGCAAGGAGAAAGCATGCCGGAAGGCCCCGAGATTCGTCGTGCGGCGGATGCGCTGCACGACCACCTCGCCGGGCGTCGTCTCGACGACGCCTGGTTCGCGTTTCCCGAGCTGGCGGGCCAGTCAGGATCGCTGATCGGCCGCGAGGTGAGGGCGGTCGACAGCTGGGGCAAGGCGCTGTTGACCCGCTTCGACGACGGTCGGGTGCTCTATTCCCACAACCAGCTCTATGGCGTGTGGAAGCTCCACGACGCCGAGCGCGAGCCCGATACCCAACGCTCGCTGCGCGTGCGCCTGACCGCCGGCGATCGCATGGCGAGCCTCTACAGCGCCTCCGATGTGTCGCTCTGGGAAGCAGGGCGCCTGCACGAGCATCCCTTCCTGTCGCGGCTCGGTCCCGATCTGCTGACCCATGAGGTCACGGTCGACACCCTCGTCGAGCGGCTGATGGACGCGCGCTGGCGCGGGCGCCGCCTGGGCGGCCTGCTGCTGGACCAGTCGCTGGTCGCGGGGCTCGGCAACTACCTGCGCTCGGAGATCCTGTTCTTCGCCGCGCTCTCCCATCGGGCCCGGCCGGTCGACCTGAGCGACGACGAGCGTCGCGAGCTTGCCGGGCAGATGCTGGCCCTGACGCGGCGCTCCTACGAGACCGGCGGGGTGACCAACCGCGACGACTGGGCCGCCGCCGACCGGCGCGAGGGGCGCAGCCGCAGGCGCTGGCGCTTCGCCGCCTTCGAGCGTGAGGGCCTGCCTTGCCATCGCTGCGGGCGGCCGATCGAGAAGCTCAGCGTGGCCTCGCGGCGGCTCTATCGCTGCCCGTCCTGCCAGCCGGACTGAGCCCTCGAGGTTTTCGGTGAAAAAATATACCGTTATCTTCTGTTTTCCTTACCTCGCTAACCTCGGTGGCGCTGCCGTAGGAAGGCAAGTGCGATATAATGTTGCCCCGTTCGAGCCCGCCACCGGCTTCAGGCCGCAGGCATCTGTCGGATCAGCGTTGAGTCCGGCATCTGTCTTGAGAAGCGGGCGTGTCGACCCACCAATGGAGCGTCTTGCCCATGACCGTGATCCGCCAGGATGACCTCATCCAGAGCGTCGCCGATGCCCTGCAGTACATCTCCTACTACCATCCCAAGGACTTCATCGACGCCATGGCGGCGGCCTATGAGCGCGAGGAGAACCCCGCGGCCAAGGACGCCATCGCCCAGATCCTGATCAACTCGCGGATGTGCGCCACCGGCCATCGGCCGATCTGCCAGGACACCGGCATCGTCACCGTCTTCGTCCACGTCGGCATGAACGTGCGCTTCGAGACCGACATGAGCCTCGACGACATGGTCAACGAGGGCGTGCGCCGGGCCTACAAGCTGCCCGACAACATCCTGCGCGCCTCGGTGCTGGCCGACCCGGACGGCAAGCGTCAGAACACCAAGGACAACACTCCGGCGATCATCCATCACAAGCTGGTGCCCGGTGATACCGTCGAGGTGCACGTGGCGGCCAAGGGCGGCGGCAGCGAGGCCAAGTCCAAGTTCGCCATGCTCAACCCCTCCGACAGCGTGGTCGACTGGGTGCTCGAGCAGCTGCCCAAGATGGGCGCCGGCTGGTGCCCGCCCGGCATGCTCGGCATCGGCATCGGCGGTACCGCCGAGAAGGCCATGGAGCTGGCCAAGGAGTCGCTGCTCGACCCGATCGACATCCAGGACCTGCAGGCCCGGGGGGCATCCGATCGCGCCGAAGAGCTGCGCCTCGAGCTCTACGACAAGGTCAACCAGACCGGCATCGGCGCCCAGGGCCTGGGTGGCCTGACCACGGTGCTCGACATCAAGGTCAAGGACTACCCGACCCACGCGGCCAACAAGCCGGTGGCGATCATCCCCAACTGCGCGGCCACCCGTCACGCCCACTTCACGCTGGATGGCACCGGCCCGGCGGCGCTGCCGGCACCGAAGCTCGAGGACTGGCCGGAGATCACCCGCGAGGCGGGCGACAACGTCAAGCGCGTCAACCTCGACGATATCACCCCGGAAGAGGTGCAGAGCTGGCAGCCCGGCGACACCCTGCTGCTCAACGGCAAGCTGCTGACCGGCCGCGATGCCGCCCACAAGCGCATGGTCGACATGCTGGCCAGGGGCGAGACCCTGCCGGTGGACCTCAAGGGCCGCTTCATCTACTACGTCGGGCCCGTCGATCCGGTCGGCGACGAGGTGGTCGGTCCGGCCGGCCCCACCACCGCGACCCGCATGGACAAGTTCACTCGCACCATGCTCGAACAGACCGGCCTGCAGGGCATGGTCGGCAAGGCCGAGCGGGGCGAGGCGGCCATCGAGGCGATCCGCGACAACCAGGCCGTCTACCTGATGGCGGTGGGCGGTTCTGCCTACCTGGTGGCCCAGGCCATCAAGCAGGCCCGCGTGGTCGGCTTCGAGGACCTGGGCATGGAAGCCATCTACGAGTTCGAGGTGGAGGACATGCCGGTGACCGTGGCCGTGGACAGCGCGGGCACCTCGGTCCACCAGACCGGTCCGGCCAAGTGGAAGGAGATCATCGCCGAGCGCGTCTGATCCCCGACGCCAGCGTGAGAATCGACGGCCCCGCCATCTGGCGGGGCCGTCGTCGTTTTGCGTATGCTGGGGACCCTCGCGCACATCCCACGGAAAGGGAGCCTGCTCATGACGTCATGGCTGTTCGGCCTGCTGATCCTCGCCCTTCATCTGCTCGGCATGCTGTCGGCGGTGAAGGCGCTGATGTCGGCGCGCACCTCCCAGGGGGCGATCGCCTGGATCCTGTCGCTGGTCACGGTGCCCTATCTGGCGGTGCCGGCCTACTGGGTGTTCGGGCGCCCGCGCTTCTACGGCTACGTCTCCGCGAGGGGCGAGCGCGATACCGTGCTGCGCCGCGTGCTGGAAGGCTATCGTGAGCGGGTCGCGCCCTATCTGGCCGGCGCCCGTGAGGCCGACGTGCGGGCCGTGGAGAAGCTGGCGATGATGCCGATGACCCGGGGCAACGACGCCGAGCTGCTGATCGATGGTCCGGCCACCTTCGACAGCCTGTTCGACGGGATCGATGCCGCCGAGGACTACATCCTGATCCAGTTCTTCATCGTCCGCGACGATGACCTCGGTCATCGGCTCAGCGAGCATCTGCGGGCGGCGGCGGAGCGGGGCGTCTGGGTGCGTTTCCTGTACGACGAGATCGGCAGCCACGCGCTGCCGGAGCGCTACCTCAAGGCGCTGAGGGAGGCCGGTATCGAGGTCAGCGCCTTCCATTCGTCACGTGGGCTGCGTCATCGCTTCCAGCTCAACTTCCGCAACCATCGCAAGATCGTGGTGGTCGACGGCTATCAGGGCTGGATCGGGGGGCACAACGTCGGCGTCGAGTACCTAGGCCAGCATGCCCGTCACGGCCATTGGCGCGATACCCATCTCAAGCTGGTCGGGCCCAGCGTGCTCGGCCTGCAGGAGGCCTTCTGGGAAGACTGGCACTGGGCCACCGGCGAGGTGATCCGCCTGGACTGGGTGCCGCGCGAGAGCGATCAGGCGTGTCGTAACGTGGTCATCGTGCCCTCGGGGCCGGCGGACCCCCAGGAGACCGCCAGCCTGCTGGTGCAGCACGCCATCCATCGGGCCCACGAGCGACTGTGGATCACCAGTCCCTACTTCGTGCCCGATCACAGCGTACAGGACGCCCTGCGCCTGGCGGCCATGCGTGGGGTGGACGTGCGCATCATGATGCCCGAGCGGCCCGATCACCTGCTGGTGTTCCTGTCGGCCTTCTCCTTCCTGCCGGACATGCTGCGCGCCGGGGTCAGGGTCTACCGCTACCAGCCGGGCTTCCTGCACCAGAAGGTGATCCTGATCGACCAGGCCGCGGCCTGCGTCGGCACGGTCAATCTCGACAATCGCTCGTTCCGGCTCAACTTCGAGGTCACCGCCTTCGTGCCGGATCAGGGCTTCGCCACGGAAGTGGAAACCATGCTGGAGCGGGATTTCGCCAACTGTCGCGAGGTCTCGTTGGAGGAGATCCGCTCGCGCCCGCTATGGAAGAAGCTGGTCTCCCGGGGCGCCTACCTGTTCGCGCCGGTGCAGTGAACGCGGAAAGCGGCGAATCGTCTTGGGTCGTCAGGCCGGCTGGGGTACATTAGCGGCCTTCATGCATTCCGTTCGGAGTCGTGGTGAATCTCGAGACCAAGTGGCTGGAGGACTTCGTTGCCCTGGCCAATACCCGCAGCTTTTCCGCCTCGGCCCGCCAGCGTCACGTCACGCAGCCGGCCTTCAGTCGCCGCATCCGTTCCCTGGAGCAGGCCGTCGGCGTGACCCTGGTCGATCGTTCCACCACGCCGGTCGATCTCACTCCCCAGGGGCAGCTGTTCCTGGTCACCGCGCGCAACATGGTCGAGCAGCTCAACGAGAGCCTCGGTCACCTGCGTGGACTGTCGATGGCCAACGAGGCGCTCGACATCGTCGCCGCTCACTCCCTGGCGCTGAGCTTCTTTCCGCCCTGGATCTCGCGCCTGCAGAAGGGCGTGGGCGAGCTGCCGACGCGGCTGGTCGCCATGAACGTGGGGGACGCCATCCACGTGCTGCGGGAGGGCAACTGCGACCTGATGCTGGCCTACTACGATCCCTACGCCACCATGCAGCTCGATGCCGAGGTCTTCCCGTCGTTCTCGATCGGTCAGGTCAAGATGGTGCCGGTGAGCCTGCCCGACGAGGCGGGCAAGCCGCGTTTCTCGCTGGAAGGGCGCCAGGAGGTGCCGTATCTCGCCTACACCCAGGGCGCCTTCCTCGGCCGCAGCGTGCGCATGCTGCTCAAGAACGACCCGCTGCGCATGCGGCTGCGGGTGGTCTACGAGACGGCCATGGCCGAGGGCCTCAAGGGCATGGTGCTGCAGGGCGTGGGCATGGCCTGGATTCCCGACTTCTGCATCCGCGAGGAGCTCAACAGCGGGCGCCTGGTGCGGGCGGGGCCCGAGAACTATGACGTGCCGCTGGAGATCCGCCTCTATCGCTGTTCGCTGGTGCACAAGCCGGGGGTGGAGAAGCTGTGGCGGCAGATGATGAAGCTGCCGCGGGATTTCCTCCAGGCCTGAAAAAGGCGGGATGTCCTGCTGCGCTCGACGGCTCGTGACGGACATCTCGACGTTTTCAGCGTTCCAGCATCATGGCTGGGGTGACGGGGACTCGCCGGCGCCTGTCAGGGTCCGCCGAAGTCGGCGGGCAGGCCCAGGAAGTTCTGGATGATGAAGAAGTGATCCTCGAACAGCGCGTCGGGTTCGAGGTCGGCCAGCGGCACCCAGCGGGCGTGGTCGCCGCCCTTGACCGGCTTGAGCTGCGGCAGCTGCTGTTCCGGGCGCAGGGCGAAGTAGAAGGCTTCCGCCAAGGTGCGCCCCCGCCAGCTGCGATGCGGCTCGTCGAACAGCCGCTGCCCGCGCAGTGACCCCTTCAGCACCGGCTCCGGCACCTTGAGCCGCACCCGTTCGCGCAGCTCGCGCAGGCAGGCATCCAGCAGCCGCTCCTGAGGACTGATGAAGCCGCCGGGCAGGGCATAGAGCCCCTTGCCGGGCGCCGCGGTGCGCTTGACCAGCAGCACGTGCCCCGACTGGACCACCACCGCGCAGGCGGTGACGAACACCGGCGGGTAGGGCGCCTGGGCCCAGGCCTGTCGGTACTGCTCCAGCAGCCCCTGTTCCTCCACCAGCTGCTCGAAGGCCTCGGTCTCGAGGAACCCCTTGAGGCTGTCCACCACGCCCGGCGGCAGGTCATGCGAGGCGCCGGCGCTGGCGTAGTCTGCCGCGGCGATCGACGAGCGAAACAGTCGCTCGCGGATCTGGCTGGCGGAGATGCCCTCGACCATCGGCACGCTGACCGACTCCCACTGGGGGAAGAGCGACAGGTAGTAGCTGGACTGGCCCCGGCTGGCGCCGATCAGGCCGATGCGCGGCAGGCGCGCATGGCTCGGCGCGGCGATGTCGCGCACCTTGCGCTGCACGTCGCGGACCCAGACGTCGTTGTTGTAGAGCGCATCGAGCAACGGCACGATCTCGAGCCGGGCGTTGTCGTCGGCGTCGAAGGCACTTCGCAGCATCCGGCGGCGCTCGTTGAAGCGCCACGGATTGCGCAGCGAGCGCGCCTGCCAGGCCGACCCGACCAGCACGATCACCTGCCGGGCCCGCTTGAGCGCCTCGTGGATCACCGCCAGATGCCCCAGGTGCGGGGGCTGGAAGCGGCCGATGAAGACCAGGCAGTCGAAGTCGGGGGAGGACGTCTCGGCGTCCGGCGGCGGACACATGGCGGGGCTCCGGCGGGAAAAGGGCCCCATTATGGTGAGCCCCATGAAGCCGTGCAATGCTAATGCTCGTGACGACCGGGGGGCTCCGGTATGCTGAAGCGGCAAGGGACTGTGAAGGAGACATCGTGATGTGGAGCCGTATCAAGCAGGTCGTACTCTTCTGGTGGGGCGTGACCCGCGATGCCGTCAAGCTGTGGGTCGAGCGCAACGCCTTCAGCTATGCCGGCTCGCTGGCCTTCTACACGCTGTTCTCGCTGGCGCCGACCATCATCATCGCGGTGACCGTCATCGGCCTGGTGCTGGGCGAGGAGGCCGCCCAGGGGCAGATCGTCGCCCAGCTCGAGGGCACCATGGGCACCGGCGCGGCCGAGGCCATCCAGAGCGCCGTGGCCCAGTCGCGCATCGAGGCCTCCGGCCTGTGGCCGACGCTGATGGGGATCGGCGCCATGCTGGCCGGCGCGACCACCGTGTTCGGCCAGATGCAGTACTCGCTGAATACCCTGTGGGGTGTCACCGCTCACCCGAAGGCCAACAGCGTGCTGCTGCTGCTGAAGAAGCGCACCCTGTCGATGACGGTGGTACTGGCCATCGGCTTCATCCTGCTGGTGTCGCTGGTGCTGGGCGTGGCGGTCAAGTCGCTGCTGCACGCGGCCAATGACCTGATGCCGTTCGTCGGCGCACTGACGGCGGCCATCGAGTTCCTGATCTCCCTGGCGCTGGTCGGCGCCCTGTTTGCGACCATCTTCCGGGTGCTGCCGGACGTGCTGCTGAGCTGGCGCGACGTGCTGGTGGGGGCCGTGGTCACCGCGCTGCTGTTCGCCGTGGGTCGCAGCGCCATCGCCACCTACCTGGCCTACACCGCCACCGCGTCCACCTACGGCGCGGCGGGCTCGGTGGTGGTCGTGCTGCTGTGGGTCTACTACAGCTCGCTGATCCTGCTGTTCGGCGCCGCCTTCACCAAGAGCCTGCTGCTGGCGCGGGGCGGCAAGGTGATCCCGCGCAATACCGCCGTGCTGGTGCATCACGAGCTGGTCGAGGACGAATCCCGGGACGAGACCGCGACCAACGGCCAGCGGTGGTGGCCCGGCCGCCACCGGGACGACGCGTCGCCCCACGAGGCGGCCGATGACACGCCCGCTGGCGAACCTGCCAGCGCATCATCCCGCGCCGAGGCGAGCTCGGAGGACGCCGATGGCGCCACCGGCGATTCGGAGCCCCGTCCCCCTTCGGCTCGCTGAGCCTCAGCCGCCGGTCTCGAAGCGCTCCCGGGCCATGTCGTCGGCGACCGGGGCCGGGCTGCGGCCTTCCTGCGCGGCCCTGGCGAAGATCTCGTCCAGGGTCGTGCCGATCCCGGCGATATGCGCCATCACCGCCTCGGGGCGGGCGTCGTCGCGGCGCTGCCAGGCGATCTCGATCACGCCGCCGGCATTGGCCACGTAGTCGGGCGTGTAGAGAATGCCGCGGGCCAGCAGCTGGTCTGCCACCTCGGGGCTGGCCAGCTGATTGTTGGCCGCACCGCACACCACCCGCGCCTTGAGGCGCCTCACCACTTCCGGCGTCAGCGCCGCGCCCATGGCGCAGGGGGCGAAGACGTCCACCTCGGCATCGACGATGGCCTCGGGGGCCACGGTGTCGGCGTCGAGCTCCCTGGCCAGACGGGCCACGGCGTCGCGATCGACGTCGGCCAGCACCAGCCGGGCGCCGGCATCGTGCAGCCGCCGGGCCAGGCGACCGCCGACGTGTCCGACGCCCTGGAGGGCGATGCGCAACCCGGCGAGCTGATCCTCGGATTCCGCCCGGCCGAGGCCGTGGTAGATGGCGCTCTGCATGGCATGGAAGACGCCGAGGGCGGTCCAGGGCGAGGGATCGCCGGAGGCCCCGTCTCGGCCGAGCCCGCCGACGTGCTCGGTGGCCTCTGCGATGACGTGCATGTCCGCCTCGTCGGAGCCGGCGTCCTCGGCGGTGATGTAGCGCCCGCCCAGCGAGTCGATCAGTCGGCCCATGGCCTGCAATAACTCGGGCGCCTTGTCGCGCCGCGGGTCGGCGATGATCACCGCCTTGCCGCCGCCCAGCGGCAGATCGGCCAGCGCCGACTTGTAGGTCATGCCGCGGGACAGCCGCAGCACGTCGGTGAGGGCGTCGGCCTCGCTGGCGTAGGGATAGATGCGCAGCCCGCCCAGCGCGGGGCCGCGGGTGGTGTCGTGGATGGCGATGATGGCGCGCAGGCCGCTGGCCGTGTCGCAGCCGTGGATGACCTGCAGATGATGGTCGAAGTCGGGATGATCGAAGACCGGCATGAGGCGTCTCCCTTATGAGGAAACCGGGGCAGCGAGGCGGCGCCGCGAGGCTTGTGGCCGCGCAAACGCCGATGTCACCCTGTAGATTAGGACATCATCATCGCCAACCGCTCACCACAGGAGGCGTCGTATGCAGATTCATGCCATCAAGGCGCGCGTCAGCGGCCGCGTCCAGGGCGTCTGGTATCGCCGCGCCACCCAGGAGCGCGCGAGGCAGGCCGGGGTGACCGGCTACGCCATCAATCTGGCCGACGGCCGCGTGGAGGTGCTGCTGTGCGGGGCGCGGGAGGACGTCGAGGCCGTGACGGTCTGGCTGTGGCAGGGGCCGCCGAACGCCGAGGTCACCAGCGTCGAGTCCGAGGAGATCGCGCTGGCGGAGGGGGAGGCGCCGGGCGCCTTCACCACCGGCTGACGGCGCCACGAACGAGACGCGGTGTCGTACGGCTTCGCGATGCCCGCGAATCAGGCGAGGGTCTCGGTGATCCACTCGACCACGGCTTCGCCGTCGACCCCCAGGCAGACGTCGGCCAGCGGCGTCTGCGACCAGCGCGGGGCGATGAACTCGCGGCCCTCGGACGCGAACAGGGTCTGTCCCTCCGCCGGGCCCTCGGTGGCCACGTTGAGATGGCCGCTGGCGACGGTGAACAGCTCCGGACGCACCAGCCAGGCCAGGGCCAGGCTGTCGTGCGGGCAGCAGCCGTCGATGCCCAGCGCGCCCTGGTAGAACTCGCGGTAGAAGGCGTAGCTGCCGGCCAGCACCTCGCCCAGCTTGCCCTGGCCGGCGGCGATGCGTTCCATGTGCTGCGGCGCCAGCACGCAGCGATGGGTGACGTCGAGGCCGACCAGGGTCAGCGGCCAGCCGGCGGTCAGCACCCGCTGGGCGGCGTGCGGGTCGTTGAAGATGTTGGCCTCGGCCACCGGGGTGACGTTGCCGCCTTCCCTGATCGAGCCGCCCATCACCACCACGCGCTTGACCCGCTCGGTGATGCTCGGGTCGATCTGCAGCGCCGCGGCCAGGTTGCCGAGCGGCCCCACGGCCACCAGCGACACCTCGCCGGGGCGGGTGTTGACGGTATCGACGATGAACTGCGCCGCGTTGCGGGCGTCGGCCTGACCGGTCACCGCCGGCAGGTCGATGTCGCCGAGGCCGTTGGCGCCGTGGATGTGTGCCGGTGCCGGGTGGCGCGGCTTGACCATCGGCACCGCCGCGCCCTGGGCCACCGGGATGCGCTGGCCGGCCAGCTCGGACAGCAGCAGCGCGTTGTGGGTGGCGGTCTCCACGTCGACGTTGCCGAAGGTGGTGGTCATGCCCAGCAGCTCGATGTCGGGATGGCGCAGGGCGATGGCGATGGCCTGGGCGTCGTCGACGCCCGGATCGGTATCGAAGATGATCGGTTCTGACATGGCGTCCTCGGCGGTCGGGTTCAGGGAGTATTCGGGGTCTGAGTCTGGCGCTGCCACCGGGCCACCTCGGCGGCCTCGGGAATGCTCTCGGCCGCGCCGGAGCGCTGCACGCCCAGGGCGGCGGCGGCGGCGGCCCGTTCCAGGCAGGCCTCGGGCCCTTCGCCGTCCTGCAGCGCCGCCAGATAGTAGCCGATGAAGGTGTCGCCGGCGGCAGTGGTGTCGACCGGGGTGACCGGCATCGGCGGCTGGAAGTGGCGCGTCTCGCCGACCTGATACCAGGCGCCGTCGCCGCCCAGGGTCAGCACGGTCTCGGTGGCCGGCAGGCGGCTGGCCAGGGCATCGAGCAGGGCAGAGGCGGCGCTGCCGGCGGGCAGGCCGGTGAGCATCTCCGCCTCGCTGCGATTGACGAACAGCAGCCGGCAGGCCTCCAGCGGCAGCTCGGCGGCGTCGGCGGTCATCGGCGCCGGGTTGAAGGCGATATGCAGCCCGCGCTCGCGCGCCGCCTCGAACAGATAGGGCAGGGCGATACATTCGTTCTGGGCCAGCAGCCAGTCGCCGGGCCTGGCCTCGGCCAGTCGCGCATCCAGCGCCGCCTCGGTGAAGCCATGGTTGGCGCCGGGGAACAGCAGGATGGCGTTCTCGCCGGCATCGTCGACCTGGATGATGGCGTGGCCGCTGGGCTCATCCACCAGTTCGACGCTGTCGACGCCGACCCCGGAGGCCTCGAGCAGGTCGCGTGCCCAGGCGTCCTGCCGGCCCAGGCGGCCCCAGTGGCGCACCTGACCCCCGGCACGGGCCATGGCCAGCGACTGGTTGGCGCCCTTGCCGCCGAGCCCGACGCGGTAGCCGTGGCTGGTGAGGGTTTCGCCGGGCGTGACCAGGTGGGGAACGCGATAGATATGGTCGAGATTGATCGACCCGAAGTTGTGCAGCATGCCGTCATCCGGATGAAGGGGCTTGGGGAAACGATACCGGCGAGAGTATCGGGGGCCAGAGCGACCTTCGCAAGCCCGGACCGAGACCCAACACCACATTTATACCGTTATCTTTCTTACTTGAACCGCCAGGCAAGGCCCGACGGTATGAGAGTCTTCAGTCGCGGAGGGGGCGCGTGAGGTTGTCCGCGGTAAGCGCGACGATGCGCTGGCGGGCCTCGGGGCTGATCCAGGCGCTGTGGGGCGTCACGATCAGGTTGAGCGGCTCGCTCAGGGCATCGATCAGCGGATGGCCGTCACGCGGCGGCTCCTCGGGCAGCACGTCGACGGCGAGCCCGCCGAGCCGGCCCTCGCGCAGGGCCTCGAGCGACGCGATCTCGTCGATCATCCCGCCACGGGCACAGTTGACCAGCAGTGCCGACGGCTTGAGCGTCGCCAGCAAGTCGGCGTCGACCAGGTGCCGGCTGGCCTCGGTGAGCGGGCAGTGCAGGCTGATGGCATCGGCGGTGGGAGCGAGCTCGGCGAGGGTGGGGCGGGCATCCTGCTCGGCCCCGGGGCGCGCGGCGAAGATGACCTCCATGCCGAAGGCGCCGGCGAGCTCGCCGACCCGGGTGCCGAGCTCGCCCTGGCCGACGATGACCAGACGCTTGCCCTCGAGCTGCAGGGTGGTGTGATCCATCAGGCAGAAGAAGGGGCTGTCTCCCCAACGGCCCTCGGCCACGTCGCGCTGGTAACGGCGCAGACGGCCGGCCAGGGCCAGCAGCTGCATCATCGTGTGCTGCGCCACGCTGGCCGTGCCGTAGGCGGAGACGTTGCGCACCACGATGCCGCGGCGCTCGGCTTCGTCCATGGCGATGTTGTTGGTGCCGGTGGCCAGCACGCAGATCAGCCTGAGGTCGGGCAGGGCGGCCAGGGCGTCGGCGTCGAGCACCACCTTGTTGACGATGGCCACCTGGGCGCCGGCGAGCCGGGCGACGGCCTCGTCGCACTCGGTGAAGGCATGGACGTCGAGGCGGGACACCCGCTCGCGGATCGGCGTCAGGTTGATATCGTCGCCGAGGCTGGCGGCGTCGAGAATCACGGCATGCATGGCGGTCTTCCTTGTCGTTAGAGACGTCACCGCGGGGCTGGGCCTGGGGCCTGACGGCAGGCTATAATGTCGGGCTTTCAGGGCAGGCCAGTGTTGGAATCTTCGCCGCCCGACCCTATATCGCAGAACGTGTCGCGGGCCCGCTCGGTCCGCATCGCCCTCTGGGACGTCGTTACCGGGAGATATCGAACCATGCCCATCTACGAATACGAGTGCAAGGCCTGTGGCCACCGCCTGGAGAAGCTGCAGAAGATCAGCGCCGCGCCGCTGACCGACTGCCCGGCCTGCGAACAGGCCGAGCTCGACCGCCTGGTCTCCGCGGCGGGTTTCCGCCTGGCGGGCAGCGGCTGGTACGAGACCGACTTCAAGTCCGGCAGCAAGAAGAACCTGGCCGGCGGCGGCGAGACGTCCGGGTCGGCGGCCTGACCGCGGTCGTCGCCTCCCCACACCATTTCACGCAACAGAACAGGATACGACATGCGCAGCCATTATAGCGGCCAGCTGAACGAGACCATGGTGGATCAGACGGTCACCCTGTGCGGCTGGGTTCATCGCCGCCGTGACCATGGCGGGGTCATCTTCCTCGACATGCGCGACCGGGACGGTATCGCCCAGGTCGTGGTCGACCCCGACACCGCCGAGGCCTTCGCCAATGCCGACCGCGCCCGCAGCGAATACGTGCTGCGCATCAGCGGCCGCGTGCGTCTGCGCCCCGAGGGCACCCAGAACCCGAACATGCCCACCGGCCTGATCGAGGTGCTGGCCAAGGACGTGGAGGTGCTCAACACCGCCGCCACGCCGCCGTTCCAGCTCGACGAGCACGGCAAGGTCGGCGAGGAGGTGCGCCTCAAGTATCGCTACATCGACCTGCGTCGTCCGGAGATGATCGACAAGCTGCGCCTGCGTTCGCGCATCTCCCACAGCGTGCGCGCCTACCTCGAGGGGCAGGGCTTCCTCGACATCGAGACGCCGATCCTGACCCGCGCCACGCCGGAAGGCGCCCGCGACTATCTGGTGCCGAGCCGCACCCATCCGGGCAGCTTCTTCGCGCTGCCGCAGTCGCCGCAGCTGTTCAAGCAGCTGCTGATGGTGTCCGGCTTCGATCGCTACTACCAGATCGCCAAGTGCTTCCGTGACGAGGACCTGCGCGCCGACCGCCAGCCCGAGTTCACCCAGATCGATCTTGAGGCTTCCTTCGTCGAGGAGGAAGACATCATGTCGATCACCGAGAACATGGTGCGCAACCTGTTCAAGGACGTGCTGGACGTCGAGCTGCCGGAGTTCCCGCGCATGCCCTACGCCGAGGCCATGCAGCGCTTCGGTTCCGACAAGCCGGACCTGCGTATCCCGCTCGAGCTGACCGACGTCGACGACCTGATGAAGGACGTGGACTTCAAGGTCTTCTCCGGCCCGGCCAACGCCGATGACGGCCGCGTGGCCGCGCTCAAGGTCAAGGGCGGCGCGACCCTGACGCGCAAGGAAATCGACGAGTACACCAAGTTCGTCGGCATCTACGGCGCCCGCGGCCTGGCCTGGATCAAGGTCAACGAGCGCGCGAAGGGCCTCGAGGGCCTGCAGTCGCCGATCGTCAAGTTCATGGAAGGCGTGGTCGAGCAGCTGCTGGACCGCGTCGGCGCCGAGGACGGCGACATCATCTTCTTCGGCGCGGACAAGACCAACATCGTCAACGAGGCGCTGGGCGCGCTGCGCGTCAAGCTGGGTGAGGACCTCGAGCTCTACACCGCCGAGTGGTCGCCGCTGTGGGTGGTCGACTTCCCGATGTTCGAGGCCGACGGCAACGCCCGCCTGCAGGCGCTGCACCACCCGTTCACCGCACCGTCCTGCGACGTGGAAACGCTCAAGAACAACCCGGCCGAGGCGCTGTCCCGCGCCTACGACATGGTGCTCAACGGCACCGAGCTGGGTGGCGGCTCGATCCGTATCCACGATCAGGCCATGCAGCAGAGCGTGCTCGAACTGCTCGGCATCGGCGAGGAAGAGGCCCGCGAGAAGTTCGGTTTCCTGCTCGACGCCCTGCAGTACGGCGCGCCGCCCCACGGTGGCCTGGCCTTCGGCCTCGACCGCCTGGTGATGCTGATGAGCGGCGCCCGCACCATCCGTGAGGTGATCGCCTTCCCGAAGACCCAGAGCGCGGCCTGCCTGATGACCGACGCCCCGGGCGAGGTCAGCGGCGAGCAGCTCAAGGAGCTCAACATTCGTCTGCGCCAGAAGGCCAAGGCGGAGGGCGCCGCCGAATAATCGGCGAGTCTCCCGTGATCGCACCGGCGCCCCTTGTGGCGCCGGTGTCGTTTCTGGGGGTAATAAAGCTTCAGCACTCGACCTGAGCACCGAGGACCAGCCGAAGCGAGGTTCTTTTGACAAGGATGTCAAAAGAAGCGCCCAGGGAAGGGTTTACCGCGTCCTCGTGAAGGCTGGTCGTCGGGAGGGCTCATCTGGCCGATGATTCAATCCGGTTTCCTGACTCACCGACGAGACACGAAGGAGGGAATATGGCCGGCCATAGCAAATGGTCCAATATCAAGCATCGCAAGGCGGCTCAGGACGCCAAACGCGGCAAGATCTTCAACAAGCTGATCCGCGAGCTGACCGTGGCCGCGCGGCAGGGCGGCGGCGATCCCGAGGACAACCCGCGCCTGCGCGCCGCCATGGACAAGGCGCTCGGCAGCAACATGCCCAAGGACACCGTGCAGCGGGCGGTGGATCGCGGCGCCGGCAACACCGACGGCGATGCCATGGAGGAGGTGGTCTACGAGGGCTACGGCCCCGAAGGCGTGGCGGTGATGGTCGAGGCCATGACCGATAACCGCAATCGAACTGTCTCCGAGGTGCGACACGCCTTCGGCAAGCATGGCGGCAACCTCGGCACCTCCGGCTCGGTGGCCTTCATGTTCCACAGGCAGGGGCGACTGACGCTGCGGGAAGGCGTCGACGAGGAGACGGCCATGGAGGCGACCCTGGCCGCCGAGCCAGAGGACATCGAGACCCTCGAGGACGGTCGCCTGGAGGTCGTCACCACCCCCGACAGCTTCGGCGCGGTCAAGGACGCCCTGGTCGAGGCGGGCATCGCGCCCGAGGCCAGCGACGTGGGGCTGTATCCCGACAATTACACCCGCATCGACGACGCCGAGCTCGGCCGGCGCATCGTCGGGCTGGTCGACCGGCTCGAGGACCTGGACGATGTGCAGAATGTTTACACCAATGCCGACTTCGATAATGCCATTCTCGAGGAACTGCATGATTGAGACGGCACACCAATGCGCTCTCGACCTGGCTCGGATGAGAGCCTGGAAGAGCTGCATGATGACTGATCATTTCACGACGAGAGAGCGCCCATGCTGATCCTGGGCATCGATCCGGGATCCCGCATCACCGGTTACGGCGTGCTGGACGTCACCGAGCCCAAGCCGAAGTACGTGACCAGCGGCTGCATCCGCACTCGCGGCGACGACCTGGCCCAGCGCCTGGCTCAGGTCTATGCCGGGGTCAGCGAGGTGATCGGCCTGCACGGCCCCGGCGAGTTCGCCATCGAGCAGGTGTTCATGTCGAAGAACGCCGACTCGGCGCTCAAGCTCGGGCAGGCGCGGGGCACCGCCATCGTCTGCGCGGCCAATCACGGCCTGCCGGTGAGCGAGTACGGCCCGCGCCAGATCAAGCAGGCGGTCACCGGCGGCGGGGCGGCCGACAAGGCCCAGGTGCAGCACATGGTGACCGCCATCCTGGGCCTCTCCGGCACGCCCCAGGCCGATGCGGCCGACGCCCTGGCCATCGCCCTGACCCACGCCTATGCCCGGCTCGGGCTGATCCGCCGGGGCAGCTACGGCGGCGGCGGGCGAGGGCGCGGAAAGAGCGCGTCCTGGCGCGACTTTCGCCCCGAGTGATGTCGCCTGACGGCGACGCCGAAGCGGTTGTCGAACAGCGTTCCACGGGCTGGCATGGCCCGGGGGGGACCAGTATAGTGAGCGCGACGCGCTGCGGATTCATCATCAAGGACAGTGACATATCATGATCGGACGCTTGCGAGGCACCCTGGTCGACAAGCAGCCTCCCTGGCTGCTGCTGGACGTGGCCGGGGTCGGCTACGAGCTGGAAGCGTCCATGACCACCCTGGTGGCATTGCCTGGGGTCGGCGAGGACGTGGTGCTGCATACCCATCTCACCGTGCGCGACGACGCCCATCTACTCTACGGCTTCGCCCGCGAGCAGGAGCGTTCGCTGTTCCGCGCCCTGATCAAGGTCAACGGCGTCGGCCCCAAGCTGGCCCTGGCCATCCTCTCCGGCATGGACGAGGACGCCTTCATCCGCTGCGTGATGGACGACGACGTCAAGTCGCTGACGCGCCTGCCCGGCGTCGGCAAGAAGACCGCCGAGCGGCTGATCGTCGAGATGCGCGACCGCTTCCCGCACTGGGAGGCCGAGGCGCCCGCGGACGGCGCGGCGCCGTCGACCGGCGGCGCCCCCGAGCCGCGCCAGGAGCCGCTGGCCGAGGCCGAGGCGGCGCTGGTCAGCCTCGGCTACAAGCCCGCCGAGGCCGCGCGGATGCTCGCCGGCCTCGAGGAAGAGGGCAGCACCGAGGCGATCATCAAGGCGGCGCTCGCGCGTCGCATGGCAGGCTGATGACCATGCGCGATTCGCAGCCTTTCATCCCGATGCCGGCGGAGGGCCCCCATGCTGGAAACTGACCGCCTGATCGCCGCCGAGAACCGCGAGGGCGAGGGCCATCTCGATCACGCCATCCGCCCCAAGCAGCTCGGCGACTACATCGGCCAGCCGCGGGTCCGCGAGCAGCTGGAGATCTTCATCCACGCCGCCCGCGGTCGCGACGAGAGCCTCGACCACACCCTGGTGTTCGGTCCGCCGGGGCTCGGCAAGACCACGCTCGCCAACATCATCGCCACCGAGATGGGCGTCGGCCTGAAGTCGACCTCCGGCCCGGTGCTCGAGCGGGCCGGCGATCTCGCCGCCATGCTCACCAACCTGCAGCCCGGCGACGTGCTGTTCATCGACGAGATCCATCGCCTGTCGGCGGTGGTGGAAGAGATCCTCTATCCCGCCATGGAGGACTTCCAGCTCGACATCGTGATCGGCGAGGGGCCCGCGGCGCGCTCGATCAAGCTCGATCTGCCGCCCTTCACCCTGGTCGGTGCCACCACCCGGGCGGGCCTGCTGACCTCTCCGCTGCGCGACCGCTTCGGGATCGTCCAGCGCCTGGAGTTCTACTCCATCGAGGAGCTCAGCGAGATCGTCGCCCGCTCGGCGCGACTGCTGGGCGTGACCGCCGACGATGCCGGCGCCCGGGAAGTGGCGCGCCGTTCCCGCGGCACCCCGCGCATCGCCAACCGCCTACTGCGCCGCGTGCGCGACTACGCCGAGGTCCGCGGCGGCGGGCGCATCGACGCCGAGATCGCGGACCAGGCGCTCAACATGCTCCACGTCGATCATCACGGTCTGGACCACATGGACCGCCGCCTGTTGCTGGCGATGATCGAGAAGTTCGACGGCGGCCCGGTGGGCGTCGACTCCCTGGCCGCGGCCATCGGCGAGGAGCGCGACACCATCGAGGACGTCATCGAGCCCTATCTGATCCAACAGGGGCTGATGATGCGCACCGCCCGCGGCCGGGTGGTGACGCGCCAGGCCTGGCAGCACTTCGGCTTGGCCCCGGACGACCGCGCCCCGGCGCCGACACCTTCCCAAGACTGACTTCGACGAGACGAGGATTCCCGTGAACGACGCCATGTCCATTCCCCACCTGATCATGAACGCCAGCGGCGTGGTCCAGGCGGTGATGCTGCTGCTGCTGCTGGGCTCGCTGCTGTCCTGGGTGGTGATCTTCCAGCGCACCTTCGTGATGCGCCGCGCGCGCAAGGCCCACCGCGAGTTCGAGGACCGCTTCTGGTCCGGGGTCGACCTCAACGAGCTGTATCGCGAGACGCCCGCCGAGCAGGAGACCCTGGGCGCCGAGCACATCTTTCGCGCCGGCTTTCGCGAGTTCAATCGCCTGATGCCGAAGACTCAGAGCCCCCAGGCGATCCTCGACGGCGTGCAACGCAGCATGCGCGTCGCCTGGTCCCGCGAGGAAGACCGCCTCAACCTGCATCTGGTGTTCCTGGCCACCGTGGCCTCGTCCAGCCCCTACATCGGGCTGTTCGGCACCGTGTGGGGCATCATGGGCTCCTTCCAGTCGCTGTCCATGGCTCAGCAGGCCACACTCGGTACTGTGGCGCCATGGATCGCCGAGGCGCTGATCGCCACCGCCATGGGCCTGTTCGCGGCTATTCCCGCGGTGATCTTCTACAACCGGCTGTCGGCGGAATCCAGCCGACTGCTGGGCAAGTACGAGGACTTCGCCGAGGAATTCCATTCCATCCTGCACCGCAACCTGCAGGGTCGCGGCGAATCCGCCGCGGGCTGAGGAGGGCCACGCCATGCACGGACCCTTCAATCGCATGGGCCGGCGCAAGCCGATGAACGAGATCAACGTCGTGCCCTTCATCGACGTGATGCTGGTGCTGCTGGTGATCTTCATGATCACCGCGCCGATGCTGACCCAGGGCGTCAAGGTGGACCTGCCCCAGGTGACCTCCGAGCCGATCGAGGACAGCGAGGATCGCGATCCGATCGTCGTCTCGGTGGACAGCGAGGGCCAGATCTACGTCAGCCTGAGCGGCGACGAGACCGCCGTCGATCTCGACCAGCTCGGCCAGCGGGTCGGCATCCTGCTCGAGCGCGAGCCGGGCACCCGTGTCCTGGTCCGCGGTGATCGCAACGTCGCCTACGGCCAGATCGTCACCCTGATGAGCACCCTGCAGACCTCGGGCGTGGTCAACGTCGGACTGATCTCCGAGCCCCCGCCCGGGGACGCCTGAGGAGGACGCATGGCCAAACAACATCGCCATGTCGGCTACGGTCTGCCATTGATCCTCGCCGTCGGGCTGCATCTGGGGCTGCTGGTGGTCAGCGTGATCCGCTTCCCGAGCGCCGAGCAGGAGCCGCCCAACCAGGCCATCGTCAATGCCACCCTGGTGCGTGCCGAGACCGCCACCGATCAGGCCCAGCAGGCACAGCAGCAGGCCCGGGCGGCGGCCAAGGCGGAACGCGAACGTCAGGAGGCCGAGGCCGCCGAGCAGGCGGAGGCGGAACGTCAGGCCGCCGCCGAAGCGGAGCGACAGGCACAGCAAGCCCAGCGCCAGGAACAGGAGGCGGCCCAGGCCGCCGAGCGGGAGCAGGCCCGCGAAGCCGCCGAGCAGGCGGCGGCCGAAGCCGAACGCCGCGAGCGCGAGGCCGCGGAGCAGGCGGCCGAGCGGGAGCGTCAGCAGGAGGCCGCGCGCCAACGCCGCGAAGCCGAGGAACAGCGACAGCGCGAGGCCGAGGCCGAACGCCAGCGTCAGGCCGAGGAAGAGGCCCGCCGTCAGCGCGAAGCCGAGGAACAGCGTGAGCGCGAGGCGGAGGCCGAACGCCAGCGCCAGGCCGAGGAAGAGGCCCGTCGTCAGCGCGAAGCCGAGGAGCAGCGTGAGCGTGAAGCGGAGGCCGAACGCCAGCGCCAGGCCGAGGAAGAGGCCCGCCGCCAGCGCGAAGCTGAGGAGCAGCGCGAGCGTGAGGCCGCCGCCCAGCGCGCCGCCGAAGCCGCCCAGAGCAGCCTCGACCAGGCCATCGCCGGCGAGTCCGAGGCCGTGGCCAACGCCCAACAGGCAGAGGAGGCGGCCAACGGCTTCATCAACCTGGTGCGCCAGGCGGTGGAGCAGGCCTGGTCGATTCCGCCCAACGTCCCCGACGGCGCCGCGGCCGAGATATCGGTTCGCCTGGGGCCCTCCGGGGAGCTATTCGCCGCCAACATCGGTCGTAGCAGTGGCAACAGTGCCTTCGACCGTTCGGCGCTGAGCGCGGTGGAAACCGCCGCGCCCTTCGCCGAACTGCGCGAGCTGCCCGCTTCGGTGCAGCGCCAGTACCGTGAGTTCAATCTCAGATTCCGACCGGGGGACATACGCTGATGAGAGCCTTGATGACCACCTGGCTGGCGGCCGTGCTGCTGCTGTGCACGTCGCTGGCCCAGGCCGACCTGACCATCGACATCACCCAGGGCAACGAGCAGGCCACGCCGATCGCCGTGGTGCCGTTCGCCGAAGGCGAGAACCTGCCCCAGGACGTGGCTCGGATCATCTCCGACGACCTGGAACGCAGCGGCTACTTCGCGCCCCTCGAGCGCGAGGCGATGTTCGCCAGGCCGACCCGCGGCGACGACGTCAGTTTCGGTGACTGGCAGGCCCTGGACACCCGCTATCTGGTGGTCGGCCGGGTCAGCCGCACCGGCGGCGGCGTCGAGATCCAGTACGAGCTGATGAACGTCAGCGGCGAATCGCGGATGCTGGGCGAGGTGATCACCGCCGGCCAGGATCAGATGCGTGCCGCCGCCCACCGCATCAGCGACAAGATCTTCGAGGAGATCACCGGCATTCGCGGTGCCTTCTCCACGCGCATCGCCTACGTCACCTCTCAGGGCGTCGGCGACGAGACCGCCTATCAGCTGTTCGTCGCCGACGCCGACGGACGCAACAGCCGGCAGGTGCTGAGCTCCGACGAGCCGATCATGTCGCCGGCCTGGTCGCCGGACGGCGGCAAGCTGGCCTATGTGTCGTTCGAGTCCGGCCGCCCGGGCATCTACGTGCAGGAAGTCGCCAGCGGCCGTCGAGTGCGCCTGACCTCCTTCGAGGGCCTCAACAGCGCCCCGACCTGGTCGCCGGACGGCCGCCGACTGGCGATGGCGCTGTCCCGCGACGGCCAGCCGGAGATCTATGTCATGGACGTCGCCTCGCAGAACCTGCAGCGCGTCACCAACAGCCAGAGCATCGAGACCGAGCCGGCCTGGTCACCGGACGGCAACAGCCTGATCTACACCTCGGACCGCAGCGGCGGCCCGCAGATCTATCGCCAGTCGCTTGGCGGCTCGCCGGAGCGCATCACCTTTACCGGCAACTACAATGCCCGGGCGCGCTTCGCGCCGGACGGCGAATCCATCTTCCTGATCCATCGCGGCGGCAACGGCTATCGGGTCGCCAAGCAGGATCTGGAGAGCGGCCGGCTGGTCGAGCTCGGCGACGCCCGCCAGGCGGAGTCGCCCAGTGTCGCGCCCAACGGCACCATGGTAATCTTCGCCACCCAGCAGGGCGGTAATGGGGTGCTGGGGGGCGTTTCCGCGGACGGTCGTGCCTCGTTCCGTCTTCCCGCGGCCCAGGGCGACGTGCGCGAGCCCGCCTGGTCCCCGTTTCTGAACTGAATGTATCCCGCAAAGAAAGGAGTCATACGATGCAATTCAAGCCTTATGCCCGCACTCTGATCGCCGCCATGTCGATGGCCGTCATGGCCGGCTGTTCCAGCACCGGTGGCACCCAGGAAGGCTCCATGGATGGCACCGCCGGTGGCACCGCCGGCGTGGGAACCGGCACCGCCGGTGCCGGCCAGGCGAGCGGCAGTGGCCTCGGCGAGGGCGCCGGCCAGATGGCCGGCTCGCGCATTCCCGAGGTCCGTACCATCTACTTCGCCTACGACAGCGACACCATCCGCCCCGAGTTCCAGTCGGTGCTGGAGGCGCACGCCCGTTTCCTGCAGAACAACGGCAACGCCAGCGTGGTGCTGCAGGGTCATACCGACGAGCGAGGCACCCGCGAGTACAACCTGGCCCTCGGCGAGCGTCGCGCCGACTCCGTGAAGCGCTTCCTGAGCGTGCAGGGCGTGTCGCCGTCCCAGGTCGAAGTCGTCAGCTACGGCGAGGAGCGCCCGGCGGCCCGCGGCAGCAACGAGGAAGCCTACGCCCAGAACCGCCGGGTGGTCTTCGCCTACTGAGCTCCGCGCCACGCACGGCACCACGATAGCGAGGGGAGAAAGCGATGAGACCGCGTCTCAGAATCTGGACCGCCGCCGGCGCCTTGAGCCTGCTGGCCGCCCCGGCGCTGGCCCAGCAGCCGGTGGTGGAGGATCTCACCGCCCGCTCCGGCTCCGGCAGTTTCTATGACCAGACCGCGGCCCGCGAGCCGGCGGGTGGCAATCTGGAGCTGTTCAACGAGCTGCAGCGCAACCAGGAGCAGCTCCGCCAGCTGCGTGGCCAGGTCGAGGAGCTGCGCTATCAGCTCGACCGACTCAAGCGCCAGACCCGTCAGCAGTACATGGACCTGGACGAGCGCCTGTCCGCGAACGCCGGCGCCGCCAGTGCGACAGGCGGGGCCGGTGCCGCCGCGGCCGAGCAGGTGGCCAATGGCGGCAATGCCGGCGAGCCGTCGGCATCATCCACCGGGCAGGCCGCCGGCGCGTCGGGCTCGATGGACAACGACGCCGGCGCCCGGGCCGACTACCAGGCGGCCTTCGCCAAGGTGCAGGCCCGCGAGTTCGATGCCGCGACCCAGGCCTTCGAAGCCTTCGTCGACCAGTATCCGAACGCCGGGCTGACCGCCAACGCCTACTACTGGCTCGGTGAGCTGCATTCGGCCGGCGGCGACCTCGAGGCCGCCGGGGCCTCCTTCCAGCGCGTGCTCGACGACTTTTCCGACAGCAACAAGGTGCCCGACACCCTCTACAAGCTGGGCCTGCTCAAGGCCCGCCAGGGCGAGCCGGAGGCCAGCCAGGCACTGCTCGAGCGGGTGCAGCAGGAATATCCCGACAGCAGCGCCGCCAATCTGGCCGCCGACTTCCAGCGGCAGTCGGGCAACTAGCCCCGGAGGGACATCATGACGGTCTGCAAGATCGACTATGAGGCACCGCAGGGGCTGCTCGACGGCCGGGTGATCCTGGTCACCGGCGCGGGCGATGGCATCGGCCGCGCCGCGGCCCTGAGCTATGCTCGCCACGGCGCCACGGTGATCCTGCTGGGACGGACGATCGCCAAGCTGGAGGCGGTGTACGACGCCATCGAGTCGGAGGGGCTGCCGCAGCCGGCGATCTTCCCGCTCAACTTCGAGGGCGCGACGCTCAAGGACTTCCACGACATGGCAGAGGCCCTGAACAAGGAGTTCGGGCGCCTGGACGGCATCCTGCACAACGCCGGCCTGCTGGGCAGCATCACGCCCTTCGCCCAGTATGATCCGGCGCTGTGGGAGCAGGTGATGCAGGTCAATATCAATGGTCCGATCTGGATGACCCAGGCACTGCTGCCGCTGCTGGAGGCCTCACCGGATGCCTCGGTGATCTTCACCTCCTCCTCGGTGGGTCGCCGCGGGCGCGCCTACTGGGGCGCCTATGCGGTGTCGAAGTTCGCCACCGAGGGCTTCATGGAGGTGCTGGCCGACGAGGTGGAGCATCTCGGCACGCTGCGCATCAACACCCTGAACCCCGGCGCCACCCGCACCGCCATGCGCCAGTCCGCCTATCCGGCGGAGGATCCGGGCACGCTGCGCACGCCGCAGGACATCATGCCCACCTATCTGTGGCTGATGGGGCCGGATAGCCGCGGCCACAGCGGCGAGGCGTTCGACGCTCAACCCCCGCGCCAGTAGGGCCGGACCAGCGAGACAAGCCGGCACGGCAAGGACGCCGGCATGGGGGCGGACCAGGGGTACCGAAAAAGCGGGCCTCCCGACTGGGAGGCCCGCTTTTTTTGTCGATGGCCTTGATCGCGTTTTACCCCCTGCCGGAGCCGTCACGACCGGGCCGTCATGCCGGCACAGGGGTGTCGCCCCGACGGGACATCAACGCTTGGGATCGACCGGCAGCAGGGTCTCGGTCAACGCCTCGGCGGTGTCGAACCAGCGATCCGCCGGCCACAGGCGATAGTCGTCGTCTTCGGTGATATAGCCATAGCCCACCGCCACCGCGGGCATGCCCGCCGCCCTGGCGGCCTGCATGTCGCGGTGATGATCACCGAGGTACCAGCAGTCGCCGGGGGCCACGGCGAGGCGCCGCGCCGCCTCGAGCAGCGGCGCCGGGTCGGGCTTCTTCACCGGCAGGTCGTCGGCGCACAGCAGCGCGCCCGGTTCGAGGCCCAGGGCCTCCACCAGCGGCGCGGCGTAGGCCCGCGGCTTGTTGGTGACGATGCCCCAGGGGCGACCGGCGCCACGCCATTCGTCCAGCAGCCGGTCCAGCGGCGGAAAGACGCGGCTCTCCACCGCCACCGCCTCGCCGTAGGCGGCCAACAGGAAGGCCCGGGCATCATCGTGGCCGTCGTGCTCGCGCTCGAGGCCCAGCGCCAGGGTCACCAGGGCGCTGCCGCCGTTGGAGACCTGGGCGCGGATGGTCGCGTAGGGCAGGGGCGCCAGCCCGTGGTGGTCACGCAGGGCGTTGGTGGCACGGGCCAGATCCGGCGCGGTATCCACCAGGGTGCCGTCGAGATCGAACAGCAGCGCCTCGGGTGTCGTCCATTCGCGACTCACGACGCCTCCCGACGGCAGTGCATCAGGTAATTCACCGACACGTCGGTGGCCGACAGGCGATAGCGGCGGGTCAGCGGCTGGTAGGTCAGGCCGCTCTGCTCACAGACCGCGAGACCGGCCTCTCGGCACCAGCCGGCGAGCTCCGAGGGGCGGATGAACTTGGCGTAGTCGTGGGTGCCCCGCGGCAGCATGCGCAGCAGGTACTCGGCGCCGACCACGGCCAGGGCGTAGGCCTTGGGATTGCGGTTGATGGTCGAGAAGAACACCTGGCCGCCGTGCTTGACCAGCCGCGCGCAGGCGCGGATCACCGAGGCGGGGTCGGGCACGTGCTCGAGCATCTCCAGGCAGGTGACCACGTCGAACTCGCCGGCATGGGCCTCGGCCATGGCCTCGACGCTGACCTGGCGGTAGTCGACGCTCGCGCCGGTCTCCTCGGCGTGCAGCCGGGCCACCGCCAGCGGCGCCTCGCCCAGGTCGATGCCGGTGACCTCGGCGCCGCGATGGGCCATGGCCTCGGCGAGGATGCCGCCGCCGCAGCCGACGTCGAGCACCCGATGGCCGGCCAGCCCGGCGCGGGCGTCGATGAAGTCGAGGCGCAGGGGATTGATCTCGTGCAGCGGCTTGAACTCGCCGTCGGTATCCCACCAGCGATGGGCCAGGGCCTCGAACTTGGCGATCTCCGCCGCGTCGACGTTGTCCGCTTGCGACTGGCTTGCCGTCATCTGTCCTCTCCGTAGGTGTCGCCGGCCGGCCACTGTGGCGAGCTCGGCATGATTCGGTATGATGCCATTCTACTCGTTCCCGACGGCCCGGCCCATGCCCGGCCGCGTCGGGCTACATGCGACACGACAAGGACCGCACCATGATCCGCAAGGCCGTTCTCCCCGTTGCCGGTTTCGGCACCCGCTGCCTCCCCGCCTCCAAGGCGATCCCCAAGGAGATGATCACCATCGTCGACCGCCCGGTGATCCAGTACGTGGTCCAGGAGGCCGTCGAGGCCGGCATTCGCGACATCGTGCTGGTGACTCACGGCAGCAAGAGCGCCATCGAGAACCACTTCGACAAGCACTTCGAGCTCGAGGCCGGCCTCGAGGCCAAGGGCAAGCACGAGCTGCTCGAGGAGCTGCGCTCGATCGTGCCGGAGGACGTCAACATCATCAGCGTGCGCCAGCCGGAACCGCTGGGCCTCGGCCATGCGGTGCTCTGCGCGCGCCCGGTGATCGGCGACGACGAACCCTTCGCCGTGCTGCTGCCCGACGTGCTGGTCGACGGCGATGGCCTCGAGCGCAACGACCTGGCCGGCATGATCGAATCCTTCGACGCCACCGGCCGCACTCAGCTGATGGTGGAGGAAGTGCCACACGAGCTGGTCTACAAATATGGCATCGTCGCCCCCGAGGGCGAGCCGCCCGCGGCCGGCGAAGCCGGGGCCCTGGCCGGACTGGTCGAGAAGCCCAAGGTCGAGGAGGCTCCCTCCGACCTGGCGGTCATCGGCCGCTACGCGCTGCCCGGCGCCATCTTCCCGCTGCTCGCCGAGACGCCGCCCGGTGCCGGCAACGAGATCCAGCTCACCGATGCCATCGAGACCCTGCGTCAGCAGAACGGCGTCGACGCCTGGCGCATGCGCGGTCGCACCTATGACTGCGGCCATCAGCTCGGCTACCTCGAGGCGATCCTCGCCTACGGCCGCCGCCATGCCCGCTACGGCGAGGGCTTCCGCGAGCTGCTGACCCGCTACAGCGGCGAGGAGTAAGCCATGCGCGTTCTGGTCCACGGCAGTGAGCTGGCCGCCGCCACCGCGGCGGCGGCGCTGGCCTCGGTCGGCCACCGGGTGAGCTGGTGGCCCCACGCCAGCGCCGACTGGTCGACCCTGTCCGAGAGCGGCTGGCTGACCAGCGAGCCGCAGCTGATGGCGCGCCTGGGCGAAGGCATCGCCCAGGGCCATCTGAGCGTGCTCGGCGCAGGCGAACAGCCCGAGGGCGACGACTTCGAGGTGCTGTGGCTGGCCCTGTCGCCGGAGCAGCGCGAGGAAGGCCGTGCCACCGTCGCCGAGCTGTCGTCGCGGCTGACCGCGGACGCCGTGCTGGTCAACAACTCGACCTTCCCGGTCGGCGAGACCGACCGCCTGGCCGCCGGCCTCGGCAACGGCCGGCGCGCCGTGGCGCTGGCCGACCTGCTCGAGGAGGGCCGCGCCTGGGAGACCTTCACCCGGCCGTCACGCTGGCTGCTGGGCTGCGACGACCGCGACGCCGAGCGCCAGGTGCGCGAGCTGCTGCGCGCCTTCAATCGCCGCCGCGAGGTCTTCCAGCGCATGCCGCGGCGTGCCGCCGAGCTGACCAAGCTGGCGATCAACGGCATGCTGGCCACTCGCATCAGCTACATGAACGAGATCGCCGGCCTCGCCGACACCCTGGGGGTGGACGTCGAGGACGTGCGCGAGGGCATGGGGGCGGACAGCCGCATCGGCTACGAGTACCTCTATCCCGGCTGCGGCTTCGGCGGCCCCAGCTTCTCCCGCGACCTGATGCGCCTGGCCGACGTCCAGTCGGCCAGCGGCCGCCATTCGGCGCTGCTCGATCAGGTGCTCGACATCAACGAGCAGAAGAAGGAGACGCTGTTCCGCAAGCTGTGGGCCCACTACCACGGCCGGCTGGAAGGCCTGACCGTGGCCATCTGGGGCGCGGCCTTCAAGCCCGGTACCGCGCGCATCGACCATGCGCCGGTGCTGACGCTGCTGCGTGCCCTCTGGGCCCAGGGCGTGCGCGTGCGGCTGCACGATCCCGCCGCCACCGAGGCGCTGCGTGAACGGCTGGGCGATCATCCGCTGCTGGAACTGTTCGACGGCGATCCAGACGAGGCGCTCGAGGGCGCCGACGCCCTGATGCTGGTCACCGAGTGGAAGGCCTACTGGAACCCGGACTGGCCGCGCCTGGCATCAAAGCTGAAGGGCAAGCTGCTGCTCGACGGCCGCAATATCTACGATCCGGCCCACGTCGCCGACATGGGACTGCACTATCGGGGCATCGGGCGCCGCGCCGATCCTTGAGTCGGCTCGATTTGCTGCTGCGCTCGACAGGCTGGCCGCCGGCGGTGCTCGCTATCCTCATGTAGCAGGCTACGCTCCGATAGCTGTGCTCCGGCGACAACCAGCCCGCCTTCGCTCGCGACGTAAATCGAGGCCGACTCTCTAATAAGCAGTAGAAACAAAACGGCCCCGCCAGATGGCGGGGCCGTTGTCGTTCGCGAGTCCGCTGGGGATCAGGCGAAGTTCTGGGCGACGAAGTCCCAGTTCAGCACGTTCCAGACGTTCTCGAGGTACTTCGGACGCGCGTTGCGGTAGTCGATGTAGTAGGCGTGTTCCCACACATCGATGGTCAGCAGCGGGGTCTGGCCGTGAGCGACCGGGGTGTCGGCGTCGTCGGTGTTGACGATGTCGACGCCGCCGTCGGCGGTCTTGATCAGCCAGGTCCAGCCGGAGCCGAAGTTGCCGACGGCCTTGGCGTTGAAGGCGCTCTTGAATTCCTCGAAGGAACCGAACTTGGCATTGATGGCCTCGGCCAGCGCGCCGGTCGGCTCACCGCCACCGTTCGGGGACAGGCAGTGCCAGTAGAAGGTGTGGTTCCAGACCTGAGCCGCCTGGTTGAACAGGCCACCGGAAGCAGACTGGATGATCTCCTCCAGGGACTTGTTGGCGTTCTCGGTGCCCTCGGTCAGCTCGTTGAGCTTGGTGACGTAGGCCTGGTGGTGCTTGCCGTAGTGGTACTCCAGGGTCTCGGCGGAGATGTGCGGCTCCAGGGCGTTCTTTTCGTACGGCAGTGCGGGCAGTTCGAATGCCATTATCGTTTCTCCTCGTTGCTAGTCATGGGTCGGCGACCCATGGTGTGCCAGTGCGCTGGGGGAGTGCAAGGTCGATGTCGGCCCGGATTCGGCCGTGCCCCGTTCGCTCCCTCGATAAAAAACCGTACACTATCAGTGTGCTGTACCAGTCCGATCACGGCATCATATCACCCGGCCTGGGGTCCGCCAATTCCGATCAGGGGACTCGGGCTTGGGTCGCGTGCCGGCGATATCGCCGGCGGGACGCCGACACGCAACGCGCAAGGAGACCACCATGGCAGAGCGCCCGGAAGACAGCCGGCAGCCACGACCGATCGTGCCGGACCCGGATGCCAGCCTGGCCGGGCACCACCGGTCACACGCCCCGCCCAGGGCGACCGTCTGGCCACTGTGGCTGCTGATCCTGCTGCTCACCGCGGCGCTGATCGGGCTGGCCTACGCCGGCTGGATGGAGCGTCAGCGCCTGGAGCAGCGGCTGACCCGCCTCAACGGAGAGATCTCCAACGTCCATGCCCGCTTCGACGCCTCCGAGGGTCGCGGCGAGCTGCTGTCGGAGATCCAGACACGCCTCGACGAGCTCGAGGGGCTGGAGGACCGGCTACAAGCCACGCTGGACGACCGCGTCACCGAGCGCCTGTCGGACTGGCAGGACGAACACCTGGCGCCGCAAGCGCAGGCCCAGTCTGCGCTCGAAGGCCGGGTCGCGACCCTGGCCGAGGATGGCGAGGTGCGCGCCGATACCCTGGCGGCGGTGCGCGACTCCATGGATGCCCTCGAGACCGCCAGCCGCGAGGGACGGTCCGCGCTCACCGAGCGCCTGGCGGCACTGGAGAGCACTCAGCAGGGCGAGGCCGAGCGTCAGCAGGCGCTCGATGAACGGCTCGATGGCGCCGTCGAGGCCCTGGCCGGGCTGAGCGACGACGTTGAAGCCCTGGGTTCGTCGAGCGATGATGAGCGCGAGCAAACCGCGGCCCTCGAGGAGCGCCTCGCGGATCTGCAGGCCGAACTGCGGGAGCTGCGCCAGTCACAGCTGGCCATGAACGCCCAGCTGGAAGCGCTGCGGCAGTGACAGGACGTCAGCCAGGGAACCCCGACATCATGGACAAGTGTCTCGTCAATCGTCTCGTGACCGGCCTGCTGGTCGCCGGCCTCGTCTCACCGGGCGTCGTCCTGGCCCTCGACGCCAATATCGAGGGCCTCGAGGGCGAACCGGCCGAGAACCTCGAGACCTACCTCGACGGCCTCGATGCCGAGCAGTACTCGCCGCAGCGGCTGGAATCCGAAGTGCGTCGCCTGGCCGGCGAGTCGCTCAGGGTCTATGGCTACTACGAGCCCACCTTCGAGCTTCGCTTCGACGACCGCGACGCACCGGAAGAGGTGACCATCGTCGTCGACCCCGGCGAACCGGTGCGAATCGAGCGTCTCGCCTTCGGGTTGGCCGGTGGCGCCGCCGACGATCAGCCCTTCCAGGACGCCATCGACGACTATCCCCAGGAAGAGGGGGATGTGCTTCGCCACGCCCCCTTCGATGCGCTGCGCAGCCAGCTCTCCGGCCTGGCCCTCGAGCGCGGCTACTTCGACTGGCGCTTCAGCGAACGGCGCATGGAGATCCGCCCCTGGGCCAACAGCGCCCGGCTGTCGCTGGACCTGGACAGCGGCGCGCGCTATCGCTTCGGGCCGGTGCGCTTCCACGGCCAGCACATCGAGACCGAACGCCTGCAGGCCCTGGCGCCGTTCCATGAGGGCAAGCCCTATCTCGCCAGCGACATCGCCACCTTCAACCAGCGCCTCGGCCAGACCGAGTGGTTCGGCTCGGTCAGCGTGCGTCCGCTGCTGGATGCCGGCATCGGCGAACTGGCGCTGCCGCCGGCGCCCATCGGCTTTCTCAACGCCCTCGACGTGGAGGGCCTGCCAGAGGCGCCACCGCCCGAGCCCCGCCTGAGCGCGGAGGCGCTCGCCGCGGCCGCGTCGCTTCAGGCACCGGCGGTGCCCGAGGTGCCCATCGAGGTCAGTGTCACGCCGGCCGATCGTCACCAGTTCGAGGTCGGTATCGGCTTTGCCACCGACGTCGGCCCCCGGATGCGCTTCTCCTGGGACCAGCCCTGGGTCAACCGCTACGGCCACAGCCTCGAGCACGACCTCTACCTCTCCGGGCCCGAGCAGGAGTTCAGCGGCGTCTACAACATGCCCCTCGACGATCCGCGTCGCGACAGCTATCGCCTCCAGTACGGGCTGCGCAACGAGGACAACGAAGACACCGAAACCCTCGAGGCCAGCGTGGAGTTCGGCCGCCGCTGGCAGTTCGATAACGCCTGGGAGCAGATCGTCTACCTGCGCGCCACCTACGAGGACTTCACCCAGGCCGATCTCGACAACCAGGTGCTGCTGCTCTATCCCGGCGTGCGCTGGACCCGCACTCGCTCGCGCAATCCGACCTTTCCGCGCTGGGGAGATCGCCAGCAGATCTCGGTGCAGTACTCCAGTGAGGCCTGGGGCTCCGACGCCGAGTTCCTGCGCCTGGATGCCGATACCCAGTGGGTCCGCAGCCTCGGCGACGACTACCGCTTCGTGGGTCGCGTCGGCGCGGGCAGCATCGTCACCGACGACTTCGAGAACATCCCGCCGTCGCTGCGTTTCTTCGTCGGCGGCGACACCAGCGTGCGCGGCTATGGCTACGAGACCCTGTCGCCGGAGAACAGCGACGGCGAGCTGGTCGGCGGCGAGCAGCGCCTGGTCGGCAGCGTCGAGGCACAGCGCCGGATCACCGGCCCCTGGTGGCTGGCCAGCTTCGTCGACGCCGGCGATGCCTTCACCGACTGGTGGCCCCAAGAGCTGAACACCAGCGCCGGCCTCGGCGTGCGCTGGATCTCGCCGGTGGGGCCGATCCGCTTCGATGTCGCCCATCCCTTCGACAGCGACGACGCCTATCGCATCCACTTCGCTATCGGCCCGGAGTTCTAGCGTGCGCCGGGCACCGATCATCGTCACCGTTCACCCCCGTCGTCCGTGGCTCACCGCGCCCCGGACGACGCTGCCGCGAGAGTCATCATCGTGAGAATGCGCCGCCTTAGCTGGGCCCTGCTCCGGCTGTTGATCCTGCTGCCGCTGTGGCTGATCGGCCTGGTCATGCTGCTGCTTGGCCTGGCCCTGTCGCCCTGGGGCACCAGCGCCCTGTTCACCCAGGCCGAGCGGCTCGGCCTGCTCGAGGTCGAGCGCGTCGAGGGCGCGCCCCTGGACACGCTCAGGATCGAGGGGCTGCGCCTGACGGCCGGCCCGGCCAGCGTCGCGGTGTCCGACGTCGAGCTCGCCTGGGCCGACGACTGTCTGCTCCAGGGGCGGCTGTGCATCGACCGCCTGGCCGTGGCGGGCGCCCGCATCCGCCTCGGCGCGAGCGACGCCGCCGAGGAGCCGGTGGCGGAAGAGGGCGACGGCGGCCCGCCCGGGCCGATTCAGCTGCCGCTGCCGGTGGCGCTGCGCGAGCTGTTGCTGGATGACGTCGAGGTGCGCCTCGCCGATGGCACCCGCCTTGGCTGGCGGCACTTCGAGAGCGGCGCCGAGGCCGAAGGTAACGCCCTGACCCTGTCGCCGACGCGCCTGGTCGGGCTGCGGCTGACGCCGTCGATCTCGCCGGGCAACCGGCTCGCCCTGAGCGAGGCGGAAAGCCGCGACGACGTGCTCACGGCCATCGCGATCGACGCCGCCGTGGCGGTGCGCTCGCCGCTGCCGGCCAGCGTCGCCGCGGCCGCCGCAGGAGTGAGCGATTCGCCGGCGTCGCCGGACTCACCGGCCGAGGAGCGCCTCCGGCTGCCGGACGTCACCCTGCCGCTGGCGGTGGAGGTACCGAGTCTGACCGTGGAAGACGCGGCCTTCGAGGGCGCGCAGGCCTACGTCATCGACCGGCTCGATCTCAGCGTCACCGCCCGCGACCAGCACATCGCCGTGCACCCGCTCGCCGTCGCCTCCCGGGAGGCCGACGCCACCCTCCAGGCCGAGGTCACCCTGCGCGATGACTATCCCCTCGACGTACAGCTGGGCGCCGACTTCTACCTGCCCGAGCGCCTGCCGGCCCTGGCCGGCCAGCGGCTCGAGCTGGCCCTGAGCGGGGACCTTGGCGACCTGGACGTGGCGCTGACTGCCAGCGGCCCCATGGAAGCCAGCCTGACGGCCCGCCTCGACGCCCTGGACCCGACGATGCCGTTCTCCGCTCGCCTGACCAGCCCCGAGCTGCAGTGGCCGCTGCCCGGCGCCGTGGCGGCGCCCGAGGACGCGGATAACGGCGAGGACGAGGGCGCGAGCGAGACGGCGCAAGACACGCCGACCGAGCCGTGGCGAGTCGAGAACCTCGACCTCGACGCCGAAGGCACGCTCGACGACTATCGGGTCAGCCTGGGGCTCGCCGCCCAGGGCCCGTCGCTGCCGCGCACAGACATCGCGCTGAACGGGCAGGGCAACCTGCAGCGCTTCGACTGGGCGCCGCTGCGCCTGACGCCGCCGGAGGGCACGCTGACCAGCGAGGGACGGATCGACTGGTCCGAGGCGCTCTCGGTGTCGGCGCGGCTCGACGTCGACGGCTTCGACCCCGAGCCCTTCGTCGAGGGACTGGCCGGCCGTCTCGACGGCCGCCTGCAGGTGGCCTTCTCCCAGAGCGCCGACGGCTGGCGGCTCGGCGTGCCGACGCTTGCCGTGGACGGCGAACTCGCCGAGCAGCCGTTCTCGCTCTCGGGGCAGCTGTCCGGCGATCACGACATGAACTGGGACATCGCCTCGCTGAGCCTGCGCCAGGGCGACAATCGCCTGGACGCCTCGGGCCGGGTCGCGCCGAGCGAGCTGGACCTGGACGCCCGCATCGACATGCCGCGACTGGACACCCTCCATCCCGAGCTCGACGGGGCGCTCGACGGCGACATCGAGGCCCGCGGCAGCGTCGAGCGGCCGCAGCTGTCGCTGTCCCTGAGCGGCGATCGGCTGGCCTTCGGCGACAACCGCCTCGCCCGGCTGCGCCTGGACGGCGAGGTGGCCGGCCTCGACGACCCGAGCCTCGACCTGAGCCTGGCCGCCGACGACGTCGCCGCCGGTGGCCAGGCCTTCACGTCTATCGCGCTGGGCCTCGACGGCAGGCTCTCCGAGCATCGCCTGACCCTCGACGTGGAAGGCGACCCGGACGGGCCGCTGTCGGCGCTGAACCTGGCCCTCGAGGGCGCGCTGGACGAGGCCCGCGAGCACTATCGCGGGCGGCTGACGCCGCTGGACGCCGAGACCGCCTACGGCAGCCTCGGCCTCGACCAGGCGCTGGCCTTCGATGCCGACCTGACCGCCAGCGCCGTGGAGGTCCAGCCGTTTTGCCTGACCCGCGCCGAGGGCGGCGGGCTGTGCCTGACGGCACCGCTGTCGGCGTCGCCGGACAGCGGACGCGCCGAGCTCGCGATCCGCGAGCTGCCGATGGACCTGATCAACGACGCCATGCCGCCGGGATGGGCCATCGACGGCGCCACCGAGGGCGGCCTGGTGGCCGAATGGTCGAACGGCGGCGCCCGCTGGCAGGCCAGCGCGAATCTCGACAGCCAGGCCGAGATCAACGGCCAGGACGCCTATGGCCAGCCGTGGTCGGTGCCCGGCACCGGGCTCTCGCTCGCCCTCGACGCCGATCAGGAGCGTGCCGACGTCGACCTGGGGCTGACCTTCGGCGAACAGGGTGCGATGCGCCTCGACCTGGGCATCATCGAGCCCATGGGTGCCGGCCGCCTGGAAGGGCGCTTCGAGATCGACAACGTGCGACTGGCGCCGTACCGGCCGCTGGTCGCAGACATGGAGACCCTGGAAGGCGCCCTCGACGCCGGTATCGACATCACCGGCGACCGCGAGCAGCCGCGGCTGGACGGCCGCCTCGCGCTGGCCGGCCTGCGCGCCGAGGGTCTCGGGCTGCCGCTGTCGGTGGCCGACGGCGAGCTTGAGGTCGACCTGTCCGGCGACCGCGCCGACATCGACGGCTACCTGGAAGGCGAGGAAGGCCGGATGAACATCACCGGCGATGCCCGCTGGCCCTCGTCGGCCGCGTGGCAGGCGGCCCTCGACCTGGAAGGGCGCGACGCGCCGCTGCTGGCCGCGCTGCCGGGGTTCGGGCGGCTGCACATCGCCCCGGACCTGTCGATCCGCGCCGATCCGGACCGGCTGCGGGTGCGCGGCGAGGTCGGCATTCCCTGGGCCCGGCTCGAGGTCGGCAAGGTACCGGCCTCGGCGGTCTCGCCGAGCCCCGACGAGGTCATCGTCACCCGCGAGGAGGCCGAGGCCGCCGACCGCCAGGCCGCCAGCGAGGAGCCGGGGGCGAGCACCGCCGAGGCCATGCAGCAGGCCGGCATGGCGCTGGACGTCCAGGTGGACCTGGTGCTGGGGCCGGACATGCGTCTCGAGGCCTACGGGCTCGAGACCGACCTGCGCGGCGACCTGCAGGTGCGCCAGTCCGACGGCCCCGTGCAGCTGTTCGGCAACGTCAACCTGGAAGACGGACGCTTCCGGGCCTTCGGCCAGGACCTGATCGTCCGCGAGGGCATCCTCTACTTCAGCGGCCCCCCGGGCCAGCCGCTGCTCGACTTCGAGGCGGTGCGCAATCCGGACAATACCCAGGACGAGGTGGTGGCCGGTCTGCGGGTCAGCGGGCCCGCGGCCAATCCCAGCCTGGAGATCTTCTCCGAGCCGTCCATGAACGAGTCCCGGGCGCTGTCCTACGTGCTGCGCGGCCGTGCCCCGGACGACAGCAGCGGCGGCAGCGCCCTGACTTCGGCGCTGATCGGCGTGACCCTGGGCCAGGCCGGCGGCGCCGTGGGCGCGATCGGCGAGGCCTTCGGCATCGACGACCTGAGCCTCGACACCGCCGGCAGCGGCGACGATAGCCAGGTGGTCGTGACCGGGAACCTGACCGATCGGCTGAGCGTCGGATATGGTGTCGGCGTCTTCTCGCCGATCGCCGAGCTGACGCTGCGCTACAAGCTGTGGCGAGACCTCTACCTCGAGGCGGTATCCGGCGCCAGCCAGGCGGTCGACCTGATCTATACCTTCAGCCTGCCGGGCGATCCCCCGGCGCTGACACGATGAGCGACATGCGCAAGACGAACCAAGGAGCCACACGATGACCACTTCGCCGCTGTACGCCCCCGAGGGCCGCGACACGCCGCTGCAGATACTGGGTCGCCACACCGTCAGCGGCCGCGACATGACGCCGCCGTGGCCGGCGGGCCTGCAGGAGATCGTGCTCGGGCTGGGCTGTTTCTGGGGCGCCGAGCGGCTGTTCTGGCAGCTGCCCGGCGTGCATGTGACCGCCGTGGGCTATGCCGGCGGCGTGACGCCGAACCCCACCTACGAGGAGACCTGCACCGGACGCACCGGCCACGCCGAAGTGGTGCGGGTGGTGTTCGATCCGGCGACGATCGATCTGGAGACCCTGCTGCGCCACTTCTGGGAGGCCCACGATCCCACCCAGGGCAATCGCCAGGGCAACGACATCGGGCCCCAGTATCGCTCGATCATCCTGGTCACCGACGAGGCCCAGCGCGAGATCGCCGAGCACAGCCGCGCGGCCTACGACGACGCCCTGGCCCGGGTCGGACGCGGCCCCATCACCACCGCCATCGAGCCGCTCGAGACCTTCTATTACGCCGAGGACTATCACCAGCAGTACCTCGACAAGAGACCCGACGGCTACTGCGGCCTCAAGGGCACCGGCGTCAGCTGCCCGATCGGCTGAGCGGCTCGCGCAGGCAGGGCGCCGTGTCGGCCCGGCCCTCCAGCTGAGCGCCGACCCGGCGCGCGAGCCAGCTCGCCAGCCGCCCGTCACGGCGTTCGACGAAGCCCACGTGACCGCCGTGGCGGGCCGTTTCCAGGCGAATGCCCGGGCCCAGTGCGACGTTCTCGAACAGGCCCGGCGGCATGAAGGGATCGTCCTCGGCGTGGAGGATCAGCGTCGGCCGGCGAATCTCCTGCAACAGTGGCCCGGCCGAGGCCCGGCGATAGTAGTCGGCGGCGCCGTCGAAGCCATGCAGCGGCGCGGTCACCACATCATCGTACTCGCGCAGGGTGCCAAGGCCGGCAAGCGCCCGGGGTGACAGTGCCAGCGGCAGCTCGCCGGCCTCGAGCCGCGGCGCCACCTTGGCCTTCAACGCACCGAGCAGGTGACGCTGATAGACCCGCGCGAAGCCGCGTTCCAGGCAGTCGGCGCTGGCCGCGAGATCCACCGGCGGGGCGATGGCGATCGCGCCGTGCAGCGCCGGGGATTCGCGGCCGGCATCCTCGGTCATCAGCTTGAGCAGCATGTTGGCCCCAAGCGACACGCCGCAGGCGATGCGCGGCGCCCGGGGATGGCGGCGGGCCAGCTGGGTCAGCAGCCAGTGGGCATCGGCGGTGTCACCGCTGTGGTAGGCCCGCGGGCGACGGTTGGGGTGGCGGCCACAGCCGCGGAAATGCATCAGCACGGCGCGATGCCCACGTTCGCCGGCCGCCGTCAGCAGCTGCCGGGCATAGGGCGAGTCCACCGAGCCTTCCAGCCCGTGGAACAGCACGAACAGCGGCGCGTCGTCGTCGGCGGGGCCCGGTGTCACCCAGCTGAGTTCGACCACATCGCCGTCGGGCAGCGCCAGCGTCTCCCAGGCCAGCGCGGGCGAGGGCGCCGGCAGCATCCTCGGCAACAGGGTCTGCAGGTGGCGATTGGCCAGGCCCGTCGGGGCGCGGAAATCCGCCGCATGGCGGCCCGGCGTCATATGGCGTCGGCCCTGGGTTCGACGAGCCGCTGCCACAGCGCCTCCACCGCCGGGTGTGGGTTGTCGCGGTGGCGAAAGAGGCGAATCTCCAGCGGCACCTGCCAGCGCGTGCCGCCCGCCGGCACCAGACCGCCGGAGGCCAGCGCGGTCTGGATGGAGCGCGCCGGCAGCCAGCCGAGTCCGTAGCCGAGCCCCACCAGTTCGCGAATATTGCCGCTCTGGATGCTCTCGTTGAGCACGCTGAAGGTCGGCACCTGGCCGAGCGCCTGCAAATGCGCACGAATGCACTGGTCGATCATTCCCCGGGGGTGATAGGCGATCAGCGGCAGCGGACGACGCCCGCTGTCCTCGAGCGAGAAACGCGGGTTGCCCTCGGCGTCGGGCAGCGACACCGGCACCAGCCGCTCGCGGCCGAGCACCCGAGCCTCCAGGCCCTCGGTTTCCAGTGGCAACGTGCGTGGCGTGGCGGGCCAGTAGCAGAGCACCAGGTCGCATTCCTGGCGCTCCAGGGCCCGGAAGTAGTCGTCGGCCAGCCAGCCGGTAGCGCGCAGGTAAGGCGTGACCGGCGGGGCGGGATCGAAATCGGCCAGCCATTCCGGCAGGAAATTGGCCAGCAGGCTCTGGGGCGCGGCCAGGCGCAGACGGCTGGCGTCCGCCTCGGCCAGCTGGCCGAGGCGCTCGCGGGCGGTGGTCACCCGTCGGGTGACGTCCTCGCACAGCGCCAGGAACTCCTCGCCGGCCGGCGTCAGCGACAGCGGCAGGGTCTGGCGATTGATCAGGGTGGCCCCCATCTCCTCCTCGAGCAGCTTGATGCGGCGCGAGAAGGTCGGCTGGGTCACGTTCTGGGTCTCCGCCGCCCGCGAGAAGTGGCGCGTACGCGCCAGGGCGATGAAGTCTTCCAGCCAGCGTAATTCCATAGTGTTCCTTGTGCCGGAGCGCCAGGGACGGTGAGTCTACTCAGCTTAGCCAGCGTTGACCAACCGGTCAGCCGGATGATCAACGGCAGCGTCTCTCCGCGCGTCTAGCCGAGCGCAGGCACTTTTCGATACCTCAGATCCGGCCTTCCTCCACCCCATGACAGGCCACCTGGCCGCCCTGGTCGGTGGCGATCAGGGTCGGGACTTCTTCCCGGCAGCGCGCGTCGGCATGCGGGCAGCGGCCGTGGAACACACAGCCCGACGGCAGGTTCACCGGCGTCGGCACCTCGCCCTGCAGGCGGATGTGCTGCGGGCGGTCATCCTCGAGCCGGGGAATCGCCGACATCAGCGCCTGGGTGTAGGGATGGCGCGGGGTGGCGAACAGCGTCGCCGTGGGCGCCACCTCGCACACCCGGCCCAGATACATGACCGCGACCCGGGTGCCGAAGTGCTCGACGACGGCCAGGTCATGGGTGATGAACAGGTAGGTCAGGTTGCGCTGCTGCTGGGCCTCCATCAGCAGGTTGAGCACCTGGGCCTGGATCGAGACGTCGAGGGCCGAGATCGGTTCATCGGCGACGATGAACTCCGGGTCCACCGCCAGCGCCCGGGCGATGGCGATGCGCTGACGCTGGCCGCCTGAGAATTCGTGGCCGTAGCGCGCCCCCCAGTCCGGGGCGATGCCCACCGCGTTCATCACCTCGGCGACCTTGTCCTGGACCCTGGCCGGCGACCAGTCGGGATGATGCAGGCGAATCGGCTCCTCCAGCGTCTGCTGGATGGTCATGCGCGGGTTCAGCGACGCATAGGGATTCTGGAAGATCATCTGCATGCGCCGACGGTAGGGCAGCAGCTCCCTGGTGGAGCGGTCGTCGATGCGCTCGCCATCGTAGCGGATCTCCCCGGCGCTGGGGGTGATCAGGCCCATCACGGTGCGCGCCACCGTGGACTTGCCGCAGCCGGACTCGCCGACCACGCACAGCGCCTCGCCGCGCCGGATGTCCAGGTCGACGCCGTTGATGGCGTGCACGTGCTTCTGCTCGCGCACCAGCTTGCCGCCCTTGAACTTGAGCTGCTCGAGGAAGTCGCCGGACAGCGAGAAGCGCTTCTCCAGCCCGCGGATCGACAGCAGCGGCTCGGCCGTCTCCGGCGCCTTCGAAGCGCCCGAGGAGGAGCCGGTAGATGAAGAAAGAGAGGCGGTGGTCATGAATCTTGCTCCTCGGCCGGAATGCGTTCGCGTTCGATCATCTCGGCGACCATGTGGCAGGCCGCCTGGCAGTTGCCCGAGGCGACGAAGGCGGGCACCTCGTCGACGCAGGCCTGGCGACGCGAGCCGTCGGGCCGGGTGACGAAGCCGCAGCGCGGATGGAAGGCGCAGCCGCTCGGCAGGTGGCTGAGCGATGGCATGCTGCCGGGGATCTGGTTGAGCCGCTCGCCGGGCGTGGCCATCTGCGGCAGGGCGTTGAGCAGGCCCTGGGTGTAGGGGTGCTGCGGGTCGTTGATGATCTCGCGGGTCGGGCCCTGCTCGATCACGCGGCCGGCATACATCACCAGCATGCGCTGGGTGACCTGGCTGACCACGCCCAGGTCGTGGGTGATCAGCACCAGGCCGACGTTGTGCTCCTCGCACAGCTCCAGCAGCAGCGCCATGATCTCGGCCTGGATGGTCACGTCCAGCGCCGTGGTGGGCTCGTCGGCGATGATGATGTCCGGGTCGAGCAACAGCGCGATGGCGATGATCACGCGCTGACGCATGCCGCCGGAGAGCTCGTGGGGATACTGGTCGAGGCGCGCCTCGGGCGAGGGGATCTGCACCTGCTCGAGCTTGCGCAGCGAGATCGCCCGGGCGTCCTTGGTCGAGATGCGACGGTGGGCCTTCAGGCACTCGATCATCTGCTCGCCGATGGTCAGCACCGGATTGAGCGTCATCATCGGGTCTTGGAAGATCATCGAGATGCGATGCCCGCGGATGCGGCGCAGGGCGCGGTCGGACAGGCCGATCAGCTCCTGGCCGTCGAACGTGATGCTGCCGCCGGCGATGTAGCCGGGCTTGGCGATCAGGTTGAGCAGGCTGAAGGCGGCCACGGACTTGCCGGCGCCGGACTCGCCGACGATGCCCAGGCGTTCGCCGCGATCCAGGCTGAAGCAGACGTCGCGCAGGGCCTGGACGTCGCCGCGGCGCAGCGCGAAGCGCACGTCGAGGTGGTTGACTTCGAGAAGTGACATGGGAACTCCTTGGCCTCAGCCCTTGTGCCGGATGAAGAGGCGCGGATCGAGCGCGTCGTGCCGGCGACCGTCGGACATGGGGGACGTATCGATATTCAGCATGGCCTCAGCCCTTGTAGAGACGCGGATTGAGGACGTCGCGCAGCCAGTCGCCGAGCAGGTTGATGACCAGCACCAGCACCACCAGCACCAGGCCCGGGATCAGGGTGATCCACCAGGAGCCGGACTGGATGTAGTCGAACCCGGACTTGATCAGCGAGCCCAGCGAGGGCTGGGTCTCGGGCATGCCGAGGCCGAGGAAGGACAGCGCCGCCTCGGAGATGATGGCGTTGGCCACCTGCACGGTGGAGATGACGAAGATCGGCGACAGGGTGTTGGGCAGGATATGGCGAAACATGATGCGCCGGCTCGGCAGCCCCATCACGCGGGCGGCGTCGACATATTCCTTGCTCTTCTCGGCCAGCACCGAGGCGCGCACGGTGCGCGCATACTGGGGCCACTCGGCCAGGCCGATGATCAGCACCAGCAGCGGCACCGCATAGGTGCTGAAGGTGGCGCCGCCGAAGATCGCCTTGAACAGCGCGCCGACCACGATCGCCACCATCAGGGTGGAGAACGACAGCTGGATATCGGCCATGCGCATCAGGAAGGCATCGACGCGCCCGCCCAGGTAGCCGGCCAGCAGGCCGAAGCACACGCCGAGGGTGGCCTGCAGCGCCACCGCGCCGAAGCCGATGATCAGCGAGACCCTGAGGCCGTAGAGGATGGTCGAGAGCAGGTCACGCCCCTGGGCATCGGTGCCCATGAGATAGGCCGGATCGCTGCCGTCGACCCAGAACGGCGGCAGCTCCGAGGCCAGGATATCGATCTGTGCCAGGTCGTAGGGGTTCATCGGCGCCAGCCAGGGTGCCAGGACGGCGCAGGCCACCATCAGGATGAACACCGCCAGGCTGACCTGGGCGATCGGGTCACGCAGGAAACTGTAGAGCAGGTAGGAGTCGCGAAAGCGCTCCCAGCGGCTCGCCGTGGACGAGCTCGCAGCGGATGAGGTCGAGGTGGTCATGCGGGCTTTCCTGTCAGCTTGACGGTGGGGTTGACCAGGCCATAGATCAGGTCGACCAGGGTGTTGGTGATCACGAAGATCAGCCCCACGATCATCAGGTAGGTGACGATCAGCGGAATGTCGGAGCGTTCGATGGCGTCGAGGAACATCAGGCCCATGCCGGGCCACTGGAACACCGTCTCGGTGAGGATGGTGTAGGCGACCAAGGTACCGATCTGTACCCCGCCCACGGTGATCACCGGCAGCATGGTGTTCTTCAGCGCGTGCAGGAAGTAGATGCGGCGCAGCGAGATGCCCTTGGCGCGGGCGAACTTCACGTACTCCGACTGCATCACCTCGAGCATCTCGGCGCGGATCAGGCGGATGAACAGCGGCAGCATGATCGAGGCCAGCGAGATGGCGGGCAGCACCAGGTAGGTCAGCCCCTCGAGGGAGGCGAAGTTGGTCTCCCAGGTGCCGAACACCGGCACCGGGTCGCCGCGGCCGTAGGCCGGCATGCCGCCGTCGGTACTGATCAGGTCATTGAGCCAGGCGCCCCAGCCGGTATCGGCGGGGAAGGGCGACCAGGACACGCCGATGGCGAACAGCTGGATCAGCACGATGGCGGTCAAAAACACCGGTATCGAGATACCGATGATCGACACGCCCATGAAGAACCGCGACAGCCAGGCACGCGGCCGGATGGCGCTGTAGACCCCGATGGGAATCGACAGGGCGATGATCAGGAAGGTGGACGCGGCCACCAGCTCCAGGGTCGCGGGCAGGTGGCGCAGGATGACGTCGGTGGTCGGCTCGTTGAAGACGTAGGAATAACCGAAGTCGAACTGCACCGCGTTGGCGGCGAAGCGCAGGTACTGCACCGCGAAGGGGTCGTTCAGGCCCAGTTCCTCGCGCAGCGCCGCGCGCTCGCTCTCCGGCACCGACTGGCCGACCATCTGCTGGATGGGGTCGCCCAGATTGTCCTGGATGGCGAAGGCGATCACGCTGATGACGAACATCACCAGCAGCGCATGGAAAAGGCGCTTGATCAGAAAGGCGATCATGAGTGGCGTCCCGTAGGCAATACGGGGTGGCACGCTCGCGTCGAGCGCGCCACCGGGTCAGGATGGGGGGAAGTCCTCGCCGACGATGACGCCGGCGAGGGAGGAATCACTCTTCCTCGACGACCAGGTCCCCGAGATAGGGGAAGTTCATCACGTTGACGACCGGCTCGATGTCGACGTTGGCGGCGGATGCCCAGGCCAGGTCCTGCCAGTGCAGCGGAATGAAGGCGGCCTCGTCATGCAGGGTCTGCTCGACCCGCTGCAGCATCTCGGCGCGGGCCTCGAGGTCGACCTCCAGGTTGGCCTCGGTGACCAGGGCATCGAGCTCCGGATTGCAGTAGTTGCCGGCGTTGTACTGACCGGCCCCGCTGTCGGCGTCCGGGCAGGCGGTGAGGTACTCGTGCAGGTTGGCCGAGTCCTCGGTGTCGGCGTGCCAGCCGATCATCATCATGTCGGCGACGCGGTCGTCGTATTCGCCCCAGTACTGGGCCTTGGGCAGGGTCTTGAGATCCACCGTGACGTTGATGCGCGCCAGCATGGCGGCCACCGCCTGAGCGATCTTGGCGTCGTTCACGTAGCGGTTGTTGGGCGCCATCATGGTGATCTCGAAGCCGTCCTCATAGCCGGCCTCGGCCATGAGTTCCTGGGCTCGCTCGAGGTCGTAGCGTGGCGCGAGGTCCTCGACGTGGCCCGCATACCCTTCCGGTGACATCTGGGCCGCCGGGGTGGCGAAGCCCTTCATCAGCCGGTCGGCGATGCCTTCCTGGTTGATGGCATAGGCGAAGGCCTGGCGCACCCGCGGATCCTGGAAGGCCTCGACGCGCTCCTGATTCATGTGGAAGAGGATGATCCGGGTGCCGGTCATGGTGACCAGCTGGGTATCGTCGTCGTTACGGATGCGCTCCAGGTCGTTGGGCGGCACCGGGGCGATGAAGTCGACGTCGCCGGAGAGCAGGGCGGCCACGCGGGTGGCGTTCTCGCTGATCGGCGTCATCACGATCTTGTCGACGTTGCCGGGGGAATCCTCGTCCCAGTAGTCGTCGTGGCGTTCGAACACCACGCGCACGCCCTGCTGGCGTTCGCTGACCTCGAAGGGGCCGGTGCCGGACAGATGCCGCGAGGCGTAGGAGTTGCCGTTCTTGACGATCTCGTCCTTGGGATCACCGTCGGCGTCCTCACCGCTGTAGAACTGGCTGTCCATCGGGAAGATGTAGGTCGCCAGGTTGAGCAGCAGCGGATAGGGCTTCTCGGTGGTGAACTCCACGGTGTGCTCGTCGACCGCGGTCACCGAGGCGATGGGCGCGAAGATCGCCTTGAAGTCGGGGCTGCGCTTCAGACGCTCCACGGTCCACACCACGTCCTCGGCGGTGAAGGCGTTGCCGCTGTGGAATTCGACGCCCTCACGCAGCGTCATGCGCAGGGTGGTGTCGTCGACCTGCTCCCAGTCGGTGGCCAGGCGCGGGGCGAACTCGAGGTCCTTGTTCCAGCGCACCAGCGGGTCGAAGGTCATGTGGGACAGCTGCAGGATACCGCCGGAGAGCTGCTCGTGGATATCGAGCGACACCGGGTCGGCGTCGTAGGCCATGCTGAGGGTGGTCTCGGCCTGGGCGGCCGGTGCGATGGCAGCCGCGGTCATGGCCGCGCCGACGGCGCTGGCCAGAAGGGTCTTCTTGATTGTCATGTTGTATTCCATGCCGGATGGATTGTTATGCGTATCGCCTCGGGATGGGGCGAACGACCGTTTGTTCCGGTCCGGTCTTCAACATAGAGAGTTCGGCGGCGGGAGGACAATCGAAATAACGAGAGGCGTCATGCGCCCGGCGAATGAGGCTCGCCTGGCGGTGCCACGCGGTCGCTGGGATACGGCAGGGCGACCCGGCCCAGGCCCGCCGACGGGGCGCTCATGACGTTTTGATGGGGCAGGGAGGCGGCTCTTATGATCGGGATCGCTGACAAGTTGCTTTTTTTATTACCACCATAGCGGCGGTCAATGGCCGCGGACCTCCCGGGGGCTGCCGACGGCTGGTATGATCGCTGCCACTCACGCCCATCCCCTCTATCACGCACCCATCTACACACACCCAACAGGAGATGCCTGTGTCTGTGACCGAGTATGACTACGACCTCTTCGTCATCGGGGCGGGATCCGGCGGCGTCCGCGCCGCACGCACCGCCGCCGCCACCGGGGCCCGCGTTGCCGTGGCCGAGGATCGCTACCTGGGCGGCACCTGTGTCAACGTCGGCTGCGTGCCCAAGAAACTGTATTCCTACGCCGCCCACTTCCACGACAGCTTCGAGGACGCCAGCGGCTTCGGCTGGACCCTGCCCGAGGCGCCCACCTTCGACTGGGCGACCCTGCGTGACAACAAGATCGGCGAGATCAAGCGCCTCAACGGCATCTACGGCCGGCTGCTCGACGGCGCCGGCGTGCGCCTGATCAACGGCCGGGCCACGGTGGTCGACGAACACCACGTCAGCGTCGGCGGCGAGACCATCAGCGCCGAGAAGATCCTGGTCGCCGTGGGCGGCTGGCCCTGGGTGCCGGACTTCCCGGGCAATGAGCTGACGCTGGACTCCAACCGCGTCTTCGATCTCGACCGCTTCCCGGAACGCTTCCTGGTGCTCGGCGGCGGCTATATCGCCGTGGAGTTCGCCAGCATCTTCAACGGCCTGGGCAGCGACACCCACCTGGTCTACCGCGGTGACCTGTTCCTGCGCGGCTTCGACCAGGAAGTGCGCGAGTTCACCCGCGACGAGATGGACAAGAAGGGCGTCAACCTGCACTTCGGCACCAACATCGAGACCATCGAGCAGGTCGAGGGCGGCCTCAAGGTGACCCTGACCAGCGGCGAGACGCTGGAAGTGGATGCGGTGCTGGCCGCCACCGGCCGTCGCCCGCACCTCGAAGGGCTGGGCCTGGACAAGCTCGATGTCGCCACCAGCGACGACGGCAAGCTCAAGGTCAACGAGCGCTTCGAGACCTCGGTGCCGTCCATCCTGGCGCTGGGCGACGTCACCGACGGCCCCGAGCTCACCCCGGTGGCGCTGGAAGAGGCCATGAAGCTGGTCGAGCACCACTTCGGCGACACCACGCCCGAGCCGCTGGACTACGAGCGCATCGCCACCGCGGTGTTCTGCCACCCCAACATCGGCACCGTGGGTCTCTCCGAAGAGGCCGCGCGCGAGCGTTTCGACGCCATTCGCGTCTACAGCGCCGATTTTCGCCCCATGAAGCACACCCTGTCCGGCAGCAGCGAACGCTGCCTGATGAAGCTGATCGTCGATGACGAGAGCGATGTGGTGGTCGGGGCGCACATGGTCGGCGACGAGGCCGGCGAGCTGATCCAGGGCATTGCCATCGCGGTGCGTGCCGGGCTGACCAAGGCCCAGTTCGACCAGACGGTGGGCATCCATCCCACCGGGGCCGAGGAATTCGTGACCATGCGTACGCCGACGCGTCGCTGACGCCACGGACGGCGACATCTCGCCGTCACACCATCGCCACATGAGCGGGCCACCCTGAACGGGTGGCCCGCTTGCGTTTGAAGCATCGGCAGGCCGGAGGAGCGAGACCGGGCTATGCTGTGAGAAGCCCGTCATGGCGGCATTTCACCGCATGCCATAATACAGGTTTATGGTTTCTTGCCGTCCGGATAACAGCGTTTTTGAAAAGGTGATAAGCAGCTGTTATGCTAATTCCCGAATTCGCTAAGCGAACATGATAATGAACGTGACCACAGAGCCCTTCATTCCCTCCGCCGAGCTCGCCCGGCCCAGCATTGCCGACACCGTCGTCGGCCATCAGTCCACCCCGCTGTTCATCCGCAAGCCAAACCCGGACGACGGCTGGGGCATCTACGAACTGGTCAAGTCCTGCCCGCCGCTGGACATCAATTCCGCCTATGCCTATCTGCTGCTGGCGACCCAGTTTCGCGACAGCTGCGCCGTGGCCACCAACGAGGAAGGCGAGATCGTCGGCTTCGTATCCGGCTACGTGAAGAGCAACTGCCCGGACACCTATTTCCTGTGGCAGGTCGCCGTGGGCGAGAAGGCCCGCGGCACCGGCCTGGCTCGCCGCCTGGTGGAGGCCGTGATGACCCGGCCGGAGCTGGCCGAGGTGCACCACCTCGAGACCACCATCACGCCGGACAACCAGGCGTCCTGGGGCCTGTTCCGCCGCCTGGCCGACCGCTGGCAGGCGCCGCTGAACAGCCGTGAATACTTTTCCACCGATCAGCTGGGCGGTGAGCACGACCCCGAAAACCTCGTGCGCATCGGTCCTTTCCAGACCGTCGACATCTGATCGCTGCTGCCACGGTGCCGGCGCGCCACGTCGGCCGGCATCGTCACGCCCGAATTTCCCTTTCTTCCGCTCTTTCCGACAGGAGGTCGCAATGCAGACCCAGACCCTCGAACGCATGGAATCCGACGTCCGGACCTATTCCCGCTCCTTTCCGGTCGTCTTCACCAAGGCGCAGAATGCGCGCCTGACCGACGAGACCGGCCGCGAGTACATCGATTTCCTGGCCGGCGCCGGCACCCTGAACTACGGCCACAACAACCCCAAGATCAAGCAGGCCCTGGTCGACTACCTGGCCAGCGACGGCATCGTCCACGGCCTGGACTTCTGGACCGCCGCCAAGCGCGACTACCTCGAGACCCTCGAGGAGGTGATCTTCAAGCCGCGCGGCCTGGACTACAAAGTGCACTTTCCGGGGCCGACCGGCACCAATGCCGTCGAGGCGGCTATCCGCCTGGCCCGCGTGGCCAAGGGCCGTCACAACATCGTGACCTTCACCAACGGCTTCCACGGCGTGACCATGGGGGCACTTGCCACCACCGGTAACCGCAAGTTCCGCGAGGCCACCGGCGGCATCCCGACCCAGGGCGCGTCCTTCCTGCCGTACGACGGCTACATGGGCGAGGCCACCGACACCCTCGACTACTTCGAGAAGCTGCTCGGCGACAAGTCCGGCGGCCTGGACGTGCCGGCCGGCGTGATCGTCGAGACCGTGCAGGGCGAAGGCGGCATCAACGTGGCCGGTCTCGACTGGCTCAAGCGTCTGGAAGGCATCTGCCGTGCCCACGACATCCTGCTGATCGTCGACGACATCCAGGCCGGCTGCGGCCGTACCGGCAAGTTCTTCAGCTTCGAGCACGCCGACGTGGTGCCGGACATCGTCACCAACTCCAAGTCGCTGTCCGGCTTCGGCCTGCCGTTCGCCCACGTGCTGATGCGCCCCGAGCTCGACAAGTGGAAGCCGGGCCAGTACAACGGTACCTTCCGCGGCTTCAACCTGGCCTTCACCACCGCCGCCGCCGCGCTGCGTCAGTACTGGAGCGACGACACCTTCGAGCGTGACGTGCAGCGCAAGGGCCGCATCGTCGAGGAGCGCTTCCAGAAGATCGCCGCCTGGCTCACCGAGGAGTGCGGCATCGAGTCCAGCGAGCGTGGGCGTGGCCTGATGCGCGGCATCGACGTCGGCAGCGGTGACATCGCCGACAAGATCACCGGCCAGGCCTTCGAGAACGGCCTGATCATCGAGACCAGCGGCCAGGATGGTGAAGTGGTCAAGTGCCTGTGCCCGCTGACGATTCCCGACGAGGACCTGATCGAAGCCCTGGACATCCTCGAGGCCAGTGCCCGCCAGGCCCTGAGCTGATCGATTCCCCGGCCCGTCTCGTCGCCGACGAGGCGGGTGGTCATCGGTGTCGGCCCGAGCCTCGACACATCGAGCGGGCCGGACGCCCGTCACACCAGACACCCCATGGAGAGCGCCAATGATCGTTCGCAATCTCGAGGAAGCCCGTCAGACCGACCGCCTGGTCACCGCCGAGAACGGCAACTGGGATAGCACCCGCCTGTCGCTGGCCGAGGACGGCGGCAACTGCTCCTTCCACATCACCCGGATCTATGAGGGCACCGAGACCCACATCCACTACAAGCACCACTTCGAGGCGGTGTACTGCATCGAAGGTGAGGGCGAGGTCGAGACCCTGGCCGACGGCAAGATCTGGCCGATCAAGCCGGGCGACATCTACATCCTCGATCAGCATGACGACCACCTGCTGCGGGCGACCAAGACCATGCATCTGGCCTGCGTGTTCACTCCGGGCCTGACCGGTAAAGAGGTTCACCGCGAGGATGGCTCCTACGCGCCGGCCGACGACTGATCAACCATCGATCAGGCCATGACGCCAACGGCCCCGGTTCCATCAGGAACCGGGGCCGTGTCGTTTCCTGTAAAGGAAGAACGGGAAGACAGGGCAGGGTGACGACCTAGCGTGGGGCATCGCGGTCGAAGGTGATGGTGATCTCGGCCAGCGTCAGGCCGAACTTCTTCATGGACGTACGATTGATCAGCCGGCCGTCGGGCTGCAGGTACATCCAGTCGTCCATCTGGAAGGTGAGGTCGCGCCCGTCGACCGTGACCTCGAGTGGATAGCTCATATGGAAGACGTGCCCCGCCTGGCGAGCCTGCACCACGCCCTCGACGTCATTGGCGCGCCCCTCCCAGCGGCCGCCGTCGCGACGTTCGAAGGTCCAGACGCGGCGATCGGTCTCGCCGTCGGCGTAGGTGAAACGCTCATCCAGGGTCAGGGTGTCGCCCTCGACGCTGCCGTCGATGTCCACCGTGAAGCGGCGCTGCACCTCGCCGCTGTAGTCCTGCACCATGCCCCAGGCACGCGTCTGCCCCTCGAAGTAGTCGGCGATGTCGAGCCGTGGCGTGGTTCCCGCGTAGCGCCCCACGTCGATGCCGGCACAGCCGGCGAGCATCAGCACCAGGGCCAGCCAGACGACCGGGCGGCCCCGCCGGCTCGGTAATTTTCTATACATGACTCATATCCTTTATGTGTGATGTATAACAATATAGAGGAGTGAGGCCGCGGGTGCCATGCGAGCCGGGGCAGGTCGGGCTTCGGGCCATCGGGCGCGAAGCTCGGCGAAGCGCTGTTCGGTCAAGGACGTGGCGATCTTCTCGGCGCCGCCTTCACGGACGGCAGGGTCAAGGCCTCACGGGATTCCATTGGACGCGGTGCGACGAGAGGAATATGTTAGGGGGCTCATTAGTTGAGGAAGAGGCAATGAGCCAGGACGAGCATATCAGAGAGTATTCGGGCGCGGCGGCCGGCTGGGGAGCGCTGAAGAGCGTGACCAAAAGCTGGCTCGGCAGCGACAACGCGGTCAAGAACCTCCGTGCCATGCTCAAGACCAACCAGGATCACGGCTTCGACTGCCCGGGTTGCGCCTGGGGCGAGGCGCCGGAGAGCGGGCTGGTGAAGTTCTGCGAGAACGGTGCCAAGGCGGTGAACTGGGAATCCACCGGGCGCTCAGTCGGCCCCGCGTTCTTCGCCGAACACCGCGTCTCGGACCTGCTCAGGCAGAGCGACTACTGGCTGGAATATCAGGGCCGGCTGTCACATCCCATGCGCTACGACGCCGACAGTGACCGCTACGTCGAGATCCGCTGGGAAGACGCCTTCGCGCTGATCGCCGAGCACCTGAACCGTCTCGAGTCGCCCAACCAGGCCGAGTTCTACACCTCCGGCCGGGCCAGCAACGAGGCCGCCTACCTCTATCAGCTGTTCGTGCGCGCCTTCGGCACCAACAACTTTCCCGACTGCTCGAACATGTGTCACGAGGCCAGCGGCATCGGCATGACCGACAGCCTCGGCGTGGGCAAGGGCACCGTGGTGTTCGACGACCTGGCGCACGCCGACGCGATCTTCGTCATCGGCCAGAATCCCGGCACCAACCATCCGCGCATGCTCGAGCCGCTGCGCGAGGCGGTACAGCGCGGCGCCCAGGTCGTCTGCATCAATCCGCTCAAGGAGCGCGGCCTCGAGCGCTTCCAGCATCCCCAGAAACCGCTGGAAATGCTCGGCAACGGCTCCGAGCCTACCCACACCGCCTATTTCCGTCCGGCCCTCGGCGGCGACATGGCGCTGATGCGCGGCATCGCGAAATACCTGCTGGGCTGGGAGCGCGAAGCGCTGGCGGCCGGCGAGCCGCCGGTGTTCGATCACGCCTTCCTCGAGACCCACACCGACGGCCTAGACGACTATCTGGCCGCCGTGGATGCCACGCCCTGGGCGCATATTCGCGCGCAGTCGGGGCTCTCGCTCGACGACATCGAGCTGGCCGCACAGATGTATCGCCGCGCCGAACGGGTGGTGATGTGCTGGGCGATGGGCATCACCCAGCACCGCCATTCGGTGGCAACGGTGCAGGAAATCGTCAATCTTCAGCTGCTGCGCGGCAATGTCGGCAAGCCTGGCGCCGGGCTGTCGCCGGTGCGCGGCCACAGCAATGTGCAGGGCGATCGCACCATGGGCATCGACGAGAAGCCGCCGGCGAGGCTGCTCGACGCCCTGGAGCGGCGCTTCCGCTTCGAGGCGCCGCGAGACCATGGTCACAACACGGTGCAGGCGATCCAGGCGATGGAAGAAGGGCGGTCGAAGGTCTTTCTCGGCCTGGGCGGCAACTTCGCCCAGGCCACGCCGGATACCGAGCGCACCCACGCCGCGCTGCGACACTGCGAGCTGACCGTGCATATCGCCACCAAGCTGAACCGCTCGCACCTGGTGACCGGCCGGGACGCCCTGATCCTGCCGTGCCTGGGGCGCACCGAGATCGACAAGCAGGCCGAGGGGCCTCAGGGCGTCACCGTCGAGGACACCTTCAGCATGGTGCACGTCTCCCGTGGCCAGCTGACACCGCGATCTCCACATTTACGCTCGGAGCCCGCGATCATCGCCGGCATCGCCCAGGCGACGCTGGGCCCGCATCCCGTGGACTGGATGTCGCTGATCGCCGACTATGGCCGCATCCGCGAGCTGATCGCGGACACCGTTCCCGGCTTCGAGGACTTCAACGCACGGCTGAACCAGCCCGGTGGCTTCCACCTGGGCAACGCCGCTGCGGAGCGGGTGTGGCACACGGACAGCGGCAAGGCCCGGTTCCGCTCCCACGCGCTGCCCGAGGCGCTGGTCAACGCCGGCGTGCTGGCGCGCGGCGAGACCCCGGACCTGATCCTGCAGACGCTGCGTTCCCACGATCAGTACAACACCACGCTCTACGGGCTCGACGATCGCTACCGTGGCGTCTTCGGGCTGCGCGAGGTGGTGTTCGCCAGCGAGACGGAGATCCGGCGGCTCGGCTTCGCCCCAGGTGACCGGGTAGACCTGGTGTCGCTGTGGGACGACGGCCGCGAACGTCGGGTCAGCGATTTCCAGCTGGTGGCCTATGACATGCCGGACGGCCAGGCCGCGGCCTACTATCCGGAAACCAATCCGCTGGTGCCGCTCGACAGCTACGGCGAGCAGACCTTCACGCCGACCTCGAAGTTCATCGCGATCCGGCTCGAGCGCGCCGCGCCCAGCCAGCGACTGGACGCCGAGACGGCCTGACATCATCGACTGCACGGCCGCGCGCCCGGAACCTCGAGAGGCGTTCCGGGCGCCGGCGCTGTGACGCGGGTTCCCGTGGCGAAAGCGTGAAGGCTGGACGACACTGGGCATCATGCCAGGCCGTCTTGGTGTCGCGATGATGACACAAGGGCATCAAGCCGCCACGACAAGGACTTCGCATAATATATATTATGTTAAATCATGGTCGTGGCGGAGCCATGCAAGCCCGTGTCACCCACGGCTTCGTCATCGCCACGACATGGACAGCTTGCCCCCCGCTCCTTATCATCCCGTCAGTTCGCGAGGCCTTTGCCTCTTCACTCGCCAGAGCCAAGGATGTCGACGACATGCCGATTCGCCCCCTGCTGATTGCACCTCTCGCCGCCCTGTTATCGCTCGGTGGCTGCGGAATGGTGCCCCAGCGCGAAGCGCCCCCCGAGCCCGTCACCCAGCAGGCCTTCGCGAATCGCATGGATCGGCTCCAGGCCGACCTGGCCGACCGCTGCGACGCCACGCTCCAGGCCCAGTCGGCGCACCGCGAGGAGCAGCTGGGCCTGCGCGCCGACGTGCGCGAACTGGGATACCTGCTGCGCAACGTGCGCGGCGAGCTCGAGACGCTGCGCGGCGAGACACGCCAGGAGCCGACGTCCCGCAATTGCCCGGTGGTCGACGAGCGGCTCGACAAGAAGACCCTGGTCGGTCGCAGCGAGTGGATCGGCCTGCCCGAGGTGGGCACCTATCTGGAAGCACGTATCGATTCCGGTGCCGAAATGTCGTCGCTGTCGGCCACCGAGATCACGCCGTTCGAGCGTGACGGCGAAGACTGGGTGCGCTTCAAGCTGGGCCTCAACGACGAGGACAGCGTGATCGAGTCCAAGCGCGACGAGTGGATTGAGGCGCCTGTCGAGCGCCGGGTCCGCGCCGCCCAGGCCAACGGCGACGCCTCGCGGCCGGTGATTCGCCTGCTGCTGACGCTGGGGCCGCTGCGCGAGAGCGTGGAGTTTACCCTCGATGACCGCACCCATCTCGACTCTCCGGCGCTGCTGGGCCGTCGTTTCCTGATGGATATCACCATCGTCGACGTGGCCCGCCGGCATATCTACGATCGCCCCGAATTTTCCTCGCCGTCGGCAGCGGATGCCGACGCGCCCGAGACACAAGACGAGACGACGGCGCCCTGATCCCGTCAGCGAAGCCCACGTCACGCGTCCAAGGAAGCCGACATGTCCCGACTGCCCTTTTATCTGATCGTCGCCCTGCTGCTGGTCACCGGCATTGCCATGAGCGTCCATCGCCATGTCCAGTTCGAGGTCCCCTGGACGCCGGGCGAACAGCGCCAGGTCTGGGAGATCGAAGCCCAGGTCGACTTCCGCGCCGACGGCGGCCCGGCCAGGGTCGAAATGGCCCTGCCTTCCACCCAGCCCGGCTTCCGGGTGCTCACCGAGCACACCGCCTCGCCCGGCTATGGCCTGAACTACCTCGAGGAGAACGGCGCGCGCCGTGCCCTGTGGTCGGTACGCGAGGCCGAGGGCAACCAGCAGCTCTATTACAGTGCCCAGGTCCTGGTCGCGCCGAACGCAGAGGCCGGTGACGTGCCGCCGCCGCGCCCGGTGCCGAACGTGGTCTGGGAGCCGCCCTATGACACCGCGGCCCAGGAAGTCATCGACCACGCCTGGTCGCGCAGCGCCGATCCCTTCACCTTCGCCCAGCAGCTGATCAGCGACTTCAGCGACGAGCGGCGTGGCGAGAACGTGCGCCTGCTGCTGACCCAGTTCGATCGCTCGCCGCTGCTGCTGCGCCTGTTCCATCAGGCCGGCGTCCAGGCGCGAGCGGTCAGCGGCCTGACGCTGGAGAACGGCCGCCGTCGCCAGGCCCTGAACATCTGGCTCGAGGTCTACGACGGCAACGAGAGCGCCTTGTTCGATCCGGCCACCGGACAACGCGGCCGCCCGGACAACCTGCTGCTGTGGGAGAACGCCGGCCAGTCGGTGCTGGAGGTCCAGGGCGGGACCAACTCCCGGATCAGCTTCTCGATGATCTCGCGCAACCAGCCCGCCGCCGCCGCGGTGCGCAGCCAGGTGGCCAAGGACGCCGACACCCTGCTCAACTTCTCGATCCACAGCCTCCCGCTCGAGGAGCAGGCGCTGTTCCAGACCATCCTGCTGATCCCCATCGGCGCGCTGGTGGTGGTGCTGCTGCGGGTGCTGGTAGGGATCAAGACATCGGGCACCTTCATGCCGGTGCTGATCGCCCTGGCCTTCATCCAGACCTCGCTGGTGACAGGACTGGTCGGCTTCCTGCTGGTCGTGGCCGTGGGCCTGGTGATCCGCAATTACCTGTCCTACTTGAACTTGCTACTGGTGGCCCGGGTGACGGCGGTGATCATCACGGTCATCGCCATCATCTCGCTGTTCTCGGTGCTGTCGTTCCGCATGGGCCTCAACGCCGGGCTGCAGATCACCTTCTTCCCGATGATCATCCTGTCGTGGACCATCGAGCGCATGTCGATCCTGTGGGAAGAGGAAGGTCCCAAGGAAGTGCTGATCCAGGGCGGCGGCAGCATGCTGACCGCGGTGCTGGCCTACCTGGCGATGAACAACCCCTGGATCCGCCACATCACCTTCAACTTCCTCGGGGTGCAGCTGATCCTGATGGCGCTGATTCTGATGCTCGGCAACTACACCGGCTACCGGCTGCTGGAGCTGCGTCGCTTCAAGCCGGTCACGGAGGACTGATCGCATGTGGACCTCCCCGGGCAAGCTGCGCGCCAAGGGCATCATCGGCATGAACCAGCGCAACATCCGCTATATCGGCCGCTACAACGACCGGCGGCTGTATCCGCTGGTCGACGACAAGCTCCAGACCAAGCTGCTCGCCCAGCGGTACGACATCACCACGCCGGCGCTGATCGGCACCGTCTCGACCCAGTTCGGCATCAAGCGCATCCACGAGATGCTGGCCGCCCACGGCGGCTTCGTGATCAAGCCGGCCAAGGGCAGCGGCGGCAAGGGCATTCTGGTCATCGAACAGCGCGACGGCGCGCACTTCGTCAAGCCCAGCGGCGCCCACCTCACCCTGGAGGACGTCGAACGCCACGTGTCGAACATTCTCTCGGGGCTCTATTCGCTGGGTGGCTCACCGGACGTGGCGGTGATCGAGGCGCTGATCGACTTCGACGAATCCTTCGCCGAATACAGCTACGAGGGCGTGCCGGACATCCGCGTGATCGTCTTCCAGGGCTATCCGGTGATGGCCATGATGCGGCTGTCGACCGCCGCCTCCGACGGCAAGGCCAACCTGCACCAGGGCGCGGTCGGCGTGGGCATCGACATCGCCAGCGGCACGGCGATCCGCGGCGTGCAGTTCGACCGGGCCCGTCACGACCACCCGGACACCGGCCACGAGCTGGCCAGCCTGCGCATTCCCGGCTGGAAGACGCTGCTCGAACTGGCCGCCAGCTGCTACGAGATGACGGCGCTGGGCTACCTCGGCACTGACATGGTGATCGACCGCCAGCACGGGCCGATGCTGCTGGAGCTCAACGCCCGCCCGGGGCTGGCGATCCAGATGGCCAACGGCGAGGGGCTGCGCAAGCGGCTCGACCTCATCGAACGCCAGCCGGAGGGCGTATCGCCCGAGGAGCGCGTGGCCTTCGCCCAGCATCACTTCGCCCGCAGCAGCGAGCTGGAGCGCGTGGCGCAGGAGGCGGCCGAGGCCTGAGGCGGCCGCCCTGCCCGCCTCCTCGCGCGTCGCCGCTCGAAGCCACGCCACCGTCATCGTGGCCACCAACGCCCGGCTGGCTCGGGCCATGCCGGGCGCGTAGAATGTTCCCCTCAATCCTCGACCGCATGGCCCGCATGACCGATTCCAGCGACCTTATACAACAGGCCGAGCGACAGTGCCACCAGCGTGGCGTGCGCTTCACTCCGATTCGCCAGCGGGTGCTGCAGATCATCGCCGACACCCGCGGCGGCCTGAAGGCCTACGAGCTGCTCGACCGCCTCGCCACCGAGCACGCGTCGGCGCGGCCGCCCACCGTGTATCGCGCCCTGGAATTTCTCATCGACCAGGGACTGGTGCACCGCATCGAATCGCTCAACGCCTACGTGGCCTGCCCCTGCCCGGAGCACGCCCACGGCTTCCAGCTCTTGATCTGCCGCGACTGCGGCCGAGTCGAGGAGCTGCACCTCGATGACATCAACGATCGGCTCGGCCAGCGTGCCCGCGAGCTCGGCTTCGTGGTGCATCGCCAGACCATCGAGCTGCTCGGCCAGTGCGAGGCCTGCCGGTCGGCCATCGCGACCTAATGATGCACGGAGCACCCATGACCGACACCTTCAAGCGCCTGGAAGGCGCGGCACTCGACAGCCGCCGCCCGCTCGGCGAGATCCTCGATGCCATCCGCTTCAATGACGACGGCCTGATTCCCGCCATCGCCCAGCAGCATGACAGCGGCGAGGTGCTGATGATGGCGTGGATGAGCCGCGAGGCGCTGGAAGAAACCCTGGACACCGGCCGCGTCTGCTACTGGTCGCGCTCCAAGGGCAAGCTGTGGCGCAAGGGCGAGTCCTCCGGCCAGCAGCAGCATCTGCGCAGCGCCACCCTCGACTGCGACGGCGACACCCTGCTGATGCAGGTCGACCAGACCGGCCCGGCCTGTCACAGCGGCCGCCGCAGCTGCTTCTACGTGTCCCTCGAGGGCGACGAGGCACGCATCACCTCGGCGCCGCTGATCGACCCCGAGACCCTCTACGGCAAGCGCTGAGGTCATGACCGCCCTGCTCCACCGCGTCCGGCACCTGGCCGGACGCCTCCTGACCTGGCCTCTGCTGGGCCTGGTCAAGGCCTACCAGCTGATCCTGAGCCCGCTGCTCGGGCCTCGCTGTCGCTACTGGCCGAGCTGCTCCCACTACACGGCGGAGGCGCTGAGGGTCCACGGCCCGATCCGGGGCGGCTGGCTCGGCCTGCGCCGTATCCTGCGCTGCCATCCCGGCGCCGAGGGCGGCATCGACCCGGTCCCGGGTGGCCCGAGCGAGACGCTGTGCCGGGAAGACCCCGAGCTCGACGAGCATTTCCGTTGTCGCGACGGCGACGAGGCATCACGCTCTCGCTAGCGCGTCAGATATCGCCACCCATGTCCCGGAAGCCCTCGGCGACCTCCCGCTCGAGCCGGGATACCAGCCGCTCGTCCGACAGGACCGGAAACTCCTTGGCCAGCTTGCCGCTGACGCTACCATGCTGGCGAATCGAGCGGATGATGCGATCGATATGATCGTCCGGCCCTTCCAGCCAGTCCTTGATCGCCAGCCGTGTCTGGTGCCAGGCGCGCTGAAGCGCCGCCTGTCGGTGCATCTCATGCTCCAGCGTATGGCGCACGATATCCAACAGGTATTCGACCTGCCGCGTCAGGTCGGGATATCGCCAGCTGGCGGCCGCCTGCTCGTAGGCGGTGAAGACAAAATCGGACTCGATGCCATCTTCATAGCACCGCCGTTCAGCAGAAAACGTGGCCGCCGCGCGGAAGGCGTCCATCAGCGGGCGTGAATAGAGTTCCAGGATATGATCGTACTCGGCGCGCCGAATGGCCGAAGAAGTAATGGCCGCGGAGACCGGCAGAATGAAGGGCGCTGGCACCGCTTCGTCTCGACGCAGTACATCATTGACAAGAAAGCGGGACACGCGACCGTTGCCGTCGGCCAGGGGATGCAGGAAGACGAAGCCGAAGCTGGCCACCGCCGCCCTCAGGATCGGCGGCGCTCCTTCGGTGACATCCAGGAAATGGCGCAGCCCGTCCAGCATGGCAGGCAGCCAGTCCCAGCGCGGGCAGACATAGTGTACGACCGTGCCATCCTGCAGCGAACGGCTGCCGACGAAGACCGGCGACAGCCGCAGCCCGGGCCGGATCGTCGATATTCCCAGAATGGCACGCTGCAGATCCTCGAGGGCATGTCGGTCCAGCGAGTCAGGCAGGTTCCCGCAATAGGCTTCCATCGCCTCGGCAAACCGCTGGATGCGATCCCGATGTCCGCCTTCGCGCTCGATCACGAAGCTGGCCCGACTCTCCTTGATCGTCAGCCAGACGGCGCTTCGCAGCAGGATGTCGGTGCCGAACTCGCCCTTCATCGCCTCAAGCTGCGCCGCAATATCATAGTGGCCGGTACTCTCGACGCCCGGCGTACGGCGTATCAGCGGGCAGTAGGATGGCGTGCCTGGCAGGTTGTCGTTGATTCGCCAGCGGCGATTGCGTACCGCGCTGGTCCGGGTCACGTAATATCGTGAGTCGAGCGCATCGCGGTAGTTGCCGCCCATGTGCTCGACGTCCAGCTCCCGGCCCGTCAGCCACTCGAAGAAAAAGCCGGCACGGCGCGCATACTGACCGGTCGGCTCCCGCCGCATCCACTCGGCCAGCTCCGTTTCCGGCAGCACATCGAACAGGCGTGCGAGAAATTCCAGGTGAATGCCCTCGTGCTTCAGGGCAAAGGTTAGCTGGGCGCTCAGGGTATCGGCGGGCCGCATGGCCTCCAGATAGGTCTCGAGGCGACTTCCCCCAAGCTCATGGGTGTGGCGCGTACTGCCGATACGGCTGGTAATGGCAAACGGCTGGGTCGTCTCGACGCCGTAGCGGCGCGCGAGCCAGCCGTAGCCGATTTCATCCCGAGTTTTCGCCGTCAAAACGATTATCCCGCTGAAAGAACGATTATATATCCAGCCATGCTCATAAAAATGATTATGTCAGGCAGGGCAGCGGGCGACCAGTGTTCAGGCGGCTTCCTGCTCGGCGACCCGATAGATGCGCTCGAGCATGGCGTTCAGGCCATTGCTGCGCGTCGGCGAGAGATGCTTGTCGAGGCCCAGATCCTTGAGGAAGTGCGGGCTGGTGTCGCGGATGTCCTCCGGGCGGCGGTCGTCGTAGATACGCATCAGCACGGCGATCAGCCCGGAGACGATGGCGGCGTCGGAGATCGCCTGGAAGCGGAGCCGCTCGCCGTCGCGCTCATGGTGCATCCAGACGTTGGACTGGCAGCCCTGGATCTTCAGCTCGTCGCGCTTCCACTCCTCGGGGAAGGTCGGCAGCTGCTTGCCCAGGTCGATGATGTACTGGTAGCGGTCCATCCAGTTGTCGAACATCTCGAACTCGTCGACGAGTTCCTGCTGGGCCTGTTCGGCGGTCGTGGTCATGCAACACTCCTTGAAACGATTGTCGCCATTATAACGGCTGGGCCCCGTCGTCGTCCGCCCCCGACGACAGTCCGTGACGCGACTGCTGGCGATGCCACTCGGCGTCCTCGGCGTGCAGGTAGCGGGCGGTGGTGTCGAGCCGCGAATGCCGGGCCGTCTCGGCGAGATAGCGCAGCTCGACGCCGGCCTGGGCCTGATGCGTGAGCGCGGTATGGCGCAGCCAGTGCGGCGTGGCGCGCCGCAGCAGTGCGATCTCGCGGGCGCTTGCCCGGCCCTGGCGCGCCTCCAGGTCATCCGCCGCCCGAGCGAAGGCCTCGCGCATCAGTCGATAGAGCCGGTTCTCGCCCAGCCCGCGTTGACCATCGAGCCCTCTCAGCATCGGCGTGACCTCGTCCGGGGCGGGCTCGGGCGCGAGGCCGAGCGCCGTTCGCCACTGTCCGAGCAGGCGCATCATGTCCGGCGGCACCGGGATGCTGGCCGCCTTGCCGCCCTTCCCCACCGTGTGCCACCACCAGCGCCCCTCGCGGCGAAACACGTCCTGCATCCTCGCCGCCGCCATCTCGCCGATCCGTGGGGCCAGCAGGTAGGCGAAGCCGAACGCGAAGCGGCGACGCTCGTGCTCGAAGCGCGCCCGCGGCGTCGCATCGTCGTCCGGTGCCTCGCTCAGCCACTGCCATAGCCAGTCCCACAGCGGCTTCTCCAGGTAGCGCTCCACCCTGCCCTGGCGATTGTCCAGCCGGCGGCGCTTGTCGCGCATCAGCCTGAACGGGTTGTGCCCGACCCAGCCCGCCTCCACCAACCAGGCGAACAGCCCCTGCAGGATCACCAGGCACTGCCGGCGGCTGGCCGGCGACAGCGGGCCGCGAAACGGCCGCCAGCGCGGATCGTGGCGCGGCCGGGTCGGCCCGACCCAGCGCTCGCGGGGCTGCGGATCGGCCAGGAAAGCCTCGAAGGCGTCCAGATGATCGCGGCGCATCTCGCCGAGCGCGAGCTCCTGCTCGGCCAACCACAGCAGCAGCCGCTCCGCTTCCCGCCGATAGGCCCGCTGGGTGTTGGGGCTGGCGCGATACTCGCCGAGCCACTGGGCCACCGCCTCGGCATCGCTGGTCGCGACGATATGGGCGTGTCCGGCGGCCGGAGCCACCGTCGATGCCGTCGACGGCTCGCCCCGACTCACGACATCGCCCAGCACCTCGCCCATCGTCTCGTTCAGCGCCGCCGCCCGAGACATCAGCGCGCCCGGCTTCTCGCTATCCCTTTCCACGGCCGTTTACACCTCCCTCGTGGCTATTGCGTCACAGCGGGCGGTCGAAACAGGTGCCTGACCACCCTTCCCGCCGGCTTTCATCCGCACTTCGCCCTTTGAATTCAATCATCTGCTCCACCCGGCCGCAGTATCGACGTTACGCACCAGATAATCAAGATAAGCCGCGTAATCTTGCTTTTATGTCTTTTTTAATAATGTAAATTACGTATTACGTTTAATGTAATTATCTTTATCCCGACGACCGGGACGGGTATAGTGCGAGCTGAAGGCCCCGACGGGCGGACTCACGAGACGAGGAGAACGGCATGGCGCGCAGCGGCGTACGCTTCGAAGACGTGCAGCGGGCGATCGACGAGCTGATGGCCGCCGGGCAGGCGCCCAGCGTGCAGCGGATTCGCGAGACGCTCGGCACCGGCAGCTTCACCACCATCAGCGAGCATCTGCGCGAATGGCGAAAACGCCGCGAGGAGAACCGCGACGTGCCGCCGCCCCGCGGCATGCCGGCGCCGCTGCAGGAGCTCGCCGAATCGCTGTGGCAGCAGGCCCAGGACGCCGCCAACGAGGCGCTGGCCCACTACCGCCGCGAGGCCGACGACAAGGTCGCCGAGGCGCAGCAGGCGGTGGCCGCCGCCGAGCGCCGCGCAGAGGATGCCGAGCAGCGCGAGAGCGCCCTGTCGTCACACCTGACCCGCAGCGAGGAACGCCTCAACGAGCAGACCGCCGAACTCAGTCGACTGCAGGCCGATCACGACACCCTGCAGGCTGAGGCCACGCGTCAGCGCGAGGTCCGCGGCCGACTGGAAGCGCGGCTGGATGAGCTGCAGGGCGAGCTGGAGCGCCAGGCCCAGGCCCACCGTCAGGCGCAGGAAGAGCTGGAAGCCGCGCACCAGGCGCGACTCGGCCAGGAGGAGCAGCGTCACGAGGCCGCCGAGGCACGACTGATGGGGCTGGTCGACGAGGCCCGCCAGGAACGCCAGGCCGCAGAGAAGGCCCATGCTGCGCGTCACGAGCGCCTGGAGAAGCGTCTCGAGGCCGCCAAGACGGAGCAGCAGGCGCTGCAGGACGCCCTGAAGGAAGAAGAGAAGAAGTGGCGTGCCGAGGAGCAGGCGCGGCGCGATGCCGAGGCTGCCCGAGTCAGCCTCGACGAGGAACGCACCCGCCTCGGCGCCCGCCTGGAGGATGCCCAGGCGGCCCTGGCCAGCCGCCAGGCCCGCGTGGAAGCGCTGGAGCAGCAGCTCGAGGCGCGGCTGTGGTCATCGCTGGAGAAGATGCAGGCGAGTCAGGACCGGCTCGAGGCCGCGGCCGAAAACGCCTCGGGCCCCGACGATGCGGGGCCCGAGGAGGACACACAGGCCGGCCACTGAGCCGGCCCGGCGGAACGCTTATTGATAGTAGGCGTTGGTGGTGTCGCTGTGGTCGGTCACGTCGCGGATGCCGGCGAGCTCGGGGATTCGCTCGAGCAGGGTCTTCTCGACGCCTTCCTTGAGCGTCAGGTCGACCGCGGCGCAGCCCTGGCAGCCGCCGCCGAAGGCCAGCACCGCCACCTGCTCCTCGGTCAGCTCGACCAGCTTTATCTCGCCGCCGTGGGCCGCGAGGCCGGGATTGATCTCGCTGTAGAGCACGTAGTTGACGCGATCCGCCAGCGGGCTGTCCTCGTTGACCTTGGGCATCTTGGCGTTGGGCGCCTTGATGGTCAGCTGGCCGCCCATGCGGTCGGCGTTGAAGTCGACCACCGCTTCCTCGAGGAAGGCGATGCTGTTCTTGTCGAGGTAGACGATGATCTTGTCGAGCTCCAGACGCTCGTCGGTCAGCTCTTCCTCACCGGGGCGGCAGTACGCCAGGCAGGTCTCGGCATAGGGCGTGCCCGGCTGGGTGATGAAGATGCGCACGGCGATCCCTTCGACGTTCTGCTTGGCCAGCAGCTCGGCAAGGTAATCCTGGGCGCTGTCGGTGATCTGAATGCTCTCGCTCATTGCTCTCTCGCTGGTCGAGCCCGGCACGGTCGGGCCGGGATGAGGGTCTGCCACTATGGTAAGCGACTGCCCGAACCCTGACAATCCCGACCGCCGCACTGGGTTTTACGCCCGCCGGCTGCATGAAACCCGGTCACGCACGACATGAAAGACGCTCGCGTCGCGCCCCTGCCGCGGGACCCCGGCTTTTGCTAAGATGCGACGTTTGTCCGGCCTCGCGACGGACGCCATACGACACAATATCATCGCGCCGTTGTCGCGCCCCGACGCCCTTATCGCTGGAGATAGACTCGACCCATGGCCGCCGTTCCGACTCCTCTCACCGCTTCGCTGACCGACAGCCTTCGCCGCCGCATCCTGATGCTCGACGGAGGCATGGGGACCATGCTGCAGAATGCCGCGCTGTCGGAGGAAGAATTCCGCGGGGAGCGCTTCGCCGACTGGCCCACCGACCTCAAGGGCAACAATGATCTGCTGGCGCTGACCTGCCCGGATCTGGTGACGCGCATCCATCGCGACTACCTGGAAGCCGGCGCCGACATCGTCGAGACTAACACCTTCAACAGCACCCGCCTGTCCCAGGCCGACTACGGCATGGAAGCGCTGGTGGCAGAGCTCAACCGCGAGTCGGCGCGCCTGGCCCGCGCGGTCTGCGACGCCGTGGCCGAGGAAACCGGCGTGCCGCGCTTTGTCGCCGGCGTGCTGGGCCCGACCTCACGCACCGCCTCGCTGTCGCCGGACGTCAACGACCCGGCCAAGCGCAACGTCACCTTCGATCAGCTGCGCGAGAACTATCGCGAGGCCGCCGAGGCGCTGATCGAGGGCGGCAGCGACCTGATCCTGATCGAGACCATCTTCGACACCCTCAACGCCAAGGCCGCCATCTACGCCCTGGAAGAGCTGTTCGAGGATCGCGGCGAACGCCTGCCAGTGATGATCTCCGGCACCATCACCGACGCCTCCGGCCGCACGCTCTCGGGCCAGACCACCGAGGCGTTCTGGAACTCTGTCCGCCACGCCAAGCCGATCTCGGTGGGCCTGAACTGCGCGCTGGGGGCCGAGGAGCTTCGCCCCTATTTGCAGGAGCTCTCCGACAAGGCCGACACCTTCGTCTCGGCGCACCCCAACGCCGGCCTGCCCAACGAGTTCGGCGAGTACGACCAGACGCCGGAGGAGATGGCCGCCATCGTCGGCGATTTCGCCGAGAGCGGCCTGGTCAACATCATCGGCGGCTGCTGCGGCTCCACGCCGGAGCACATCGCCGCCATCCATCGGGCGATTCGGGACCTGCCTCCACGCGAAGTGCCCGAGCGCGCGCTGGCCTGCCGACTGTCCGGCCTCGAGCCGTTCAACATCGCCCACGACTCGCTGTTCGTGAACGTCGGCGAGCGCACCAACGTCACCGGCTCGGCGCGCTTCAAGCGCCTGATCAAGGAAGAGGACTACACCACCGCCCTGGAGGTGGCCCTGGAGCAGGTCGAGAACGGCGCCCAGGTCATCGACGTCAACATGGACGAGGGCATGCTGGAATCCGAGGAGGCCATGGTGCGCTTCCTCAACCTGATCGCCGGCGAGCCCGACATCGCCCGGGTGCCGATCATGGTCGACTCCTCCAAGTGGGAGATCGTCGAGGCCGGCCTCAAGTGCATCCAGGGCAAGGCGGTGGTCAACTCGATCTCGCTGAAGGAAGGCGAGGAGATCTTCCGCGAGCAGGCCACCCGCTGCATGCGTTACGGCGCCGCCATCGTGGTGATGGCCTTCGACGAGGAAGGCCAGGCCGACACCTTCGCGCGCAAGACCGAGATCTGCCAGCGCGCCTATCGCCTGCTGGTCGACGAGATCGGCTTCCCCGCCGAAGACATCATCTTCGACCCCAACATCTTCGCCATCGCCACCGGCATCGAGGAGCACGACAACTACGCCGTCGACTTCATCGAGGCCACCCGCTGGATCCGCGAGCATCTGCCCCACGCCATGGTCTCCGGCGGGGTGTCGAACGTGTCGTTCTCGTTCCGCGGCAATAATCCGGTGCGCGAGGCGATCCACTCGGTGTTCCTCTACCATGCCATCCGCGCCGGGCTGACCATGGGCATCGTCAACGCCGGCCAGCTGGCGGTCTACGACGACCTGCCCGAGGCGCTGCGCGAGGCGGTCGAGGACGTGGTGCTCAACCGCAGCAGCGACAGCACCGAGCGCCTCCTGGAGATCGCCGACGAGTACAAGGGCGACGGCTCCGGCGGCGCCAAGAAGGAAGACCTCGAGTGGCGCAACGAGGAGGTCGAGAAGCGCATCGAGCACGCCCTGGTCAAGGGCATCACCGCCTACATCGAGGAAGACACCGAGCTCGCCCGCCAGCGTGCCACGCGCCCGATCGAGGTGATCGAGGGGCCGCTGATGGACGGCATGAACGTGGTCGGCGACCTGTTCGGCGCCGGCAAGATGTTCCTGCCCCAGGTGGTCAAGTCGGCGCGGGTCATGAAGCAGGCGGTGGCCTACCTGCTGCCTTACATCGAGGCGGAAAAGAGCGAGGATACTCAAACCAAGGGCAAGATCGTCATGGCCACGGTCAAGGGCGACGTCCATGACATCGGCAAGAACATCGTCGGCGTGGTCCTGCAGTGCAACAACTACGAGGTCATCGACCTCGGCGTGATGGTGCCGGCGGAGAAGATCCTGCAGACGGCGAAGGAAGAGAATGCCGACATCATCGGCCTCTCCGGCCTGATCACGCCGTCGCTGGACGAGATGGTCCACGTGGCCAAGGAGATGCAGCGCCAGGGCTTCGACACCCCGCTGCTGATCGGCGGCGCCACCACCTCCAAGGCCCACACCGCGGTCAAGATCGAGCCGGGCTACGAGCATCCGGTGATCTACGTCACCGACGCCTCGCGGGCCGTGGGCGTGGCCGGCAAGCTGCTCTCCCCGGCGCTCAAGCCCGAGTACGTGGCCGAGATCCGCGCCGAGTACGAGGTCGTGCGCGAGCGCAACGCCAAGCGTCGGCCCAAGGCGGCGGATCTGTCCTACGCCGAGGCCCGTGCGCGCAAGCCGGTCCTCGACTGGGACGGCTACACGCCGCCGGCGCCGGGCTTCACCGGCCTCAAGGTGTTCGAGGACTACGACCTGAGCGAGCTGGTCGAGCGCATCGACTGGACGCCGTTCTTCATGAGCTGGGAGCTGGCCGGCAAGTACCCGAAGATCCTCGATGACGAGGTGGTCGGCGAGGCGGCGCGCAGCCTGTTCGCCGACGCCCAGGCGATGCTTCGCAAGCTGATCGACGAGGGGCTGGTCCAGGCCCGTGGCGTGATCGGCCAGTGGCCGGCCAACGTCGTCGATGACGACGTCATCGAGGTCTACGCCGACGAGTCGCGCGGCGAGGTGATCGAGCGGCTGCACCACATCCGCCAGCAGACCACCAAGAACCGCGAGGGCGTCTGCTACAGCCTGGCCGACTTCATCGCGCCGAAGGAGGCCGGCAAGCCGGACTGGATCGGCGGCTTCGCCGTCACCACCGGCCACGGCGTCGAGGAGCTGGCCAACCGCTACAAGGCCGCCGGCGACGACTACAACGCCATCATGGTCCAGGCGCTGGCCGACCGCCTCGCCGAGGCCTTCGCCGAACGCATGCACGAGCGGGTGCGCAAGGAGTTCTGGGGCTACGCCGCCGACGAGACCCTCGACAACGAGGCGCTGATCGCCGAGAAGTACCAGGGCATCCGCCCGGCGCCGGGCTATCCGGCCTGCCCCGATCACACCGAGAAGGCCACCCTGTTCCGGCTGCTCGAGGCCGAGGCCAACGCCGGCCTCGAGCTCACCGACAGCTTCGCCATGTGGCCCGCCGCCGCGGTGTCCGGCTGGTACTTCGCCCACCCGCAGTCGAAGTACTTCTCGACCGGCAAGATCACCCGCGATCAGGTCGAGGCGCTGGCCAGCCGCAAGGGCATGGCGCTGGCCGAGATGGAGCGCTGGCTGTCGCCGGTGCTCTCCTACGACCCGAGCTGATGCTCGTCTCGCTCGTCCCGGGCCCGCTCAGCGGGTCCGGTTTCGTCATTGCTGGAAGTCGGCATGCTGCCTGAATCCTCTCGTCGTCAGACCATCCACCGCCTCGTCCAGCCGATCCCTGGAGGCCGGCATGCTGCCTGAGACCTCCAGACGCCAGACCATCTTGCGCCTCGCCCTGCCGATCATCGGTGGCATGCTCACCCAGAGCCTGCTCAACCTCGTCGATGCCGCCCTGGTGGGCTCGCTCGGCGAGGTGCCGCTGGCCGCGGTGGGCATCGGCGGCTATGCCATCTTCCTGATCACCGCCGTGGTCTTCGGGCTGTCGTCCGCGGTGCAGGCCCAGGCGGCGCGACGGCACGGCGAGCAGGACTGGGGACGCTGCGCCGTGGCGCTCAATGCGGGGCTCGTCATCGCCCTGGCCGTGGCCGGCCCGCTGACCCTGCTGTGCCTGTGGCAGGCGCCGGCGCTGCTGGCGCTGATCAACCAGGACCCGGCGGTGAACGCCGAGGCGGCCGGCTACTTCCAGTGGCGCGTCGCCTCGCTGGTGCCGGTGGCGATGATCTTCTGCTTCCGCGGCTACTGGAACGGCATCCAGCAGACCGGCCTCTATCTGCGCATCATCCTGGCCATGCACCTGATCAACGTGGTGGCGAGCGTGGGGCTGATCTTCGGCCTGGCCGGCCTGCCCGCCATGGGCAGCGCCGGCGCCGGTGCCGGCACCACCCTGTCGCTGTTCGCCGGGCTCGGCCTGTGGGCCTGGCATAGCCTGCGTCACGCCCGGGCGAACGGCTTCCTGACGCAGCGCCCCTGCGCCGGCACCTTCGCCACCACGCTGCGCCTGACCGTGCCGCATTCCTTCCAGCAGATCTGGTTCGCCGCCGGCTACGCGGTGCTGTTCTGGATACTCGGGCGGATCGACACCGCCAGCGTGGCGGTCGGCCACGTGCTGGTGAACCTGTCGCTGCTGCTGATCCTGCCCGGCGTGGGGCTGGGCATGGCGGCGATGAGCCTGGTCGGCGAGTCGCTGGGGCGTCACGATCATCGCGACGCCCATCGCTGGGGCTGGGACGTGGTGCGCCTGGCCTTTCCTTGCCTGGCGCTGATCGCCCTGCCGATGGTGCTGCTGCCCGACGTCGTGCTGAGGCTGTTCCTGCACGACGCGGCGCTGATCGCGCTCGGACGCTTGCCGCTGCAGCTCACGGCGGCGATGATCGTGCTCGACGCCGCGGCCCTGGTGTTCGCCCAGGCGCTGCTCGGCGCCGGTGCCCAGCGCACGGTGATGACCCTCACCCTGACGCTACAATGGATGGTATTCCTGCCGCTGGCCTGGTGGGTCGGTGTGCATCAGGAGGCCGGGCTGCTCGGTATCTGGTGGGTCCAGCTCGGCTATCGCTGCCTCAACTCCCTCGGTTTCATGCTGATCTGGCAGCGCCGAGGCTGGCAGCGGTTGGCGGTATGAGCGAAAAGGGTCGACGAACAGGCCCTGTGCTCATTCCGTTTCGAATATAAACTATGAAGATTTATTCTTTTATAGAATAATTGCGACCCGTTAAGGTAGTCGCCAAGCTTCGCCACTTCCCCGTTTCAGGTAAGCGCTGAATGTATCGCTACGACACCCATGATCAGACCCTGGTCGACGAACGCGTCGCCCAGTTCCGCGACCAGATGCGTCGCTACCTCGAGGGCAAGATCAGCGACGAGGAATTCCTGCCGCTGCGCGTGCAGAACGGCCTCTATGTGCAGCGCTATGCGCCGATGCTGCGCATCGCCATTCCCTACGGCATGCTCGCGTCCTACCAGCTGCGCAAGCTGGGCGAGATCGCCGCGCGCTACGACCGCGGTTACGGCCACTTCACCACGCGCACCAATCTGCAGCTGAACTGGCCCAAGATGGAAGACGTGCCGGACATCCTCGCCGACCTGGCCAGCGTGGAAATGCACGCCATCCAGACCAGCGGCAACGATATCCGCAACACCTCCACCGACCAGTTCTCCGGCATCGCCGCCGACGAGGACGTCGATCCGCGTCCGTGGTGCGAGCTGATCCGCCAGTGGTCCACCTTCCACCCCGAGTTCGCCTACCTGCCGCGCAAGTTCAAGATCGCGGTGACCGGCGCCGAGGAGGATCGCGCGGCGATCCAGGTCCACGACGTGGGCCTGCGCTTCTGGCGCAACGACGACGGTGAGGTGCGGGTCAAGGTGCTGGCCGGCGGCGGCCTGGGCCGTACCCCGATGATCGGCAACACGGTCTGCGAGGACCTGCCCTGGCAGCACCTGCTGACCTACCTCGAGGCGATCCTGCGGGTCTACAACCAGTTCGGCCGCCGCGACAACAAGTTCAAGGCGCGCATCAAGATCCTGGTCAAGGCCCTGGGCGTCGACGAGTTCCGTCGCCGCGTCGAGGAAGAGTGGGCGCACCTCAAGGACGGCCCCCAGACCCTCACCGACGAGGCCGTGGCGTCCGTGGCCGAGCACTTCGTCGACCCCGAGCGTCGCGAGATCAGCCAGGAGGCGATCGAGGCCTACGAGGCGCTGCGCGCCGACAACCGCGCCTTCGCCCGCTTCGTGACCAACAACGTCACCGATCACAAGGTGCCGGGCTACAAGGCCGTGACCCTGTCGCTGAAGCGCCGCGAGCACTCGCCGGGCGACGTCACCTCCGATCAGATGGCCGCCATCGCCGACATCGCCGACGAGTTCAGCTACGGCGAGCTGCGCGTGACCCACGAGCAGAACCTGGTGCTCACCGACGTGGCCGTGGACCGGATCGAAGCCCTGTGGCAGCGCCTCGACGAGCTCGGCCTGGCCAACCCCACCGTGGGCACCCTGGCCGACCTGATCTGCTGCCCCGGCGGCGACTACTGCGGCCTGGCCAACGCCAAGTCGATCCCGGTCGCCCATGCCATCCAGGAACGCTTCGAGGACCTCGACTTCCTCTATGACCTGGGTCCGCTGGAGCTCAACATCTCCGGCTGCATGAACGCCTGCGGCCACCACCACGTCGGCAACATCGGCATCCTCGGCGTCGACAAGAAGGGCGAGGAGTACTATCAGATCTCGCTGGGCGGCAGCCAGGGCAATGAGTCTTCGCTCGGCAAGATCCTCGGCCCCTCCTTCTACCGCGAGGACGTGCCGGGCGTGATCGACACCCTGCTGCAGGTCTATGTCGGCGAGCGCCACCCCGACGAGACCTTCCTCGACACCTATCGCCGCATCGGCCTCAAACCCTTCAAGGAGCGTGTCTATGCCTGAGCAGACCTCTCGCCCCCTGATCGCCGACCGGCGCGTCGTGGCCGATGAGTGGATCCTCTGCGAGGACGCCACCCAGCGCCCCGACGGCCAGCCGGCCCTGCTGCCGCTGGCCGACTGGCAGGCCTCCGACAAGGGCGACGACGTCGCCCCCTGGCTGGCCAGCGACATCGAGATGACCGACGAGCTGGCGCGTGAACTCGAGGCCGCCCCGCTGGTGGCCATCGACTTCCCGAAGTTCACCGACGGCCGCGGCTACAGCATCGCCCGCCTGCTGCGCGAGCGGCACGGCTACCAGGGCCAGATCCGCGCCATCGGCGACGTGCTGATCGACCAGCTGTTCTACATGTCGCGCTGCGGCTTCGACGCCTTCTCGCTGCGCGAGGATCAGATCGTCGAGGATGCCTTGAACGCCCTGAGCACGTTCAGCCGCAGCTACCAGCCCGGCACCGACGATCCGGAACCGCTGTTCCGCCGTCGCCTGCGCGAGGCCCACAAGGGCGAAGTCGCCTGACGGATCGCCTCGCCAGAACGCACGAAGCCGGCCCTTGGGCCGGCTTCGTCGTTTTTTATCGAGCGATGGCTGAGTACCCATCGCATGATGATCATCAAGGTTGCTATCAGCCGCGGCGCTTCTGTTGGCGCTCCCGATTGGCCGCCCTCGCCCGCTCGCTCTTGCGCAGCATCACCCAGGTGGTGCCGAGGCCGCCGTCGGCCTGGCTGGCCGAGGCGAAGGCCTGGACCTCGTCGAAGGCCGGCAGCCACTTGGCCAGGTAGGAACGCAGCACGTTGGCGGGGCTGTCGATCTCGCGGCCGCGACCGTGGACGATCATCACCGAGCGCAGGTCGTGCTCCACGGCCTCGCGCAGGAAGGCCGGCAGCGCCTGGCGGGCCTCCTCCACCGGGCGCCGCAGCAGGTGCAGGCTGGCCTGCATCGGGTAGCCGCCCTGGCGCAGACGCTCCGCCACGCCGCGCTGGATGCCGTCGCGGCGAAAGTCCAGCGGATCGAAGGGCGGCACCAGATCGACGAAGTCGTCGGAGAGAATATCGCGGCCCGCGGCGTCACCGGCCGCGCTTTCACGCTTGGCGAGCTGCGCCTCGGTGGGCATGCGGCGAGTCTGGCCGGTATGCGCCCGGCCCTGGCCGCGCGACAGGGGTTTCACATCGCCCATCAGGGCCTGGAAATCGGCATCGTCGTGAAGGTCCGTCATGGCACACCTCCTGGCCAGCGTGAGTAGAACGCTCATCCTAGCAAAGTGCCGAGGGCCATCGCATGTCGAGATGACGCCACAATATCCGCTATAGGGGATATTGTGCTAATATCCTCTATGGCGGATAAACGCATTTTTATCCTCTACAGGGGATACCATGAAGATCACCTCACCCGAGATGCTCGCGCACTCGCTGAAGAACGCGCGCACGCGTCGCCAGCTGACACAGCAGGCCACCGCCGAGCAGATCGGCATCAAGCAGTCGACCGTCTCCGGCTTCGAGCACCACCCGGAGCGCAGTCGGCTCGAGACGCTGTTCAAGCTGCTGTCGGCTCTCGAGCTGGAGCTTCACGTCACCGAACGCGACAGCACCGACGCATCGGCCAGCCCCGAGGCGGGCTGGGACCAGGAGTGGTAGGCCATGGCGAATCTCACCGTCGCGATGAACGGCATCGAGATCGGCACCCTGAGCCTGGCGCGCTCCGGCGCCATGGCCTTCCAGTACCGCCGTGAATGGGTCGACCGCCCCGGCGCCCGGGCCGTCTCGCTCTCGCTGCCGCTCTCCATGGCGGCGTACCGCGGCGAGCGGGTCTACAACTTCTTCGACAACCTGCTGCCGGATTCGGAGGCGATCCGCGCCCGCATGCAGGCCCGTTTCCGGGTGCCGACGCGCCACCCCTTCGACCTGCTGGCGAGCATCGGCCGAGACTGCGTCGGCGCCATCCAGCTCACCCCCGAGGATGCCCCGTGTGGTGACGTCCACGGCGTCAGCGCCGAGCCGCTCGACGATCGCGCCATCGAGGCGCTGTTGTCCGGCTACCAGGACGCCCCGCTGGGCATGGCCGAGGGCCAGGATTTCCGCATCTCGCTGGCCGGCGCCCAGGAAAAGACGGCGCTGCTCTGGCATCAGGGCCGCTGGCAGCGTCCCACCGGCAGCACGCCCACCAGTCACATCTTCAAGCTGCCGATCGGCTTTCTCGAACACAGCAACATCGACCTACGCCAGAGCAACGCCAACGAGTGGCTGTGCCTGCGCCTGCTGGAGGCCTTCGGCCTGCCGGCGGCGCAGACAGAACTCGCCCGCTTTGGTGACCAGGAGGTGCTGGTGGTCGAGCGCTTCGACCGCCGCTGGTCGCGGGACGGGTCCTGGCTCATGCGCCTGCCCCAGGAAGACTTCTGCCAGGCGCTGGGGATTGCCCCGGCGCTCAAGTACGAGAGCGACGGCGGCCCGGGGATCGCCCAGGGCATGCGCCTGCTGCGCGGCTCACAGCAGGCCGGCGTGGATCGGGAGCGCTTCTTCAAGGCCCAGATCCTGTTCTGGCTGCTGGCCGCCATCGACGGGCATGCCAAGAACTTCAGCCTGTTCCTCGAGCCGGGCAGCGCCTATCGCATGACGCCGATGTACGACGTCATCTCGGCCTATCCGCTCATGCATCAGGGCAGCATGGCCGCCGAGCGCGCCAAGATGGCCATGGCCCTGAAGGGCAAGAATCGCCACTACCGCTGGTCGCGGATGGCGCCCCGGCACTTCATCGCCACCGCCGAACAGGTCGAGTATTCCCCCGAACGCGTCACCGCCCTGATGGAGGAGATCGCCGGCTCCGCCGGGCGGATCGTGGGTGATCTCGACGCCGACCTGCCCGGCGACTTCCCGGCGGCGACCAGCGACCCCATCCTCGAGGGCGTCCTCCAGCAGGCATCGAGACTGGCAGACTTCCTGGCCTGAGCCGCGATGCCCCGTCGTGCTGTCGCCCCGGGAGCGGCTATGGCAGCATGGGCGCCGTTCTGTCGCCCCGGAGTTCCCCCATGCCCTCCCCGCGCCTGCTGATCGGCCTGCCGCTGCTCGCCGCCCCGCCGGCGGTCGCCGCCTGGCTGTGGCTGACGATGCTCAGCCCCTGGACCTACGAGCGCCCCGAGCATCTGGCGCCCATCGCCGAGGGCCCGCACGCGCTGTTCGTCTACGGCACCCTGACCCATGCCCCGATACGCTGGGTGGTCTATGGCCGCGCGGGCGACCCCGAGCCGGCGAGTCTCGAGGGCTACCGGCGTACCGGGCTCGACCTGGTGCCCTGCTCGCCCTGTGAGGTGGAAGGGCTTCGACTGACCGTCAGCGCCGAGGAGCTGGCCCGCCTCGATCGCTACGAGCGCCTCGGCGTGCGCTATCGTCGCGTACGCATCGAGCTGGCCGATGGCCGCTCGGCCTGGGTCTATCGCCGCCTGGATAACCAAAGTTGACACTTCAAGTGCATCGCTTTTGGCAGAAACAGAAGATAACGGTATAAACTTTCCTGGGTTTCGGCCGTGTCGTATCGCAGGCACTATCGGGACTGACATCATCCCCGACCGAGGACGCCTCCATGGATGCCGGGATCACCCTGCTCGACATGTTCGCTCGCCTGGGCGTGGCCGCCGGCCTGGCCTTGGTGCTGGGTCTCGAGCGCGAGCTGCGCGGCAAGCCTGCCGGGCTGCGCTCGCACATGCTGGTGGCGCTGGGCGCCGCGGCCTTCCTGATCGTCGGCCTCGAGATCCTGTACGCCACCGCCGAGGGCGACCCCTCCGCCCGCATCGATCCGACCCGCATCGTCGAGGGCGTGATCGGCGGCATCGGCTTCCTCGGTGCCGGCAGCATCATCCGCAGTGGCACCAGCGTCCAGGGCATCACCACCGGCGCCTCGATCTGGCTGGCCGGCGCCATCGGCATCGCCGCGGGCGTCCATAACTTCCCGCTGGCCGCCATGGTCACGCTGATGGCGCTGGTGATCATGGTGGTGCTGGGCGGCATCGAACGCGCCCTGCCGCACCACCGCCGGCCCGACGGTGACTGAGGGGCCGCCAGTTGTGACGGCATTCGGCCCCAGCCTACAATGAGCCCCGTTTCTGACCCGCGATACGACTTCTCGGACAACACCAAGGACTCTCGCCCATGATCACCCTGCTGCATAATCCGCGCTGCTCGAAGTCGCGCCAGGCCCTGGCGCTGCTGGAAGAGCGCGGCACCGCCGTCCAGGTACGTCGCTACCTGGATGAGCCGCTCGACGGTGCCGAGCTTCGCGCCCTGATGGGGCGCCTGAGCGCCGATCCGCGCGACCTGGTGCGCACCAACGAGGCCGAATGGAAGGCCCTGGACGCCGACCGCGACGACCCCGAGCAGGTGATCGACGCCATCGTCGCCCATCCCAAGATCCTGCAGCGGCCCATCGCCGACGATGGCAGTCGGGCGATCATCGGCCGACCGCCGGAAGATATCCTCGCCCTGCTCGACTGACGCCCTTTCCTCTCCGGAATCAGGAAGCTCCATGTCCTCCCTGCCCTATGTGCTGATCCTCTACTATTCCCGCTCCGGCGCCACCCGCGCCATGGCCGAGCGCCTGGCCGCCGGCGTCGAGTCCTGCCGCGGCATCGAGGCGCGGCTGCGCACCGTGCCTCCGGTCTCGCCCACCTGCGAGGCGGTCGACCCCGAGATTCCCGCCGAGGGCGCCATCTACGCCGAGCTCGACGACCTGCGCCACTGCGCCGGCCTGGCGCTGGGCAGTCCCACGCGCTTCGGCAACATGGCCGCGCCACTGAAGCACTTCGTCGACACCACCAGCGAGCTATGGCTGGGCGGCGCCCTGGTGGACAAGCCGGCCACCGCCTTCACCTCGACCTCCAGCCTGCACGGCGGCCAGGAGACCACCCTGATCTCGATGCTGCTGCCGCTGCTGCACCACGGCATGGTCTACGCCGGCCTGCCCTACAGCGAGACCGAGCTCACCGAGACCCAGAGCGGCGGCACGCCTTATGGCGCCAGCCATCTGGCCGGCAAGCGCAGCGACCGTCCCCTCGACGAGAACGAGCGCCAGCTGGCCTACGCCCAGGGCAAACGCCTGGCGCGGCTGGCCCTGGCGCTCGACGGCGCGGGGGATCGCTCATGAGGCGCTGGCTGGAAGACCTGGAGGCTCGCCAGGGGCTCGATCACCTGACCGCCCGGTCGCGGCGCCTGGTGATCGGCAGCTACGTGATGCTGCTGGCGTTGATGCTGTATCGCGGCGTGGCGATCCAGAGCGACGGCAGCAACGTCGGACCGCTGGTGGCCTTCGTGCTGCCGCTGGTGCTGTTCCTGCCATCGATCCTCGCCCAGCGAGCCCGCGGCCACGCCTGGCTGGCCTTCGTCAGCCTGCTCTACTTCGCCCAGGGGGTGATGGTGGCCTCGCTGCCCGGCGAGATGCTGCGCGGCGGGCTCGAGGCGCTGGTCTCGCTGTCGCTGTTCACCGGCTGCATGGGCTATGCCCGCTTTCGCAGCCGCCAGCTCAAGGCCCGGCAGTAAAGCGACTGCCCGGCGACCGGAGCCGCCTCACGGCGAGGCGGCTCACGCTCCCCTGCCACGGCGCCAGCCGCGTGGCGGCGATGATTTAGCTCAATGGAATCCCGCCCACATGGCGTATGATGGCCATGGTCGACCTGCCCCCCCCGAACCGGGTCGACGGGGCGAGGTTGAGCTTGCCCCGACAAGCGGCGAACATGGGAGCACATTCGAGGAGAACACCATGACACGCAACATCGCCGATATCAGGCGCGACTACGAGGGTGGCCGCCTGGACGAGACCCAGCTCCCCGACCGGCCAATGCCGCTGTTCGACGAGTGGCTGGCCCTGGCGCTGGACGCCGAGGGAGAGGACGCCAACGCCATGACGCTGGCCACCGTGGACAGTCAGGGCTTTCCCCACGCCCGCGTGGTGCTGCTCAAGGGTGCCGACGACCAGGGACTCAAGTTCTTCAGCAACTACCACAGCCACAAGGGCAGCGAGCTGGCCAACGTGCCCCAGGCCGCGCTGGTCTTCTGGTGGCCGTCGCTGGCACGCCAGATTCGCGTGGAAGGCAGCGTCGAGCAGGTCAGCGAACAGGAATCCGATGCCTACTTCGCCAGCCGCCCCCGCGCCAGCCAGCTGGGCGCCTGGGTCGCCACCCAGAGCGTGGTGATTCCCGGCCGCCAGTGGCTCGAGGAACGCGAGAACCGCTTCGAGCAGGCCTACGAGGGCCAGGACATCCCGCGCCCGGTCCACTGGGGCGGCTATCGCCTGGTGCCCGAGATGATCGAGTTCTGGCAGGGTCAGCCCAGCCGCCTGCACGACCGCATCCGCTTCGAGCGCCGCGACGACCACTGGCATCGCTTCCGCCTGGCGCCCTGATCGCCGCCTGACCAGTACCAGCATGACCGTCCGACCCCGCCATCGTGCGGGGTCGGGCCTTTTACGCTCTCGACTTTATACCCGAAGCCTCTCTCAGCCCGCCACCGGGCTCTCCAGGCGCAGCCGCTGCCAGTCGCTCTCGGGCTCGTTGAGCCTGAGCACCGCGTCCATGACCTCCTCTTCCAGGTTGTAGCTGAGCCGGAAGCCGAGATGCTCCATCAGCGCGCGCATGGGCCGGTTGTCGACCATGATCTTGCCGACCATCTCCAGGGTGCCGAGGCGCTTGCTGTAGCGGATCATCTTCTCCATCAGCAGGCTGCCGATCCCCAGTCCCTGGAGGTCGTCGCGCACGATGATCGAGAACTCGGTGCGGATGTTGTCGGCATCGTTCCACACCCGCACCACGCCGAGCATCTCCTTGCCGCCCTCGGGCAGCGGATGTTCGGCGATGAAGGCCATCTGCCGGTCGTAGTTGATGTGCGAGAGCAGCGACAGGTCGCGCTGGGTGAGGTCGGCCTTGTGATGAAAGTAGCGAAAGCGAATGCTTTCCTCGGACAGCCGCCGGTGAAAGCCGGTGATCAGCGGCGCGTCCTCGGCGCGAATCGGCCGCACCTCGACCTCCCAGCCGTTGTTCAGCGTCACCCATTCGCGCAACTCTTCCGGGTAGGGCATGATCGCGAAACGCGCCGGCGTCCCCAGGTCCATGGCGAAGTCGACCGCCAGCATGCCGTCACGATTGAGCACCAGCGGGTTGAGCTCCAGCCCGCGCAGCTCGGTGAGATCGCTGGCCATCTGCGAGAGCGTCACCAGCAGCTCGCCGATGCGCCGCAGATCGCGCTCGGGATCGCTGGAGTGCTCGCGAATCAGCCGCGCGGCATGGGTACGCCCGACCAGGTCCGCGGCCAGGCTCATGTTCAGCGGCGGCAACGCCACCTGCCGGTCGGCGAGAATGTTCACCTTGTAGCCGCCGATGCCGAACACGATCAGCGGGCCGAACACCGGATCCCGGGTGATGCCGGCACACAGCTGCATGGAGTGCTTGCCGCGCTGCATGGGCTGCAGGCAATACTCTCGTACCGTGAAGGCGGGAAACTTCTCGGCCACCTTGTCACTCAGCCGGACCACGCCCTCGGCGACCCGCTCGGGGCCCTCCAGATCCTGCAGCAGGCCGGCGGACAGCTTGTGGGGATGCTGACGATAGCGGTACGGCCGGCAGTTGCCGTCATGCACCACCTTCAGCGCCAGCGGCCCCTCGAGCCCCAGTGCCGCCTCGGCGGCCTGCTCCGGCGTGTCGATATAGCGACTCTCGGCCACCGGGATACCGTAGGCCGACAGCACCTGCGCGGTCTCGGAGTGCGACAGGCACTCGCGTCCTTCATCCCGCACCCGCTCGATCAGCGTCCGGCTGGCGGCGCGGCTCTCCCGGGTGGTGGAGAACGGCAGGCTCGGCGGCGTCTCCTGCAGCAGCTTCTGCACCCGCTGATAGTTGACCATGTGCATGAAGGCCTTGACCGCCTTCTCCGGCGAGAGATAGGTGGGAACGCCGGCCTCGTGACAGGCCTGCCGGGCGGCCAGCGCCTCGCCGAGCCCCATCCAGCTGGTCAGCAGGTTGCGCCGGAAGCGCTGGCGGGCGGCAATCAGCGCCTGGGCGGTATCCAGCGACGGCGCCATGCGGGTCGGCGCATGCACCACCAGCACCGCATCCACCCCGGGATCGGCGGCGACCAGCTCGATGATCTCGGTGAACCGCTGCGGCGTGGCGTTGCCGCCGATATCCACCGGATTCTCGCCCGGCTTGCTGACGTCCATGTCATCACGACACAGCGCCTCACGGGTCTGCTCGTTGAAGGTGGCCAGCCGCCCACCGGCGCTGATCAACTTGTCGATGGCCAGCATCGCCGGCCCCAGTCCGTTGGACACCACCGCCAGCCGGTCGCGCTTGAGCGGACGCATGCGCGACAGCGTCTCCAGGGCATCGAACAGCTCGTCGGAGTCATCGACCCGCACCACCCCGGCCCGGGCGAAAGCCGCATCGAAGATCTGATCGCGGTTAGCGATCCCCGGCGTGGGCGGCAGATTGGCGATGTCCGACGCCGCGGTGCGTCCGCTCTTGATCGCCAGCACCAGGCGATGACGGGAGGCCTCGCGTACCGCGGTCATGAAGTGCTGGGCGTCCTGGATATGCTCCAGGTGCAGCATCAGCGCCTGGATCGGCGCGAACTGGTTGAGATAGTCGATCATGTCCGGCAGCAGCACATCGACGCTGTCGCCCACGGTCAGCAGATGAGAGAAGCCGATGCCGCGCCCGGCGGCCCAGTCGATCATGGCATTGCCCAGCATGCCCGACTGCCCGAGATAGGCCATTCGCCCCTTCTTCACCGGCTGGCTGGCATAGGAGGCGTTGAGCCGACGCCCCGGCACGATCAGCCCCATGCAACCGGGGCCGAGCACCCGGATGCCGGATTCACGCGCCGCGGCCAGCATGCGCCCGCGGATCGAGCCGTGACCGTCGAGGTCCTCGTTCAGGTTCGCCCCGCCGGACAGAACCAGGGCCGCCCGCACGCCGAAGCGCCCGAGCTCGGCAATCACACCCGGCACGCGCGCCACCGGCGCGCACACCACGGCCAGGTCCGGCACCCGGGGCAGCTGATGCACGCGGGACAGGCCATCCACCCCGTGCACGCTGTCGTAGCCCTTGGGGTTGATCGCCCACAGCGTGCCCGCGAAGCCGCCCTCGAGCAGGTTACGGATCACGATGCCGCCCATGGAATGTGGCTTTTCCGAGGCCCCGACCACGGCGATGCTGCGCGGCGAGAAGAAATGGTGCAGGAAGCGTGTGCTCATCCGGGGCTCCGTGGTGATTCGGCTCAGCCTACTGTGTACGACTTATGGCCACTGTCACGCAAGGGCCCATCACGCTTAGGGTAAGGGCGTCTCGTCTGGAGCCCCTGCATGATCACGGCCTATCTGACCCACCCCGAGTGCCATCGCCACCACATGGGGCCCGAACATCCCGAGAGCCCCAAGCGCCTGGATGCCATTCACGCGCGACTGATGCGCGCCGGCCTGCTCCAGCAGACCATGCAGGGCGACGCCCCCGCCGCCACCGACGAGCAGCTGACCCGGGTGCACCCGAGAAGCCACTTGAAGAGTCTCGAGGCCTGCCTGCCCGAACACGGGCTGATCCTGCTCGAGGACGACACCCTGATGAATCCGCACAGCCTGCAGGCCGCCCGCCATGCCGCCGGCGCCGTGGTGCGTGGGGTCGACCGGGTCTATCGCCATCAGGCCGACAACGTCTTCTGCGCGGTGCGCCCCCCGGGCCACCACGCCGAGCGCGACCAGGCCATGGGCTTCTGCTTCTTCAACAACGTGGCGGTCGGCGCCGCGCACGCCCGGGCCAGGCACGGCGCCAGGCGGGTGGCGATCCTCGACTTCGATGTTCACCAGTGCAACGGCACCATCGACATCTTCCGCGACGATCCCGAAGTGCTGATCTGCACCAGCTTCCAGTCGCCCTTCTATCCCTGGCGACACCTCGAGACCGAAGCCAGTAACGTCGTCCAAACGCCGCTGCCGGCAGGCGCCGACGGCGCGGCCTTTCGCCGCGCCATCGAGCGGGACTGGCGGCCCGCGCTGGAGGACTTCGCCCCGGAGATCGTGCTGCTCTCGGCCGGCTTCGACGCCCACCGCCACGACCCGCTGGCCGACCTCTGCCTGGAGGACGAGGACTACTACTGGATCACCCGCCTGGCGATGGACATCGCCGACCGCCATGCCGATCACCGCCTGGTCTCGGTGCTGGAGGGCGGCTATGACCTCGATGTCCTGGGCCGCGGCGTCGAGGCGCACCTCAAGGCGCTGATGGGGCTGCCCTTCGACTGAACGCGGCCGCCGTTTCCGACCCGCGGGAAACAGGGTCCCGCGACGGCCGGTCATCCCGACGCCATGTCGCAGCCCATCTGCCGCGGGTCGCAACCGAGTCCGCAGGCGCACGGCGATATGGTAGGCTGGTGGAAATCATGTTTCCGATAGTGAACCCGCATGCCCGCCAACAACGATCAGGATGCCGCCCTGCGCATCGCCTCCGGGCGCAAGGCCTTCGTCGAGCCGCTCAGGCTCGGTGAGCGCCTCAAGGAGATCCGCCTGGCCAACCAGTGGACCCTCGGTGACGTCAGCGAGCGTACCGGCCTGGCCCGCTCGACCCTGTCCAAGATCGAGAACGACCAGATCTCGCCGACCTTCACCGCCGTGCAGAAGCTGATCAGCGGCCTGGACATCGACCTGCCACAGCTGCTGTCCCAGCCGCGCCCCCAGGCCCGCACCATGGGTCGCCGCGACCTGACGCGCCGCGGCGACGGCCAGCAGCATCCGACGCCGACCTACGAGCACGAGCTGCTGAGCTGCGAGATGGCCCAGAAGCGCATGATCCCGTTCAAGACCATCGTGCGGGCGCGCAGCTTCGACGAGTTCTGCCAGTGGGTGCGCCACGACGGCGAGGAGTTCCTGATGGTGCTCGAGGGCGAGATCCAGCTCTACTCCGAGTTCTACGAGCCCCTGCACCTGGTCAAGGGCGACAGCATCTACTTCGACAGCGACATGGGCCACGCCCTGGTGTCGGTGAGCGAGGAAGACGCCACCGTGCTGTCCGTGTGCACGCCCCGCGACTCCCAGTAAGCCTTCCCCGACTCTCGCTCATGCGTCCCGTTTCGCCGCGCCGGTCCGCCGTCGCGGCGTGCCTGTCTTGCGCCGTCGTTCGGCGCGCCCCAGCCCGGATGACTTTTGATAAGCTGGTCGCCTACCCGATGGGCCAGACCGCATGGTCCAGAACGACAGTGGAGTCAGCATCATGCAACACCTGGATGACAGCACCCGCACCGAGCTCGAAGCCGCCGCCTTTCGCCGACTGCTGAGCCATCTGGACGAGCACAAGGAGGTGCAGAACATCGACCTGATGATCCTCGCCGACTTCTGCCGCAACTGCCTCTCCAAGTGGCTGGTGGCCGCCGCCGAGGAACGCGGCGAGACCCTCGACTACGAGGCCGCCCGCGAATACGTCTACGGCATGCCCTACAGCGAGTGGAAGTCGCTCTATCAGCCCAAGGCCACGCCGGAACAGCTGGCCGCCTTCGAGGCGCGCCAGGAAGCGAAGCAGGCGGCCAAGCAGGACGATCCGTCATGAGCGAGGAGATGGTCCCGCTGTCGGTGGCGGTGCTGACGGTCTCGGACACCCGCACCGAGGACACCGACCGCAGCGGCCAGGCGCTGGTCGAGCGGCTCACCGCCGCCGGCCACCGGCTGGCCGACAAGCGCATCGTGCCCGACGACGTCTATCGCATCCGCGCCGTGGTCGCCGACTGGATCGCCGACCCCGAGGTGCAGGTGGTGCTGACCACCGGCGGCACCGGCTTCACCGGCCGTGACTCCACGCCGGAGGCGGTCTCGGTGCTGCTCGACAAGCGCATCGAGGGCTTCGGCGAACTGTTCCGCCAGCTGTCCTGGCAGGAGATCGGCAGCTCAACGGTGCAGAGCCGCTGCCTCGGCGGCCTGGCCAACGCCACCGTGGTGTTCTGCCTGCCCGGCTCCACCGGCGCCTGCCGCACCGGCTGGGACGGCATCCTCGCCGAGCAGCTCGACAGCCGCCATAGGCCCTGCAATTTCGCCAACCTGGTCATCCCCGAGCGAGGCCAGCATGGATAACATCACACGTAAGCGGCAGCCGTTCCTCCGCGACGCGCCCTGCCGCTCTCGACAAGGTCCGGCCAATCTCGTCATCCCCAGGCGAGGTCAGCATGGCTGAGCTCAAGCCCGTCGCGGCGGCGCTGGAGGCGCTGCTGGCCGACGTGACGCCGGTCGAGGGCGAGCGCCTGGCGACCAGCGAGGCCGCGGGGCGAGTGCTGGCCGAGGCGGTCACCGCCCGGCTCGACGTGCCGCCCTTCGACAACAGCGCCATGGACGGCTATGCCCTGCATCATGCCGATGCCGGGCGCTGGCTGCCGATTGGCCAGCGCATCGCCGCCGGCCACACGGCCGCACCGCTCGAGCGCGGCCAGTGCGCGCGCATCTTCACCGGCAGCGAGATCCCGCCCGGGGCCGACTGCGTGGTGATGCAGGAGAAGGTCGAGCTCGAAGGCGACCGGGCGCGGATGCCCGAGGACGTGCCGCAAGGCGACAACCTGCGCCGCCGAGGCCGCGACGTGGCGGCCGGCAGCCCGCTGCTGGCCGACGGCACCCGGCTCGACGCCGCCGCGCTCGGGCATCTCGCCGGCCAGGGCATCACCGAGGTCTCGGTCAGGCGCCGTCCGCGGGTCGCGCTGCTCTCCACCGGCGACGAGATCGTCGATCCGGGCCAGCCGCTGGGGCCGGGCCAGATCTACAACACCAACCGCCCGATGCTGACGACGCTGCTCGAACGCTTCGGCGCCGAGGTGGTGATGGCCAACGCGGTGCCGGACGACGCCGCGAGCACGCGACGCCTGCTCGGCGAAGCCGCCGAGCTCGCCGACGTGGTGATCACCACCGGAGGGGTCAGCGTGGGGGAAGAGGATCACGTGCGCGGCGCGGTCGAGGCCCTGGGGCGGCTCGATCTGTGGCGGCTGGCGCTGCGCCCCGGCAAGCCGCTGGCCCTGGGCCGGCTGCCCGGCGCTGGCGCCGGCGCCGGCGGTGAAGCCCGCTTCGTCGGCCTTCCGGGCAACCCGGTCTCGGGCTATGTGGGCGCCTGGCTGTTCCTGCGCCCGCTGATGGGCGCGCTGCAGGGCTGTCACGCCATGGCCGAGCTGCCGGCACTGACCGCGCGCGCCACCTTCACCACTCGCACCGGCCCACGCCAGCACTACCTGCGCGTGACGCTGGACTTCGGCACCGACGGCATCGAGGCCCATGCATTCGCGGATCAGAACTCCGGCGTGCTCTCGTCCTGCGTCGGCGCCGACGCCCTGGCGGTGATCCCGCCCGAGGCATCAGTGGCGCCCGGCGATGCGGTCCGCTGCCTGTGGCTGCGCGTCGACTGAGCCGGTGTCGTTCGGGTCGAACGGCACGTCGAGATGGGCCTCGATGTCCGGCCACAGCCGGGTGAAGGCCTCGTCCAGCGCCAGATAGTCGCGTTCGAGCCACGGCAGCAGCGCGGCGAGGCGGTTGGGGCCCGAGAGCCGGCGCCCCAGCCCCGCCACCGCACGACAGGTGAAGCGGAAATCGGCATAGCCGCGCAGCCAGTCCTGGCGCACCAGAGCCGGCATCATCGCGGCCAGCCGATCCGGCGCCGGACGAGCGTCGAGCAGCCGATAGCAGCGCGCGACCAGCCAGTCGCGCTCGGCGACGGTCAAGCGGCGCGCCAGGCAATGATCCCACATCAGATCCAGGGCGATACCGGCCACGCGACGCCCCTCGCGGGGCGCCCGAGCCTTGACCTCGAGCAGCACCGGATGACGATCGATGTAGGCGTCGACCCGCCGATGATGGCGGATGCCCGCCGCCACGCCCGCCCCCCAGGCGTCGAGATCGACGCCCTTGACCCCGTCGGCGATCAGATTGCCGTAGAGGAAGTCGTCGCTGCCGCCGCGGGCGAGCCAGCCGTGGGCCAGGAAGTTCATGGCGAGCGCCTCACAGGCAATTGGTCGGCTTGGGCAGCCCGGCCAGCCGCGCCGCGCGCTTGGCGGGGCTGCCGGGAAACAGCCGCATCAGATGCATCGAGCGGCCCTTGTCGGGGCCCAGCTCGCGCCCGACCGCCTTGACCAGCGGCCGCATGGCCGGCGCCATCTCGTATTTCGCATAGAAGGCCCGCAGCACCTCGAGCACTTCCCAGTGCTCGGCGTCCAGCTCGATGCCTTCTTCCTCGGCCAGCGCCTCGGCCACCGCCGGCGACCACTGATCGAGCTCGACCAGATAGCCCTCGGGGTCGAGGCCGATCTCGGCATCGGAGACGGTCAGATAACGGGTGATTGCTGTGGTTGCCATGCTCAGTACCAGCTCAGGGTGTGTTCGGCTTGCTCGGTCAGCTGGACGAAGCCGTCGACGTCGACCACCTGCACCGAGCCGTCGCAGCGACCGAGCAGTCCGCGCGCCTCGAGATCCTCGCGTTGCGCATAGAGCCGCCCCGCAATCGCCTCGAAGTGGCGTACCAACTGCGGTAGACCGCCCTGCACGCCGTCCTCGATCAGCAGCAGGCGATCCTCCGGCCCCATGGCGGCCAGCGCCTGCTCGTGCACGCGATGACTGGCCGGCGAACGGTTCACGATATGAAGTTTCATGGTGTCGGGTTCCCCCACCAGGCTAGAAAGTGAGCACGCGCGGGTGCTTCCGGACCGCCTCGGCGATCGCCCCGGCCTCGAGCACCCGGGGCGCCAGCATCAGCTCGTCGGGATCGAGACCGAAGCGCGAAAGCGCCTCGGCCTCGACCCACAGCGTCTCGATATCATACATCTCCAGCATCTCGAGCGTGGGCGCGGTGCTCTTCTGCCCCAGCGCCCCCGCCGACTGATCCTCGACCAGGGCCGTGACGCCCTCACCCATGAACAGCAGCGAGACGTCGGTGCCGAAGGCGGCCGCCACCAGGGCGACGTCCAGGCCCTCGCGCAGCCAGCTGCTGCCGTGAGGCGCATGACGCAGGATCACCAGCAGATCGCCGGCGAGCGGTTCGTGTTCGTCACTCATGTCACACTCTCCCTCAGGGCCCGAAGGTCACCAGCCGGTCACAACGTTGGCTCAGGTCGACCAGCTGCCCGACGCCGGTCAGTTCGAACGGCGCCTCGACGCTGTGCCCTGCCTTGCCGTGTCGAGCCGCCTCGCGCTCGTCCATCAGGCCGCGACGCAGCGCCGCTGCGATGCACACCTGAAGCGCCACGCCGTGCGTCTCGTGTAGCGCCACCCAGCCATCGGTCAGATGCGGTTCGTCCTGGGGCGGCGCCGACAGGCGGGCGGCGTTGTAGACCCCGTCGTGGTAGAAGAACACCGCCTCCAGGCGGTGTCCCCGCGCCAGCAGTGCCCGGGCGAATCGCAGCGCCGAGTGGCTGGCCTGATCGCTGTAGGGAGCCCCCATCAGCAGGATCGCGTAGCGCATATCATCCTCTCAGAAACAGGCTGGCCCCGCCGAAGCGGGGCCAGCAATTCTCGCATCGCCGTGGCTGGCGTCAATCCTGGCTCATGATACCGAGCAGGGACAGCAGGCTGATGAAGAGGTTGTAGATCGACACATAGAGGGTGATGGTGGCGAGAATGTAGTTGGTCTCGCCGGCCCGGTGCACGATCTCGCTGGTCTGATAGAGGATGGTCGCGGAGGCGAACAGCACGAAGCCGGCGGAGACCATCAGCGACAGCGCCGGGATCTGGAAGAACAGCCCGGCGAGCATGGCCAGCACCAGCACGATGGCACCCGCCATCAGGAAGTTGGCCAGGAAGCTGAAGTCCTTGCGTGTGACCAGCGCCACGGCGGAAAGACCGAAGAAGGTCAGGCCGGTCAGCCCCAGCGCGGTCATGATCAACTGGGCACCGTTGGGCAGCGACAGGTAGGCGCTGAGGATCGGCCCCAGGGTGAAGCCCATGAAACCGGTGAAGGCGAAGGTCGCCAGCAGGCCCATGGCGGAATTGGCGGTCTTGTGCACCAGGAACATCAGCCCGTAGGCGCCGATGAAGAAGATGAAGATGTTCATCTGCTGGACGCCGAGCGCCATGGCGGCGCCGGCCGTGACGGCGGAGAAAAGCAGGGTCATCGCCAGCAGGCCATAGGTGTTGCGCAGGACCTTGTTGGCGCTGACGGCACTCGTCTGTTGCGTCGTCATTCGCGTGTCTTGGTAAGCCATCGATCCAAAGCTCCGTGTGGTTGATCTTGGCGATGCTTTACAGCATGCCGCCTGGACGGTGGTGACGCAAGTTTGAACCGATCACGCTTGTCACCCTGCGGCGACACGCATGGGGCTCGATGGCCACTCGACGGTAACATGCGCGATACGACACTGCCGACTCGGTGAGGGTCGGCAAAGCCAGGCGGCATCTCTGACGTGAAGGAGACACCACCATGAGGCCATCGTCGATTCATTCCCATCGCAGGCGCATGAAGCCCGCCACCTGAGCGGACTGGCCCGCGGAAGGCTTGGCCGATCGGCACGATACGTCTTCGCGAACGGCCCGGCGGCGCTCGATGCCTCGGATCATGCGGCCGCGAGACGTCACTCGCCGTCATATGGCAGGGAAACTGCCGGCGCAGGATTTGGAGGAGTCCTGAAACGAAAAAAGCGCCCGAAGGCGCTTGATTCTTGAGAATAAGGTGGCGGAGGGACAGGGATCGCCCTCATCAACCCGACAACCCATTGAAAATCAGCAGCTTGGCTGTGTTGATTCCTCGCCAATGTAGCGCTTCCCTGTAACAGAAGCAATGAGTTCGTACTTGGAGCTTGGCGGTAACCATCGCCCAGAGCTACTGTAGGTATTCGCGTAGAGCGAGAGGCTATAACAGTGCTTCTGGAAAAAAAGCTAGAGTCGGATCAATGGGGTTGAAGGAACAGAACATGGATAGACAGCTTTTGCTGGAACATGCTGAATCGATGCAAAACATGATGGTGGCCCGTGCCACAGGTGGTGATGCTAGCGATTTCGAATACTCTCAGATTCGAGCCGCTTTGCTAGATGACCAAAGCATAGCGCAGCTTGTTCCTCAAATGGTTAAGACATGCCGTTCACCGAGCCAGTTCTGGAGCTTCATCAAGAAAATCGAGCAGTATGAACCGAGAAGGCAGTTCATCTGGGGGGAGTTTAGGCCCCTCCTCGACAAATTGGAGCAAGTAGGTGCTCCATCTGACATAGCCATTACCGATACACTTGAAAATTTTGACTCGGCCCATGTTCATATGGCGTGGCAGAAGACGTTGTCTCGAAGAACATCGGACCCTGAGGGTGCCATCACAATGGCCAAGTCCCTAATTGAAAGTGTCTGCAAGCACATCATAGAAGAAGTGGATGGACAGGAGTGCTCAGGCAGAAGCGATGACCTGCCAGCTTTGTATCGTAAGGCATCACTAGCACTGAACCTTGCTCCAGAACAACACATGGAGGAAACCTTCAAGCGTATTCTGGGAGGATGCTCTAACATAGTTACTGGTCTTGGTGAGCTTCGTAATAAAGTAGGAGATGCTCATGGGCAAGGACCTCGGCCAGTTAAGCCGAGTCCTCGACATGCTGAATTTGCAGTCAACCTCGCTGGCACAATGGCAGCCTTTTTGATTGCTACACTCGAGGTAAGGAGAAATCCCTAATTTCCTGATCCAAATCTTCCAGAAGCATGGTTTCAATTGAGTCTTTCGCGGCACCGTCGTGGCCAGGAAAGAGTGTCGCTGTAGTTACTCCTAACATTTTAATCTGTTGCATCAGATTGTATGCTTCCGAAAGAGGCAGGAGATGCCTTTTTAGGTAGTTTCGGGAATGTCTATGATTCAAAAGATCAAGATCGCCAAGCTCAAAACCTTTGATAAACGTAAAGCGCCCCTTCTGGGCGGCTAAGTTCTGGCTGGTGGAGCCTGGAGCATGTCGAATCCTGAAGGTTTCCTTGAATCCTGCTGCTTGCATTGTGTCAAGTTCTACAACGGCGAGCATCCACTCTGAAAGGTTTGCATCTTCTTTCTGTGAAAGCAGCCTTCTCCTTTCATGTATGGCCTGGGAAACAGTGAAGTAGCAAGCAACTAATGGTGAAGTTGTCCAGTCTAAGAGTCTTGTAGGAACGCCATGGTGCTGCGCTTGTGCGAGAAAGTGAAACACAGCATTGTCATCTGACGGCCAAAGGTTTGGGCACTTAAATAAATCTACGACATGTCCATGACTGTTTGGTCCTGTTGGCTCTAATAGGAAATCTCTTAGCTGGTCGCTATCTCCAGCCACTTTTATCCCGGCATCGTCGCAAGCATTTACGAAACTTGCTAAGTACGCGATCTCTTTAAATGCTCTTGAGTCATCACCGTAGATGGCATTCAGCTTGCGAGACCCTGTGGCCCTTGAAATTGATGGGCTGAGAGTCCAAGTCTGGTGGCCTAGCCCTCTATAAATAATGCCCGCACTTTGGTTGGCAATAAAGTGTTTAAGAAGTTCTGAGGCATTGTGATGCTCAATCTGAGGTATCTCATCCCACATCGTTTATTCCTGCTTATCTTTATGATTCATGTCCGTTCCAGATCGAGCGCCTAACCTGTCTCAGGTGTTTCGCAAAAACAACCAAGGCACACAGGCGAACGAATAATCTACAAGCTGTGCGTCCCCGGCGTCCATCCTACGGCCCGCGCTCTTTGCTTGTCAGTGCGGCGCCGAGAAGTGACCATTAGGGTGTACCTCAGCGAGCACACCTCAAGGCGCCCTGTATCCGTATTCACATACATGGTTGACGACCCTAGCGAGCACACCTATTGTGAACACACTCAAGTGAACACAGTGCTCGACAAGGGAGTAACCAACGATGGCTTACATCCGCGCCTACCTCCGTGCCTCCACCGATGACCAGAACGCCAGCCGTGCCCGTGAGGCGCTGACTAGCTTCACCAGCGAGAAGGGAGTGACAGTCGCGTCGTGGTACATCGAGAACGCCAGCGGGACCAAGGCCGACCGCACTGAGCTGGCGCGACTCATTGACGATGCCCACCCCGGCGACGTGCTGCTTGTCGAGCAGGTGGATCGACTGACGCGCCTGACGAAAGGCGATTGGGACAGGCTCAAGGGCGCCATCCAGAGCGCGGGTCTTCGGGTCGTCTCCCTAGACCTACCGACGAGCCACGCGGCGCTGACCGTGGGCAACGGTAATGACTTCACCGGGCGGATGCTGGACGCTGTGAACGCCATGCTCCTCGACATGCTGGCGGCAGTTGCCCGCAAGGACTACGAGGACAGGCGTAGGCGTCAGGCTCAGGGCATCGAGAAGGCCAAGGAGGATGGACGTTACAAGGGCCGTCCGGTGAACGAGGAGCTACATCGCCGAGTCATGGAGCTTCGGCGGCAAGGCTTCAGTGTCCGCAAGACTGCCGACATCGTGGGCTGTGGTGTCAGCACCGTTCAACGTGCCATGAAGCGAGCCGAGCAGCCCGCACAGTGAGGGACAGCGAATAGCGGGACGCCAAGGCAGGGCCAAGCGGTCCTGCTTTTTGTGTCGGCTTGAATCCATCCCTAGGCGCATCGGTTGTCACCGGAAGCCAGTCAGCGTGGGCAGCCTGAGAGAAGCCCATCCATCCTTGTCCGAATCAGACGCGATAGCGAATAAAACCTATTATAATCAGTGCTTTACTTGTGTTCTGCATGGCCTGTAGCGTGCCCATTGCTGGCGTTCATAGGCGGGCGCCAAGGACTACCATCAGACAGCAAGGAGCCGAAGCAATGCGTATTGAGTTCACCCGCTGGGGCATGGAGCTGGCCATCATGGGATTGATCGTCAGGCTAGTCGCGGGCGATGTCTTCCTGCGAGTGCCGATGGTCGGGCTGCTGGCATGGAATCAGTGCGGCCTATCCTTGGACCGCTGGGCGGATGCCAAGCATGAGCCGGTGCTGTAAGAGCTGGCGCTGGCTTAGGAGGGGGTGGGTGCCTTCGTCATTCACCCCCGGGTGGGTGCTTCGAAGATCGACTTTCAGCCGCCGCCATTCGCTCGCTCGGGGCGGGCACCGGGGAAGCGCGTTCCTTATATACACTCAATTACCGGCTCAGATGTGCGCCACAAAATGGCCGGGGCTGGGCCCGGTAGGAGTCCCTTGGAGTCCCGTTCCTCCAGCTCATAGACAAACACATGGAGTCAGAGGGACACAGGTAGATCACGTTCCGGCGTGTCTACTGTCTGCGCCACCGTGGCGATCCCTTGGTGCGCCCCCTGAAGGTGACGCCATGTGAGCAAATCGGCAGGGCCAACGCCTTGATGGACTGTCAGATTTTGCGAGGAAGCGCCATATACTACTACCGCCACCACCACCGAGATGACCATGAGCAGCCGCGAGATTGCGGAAGTGGTCGAGAAGCGCCACGACAACGTGAAGCGCGCCATCGAGATGCTCGCAGTACACGGCACCGTCACTTTTACTCAAACTGAGGAAAAGTCCTCCGGTGGCCGTCCCGGCACCGCCTTCCACGTCAACCAGCGTGACAGCTACGTCATCGTCGCCCAGCTTTCCCCTGAGTTCACCGCCCGCTTGGTGGACCGTTGGCAGGAGCTGGAGAAGCAAGCCGCCCAGCCGCAAGTTCCGCAGTCCTTCGCCGAGGCGCTGCGTTTGGTCTGGACAGCTAAGGCGAGGCATTGCCGAGCCATGCCGCTTCAACCTCAACGACCTCCACAAGGCAGCCGGTGGTGAGCAGAAAGACAAGCCCGTCCACTGGCAGATGAACGCCGGGACCGTTGGCCTGATTGAAGAGCTAAAAGTAGGAAATCCTACCTTTGAGCCGATGACCACCCTGCGCGGACGCTATGGCGGTACCTTCGTCGTCAAGGAACTCGTCTACGCCTATGCCATGTGGATCAGCCCCGCGTTCCACCTGAAGGTGATCCGTGCGTATGACGCCATGGTCACGCAGTCCCAGCCGCAGGTTCCCCGACGAGCAGATAGAACAGGCTCGCCGCTGCCTCCATATCCCGCGTCTTTGCCTTGAACGCCTCACTCGCTGGCGCAAGGCATGGGCTGGCCTCCCGGTCGTGCCTGAGCCCGAGCAGCACACGGAGGGCCTGTAAGTCGCCCTTGTCGAGGTCTTCGGGCCGACGCTGGAGAAGGATCGACATGACAGCGGGCGTGACGTGGATGTCATCCTTGGTCAGATGGACATTGATCCCACGCCGACAGACGGTCTTGTAGAGGTGGTGGAGCTTGGTCCGTGAGCTGGCACCCTTGAGCTGGCGGACAGTGTGAACCTCGATTGCCATGGTGGTGAATGCCTCTCTATCGTCTTGTGCGTCGGAACTTGCCTTCTTCCCAGCGATGGCTCAGGTCCACGCCATGCGCCCTACAGGCCCGCCACACGGTCGTCTTCCCGATGCCGAAGTGTCGGGCCGTCTCGACGATGGATGCTTGCCGGGATCGGCGCCACTCGGCGACCGTCTTCGGGTCGATCTTGGGTGGAGCCCCGGAAGGCACGGCGGACGTGTAGGACAGCCCAGCCTCTCGCCAGATGGTCTTGACCTGCGTGTCACTGATACCGAAGTGTACGGCTGTGGCGCGTCGGGTGGCCCCGTTCTGCTGGCGCCACTGGATGACCTCCTGTGGGTCCACCTTGGGCTTCGGTCCGGGCTTCCGTGAGGCCCTGGAGTACCGCGTGTCCGTGTGTGCCATGTCATCCATCCTTGTCCTTGTTCTCAGGTTCTCGGGTTATCCGTACTCCTTCACCGACACACCCTCAGCGCCAGCCACGGCGAGCGAATCGGCCAGCTCATTCTCCGGGTGCCCATCGTGGCCACGGACCCAGTGAAAGCGCACGGCGTGGGTCTGAAGCAGGGCATCAAGCTGGCGCCAGAGATCGGCGTTCTTGACGGGGGCCTTGCTGGCCGTCTTCCAGCCTCGTCGCTTCCAGCCGCTCAGCCATTCGGTGGCGCCTTTCTGGACGTACTCACTGTCCGTCGTCAGCTCCACACGGGCGGGCCGCTTCAGGGCCTCCAGTGCCTTGATGGCTGCTGTTAGTTCGGCCCGGTTGTTGGTGATCGTGTCGCCCTGGAGCTTGCCAGCGATCTTCAGGCGTTGGCCTTGGCCGTTCATCAGGACAGCGCCCCAGCCGCCTTGTGGGTTTCTCTGGCCGTTGTTGCTACAGGCGCCGTCCGTGAAGATGGAGATGGTGGGCCGGATGTCGTCGGCGGGTATAGTCGGTTGAGCCATGGTGATCGTTCGTCCTCATTTTCGGAGACAGTCGGCCCCTTCAGCCAAGCGGACCAGCGAGACGGACGATACCGCCTGACTGCCCGACTGCCTTCGAGAATGTGCTGGGTTCGATGATGGTGATGATGTATCCCAGACACGCGCCCACGCATCGAGCAGCGAGGGAGTGTCGGAACGTCGGCCCAAGGGGAAGGCCGATAGGTGGTCAACAAGGGGAGCTGACCGGGAGCACTGGAAGCGGTCGACGGTCCTGGTCTGTCATGGATGGATCATGGACGATGACGACGCCAGAGATTGCGCCGGGTGTGCTCGTGGGGAGCGTCTAACAGATGGACTAGAAGGGATGGACCTACGGAGGGGCGCAGGTGCCAGTCTTCTAGATGTCCCCTGCTACCCGTAGGCAGCCCGTCGCTGGCGCGACAGGTCGCCCGGACTGCGCCAGGGGCTACCACCTCCCTGGTGTCCTTACGTCGAGCATCTCCGCGTTCCCAAGCACCCCGACAGCCGGGGCAGTTACTAGCGTCATCTCGAAGGCGATTAAGCTACGGTGAGCAGGGGCGCCGAAGTCGGTCGCAGTATGCCGAGCCTTCTTAGAGCGGTCCCCAGAGAACGTTCTGGTTCTCCTTTAGTGGGTCGCAATCAATTTGGCGCTGTGTGGCGCTGTGAGAGCTTATGGGGGATAAGTAGTGTGTGAGTCCCGCCCAACGGTAAAAAATCCGTGAGCGGGCGCACATGGCGATGCGCTGGTTAGTTCAGCTCGAAGTCCACGAAATTATTCCACTCGCTAATAGCTTCTTCGGCTGCACTGCTGTGGTTGTCTATGGCGTCATTCTGTTCATCCACGAAGTTCTGGATGCACATCCGGTAGTTATCTACCTCCATGTTGAACTGATCGACTTGCCACTGGCTGGTGAACTCGAAGGGCTTGATGGGCTGAGAGCAGGAATGATCTGCGCCCCAGCGATCATGAGCGAATGCCGTTCCAGCCGACAGGCTTGCAGCGATGAGTATGGCCAAGGTCAGTTGCTTCATAGATGTCCCGCGCTCATAGTCGACGTACTTGAGAAGGCGGTCTATGGCGCCATTCCCTGAATGGTTAGTTGTTGCTGTCCCGTTAGGTCATTTACTTTGATGCAGGTGTCTCAAGTCAAGGCCCCGGTACTCAAGGCGACAGATGGCGTCGTTCAGGGTCTCCAGTTCGTAGCCGGACCCGTACCGTGCTGACATGCCCGCCTCGGTGTGGCCTTGCAGGGCGTCCATCACATACTTATCAACGCCCGAGTTCCGGCAAGCGTCCTCGAAGTTGTGCCGTAGCGAGTGGAAGGCGTTCTGCCCGTGCTTGATCTTGAGGGAGTCGAGCAGCGCCCGGAACCGCTTGGAGTAGACGGACGAGTAGTAGCCGTCGTTCCCCATGGGCATGTCAGGGAACAGCCGCTGGCTCCCTTGCTGGCGCATCTTCTCGACGTGATCGAGGAAGCCCAGCCGCTTCAGCTCGGGGTGGATGGGCGTCTGGCGCCAGCTACTGGTGGTCTTCAGCGACTTGTCATCGCCGTCGCCGTTGATGTCGATGAAGTCGATACCGTGCTCGTGCTGAACATCCGAGACATAGAGTTGCAGGACTTCCCCCATCCTGGCCCCGGTGAACAGCGAAACCAGCGGCACCCAGAACATGCCCGAGTCCCGAGGGACCAGCGTACCGGGCTGGCGCCAGTGATGTAGCGACTTGCAGCCGGTGAAGACCGGGGCGCGGAAGACGGCCCGCAGTTCCTCCAGCGTGAAGGGATCGCGTTCTTCGCGGGCACGCTTCTTGATGGCCACCTTCAAGCCGTTCAGGGGATTGGGCGGACACTCGTCATAGTGCTTGGTGGCCCAGTTCCAGAAAGCGGCGGCGTACCCGATCAGCTTGTTCACGTTCTTGCCCGACATCGGTGCCATGCCTAGCTCGTCGGCTCGCTCGGCAGCCTTGTCGATGGCCAGTCCCTGGAGCGGCTTCTGCTTCGTCCAGTTGCTGGGGAGCTTCATCAGGACCGACTTGAAGGCTCGACCATCGGCCTTCGCGTAGGCATCCAGCGGCTTGTCACCGACGACCGTGATGAAGTTGTCGAGGGTGGTCCGGTGATCGTTGGTGGTCTTCGGCGCCCAGCTCAGGGACTTCTCCGCGATCCACTCCTTGGCCACGGCGGAGAGCAGCGGGCCTTGCCCATCATCCGCGAGGCTCTGGCGAGCTTCCGACGCTGGCGCGGTGGCCTGTGATGGCAGCGCGTCCACGGCGGGTGTAGGGACTATCTCGCCCTCGTTGCGCGACTGCTTGTCCTTCCCGGCGCGAATGTAGGCCGCTTGTAGTGCCCTGGCCAGCGGGCGCCAGCTTGGAGAGTCCGGCAACAGGGCAAGTTCTACACCGTCCCATGACAGGATGTCCTCGGCCTCATCCATGAAGAAGGTGTCCATCCGACCACGGGCATAGAGGTGGCGGGTATGGGCTACGCTGTCTTCAAGCTCCTCGGCATATTCATCGAAGTCCCAGCGTTCCCAGTCCGTGCCGGACTCGCCGGGCTCCTCCTCGAAGATGCCTTCCGTCCTGATATCCTCGTCTTCTTCTAGCAGGGACGCATGGTAGAGGGCCGCCAGGTGCTCGATCTGTGCATCGCTGAGGGAGTCGAGGGGCTGGGCTTGGGCTGCCATCCAGCGACGGTGATGGTCGAACTTACGGTCCACCTCGGCGGCTGCCTCACGGACACGGCGTAGCGCCTCCTGATAGTCGGAGGTCTTGAGGGAGAAGGTCTCTTCAGCCTTGGGGTAGCTGGCCTGGATGTCCTGAGGGATGGCGGCCCGGTGATAATAGCGAGCGCCACGGCGATACAGGCGAGGATGTCCGGTGACTTTCACGGTCTTCATGGCCTCCCAATGTAACACTTCGATGGGACAGCCAAGCAAGAAAAAGCCCCGAGGACAGTATGTTACTGATTCCTCAGGGCCTAGTGTTCGAGTGGCGGAGGGACAGGGATTCGAACCCTGGGTAGGCTCTCACCTACGCCGGTTTTCAAGACCGGTGCATTCAACCGCTCTGCCATCCCTCCGGCTCACGGCGCATATATTACCAATCTTTCTGTTTTGGTCAAGAGTTTCATGCGATCAATGTGTTATCGCACCCTGCCTCGAGACGAGACGCGGCGTAAGCGACACGTTATGCCGCTATCCCACGCTCGCGAGGCGCCGGTTCCAGTGCCGCTTGATCGTGGCAATACTCAACCCGGAGCGCGACGCCGCGGCCGACTGACTGAGCCCTTCCGCCTTGAGTGCCTGCACCCTTTCGGTGGTGTCGATGGCAACGGGGCGACCGAGCTTCTTGCCCTGCCCCCGAGCCCGCGCCAGTCCTTCCCGGGTCCGCTCGCTGAAGCGCACACGCTCGAATTCGGCGAAGGCATCGAACATCTGGCGCATCAACTCGCCCTCGCCGCCGGTCAGATCACCGATCGGCAGATCCAGCGACACCACGCTCACGCCGGCATCGGACAGCCGGGCAATGCTCTGCCGGACGTCGATGTTGTCGCGCCCCAGACGATCGAGCCGGAGCACCACCAGCACGTCTCCGGGCTCCAGCTTGTGCTCGACCAGCGTCCTGAAGGCCTCTCGCTCCATCGCCGGCCACGAGACACTGACGGCCTCGTCGATCACCCGGTAGGGCGCCACGCGAAACCCGGCGGCCTCGATCGAGGACAGCTGATCATCGATATCTGGCTCGGCGTCGCCGGTGCGGCAATACGCGAAGGTTCGTCCCATGCGCTCTCCTCGGCATGACATCACTTTGGCAGGCTAGCTCCCTATGGTCGCAGATAATGCTTATTTAGCGATACCAGCGATTAGCGGGATTTCTGGCATCATCAAAGCCGAGAAAGGCTTTTATGACACCAGGGGCGTCTGAGCGAGATCACGCTGACTGCGGAAGAGGACAAGGCTCAAGCGAAGAGCCGAGCGAAACAGCCGAGGAGAGAAGGAAGAAGGGAAACGAGAGAGTAAAAGCGTGCGGGGCAGGCGGGGCCGATCGGCATCGCCCCCGCCTGCCCCATTAGCCTCTATCGGCGATCAGCGCCGGGCGATGATCCACACCGCGTGCACGATGCCGGGAATGTAGCCCAGCAGCGTCAGCAGGATGTTGATCCAGAAGTGAAGGCCCAGGCCCACCTGGAGAAACACGCCTACCGGCGGCAGGAGAATGGCGAACAGGATACGAAGCACGTCCATGAGAGAGTTCCTTTTAACGATGGCTAGGTGTCGTCGTCAGGGTATCGACCCCACGCTGGCCGACCATGTTCCTGAGCGAACGCATCGATCGTGTCCGGGCAGGACGGCGGGCGCGGTATGCGGGCCTGGGTGAATATTCATTCAACTTCCCGCGGCCGGTGCCGATAACCCGCCTGCACCCGATACACCAACAATGCACCAGGATAGGAGATACGACCTTGTCGATGCACGTCGCGTATGGCTTGTGGCTGGCCAGCGGAGGATCACTGATTGCCGCGGCCATCACCTGGAAGATCGCCAAATCCAGAGAATAGCCCCAGACGCCGGCCCATAACATGAATGGCCGACCGCCCGATGCACGGGCCGCCACAGGGCCCCGGCGACATCGGGCGATACGACCATGGTCAGTAGAGCCTCAACCCCACCCGCGTCACGCGATTGCCTTGCATCTCGTTGACGACCCAGTGAATACCGTGCCAATCGATATCGTCGCCCACCACCGGATGGCCGCCGACACGCAGCGAGATGAAATCCGCCAGTGTCATGTCGTGCTCCCCCGGGCTCAGGGTCAAGCCATAGGCATCGGCGATATCGCCCAGCCGCGCATCGCCGTTGAAGCTGAAGGCGCCGAAGAAGGCACTCTGGCGACGTAAGGTGGCATCGCCGTTGAACAACCGGTTGAGCGCCGGCAGGTCGTCGCCGCGACCGATCACGCACAACACGTCGTTGCGCTGCAGCTGGGTGCTGCCCTTGGGATGCACCATCACGCCATCGCGGAACAGCGCGGCGATGATCGCACCGGAGGGGAAGCGCAGCAGACGGATCGGCACCTCCTCGAGATCGGAGCTCTCCACGCGATAGATGAACATCTCGTAGTCGTTGTCGTGCTGAATCCCCAGCGGGCCACGCCGCTTGGGCGTCACGCTGGGCGGCAGCTCGACCTTCAGGCGCTTCGCCATCCACGGCAGCGAGCCGCCCTGGATCAGCAGCGACAGCAGCACCACCGCGAAGGCGACATTGAAATAAAGCGAGGCATTCTCGACACCGCCGATGACCGGGAAAATCGCCAGCACGATCGGTACCGCGCCGCGCAACCCGACCCAGGCGATGAAGCCGACTTCACGCCAGCGGAAGCGGAAGAACGGCTTGATGGCGATGACCACCGCCAGCGGGCGGGCGACGAAGATCAGCGCCAGGGCCACCACCGCGGCGGGCAATGCATAGACCATCATCTCGCTGGGATTGACCAGCAGCCCCAGCACCAGGAACAGGCCGATCTGGCTGAGCCAGGCCAGGCCGTCGTGGACCGGCAGAATGAAATTGAGGTGGCGCCCCGGCCGATTGCCGATCATCAGACCGGTCAGGTAGATGGCCAGGAAGCCGCTGCCGCCCAGCGCGCTGGTCGCCCCGAACACGCAGAAGCCGAGCGCCAGCGCCAGCAGCGAATAGAGCCCCGGCGCCAGATCCACCCAGCTGATCAGCCGCGCGATCAGCCAGCCGGCCCCCAGCCCCAGCGCGATGCCGACGCCGAACTGCTGCAGGAAGAACAGCGTGGTATCGAGCCAGCCGCCGATATCCCCGACCAGCACCTCCACCAGCATCAGGGTCAGGAAAATCGCCATCGGATCGTTGGTGCCCGACTCGATCTCCAGCGTGGCCCCGACCCGCTCGTTGAGGTTGATGCCTCGCCCGCCGAGCATCGAGAACACCGCCGCGGCATCGGTGGAACCGACGATCGCCCCCACCAACAGCCCCTGCACCAGGCTGAGCCCGAACACCCACATGGCAATCACGCCGACCAGCGCACTGGTCACGAACACGCCCAGGGTGGCCAACGACAGCGCCGGCTTGAAGCCGACCCGGAAGGTCTTCAGCCGGGTGCGCAGGCCACCGTCGAGGAGGATCATCGCCAGCGCCAGGTGACCGATCAGAAACGCCAGCGGGTAGTCGTCGAACTGGATGCCGAGTACGCCCTCCTCCCCGGCGAGCATGCCGAGCCCGAGGAACAGCAGCAGCAGGGGAACGCCCACCAGCGTGGAGAGCCGGCTGGCCAGCACGCTCAGCGCGATCAGGAAGCCGCTGAGCAGAAAAAGGGTATTGATCGTGTCCATGGCATCCTGCCCCAGAAAGTCATCCAAGTATCTCATAGCGTGCGGGCGGCCGCGACGCGCAGCGACACGTTGACCGCGGCGCTGGTCAGGCGGGACCCCACGCCGATAGACTGGCCACGTCTTTCCCCTTGCCCGGGCCCGTCATCGCCACCTCCCGGGCATCGCTGGAGCCGCTGACATGCTGTCATTCATCCGCCGCCCGGCCCGACCGAGCGCCTGGGCCTCACTGGTCATGGCGCTCGGCCTGCCGGGACTGTCTCCGGTCGGCCATGCCGCGCCGGAAACGCCCGAGGGTGGCTACCCGCCGCTCGGTACCGACGTCATGGTCCCCGACCTGGGATCGGAAACCGCGCCGGCCGTCATCGAGGACCCGCTGACCGCCTTCCAGGACCGGCCGAGCGGCCCGTCGGTGGACACGCCCACGCGGCCGACCGCCCCGGCCGTGGCCGTGGGCCCCGCCGAGCCCATCGCGCCGCCGCCGGTCACGCATCTGTCGCTGATGCTCGACTGGTACCCGAGCCCGCGCCACGCGGCGCTGTTCGCGGCCCGCGAGCTCGACCTGTTCAAGGAGCGCGGGCTGGAGGTGGAGATCCAGACGCCCGCCGACCCCGACGTGCCCACCAAGCTGCTGGCGACCTCGCGAATCGATCTGGCCCTGACCCGTCAGCCGCTGCTGCACCTGATGGTCGATCAGGACCAGCCATTGGTGCGCGTGGCGACGCTGGTCGGCCTGCCGCTCGCCTCGCTGGTGCTCGACGACGCCATCGGCCTCGAGGCGCTGGAAGGCACGCGCATCGGCCACGTCGACCTGGATGCCGAGAACGTGCTGCTGGCCAGCCTGCTGACCCATCAGGAGCTGACCCGCGAGGCCCTGGACAGCCCCGACCTGCATTTCCGGCTCGAGCAGGCCATGCGCGAGGGGCGCGTGGACGGGGTGATCGGCGCCGTGCGCTATCTGCTGCCGCGCGCCCTGGCCGACGATGGTCTGTCGACGCACACCTACACCACCGAATCCATGGGCGTGCCGCGCTACGACGGCCTGATCCTGGTGGCCAACCGCGACCATCTCGCCCAGCAGCGCGAGGCCATCGTGGCACTGGTGGAGGCCCTGGAGGAGGCCACGGCCTGGATCGTCGAGCATCCCGATGCCGGCTGGGCACTGCTGGCCCGCGCCGAACCGGCCATGGACACCCCGACCAACCGCGCCGCCTGGCCCGAGGCCATGCGGCGCCTGAGCCTGACCCCCGCCGCCCTGCACGAGAAGCGCTACGCGGACTTCGAGCACTTCCTCAACCAGCAGCACCTGGTATCCGAAACCACGCCGGTGGAGCGCCTGGCCATCGATCCGAACCGCCAGTGATGCAGCGTCAGGCCGACCGCGTCCGACGCTCGGGGCGCGACAGAGACGAAGGCCTCAGTCGTGCTGGCGGGCGAGGAAGCCGTTGACCGCCGCCTGAAACTCCTCGGGGCACTCGGCGTGCAGCCAGTGGCCCGCCTCCAGGGTCTCGAGCTCGGCGTTCGGCAGCACCTCGCGCAGCGCCGGCAGCATGGCATCGGTCACGTAGGACGAGCGGCTCCCGCGCACCACCAGGGTCGGACCCTCGAAGGCGCCCTCGCCGTCCGGTTCGCCGCTGATCGACGCATAGTCCTCGGTGATCTGATCCAGCCCGACGCGCACCGTCATGCCGTCTTCACCGCGCACCAGGTTGGTGGCCAGGAACAGCCGCGTGGTGCGTTGGTCGATGAAATCCGCCATCAGCGCATCGGCCTGGCGGCGATCGGCCGGCCGCTCGTCGCGCACGCGCCGCAGCGCGCCGAGCTCGTTGTCGTGGCCGTGGCCGTAGGCCTGGGGAGCGACGTCGGCGACGATCAGCGAGGCCAGCCGCTCGGGTGCCAGCCGAGCCAGGGTGATCGCCACCTTGCCGCCCATGGAATGCCCCAGCACATGCGCCCTGGCCACGCCCAGCGCCTCCAGCAGCGCCAGCACGTCGCGGGCCATGGCGGCGTAGCCCATGCCGGGCGCATGCGGCGAGCGGCCGTGGTTGCGCAGGTCCACCGCGATCACCCGATGCTGCTCCTGCCATTTCTTGATGTGCGAGCGCCAGTTGTCGGCGCTGCCCAGCAGGCCGTGAATCACCACCAGCGGCGTGCCGTCGCCGCCGGTGTCGATATGATGGAGAGCGAGAGTCATCGTGAACTCCTTGTCGGGTTAGCGGAGCTGCTCGGGCGCCAGGTCACGGTCGCCGGTCAGCGTCACCAGGCGGCGCGTCAGCCAGCCCAGCAGCACGCCGTAGAGCGGCAGGAAGAAGGCCAGGCTGATGCCCAGCTTGATGCCGTAGTCCACCCAGGCGATCTCCGGCCAGTGGGTGGCCATGAAGGCATCGGTGCCGCGGTGGAAGGCGATCGAGAAGAAGGCGAAGGTATCGGCCAGATTGCCGAGCAGGGTCGACAGCGCCGGCGCCACCCACCAGGCCCGGAGGCGGCGCAGGCGATCGAAGACGGTGACATCGAGCAGCTGGCCCAGCACGTAGGCCATGAAGCTGGCCAGGGCGATGCGCGCCACGAACAGGTTCCACTCACCCAGCGCCTCCAGCCCGGCGAAGCCGCCGCGCGGAAACACCACCGAGACGACATAGGAGATCACCAGTGACGGAAACATCACCCGCAGGATGATGGCCCGAGCCGGCTCCTTGCCGAACAGCCGTACGGTCAGGTCGGTGGCGAGGAAGATGAAGGGAAAGCTGAACGCGCCCCAGGTGGTATGCAGCCCGAACAGGCTGAAGGGAAGCTGCACCAGGTAGTTGCTGGCAGTGATGACGAGGATATGAAAGGCGACCAGCCACATCAGGCAGCGGCGGGTCTGGGCGGCGGTAAGCGCGAACATGGGACACCTTTTTGGCGGGAGGGGTAAGGGAACCCTCATCGAATGGCATGCCGGTACCCCGGCGAACGGTCGCGAATTATACGCGCACGCTCGCCGGGGGCCAAACCCGCCTCGGCGCGCCGCCCTACTGCTGCCGTGCCTGCTCGGCGCTGCCCAGCGAGCGCGCCACCATGGCATCGTGCACGTCGGCGAGGCTTGCCGGGTCATCGATGGTCGAGGGCACGCCATAGGCCTCGCCGTCGGCGATGTGACGCAGCAGCTTGCGCAGGATCTTGCCGGAGCGGGTCTTGGGCAGGCGATCCACCACCAGCACCTGCTTGAGGCAGGCCACCGGACCGATCATCTCGCGCACCCGCTCGACCAGCTCGCGCTCCAGGGTCGCCTCGTCGCCGTCGAAGCCGTCCTTGGGGATCACCAGCCCGACCGGCACCTGCCCCTTGAGCGCATCGTGAATGCCGATCACCGTGCACTCGGCCACCGCCGGATGGCCGCCCACCACCTCCTCCATCTCGCCGGTGGAGAGACGATGCCCGGCCACGTTGATAACGTCGTCGGTGCGCCCCATGATGAACAGATAGCCGTCCTCGTCCAGATAGCCCGCATCGCCGGTCAGGTAGTAGCCCGAGAAGGCCGCCATGTAAGCGGCGTGAAAACGCTCGGGATCGCGCCAGATGCCGGACAGGCAGCCCGGCGGCAGCGGCTGCTTGATCATCACGCTGCCCTGCTCCAGCGCCGGCGCGTCGTGACCGCTGCGATCGAGGATGCGCACGTCGAAGCCCGGCACCGGCACCGTGGCCGACCCCGCCTTGGCCGGCATCGGCTCGAGCCCCAGCAGGTTGGCGGCGATCGGCCAGCCGGTCTCGGTCTGCCACCAGTGATCGACCACCGGCACATCCAGCATCCCCTTCAGCCAGTGGAAGGTCGGCGGGTCCAGTCGCTCCCCGGCCAGGAACAGCGCCTTGAGGCACGAGATGTCGTGGTCCTTCAGGTGCAACCCTTCGGGATCTTCCTTCTTGATCGCCCGGAAGGCGGTCGGCGCGGTGAAGAAGGCCTTGACCCGATACTCGGCGATCAGCCGCCAGAAGGCCCCGGCATCCGGGGTCCGCACCGGCTTGCCCTCATACACGACGGTGGTGCAGCCGCGCAGCAGCGGCCCATAGACGATATAGGAATGGCCCACGACCCAGCCCACGTCCGAGGCCGAGAAGAACACCTCGCCCGGCGCCATGTCGTAGACCGCCTCCATGGAATAGTGCAGCGCCACGCCATAGCCGCCGGTATCGCGCATCACGCCCTTGGGCTTGCCGGTGGTGCCGGAGGTATAGAGCACATAGAGCGGATCGGTCGCCCGGACCGGCACGCACTCGGCCGGCGCCGCCGCGGCCTCCAGCGTCGCCCAGTCATGCTCGCCCTCGCCGAGCTCGACCGGGCACTGCTCGCGCTGCAGCATCACGCAGGCCTCGGGGCGATGGGCGCTCTGCGCCAGCGCCTCGCGCACGATCGGCTGGTAGGGCAGCACCCGGTCGACCTCGATGCCGCAGGAAGCCGCGATCACCACCCTGGGCTCGGCGTCCTCGATGCGCACCGCCAGCTCGTGGGGGGCGAAGCCGCCGAACACCACCGAATGCACGGCCCCCAGCCGGGCACAGGCCAGCATGGCGATCGGCGCTTCCGGCACCATCGGCAAATAGATGACCACGCGATCGCCCTGCTCGACGCCGAGATCCCGCAGTGCCCCGGCGAAGCGCGCCACCCGCTCGCGCAGCTCGGCATAGGTGTAACGCCGCTTGCCGCCGCTGACCGGCGAGTCCCACAGCAGTGCGTCCTGATCGCCGCGGCCCTGCTCGATGTGGTGATCGAGGGCCGCATGACAGAGGTTGAGCTCGCCGTCGCCGTACCAGCGGGCATGGCCCTGATCGTCATACTCGAGGATGCGCGTCGGCGGGGTGATCCAAGGCAGGCGCCTCGCCTGCTCGGCCCAGAAGGCCTCCGGCTGCTCGATGGAACGCTGATATTCGCTGCGATATGTGGACATGGGGCCTGCCTGCTCAGTGAATGTCGCCTCGATTGTTGACACACTAGAACAACGCCAACCCCAAAACCCTCATACCAAGGGCGAAATTCGACAAATGGACGAGCCTTCTCGCCACGTTGTCGACAAACAGGACGTATCAAGCGCAACGGCAGGGCCACGCCGGCCGCCCTGAACTATAGTTGAGAAATGACTGAATCAGAAAAGACGTGACGTAACGGGCCACCGCGGGCACGCTCCATCACAACACCCAGGGCTTGCCGGGAGACGTCATGACGACAGCCCATCGGCAAGAGACGACCGCCATCGGCTGCCATGGCAGCATGAGAGGTGATACATCATGAGCACTTCGCAAGCCCAGGCCGATGGCCTGCTGCACGACGGGGATGACGTCATCGACCGGGCCAGCGCCCTGCTCAAGGCGATGGCCAACGACAACCGGCTGAGGATCCTGTGCCTGCTGGACGGGCAGGAGCTGTCGGTCACGGAGCTCAACCACCAGCTGGCGCTGAGCCAGTCCGCCCTTTCCCAGCATCTGGCCATCCTGCGACGCGAGAGCCTGGTGAGCACCCGGCGCGCGTCGCAGACCATCTACTATTCGCTCAACGGCGACCGGGCGAGGATCCTGCTGTCGGCCCTCGCCCGAATGGAGTTGGGGAACCACTGAGACCGGGAAGCGGTTGACACCGAGGCCCCGCAGGATCAGCGCTTCTGCCAGCCGCGCGCCTCCAGGCTCTCGACGACCCGCTCCACGCCACGCTCCACGCCGTCGGACACCGCCAGACCCAGCCTTGCCGGCAGGGGCTGGCGACGCTCCAGGCGCAACGAGACCACCCGCGCCTCTTTCATGCGCTCGACGAGATAGGCCTCGCTGGTGCCGATCTCGTCGGCCAGGCCCCGTGGCAACGCCTGCTGGCCGTACCAGCTCTCACCGGTGGCCACCGCCTCGATGTCCAGGTCCGGGCGACGCTCGGCGACATAATGCTTGAATAGCCCGTGCACGTTCTCGAGGTCTTCCAGGAATTTCTCGCGCCCTTCCTCGGTGTTCTCGCCGAATACCGTCAGGGTGCGCTTGTAGCGGCCCGCGGTCAGCACCTCCACGTCGACGTCGTGGCGCTTGAGCAGGCGATGCAGGTTGGGCACCTGGGCGACCACCCCGATCGAGCCCAGCACCGCGAAGGGCGCCACCCGCAGCCGGTCGGCGCAGCAGGCCATCAGGTAGCCGCCGCTGGCCGCCACCTTGTCGACGCACACCGTGGTGGAGAGCCCCGCCTGACGCAGGCGGTCGAGCTCGGCGGCGGCATGGCCGTAGGCGTGCACCAGCCCACCGGGCGACTCCAGGCGCACCACCACCTCGTCCTTCTCGCCGGCCACGTCCAGCACCGCCGACACCTCCTCGGCGAAGCGCCCGGTGGCACTGGCCTTCAGGTCGCCGTGGAAGTCCAGCACCCAGACCGTACCGGCGACGTCGCCGCCGGCATCGTCCTTGTGCTTGCCGCGCGCCTTGTCATCGCGTCGAAAGGCCTTCTGCAGCCGCTTGCGCGCACCGGGCTCGCTGGCGGCCAGCTGCAGTCGGCGACGGCGGCGACGGCGATCGCCGTTGAGCTCCTCGACCCGCAGACGGGTCCGCTCGCTCTCGCCGCCGCGCGAGCGCATCACCACCATCACGCCCAGGGTCACGATGACCACCACCGCCACCAGCTGGGCCAGGAACATGCCGAAATCCGTCAGCCACTCGTTCACCGTGTCTCTCCTTCGAAGTGTCCATCCTTCGCGGCGTCATTCGCCGCAGGGCTGCCCCTCATCCTGCCCAGCGGCGGGCGCCGCGACAAGCCGACCGGCTTGATGGCTCCGACGCTTTTCCCTACTCTCGCGGATCGATCTTTCACGTCTCCGGAGACCCCCGATGTCCGACAGCACCCTCGACAAGCTCCATGCCCGCTTCGATCCCGAGGCCGCCCGCGGCATGGACGAGGTGTTCCAGTTTCACTTCAGCGACGCCGGCGACTATCACCTGGTGGTGCGCGACGGCACGCTGGACGTTCAGGAGGGCGTTCACGAGGAGCCGTCGGTCAGCCTGAGCCTGAGCACCGAGACCCTCAAGGGCGTGATGAGCGGCGAGATCAGCGGTATGAGCGCCGTCATGAGCGGCCGCCTCAAGGCCACCGGCAACGTCATGCTGGCGACCAAGCTCGGCGGCCTGTTTCCCCGCCGCGACTGAGCCGAGGGCGGGCGAGTTCGCCTCAAGGCCGCACGCCGACCTCGGCCAGGTGCGTCTCGATCAGCGCCCGCGAGATGGAGTGAGGCGGCGGCAGCTGCGGCAGCCGACGCGGCGAATACCAGGCGGCGTCGCTGATCTCGTGGCCGTCGATGCGAATGCGCCGACTGGCCGCCTCGGCGAAGTAGCCGAGCATCAGCGAGTGCGGGAAGGGCCAGGCCTGGCTCTGGAAGTAGCGCAGCCGCCCAACCGTCAGCCCCACCTCCTCGAATACCTCGCGGTGCACCGCCTCCTCGGCGGATTCGCCCGGCTCGATGAAGCCGGCCAGCGTCGAGTAGCGCCCGGGGGGGAAACGCGGACTGCGCGCCAGCAGCAGCGACTCGCCGTGGGTCACCAGGGTGATGATGCACGGCGAGATGCGCGGATAGTTGCGATGCCCGCAGCGCTCGCAGTGCATCGCGAACTCGTGGTCGAGCCGCGAGGCCGGCGCGCCGCAGCTGCCGCAGAAGCGATGATGGCGCAGCCAGGCGCCGACCTGCAGCGCGGTGGAGACCAGCGCGAACCAGGACTCCGGCAGCCGCGCCAGCCACTCCCGCCCCTCGATCCAGTCGTCGCCGGGCGTCTCCTCCACCGACAGCGCCACCGGCGCGTCGTGCCACCAGCACATCGGCTGCATGGCCGGGGTCCAGGGCTGCCAGGGCTGCAGCGGACCGCCGTCTGTGCCCGGGGCGATGCACCCCCGGGCCAGGCGAATCACCCGACCCGCGGTTTCCTCATGGGGCAGTTCGCGACGCAGCATCAGGAGGTCTCCCGACCCGGCCACCCCTCCAGGGTGTCCCAGCGGCATTCGCCGCCGGCCTCGCGGACGGTCGCCAGCTTGTCGCGATGGGCCTGCCACTCGGCCTCGTCCGGCGCCTGGACCGTCAGGCTGCCCGGCGTCAGCGCCACCCGACGGATGTTCAACCCGCCGCTGGCCGCGGACTCGTCGCCGTCACCGGCGCTGGCGTCCAGCGACAGAGCGGTCTGGCCGCCGGTCATCGCCAGGTAGACGTCGGCCAGGATCTCGGCATCCAGCAGGGCGCCGTGCAGCACCCGGTGCCCGTTCGCGATGTCGTAGCGCTTGCACAGCGCATCGAGATTGTTGCGCTGGCCCGGATGCTTGTCCCGCGCCATCTGCAGGGTATCGAGGATGCGGCAATGATCGGCCACCGGGCCCAGACGCGGCTCGCCGCGGGCCTGGTTCAGCAGGCCGATTTCGTGGTCGATGAAGCCCACGTCGAAGGGCGCGTTATGGATCACCAGCTCCGCGCCCTCGATGAAGGCCCAGAACTCGTCGGCGATCTCGGCGAACAGCGGCTCGTCGGCGACCCGCTCATCGGTGATGCCGTGCACCGCCACCGCCTCGGCATCGATGCTGCGCTGCGGATTGATGAACTGGTGATAGGTGTTGCCGGTCAGCCGGCGATTGACCATCTCCACGGCGCCGATCTCGATCAGACGGTGGCCGTCGCGGGGGTCGATGCCGGTGGTCTCGGTATCCAGGATGATCTGACGCATGGGGCGTTACCTGTGGGGAAATCGGCGTTCTTGGGCGAGCATCAGGCCTTGGCCTGCATCTCGTCGATGGCCTCGTTGGCCAGGCTGTCGGCGCGCTCGTTGCCGGGATGACCGCTGTGACCCTTGACCCAGTGCCACTCGACGCGGTGACGCTGAGCCTCCTCGTGGAGGGCGCGCCACAGTTCGGCGTTCTTGACCGGCTGCTTGGAAGCGGTCTTCCAGCCGCGCTTGATCCAGCCGTGAATCCACTCGGTGATGCCGCGACGCAGGTATTCCGAGTCGGTCCACAGCTCGACGCGGCACGGCCGGGTCAGCGCCTTCAGCGCCATGATGGCGGCCATCAGCTCCATGCGGTTGTTGGTGGTCTTCTCCTCGGCGCCCTTGAGCGGCTTCTCGTGGGGGCCGCTGCAGAGCAGAGCGCCCCAGCCGCCGGGGCCGGGATTACCGCGGCAGGCGCCGTCGGTATAGATCGTCACGTCGGGCAACGCCCCTGACTGTGGTTGGTCTGTCACCCTTGCTTACCTTCGTCGGTGGCGGACCGGCCGGATACGTTGCCCAGCGCCGAGCCGGCCAACGGCGTCGGAAAGACCACCCGGCCGCGCCCGGGCTGGACCAGCTGGGACCGGCGCCGCGCATGAATCATGTAGCTGTCGCCCAGCGGCAGGTTGTACCGGCGCCCGAGGGTCTCGAGCCGGGTGTTCCGGGCCGGACTGCCGGGCAGGCGAAAGCCGCAATAGTCTACCCGGCGGGCCTCGAAATCGACAAACGCCAGCCAGTCGGCGAGCCGCCCGGGCGTGCGCCAGCGTCCGCGGCCGGGCAGCTGCCGCCGCCGGGCGGGCCGACAGCGCCGCCAGCCACTGGGGCCGAAGGGGTGCCAGCCGAAGAGGATCAGATGGCCGTCGTCGGCGGTCACGCGGGCCGCCTCCTGAAGCAGATGGTGGGGATCGGGGGCGATCTCGAGCAGATGATGCACCACCACCAGGCTCAGGCAGCCGTCGGGGAGCGGCAGGGCATCGAGGGGGCATACCAGGGTGGATTCGTCGGCGGCCAGCTCCCGGGTCGGCGACCAGCGCAGCGCATGACGCACCGGACACATGTCGGCCAGGCTCGGCGCCAGCCCGAGCTCCAGCCCGTGGGGGCCGAACCAGCGCTCGCAAAGCGGGCCGAGGCAGGCGCGCTGGGCCTGCCACACGCCCTGCCCGGCGGCGCCGGCCCAGTAATGGCGGCCCTCTCGCACCAGCCGCGCCATGCGCATCGCCTCCTGCGAATTTGACATGATCCGTTCATCTCTCCAGAGTACTCGATTTTGCACAGACCCGATTCAAGGCGCCACCGGCCTCGGACATCACCGACCCGGCGCGAGGACCCCGAGCCCATGTTGAGCGTGACACCGATTCCCGCCTTTAGCGACAACTATATCTGGATGCTGCGGCAGGACACGAGCCCCCAGGTCTGCGTGGTGGATCCGGGTGATGCCGCCCCGGTGATCGAGACCCTGGAGCGCGAGGGTCTGACCCTCGGCAGCATTCTCGTCACCCATCATCATCCGGATCACGTCGGCGGGCTGCCCGAGCTGATCCAGCGCTACTCGCCGCGGGTGATCGGACCGCACAACCCCGCCATCGAGGGCATCGACGAACGCGTCGGCGCCGGTGACGAGGTTCGGGTGATCGGGCGCCTGTTCGAGATCATCGAGGTCCCGGGCCATACCCTGGATCACATCGCTTTCTTCACCGCCGGCATTCCGCCGCTGCTGTTCTGTGGCGACACCCTGTTCAGTGCCGGCTGTGGACGTCTGTTCGAAGGAACCCCCGAACAGATGCATGCCTCGCTGGCGCGCCTCACGGCCCTGCCCGAGGATACCCTGGTCTTCGCGGCCCATGAGTACACCCTGGCGAACCTCGCCTTCGCCAAGGCCGCCGACCCGGACAACCCCGACATCGACGCCGCCGAGCAGGAGTGCCGGCGGGCCCGGGAGCTCGAGCGCCCCACCCTGCCCAGCACCATCGGGCGGGAACGGCGCATCAACCCTTTCCTGCGCTGCGAGGACGCCGGTGTGCGTCGGGCCGCCGCCCCCCAGGGCGACACGGCCGACGCCGTGACGACCTTCGCCACCCTGCGCGGCTGGAAAGACGACTTCTGAGACCCACCCGGCAACTCGCGTTGCCCGCCTGATTCACGGACGGCAACGCCCGCCCCGGAGGCCCTGAATGACCTATCACACATCGCGCCGGCGACTCCTCGGATTCGCCAGCACGATCGCCATGACCGGCGCCCTGATCGCCGGCGCCTACACCAAGGCATCGACCCTGCCCGCCGGACAGATGGGCGCCGATACCCCGAGCTTCGCCCCGGTTCACCGCGGCGAACCGGAGGGCCAGCGCACCTTCTGGAGCCACCTGCAACTGCAGCCGGCCGACGCCTGGTCGCGTCTGCGCGACACCTTCCAGTGGAAGGATCAGTGGCAGAACGGCGCCGGCCACGCCCGGGTTCAGCACTGGATCGACGAATACAGCGCCAAGCCGCACAACGTCGCCGACATCGCCGAGCGCGCGCGCCCCTGGCTGGCGTGGATCCTCGAGCGGGTCGAGGACCGCGGCCTGCCCGGCGAGATCGCCCTGGTGCCCTTCGTCGAGAGCTCCTTCGACCCCGAGGCGCGCAGCCACTTCGGCGCCGCCGGCCTGTGGCAGATCATGCCGCGTACCGGCGATGCCCTGGGGCTGAACCGCTCCGGCAGCTGGGACGGCCGCCTGGACGTGGTGCGCTCCACCGAGGCCGCGCTGGACTACATCGAGTACCAGGCCGACCAGTGGTACGAGGGCAACATCGAGCTCTCGCTGGCCGCCTACAACGCCGGGGCCGGCACCGTGAACCGCGCCCAGCGCCGCGCCCTGGCCCAGGGCAAGCGGGGTGACTACTGGGATCTCGACCTGCCCAACGAGACCATGGATTACGTGCCCAAGCTGCTGGCCATCGCCGCCATCGTCGGCGAGCCGGAGCGCTACGGCGTGACGCTGCCCGAGATCGAGGGCACGCCGGCCTTCGAACGCGTGCCGGTGACGCGCACCGTCCGCCTCGGCGAGGCCGCGGAGCTGGCCGGCGTGCCGACCGGCCAGCTGGCCGCATTGAACCCCGGGATGCGCGGCGACACCGCCCATCCCGGCCAGGTCAGCGAGCTGCTGGTGCCCGTCGACAATGCCGAACCGCTGCTGGCGGCCCTGGAAAGCACCGCCCCGAGCGGCGGCGCCGCGGGAGAGATCCACGTGGTGCGGCGCGGCGACACCCTCTCCGGCATCGCCTCCGAGCACGCCGTGGCGGTCGCCGACCTGGCCCGCTGGAACGGCCTCGACAGCCCCAACGCTTTACAACCCGGCCAGCAGCTGACACTTTCCGGTAGATGATCAGGGGGGCCATCGCCCCCCGACCTGGTACAAGGATGCTGACCGATGCGATCGATCGTCCTGCTGACGGCGGCCCTGGCGGCGACGCCCGCCCTGGCCGCAGATCCGGCTGACGTGCCCACCCGCCATGGCCTCGCGCTCTACGGCGACCCGGCGCTGCCGGCGGATTTCGACCACTTCCCCTACGTCAATCCCGACGCGCCCACGGGCGGCACCCTGACCCGCGGCGCCAGCGGCAGCTTCGATTCCACCAATCCCTTCATCATCCAGGGCACCCCGGCCTCGGGCCTGAATGCCATCTACGACACCCTGATGGTGGCCAACCCCGACGAGCCCTTCACCATGTATGGGCTGCTGGCCGAGGGCATTCGCCTCGACCCGGACCGCCAGTGGATCGAGTTCGACCTCGATCCCGATGCCCGCTTCCACGACGGCGAGCCGGTCACCGCCGAAGATGTCATCTTCAGCTTCGACACCCTCACCGAGCTAGGCCAGCCGTTCTACGCCGCCTACTACGCCGACGTGCGCGATGTCCGCGCGGTCGACGAGGACACCGTGCATATCGATCTGGCCGACAGCAAATCCCGTGAGCTGCCGCTGATCCTCGGCCAGATGCCGATCCTGCCGGCCCACTACTGGGACGGTCGCGACTTCGAGCGACCGACCCGCGACGCCCTGCTCGGCTCCGGCCCCTACCGCATCGCCGAGGTCGACCCCGGTCGACGCATCGTCTACGAACGGGTCGACGACTACTGGGGCCGCGACCTGGCCGTGAATCGCGGCCGCCACAACATCGACCGGCTGGTCTACGACTACTATCGCGACCAGACCGTGGCGCTCGAGGCCTTCAAGGCCGGCAACCTCGACATGCGCATCGAGTCCAGCGCGCGCAACTGGGCCACCGCCTATGACTTCCCGGCCGCCGACGACGGCTTCGTCGAGCGCCTGGAGGTGCCGGACGGCCAGCCCGCCGGCATGCAGGCCTACGTGATGAACACCCGCCGCGACGTGTTCCAGGACGTGCGCGTGCGCGAGGCCATGAACCTGGTCTTCGACTTCGAGTGGCTCAACCAGAACCTCTTCTACGGCGCCTACGAGCGGACCCACAGCTACTTCGAGAACTCCGAGATGGCCGCCGAGGGCCTGCCTGGCGAGGCCGAACTGGCCCTGCTCGAGCCCTGGCGCGACGCGCTGCCCGAGCGGGTGTTCGACGAACCGCTGCCCGTGGAGCGGCCGGATGACATGCGCGGCCGCCTGCGCGAGGCCCTCGGCCTGCTGCATGCCGCCGGCTACGAGAACCGCGAGGACGGCACCCTGGTCAACGCCGAGACCGGCGAGCCGCTGGCCTTCGAGGTCCTGCTCTACGACACCCAGTTCGAACGCGTCGTGCAGCCGCTGCTGCGCAACCTCGCGCGGCTCGGCGTGCAGGGCGACATCCGCATCGTCGACGTCAACCAGTACCTGAACCGGCTGCGCCGCTTCGACTTCGACGTGGTGGTGGGCGGCTTCCCGCAGTCCGCCAACCCGGGCAACGAACAGCGCGAGTTCTGGGGCAGCGAGTACGCCGACGCGCCGCAGAGCCGCAACCTGATCGGCCTGGCCGACCCGGCGATCGACGCCCTGGTCGACGAGCTGATCTCCGCCGACAGCCGCGAGGCGCTGGACACCGCCGCCCGGGCCCTCGACCGGGTGCTGCGCTGGGGTTTCTACGTCATTCCGCAGTGGCACCTGGACAGCACCCGCATCGCGGTCTGGGACAAGTTCGGCTGGAAGGAGCCCTTCCCCGAGTACAATCTCGACCTCGACGCCTGGTGGGTCGACCCCGAGCGCGGCGCCGAGATCGAGGCCCGACAGCGCAATCGGTGATACAGGTTCGAGGCACGATGCTGCTGGTAGATGACCGCCGGGGACAAGGCGAAGCGAGGTTCTTTTGACAGGGGTGAGGCGATTATCGCCGAACGGGTTGGCCAAGGATGGCCAACACCGGCCCTGCAAGCGGGGCAGGATGCGCATTAGCGCCGCTGGTCAAAAGAAGCGCCCAGGGATGGGTTTACCGCGTCCTCGCGAAGGCTTGTCGCCGCGAACGTTGAGATTTCATATAAGCCCTAAGGACACTCCGTGGCCGCCTACGTACTGCGCCGCCTGCTGCTGATGATCCCCACCCTGCTGGGGATCATGTTGCTCAACTTCCTCATCGTGCAGGCCGCCCCTGGCGGCCCCATCGACCAGATGTTGGCCCGCTTCGAGGGCCTGTCGACCCAGGCCAGCACCCGTCTCGAGGGCGGCGGCGGCGACAGCGCGGGCAGCGGCGGCGAATCCCGCGGCGCCCGCGGCGTGCCACAGCAGTACATCGACCGCCTCGAGACCCAGTTCGGCTTCGACGAGCCGGCCTACCAGCGCTTCCTCGACATGCTCGTCGACTACGCCACCTTCGACCTGGGCGAGAGCTTCTTCCGCGGCGAGCCGGTCACCACCCTGATGCTCGAACGCCTGCCGGTATCGATCTCGCTGGGCCTCTGGACCACCCTGCTGGTCTACCTGATCTCGATCCCGCTGGGCATCCGCAAGGCGCTTCGCCATGGCTCGCGCTTCGACGTCTGGAGCTCGGGCCTGGTGATCGTCGGCTACGCCATCCCGGGCTTCCTGTTCGCCATCCTGCTGATCGTTCTGTTCGCCGGCGGCAGCTACTGGGACGTGTTCCCGCTGCGCGGCCTGACCTCACCGGACTTCAGCGATCTCTCCGCCTGGGGCAAGGTCAAGGACTACTTCTGGCACATCAGTCTACCGGTGCTGGCCTCGGCGATCGGCAGCTTCGCCACCCTGACCATGCTGACCAAGAACAGCTTCCTCGACGAGATCCACAAGCAGTACGTGCTGACCGCCCGGGCCAAGGGCGCCAGCGACCGCCGCGTGCTCTACGGCCACGTGTTCCGCAACGCCATGCTGATCATCATCGCCGGGCTGCCCTCGGCGCTGGTGGCGATCTTCTTCACCGGCTCGCTGCTGATCGAGGTGATCTTCTCGCTCAACGGCCTCGGCCTGCTGGGCTTCGAGGCGGTGATGCAGCGCGACTACCCGGTGATCTTCGGCACCCTGTATCTCTACACCCTGATCGGGCTGATCCTGAAGCTGGTCTCGGATCTGACCTACGTGTGGGTCGACCCGCGCATCGACTTCGAGACACGGGAGTCCTGAGCATGGCACTGAGCGAGCGTTTCTCTCCCATCACCCGCCGCCGGCTGGCGGTGTTCCGCGGCAACCCTCGCGCGCGCCTGTCGCTGTGGCTGTTCATGGCGCTGTTCGTGGTCAGCCTCGGCGCCGAGCTGGTGGCCAACGACCGGCCGCTGCTGGTCAACTACCAGGGCCAGTGGTACGCACCGCTGATCGTCGACTACCCGGACAGCGCCTTCGGCGGCTTCCTGCCCACCCCGGCGGACTATCGCGACCCCTACACCCGCGAGGCCATCGAGGCCGACGGCTGGATGCTGTGGCCGCCGATCCCGTTCTCCTACGACACCCTGGATCAGGACCTCGACCATCCGGCGCCCTCGCCGCCCGACGCCCGCCACTGGCTGGGCACCGACGACCAGGGCCGCGACGTGCTGGCCCGGGTGATCTACGGCTTCCGCCTGTCGGTGGTGTTCGCCCTGGTGCTGACCGCCGGCTCGCTGGCCCTGGGCGTCGCCATCGGCGGCGTGCAGGGCTACTTCGGCGGCAAGGTCGACCTGATCGGCCAGCGCCTGATCGAGATCTGGTCCGGCCTGCCGGTGCTGTTCCTGCTGATCATCCTGGCCAGCCTGGTCGAGCCGAACCTGTGGTGGCTGCTCGGCATCATGCTGCTGTTCTCCTGGCTGGGGCTGGTCGACGTGGTGCGTGCCGAGTTCCTGCGCGCCCGCAACCTGGAATACGTGCGCGCCGCCAGGGCCATGGGCCTGCCGTCGCGCATCATCATGCGCCGCCACGTGCTGCCCAACGCCATGGTCGCCACCCTGACCTTCATCCCGTTCCTGTTCACCGGCGCCATCACCACCCTCACCGCCCTGGACTTCCTCGGTTTCGGCCTGCCGCCGGGCTCGCCGTCGCTGGGCGAGCTGGTGGCCCAGGGCAAGAACAACCTCCAGGCGCCGTGGCTCGGCATCACCGCCTTTTTGACCCTGGCGGTGATGCTGTCGCTGCTGGTGTTCATCGGCGAGGGCCTGCGCGACGCCTTCGATCCGCGCCACATCCAGCACGCCAGCGGCAAGGCCGACGGCGAGCGCCAGACTGCCACTGGGAGCGCCAGATGAGCGACGAGACCCTGCTTCGCCTCGAGGATCTGACCATCGCCTTCGACGACGCCCCGGTGGTCGAGGCGCTGTCGCTGCAGGTGCGCTCCGGCGAGACCCTGGCGCTGGTCGGCGAGTCCGGCTCCGGCAAGTCGGTATCGGCGCTCGGCGCCCTGGGCCTGCTGCCCCCCGGGGCCCGGGTCAGCGGGACGCGCCGGCTCGGCGACACCGATCTCGCGCGGCTATCGACGCGCGACTGGCGCGCGATCCGCGGCGGACGAGTCGGCTTCGTGTTCCAGGAGCCGATGACCTCGCTCAACCCGCTGCACACCGTGGCCCGCCAGATCGGCGAGACCCTGCGCCTGCACCAGGGGCTTCGCGGCGTGGCCGCCCGCCGACGCGCCCGAGAGCTGCTCGAGCAGGTCCAGCTGCCCCGCGCCGAGGAGCTGCTCGACGCCTGGCCCCACCAGCTCTCCGGCGGCCAGCGTCAGCGCGTGATGATCGCCATGGCCATCGCCAACCACCCGCGGCTGCTGATCGCCGACGAGCCGACCACCGCGCTGGACGTCACCGTGCAGCAGGAGATCCTGGCGCTGCTGGCCGAGCTGCGCGATACCCACGGCATGGGCATGCTGTTCATCACCCACGACCTCAACCTGGTGCGCCGCCACGCCGATCGGGTCTGCGTCATGCGCCACGGCCGGGTCCAGGAGACCGGCCCGGTGTCGCGGGTGTTCGAGACCCCCGAGAGCCCCTATACCCGCGAGCTGCTGGCCGCCGACCCCACCGGCCGCCCCGAGCCGCTCACCCATCGCCCCCCGCTGCTCAGCGCCCGCGGGCTCGGGATCCGCTTCCAGCGGCCGAAGAAACTCTTCAGCCGCCGACCGCCGGCCTTCGAGGCGGTCAAGCCGCTGGACCTCGCGGTCGCGCCGGGCGAGACGCTCGGCATCGTCGGCGAATCCGGCTCCGGCAAGACCACCCTCGCCCTGGCGCTGCTGCGCCTGCAGCAGAGCGACGGCGAGATCACCTTCGACGGCCAGCGTCTCGACCGCCTCCACGGCGACGCCCTGCGCCGCCAGCGGCGGCGGCTGCAGGTGGTGTTCCAGGACCCTTACGGCTCGCTGTCGCCGCGCATGCCGGTAGCCGATATCGTCAGCGAGGGGCTGCGCTTCCACCACCCCGAGCTGGACGATGCCGAGGTCGACCGCCGCGTGCGCGCCACCCTGCGCGAGGTCGGCCTGCCCGAGGAATGTGGCGCCCGCTATCCACACGAGTTCTCCGGCGGCCAGCGTCAGCGCATCGCCGTGGCCCGTGCCCTCATCCTCGAGCCGTCGCTGCTGGTGCTCGATGAGCCGACCTCGGCGCTCGACCGCACCGTGCAGAAGCAGCTGGTCACCCTGCTGCGCGAGCTGCAGCGCAAGCGCGGGCTCAGCTATCTGTTCATCAGCCACGACCTGGCCGTGGTACGCGCCATGGCCCATCGCCTGCTGGTGCTCAAGGACGGCGAGGTCGTCGAACAGGGCGACTGCGAGGCCGTGCTGACCCGGCCGACAACCGACTACACCCGCGCCCTGGTCGAGGCCGCGGGGCTGTCGTCGATGTCACCATGAGCGCCGTCATCGGCGTCGCCGCCTCCCCCGCGGCCTGATCACCAGGCCGCACCGAGTCGATGATGCTGTAGAAGTGACTGAAGATAACGGTATAAATCCGAGACGACCCGGGAGACGGTTGTGCTGGCACCGAAGGGCCGCCTATCTATACTTGCCGAGTGTCGAAGGAACGAGAGGAATCGGGATGCGTCAGGCAAGGATGTGGCTGACCGCCGCGACGCTGCTGTGCCTGGCGGCCCTGTGGGCCGGCTCGGCGATGGCGGCATCGCGCGACCTGGGCGCCGGCTGGGAGTATCGCTGGGGCGACTCGCCCATGACCGCCGACGGCGTGCCGACCTGGACACGGCCGAGCGATGACGCGGCCTGGCAGGCCATCGACTTCCCCGCCAACCCACCCGGCCGCCGCGGCCAGACCCACGCCTGGTTCCGCACGGTCCTCCCCGACGGCGACTGGCGCGACCCGGTGCTCTACATCACCAGCATCGACCTGATCGCCGAGGCCTATCTGGACGGCGAGCGCCTCTATCACCACGGCACCTTCGACGCCGCCGGCAACGGCCGCTTCGCCGGCTGGCCCTGGCACATGATCCGCCTTCCCGAGGACTTCCCCGGCCGCCTCCTGACCCTGCGGGTCTACTCCGACTACACCGCCATCGGCCTGTGGGGCGAGGTCAGGCTGATGGAGCGGGCCGAGCTGTACGACCTCCTGCTGCGCGACTCCTTCGATGCCCTCATCGTCGGCCCGCTGTGCCTGCTGCTGGCGCTGCTCGCCGGCGGCTTCGCACTGTTCCAGGACGATCGCCGCCGCTTCCTACCCATCGGCCTGTTCGCCCTGGGCTCCGGCGTCATGATCCTGGCCGAATGTCCGGCCAGTCAGCTGCTGATCGACCGCCCGCTGCTGTGGAACGGCCTCACCGCCGCGGGCTACTTCAGCCTGCCGGTCGCGCTGGGGCTGCTGCTGGAACACTGGTTCGCCGACACCCGGGCTCGCCGCATCCGCCGCATCTGGCAGGCCCATCTGCTCTATCTGGTGGGCGCGCTGAGCGCCAGCGGGCTCGGCTGGGTCGAGCTGTCGATGACCTTCCCGGTGTTCGACGCGCTGCTGGTCGTCAGCCTCGTCCTGCTGCTGGCGATCATCGTGCCCTATCTCGGGCGATTCGATGCCCGGCAGCGGGCCATACTGGGCGCCTTCGCCCTCTTCGGGGCATTGCTGCTGATCGACATGGCCGTGGCCCACGGCTTGCTACCCTGGCGGCGGGTGCCAACCAGCGCCGGGGCGCTGGCCTTTGCCCTGGTCATCGCGGGCATCTCGCTGATCGACTATGCCCATACGCAGCGTGAACTGAAGCGTCTCAACAGGCAGCTCGAGCAGGAGGTCGAGGAGCGAACACAACGGCTGCAGCAGCTGGTGGATCGGCTCGAGATCGACTCCACCACCGACCCGTTGACCGGCCTGCACAATCGCCGCCACTTCGACGAGTGCCTGCGCCAGGAAACCCACCGGGCCAGGACGCGGCAGGCGCCACTGGCGCTGGCGATGCTCGACATCGACCACTTCAAGCGCATCAACGACAGTCACGGCCATGCGGCCGGCGACCGGATCCTGGCGGGCGTCGCGGTCGCGCTGCGGGAGCACTTCCGCGACGACGACGAGATATGCCGCATCGGCGGCGAGGAGTTCGTGGTGCTGCTGCCCGGCGCCGGCGCCGACACGGCAAGGGAGCGCGCGGCCTCGCTGATGGCCGGCCTGGCCGACCGCGTCTACTGGCACGACGGCCACATGCTGGGCCCGGTGACCCTGTCCTGCGGCATCGCCGCCTACCCGGCACACACCGACGATCCCCTGGCGCTGCCCGATCTGGCCGACCGGGCGCTGTACGGCGCCAAGAAGACCGGCCGCAACCGCATCATCACCGCGACATGAGGATCGACCTCAGGCGGAACTCACCCCTCAGAACAGCGCCACTTCCTCGGCGCTGAGCTCGCGCCATTCCCCGGGCGCCAGTTCGGGATCCAGCGTCAGCGCGCCGATCGATTCACGGTGCAGTATCTCGACGTGGTTGCCGATGGCGGCAAACATGCGGCGCACCTGGTGGTAACGGCCCTCGTGGACGGTCAGCCGCGCGTGCAGTGAGTCGAGCATCTCGAGCTCGGACGGCCGCGTCGGCGCCTCGTCACCCTCGAGCTCGATGCCCTCGGCGAAGGCCGCCACCGCGCGCTCGGCCTCGGCGCCTTCCAGGGGACGCGCCAGGGTCGCCAGATAGACCTTGGCGCAGCCGCGCTTCGGCGAAGTCACGCGATGCGACCACTGGCCGTCGTCGCTGAGCAGCAGCAGGCCGGTGGTCTCCACGTCGAGCCGCCCCACCGTCTGCAGGCGCTCGGCCTTGGGCAGGTCGATCAGGTCCATGGCGCGCGGATAGAGGCCGCGGCGCGCCGTGCATTCCACGCCTTCCGGCTTGTGCAGCATCACGTAGCGCAGCCCGACCAGCTCGAGGCGCTCGCCGTTCCAGGTGACGCGGTCATCGGCCGCGAGATGGCGGGCGGCCTTCTTCTCGCGCTCGCCGTTGACCTCGACCTCGCCGCGGAGCAGCGCCCGCTTGGCCAGGCTGCGGGTCATCTCGGTGCTTTCGGAGAGAAATCGATCCAGTCGCATCAGGCACCCACTCCATCGGTCAGGCCGAAATGATCGGCGTCGCGCCAGGCCGGAAACTTCTCCCGGAAGGCATGCAGTTCGTCCAGCGACAGCGTCCCTGTCCTGACGAAAGCCACATCACGGGGCTCGTCGATCAGCGGCTCGCCCTTGGCGTCCACCAGCATCGAGTCACCGGCGTAGGCCAGGCCCTTGGCGTCCTCGCCGACGCGGTTGACGCCGATCACCGGGCACAGGTTCTCCACCGCGCGGGCCTGGAGCAGCACCCGCCAGGGATGGCGACGCGGCGCCGGCCAGTTGGCCACGCACAGCAGCGCATCGTATTCGAAGGCTTCGCCGGCCTCGGGCCGCTGGCGCAGCCACACCGGGAAGCGCAGGTCGTAGCAGACGCTGAGCAGGATGCGGAAGCCCTTGAGCTCGACGATCACCCGCTCGTGGCCCATGGCATAGCGCTCGTGCTCGCCGGCCATGCGGAAAAGGTGGCGCTTGTCGTAGTGCACCAGGCTGCCGTCGGGGCGCGCCCAGATCAGGCGGTTGAAGCAGTCACCGTCTTCCACCACGGCTACGCTGCCGGTCACCACGCAGCCGCGTCGGGTCGCCTGCTCGCACAGCCAGGCCACGGTGGCGCTCTCGGCCATGGGCTCGGCCATCTCGCGGGAGTTCATGGTGAAGCCGGTGGCGAACATCTCGGGCAGCACGATCAGGTCGGTGTCGTCGCCGTCGAGCTCGCCCAGCGACGCCTCCAGCATCCGGCAGTTCGCCTCGGGGTCTTCCCAGCGCAGGTCGGCCTGCACCAGGGTCGTTCTGAGTTCGCTCATCGAGGACTCCATTGGGGATCAAACGGCCCCCATAGCCTAAACGAGAGCGCACGCCGACGCAGCCATCACCCTGCCGGCCGGCACGCATGATAGGCTGTCGCTTTCTTGAACCGGGACGTGAAGATGCCTTCGATCGACCGCGACACCCAGGCCGTCCAGGGCGTGGGATACGGCCTCGCCGCCTATCTGATGTGGGGCTGTTTCCCGCTGTTCTTCGCCCTCTTCGACGGCGTGCCCGCCTACGAGATCCTGGTGCACCGGGTGCTGTGGTCGTGCGTGTTCCTGGCCGGCGTGGCGACCGTGCTGCGCCGCTGGCGGCCGGTGCGCGAAGCCTTCGCCCGGCCGCGACAGCTGGGCAGGGTACTGGGCTGCGCGGTGCTGATCGCGATCAACTGGGGCCTGTTCATCTACGCCGTCGAGACCCAGCACGTGCTGCAGGCGAGCCTCGGCTACTACCTGACGCCACTGATCAACATCGCGCTGGGCATGCTGGTGCTGCGCGAGCGCATGAGCCGGGTGCAGGGACTGGCGGTGGGCCTGGCCGGCATCGCCATCGGCCTGCAGCTGGCGCTGCTCGGCACCCTGCCCTGGATCAGCCTGGTGTTGGCCCTGAGTTTCGGCACCTATGGCCTGCTGCGCAAGCAGGTGCCGCTGGACGGCCTCTCGGGGCTGCTGGTCGAGACCCTGCTGCTGCTGCCACTGGGCCTGGTGGCCCTGGGCGCGCTCAGCCAGGCCGGCCTGTCGCATCTGCTCGCCGACACCCGCACCACGCTGCTGCTGGTGGCCTGCGGGGTGATCACCGCCGTGCCGCTGCTGGCCTTCGCCGGCGCCGCCCGCCGCCTGCGCCTGGCCACCCTGGGCTTTCTGATGTACCTGAACCCCAGCGTGCAGTTCCTGATCGCCCTGTTCGTGTTCGACGAGCCGCTGGAACCGGCCCAGCTCGCCACCTTCGTGCTGATCTGGATCGGCCTGGCGCTCTACAGCTGGTCGGCCTGGCAGCGCCGCGCGCCGTCACAGGCCCGCGCCTGAGCGTGACCGAACCGCGGGGCTAGCAGAAGCGCGTCAGGAACGCCTCGGACTCGCTCGGCCGCCCCAGATGGAAGCCCTGCAGCAGCTGCACGTCCTGCGACGCCAGCCAGCGCAGCTGCGTCGCGCTCTCCACGCCCTCGGCGACGATCTCCAGGCCGAGCTGGCGGCAGAAGCGCACCATCGCCGCATAGGCCTCGACCGCCCGCTCATGGCGCCCGGCCGCCTCGAGCAGCTCGCGGTCGAGCTTGACCGCATCGAAGGGCAGCCGCTGCAGCAGCCGGAAGGCGGTATAGCCGGTGCCGAAATCGTCCAGCGAGACCCGCACACCGAGGCGGCGCAGCTCGACCAGCGTCTGCTCGAGGCCCACCAGCTCGCCGAAGTCGGCGTGCTCGGTGATCTCGATCTCGAGCTGGCCGGGCGGCAACCGTCTCTCCCGCAGCGTATCGGCCAGCCCCGGCACGAAGGCCTCGTCCTCGAGGGAGGCCAGCCCGACGTTGATCGACAGCCGGAAGTCGTCGCCCAGGCGCGCCCGATGCCGACTCAACCAGTCGATGGCCTCCTGGATGACCCAGTGATCCAGCTGGCGCGTCAGGCCGAGGCTCTCGACCACCGGCAGGAACTCGCCCGGTGACACGGCACCGTATTCGGGATGCTGCCAGCGCAGCAGCGCCTCCGCGCCCAACAGGCGATGATCCCGGGTGGCGAACTGCGGCTGGAAGACCAGCCGCCACTGGGACTGCGGCGCGTCGATCAGCGCCTCGATCGCCTCCGCCAGATGGCGAAAGCGCGTCGCCGATCCGGGCTCTCGCGGCATGACACGGCACAGGGGCTGCGACCAGCCGCGCCGGTCGAGATGCCTCACTCCCTCGTCCAGCGCGTCGCGGCACTGGGCGATGTCGGCGCCCCGGTCGCCGAGACACAGCAGGCTCGCATACCAGTTCAGCCGCTGTCCGCCGTGCTGGGGCGAGAGCTCGCCGAGGCGCGCCAGCACGCCGTCGAACAGCACCTCGACATCCACCGCCAGCGCCGAGGCCGGTATCCAGCCCAGCAGGTTCATGCCGGGCCCCGCGTAGAGATGCCAGTCCGCGGGCAGCGCCTTGCGCATCGCCGGGAGCTGTTCGCGCAGAATCGACTTGGCGGCGGTCAGCCCGAAACGTTCGCGGGCCTCGCGCAGCTGCGGCGAGGCGAGCTCGAACAGGCAGCCGCCGCAGCTCGGCGCCTCGGCCTCCCACAGCTGCTGGCTGGGCAGCCCGCTGGCCTGATCGATCATCAGCCGCCGCTGGCGAAGGGCGATGCGTCGCCGCGACCAGCCCATGACCAGCAGGCCGCCGCCCAGCACGCCGCTACCACCGAGGCCGGCCCACAGCAGCATCGAACGCTGATCCTCGACCTGCCGCATGGCGTCGTTGACGCCGATCCATTCGATGGAGCCGGTCAGCGGCGCCGGCACCCTAGCATGCCAGCGAGCGTCCAGCACCCGGCGGCCTTCCGCCACGACCTGACGCTCGGGCTGACGTTCGAAGATCGGGCTCAGCAGCGTCTCGATGGCCAGGGTGGCCGCCCGCCGGGTGTCGAGCAAGGTGCCGCCGGCGCAGCCGAGGTCCAGCTGGTACGGCAGATGGCAGAAGACCGGCACGCCCTCGGCGGCCAGCGCCTCCAGCCAGCCCCGGCGCGTCGGATCGAGATCGCCGCTACCGGTGGTCTGGCCCTCGACCAGATACACCCGGGTAGCGTCCGGCAGCGCGTCCAGCGCCTCGATCACCGCCGCCGGCGTCCAGTCCCACAGCACGCCGGCCAGCCGCCCCGACGAGGACGCCCGCAGCCGCGACACGAAGGCCCGGGTCAGGTCCTCGCCGACGACGGTGTCATCCCCCAGCACCAGCCAGGGCACCGGCGCGCCGAATGCCTGCCCCAGGAAGGCCAGCGACGGCTCGGCCACCTCGGTGGTCTCGATCCGCTTGATGCCCGCGTCCCGCGCCCGCTGCTGCAGCGCCGGATCATTGATGCCGATCGCCACCACGCGAGACGCCTCGCGCCAAGCCTCGGGGCGGGAGAGATAGAAGGCCAGGGCCGCATCATCGAGCAGCAGCAGACGATCGCTGGGCGTCACCGCGAAGCGCCCTGCCAGGCGCTCGCGCTGCAGGCTGAAGCCACGCTCGCGGCCCAGGCGCCGGGCATCCAGATAGTCCACCTCGAGCGCCGGCACGCCGAGCCGTTCGGCCGCCTCGTCGAGACGAGCCAGCAGCTCGTCGGTCCACAGGTTGCCGCGGTGATAGGAGGCCAGCACCTGGATGCGCGAGGCCTCGCCGGCGGACGCGGTGCCGCTGGCCCCGCTCGCGGGCACGGCCGATGCCGACGACGCGGCGATCACGAGCCCCGCCAGGCAGCGGCACAGCAGGAGCTTGAGGTGTGGTAACCGCGTTCGCGACCGCATCGGGAACCCGACTCGTTTATGTTCAAGGCCTTATCTGACGCCTTGTCGCTCCGGACGTCAACCGAAAGTACTGACGCAAGCCCTCGCCCCGCCGGCGGCCGAAGACGGCGAGCTCGCCGGCACCGAGAGGGCGTTCCACGTGCTGTGGCCTGCCAACCGCTCTCTGGAGCCCGGCGTGGGCACGAGGATCGACGCGCTCAAGCAGGCAGCCCGGGACCGCCACGACTTCGTCCGCTGAGCCTGCATCAGGGGTGGCGGAGGATGGCGGGCAGGAGGAAGATGGCGCTATCCCGGTCACATGGCGATGCCATGACATCCCTCGCCCCTCACGACGTGCCGCCCCGCTCATCGGCGGCCCCCCTGCTGCTGGTCGGCGCCGGCCACGCGCACCTGCACCTGATCCGCCAGCGGGAGCGCCTGCCCATGCCGCGGGTGATGCTGCTCGATCCCGGCGGCTTCTGGTACTCCGGCATGGCCGGCGGCGTGCTGGGCGGCCAGCATTGCCCCGCCGCGGACCGAATCGATCCCATGGCGCTCGCCCGCCGCCATGGCGTCGAGGGCCTGCGCGGCCGGCTGGCCGAGTTCGATCCCGCACGACGCGAGGCGCGGCTGGACGACGGCCGACGCCTGGCGGTATCGGCCGTCTCGTTCAATCTCGGCTCGACGGTGAACACGCCGCCGGCCCATGCCGAGGGGCCCGAGGTGTGGCCGGTCAAGCCGATCCCTCGTCTGGTGGCGCTGCGCCACCGGCTGGCGCGCGACTTTGCTGCGGGAAGCTGCCCGCGGCTGCTGGTGGTCGGCGGCGGCGCCAGCGGCGTCGAAGCGGCCTGCCAGCTGCGGGCCCTAGCCGACCGCTACGGCGTCGAGCCGACCATTCGCCTGCTGACCCGGTCGGCGGAGCTGCTGCCGGGCGCCCCGCCAGGCGCGGTGCGCTGGCTGCGGCGCCGGCTCGCCCGGCGTCGCATCACGGTCGAGACCGGGCTCGAACTGGTCGCCCATCTGCCGGGCGGCATCATGGCGACGCCCGCGGGACAGCCCGCCGGCGACGACAACGCGCGTTTTGTCGCCGCCGAGCACGTGGTTCACGCCGTTGGCCTGGCGCCGCCGCCGGTGATCGAGCGACTCGGCCTGCCGACGATTCCCGGCCGCGGGCTGGCGGTCACCGACAGCCTGCAGAGCCCGGCGGCTCCCTGGGCCTTCGCCGCCGGCGACTGCGCCGCCATCATCGACCACCCACTGCCGCGGCTCGGCGTCTACGGGGTGCGCCAGGCGCCGGTGCTGCGGGACAACCTCATCGCCTGGTGGCGCGGCGAGGCGCTGCGCCCCTACCGGCCCCAGCCCCGGGCGCTGTCGATCCTCGATCTGGGCCGCGGCCAGGCGCTGGCGATACGCGGCGGCGCCTGGTGGGGCGGACGGCTGGCCCGGTACTGGAAACGCCGGCTGGACGAGCGTTTCCTGGCCGGCTATCGCTGAAGGGCGCGCTGAAGGGCGATCAGGCCGAGGCCGCGAGGGCCTGGTCCAGATCGGCGATGAGGTCGTCGATGTGCTCGATGCCGATCGACAGCCGCACCATGTCGTCCGTCACGCCGGCGGCCTTCAGCTCCTCGTCGTTGAGCTGACGATGGGTGGTGGCGGCGGGGATCGAGGCACAGCTCTTGGCGTCGCCGATGTTGACCAGCCGCAGGATCAGCCCCAGGGCATCGTAGAAGCGCGCGCCCGCCTCGCTGCCGCCCTGGATACCGAAACTGAGTATTCCCGAGGCGCGCCCTTTCATATAGCGGCTCGCCAGGGCATGGTCCGGATGATGCTCGAGGCCAGCATAGTGCACCCAGGTGACCCGCGGATGGTTCTCCAGATGGCGGGCCACCGCCAGGGCGTTGTCGCTGATGCGCTCGATGCGCAATGCCAGGGTCTCGAGCCCCTGCAACAGCTGCCAGGCGGACTGGGCAGAGAGCGCCGCGCCCATGTTGCGAAGCGGCACCACCCGGGCGCGCCCGATGAAGGCGGCCTCGCCCAGATCCCGGGTATAGCAGACGCCATGGTAGGAGACGTCCGGCTCGTTGAGCAGCGGGAAACGCTCGGCGTGATCGGCCCAGGGGAAACGCCCCGAATCGACGATCACCCCGCCCACGGTGGTGCCGTGCCCGCCGATGTACTTGGTGGCGGAATGGATGACCACATCCGCCCCGTGCTCGATGGGCCGGCACAGGAAGGGCGTGGGCACGGTATTGTCGACCATCAGCGGTACGCCATGGCGGTGGGCGAGCTCGGCCAGCCGCGCCAGGTCCACCACGCCCCCGGAGGGATTGCCGACGCTCTCGCAGAACACCGCCTTGGTCCGGGCGTCGATCAGCCCCTCCAGCGCCCCGAGGTCGTCCTTGTCGGCGAAGCGCACCTCGATGCCCTGGCGCGGCAGGGTATGGGCGAAGAGATTGTAGGTGCCGCCGTAGAGTTCGCTGATCGAGACGATGTTGTCACCGGCCTCGGCCACGGTCTGGAGGGCGTAGGTGATGGCCGCCATGCCGGACGCCACCGCCAGGCCCGCGATACCGCCCTCCAGGGCCGCCACACGCTGCTCCAGTACGGCACAGGTCGGATTCATGATCCGAGAGTAGATATTGCCTTCTACCTTGAGATCGAAGAGATCCGCCGCATGCTGGGCGCTGTCGAAGGCGAAAGAGGTGGTCTGATGGATCGGCACGGCGACGGCATGCTGGTCGTCGGGGGCATAGCCGTGATGCAGGGCGAGCGTTTCGGGCTTCATGACAGCTCCTTGAGCGGAAGACGAGACGTTAGAGGGCGTACCGAACAATACTAATCCTACGCGGATTCCGAGGTATCTTAGCGTTTCGTCTGTCGAAGCCCTCCTGGCGAGCACCGGACACGCGAAAGCCCCCTGCCGATCCTCGCCTGACACCTCGACTTGCACCATGGCCCGTGCGGCGGCGTACGCCACGGGCGGCGCTTCAAGGCCGAGCATCGATCAAGAATATCCACGTTCCGTAAAAATGACGAAGGCCGGGGCAAGTGACGACGATTCTCATGGCTCACGATGATCAAGTATCATGACCTCCCATCACAGGGAACGGCGGCACCATGGACAGCACCCCTCGACAGAACCTCGGCATCAGCGCCTACCGCTGGCTCAAGCAGGACATCATCCGCGGCGTCTGCCCGCCGGGCGAGAAGCTGCTGATGAGCCGGCTCAAGGAGCGCTACGATCTCGGCGTCGGCCCGCTGCGCGAGGCGCTGTCGCAGCTGGTCGCCGAACGGCTGGTGGTCGCCATCAGCCAGCGCGGCTACCGGGTCGCGCCGATGTCGCGCGAGGAGCTGGCCGATCTCTATGATGCCCGCGCCCAGCTGGAGGGCCTGATGCTGGAGCTGGCCATCGAGCGCGGCGACGACGCCTGGGAGGCCGACGTGCTGGCCAAGGCCCATACCCTCGCCAAGGTCATGGAGGTGCACAGTCCCGAGGAGATGCTCGACGTCTGGGACACTCGCCACCAGGCCTTCCATACCGCGGTGGTCGCCGGCTGCAACTCGCCCCACCTGATGCAGGCGCGCCAGGGGCTGTTCGACCAGGTCGAGCGCTATCGCCACCTTTGGCTGCAGGAGACGGTACTCTCCGACGAGGCCCTGGCACGCAAGCGCGAGGAACACGCCGCCCTGGTCGACGCCATCCTGACCCGCGACGCCGAGCGCTCACGATCCATGATGCGCGAGCACCTGATGACGCCGGTGCCGATCATCCTCGATGCGATGCAGCGCCGGGGGCTGGCATAAGCCGAGGCCGCCGTGACGGGATCGTATTGACCGCGGTCATCGTGTTGTCACGGAAGTCGGGGGATACTCGTCCTGACCCCACGGAGGAGTGATCGCCATGCCCCTGCCCCATCTGCTGCACCTGACCCGCGACCAGGAACTACGCCTCGAACGCCTCGCCGAGCGCTGCGGGCTGCCCCGCCACGAACTGCTCGAGCGCCTGGTCACCGAGGGCATCGCCAATCTCGAGAGTGAGCTGATGATCGAGGGCGCCGGCCTGCGCCGGGCCGAACGCAGCATCGACCAGCTGCTGCGCGAGAGCGGCCTGGGCGCCTGACGGCCCCAGAACGGGTCTTCCATCGGAAACGAGCCGCCGTCCCCGCTCAGTGATGCAGCAGGACGGCCCTGGGGGTATGCGCCAGCAGGCCGGCGGTGGTCGAGCCCTTCAGCCACTCGTGGAGCACCCCCGAGCCAAAGGCGCCGATGGCGACGAGATCGCCCTCCTCGGCCAGCGCCGCCAGCCTCTCGACCGGATGGCCCTCGGCGACATGGGTCTCGATCGCGATGCCGTGGGTCGCCCCGTAGCGCTCCACCGCATCGAGGTGATGCCTGGCCCGTGCGCTGTCACGATCGATGGCCCAGGCCTGCACCGGCAGCGACAGGGCGCTGGCCAGCGCGACGCTGCTGGCCATGACGCGACGCATGGCGGCCCCGCCGTCCACCCCGATCAGCACCCGCTCGAGTGGTTCGTCGACCACGCCTGCCACCAGCACCGGCAGCTCCGCACGATGCAGCAGGTGGCGTATCACTTCCCCCGCCTGGGGATGCCAGCGCTTCTCGGCGGACACGCCGTGCCGCCCCAGCACGATCAGGTCGCACTCCCTGGCCGCCAGCAGCAGCGTCTCGAGCAGCGGGCCGTGCAGCTCGCGCGTCTCGCCGTCGAGGCCTGCCTCCCGCGCGGCGCGCCTGACGTGGCCGAGACGCTCCCTGATTCGACGCCCCACCTGAGGATCCTCGCCCGAGTGGGGGAATTCGCCCAGCGACAGGAAGCCGCCCTGGCTAACGTCCCGCGTCGGCAGTGTCGAGTGGTCATCATGCCCGTCGACATGCACGGCAAGCAGCCTGGCCTGCAGCGGCGCGGCGAGATCCAGCGCCAGCGACGCCGCCACGCCTCCCGCGGCGGAGCCGTCCACGCCCAGCAGCAACGACTTGAACATCGGGGACTCCCTCCGCGGAGGACCGCGTCGATGGGTGTCCCTTGGGTATATGCCACCGACACGCCGATCGCCAGAGGAATCCCTGGCGAACGCGCCCGGGGACTCAGCGGAAGGCGGCGCGGAAGCGTCGGTGCTCGGCCAGCGCCCGCTCGGCGGACACCGCCTCAAGGCGCAGCTCCTGGCCCGGCAGGCACTGCGCCAGCCGCGCGCAGGCAAGTGGCGTCAGCGCCCCCAGGCGTGGATAGCCGCCGATGGTCTGGCGATCGTTGAGCAGCGCGATGGGCTGGCCGTCCGGCGGCACCTGCACGGCACCTAGGCTAATCCCCTCGGAGATCATGCTGGTCAGCCGACAGCGCAGCGTCGGCCCGCGCAGGCGCACGCCCATGCGGTCGGCGCGGTCGTCGACCCGCCAGAGCGTATTGAAGGCCGCGGCCAGGCTCGCGCCCTCGAACTCGGCGATCTGGGCCCCCGGCAGCAGCGACAGCCGTGGCATCGCCGCATAATCAGGCCGCGCTTCCGCAGGCGCCTCACGCTCGTCGCCGACCGGGTGCTCCCCCGCCTCGGTGCCGACGTGCAGGACATCGCCCTCGGCCAGGGCGTGCCCCCGTCCATCGTGGCCGCCGAGCCCCTCGCGCACCACGCCGGCCAGGCTGCTGAGCACCGGCTCGGCGCGAAAACCGCCGGCCACGGCCAGATAGGCGCGCAGCCCGCCGACCGGCTGGGCGAAGCGCAGCACCTGGCCGGGACGCAGGCGAAACCGCTGCCAGGGCGAGAGCGGCCTGTCATCGAGGGTCGCGCCGAGATCCGCGCCGGCCAGCGCCAGCGTCAGCTCGCGCTCGGCCTCCAGAGCCAGGCCGCCGAGCGTCACTTCCAGCGCCGCCGCCCCCCAGGCGTTGCCGGCCAACCGGTTGGCCCAGGCCCAGGCCTGCAGATCGGCGGGGCCGCCCTGGGTCACGCCCAGCCGGCGCACGCCGAAGCGCCCGGCGTCCTGAAGCAGCGCCAGCGGCCCCGGGCGCGTGACCCGCAGCCCCGCCACGGCCTTCCGTATCACCGCCGTCATCGCCTGTCCTCCATGGTCGTGACATCGGCGCCCAATCGCACCAGTGCCTGCTTCGAGACCGGCACGAAGCGCACCCGGTCGCCCACCCGGAGCAGGCTGAAGCCGTCACGGTCGCGGTCGAACAGCCGCGCGGCGGTGCGCCCGATCAGGTTCCAGCCCCCCGGCGAGACGGCGGGATAGGCCGCGGTCTGGCGCCCGGCGATGCCGACGCTGCCGGCGGGCACCTTCTTGCGTGGCGTCTCCAGGCGCGGCGTCTCGAGCCGTGGGTCGACGCTGCCCATGAAGGCGAAGCCCGGCGCGAAGCCCAGCGCATAGACGCGATAGGTCACCTCGGCATGACGTGCGATGGTCTCCGCCACGTCGAGCCCCGCCCGCTCGGCCAGGGGCACAAGCTCCGGGCCGACGCTCTCGTGATACCAGGTCGGAAGCTCATGAACCTCGCCCTGGCCATCCGCCTCGTCGGACGCCAGCGCGGCCAGCGTCTCGGCGAGGCGGGACCGCGCCTCGCCAGGCGTCATCCGCATCGGATCGAAGATCACCAGCAGGGTGGTATAGGACGGCACCAGGTCCACCAGGGCGTCGCCGAAGGCCGCCTCGCAGTCGCGCACCAGGGCGGTGATCCAGGGCAGGTTGGCCTCGTCGATGACATCGAACAGCCGCACCAGCCAGCCGTCGAGCCCCGCCGACTCCAGTCGCGGCAGGCCCGGGGCGCTCATGGGTTCCCCTCCTCAGGCGCATCGTCCTGCTGGAGAGCCTCGCGGATGGCCTGGATGGCGGCGATCGACTCGGCGTTGTCGCCATGCACGCAGAGGGTGTCGGCCGCGAGGATCAGCGCGCTGCCGTCGCGGGCGACGAGGGGCTCGCCGCGGGCGATGCGACGCGCCTGGTCGACGATCACGGCCGGGTCATGGTGCACGCTGCCGGTCTCGCGCCGCGACACCAGCCGCCCCTCGCCGTCGTAGGCGCGATCGGCGAAGGCCTCGAACCACAGGGTGACGCCGAAGCGATCGGCCAGCTCGCGGGCGGCCGAATCGTCGCGGGTGGCCATCACCATCAGCGGTAGTTCGGCATCGAAGGCGACGAGCGCGCGCATGACCCCGGCCAGGATCTCGGGATCGCGCATCATGTCGTTGTAGAGCGCTCCGTGGGGCTTCACGTAGCCCACCGACAGGCCCTCGGCGCGACACACGCCGGACAGCGCCCCGAGCTGGTAGAGCACCAGGTTCTCGATCTCCTCGGGCGTGCAGGCCATGTGGCGCCGCCCGAAGCCCACCATGTCCGGATAGGCCGGATGCGCGCCCACGGTGACGCCGTGCTTGCGCGCCAGGCGCACCGTCATGCGGATCACGTCGGGATCCGAGGCGTGGAAGCCGCAGGCCACGTTGGCCAGGTCCACGTGAGGCATCACCTCGGCGTCCATGCCCATGGTCCAGGCACCGAAGCTCTCGCCCATGTCGGCATTCAGCAGCAGTTTGCGCATGCGTCTCGTCTCTTCCTCCGTCATCGTCTCCTCATTAAAACAGGCCCACGGCGCGGCGTCGTCTCTCATTCCTCACGCCGCCTTGTCGAGCGCGACGCCGACCAGCGACGCCGCGAACCACTGCTGAAGCAGCCCGCGCTGCTCATCGAGCAGCAGCGCCAGATGGCCGCGCAGCGGATGCTCCCCGGGCAGCGTGTCGCGATACCGCAGCAGTCGGTCTCGATAGCGCGCCTGCCTCGCCGGCAGATGAAGCGCCGTGGCATGCTGTTGCAGCCAATCAAGCGGTGGCAGCAGCCAGTGCGTGGCACCGCTGCCGAGCGCGATATCGAGCCCCTTGAGGTCGAAGTCGCCGACGCAGGCATGGGGCCGCCCGGTGGCCGCCCAGGCCTCGGCCAGCCGGGCGAAGCCGCCGCCGTAGTGGCGGTCGCCGCGATAGACCACCAGCGGCCTTGGATACGCCGACAGCGCCGGGTTCTCGGGCGTGAAGGCGTAGAAGCTGTCGAGGTTCTCGACCTGCACCAGCACATCGAAGGCGGCCGGCGTGATGGCACGCCAGTCGATATCCCGGCACTCCCGCTCGCCGCCGGCGATGCCCGGCCAGGGGGTACGAGCCGGGAGGCTGACCAGCACCCGTGACTCGCGCGGCGCCTCGCGCACGCTCTTCGCCTCCCGATAGCCATACTCGGCCTGCTGCGCGGTCGTCAGCCCGCTCAGATCGGCCGCCAGCGGCGGCTGGCCCTGCACCTCGAGCTCGGCGTCGATGGCCTCCAGCAGCTCGCGATCCAGACGCAGCCGAGTACGGGTCAGGCGCGCCCCGGGCTCGATGTCCCAGGCCTCGCACCAGGCGACGATCCGCTTCACCACGGGGCCGTTCGGCTTGTCGACGTGGGCAGCAAGGCGCAACTTGCTGGCCGCGTCGCGCAGCAGCTCGCGTTCCGCCTCCGAGAGCGTGGTCATGTGCGCTCCTGCCGCGCGGGGGCGAGCCGAAGACTGACGTCGTGAATCAGCCGCACGTCGTTGAAGGCGGCCGCCCGGCTCTCCTGCTGGCGCAGCCGGAAGGCGGCCTGCTCGCGCCGGGGCAGGCCCTGGAACTCGGCGAGCACCTGGAACAGCCAGATCTCCTCGCCCCACTCGAGCTCGCCGGCCTCGAGGTACTCCAGCGCGCTCAGCGGCTCGCCGTCGCCCTCGACCACCGACAGGTAGAAGCGTTCGACGTCCTCCCTCAGCGCCTGCTGACGGGCGGCGACCATCGAGTCCTCGTGACGCTCGGCGGCCACGGCGGCGGCGACGGGCTCCGGTGACGCCGCGGGCCGCGGCAGGTCGTGCAGCAGCCCGGTGACGACCCGGGCATCCGGGGCGTGATCGAGCGCCACCGCGCCGGCGGCGATCAGCGGCGCGGCGCGATTGACCAGCGCCGGCACTTCGCTGCGCCGGGCGTAGTTGCCGGGCACGAAGCCCGGATGCTCGCGCAGGAAGGCGGCCATGCCCGCCACCAGGCGACTGCGGGACTGCTGCTGGCGGAAGCGCGTCATCAGCTCGATCAGCCGCCGCTGCACCTCGCGCAGGCTGGTGTAGTGCTGGCTCAGGCGATGCTGAAGCTGGCTGACCAGCAGCTTGCGCAGCGCCCCGTCGGCCCCCACCAGGTCGATCAGCTCGTCGAAGTCGATCAGCGCCAGGCCGTCGAGCAGGCGCACGATCTGCTTCTGGGCGCGGTCGTTCTCGCGGATCTTGTCGGCCAGCCGGCTGACGAAGCCGAAGTCGCTGTTGAGGCGCCGCCACAGGCTGTCGATGGCGTCGGCGAAGCGGCCGTCGAGGTCATCCACCGCCTGGCGCAGGCGCAGCAGCTGCTGCTCCTGGCGCCAGTACTCGGCACCATCGCGGGCCTCGCGATAGCTCTGCACCAGGCCGCGCATCAGCTCCAGGGTCTCGGCCACGTCGGCGTTGACGTGGCGGCGGGTCTCGTCGGCCAGCATCTCGGCGATCAGCTCGCGGACCTTGGGCGAGAGCTTCACCCCGGCCTGCTCGTCGGGCCGCCACAGGATGCGCGCCGACAGCAGCCGATTCAGCGCGGTGGTGGAAAGGCCCTCCAGCGGTACCTCGTCGCGCACGTAGCCGGCCATCAGCGCCTCGGCGTGCTTGCCGAGCAGCGCCAGCCGCTCGGCGCCGGTGCCGAGCAGGCGGTTGTCCAGGGCGTCTGAGTCGCTCGCGCTCACAGCAGCCGCTCCTGGGCCTCCGGGGCCTGGTCGTCGACGGGCAGCTGCTCCTCGTCGCGGATAAAGCGCACCAGCTCGATCAGGTAGTCGATCTTGGCGGTGGCAATGAAATAGTGGCGGTCGGCATGGGGCTGGCGCAGGTAGCCGCGCTCGCGCAGGCGCTTGAAGACCTGCTTGATCTGGGCGTCGAGCTGCTCGCTCTGGGAGCCGAAGAAGGGATCGGTGGCCAGGCGCTCGAGGCGCTCGCGCAGCCCCTGATTGTCCTCGCAGCGCGAGCTGAAGTCGGCCGGCTTGAGCACGTCGCCGGGCGACACCGGGCCGTCGCGGCCGAGCGCCTCCTGCACCAGCTGCAGCCATTCGAGCATCGGCAGCAGGCTGCCGACGGTCTCCGCCAGCTGGCGGGAGAGCTGGTCGCGGGCACCCTCGTCCAGCTGGCGCCAGGCCAGGAAGTAGACGCTGCCCTCGTCGTTGCTCGCCAGGCGGCGGTTGAGCGGGCGCAGGTAGGCGTCGAGGCGCTCGCGGGTCGCCTCGTCCTGCAGGCGGCGGAAGGCGGTGTCGTCGCTGACCGCGCACAGGAAGTCGCCGGCCAGCAGGCGCTCCAGCAGCGGGCCCAGCTCCACCATGGAACGCTCCGCGGTCGAATGCTCTGACATCATGTCCTCGCTCATGCCGATGCCTCCTGACGGTCGTTCTGGCGGTCCTGCAGGCGCTGGGCCAGGCGGCTCAGGCGCGGCTCGATGCGCTTGAGGCGGCGTTTGTCCGGCGCGGCCTCGTCGCGGTCGATCAGATAGCGGTGCTGGAACAGCATCAGCACGTCCGACTCCGGATTGGGGAAGGCGCCGACGATATGGATGCGGTTGTTGTCGCAGGCGTCGAACAGTTTCTCGACGTTGTGGTACGCCAGGGTGCCGATCTCGTCGATGGGCCAGTGCACGGCGACCTCGGCCGGGCCGCGCAGCAGCCGGGTGAAGGCCAGCAGGAACTTGCACAGGATCAGATAGGCCATGCCGTGGCTGGAGGACTCCAGCAGCTGGCGGTCGTTCCTGATCACCAGGTCGGCGCCGCCCTCGTTGAGGTGCAGCTCCAGGCGCAGCAGGCTCTCGACGCTGTACTGCTGGTCGCTGCGCAACAGCTCCACCACGTCGCCCAGGGCGTCGAGGTAGTCGTCATCGGGCAGCGCGCGGCCGCCGTCGCGCCACTCGCGATAGCGCTGGGCGAAGCGCTTGAGCGGCTCCCAGAACCCGAGCTCGTCGATGGTCGACTGGATCTTCACCTCGGCCTTGCCGATGCCCTCAAGCCTCAGGTCGTCGGCCACCTCATCGGAGAGGCGCCGGCTCTGGGCGTTGATGCGCCGGTTGAGGTCGCGGAACACGGTGAAGAACTTGTCGAGATCGTCGCCGAGATTGCGCCCTTCCTGGAGCAGCTGCTGCTGTTGCCCCTCGAGCAGCTGCAGCATGTCGGCCAGCACCGCCAGCAGGCGGCGCGGACCGGTGTCCTCGAGCTTGGCACGCTCGGCCTCCAGGGTGTCCTGGAAGTCGGCGCTGGCGCCCTTGATCAGGTCGGCCTCGATCTTCTCGCAGCCGCGGCGCAGCGCGTCGAGCGCGCGGGCATGGTCGGTGAGCGCCTGGCGGGCGCGCTCGATCCGCTCGTCGACGTCACCCGGTGCCTCGCCGAGCGGCTCGCTGGCCGGCGCCAGGGTCAGCCCCTCCAGGGTATCGAGCAGCGGCGCCAGGGTCTCGACCAGCGCCTGCTCGGCCTCGCGGCGGGTCTTGAGTTCGCCGACGGCCGCCCGATGCTCGGCCCGGTCGGCGTCGAAGGCGTCCTTGAGCGTCTTGCGCTCGCGTTCGGCGGCCTGCTGGGCCTGGCTCAGCTCCGCTTCCCGCGCCACCAGCCGCGGCTTGCGCTCGCCCCAGTCGAGGCGCATGAAGCGGGCGTAGGCGTCGAGCTCGTCGCGCCGCGCCTCGGTGTCGTGGATGCGCTGTCCCAAATCCTCGATCTGGGCACGGGTCGCCCGGACCTGGACCGGGTCGACGCCGCGATCGGCCAGCTCGCGATCGAAGGCGGCCTCGAGCTCCTCGCGCTGACGGCGGTTGTCCTCACGGATCTCGCCGAGCTGGCGTCGATACTGCTCGATCTGGCGGTCGACGCCGGCCAGCTGGCCCTGATGATCGGCGGTGAGCTCCATGCGCTGGGCACGGTGGGTCTCGTCCAGCGTCGCCAGCGACTGATCGCGCTCCTCGCGCAGCGCCTGCTGCGCCGCTTGCTGCTCCTCGAGGGCCCGACGGCGGCTCGCCTGGCGTTCCTGCTGGGCCTGCTGATGACGCAGCTGACACTGGCTGCGAGCCTGGAGGGCGTAGTCCACCTCCTCGGCGGCGCGGCGCTTCTCGCCGCCCGCCCGCTCGAGACGCGCGTCGGCCTCCTGCACCCTGTCGTGGCCGGCCCTGAGCGCCTTCTCAGCGTCCTGCTCCGCCGCCCGGGCGTCGGCCAGCGCCTGCTCGGCGGCGGCGATCTCGGCCTGCAGGCCGGCCTCGTCCTGGGCATGGTCCGGTAGCGCGATGGCGGCCAGGTCGAGGGCCAGGCCGTGGAGGTCGTCGCTGGCGTCGTCATTGAGCTGCGGTGAGAGATCGCGCCGCTCGAGCAGCGCCGGCGCCAGCACCTTGCCCAGGGTCTGTTCCCAGCCGGGACGGTGGTGGCGCAGGAAGTGCCGCAGGCTGCCCTGGGCCGGGTCGCGCTGCACCTCCAGGGCCTCGAGGCGGGCCTCGGCCCGGGCCCGCTGCTGACGGACCCGGTCGAGCTCGCGCTCGGCGTCGTCGCGGGCACGCTTGTGACCGTCGAGCTCGCCGCGCAGGGTGTCTAGGGTGGCGGCGATGGCGTCCTGGGCACTTCTGGCCTCGTCGACGCGCAGCTGGGCCCGCTCGGCCTCGCGGGCCTCCTCCTCGGTCTGGGTGCCGTGGGCGAGCTCGGCCTTGAGTTCGGAGAGGCGCGCGGTGAGCCGCTCGATCCGCCCCCGATAGTCGCCGTCCAGCGCCTGGCGGCGGGTCTGGTAGTCGGCGTCGAGGCGGCTCTCGGCCTCGCGCTGGCTCTCGCGGCGGGCTTCCTTCTCCTCGCCGAGGGCGTCGATCTGGGCCTGGAGCTCGTCGCGGCGGCGCTCGAGCTGATCGCCGAGCTCGACCAGCCGCGCTTCCAGGCGGGCCTTGCTCTCCTGCACCGCCTGCTGCATGAACTCGAGGTGGTCGCGCAGGCCCTGCTGCCGCTCGCGCCACTGGGGCAGCGCCTTGAGGTCCTGCTCCAGGCCGGGCATGTCGGCCTCCTCGAAGGCCTCGAAGCGGCGCTGGAGATCGTCGAGCTCGGTGCGGGTCTGCTCGAGCTCGCTGCCCATCTCGCTGAGGCGGTCGTTGACGTCCTGGCGCGCCTGCTCATAGGCCTGCTCGCGGGCCTGGAAGTCGCGCTGGCGCTCGCCGATCTGCGCTTCCAGATCGGCCCGGCCGCGCTCGGCCCGGGCGCGGTCGGCCTCGAGCTGGGGACGCAGCTGCCACAGTCCGGCCTCCAGATCGGCGATCTCGCGATCCTGGCGCTGCAGGTCCGTCAGGGCCTCCTGCAACGGCTCGAGGCGCATCGACTGGCGCATGCGGGCGATCCACTCCCGCGCCTTGGTGTTGCGGATGCGGGTCATCGGCAGCTCGACGCCGTCTTCCTCGAAGATCGCCGCCAGCATGGTCTTGAGGGTGTCCATCTTGCCCTCCTTGGCATGCACCGCCGAGACCAGCTTCTCCATGTGGCGGATGCGCCGCCCGGCGCGCACCAGGCTGAAACGGGCGGCCACCTGGCGCAGCTTCAGGCCCTCGCGGCGGCCACCACCGCTGCCGTGCTGGGTGAAGTCGTTCTGGATCACCGCGCGGTATTCCGAGGTGGCGCCGAGCTTGTGCGACACCTGGGTGCCCTGGCGGCGCAGCCCCTGGTTCCACTGGGCGTAGTCGAGGGCGACCACGCCGCCCTCGGTCTCGACCAGGTAGTCCTCGGGGCGATAGGGCGCGCCGACGAAGCGATACTCGACGCCGCCCTCGCTCTTGCGAGTCAACACCGCCTGGCAGACGTCGCCCTCCTCGCGGCGATATTCGTAGACCAGATAGCTGTTGCGATGCGGCAGGTAGAAGGCATCGAACTTGCGCCGGGTCTTGGGCACCACCCGGTTGGGCAGTTCCCCGTAGAAGACCGGCACCAGGCGCTGCAGGGTCGTCTTGCCCGAAGCGTTGGTGCCGCAGATGTTGGTGTGGCCATCGACATCCAGTTCGACCACCCCCTCGAGATGACCGTGGATCATCACGATGCGTAACAGCTGAGCCATGCGGCGTCCTTGATCTTTGCTGACAGTCGCGAGCGTCTGTTGCGGCTCGAGCACGCGCCCGGGGCAAGGCGTAGCGAGGTTCTTTTGACATGGGTGAGGCGATCGTCGCCGAACGGGTTGGCCAAGGATGGCCAACACCGGCCCTGCAAGCGGCGCAGGATGCGCATTAGCGCCGCAGGTCAAAAGAAGCGCCCAGGGACGGGCTTACCGCGTCCTCGCGCAGGCTTGCCCCGGGCATCGGATGCCCGGCGTGGAGGTCAGACGCTCCAAGGCCACCTATCTTGCCAGATCGCCGAGACAAGCTCATGGCATGAACAGGCGTTAGTCCCGGCCTCGACTCCAGGCCGCCACGTCGACAGGTCTTCGAGGGGCGCTGTGAACCCATCCCTGGGCGCTAACTTTTGCCATCCCTGGCAAAAACCCCTCTGCGACCTGTCCCCGTGGCTTGTGCATGGTTCGGTTCGCCGTCTCGGGCGTTACCTTTCTTACTCGGCCTGCTCTTTCATCGCCGCCAGGGCGGCGCGCGGGTCGCGGGGATAGAAGCGCTCCGGCTGGCGGGCCACGTGGGCGAAGACGCGGGTGTCCTTGTAGGGCATCTTCATGAAGCCCGAGACGCCGAGCCCCTCGATGCGCCCTACCGCGGCGAGGATGTCGTCCAGTCGGCGGCGGAATTCGGCCTCCCTGGACGGGTCGAGCAGCCGGTAGTGGCTATGGATCTTGAGGTGCTCGGGCAGCGCCTCGAAGATGATCATGCCGGTGTGGTGGATCTCGTTGAGCGCCTCCAGCGAGGCGATGATGGCCTCGGGCAGCACCAGGAACTCCTCCGGGTCCGGGCCGTCCTCGAAGTAGCTGTGCAGCCGCGAGCGGTCCTCGAGCTCCGGCACCGCGCTGACCTCGTAGGCCAGCCGCAGGTCAGGCGGCATCACGAAGGGGCGATCCGGGCCTTCGCGGTCCAGGTGCAGGGTATCGCGGGCGTTGAACAGGCAGCTCTTGAAGATGCCGCGGCGGTGGATGCCCCGGGCCAGGCTGACCATGTTGTTGACCGCGGCGATGAAGGCCGGCTTGAGCTCGGGGTCATGCAGGTTCAGCGACGAGTCGATGTAGACGCCGTCGGCCTCCCAGCGTACCGCCAGCCCGCCTACCACGGGGTACTTGCCGAGCCGGCTGACCGCGGCGAGAAAGGCCTTCTCGGTCTCGCCCATGCCCTGCATGAAGTTCCGATAGTAGCGGTCGAGCTGCACGTCGTTGACGTCACTGAGGGTCTCCCGGCCGTCCTCCTCGCGCAGGAAGGCCTTGCGCGAGCTGTAGACCACGGTGTCGATCTCACGGTCGGCGGCCCGGGCCCATACCGGCACCAGCGGCGCCTCGGGCGGGCTCGGCAGGTCGAGCATCACCAGCCGCGACAGGCGCGGCATCTCGCGCAGGAAGTGATCGCCGGCCTTCATGCGGGTGCGTGGGTCGGGGTCGAGCATGCCGTCGAGCATGCGCGCGAACTCCATGGGCAGGCCGAGCGAGGTGGCCGGAATCGCGCGGTGACCGAAGCGGCACGACTGGGCCGAGGCCAGCGCATAGAGGGTGCCGGCGGCGCCCTGCTCGTCGAAGCGTGGCGACGACAGCGCGCCATTGAGCTGATCGTCGCCGATGAAATAGACGTCGCCCAGGCGAGCGTTGGTCTGCTGCAGGTTGTCCGACATCAGCTCCATGACGTTGGCCGAGACGAACTGCAGCTCGGCGTCGAGCTGGGCGAACACCGAGGAGCCCCAGTCGATCAGCGCCACGCTCTCGTCGCGTTCGTCGAACACCAGGTTGGAAGGCTTGATGTCGCCGTGGACGATGGGCCGGCCGGAGGGGCCTGACTCGCGGCGCAGGGCGCGCAGGATATCGGCCAGCTGGGCGGCGATATGCACCACCCGCCGCGGCGACAGCCGTCCCTCGCGCAGCGAGACCTCCTCCAGGTTCTCGCCGGGCGCGCGCTGCATCACCAGGATCGACTGGTGGCGCACACGCTGGAAGACGATCAGCCGCGGCACGCGGGGATGGGCCACCTGCTCCAGCATGAAGGCCTCTTCCTCGAGGCGGTCCTGCAGCGACTGGGGCAGGTTGACCCGGGTGAACTTGAACACGTACTGCTCGCCGCCGGCGGTGAGGCCGGCGAACACGAAGCCGTAGGCGCCCTTGCCGATCAGTTCGATCTCCCGGTAGCCCAGCTGCTCGAGCTGGGCCTGGCACAGCGCCACCCACTCCCGCAGCTTGCGGGCATCGTGGTGGCTCAGCAGGTAGACCGACTGGTCTTCCGGGATATAGAACTGCTGCAGCGGCTGGGTCATCGTTCCCCCGAGGCGATCCTCAGCTCAACTCGAGCAGCATGGTCTCCGGGTCCTCGAGATACCCCTTCCAGGCGTTGCAGAAACGCGCGATGGTGCCGCCGTCGAGCAGGCGGTGATCGCCGGCCCAGGTCACGGTCATGATCGCCCGGCGGGTCACCTCGCCGGCCTCGTCGAAGCGTGGCAGCCACTGGCTCTTGCCGATGGCGACGATCGCCGCCTCGGGGGCGTTGATGATCGGCGCGGCGTAGGTGCCGCCGAGGGCGCCGATGTTGGAGATGCTGATGGTGCCGCCCTGGAGATCCGCCTGGGCCACGCGCCCTTCCCGCGCCGCGCCGGTCAGCCGCTGGATCTCGCCGGCCACGTCCAGCAGGCTCAGGCCCTCCACGCCCTTGACGTTGGGCACCATCAGGCCGGCCCGGCCGTCCACCGCCATGCCGATGTTGCACGACGGCAGGTAGTGGATCTCGTCGCCGGCCTCGTTGAGCCGGCTGTTGAGCAGCGGATAGTCCCGGATCGCCAGCGCCATGGCCTTCATGAAGAACGGCATCAGGGTCAGCTTGATCTCCCGCGCCTCGGCCCGGGGCTTGAGCCGCTCGCGCAGCGCCAGCAGCGCGGTGACGTCGATCTCCTCGCCGTACTGGAAGTGCGGGATGGTCGAGGCCGCGGCCACCATCTGCCGGGCCATGGCCGCGCGCACGCCGCGCAGCGGCTCGACGCGAATGTCCTGTTGCCCCTCGTCCCGACGCTCCCCCCGGATATCGCCCGACGCGATCGCGCGTCCGCCCTCGATCAACGCCAGCACGTCCTCCTTGAGCACCCGGCCGTCCTTGCCGGAGCCGGGGACGTCCTCGAGGCGCAGGTCGTGCTCGCGCACCAGGCGGCGCACCGCGGGGCTGGCCGGAATCCGGCCGTGGGGACCTTGCCCGGCCGCGGCTCGATCGGCATGCCCCGGCTCGGCCGGGCACACATTACCCGCCCGCGGCGCCGGCGCCTCGACGCCGGACGCTCCGGTGTCGGTATCGGCACCCGCCTGCGGCGACGGCGCCGATGCCTCGGCGTTTTCCGTCTCGCCGTCCGCGGTCTGGTAGGCGAACAGGGGCGCGTGGACCTTGGCGATCTCACCCTTGGGCACGTGCAGCTTGGTGACGCGCCCGGCCTCGGGGGCGGTGATCTCGACCAGCGCCTTGTCGGTCATCACCTCGACCACCGGCTGGTCCTCCTCGATGGCGTCGCCCTCGGCGATGCGCCACTCGACGACTTCACACTCCACGATACCCTCGCCGATATCGGGCAGCTTGAACTCGGTCATCGTGCTTGCTCCTGTCCTGGACTCAGTAGTGGACGCTCTCGCGGATGGCCTCGAAGACCTTGAGGTGATCCGGCAGATACTCCTTCTCCAGCGTCAGCGGGAAGGGCGTGTCCAGGCCGGTCACGCGCAGGATCGGCGACTCCAGGTACAGGAAGCAGCGCTCCTGCAGGGTGGCGGCGATCTCGCCGGCGAAGCCGCCGGTCTGCGGTGCCTCGTGGGTCACCACCAGCCGGCCGGTCTTGAGCAGCGACTCCGCCACGGTGTCGGCGTCCCAGGGCAACAGCGTGCGCAGGTCGATCACCTCGCAGGAGATACCCTCCTTCTCGGCCAGCTCCACCGCCTGGTCGATGACCTCCATCTGGGCGCCCCAGCCCACTAGGGTGACGTCGCTGCCCTCCTTGGTGACCTCGGCCTCGCCCAGCGGCAGCTGATAGTCCTCCTCCGGCACCTCGCCGGTGGAGGCGCGATAGAGCCGCTTGGGCTCGAAGAAGATCACCGGGTCCGGGTCACGAATGGCCGCCAGCAGCAGTCCCTTGGCCTCGTAGGGATTGCGCGGCACCACGATCTTGAGCCCCGGCGTATGGGTGAAGTAGGCCTCCGGCGATTGGGAGTGATAGTGGCCGCCGGAGATGCCGCCGCCGTAGGGCGCGCGGATGGTCAGCCCGCCGACGTTGAACAAATCGCCGGAGCGGTAGCGGAACTTGGCGGTCTCGTTGACGATCTGGTCGAAGGCCGGAAAGATGTAGTCGGCGAACTGGATCTCGGCCACCGGCACCGAGCCCTGGGCGGCCAGGCCGTTGGCGAAGCCGATGATGCCCTGTTCCACCAGCGGCGTGTTGAAGCAGCGCGCCCGGCCGTAGCGTTCCTGCAGATGGCTGGTGGCGCGGAAGACCCCGCCGAAGCCGCCCACGTCCTCGCCGAAACACAGCACCTTCTCGTCCTCGGCCATGGCGATGTCCAGGGCGTGGTTGATCGCCTGCAGCAGATTCATGGTCGGCATGTCAGGACTCTCCCTCGTCGTCGGTGCGGCTCAGCTCGGGGTCGAGGAAGCGCGCGCCCTTCGGATAGGCCTCCGGATGGCGGCGGATATGCGCCTTGAGCGCGTCGAGCTGATGCTGCAGGTCCGGCGTGACCTCGGCATAGACGTCGGTGACCAGCGTCTCCAGGGGCGGCGGCGGGCGCTTCTCGGCGCGCTTCATGGCCTCCAGCACCTCGCGGCGCAGCCGCTCCTGCAGCTCCTTCTCCTCGTCGTCGCTCCACCAGCCCTGGTCGCTCATCCAACGCTGCATGCGCAGGATCGGGTCCTTCTCGCGCCAGGCTTCCTCCTCCTTGCGCGAGCGATAGCCGGACGGGTCGTCCGAGGACGAGTGCGCCGCCAGGCGATAGGTCATGGCCTCGATCAGCACCGGCTTGTTGTGCTCGACGGCGATGCGCCGGGCCTCCTGGGTCGCGCGATGGACCGCCAGGATGTCGTTGCCGTCGACGCGGATCACGTGCATGCGATAGCCGAAGGCCCGCGGCGCCACGCCGTCGGCGGCGAACTGCTCAATGGCCGGCGTGGAGATGGCGTAGCCGTTGTTGCGGCAGAAGAAGATCACCGGCACCTCGTGCACCGCCGCCATGTTCAGGGCGGCGTGGAAGTCGCCCTCGGAGGCGGCGCCCTCGCCGAAGAAGGTGATGGTGCACTTGCCCTCACCGGTCAGCTTCTGGCCGTAGGCATAGCCGGTGGCCTGGGGAATCTGGGTGGCCAGCGGCGAGGAGATGGTCATGTAGTGGAGCTTGCGCGACCCGTAGTGGATCGGCATCTGGCGCCCCTTGCCGTAGTCGAGCTCGTTGCCGAACAGCTGGTTCATGAACTCGTCGAAGGTGAAGCCGCGATAGACCAGCGCGCCCTGCTCTCGGTACTGGGCCATGATCATGTCGGCCTCGTCGAGAGCCGCGGTGGCGCCGATCACCGCGGCCTCCTCGCCGGTGCACTGCATGTAGAAGCTGAGCCGGCCCTGGCGCTGGGCGGCCATCATGCGCTCGTCGAGCACCCGGGTGGCGATCATCGCCCGGTAGATGGCCCGGGCCTCGTCGCGCTGGAGGGTCGGAGCCTCGGCGCCATCGCAGAGGGTGCCGTCCTGGGTCAGCACCCGATAGGTGGGAATGCTGAACTCGTCACCGGCCAGGAACTCCGGCACGTGGATATCTCGCGTCGTGGTCATCGTCGTGATCCTTACCCCTTTTGGGGGCAGTGTTGTCGCTCTTGTGTCGGACCGCCAGGGGATCGCCCGGGCGTCGATCAACGCACGACAATGACGTTAACGTAAACTGAAAACGCTCGATAGCACGACGAAAGTCACACGCCGGCGAGGCCGCGTTCAAGCTGGGCCCAGTGCAAGCCTGCGCGGAGACGCGATAAATACATCCCTGTAGCTCCCGACGCCCTGCGGCGCTCCCGCGTCCCGCACCGCTTGCAGGTCCGGGCCTGTCCATCCCTGGCCAGCCCGTTCGGAGCATTGCTCCTCACCCATGGCGTAGGAGCTCCGCTTAGACTTGCCCTCGGCGCTGACTCCCAATGCCGGCACGTCAGCGCTCTCAGGCGGCAGCCGGCTGCAGCCGGGCGAAGACGCTGTCCACGGTCAGCGCCAGCAGCCCGATCAGCAGCGCGCCCTGCAGCACGTAGGCGGTGTTGCCGTTGACGATGCCGGAGATGATCGGGTCGCCCAGGTTGCTCGCCCCCACGGTGGCGCCGATCGCCGCGGTGGCGATATTGATGGTCACCGAGGTGCGTATGCCGGCCAGGATCACCGGCGCGGCCAGGGGCAGTTCCACCTGGCGCAGCAGCTGGCCGCCGGTCATGCCCATGCCGCGGGCCGCCTCCCGCACGCCGGGATCGACGCCCTCCAGCCCGGTCAGGGTGTTGCGCACGATCGGCAGCAGGCCGTAGAGCAGCAGCGCGACGATGATCGGCAGGGTACCGAAGCCCAGTACCGGCACCGCCAGTGCCAGCACCGCCACCGGTGGGAAGGTCTGCCCGATCGAGGCCAGCTGGGCGACCAGCGGCAGGAAGTCGCGGCCGGCGCGGCGCGTGACCGCCACCGCGGCCCCGACGCCGATGGCTACCGCGGCCAGCGCCGCGACGGCCACCACCAGCAGGTGACGCCCCAGCAGGGTCAGGAAATCGGCCCGGGCATAGACGACGCTGCGGCTGTCCGGCTCGACCAGCCGGAAAAGGCCCTCGAGCCACGGCATGCCCACGCAGGCGGCGAGCAGCAGCGAACTCCAGGCCAGCGGCACCAGCCAGCGCCGCCCTCCCCCCGTCACCAGGCGACTCACGGCCTCACTCATGATGCTTCGCCCCCACCAGCTGGCGCAGCGACAGCTCGCCGACCGGCATGTCCTCGTCGTCGACCACCGCCAGGCGCTCGGCGTGGCGCCACAGCATCATCGACAGCGCCTCGCGCAGGGTGGCATGGCGGGAGATGCGCTCCCGCGGCAGCAGCCGCGGGCTCAGCGGCATCATCCGCTCGCCGACGGTCAGCAGCGCCGCCTCCTTGAGGCCACGGTCCTCGCCGCCGAGCAGCGATTCGACGAAGGCGTCGGCGGGCTCGCGCAGCAGCTCGAGCGGATGGCCCTGCTGGCGGATGCGGCCGCCGTCCATGACCACCAGCCGGTCGGCCAGCCGCAGCGCCTCGTCCATGTCGTGGGTGACGAAGACGATGGTCTTCTGCAGCCGCGACTGCAACTCGCGCAGTTCGTGCTGGAGCGTCTCGCGGGTGATCGGGTCCAGCGCCCCGAAGGGCTCGTCCATCAGCAGGATGTCGGGGTCGGCGGCCAGCGCCCGGGCCACGCCGACCCGCTGGGCCTGGCCGCCGGAGAGCTGACGCGGATACTTGCCGGCGAACTCCTCCATCGACAGGCCGAGCATCGCCATCAGTTCCTCGACCCGCTTGCGGATCCGCGCCGGGGGCCATTTCAGCAGCCGCGGCACCAGGCCGATGTTGCGCGCCACCGTCCAGTGCGGAAACAGCCCGGTGCTCTGAATCGCATAGCCCATGCGCCGACGCAGGGTCTCCTCGCGGAAGTCGCGGATCTGCTGGCCGTCGATGTGGATCTCGCCGTCGCTGTGCTCGATCAAACGGTTGATCATGCGCAGCGTCGTCGACTTGCCGCAGCCGGAGGTGCCCACCAGCACGCACAGCTCGCCGCGTTCGACGCGCAGCGAGATGTCGTCCACCGCGGTGGTGTCGCCGAAGCGCTTGGACACGCCGATGAGTTCGATCATGTGGCCTCTCCCTGGCGTGTGAGGTCGGTCAGGGCGCCCAGCAGGGCATCGGCGATCAGCGCCATGACCAGGATCGGCAGGGCGCCGAGCAGCACCATGTCCATGGCCGCCTGCCCCAGCCCCTGAAAGATGAAGGTGCCGAGGCCGCCGGCGCCGATCAGCGCGGCCACGGCGGTCAGGCCGATGGCCTGCACGGTGGTGATGCGAATGCCCTCGAGGATCACCGGCGCCGCCAGCGGCAGACGCACCTGGCGGAACACCTGGCCGCGGCTCATGCCCATGCCGCGAGCGGCATCGATCACGCCGGGGTCGACCTCATCGAGGGCCACGAAGGTGTTGCGCACCATCGGCAGCAGGCTGTAGCCGACCAGCGCCAGCAGCGCCGGCGCGGCGCCGATACCGCTCACGCCCAGCGCCGCCAGCCACTCGACGTGGGCACCCAGCCAGGCCAGCGGCGCCAGCAGCAGGCCGAACAGCGCCAGGCTGGGGATGGTCTGCAGGAAGTTGAGCACCGCGAAGCCGAGCGTTCGGCAGCGCGCCCAGCGGCGCATGGCCAGCGCCAGAAGCACGCCCAGCACCAGGCTGACGCCGACGGCGGCGCCGACCAGCAGCAGATGCTCGACGATGGCGGCGATGAAGCCGTCGCGGCGGGTCAGGAACTCCTGGCGCAGCGCCAGCGGTGCGAGACCGAACGTCAGCCAGGCGGCGAGGCTCGCCAGCGGCACCAGCAGCAGCGACCAGCCCAGGGTCCGCGGCAGCGCCAGCCGTGTGCGCAGCTCGATCAGCGCCAGCAGCAGCAGGAACAGCGCCACCCAGACCCCGGCGCCGACGCCCATGCGCGCCTGGGGCAGATCGGCATCGACCAGCCGCGCCGACGCCAGCGCCAGCCAGGCCGGCAGTGCGGCGAGCATCGCCACCGCCAGCCCCAGGGCCCAGCGCAGTCGACGCCGGTCCGGGCGCCAGGCCAGCGCCAGTACGGCCAGCATCGGCACCAGGCTGAGCAGGAATCCCGGCCAGCCGGCCACGTCCCAGGCGGCGTGGCCCTGGCCGGGCACGATGCGATTGGGCGCGACGCTGACGGCATCGAGCCCGCTCCAGGCGACCAGGGTCGCCAGCAGCAGGCTCACGAGCACGACGTTGGGGCGAGGCGAGTCCCTGTTCACCGCTTCCTTGTTGATCACTTCCTTGTTCACCACTTCGGCGTTCACCCCGCCCTTGCTGCGCTCTTCGGTGTCTGACGATCCCGACTCGCTCTCACGACTCGCTCTCACGGCTCATTCCGGAGCGGCTTATTCGTCGAGCGTGTCGAGGAAGTCGCCGGCCACCTTGGCCGGGTCCAGGCCGTTGACGGCCACGTCGCCGTTGAGGCGCTGCAGGGTGTCACGGTCCAGCGCCTGGAACACCGGCGCCAGCAGGGTTTCGATCTCGGGATGCGCCTCGAGCACCTCGGCGCGCACCACCGGCGCCGGCTGATAGACCGGCTGCACCCCGAGGGTGTCATCCAGCACATGCAGATCGAGGGCCTTGAGGCCGCCGTCGGTGCCATAGGTCATGGCGGCGTTGACGCCGCTGGTCTGCTGGGCGGCGGCGCGCATGGTAGCGGCGGTGTTGCCGCCGGAGAGCACCAGCAGTTCGTCCTCGGAAAGCTCGAAACCGTATGCCTGCTGGAAGGCCGGCAGCGCCTGGGGCGATTCGACGAACTCGGCGCTCGCCGCCAGCTTGAAGTCCCCGCCGTCGTCGAGATAGGCGGCCAGATCCTCGAGGCTCTCCAGCTCTTGCTCGCGGGCTAGGTCGCCGCGCACGCTGATCGCCCAGGTGTTGTTGGCCTCGGCGGGCGTCAGCCACACCAGATCGTTGGCCTCGCGATCCTTCTGGCTGACGGTGTCGAAGGCCTGCTCGGCGTCCTTCCATACCGGGCTGTCGGCCATGTCGAAGAAGAAGGCGCCGTTGCCGGTGTATTCTGGGTAGAGATCGATCTCCCCGGCGACCAGGGCGGAACGCACGATGCTGGTGGCGCCCAGCTGCAGGCGATCCTCCACCGCGATGCCACCGTCCTCGAGGCGCTGCAGGATAAGCTGCCCGAGCACCGAGCCCTCGGTGTCGATCTTGGAGGCGATCACCACCGGCTCTCCGGCGTTGTCCTGGGCCTGCGCCGCGCCCACGGTCATCAGGGTGCCGGCCGCGATGGCGACGAGACGTGTCAGTACTGGCTGCATGGATACCACCCGCTTCCCGAATGAATGTATGCTGGAGTATAAGGCCTGTATAGCTTCTCTGTCAGAGCGCCATCTCAACGCCCGGAGCGAGACCGCATGCCGCCATTCCGCGATGACATCCGCCCCTGGCGCCACGCGCTGGTACGTGACCTGGCCTGGCTGGTTCAGGCGCCGGACCTGATTGCCCTCCCCTCGTCCGGCCGCCCCGATCGCCACTGCCTAGGTCTCGAGAGCGACGACGCCCTGACCGACTATCTGAGCCACCTGGACGATGCTCCCGAGGACCTGGAGCGCTACGTCGGTGCGGCCCTAGAGGGCCGCATGGGCCACTATCACGAACGCCTGTGGCAATTCCTGCTCGATACCGCCCCCCATACCCGACTGCTCGCTCACAACCTACCGGTGCTGCAGGAGCGTCGCACGCTGGGCGAGCTCGACCTGATCTATGCCGAATCGCCGGATCCCGTGCCGGTACATCTCGAGGTGGCGATCAAGTACTACCTGGGTCTCACCGAGGGCCCCGGCGACGACGACGATCAGGCCCGTTGGGTCGGCCCCGGCGGCCTGGACAGCCTGGCGCTCAAGCGCCACCACCTGGAGCATCACCAGCTGCCGCTGGCCCAGCGCCCGGTGGCGCAGCAGGCGCTGGCCGAGCGGCTGGGAGCCCCGGTGACGAGGCTGCGGCAGTGCCTGGCGATGCCCGGCGTGCTGTTCTATCCCTGGCGGGCCGAGCTACCCGCCCCGCGCGATGCCACACCCGATCACCTGCGCGGCCACTGGCTGCCCTGGCGCGACTGGTCACGCTGGCGCGCCAGACTCCCGGGACAGGCGCTCGGCGCCTGGCTGTGCAAGCCCCACTGGCTCGCGCTGCCGCCCCGTTCACAGCTGAGCACGCTGCCGACCCTCGAACACCGCCTGCGGCTGCATTTCGCCCGTGGCGGCGCACCGGTGCAGCTCGGCCTGCATCTGGAGCACGCCTCCGGTGCCGCCTGGCAGCGCGTGTTCATCGTCGACGATGCCTGGCCGCATCGACTGCCCCTGCCACCGTCATGATGGGCTAACAGCCTCTCCACGACCGACTTGAGCCACCCGTCTGTAACTTTAATTTACAAACAGCGTTTCTGAACTATGCTGTCGGTAACGGCCCGCCTGACGCTCCCACGACCGGCGACGGCGAGTCGCTTCCCTTGGTTCCATGCCGTTCGGAGGGATGCCTCATGAACCAGGTACTGCGGTTGACCCACAGGTCCGTTGAGCAACACTCACTCCCTCGAGCGCGGCCGATGAGCCACGGCCAACGCCAGGCGTCACGCCCCCGAACGCGCTCTCGTCCCCATCGAAGGATCGCCGGCGGCTGTCTCGCCCATACGCCTCATGACGTCCTTGGCCGCGCGGATCTCGCCAACGCCGAGCGTCGACGCGATGTCTATTCCCGCTGGCACGGGCTGACGGAACCCCGCCTGAAGATCTGGAAGGCTTGCTGAGCGCTCGCCCGAATGGGCGGCTCACGAAGGAAGGTGACGCATGAACATGAACGCTCGGATCGACCCGCGCTGGCATCATGTCCACGCCGACTGGTGGCAGGACGACCGGGGCAACGACATCCACCGTGTCGACATCGATGACGATGCCCTCTATCACTGCCACCTCGTCGGATCGACCCTGCCCTGGGACGCGGTTGCCGCCAGCCTCGACGAAGCCATGGCGCTGGTTGACGAGGCGCTCGGCGCGGAGACGCGCTGAGGATCGAGGATGCCCAACGAGAAACGCCCGGCACGGGCCGGGCGTTTCGACACCGTGCGTTGGCGGTCACGCCAGCTGAATCATGCGCTTTGCGTAGCCGATCAGGTCATCGGCCTGATGACGAATGATCGACATCACGATCGGCGCCTGGACGGCCTGATAATCATGCACGGCGATGTTCCGGAAGCCGGTCATGCGCTTCATAGTCTCACCTAGAGCCTCATCGAGCAGGCCCGCCTGCACCAGCAGCGAAAAGACATCTCGCGCACTCTGCGGCAATCCCAACTGCTTCAGACGAACTAGGCGATTCCCGGCATCAATGGCCGCCTCACAGGCACGCTGCAGATTGAGGATGGCGGCATCCTGACGCGTCTGATCGGACTCGAAGGTGTCAGGATCCTTGTCATACTCTTCCCTAGCACGCCCGATGCATCGCTCGATCGTGGCGGCCTTGTTCAGCAGCACGTCATCGGCCATGTATGCTTCCCCGTTGCTTGATGTCCTCGATCAGGCCGCGCCGCCGGATGCCGAGATCCCAGTACTCGCTGAATATGGCCAGCTCGAACTCGTCGACCTCGGTGCCGGCACGCCACAGCGGCACCCCCTCCGAGACCACCTGATACTGCATGACGGTCGAAGCGCCTCGCAGATCCACGAGATCGACATCCCGATCCAGCAGGCTGGCGAGGGTTCCCGCCAACGCCCAGCAACGGTCGGATGCCATGGCCGAAGGCAGCAGAACGGCCAGGTCGACGTCGCTGTCGCGTCGCGACATTTCGGTCGCCTGGCTGCCGAACAGATAGACGGCCTGCAGGGCTGGCAATGCCTGGCGCAGCGATTCCACGCAGCGTTGGCCTTCCTCCGGTCTCAGCGGCATGGCATGCCTCCCGTCAGCAAACAAGGGGCAGCTCGCGAAGCGGCGCCGCCCACGCGGTTTGACGCAATCCGCCGTTACTCGCCCGGCGCCTCGAACACCCAGCCGGTGCCCTCACGGCTGTCCTTGAGCACGATGCCCAGTGCGGCTAGCTCGTCGCGGATGCCGTCGGCGGTGGCGAAGTCGCGAGCCTTCTTGGCCGCGGCGCGCTCGGCGATCTTCGCTTCGATCTCGGCCTCGGTCATCGGCAGCTCGCCGGCACCGGCGCCCTTCAGGAAGGCCGCCGGTGCCTGCTGCAGCAGGCCGAGCACGCCGCCCAGACGCTTGAGCTCGGCGGCCAGGGCCGGCGCCTGCTCGGGGCTTTCCTTCTTGGCGCGGTTGAGCTCTCGGGCCAGGTCGAACAGCACCGACACCGCCTCGGCGGTGTTGAAGTCGTCGTCCATGGCGGCGGTGAAACGCTCGTCGAAGCGCGCATCGACCTCGCCTTCCCGCACCTCGACGCCGTCCAGAGCCAGCCCGTCCAGAGCATTGTAGAAGCGCTCCAGCGACTTGCGGGCGTCGGCCAGCGACTCCGGCGCGTAGTTGATCGGGCTGCGATAGTGGCTCGACACCAGCAGGTAGCGCACCACCTCGGCGTCGTGATGCTCGAGCACGTCGCGAATGGTGAAGAAGTTGCCCAGTGACTTGGACATCTTCTCCTGATTCACGCGCACCGCGCCGGCATGCATCCAGGTGTTGACGTAGGGCTTGCCGGTGGCGGCCTCGCTCTGGGCGATCTCGTTCTCGTGGTGCGGGAAGGTCAGGTCCGGCCCGCCGCCGTGGATGTCGAAGGTCTCGCCGAGGCAGCAGGTGGACATCGCCGAGCACTCGATGTGCCAGCCGGGACGCCCCTCGCCCCAGGGCGAGCGCCAGTTGGCCTCGCCGGGCTTGGCGGCCTTCCACAGCACGAAGTCGAGCGGGTCTTCCTTGTGCTCGTCGACGTCGATCCGGGCACCGGAGCGCATGTCGTCCAGGTCACGGTTGTTGAGCTTGCCGTAGCCGTCGAACTTGCGCACCCGGTAGTAGACGTCGCCGTTGTCCGCCGCGTAGGCGTAGCCCTTGTCGATCAGCGTCTGGATCATCGAGACGATCTCGTCCAGGTGCTGGGTCGCGCGCGGCTCGGCATCCGGACGCAGCACGCCGAGGCGGCCCTCGTCCTCGTGCATGGCATCGATCATGCGGTCGGTGAGCGCCTCGATGGTCTCGCCGTTCTCGTCCGCCCGCTTGAGGATCTTGTCGTCGATGTCGGTGATGTTGCGCACGTAGCTGACATCGTAGCCGCGGGCCCGCAGATAGCGGGTGATGACGTCGAAGGCCACCATCACCCGGGCATGGCCCAGGTGACAGAAGTCGTAGACGGTCATGCCGCAGACGTACATGCGTACCTTGCCCGGCTCGATGGGCGTGAAGGTTTCCTTGCGACGCGTCAGGGTGTTGTAGATCTGCATGTCAGCCCTTCTTCTGGGCCTTGGCCCAGCCATCCTTGAGTCCCACGGTGCGGTTGAACACCAGCTTGCCGTCGCGGCAGGCATGGCGGTCGGCGCAGAAGTAGCCGACCCGCTCGAACTGGAAGCGGCTCTCGGGCGCGGCGTCGGCCAGGCTCGGCTCGCCCATGGCCTGTACCACGGTCAGCGACTCGGGGTTCAGGTGCTCGAGGAAGTCGGCGTCCTTGTCCTTGTCCGGCTGCTCGACGGTGAACAGGTTGTCGTAGAGCCGCACCTCCATCGGCACCGCCTGCGCTGCGCTGACCCAGTGGAGCACGCCCTTGACCTTGCGACCCTCGGGGTTCTTGCCGAGGGTGTCGAAGTCGACCGAGCAGCGCAACTCGCTGACCTCGCCGGCCTCGTCCTTGATCACCTCGTCGCAGCGGATGACATAGGAGTTGCGCAGCCGCACTTCCTTGCCCGGCGCCAGGCGGAAGAACTTCTTCGGCGGCTCCTCCATAAAGTCGTCGCGGTCGATGTAGATCTCCCGTCCGAACGGAATCTCGCGCACGCCCATGTCCTCGCGGGCCGGATGCCCGGCGACCCGGTAGGTCTCCGCGAAGTCCTCGTCGACGTTGGTCAGCACCACCTTGAGCGGCTTGAGCACGCACATGGCGCGCGGCGCGTTGTCCTCGAGGTCGGAGCGGATCGCGTGGTAGAGCATGGCGATATCGACCAGGCCGCCGTCGGCACGGGTCACGCCGATCATCTCGCAGAACTTGCGGATCGAGGCCGGGGTATAGCCGCGGCGACGCATTCCGGACAGGGTCGGCAGGCGCGGGTCGTCCCAGCCGTCGACGATGTTCTCGTCCACCAGCAGCTTGAGCTTGCGCTTGGAGGTCAGGGTGTAGTTCAGGTTCAGCCGTGCGAACTCGATCTGACGCGGCTTGGCCGGCACCGGCAGGTTGTCCAGGAACCACTCGTACAGCGGACGGTGATCCTCGAACTCCAGGGTGCAGACGGAGTGCGTCACCCCTTCCAGGGCATCGGACTGGCCGTGGGTGAAGTCGTAGGACGGATAGATCTTCCACTTGTCGCCGGTCTGGTGGTGCGAGGCGTGGCGGATGCGATAGAGGATCGGGTCGCGCAGGTTGATGTTCGGCGCGGCCATGTCGATCTTGGCGCGCAGCACCTTCTCGCCCTCGGCGAACTCCCCGACGCGCATGCGCTCCAGCAGGTCGAGGTTCTCCTCGACGCTGCGCTCGCGGTAGGGGCTCGGCGTGCCGGCCTCGGTCAGCGTGCCACGATACTCGCGCATCTCCTCCGGGGAGAGATCGTCGACGTAGGCCTTGCCCTCGCGGATCAGGTGCTGGGCCCAGTCGTAGAGGGTATCGAAGTAGTCCGAGGCGAAGCGCACGTCGCCGGCCCACTCATAGCCCAGCCAGCTGACGTCCTCCTTGATGGCGTCGATATAGGCCTGCTCTTCCTTCGCCGGATTGGTGTCGTCGAAGCGCAGATGACAGTCGCCACCGAACTGCTCGGCGAGCCCGAAATTCAGACAGATCGACTTGGCATGGCCGATGTGCAGGAAGCCGTTGGGCTCCGGCGGGAAGCGGGTGACGATCTTCCCCTGTCGGCCGGCCTCGATCTCTTCGCTGATCTGGTTGCGAATGAAGTTCGGCGCGCTGGTGGTCTCGCTGGTCATGTTGATTGGGCAACCTCTGGTTGAACGCGGGCCTGTCGTCGCGACGCCGCGGGCCTGACCACGGCTTCGCGCATCGACGCAAAACGGCTATTATAGCGCCACCTGCCCATAGGGCGCCAAGGCATCCCGCTTCGAGAAGACAGGACATCATGATGATCATCTTGCAGACCAATTTCGGCGATATTCATGTCGCCCTGAATCACGACAAGGCGCCGAAGACCGCCGCCAACTTCGAGCAGTACGTGCGCGACGGCTACTACGACAACACCCTGTTCCATCGCGTGATCGACGGCTTCATGGTCCAGGGCGGCGGCTTCGACCTGGACTTCAACCAGAAGCAGACCCGTGAGCCGATCGAGAACGAGGCCGACAACGGCCTGGCCAACACCCGCGGCACCCTGGCCATGGCCCGCACCCAGGACCCGCACTCCGCCAGCGCCCAGTTCTTCATCAACGTGGCCGACAACGACTTCCTCAATCATCGTGGCAAGAACCTGCAGGGCTGGGGCTACTGCGTGTTCGGCGAGGTCATCGAGGGCATGGACGTGGTCGAGCGCATCAAGGGCGTGACCACCACTCGCCGCGGCATGCACGCCGACGTGCCGGCCGAGGACGTGATCATCCAGCGCGCCTACATCAAGGACGACGCCGAGGCCTGAACCCCGGCCCGTGAGTCCCGCGCCCTCGCCCTCCGGCGGGGGCGTTTTCCTTCATCCGCTGCCCGCGAGAGATGCCATGTCGACCCTGCTGATCTCCGATCTTCATCTGCATCCCGGCGCCCCGGCCATCACCGAGGGCTTTTTGAACTGGCTGGAGACCCGCGCCGCCGGCGCCGAGGCGCTCTATATCCTCGGCGACTTCTTCGAGGCCTGGATCGGCGATGACCTGCTGGATCTCGGCGCCGCCGATCCCACCGGCACCGCCGCGCTCGCCGAGCGCATCGCCGAGGCGCTGAAGCAACGCGCCGAGGCCGGCACCGCCATCTACCTGATGCACGGCAACCGCGACTTCCTGATCGGGGAGCGCTTCGCCGAGGCCGCCGGCGCCACCCTGCTGCCCGATCCCAGCGTGGTGACTCTCGGCGACGAGCGGGTGCTGCTGATGCACGGCGACAGCCTGTGCACCCTGGACGAGGCCTACATGGCCTTCCGCGCCAAGGCCCGCGACCCGCAGTGGCAGGCGCAGATCCTGGCCATGCCGATTCCCGAGCGCATCGCGCTGGCCAAACAGCTGCGCGACCAGTCCGGGGAGGCCAACTCCAACAAGGCCGAGGACATCATGGACGTGACGCCGGCCGAGGTGGTCGAGGCCCTGCGCGAACACGACGTGACCACGATGATCCACGGCCACACCCACCGCCCCGCCGTCCATGACGTCGACCTCGACGGCGCGACGGCGCGCCGCTTCGTGCTGGGCGACTGGCAGCCGAACCAGGGCTGGGAGATCGAGGTCGCGCCGGGCCAGGCACCGGTGCTGCGCGACTTCCCGCTGCAGGGCTGAGCGCTTCGCCCCGGGCGATCATGCTCCAGCGTCAAAAAGGCCGGATGGCACCTCGCCATCCGGCCCTTTGGTGGGTACGCCCCCGCTCCCGCCCTGTCCTAGATCGACGATGTCCGACGGCAGCGGGCCATCCCGGCCTCGAGCGCCTCGGCGTCCGGCATCCCTCCGGCCTCGGCGATCAGCTCCAGGCGCGAGTCGCGGCGCCACTCGCTGGGCGACAGCGGCCCCTCCCCCCCGGTGCGGTTGATCGAGACCCATCCCGTGTCCGTGTGCAGCACGCCCTTGACCCGCAGCACCGCCGGCAGAGCGTCCAGCCAGGCCGTGATGGCCGAGGCGTCGAAGACCTCATCGGCATGCCAGCGCCAGCCCAGGCTCTCGTGACCCAGCGACGCGCCGCTCTCGCGCACCGGCGCCCCGACGCGCGGTGCCCGAGCGTCCAGATCGAGCCACGGCCCCGGCGCCTGGGCCAGAGCGAGATGCGCCGCCGGAGAGACCGATGAGGCCAGATCCCGGTGCGCGCCACCGTCGAGCAGCCGCTCGACCGGCAGGCGACCCTGGGGCGCCTCGACCACCCAGCGCTCGCCCGGCAGGGTCTCGGCCAGCCAGTCCCGTGCCGCCGCCACCTGCTGCGCCCCGAGCCGATCGACCATGGTCAGGGCCACGCCGTCGGCCAGCCGCAGCTGATCGCGGAAGGTCTCGTGGCCCCGCGCGCGCGGATCGTCCAGGCGTCGCGGGTCCAGTACCGCCACCACGTCACGAAGATCGAGCACCCCGCCGAAGGCCTCGCCTCGCAGCAGCTCGATCAGCCCCGCCGGATGGCCGAGCCCGGAGGGCTCGATGATCAGCCGGTCGGGCCGCTCGCGACGCAGCAGCTGGACCAGGCTCGTCTGCAGCACCGTGGCCAGCTGGCAGCACAGACAGCCGCCCGGCAGGGCCTGAACCACCACATCGTCGCGCTCGGCGAACATCGCCTGGTCGATGCCGACGCGGCCGAATTCGTTGATCAGTACCGCCCAGCGTTCACCGGGCGGCTTGTTCTGGATCAGATGATGAATGAGCGTGCTCTTGCCGCTCCCCAGGAAGCCGGTGATCAGATGGGCGGGAATATCGCGCAGCGGGGGCCGGGCCATGGACAACTCTCGTCGGTGGAAGGAAGATCGAGCGTCATCATCGCATGCTCACGGCCCGCCCCCAGAGCGAAGCCCCTCGACCGGTGGCAAGGGATTGCAAGATAACGGTATAAATTCGGAGACCGGATCACTCGGCCCCCAAGGACGTCATCGCCGGCCGAACGGCAGACACGAACGACAGCCACGAAAAAGGGGGCCGAAGCCCCCTTTTCACCTTCCTTTTCTCCCCTCGCGGGATCCCGCGAGCGGGGTCGCCCGTCAGGGACGCTCGATCTCGGCCTGTTCGCGCAGGTGGTCGAGCAGCCCGTTGACCGCGGCCTGGGAGCGCAGCTGCTGCGCCATGCGCGCCACGAAGGACTCGATCTGCGCGTTGGCCTCACCCGCGGTGACGGATTCCAGCCCGATCAGCACCACCCGCTGGCCATCCCCGGCGCGACCGTAGACGGTCTCGCCTTCGGACGGATGCGGCAGGCGGAAGGCGGCCTCGATCACCGGCTGGGCCAGCTCGCTCTGCCCCTGACGATTCAGCGATTCGGCCCGTTGCCAGTCGAGGCCCAGCGTCTCGCCACTGCGTAGCGAGGCCAGCATCTCGTCGGCGCGCGCCTCGAGAGCCTCGCGCGTCTTGTCGGTCTCGACGGCCGCCACGACACGGTCGCGCACCTCGTCCAGCGGCAGCGTGGTGGCGTCGCGATGCTCGACCACGCGCAGCACCATGCGGCGATCCTCGTCCAGCTCGATGACCTCGCTGTTGAAGCCCTCCTCCAGCACGTCATCGCTGAAGGCCTGACGCATCACACCGGGCTCTGACAGCACGCCGGCGGCGGCGTCACGGCTCACCCAGTCGCTCTGCTGACGCTCGAGGCCCAGATTCTCGGCCACGCTGGCCAGGTCCTCGGCGGCGAAGCTCTCGTCGATCAGCTGCTGGGCCTTGTCGTTGAAGGCGTCATCGACCTTCTCCAGGGCCACGTCCTGACGCAGACGGTCGCGGGCCTGCTCGAACGACGGGCGATCGAGCTCGGTGACCTGGATCAGGTGCAGCCCGTTGTCGGTCTCGACGATATCCGAGACCTGATCCTCGCCGAGGGCGAAGGCCGCGTCCTCGAAGGCCTCGCCGAAGAAGCCGCGGCTGATCACGCCCAGGTCACCGCCGGCATCGCTGGTCGAGGTATCGTCGGAATAGTCGGCGGCCAGATCGGCGAAGGACTCACCGTCGGCCAGCCGGGACTTGACCTCCTCCAGGCGGGCCTCGGCCTCCTCGCGGCTGCGCTCGTCGCCGAAGCTGACCATGATGTGCGAGACACGACGATCGGCGCTGGCCGCTTCGTCCTGCCAGGCCAGGCGCAGATCCTCGTCGCTGACCTCGACATCATCGGCCATGGCCTGCTTGTCGAGCACCACGTAGGCGAGCTTGACCTGCTCGGGACGCTGGTAGGCCTCGGCGTGAGCGTCGTAGTAGGCCTGCAGGTCGGCGTCGCTGATCTCCGGCGCCGCGTCCAGATCGGCCGGTGTCAGGGCATAGTGGCGGAAGGTGCGCGCCTGGCGCTGCAGCTCGGCCAGCCGCTCCTGCTCGCTCGGCAGGCTGAACTCGCTGACCGTGAGCCCCTGCTGGAGCTGGCGACGCTTCATGTCCTCGCGCAGCTGGGCGCGAAAGGTGATCGGCGTGAAGCCGGCGCTGGCGAGGCGGTTCTGAAACAGTTCACTGTCGAAGCGACCGTTGGCGTCCTGGAACTCCGGCAGGCTCACGATCAGCTGGTCGATCTGGGCGTCGGAGAGATGCAGGCCGCCCTCCTCGGCATACTGGGTCAGCAGCTGGTTGGTGATCAGGCTGTCGAGCGTCTCGGCGCGCAGCTGACGCTCCTGCTCCGGCGGCACCTGGCCGCTGCGGATGGCCCGCTGCACCTGAAGCTCGAGCTGCTGACGCGTGATCGGCTCGCCGTTGACGGTGGCGACCTCCTCACCGTCGCTGTTCAGCAGCCCCACCAGGGACTCGACGCCGAACAGGGCCATGGTCACCACCACGGCGCCGACCAGGATCTTGGCGCCCCAACTGGTGGAGCGGTCACGAATACTTTGCAGCATGCAGGCCTCTGCGGATCTAGTGGGTCAGGACGCACATCTTACATGCGTCCGCACTGGCCACGCGACGGGGCGAGCGCCTTGCGCCCGGCTCCGCGTCGGGGCCCCGAAACAAAACAGGCGCACCGCGACAGCGGTGCGCCTGTAGGGAAACGTCGGTCAGGAAGACGGCGAGGCCGTATCCTTAGTTGACGGAATCCTTGAGCGCCTTGCCGGCCTTGAAGCTCGGCACCTTGGCGGCGCTGATCTCGATCGGCTCACCGGTCTGCGGATTGCGGCCGGTACGCGCGGCCCGCTCCTTGACGGTGAAGGTGCCAAAACCCACCAGAGAGACGCTGTCGCCCTTCTTCAGGCTGTCAGCCACGGCGTCGACCATGGCGTCCAGCGCACGGGAAGCGGCTGCCTTGGGAATATCGGCAGACGCAGCAATGGCTTCGATCAGCTCGGACTTGTTCACACTTCACCCCTTGACTGTTACGTAAATTGGCTCTAATCGGCGAGACTAACGGCTGACTGACGCGATCACAGCATGGCGGTAGTTTATAGCAATGCGATGAAAGACGTGTCAAGCAACCTTCCCTGACAATCCCCGTCATGCCGGGGTTTTCACCCCGGCAATAGGGAAAAAAGTCGTCAGTGTGTACTGATCATCGAGTGAGAAGAGGCCTCGTCTTCCGCTCGAGAATCTTCATCCGGTGCACCGAGCTTTTCGCTCAGGGCCACCTCGAGGACTTCGTCGATCCAACGCACGGGTCGGATATCGAGTGCCTGCTTGATGTTGTCCGGGACCTCCTTGAGGTCTCGGCGGTTCTCCTCCGGAATAAGCACGGTATTTATACCACCGCGCCTGGCGGCCAGCAATTTCTCCTTGAGGCCACCGATCGGCATCACTTCGCCGCGCAGATTGACCTCACCGGTCATGGCCACGTTGCAGCGAACCGGCCGGCCGGTATAGGCGGAGATCATCGCCGTGACCATGGCCACGCCGGCGCTGGGGCCGTCCTTCGGCGTCGCGCCCTCCGGCACGTGGATGTGCAGGTCTTCCTTCTCGAACCGCTCGGGATCGATACCGAAGCTGGCGGCCCGTGCGCGCACCACGGTCTGAGCGGCGCTCACGGATTCCTTCATCACGTCACCCAGCGAGCCGGTCTTGTTGATGCGTCCCTTGCCGGGGGTCACCACCGACTCGATGTTGAGCAGCTCGCCGCCCACCGAGGTCCAGGCCAGGCCGGTGACGCGGCCCACCTGATCTTCCTGGTCGGCCAGGCCATAGCTGTAGCGACGCACGCCGGCATAGGCCTCGATATCGGCCGCGGCCAGGATCGCCGGTGCCTGGGCGCCCTCCTTGGCTTCCTGCTCGATACGCTCGCGCAGCACCTTGCGACAGACCTTGGCGATCTGGCGCTCGAGCTCACGCACGCCGGCCTCGCGGCTGTAGTAGCGGATCAGCTCCAGCAGCGCCTCATCGGCGAAGCCGAGCTCGTCCTCCTTGAAGCCGTTGGCCTTGAGCTGCTTGGGCACCAGGTAGCGCTTGGCGATGGCCAGCTTCTCGTCCTCGGTGTAACCGGGCAGACGAATCACTTCCATGCGGTCGAGCAGCGGCCCCGGAATGTTCATCGAGTTGGCGGTGCAGATGAACAGGGTCTCGGACAGATCGTAGTCCAGCTCCAGGTAGTGGTCGCTGAACTTGTCGTTCTGCTCCGGATCGAGCACCTCGAGCAGCGCCGAGGAGGGATCGCCGCGGTGGTCCATGCCGACCTTGTCGACCTCGTCGAGCAGGAACAGCGGGTTCTTGACCCCGGCCTTGCTCATGCGCTGGATCGGCTTGCCGGGCAGCGAGCCGATGTAGGTCCGACGGTGACCGCGGATCTCGGACTCGTCGCGCACGCCGCCGAGCGCCAGACGCACATACTTGCGGTTGGTGGCGCGGGCGATGGAGCGCCCCAGCGAGGTCTTGCCGACGCCGGGCGGCCCCACCAGGCACAGCACCGGACCCTTGAGCTTCTTGACCCGCTTGTGCACGGCCAGGTACTCGAGGATGCGTTCCTTGACCTCTTCGAGGCCGTAGTGATCCTCGTCCAGCACCTGCTGGGCGTGGGCGAGGTCGTGGCGCACGCGGGTGCGCTTCTTCCACGGCACCGCGATCAGCCAGTCCAGATAGGAGCGCACCACCGTGGCCTCGGCGGAGGACGGCGTCATCATGCGCAGCTTGCCGAGCTCCTGACGCGCCTTCTCGGCGGCGTCCTTGGGCATGCCGGACTCTTCGATGGCCTGCTCGTACTTGTCGGCCTCGTTGGGCGCATTCTCGAGCTCGCCCATCTCCTTCTGGATGGCCTTCATCTGCTCGTTCAGGTAGTACTCGCGCTGGGACTTCTCCATCTGGTCCTTGACCCGCGAGCGGATGCGCTTCTCTACCTGAAGCAGATCGATCTCGGATTCGATCAGCGCCATCAGGTGCTCGATGCGGTCGCGCACGCGATCCATCTCGAGCAACTGCTGCTTGTCGTCGATCTTCAGCGACAGGTGGGCACAGATGGTGTCCACCAGCCGGCTCGGATCCTCGATGCCCGACAGCGAGTTGAGCACCTCGTTGGGCACCTTCTTGGACATCTTCACGTACTGCTCGAACTGGTTGAGCAGCACGCGGACGAGCGACTCCTGCTCGCGCTCGGACAGCGGCTCGCTGTCGCGCAGCACCACCTCGGCGCGGCTGTAGCCCTCGTCGACGGCCAGGATGTCCCGGATGTCGGCCCGGGATTCACCCTCGATCAGCACCTTGACGGTGCCGTCGGGCAGCTTGAGCAGCTGCATGATCTCGGCCACGGTGCCGATGGCGAACAGGTCCTCGTTATCGGGATCGTCCTTGCTGGCCTCACGCTGCGCCACCAGCAGCACGCGCTTGTCGGCCTCCATGGCGGCTTCCAGCGCCTGGATGGACTTTTCACGGCCGACGAACAGCGGGATGACCATCTGCGGGTAGACGACCACGTCCCGCAGCGGCAAAAGGGGCAGACTCTGGGTCTGTTCGGCGTTCTGCTGCATCGCAGACCTTCCTCAAACGATCAGTGGAGATACCCAAGGAATGGGGGCGATGACGCGGCATTGCAAGGCCAGGGCAATGACGGCGCAAAGAAAAGGGCCGCCGAAGCGGCCCTTGGGTCGACGACGCCCGATCGGGGGCGCCGCACCGGAGCGAGACGAGCGTCTCAGCCGTCGGTGCCGTCGACCTTCGGCGATTCCTGCTGGGAGTAAATCAGCAGCGGCTCGCTTTCACCGGCGATGACGGAGGCGTCGATCACCACCTTGGAGACGCCTTCCAGGGAAGGAATCTCGTACATGGTGTCGAGCAGCACCGACTCGAGGATCGAGCGCAGGCCGCGGGCGCCGGTCTTGCGCTCCATGGCCTTGTGAGCCACGGCCCGCAGGGCGTCCTCGCGGAAGTCGAGCTCGACGTTCTCCATCTCGAACAGCCGGGCGTACTGCTTGATCAGCGAGTTCTTCGGCTCGGTGAGGATCTGAATCAGCGCATCCTCGGTGAGCTCGGTCAGGGTCGCGATCACCGGCAGACGGCCGACGAACTCGGGGATCAGGCCGAACTTGACCAGATCCTCGGGCTCCACGTCCATCAGCAGGTCGCCGACGCCCTTGGTCTCGTCCTTGCTCTTCACCTCGGCGTTGAAGCCGATGCCGCCCTTCTCGGCACGGTCACGGATGACCTTGTCGAGGCCGGCGAAGGCGCCGCCGACGATGAACAGCATGTTGGTGGTGTCGACCTGGACGAACTCCTGCTGCGGATGCTTGCGGCCGCCCTGCGGCGGCACCGAGGCGGTGGTGCCCTCGATCAGCTTGAGCAGCGCCTGCTGCACGCCCTCACCGGAGACATCCCGAGTGATGGACGGGTTGTCCGACTTGCGCGAGATCTTGTCGATCTCGTCGATGTAGACGATGCCGCGCTGGGCCTTGTCCACGTCGTAGTCGCACTTCTGCAGCAGCTTCTGGATGATGTTCTCGACATCCTCGCCGACGTAGCCTGCCTCGGTGAGCGTGGTGGCATCGGCGATGGTGAACGGCACGTTGAGCAGCCGCGCGAGCGTCTCGGCCAGCAGCGTCTTGCCGCTACCGGTCGGGCCGATCAGCAGGATGTTCGACTTGCCGAGCTCCACCTCGTCCTTGGACGCGTAACGAAGCCGCTTGTAGTGGTTGTAGACCGCCACCGACAGCACCATCTTGGCGCGGTCCTGGCCGATCACATAGTCGTCGAGGGTGTGACGAATCTCGCGGGGGGCAGGCAGACGCTCCTCGTCGCTCTCGGCATCGGCATCGAGCACCTCCTCGCGAATGATGTCGTTGCACAGATCGACACACTCGTCGCAGATATAGACGGACGGGCCGGCAATCAGCTTGCGCACTTCGTTCTGGTTCTTGCCGCAGAACGAGCAGTACAGCAGCTTGCCGCCTTCGTCCTTGCCTTTGCCGTCGGCCATTCGCGTACCTCTCTCGCAGCGGCGGCCCGCGGGCCGCCGGGAATCACGTAATCACAGCGTGGTTGATTTCACGCTATCAGGATGTCGGCCGCTTATCCAGCACGGCGTCGATCAGGCCATATTCCGCCGCCTGAGGGCCGCTCATGAAGTTGTCGCGGTCGGTATCCCGAGCAATGGTCTCGAAGTCCTGACCGGTGTGGTCGGCCAGAATCTGGTTGAGCTTCTCGCGGATGCCGAGGATCTCGCGGGTGTGGATCTCGATGTCCGAAGCCTGACCCTGGTAGCCGCCCAGGGGCTGGTGGATCATCATCCGCGAATTGGGCAGGCAGTAGCGCTTGCCCGCTGCGCCGCCGGCCAGCAGCAGCGCACCCATGCTCGCCGCCTGACCGATGCACACGGTAGAGACGTCGGGCTTGATGAACTGCATGGTGTCGTAGATCGACATCCCCGCGGTGACGGAGCCACCCGGCGAGTTGATGTACAGATGAATGTCCTTGTCCGGATTCTCGGACTCCAGGAACAGCATCTGTGCCACCAGCAGGTTGGCCGTATAGTCCTCGACCGGCCCCACCAGGAAGATCACGCGCTCCTTGAGCAGGCGGGAGTAGATATCGTAGGCCCGCTCGCCGCGTGCGCTCTGTTCGACCACCATCGGCACCAGGCCGCCGGCGGATTGGGTATCGAACTCGTTGCTCATGATGATGTCCTTGCGTCCGATGTGTGGGGGCGACACCAGTAGCCCGCCGGGCCAGCTGATCTCGCGAGGGTCACGACGTTGTCTTACCTCAGGATGAGGTGGGGGTGAATAGCGGACTATTCAACGCCGTCCCTCGACAGAGGAGGAAAACGTCGCTCGCCGACGCCGATCCACGCGTCCCGGCGGGATGACCGCCTTCCCGTCCGCGGCGGACGGGAAGGCGGAAACAACCATCAGGCCTGGGCGTCGGCCTCGTCGGCCTCTTCGTCGTCGGCTTCGCCACCCTGCTGCTGAGCGGCGGCCAGCGCCTCCTGATAGCTCATCTCGACGTCCTTGACGCTGGCCTGGGCCAGCAGCACGTCGACGGCCTTCTCTTCGAGGACCGCGGACTTGACCTGATCCTTCATCTGGTCGTTGCCCATGTAGTACTCGACGACCTGCTGCGGCTCCTGGTACTGCTGGGCCAGCTCTTCGACCTTGGCCTTGATCTCGTCATCGGAGACGTCGAGCTCATTGACCTTGATCACTTCGGCCAGCAGCAGACCGATCTGCACCCGGCTCTTGGCCTGCTCGGCGAACAGCTCGTCCGGCAGCTGGCTGACGTCGAAGTCCTCGCCGAGGCCGAACTGCTGGGCGGCCTGACGCTTGAGACCGTCGGTCTCCTGCTGCACCAGGGCCTGCGGCACCGGGATGTCGTTGGCCTGCTTGAGCGCCTCGAGCACCTGCTGCTTGACGCGGTTGTCGACGGCCTGGGCGGCCTCGCGGGTCATGTTCTTGGTGATCTCGTCACGGAACTTGGCCAGATCGCCGTCCTCGACGCCGAACTTCTCGACGAAGGCCGCATCGATCTCGGGCAGGGCCTGCGCCTTGACGCCGTTGACCTTGACCTTGAAGGTCGCTTCCTGACCGGCCAGCTGCTCGGCCTGGTAGTCCTCGGGGAAGGTGACCTTGATCTCCTTGTCCTCACCGGCCTTGGCACCGATCAGCTGCTCCTCGAAGCCGGGGATGAAGCTGCCGGAACCGATCACCAGGTCGTGGCCCTCGGCGCTGCCGCCTTCGAACGGCTCGTCGCCCAGGTAGCCCTGGAAGTCGATGTTGACCTGGTCGCCATCCTCGGCGGCACGCTCGACCTCTTCCCAGGCGGCGTTCTGCTTGCGCAGGGTCTCGATCATCTCGTCGACGTCGGCGTCGGTCACCTGGGCCACCGGACGCTCGACCTCGGTGCCTTCGATGGAGGCCAGCTCGACTTCCGGATAGATCTCCAGGGTCGCGGTGAACTCGAGATCCTTGCCCGCCTCGTTGACGTGGGCTTCGATCTGCGGGTTACCGGCCGGATTCAGGCTCTCGTCGGTGATGGCCTTGACGTAACGCTCGCGCATCACCTCGCCGACCACCTCGTCGCGCACGCCACGGCCGTAGCGCTGGCGGATCACGGACATCGGCACCTTGCCCTGACGGAAACCATCTAGGCGCACGTTCTTGGCGGCGTCCTTGAGGCGAGTGGCAACGGCATCGTCGATTTCGGCGGCCGGCACCTGCACCGTGATGCGGCGTTCAATCTGGGAGGTCGTATCGACGGAAACTTGCATGAATTGTCCTCTACCGACTGGGGCGTTCAGTGTGTAAAAAAAGCGCTGCGTGAAGAGCGTTCAAACGTTCAAGGGCAAGGATTTTATGAATCCCGCCCAGCAGTGGCAAGCGCCATGCGTGAAGATATGGGGGCGATCACCCGATTAGACAAGGGCTCGGCGCCGATTCTCCGTGACGCGATGTCAGCCGGCCACGAAGTGACCCTGACACGGAAACGACAGAACCGCCGCTCACCTCAGAATGGGTGGCAGCGCCAGGAATCCGAACGATCAGAATCATGTAAAGAAGGGAGGCAATGGGGTGGATGATGGGGATCGAACCCACGACCACCGGAGCCACAATCCGGGGCTCTACCACTGAGCTACATCCACCACTGCCTGGGGTGATATCGAAATGGGGTGGATGATGGGGATCGAACCCACGACCACCGGAGCCACAATCCGGGGCTCTACCACTGAGCTACATCCACCATTTCGATTTCCGCTCGACCGACACGAGACCGCATAGACGCCATACTGACTGGCGCGCCCAGCAGGACTCGAACCTGCAACCTACGGCTTAGAAGGCCGTTGCTCTATCCGGTTGAGCTATGGGCGCATTCTACGTTCCCGAGCATCTTACCGCAAGAGGAAAATTGGATTTTTTCTATTCAATCAACATCTTGTGGTCGGGGTGGAGGGATTTGAACCCCCGACATCCTGCTCCCAAAGCAGGCGCGCTACCAGACTGCGCTACACCCCGCCGGCTCTTGCACGGCCTCGACGCCGCCGCAGAGGCCTCATCGAGCGCTGCGTATTCTACGGATCTCTCCGCGTTCGTCAAGCCACAATGCCCTTTGATCAGGATGTTAGCCGACGCCCTCTTCTCCTCTGCCCTGCTCACGCGCCTGAGCGCCGAGATTGCTTTGCCTGGACGCCGGCTCATGCGAAAATCGCCGCTCTTTTTCTCACCGTCTTCTTTTCACCCAGAGGAAAACTCGATGTCCGCCCAACTGATCGATGGCAAGTCCATTGCCGCCCGAGTTCGCCAGCAGGTCGCACGCCAGGTGCAGGCACGCCACGAGGCCGGCGCACGGGTCCCGGGACTGGCCGTCGTGCTGGTGGGGCAGGATCCGGCGTCTTCCGTCTATGTGCGCAACAAGCAGCGCGCCTGCGAGGAAGCCGGCATTCAGTCGACCAAGTACGAGCTGCCCGCCGAGACCTCACAGGCCGAACTCGAGGGCCTGGTCGACCGCCTCAACGCCGACCCGAGCGTCGACGGCATCCTGGTTCAGCTGCCGCTGCCCGACCACCTGGATTCGCGCCCGATCCTCGAGCGCATCCTCCCCCATAAAGACGTCGACGGCTTTCACCCCTATAACCTCGGCCGCCTGGCGCAGCGCCTGCCGCTGCTGCGGCCCTGCACGCCCAAGGGCATCATCACCTTGCTGCAGGACACCGGCGTGGACGTTCGCGGCCTCGACGCCACCGTGGTCGGCGCCTCCAACATCGTCGGCCGCCCCATGGCGCTGGAGCTGATGCTGGCCGGCTGCACCACGACCGTCTGCCACCGCTTCACGCGGAACCTCGAGGAGCACGTGCGCCGCGCCGAGCTGCTGGTGGTGGCCGTCGGCATGCCGGGCCTGGTCAAGGGCGAGTGGGTCCGCGACGATGCCATCGTCATCGACGTCGGCATCAACCGCCAGGACGACGGCCGCCTGATCGGCGACGTGGAATTCGAGCCCGCCGCCGCCCGCGCCAGCTACATCACCCCGGTTCCCGGTGGCGTGGGCCCGATGACCGTCGCCTCGCTGCTCGAGAACACCCTGCTCGCCGCCGAGATGCACGACGCCATGGATAGCAAGGGCTGACGCCCAGCGTCGGCGCCCATTGGGCCACGGAAGCCGGCCACTGCCGTGCACCCGTGGCCCGATTTCGTTAAAATGTGCCGCTGATTCCCCACGACGCGCGAGGATCGCCAAGGGCACCGCCCGCGGCTTTCTCACCCAGCGTGACGAATGGGCCCAGGTCTTCGGCGACGACGCCGGCCCCTTCCCTCTGACCCCTTCACTTCGCGGAGACACCGGATAGATGAAACGCATCGGCATCATCGGCGCCATGGCCCAGGAAGTCGCCCGACTGGCGGACATGCTCGAGGATCGTGAGACCCGCACCCACGTCGGCTCCACCTTCCACCAAGGCCGGCTGCACGGCGTCGAGGTGGTGGTGCTGCAGTCCGGGATCGGCAAGGTGAACGCCGCCATCGGCACCACCCTGCTGATGGACATGTACCAGCCGGAGGCGATCATCAACACCGGCTCCGCCGGCGGCTTCGGCGAAGGGCTCGAGATCGGTGACGTGGTGGTCTCCAGCGAGGTGCGCCACCACGACGTCGACGCCGTGGTGTTCGGCTATGAGCATGGTCAGGTGCCACAGATGCCGGCCGCCTACCTGCCCGACCAGCGCCTGGTCACGGTCGCCCGCGAGTGCGTCGAGGCAATGAACGAGGTCCGCGCGGTCGAGGGCCTGATCGCCACCGGCGACGTCTTCATGGCCTGCCCCGAGCTGGTGGCCAAGACGCGTTCGCGCTTCCCCACCATGCTGGCCGCCGAGATGGAAGCCGCGGCCATCGCCCAGACCTGCCATCTCTATGGCTGCCCCTTCGTGGTGATCCGCGCCCTGTCCGACATCGCCGGCGGTGGCGACAACCACCTGTCGTTCGAGGAGTTCCTCGACAAGGCCGCCGACCACTCGACGCGCATGGTCACCGCCATGGTGGCGCGGCTCGCCGAGCCGGCGACCGCGAGCGTCGTCGTCGAGGACTGACGAGTGCCCGGGCGCCGTTCCCGCCTGCTGGGGCTGGCCCTGTGCCTGCCCCTGCTGTTCGGCGGCTGCGCTAGCCAGCGCAGCACCGATGGCGCCCCGGCCATCGAGGCCCCGAACGACACCCCCGCCACGGTCGAGACGTCCTTCCGGCGGCTATCCGATCGCGTCTACACGCCGCCGGAATGGCCCGCCCCGCTGACCGCCCAGGTCTATCTGCCGGACACCCCGGGCGAAGCCCGTCGCCCGGCGGCGCTGGTCGTCCACGGCGGCGGCTGGCAGCGACGCGACCCCGGCGACATGGTGCCGATCGCCGAACGACTGGCCGCCCGCGGCTTCGTGGTCGCCAACGTCGCCTACCGCTTCGCTCCCGACCATCGCTTCCCCGCCCAGCTGCACGATCTGCAGATCGCCATGGCCTGGCTGCATGATCATGCCGACGCCTGGCGCATCGACACCGATCGCATCGTGGGCGTGGGCTATTCCAGCGGCGCCCACCTTGTCAGCCTGCTCGGCGTGCAGCGGCCGGACTCCCCGCTCGATACGCCCTACGGCGGCGACAGGACGCGCCTGGCCGCGGTGGTGGCCGGCGGCCTGCCCAGCGACCTGATGAAGTTCGACGACGGCCGCCTGGTCAGGGAGTTCATCGGCGGCACCCGTGCCGAGAAGCCCCGCGCCTATCGCCTGGCCTCCCCCGCCCGCCAGGTCGGGCCACAGACGCCGCCCCACTTCCTGTTCCACGGCGATCGGGACGGCCTGGTGCCGGTGGATCACGCCACCGACATGTATCGTCGCCTCGATGCCGCCGGCGTTCCCGCCGAGCTCTACCTGCAGAAATGGCGCGGCCATATCACCGCCTTCCTGACCCGCGACGGCGCCATGGACGCCGCCCTCGCCTTCCTCGACGAGCAACTCTCCACGACCGAGGAATAAGCGGCAAGCCAACGTGCGAAATGTGTGACGCCCCAAAACAAACACCCCGACGGCATCCGCCGTCGGGGTGTCCTGTGACGCGTCGCCCGGGCCTCGGCGCAGGCGTTAGTCGCGCAGCTTCCAGCCTAGCGTCTCACCGGCCGGAAGCGGCACGATGACCCGGCCATCGGCGTAGGGCAGGCTCTCCGGCAGGGTCCACTCCTCACGCGCCAGGGTCACGGTCTCGGCATTGCGCGGCAGTCCGTAGAAGTCCGGCCCGTGGTGGCTGGCGAAGCCTTCCAGACGATCCAGCGCGCCGGCCTGCTCGAAGGCCGTGGCGTAGAGCTCCAGGGCGTGCGGCGCGGTGTAGGCGCCGGCACAGCCGCAGGCACTTTCCTTGTCGCCCTTGGCATGGGGCGCGCTGTCGGTGCCGAGAAAGAACTTGCCGCTGCCCGAGGTCGCCGCCTCGATCAGCGCCTGGCGATGACGCTCTCGCTTGAGGATCGGCAGGCAGTAATAGTGGGGCTTGATGCCGCCGACCAGCATCTGGTTGCGGTTGAACAGCAGATGGTGCGCGGTGATGGTGGCCGCGACGTTGGCCGGGGCCTCGGCCACGAAGGCCGCCGCATCGGCCGTGGTGATGTGCTCGAAGACCACCTTGAGCGACGGATGGCGCTCCAGCAGCGGCTTCATCACTCGCTCGATGAAGATCGCCTCGCGATCGAAGATGTCGATCTCGGCGTCGGTCACCTCGCCGTGAACCAGCAGCGGCATGCCGAGGCGCGCCATGGCGGCGATGGCCGCATCGCAGTGGGCCAGGTCGGTGACGCCGGAGTCGGAGTTGGTGGTGGCACCCGCCGGGTACAGCTTGACCGCCTGCACCAGCCCGGAGGCGTGGGCGCGCTCGATCTCCTCGGCCGAGGTGCGATCGGTGAGATAGAGCGTCATCAGCGGCTCGAAGTCGAGCCCGTCCGGCACCGCCGCCAGGATGCGATCGCGATAGGCCAGCGCCTGCTCGGTGGTGGTCACCGGCGGCTTGAGGTTGGGCATGATGATGGCACGGCCCATCTGCCGGGCACTGGCGGAGACCACGGCGGACAGCACCGCGCCATCGCGCAGGTGAAGATGCCAGTCGTCGGGGCGGGTCAGGGTCAAGGAAGTCACGATCAATCCTGTCTCGGCGATTCCGGGAATGGGCCTCGCGGGCCCGGCGTCGCCGGCAGTATACCGGAAGCGGGCCCCGGGCCGGGATGCGATTTACGCGGCCGGCCGTCGGCGGCACGCCCCACCGGCCGCTCGAGCGCACGACAGCGGCGAACACGGGTGGGTCGGCCGGCCACGATGCCGTATCATGGGTGCGGATCCTGCCAGGCCTGTCGAGCCCTCGCCGCGACCCGAGGACGTGAGTCGCGCGACGGCCTGCATCATGTCGGCGACCCTGGCCAAGCGTCAGCGCTCATGGCGGATCCGCGACACGTCCGACAGAATTTCCGGGAGAGAACATGCCGAAGGTACGTCACTACGCCGACCTCGTCGCCATCCTGGCCGGCCTGATGTGGCTGCTGGTCTACTGGTCGGTGAGCTATTCGGTGTACATCGACAACATCGAGCCCACCATGGCGGCACTGCTGATCGCCGGCAGCCTGATCATGATCAGCTTCGTGCACCGACCCATCCGCGTGCTGCTGAGCCGGTATCACGTGCGCAAGCGCCGCACCGAGATGTGGATGCATATCCTCGCCCTGCCCCTCGGCCTGGCCTTCCTGCTGGCCATTCTCATCGAGCACCTGATCACGCCGATCAACGGCATCCAGAAGATGCTGCTGTTCAACGTGCTGGCCACCGCCGGCTGGCTGGTGTTCATCTTCACCCTGGCGGTCAAGCTGCTGATTCATGTGGTCAAGGAAAAGCGCCGCCATCGCGAGGAGCGCAAGGCCCAGTAGCCGCGCGCGGCGCCTCGCCCGCCGACTCAGAAGCGATCGACCCGGAACGGCCGCATGTCGATCGCCGGCGCCTCCCCCGCCATCATCTGCGCCAGCAGCTCCCCGGTGGCCGGCCCCAGGGTGAAGCCCTGGTGGCCGTGGCCGAAGGCGCACCACAGCCCCGCCTGCCCCTCCACTCGGCCAATCACCGGCTTCATGTCCGGCGTGCAGGGCCTCGCGCCCTTCCAGGCCTCGGCATCGAGACGCTCGCCCAGCGGATACAGGTCACGGGCGCGCGCCTCGGCCGCCGCCAGCTGCTGCGTATGCGGCGGCGCCTCGAGGCGCTCGAGCTCGGCGCCGGTGGTCAGGCGAATGCCTGCCCGCATCGGCGCCAGCAGATAGCCGACCTCGGCATCCATCACCCAGTGATTCAGTCGCGCACTATCTCGGCTGACGTAATGCATGTGATAGCCACGCTTGGCAAACAGCGGCACCGACACGCCGAGCCGCGACAGCCACTGGCGCGACCAGGGCCCGAGGGCCAGCACCACCGACGCGGCCGACAGCGTCTCGGCCCCGGCGGTGACGCGCCAGTGGCCATCGCCCCCCGACAGCGTTTCGACCTCGGCCTTGACGATGCGCCCACCCTCACGCTCGAATGCCTCGGCATAGGCCGAGACCAGCGCGCCGGGATCGGCCACCGTCCAGGGATCCAGCCAGTGAATGGCACCGGCCAGCCCCTCGCCCAGGCTGGGCTCCATATCGGCCAGCGCCGCGGCATCGAGCGCACGATAGCGCACGCCGAACTGCGCCGCATTCTCTTCGGCCTGGGCCAGACGCGCCTCGAGGGCGGACTGACGGCGATACACCTCGAGCCAACCCTCACGGCGCACCAGCGACTCGGCGCCTGCGGCCTCGATCATCGCCCCGTGGGCGTCCAGGCAGCGTGCGATCAGCGAGGCGTATTCGGGCACGATCCGCCGATACCGATCGGGGGAAGAATTTTTCCAGTACTGCCAGAGCGGGCCGGCCGACTCGAGCATGCCGCCGGGGCGATAGCGGATATCCACCTGCCGATTGGGCAGGACGCGCCACAGGGTGCCGAGATCACGCGGGAAGGGATACGGCCGTACGGCCTCGCGCTGGATGATGCCGGCATTGCCGAACGAGGTTTCGCGGCCGGGCTCACGACGATCCACCAGGGTGACGTCATGCCCGCGCCGGGCCAGGTGCCAGGCCACCGACACGCCAACCATGCCCGCTCCCAGTACGATAGTGCCACTGCTCATCCGCTCATTCCCTCGTCGATGCGTAAGACACCATGATCACGAAGAGGCCATGAGGGAAGCAAGGGCACGGCGATCATTCGCCGCCGGCTTCCACCTCGATGCGGGTGCGGATGAAATCGCCGTGCGTGACGTGCAGCAGCTCGGCCAGGCGACGAATGCGATGCTCCTCGAGCGGATCCTTGTCGCCGTCGACCAGCGCCAGCGACCACATCTCGCGAACCAGCGCGACTCGCTCGTCGTAGTCGCAGCCATCGCGCACCGCGCGCAGGAAACGATGATGATCCACCGCCGATTCCGTCTCGTCGCAGGCCTGGCTCACCAGCGCCTGCGCCTCATCGCCCGGCAGCCCGAAACGCGCGGCGAGAAGCATCGACAGGTGCTCGAGCTCGGCCTCCTCCAGGCGATAGTCCGCCCGGATCACCTCGCACAGCAGCACCGCCACCGCCAGCGCCTGACCGGGTTCGGCCTGTTCAGACGACGCCGCGGGCGTCATCATGTCCTGAAAGAGCCGTTGCAGGGACTGAATCATAGGGACTCCCGACATGCCGAATGTGACTCCCCTTCTCATTGCCCTGGCCTGCGGCGCGGGCGCCGCCCTGGCCCTTCGCGGCGCGTGGCGGCGGCGCGCCGTCAACCGTTGGCCCGAGGCGCAGGCCACCGTGGAGCGCACCGAGGTGCAGGCCGTCGATGACCAGCATCGCCGCGCCGATCGTGACGATCATCCCCGGCGTTTCCTGGCGCGCATCCACTATCGCCTCGAGGTCGAGGGGAGCGAGTATCGCTCTGACAACGGACGCTTCGACGGCGTTCCCGATTTCCCCAGCGGGGAGGCCGCCGAGGCCTTTCTCGCCCAGACGCCGCCGGGCAGCCGGCTGACCGTTCGCTACGATCCGGCCGCCCCCACGCTGACGCAACACGGCGAGCAGCGCCTGCCCACGGCCCGCCTGGGGCTGGCGGCCTTTCTGGGCATGGCGGCGATAGGGGCGCTGTGGGTGTGGTGGTGAATCCGACCTCGGCGCCGGGGGCAGGCATGCCCGGGCCGGCGGAGAAGGTCACGGCAGCATCCGGTCGACCAGTAGGGCCAGGTGCAGGCGCCAGCGATGGCGCCGCTCCAGGGAGCGCATCATGCTCAGATCGAGGCGATCGCGCCAGACACCACGGTGTCGCTTGAAGGCACGAGCCATACCGAATGACACGAACGTCAAGCCATCCGACACGACATGATGCCGGGCATCCTCTAGCAGCCGCGCGCTATCGGTAGAGAAATGCCCGAGCTCATCCGAGCCGATGACCCGGAGCGGCGCTCCCGGTGACGGTCCCGGTGACGGTCCCGGTGACAGTCCCGGTGACAGTCCCGGCGATGGTCCCGGCACCCTGGTCAACACATCGATATAGCGAGCCTTCCTCAACCCGTACAACTGCATCAGCGTTTCCGGGCCAAACAGCACCTCTTGCGGCGTCACTCCGGCCCGGGTGAGCAGGCCACGCAGCTCGGCGCTGAAGTCAGGGGCCAACTTCGCCCGCCGGGCATGAAGCGCATGGTTCAGGAAATGCCGCCCGCCGGGGGTCAGCACCAGCTCGGCGATACGCTCACGCTCCCGCGGGCAGCTGAGCAATAACCAGCCCTTCTGCGCCAGACGCGCGGGGGGCCGCATGCCGACCGCCATGACCAGCCGTTTGACCAGCAGCGGTGCCTTGTGCGGCCTGGAGCGGGGCCAACCAGGCGGCACGGGGTCCAGGCAACGCAAGAGGTACTGCCAGCCACCGGGCGACAGCGACATCTCCTGCCTTTCGATCACGACCCCGGGCAGCACCATCTCGCTGTTCCAGGCGTCCTCCATGGGAATCAGGGCAAGCAATCCGGGGCCTTCCTGGGTCCCATCCCGTTCCCGGGGCGCGGTGACGACCGCCGACGGGGCACCGCTCTGAGCCATCGACAACTCCTCATCTTCGGGCACCCGGCCTCGGCGTAGCGCCGTGCCGCAGATCGGCACAGCCGTTAACACAAGATTACATTGTTAACGTGCCGTCGGAATGATGGTTTTTCCCATGACAGGGCGATCAGGTGAGAAGTGATGGGGGTCAGTCAAAAGAGGGGGCAGATATGAAGAACGAGACAATCCGTCTTCTGGCAAGGGGACAGGCATCATGCCAGCTAAACCGACGGGACATGACCTGGTTCGAGACCGCGAGAATGCGATCGGGGTCCAGGGGTGGGGGCCGCCATCAGGGCCAATGGAATTCACTCGGCGCAATGCCAATCATGCCGCTGCCCAGTGGGCAGCGGCAAGACGCCTATCCTTGGATGACACTAGGCCGACGTGACCGACTCGCCTCGCCCCACGGCGTAGTAAAGCAGCCCCGCCGCCTTGAGCGCTTCGGGATCGAAGAGATTTCTGCCGTCGACGACGACCGGCAGTGACAGCTGTGACTTCAGCCAAGCGAAGTCGACGCTGCGGAAACTCTTCCACTCGGTGCAGATCACCAGTGCGTCGGCACCCTCCACCGCCTCGGCGCGATCGCTCACCAGCGAGAGATCGTCACGCTCCCCATACAGGCGGCGGCATTCCTCCATGGCCTCGGGATCATAGGCGCGAACGCTGGCACCGGCGGCCCACAGCGCCTCCATCAACGTGCGGCTCGGGGCATCACGCATGTCGTCGGTGTTGGGCTTGAACGCCAGCCCCCACAGCGCGATGGTCTTGCCACTCAGGTCACCGTCGAAGGCACGCGACAGCTTGGCGAACAGCGTCTGCTTCTGGCGCCGGTTGACGGCTTCCACCGCGCCCAGCAACTCGGCCGAATAGTCGACCTCACCGGCGGTTCGCGCCAGTGCCTGTACGTCCTTGGGGAAGCAGGAACCGCCGTAGCCACAGCCCGGATAGATGAACTGATAGCCGATACGCGGATCGGAGCCGATGCCGCGTCGCACCTGTTCGACGTCGGCGCCAAGACGCTCGGCCAGATTCGCGATCTCGTTCATGAAGCTGATCTTGGTCGCCAGCATGGCATTGGCGGCATACTTGGTCAGCTCCGCCGCCCGCACGTCCATGAACATCAGCTTTTCCTGCAGGCGAATGTAGGGCGCGTAGCACTCGCGCATCAGCGTCTTCACTCGCTCGGATTCGGTGCCGACGATGATCCGCGCGCCATGGGTGAAGTCCTCGATCGCCGCGCCTTCCTTAAGGAATTCGGGATTGGAGCACACCTCGAAGTCGATCGCCTCGCCGCGCTCATCGAGCACGCTGGCCACGGCGGCACGCACGCGGTCGGCGGTGCCCACCGGCACGGTGGACTTGTCGACGATGACCTTCTCCTCGGTCATGTGACGCCCGATGGTCTCGGCCACCGCCAGGACATATTTGAGATCAGCACTCCCATCTTCATCGGGAGGTGTACCGACGGCGATGAACTGCAGGGTGCCGAAGGCGACCGCCGTCTCGGGGTCGGTGGTAAAGCGCAGCCGCCCCTCCGCCACGTTGGCCTTGACCATCTCTTCGAGGCCCGGCTCGAAGATCGGGATCTCGCCGGCTTCAAGGCGGGCGATCTTGTCCGCGTCCACGTCCATGCACAGCACGTCGTGACCCACGTCCGCCAGGCAGGTGCCGGTCACCAGGCCCACATAGCCGGTGCCGAAGATGGTGATTTTCATGGGTGTCCTTCCCTTTTAACGATGAGATGCCGAAAGCTGGGCGCCGTCAGACGCCGTAGTAGTCGCGATACCAGGCAACGAAGCGGGCGACGCCCTCCTCGACGCCGACCTTGGGCCGGTACCCGGTGGCCTCGAACAGGGCCTCGGTGTCCGCCCAGGTCCGCGGCACGTCGCCCGGCTGCATGGGCTTGAGGTCGCACAGCGCGCCTTGACCGGTGGCGGCCTCCACCGCGCGCACGAAATCCATCAGCGCCACCGGGCTGCCATGACCGATATTGTAGAGCGCATAGGGCGCATGGCTGGTGTCGGGCATGGTGGTCGTCGCCTCGGCCCGCCGCTCGGGCACCACCTCGAGCACGCGTACGATGCCCTCGACGATATCGTCGATGTAGGTGAAGTCCCGCGACATGTCGCCGTGGTTGAAGACCTCGATCGGCTCACCGGCCAGGATCGCACGGGTGAACTTGAACATGGCCATGTCCGGCCGGCCCCAGGGGCCATAGACGGTGAAGAAGCGCAGCCCGGTGGTCGGCAGGTCGTAGAGATGGGCGTAGGTGTGCGCCATCAGCTCGTTGGCCTTCTTGGTGGCCGCATAGAGGCTGATGGGATGATCGACGTTATCCGAGGTATCGAAGGGCACCTTGTCGTTGGCGCCATAGACCGAACTCGAAGAGGCGTAGACCAGATGACCCACCCGGCCATGGCGGCATCCCTCCAGCACATTGAGATGAGCGATCAGGTTGGCGTCGGCATAGGCATGCGGGTTCTCCAGCGAATAACGAACCCCCGGCTGAGCCGCCAGGTGAATCACGCGCTCGAAGCCCTCGGCCTCGAACAACGCGGCCACGGCCTCGCGGTCGGCAAGATCGAGGCGCTCGAAGCGCACATCTTCGCAGGACGCCAGGTCGTCAAGGCGCGACTGCTTGAGCGCAACATCGTAATAGGGGTTGAGATTGTCGACGCCGATGATCTCATGCCCTTGCCCCGAGAGGCGCTTGGCGACGGCATGGCCGATGAAGCCCGCCATGCCGGTGATCAATAACTTCATATTTTCCTGCGACTCCTGATCGTCATTCTCGCGCGGCACTGGCGCCCGCTTATGGCGGCATTGTACCCCAGCATCGCGTTCACGCCGAAGCGCCCCGTGCCTGCCCGGCGGCGAGGAACATGCTAGAATTCGGCCCTTTAGCGGCGCCGCGACGACGCGGAGCGCCACCGGATGACCTCGCCGTGCAGGACGACCCCATGACCCGCAAACGCTTCGCCTTCGTCATCGAAGACCTCTACGGCGGCGGCGCCCAGAAATCGCTGCTCTACACCGCCGACCAGCTGCGCCAGCGCGGCCATGCGGTCAAGGTATTCACCCTGCGCGAGCGCATCGAGCATCGCCTGCCCGAGGGGCTCGAGATCGAGGACCTGGGCGTGGTCACCCGCATCACCAAGGCGACCAGCACGGTGCTGACCGAGAAGTGGCAAGCCAGCCGCATCAAGCGCGCCCTGACGCCCTGGAGACCCGACGTGGTGATCTCCTGCTCCTGCGACAAGATCACGCGGCATCTCGACCTGCCCAACCTCTATTTCTGGATCAAGTCGGACGTCTCCGCCAAGTTCGCCGACCCCAAGCAGAGAAAGCGCGCCTTCGATAAAGTTCGCCGTTTCTATCGTGGACGCCAGGTCATCGCCGTCTCCCAGGGCGTGAAGGAGAACCTGGAAAGCGTGGTCGGCCTCGAGGCAGAGCGCATCGTACCGATCTACAACCCCTACGAGCGCGAGCCCTTCGTGGCCATGGCCGAAGAGCCGACGCCGGTTCCAGAGGGCGACTACTTCTTGTGCGTGGCGGCCATCGAGCCCCGCAAGCGCCACGACCGACTGCTTCGCGCCTACGCCGAAAGCGGCGTGACCACGCCGCTGGCGATCATGGGCAAGGGCAAGCCGGAGCACGAGGCCACCGTCCGCGAGCGGATCAAGGCACTCGGGATTGAAGACCGAGTGCTGTGGCTCGGCTACCATCACAACCCCTATCCCTTCATCCGCCACGCCAAGGCCATGGTGCTGGCCTCCGACGCCGAGGGGCTGCCGCGGGTGCTGATCGAGGCCCTGCTGCTGCACACGCCGGTGGTCAGCGTCGATTGCCCCAGCGGCCCGCGCGAGATCCTGACCCAGGAGCTGGCCGACTTCCTGGTCGCCCCCGACGACGAGGCGGGCCTGGCCCGGGCGCTTACGCGCATGGATCGGGAGCCAGTCACCATCGAGCCACGTCACTACCGGCAGTTCCTCAAGGAAACGGTGCTGCCCCAGTTCGAGGCGCTGTGACGGTGAAACTACTCGATATCCCCTTCGACGACCGCCGCCGACGCTACCTGGTCTTTCATGCCGATGGCCTGCCTGCCCGGCTGCGACTGGCCAGCACCAGCACCACCGCCGCCTTCGAGGCAGTGGGCAGCAGCCGTTTCTATCTCTCGCAGGACAGCCAGATCCTCGCCAAGGTGGTACCCGACAAGTTCGCCAAGCGCCAGGCACCATTGAGCTGGCTCAGCCGGGACTACCTGGAAAAGCGCTGGCTGATGCAATCCGACGCCCGCAAGGAATTCCTGAGCCTGCGCATCCTGCAGCGCGCCAGGCTCACCACACCGAGATGCCACGGCTGGGGCCTGTCGCTCAACCCGGCGAATCGCTATGCATCGTTGTTATTGATGGAGCACCGACACGATGCCAGACCCGGCGGCGAGGTCTTCGACAGCCTCGACGAAGCCGGGCGCGAACAATTCCTCGAGCGATTCTGCCAGGAAGTGGCCATGCTCGCCCGCGCCGGCTACGTGCACCGCGATCTGCACTACAACAACCTGCTGGTCGCTGACGACGGTTCTCTGATCTGGATCGATGCGCACGTGCGCCGTCTGCCACGAAAAAAAGCCGACCAGTGGTCTGTTCTAAAAAAGTCTCTCACTTCCAGAAAGCTGAGGGGAAGTCGTTACCTAGAGGCAAGCCGCAAGATATTATATAATGCGTTTGAAAAAATGCATGACTGATCACAAAGGCCAGACTAAAACATTTATCACGCACCTTAAGACTAGCCATTAAAATGAACACTGATCTAAAAACCATTCGACTTCCAAAAGAAATCGAACTTTCCAGGCAGCACAACCCCAAAGACCAACTTGACACACAAGATCTTCAGCATTTTGACACGAAAACGCTTTTCTATGATTTCTTCATAGACCAGTCTGGAGAACATCTGCTCGGGATTGGTCCACCAGCGATGAACCTTTCACAGTACATTCGTACTGCAAAGCTATTCGTTAATGGCGAAAAGCAGAAGTTCGCTTTTCAGGATCTACCTGAGTACAAATTATCTTTCCTCAAGACCGCAGCTCCTAAGGGCCACGGCGTCAGTATTGAGTTGATTTTCAGCGACTTCCATGAAACTTTTTACATCCCTCAAAATAACGCCTCACAAAAAAGGCGCATTTTAGCAGCAATATCAAAAAACAATGCAGCAGAGTGGGTGGCAACATGGGCTGATTTTCATCGCCACAACTACGGTCTTGACGATGTCATCGTCTATGACAATGGCAGCGACAACATTCAAGAGCTCGAAATCGCTCTAGATGGTAAAGCAAAAATCATTAACTGGAACTTTCCCTATGGCCCCCCCGGGAAAAGATTCAACAAATTTGCCCAGCCTGGCGCCCTAAACCACTGTCTAAGAAAATTTTGCCGTCGCGGCACACTTTTCAATTTTGACATTGACGAACTTCTCATCGCCAATCCCCCGACCCTAGAAGAAGAAATCAAAAGAAACAAAACTGTTTATATAGACAGCCATAATGTGCCTAAAACTAAAAATCTCACTTCGCCTTACACACATTACGACTTTAAGTTGCGCGACGTAGAGAGGCGAAAAAAGGCAAGAAAATTTGTCTGCTCTGAAGCCACGGTCGACATCATCTCTCAACACAATACTTGGAAGCATTCAAAAATACCGTTCACCAAAAAGCTGCGGCGCAACAAGCCCAAGAAGCTAGAAAGCGACCACGCTTACTTTTTACACTTTCTCGGCATAACAACTAATTGGCAGCCCAGCCTAGGAAAACTAAACATTGTCCCAAAAGACAATTTGACCGAAGACGAAAGCCATATCAAAAGAAAGCCACCGGAACAATAGGCGAAGCCTTAGAAATGGAAAAAGACGCACCATTGAGCAGCAGCCACATGCAACTAGACAGCGTTGATCTTCTTGTCAATACTTACCTACATTATGGCTATCTGCCGTCTTTAAGCACACCCAGCAAACTTCATGAAATCGACAAACCTAACCCTCGTCCAACTTTTTCAGTTTCAGAGGCCTCCCAACTCTTTAACAAAATCATGGATGATGTGGTATCTCAGCATACCAATAAGGAAGGTAGATGCATCGTACCTCTAAGCGGTGGGTGGGATAGTAGGATTTTGTTTGGCGCCGTAATGGATCGCTTCCCCAAAAACAAAATCAGCACCTTAAGCTTCGGGGCCCCCGGGCAGCTAGATTATAAAATCGGAAAAAAAATCTCAGCTCACTATGACATAAACCACACTTCAGTCGACCTTAGCCAACAAGAAATTTCCTGGCAAAAGCTAAGACAATCCGTGGAAATTGCACCATGGACTTATACTCCAGATGCTTACTTTAACAAGCTAGCCATCTCCACAGTGATGCCAAACAAAGATGATATTATAGTAAGTGGGTTCATGGGAGGACCGTTGACTGGAGGTCACTATACTAACAACAGCCCAGAAGACGAGAAAAAAGCTTTTTCAAAAAAACAAAGGAAAGTTAAGGAAAAATGGCTTCCTGAGAGCGGCTTTCACCCAGAAGCTAGCTTGCCACCTGTATCAGATACCTCTCCCTTATCACCGAGCGAACAGCTAGATATATGTGTTCGCCAAAGCAACTGTATTTCTGCGATTGTCACGCCTTGCCAGAAGTTCAGTCAGTGGTCATACAAAATGGGCGCGCTGCAAAGCGGCACTCAATTTTTGACGCCTTTCACACATCCTGAGTGGGCAAGCTATTGGCTCCATGCGCCAAAAAGTGTGAAAAAAAACCAGGAGCTCTACCTTTCAATACTCACTAACCTATATCCCGAGCTATCTGCCCTTCCCAGCAAATATTCACTGGGCGCTCCTAATAACTCTCGCTTACGAAAACGTTTTGCAAGAAGTAAGCGCAATTTAAAGCGACACCTAGGAAATCGACTTCCCATGCTTGGCGTACGGGAATGTTCAGGAATAAACTACCTAGATTATGACCATGCTTTTAGAAAAAGAGAAGACTATTACGAAGTTATAAAAACAGCAAAAAATATTCTGAAAGAAAACAACATCACTCCTTGGATAGATATTGAAGGACTTATAGAAAACCATATTGCGAACAAAGAAAATAACGGGAAGACATTCCTAGTTCTTGTCGGCCTTGCATTGAACTTAGAGAGAGAGGGGGTAGTTTAACCCACGGCAAGAGAAACCATCACCGGAGCCCTTTCGACAAGGGTAGAAAGGGCTCTATGGACCATAACTTCCTGAAACAACTTTAAGAGGCAAGAGCAAACGTAGCACAAAAAAATTAATCAAAAAAACCAAGTTCAACATGGCCACTCAAAAGATCTTGGCCATCTAGCTGGATCAAGCTGGCCTGCTTGAAACTCCGGCACACACTGTTGTAAGGCTAGTGCCACTCTATCAAGCGCTTCTTTCCCAATAGCTCCCCTAACGACTTGATACCACCATTCACGATGAACTGCCATCACACGCACTGGCACAGACGACAGACCGAGACGCTGTGCCATCGCCAGGCGATGCAAGCCACGATTGATTTTGATCAAACGACCCTCCCGGCTGACGGCCACGCCCAGCTTGTCCTTGCCCCGCCCACCGTCGAAGCCACGCACCGCCATGTCATCGAGAAAACTGAGATACACACGCAGGTACATCAGAATGCGCTCCTCTGAATCCAGCAGCACGCCCTGCTGATGCGAGGACCACGGTTTGCCGGCCTTTAAAAGAGCCGCATACTTGGCAAAGCTTTCACTCTGCTGGAGATCATCTCGATGTTCGTCGAGGTCGCTTATGAAGCGATAGCGAGAGCTGAAGCGCAGATCGCCACGCCTCAGATCCCACTCGCCGTCCCAAAGAAACGACGAAGAAGAAGGGCGCAATCGCTTGTCATACCCACGCCAGTCTGCGCTTTGGATCAGTTCTCGCGGAGAGACCTCAAGTGTCAAGCGATCTCCCAGGCACTCCTCTACGGCCCGACGAGGTAACCCTTGACGCTCAACCCACCCACTACCGAAGCGCCCTCCAAGCCACAGGCCCAGAAGCCTGCGCTCCAGTGGCAAGCTCACACCATTTTGAAAGGCCTGTCTGACCTTCACCTGCGCACGTGCCCGACGAATAGGCCAGCGCATGCGCTCGTCATAGAGGGGAAAGAAGGCGGGATCGCCAGCAGGGGCCAGCGGGACAGGCGACACGCCTGATCGGGCAGGTTGACTCATCTAGGGCTCACCAACAGAAGACCAGGCGGCGGGAGGCTCGCTCGAAGCTCCACCGACGGCCGACAATACGATCACAAAACATTAGCAACCATAACATGCTCGCCCTAACAAATCATCCTTGCTCGCCTGACCGGCAGGAGCTGACGACTCTATCCCCTATCCTGCCGTTGATTCCAGAATCAGCAGCATCGAAGAGTTTTTTAAAAATAACCTAACAGGGCGAAAGCGGCCACACCACTTCCGCCCCTAAATAACATCCAAAGCAATTAAATGGGATATCAATATGCCCCAATGCCGCGACAGCTCAGTGAGATAACGAGTCGCCGCCAACTGAGACAATGTTCAAGCCGTTTCCTTATTTTTGGGCATCATTTGCCAGCGCCAATAATGCGTGATCAAGCCACCCACCACCAAATTGTGCACATAGACGCCTGTCCAGAAGGAGTTATAGGATTCAAACTGATTGACGACCATCCAGTAGATGAAGAATCCGCCTCCGAATAGCGCCAGATCGCCGGGTAGCGCACCCGCTCTCCAGGCACGCCAAGTGGCCAAACCGATCCAAAAGGCCAGAGCGCCGATGACAGCAAGCCCCAATATGCCGTAGGCGACCCAAATCTCTATAAAGTAATTATGGAGATGCCCATACTTCTCACTCACCCGCTCCGGTAACCATTCTGTGTGGTCCATCACCAAGCCACGCCCTTGGCCGCCCCATCCCATGAGGGGGCGCTGTTCGATCCACTCAAAGGCCGCCTGCCATGAATGGATACGAATTCCGATACTGGTATAGGGCACCTCATCGATATTTCCTGCCAGCAGCATGCTCACGACCGATGATTCTTTATTGAGCCTTTCGAGGAGCGGGCCCTTGATGACGCTACCCGCTCCCAAGAGAACGAGTAACAAGGCGGTCGTGCACACGGCCAGCAGCTTGCGATTGACGGGAGATGTGCCTGACTGACGCCGGACGACCAGCCAGGCCACTAGCACCATGGGCAAGGAGAGGCTCAGCGCCAACCAGACAGCCCGCGTCTGACCCATCATGACGGCGATCACCGAAAGCCCAAGCAATACGCTCCAACCAACGATCCTGAGCGCTCGCCAGCGGCCGTGAGCAAAAAAACGAGGCGTGAAAATGGCTAGACCCAGGAGTGCGACGCCGAACAGCATGGCGCCGTGCTGACCATTACGCACCCCGAATCCCACACGCTGCCCATCGAAGCCTTGGAGCCACTCATTCAAGCCGTCCCCTTGAACGACGCTGGAAAGGATCAAGCCAATGACGGCCAAACACCAAACCAAGAGGGTGTTGCGAGTGCTTCCACCCAACCACCACGCCACGGCGATGAAGATGAACAGTTTAGCCAGACGGTCGACCTGAGGGTTGTCAGCCACCCACTGGGGATGGTGCAGATAGCCCAGCCACCAGGATAGCGTCTGGACGGCCACGGCCATCAGCAATAGCCACAAGGCAGCGCCGCCTCTGAGACCTTTGCCCCACACGAGCACAGCGATCAGGCCTATCAACGCCATCGCCGTTTCGGAAGTGGAGCCCACATCAGGCCACAACATGCGACACGTGGTGTAGAGCAACAGCGATAACATGCCCACCGCCCAGAGGCTCTTGGGGTATGACCAACCCACGGGAGCAGCCCAGATATGTTGCAACTTCACAGCCATCCTCACACCAGACGTTCAGAGCCGAGCACTTTACCTAAGCGCCATCGGCACGTACATAGCCAGCATATCCTAAATGAGATTAGCGACCCTTTTATCGGGCTTGGCAGACATCGAACGGGCCTCAAAACGAGAACGGGGCACCCCAGCCATCTGGAGTGCCCCGCTAGCGAAATCCTGCGTGCTCAGGCAGCCGCACCACCGCGAATCGGCCCTACGAATACCCCTCCGGATTGCCCGACTGCCAGCGCCAGGTATCGATCATCATGTCGTCCAGGCCTTTTTCGACGACCCAATTCAGCTCTTTTTGCGCCTTAGAGGCATCGGCCCAGAAGGCAGGAAGATCGCCTGCGCGGCGGGCACCGAACCGGTAAGGCACCGGCACATCCGTCACACTCGTAAAGCTGTTCACCATCTCCAGCACCGAGATACCCTTCCCCGTGCCCAGGTTATAGATCGACACACCTGGCGCGCTGACGACTTCAAGCGCCTTGAGGTGCCCGACCGCCAGGTCCACCACATGCAGATAGTCGCGCTCGCAGGTACCGTCAGTCGTTTCGTAGTCATTGCCGAAGATCGTCAGCTCGTCGCGTCGGCCAACGGCAACCTGAGCAATGAACGGCATCAGGTTATTGGGGATGCCCTGCGGGTCTTCGCCGATCTTGCCGGAAGGATGCGCGCCGATCGGGTTGAAGTAGCGTAGCAGCGTGACCGACCAACGCTCATCGGCGACCACCAGGTCCTCGAGCAGCTTCTCCACCATGGCCTTGGAGGTGCCATAGGGGTTGGAGGTGGTGCCACGCGGCGTGGTTTCCACATAGGGCACCGGCGCCTCGCTGCCATATACCGTGGCCGAGGAACTGAACACGATACGGCGAACACCGGCGGCCTCCATGGCCTGGCACAGCACCAGGGTTCCGTTCACGTTGTTCTCGTAGTAGGCCAGCGGCTTGCCGACACTCTCGCCCACCGCCTTCAGACCGGCGAAATGGATCACGGCATCGATATCATGCTCGGCGAAGATCGCATCCATGGCCTCGCGGTCGCGAATGTCCGCTCGCACGAAGTCCACGCCCTTGCCAGTGATCTCCTCGATACGCCGCAGCGCCACTTCCGAACCGTTGCACAGGTTGTCGACCACGACCACATCGTGGCCAGCCTCGAGCAGTTCCACAGCGGTATGCGAACCGATATAACCGGCGCCGCCGGTGACCAATACTTTCATGAACCTTCCAAAAATGTTATTGGGCGTGGGGATGAAAGAACCCACGCCACACGGTCAGAAACAGGATCTTCAGATCCAGCCAGACGGACCAGTTGTCGATGTACCAGAGATCATGTTCGATGCGCACCTTGAGGTCCGTATCGCCTCGCCAACCGTGCACCTGGGCCCAGCCAGTGATACCGGCATGCACCATGTGCTTCTGCATGTAGCCGGGAATCTCGCGCTTGAACTGCTCGACGAACACCGTGCGTTCGGGGCGCGGCCCCACCAACGACATCTCCCCCTTGATCACGTTGATCAGCTGCGGCAACTCATCGAGGCTAGAGCGACGAAGAAAACGACCTACGGGGGTCACCTTCTTGCTATCTGCTCCACCCCAACGAATACCATCAGTTTCGCTATCTGTTGACATGCTGCGAAACTTGAGCATCTGAAAGGTATCACCATTCCAGCTCATCCGCTCCTGACTATAGAATACAGGTCCACGCGATGTCAGTTTCACTGCCAGTGCGATAGTCAACATGACTGGTGAAATAAGCAATAGTGCGATGCCAGCAAGAAATTTATCTTCGGCGGCTTTCACAAAACGAGAAGCCCCACTCATCGGACTACAACTCATATCAAAAAGATACAAGCCGGCAACATTAGAGACATCATGATTAAGCAATCGCAAGCCTTGCATATCGGGCATATATCGAATATTCCCAGTATAATGCACAAGACTATTCATAATGTTCTCTAACAATGGTCCTCGCGAAAAAGGCAAACAGATCCAAACCTCGTCAGTAA
>NZ_AJKS02000004.1 GCF_000265245.1 Halomonas smyrnensis AAD6
CCGCTTGAGCATGCGATGCAGACCAGAAACCCAAAAACCCAGGGATTGAGGGAACTCACGCGCCACGACGAGCAGATCATCCAGGCCGAGGCGCAGGAATTCGCGCGCCGCGATCAGCACCTCTTCCTGTTCGGAAGTGAGCGTGGCCAGCAGGTTGTGACGCGTGTGCGGTCGGTCCTGGACATCGTCACGGTACCGCCAGCGCCGGATGGTCGAGACGGCGACGCCGTACTGGCGTGCTAGCTCGCTGTCGCTGATGCTGGAAGGCGCTGCCTGGATCTCGGCCCGGATCTTCGGAGTGGTGGTCGCCTGTTTATGTAGCTTGATGTCCATATCCTTGCTCCCGGATGAACTGGTGAAGAAGCTCCTTGGCGGCCAGCAAAGGATAACTTCTATAGCTCATCTGATCATCCGGGACCCTACATGTATCCGAGTGCGGATTTTAATTGGAAGAGGAAAAGAAAAACCTTAGTTTCTAAATCTGGCGTGTCTACCAATTCCACCACATCCGCACGGGTCAGGCAGGCGTCCATATTTTACGGACGCCTTGCGGCAAGTCAATCGTCGTCGGGCAACTCCAGGTGATCGGCGGCCGCGGCGGCGCGGGCGTCCGGGGTGTCGGCGTCCAGGCGCGGCACGATGCCGAGGCAGGGCGCGTTCAGGGTGCGCTCCAGGGTGGCCAGGTTGTCGCGATAGCAGACCTCGTCGGCAGAGAAGTCGGGGTCGATCAGGTTGCCCACCCAGCCGGCCACGCGCAGGCCGTCGGCGCTGATCGCCTCGGCGCTGAGGCGGGCATGGTTCAGGCAGCCGAGCTTGAGCCCCACCACCAGGATCACCGGCAGCTCGAGGCGCAGCGCAAGCCCGGCGAGGTCCTCCTCATCGTTGAGCGGCACGCGCCAGCCGCCGGCGCCCTCTATCAGCGTCAGCCCGCGCGCCTCGGCCAGCGGGCCGGCGGCGTGGTCGGCCAGGGCATCGACGGTCGGCCGCTCGCCGACCTGCTTGGCGGCCAGGTGCGGGGCGATGGGCGGCGCATAGGTGTAGGGGTTGATGACGGCGTAGGGGGTGGCCGGCTCGCTCTGGGCCTGCAGGGTCAGGGCGTCGATGTTGCGTAGCCCCTCGGTGGTGGCCTCGCAGCCGGAGGCCACGGGCTTGAGCCCGAGGGTGGTCAGCCCGCGGCGGCGGGCACGGGCCAGCAGGCCGCTGGCGACGAGGGTCTTGCCGGCGTCGGTGTCGGTGCCGGTCACGAAGTAGGCGGTCATCTCAGCGTTCCAGGTCGAGCGTCAGAAGGTGGTAGGAGACGGGCAGGCCGTCCTCGGTGCGAAGCGCCTCATAGCGGCGGGCGGCGCGGGCGACGTCGGTGCGCGAGAGCCTAGCGCCGTCGCGGGCCACCTGGGCGCCCACGCCCTTGATCGAGGCCATCACCGCGGAGAGGTCGGGATAGTGGAAGCGTTCGATGCGCTCCGTGACCTCGCCCCGGCGGAAGCCGGCCTCGTGGGCGGCGCGGCGATGGTGGCCGGCGTCGCGGAAGTCGAGCAGGGCGCCGGGGCGCTGCCAGGCCTGGCCGACCTCGGAAAGCGTGCCCGGCGCCAGGGTGTTGATCAGCGCGCGACCGCCGGGGCGTATCACCCGGGCGAGTTCGGCCAGCACCGTCCCCAGGTCCGGGCACCACTGGATCGCCAGGTTGGAGACCGCCAGGTCGAGGCGGCCACTCGGCAGCGGCAGGTCGGCGGCGTCGGCGCACAGCCAGTCGATGCCCTCGCCGTGGCGGCATCGGGCCTCGGTGAGCATGCCCGGCGCCAGGTCGAGGCCGTGGATCGTGGCGCCATCGCCATAGCGACGCGCGAGCTCGGCGGTCAGGTCGCCGGGGCCGCAGCCCAGGTCCAGCACGGCGCCGGCGCGGTCGGGCAGCCGCGCGATCAGTCGCTCGGCCATGGCCTGCTGGGCCCGGGCGCGTTCGTGATAGTGCGGCGCGGCCCTTGAGAAGGCGTGGGCGACCCGGGCGCGCCAGTCGCGATTCCCGTGGTCGTTGTGCTCGTCCCCGGGGCGGGCGTCGACGGCGTGACTTGCCTGGGCGGTCATGGCGTGGGCTCCAGGGCGGCCCCGGCGATCGTCGTGCGCTCGGGCGTCTCGGCGATGGCGGTCAGCGCGCGGGCGAGCCGTGTCGGCTGGCTGATCAGCGGGCAGTGGCCGGCCTCGGGCAGTCGCAGGTCGGCCCGCTCGCGCACCGAGGGGGCCAGCAGCGGGTCGGCCTCGCCGGCCAGGCGATGCACCGGGCAGGGCGGCGAGGCGAGGCGCTCGGTGTTGTCGAGCTCGCCGAGCTGGGCGAGCCCCGCGGCCAGGGTCGCGGTGTCGGCGCTGGCGTCATCGCCGAGCAGGGCGATGAGTCTTTGATGCGCGGACCGGGGCGACGGCTCGCCGCCGAGCTGCCAGCGCAGGAAGTGGGCGTGGGTGCCCGCCGGGTCGCGCCGGAAGGCCTTGCGAAACTGGGCCAGGGCGGCGCGGCTGACGCCTTCGGGATGCGGGAAGCGCTCGCCCATGCCGAGCAGGACCAGGGCGCGGGGCGCCGGCAGCCGCTCGAGCAGGGCGCCGGCCAGCAGGCCGCCCAGCGACCAGCCGACCCAGACGGCGTCGCTCGGCAACTCACCGGCCATGGCCTCGGCCAGTTCGTCCAGCGAGGCGGGATCCTCGAGCGCCTCGCGCTCGCCATATCCCGGCCAGTCCGGTGCGGTGATCGCAAGCCCGCTCGGCCAGTGGCCGTCGAGGGCCTGCCAGAGCCGCGCGTCGCAGCCCCAGCCGCTGAGCAGCACCAGCTTCCGGTTTGCCGATTTGCTCATGGGCCTTCCTCCCGCCGGCAGGCGGCCAGCCCGTCGAGCAGGGCGTCCAGGGCGTCGTCGTCGTGGGCGGCGGAGAGCGTGATGCGCAGCCGCGCCTCGCCTTTCGGCACCGTCGGGGCGCGGATGGCGCCGACCCTAAGGCCCGCGTCGCCGAGCCGGGCGGCCCAGCGCAGCGTGCGCTCATTGTCGCCGAGGCGAAGCGGCTGGATCGGCGTGGTCGATTCGTCCAGTTCGAGACCGAGGGTGGCGGCCTCGCGGCGGAAGCGCGCGATGCGCTCATGCAGCCGGGCGCGACGCTCGGGTTCGGCCTCCAGCACGTCGAGGGCGGCCAGGGTCGCCGCCGCCACGCCGGGCGGCTGGGCGGTGGTATAGACGTAGGGCCGGGCGAACTGCACGAGATGCTCGATCAGCGCCTCGTTGCCGGCCACGAAGGCGCCGGCGCTGCCGAGCGCCTTGCCCAGGGTGCCGACCAGCACCGGCACGTCGTCGACGCCATGGGCCCGGCCGGCGCAGCCGTCGCCGGCCTCGCCGAGCACGCCCAGGCCGTGGGCATCGTCGATCATCAGCCAGGCGTCGTGGCGGCGGGCGGTGGCGGAAAGCCCCGCCACGTTGGCCACGTCGCCGTCCATGCTGAACACGCCGTCGCTGACCACCAGCGCCGGGGCCCCGCTCGGGGCGCGGGCCAGCAGCCGCTCGAGGTCATCGAGGTCGCGGTGGTGGAAGCGCCGCGAGGGGGCGCCGGCGAGCCGGGCGCCGTCGATCAGCGAGGCGTGATTGAGACGATCCTGGAAGACCGGCGTGTGGCGATCGCACAGCGCCTGCAGCACGCCCAGGTTGGCCATGTAGCCGGTGGAGAACAGCAGCGCCCGGGGGCGGCCGGTGAGCGCGGCGAGGCGCCGCTCCAGCGCCTCGTGGATCTCCTGATGGCCGCACACCAGATGCGAGGCCCGGCCGCCGGCGCCGAAGCGCCGCGCGCCCTCGGCCTGGGCCTCGGCGAGGCGCGGGTCGCGGGCCAGGCCGAGGTAGTCGTTGCCGGCGAAGTCGAGCCGGCCGTCCCCGCCCCTACGGTGGGCCGGGCGCGCCACAGCCCCTCGGCGCGACGGGCCTCGGCCCGCTCGGCCAGGCGACGCGACCAGGTCTCGGCCATGGGGTCAGGCTCCGGTGGCGTCGTAGAACATCGCGTCGTCCTGGCGCTCGCGCATGGCGGCTTCCAGGGCGGCCTCGGTCTTCTCGTCGTCGGCGCAGGTCTCGCGCTGCTCCGGGTGCAGGCCGAGCTTGTCGAACAGCGCCCGGTCGCGTTCGACCTGGGGGTTGCCGGTGGTCAGCAGGGTGTCGCCGTAGAAGATCGAGTTGGCACCGGCCAGGAAGGCCATGGCCTGGGTGGACTCGTCCATCTGCTCGCGGCCGGCGGACAGGCGCACGTGGCTCTTCGGCATCAGGATGCGGGCCACGGCGATGGCGCGGATGAACTCCAACGGGTCCAGGTCCTCGGCGTTCTCCATCGGGGTGCCCGGCACCTTGACCAGCATGTTGATCGGCACGGATTCGGGATGCGGTTCCAGGCGCACCAGCTGCTGGAGCAGGGCGGCGCGGTCGCGGGGCGCCTCGCCCATGCCCAGGATGCCGCCGGAGCAGACCTTCATGCCCGCCTCGCGCACGTTGGAAAGCGTCTCCAGGCGATCGGCGTAGGTGCGGGTGGTGATGATCTCGCCATAGTAGCCCGGCGAGGTGTCGAGGTTGTGGTTGTAGTAGTCGAGCCCGGCCTCGGACAGGCGCTTGGCCTGATCGACGTCGACCATGCCCAGGGTCATGCAGGTCTCGAGCCCCAGCGCCTTGACCTGGCTGACCATCTCCATCACCACCTCGAGGTCCTTCTCCCGCGGGCTGCGCCAGGCGGCGCCCATGCAGAAGCGGCTGGCGCCGGCCTCCTTGGCGGCCTTGGCCTGGTTCACCACCTTCTCGATCTCGAGCAGCTTCTCCTTGCCGAGCCCGGTGTTGTAGTGGCCGGACTGCGGGCAGTACTTGCAGTCTTCCGGGCAGGCGCCGGTCTTGATCGACAGCAGGGTGGAGACCTGCACGGCGTTGGGATCGAAGTGTGCGCGGTGGACCTGCTGGGCGCGGAACATCAGGTCGTTGAAGGGCAGCGCGAACAGCGCCTCGATCTCCTCGAGGGACCAGTCGTGGCGAAGGTCCGGACGGCTGGCTAGGGTCAGATCAACCGGGGCGTTGTCGTGGGGCTGGGCAGGCATGAGGGGCTCGCTTATGGTCAACTTGGCACGAATACGTGAGTTGACCGATAGGGTACGGAGGCAGGTCGGCATGTCAACCTTGTGGCGTCATGAGGTTGACGACTGGCTGCGTCTCGCATTGCCGGGCCGCTGCGCCTTCTGCCTGGCGGCCTGCGCGCCCGGCCGCCCCTGGTGCGGTGACTGCCACGCGGCGCTGCCCTGGAATCGCGTGGCCTGCCCGGTCTGCGCCGAGCCGCTCCCGGGCACTGTCACCCCGCGCCCCTGCGGCCACTGCCTGCGTCGGCCGCCGGCCTACCTTCGCGCCCGGGTGCCGCTGCGCTACGAGGGCGAGGTGGCGGGGCTGATGCAGCGCTTCAAGTTCCATGCCTCGCCACGGGCTGGCACGCTGCTGCTGACGCTGCTGGAGGAAGGGCTGGAAGAAGGGCTGGAGGAAGGGATGAAAGCGGGCCAGGCCGGCATCGCGCCGCCCCAGGCGCTGATCGCCGTGCCGCTGCATCCGCGACGCGCCCGGGAGCGCGGCTTCGATCAGGGCCGCTGGCTGGCCGAACGGCTGGCGGCGAGGCTCGAGGTGCCGCTCATCCCGGCCCGGCGCAAGAAGGATACGCCGAGCCAGCGGGGCCTCGACCGGCGAGGGCGGCGGGGCAACCTGCGCGGCGCCTTCGAGGTGCCCCGGGCGCTGCCGGCGCGGGTGGTGCTGCTCGATGACGTCATGACCACCGGCGCCACCCTCGACGCCCTGGCCCGGGCCTGTCGCCGGGCGGGCGCCGAGGAGATCGAGGCCTGGGCCATCGCGAGAACGCCGCGGGAAACGCCGTGAATCGGCGTCTAGGGCGAGGTGGCGATCAGCGAGCCGCCGGCGGCCATGAACAGGCCGCCGGTGGCGCGATGAAAGCCCCTGGCCCGGCCGGGATGGCGGAACCACTGGCCGAGGCCCGAACCCATGGCGGCGTAGAGCCACATCAGGCTGAGGTCGACCGCCGCCCAGGTGGCGGCGAGGATGGCGAACTGCGACAGCTGGGGCACGCCCACGTCGATGAAGTTGGGGAACAGGGCGGCGAAGAACAGCAGGTCCTTGGGGTTGCTGATGCCGACCAGGAAGCCCTGGCGGAACAGGCGGAGGCCGGAGGTGGTCGCGAGCGGGGGCGCCGCGTCGGTGTCCGGGGCGTCCAGCGGCGAGTCGTCGCCGGAGCGCCGCCAGGCCTGAAGGCCGAGGATCACGAGATAGGCGCCGCCGGCGAGCTTCAGCACGTGGAAGGCGGTCTCCGAGGCGGCCAGGATGGCGCCGAGGCCCAGCGACGACAGCACCATCAGGGCCAGCGAGGCCAGGGTGCCGCCGCACACGGTGGCCGCGGCGCGGCGGCGGCCGAAGCGCAGGCCGTGGCTGGTGCAGAGCAGGGCCACCGGGCCGGGGAAGATGATCAAAGCGACGATCACGCCGAGATAGGTGATCCAGGTCAGCAGTTCCATGGCGTGCCTCCGGCTGGGGTGTCCAAGACGTGCATCGGTCACCGTGCCGATGAAGGCACGAGCATAGGGCAGTCGCGGGGGCGATTTCTAGCCGCTTTCTCCATCGGCGGTATCCGTGGCGATGGGCGCCGGGGCAGGCGGTAGAGGCGGGGGCTGTCGACGGATCCGCCCCGAGGAGCCGTGTGGGGGATGGCTTTGTTACCATGGCGTTTTGCCTGTGACGAGAACGCCCATGACCGATGCGATTCATCCCTTTGCTCGCCTCGAGCCCGCGCGGGTCGTGGCGGCGGTGGAGTCCCTGGGCTTCTGGCTGCCGGGCGAGCCCTTCGCGCTCAACAGCTACGAGAACCGGGTCTACCTGGTGCATGACGACGAGCGCCGCCGCTGGGTGGTCAAGTTCTATCGCCCGAACCGCTGGAGCGACTCCCGGATCCAGGAGGAGCACGACTTCCTGGCCGAGCTCGAGGCGGCCGGGGTGACGGTGGCCGCCCCCTGGCGCGATGATGCGGGGGCGAGCCTGCATCGCCACGACGACTTCCGCTTCTCGCTGTTTCCCCATCTGCCCGGCCAGGCGCCGGAGCTGGACAATCCCGAGCACCTGTTCGCCCTCGGCGAGACCATCGGCGCCGTGCACGCGGTGGGCGAGCGCCGGGCCTTCGTGCATCGCCGCCACCTGGCGCCGCGGGCGATGGCCGAGGAGGCCGCCGAGGCGGTGCTGGCCAGCCGCTGGCTGACGGATCATCAGCGCCCGGCCTACGAGCGCATCAGCCGGGGCCTGATCGAGGCGCTCGGCGCCCGGGAGTGGCCGGCGCGACAGCTGCGGGTCCAGGGCGACTGCCACCTGGGCAACATGCTGGGCCGCGACGAGCACTTCGCGCTGGTGGACTTCGACGACTGCCTGATGGCGCCGGCGGTGCAGGACCTGTGGATGCTGCTCACCGCCGAGGACGAGGGCGAGCGCCAGATGCAGCTCTCCGAGGTGATCGAGGGCTACGAGCAGCACCGCGACTTCGATCGCGGCGAGCTGGCGCTGGTGGAGCCGCTGCGCGCGCTGCGGCTGATGCGCCACAGCGCCTGGCTGGTGGCGCGCTGGGAGGATCCGGCCTTCCCGCAGGCGTTTCCGTGGCTGGCGGACGCCGGCTACTGGGACGCTCACCTGCGCGAGCTCGAGCAGCAGCGGCTGAAGCTGGACGGCACGGCCCGCTGGCTGTCCTGAGCCGCGCCCGGGCGACGCGCAGCGGCGGTTACGGCCGGCCGGCGGTTTCGTCGGCGTCGTGCTGGCGGCGGCGGGCGTTGATCTCCGCGGACGGATTCGCCTGCTGCTCCAGGCTCAGCGGCCGGGTCAGCGTCAGCACGAAGACGTCATCCGGCGTCAGCCGGCAGCGGCCGTCCGCACAGGCGTCGAGGCCGAAGGCGCCGTCCTCGTCGTAGGCGCCGGCGGTGAGCCCGCCGCTGTAGATGGCGCTGTCGGCGCCGGCGGTCTCGACGCAGGTCAGGGCGCTGGCGGTCAGCCGCAGTCGCTCGCCGTCGCGCCGGGCATTGCCGGTGACGACGCAGTAATCGGGGAGGCGGTGGCTGCCCCGTTCGCTCTGCACCGGATGCATCACCACGTTGTCGCGGCTCGGGGTCTCGGCGTCGAGGGCCAGGTCATCGACCAGGGCCATGGCCACCCGGGCATCGGCGGGCAGGGAGAGGGTGTCGCCCAGGGCCAGGCTCGGCAGGGCCAGGGCGGTCGCCATCAGCAGAATCGTCGGCTTGAACATGTCGGTGCTCGGCAGGCAGCGGGTCGAGTGTCGCGGTGGGCTCAACTCTATCACAGCCGCCGGCGGCACCCAGTCGGACCGGTGCGACATGGCGTCGCCGTCATGCGGCCGCGAGGCCGCCGCGGCACTGCGTCGAGCGGCGCCTTGCGCTAGAATGACGCTTTCCCTGATCCGCTAATTGTACAAGAAGCGGTTTTTTAATAAGTTATGTATAAGGTGTGGCCGGGCCATCGCCGACGCACCACTATCACGACTCTGCATGGGGCCTGACCATGACCGAACAGCTCGCCAAGCACTACCGCCAGATCATCGAGGGACTGGGGGAGGACCCCGAACGGGAGGGGCTCCGTGACACCCCCAAGCGGGCCGCCAAGGCCATGCAGTTCCTCAACCATGGCTATCAGCAGTCGCTGGAGGAGATCGTCAACGGCGCGGTCTTCGCCTCCGAGACCGACGAGATGGTGCTGGTGAAGGACATCGAGCTGTACTCGATGTGCGAGCACCACCTGCTGCCGTTCATCGGCAAGTGCCACATCGCCTACCTGCCCCAGGGCAAGGTGCTGGGCCTGTCCAAGTTCGCCCGTATCGTGGACATGTATGCCCGTCGCATGCAGATTCAGGAGAACCTGACCCGCCAGATCGCCGAGGCGGTACAGCAGGTCACCAACGCCCGCGGCGTGGCGGTGGTGGTCGAGGCCCGCCATATGTGCATGATGATGCGCGGCGTCGAGAAACAGAATTCCAGCATGACCTCCTCGGTGATGCTCGGTGCCTTCCGCGAGCACCAGAGCACGCGCCAGGAGTTCCTGACCCTGGTTCAAGGCCGCTGAGGCCGCTAAGGAGAGCGACATGTCACTGCACGCGCTGGGCGACGAGCACCTCGATCACGATCTGGCGACGATCCGCATCAAGGATCTGCGCCTGAGGACCCATATCGGTATCAAGGAAGAGGAGATCCAGAATCGCCAGGACGTGGTGATCAACATGGTGATCCGTTATCGCGCCGACAAGGCGGTGGCCTTCAACCACATCGAGCAGGCGCTGAACTATCGCACCATCACCAAGCAGGTGATCGCCCACGTGGAGGACAATCGCTTCCAGCTGCTGGAACGCATGACCCGCGAGGTGCTCGACCTGGTGATGAGCGATGAGCAGGTGCTGGCGGCGCAGGTCGAGATCGACAAGCCCCATGCGCTGCGCTTCTCTGATTCGGTCTCGATCACGCTCTCCGACTCCCGCGAGGCGCGTCGCCCGGCCTGACTCCGCGGCCGCGCCGGGGCGGCAGGGTTGAATGACGCTCATGGATGAGCGGTTGGCGTGTCGGGGGGCTTGCGCTTAGCATGAGATGCATCCCCGCAAGGCCGCACCCCAGGAGTCAAACATGGAAGCCCTGAAGGAAACCCAGCTCTATTGCCCGTTCGCCTATATCGACGGCAGCTGGGTCGCCGCCGACAGCGGCGAGCAGATCGATGTGATCAACCCGGCCACCGGCGAATCGATGGGCGACGTGCCGAGGCTCGGCCGCGCCGAGACTGAACGCGCCATCGCCGCCGCCGATGCGGCCCTGCCGGCCTGGCGCGCCCTCACCGCCCAGGAACGGGCCGATATCCTGATGAAATGGCACGACCTGATGCTCGAGCATCAGGACGACCTGGCCATGATCATGACCTTCGAGCAGGGCAAGCCGCTCAAGGAAGCCGCCGGCGAGATCGCCTACGCGGCGAGCTTCCTGCGCTGGTTCGCCGAGGAGGCCCGCCGGGTCTACGGCGAGACCATTCCCGCCGCCCAGGCCCAGCAGCGCATCCTGGTCACCAAGCAGCCGATCGGCGTGGTCGGCGCCATCACGCCGTGGAACTTTCCGGCGGCGATGATCACCCGCAAGGCCGGCGCCGCGCTGGCCGCGGGCTGTACCTTCGTGGTCAAGCCGGCCAGCCAGACACCCTTCTCCGCCACCGCGCTGGCGCTGTTGGCCGAGCGCGCCGGCGTGCCGCGCGGCGTGTTCAACGTGGTGCCCGGGCGCGCCTCGGAGATCGCCGCGGCGCTGACCGAGTCCCCGCTGGTGCGCAAGATCACCTTCACCGGCTCCACCGAGGTGGGGCGCGAGCTGATGAGCCAGGCCTCGCGCCACGTGCAGAAGATCTCGCTGGAGCTCGGCGGCAACGCGCCCTTCATCGTGTTCGAGGACGCCGACCTGGACGCCGCCGTGGAAGGCGCCATGGCCGCCAAGTTCCGCAACGCCGGTCAGACCTGCGTGTGCACCAACCGCTTCCTGGTGCAGTCCAGCGTGGTCAATGCCTTCTGCGAGAAGCTGGCGGTGGCCATGAACAGCGAGCTGAAGGTGGGCAACGGCAGCGACGAGGGCGTCAACATCGGCCCGCTGATCGACGACCGCGCGGTGGAGAAGGTCTCCGAGCACGTTCAGGACGCCGTGGATCATGGCGCCGAGCTGCTGCTGGGCGGCCATCCGCACCCGTTGGGCGGCAACTTCTTCACCCCGACGCTGATCAACGCCGCCAACGGCAGCATGAAGGTCGCCACCGAGGAGACCTTCGGCCCGCTGGCCGCGGTGTTCCCGTTCGATGACGAGCAGGACGCCGTGGCCATGGCCAATGACACCGAGTTCGGCCTGGCCTCCTACTTCTATTCCCGCGACCTGGCCCGCGTATGGCGCGTCTCCGAGGCGCTGGAGTACGGCATGGTCGGCATCAACACCGGGCTGATCTCCAACGCCGCGGCGCCCTTCGGTGGGGTCAAGGCCTCCGGCCTCGGCCGCGAGGGCGGCCATCAGGGCATCGAGGAGTTCCTCGAGACCAAGTATCTGTGTATTGATCTGGGCGCCTAAGCGCCGAGCTACAAGCGCCGAGCTACGAGAAAACCCCGAAGGCCCTGGCCTTCGGGGTTTCTTTTACTTCGGGCGGTTTCATGCTGCTGACTTGCAGCTTGCAGCTTGCAGCTTGCAGCTTGCAGCTTGCAGCTTGCAGCTTGCAGCTTGCAGCTTGCAGCTTGCAGCTTGCAGCTTGCAGCTTGCAGCTTGCAGCTTGCAGCTTGCAGCTTGCAGCTTGCAGCTTGCAGCTTGCAGCTCAGTGGCGGAAGTGGCGCATGCCGGTGAAGACCATGGCGATGCCGGCCTCGTTGGCGGCGTCGATCACTTCCTGATCGCGCATGGAGCCGCCGGGCTGGATCACCGCGGTGATGCCGGCCTTGGCGGCGGCGTCGATGCCGTCGCGGAACGGGAAGAAGGCGTCGCTGGCCATCACCGAGCCGGGCACGGAGAGGCCCTCGTCGGCGGCCTTGATGCCGGCGATCTTGGCCGAGTAGACGCGGCTCATCTGGCCGGCGCCCACGCCGATGGTCTGGCCGTCCTTGACGTAGACGATGGCGTTGGACTTGACGTACTTGCCGACCTTCCAGGCGAAGGCCAGATCACGCATCTCCTGCTCCGAGGGCACGCGCTCGGTGACCACGGTCAGCTCGTCGCGGCCGACCATGCCCAGGTCGCGGTCCTGGACCAGCAGGCCGCCGGTGACGCGCTTGAGGTCGTGGGCGTGTTCGCGCTCGCCGGGCCAGTGCGCGGAGATGTCGAGCAGGCGCACGTTCTTCTTCTCGGCGACGATCTCGCGGGCCGCGTCCTCGACCCCGGGGGCGATGATCACCTCGACGAACTGGCGGTCGATGATGGCGCGGGCGGTCTCGGTGTCGAGCGCGCGGTTGAAGGCGATGATGCCGCCGAAGGCGCTGGTCGGGTCGGTGGCGTAGGCCTTGTCGTAGGCCTCGAGCTGGCTGGCGCCGACGGCCACGCCGCAGGGGTTGGCGTGCTTGACGATCACGCAGGCGGTGTCGGTGAAGCTCTTCACGCACTCCAGCGCGGAGTCGGTATCGGCCACGTTGTTGAACGACAGCGGCTTGCCCTGCAGGGTCTCGGCGGTGGAGACGCTCGGTTCCTGGCAGTTCGGCTCGACGTAGAAGGCCGCGGACTGGTGCGGGTTCTCGCCGTAGCGCATGGACTGCTTCTTGTGGAACTGCAGGTTGTAGGTGCGCGGGAAGCCGTCCTCGCCGCCCTCGACGCGCTGGCCGAGGTAGTCGGCGATGGCGGCGTCGTAGCCGGCGGTGTGTTCGAAGGCCTTGACCGCCAGGTCGAAGCGGGTGGCCTGCTGCATGCCGCCCCGGGCGACTTCCTCGAGCACGCGGCCGTAGTCGCCGGCGTCGACCACGATGGTGGTGTAGGCGTGATTCTTGGCGCAGGAGCGGACCATGGTCGGGCCGCCGATGTCGATGTTCTCGATGGCGTCCTCGAGGGTGCAATCCGGGCGCGCCACGGTGGCCGAGAACGGATACAGGTTGACCACCACCATGTCGATCGGCGCGATGTCGTGCTCGGCCATCACCGCGTCGTCCTGGCCGCGACGACCGAGGATGCCGCCGTGGATCTTCGGATGCAGGGTCTTGACGCGGCCGTCCATGATCTCGGGGAAGCCGGTGTGCTCGGAGACCTCGGTGACCGGAATGCCGTTCTCCTGCAGCAGGCGGAAGGTGCCGCCGGTGGAGAGCAGCTCGACGCCCTGGTCGCTGAGGCCGCGGGCGAAGTCGACGATGCCGGTCTTGTCGGACACGCTGATCAGGGCGCGACGGACCGGAGTGGAAGAGGCTTGGGACATGAAGGTCACTCTGTTGGGCGTTGAGGGAACAAAACGCAAGCGAGGGCGCTCGATGGCGCCCTCGCGGGGAGTCAGATCAGCCCGTAGTGCTTGAGCTTCTTGCGCAGGGTGCCGCGGTTGAGGCCGAGCATCTCGGCGGCGCGGGTCTGGTTGCCCTGGGCGTTCTCGAGCACCGAGGCCAGCAGCGGCGCCTCGACCTCGGCCATCACCATGGCGTGAAGGTCGGTGACGTCGCCGCCGTCGAGGTGGTCGAAGTAGCGTCGCATGGCGGCGTCGACGGCCTCGCGCAGGGGCATGTCGCCGTGGGGGCTCAGCGCGCTGCCGTCGGCCTCGTCGAGGCGACGGGAGGCTCGGGCGTCCAGCTCGGTCAGCGCGGAATTCTGGTCAAGGGCTTGGCTGCTGGTCATGCGGCACAGGTTCCATCCGGCGTCATGGCCCGGGCGACACGGTGCGGCGCCGTGACGGGGTCATGACGAAAGAGTTCGTCGATGAAGCGGCACTGGGCAGCGGCACTGTCCAGGCCATTGAAGGTGGCGCGCAGGGCGCGTCGTCCGTCGTCGTCGAGGCGCACATCGCCGGCCAGGTACCAGCCGAGATGCTTGCGGGCGATGCGCACGCCCATGTGCTCACCGTAGAAGTCGTGCAGGGCCACCAGGTGGCCGTGGAGCACCGCCGCGCGCTCGGCGTCGTCGGGCGCCGCGAGGCGCTGGCCGTGCCGCAGGTAGTGGTCGATCTCGCGAAAGATCCAGGGGTTGCCCTGGGCACCGCGGCCGACCATCACCGCATCCGCTCCAGTATAGTCGAGGACGTGGCGGGCCTTCTCCGGCGAATCGACATCGCCGTTGGCGAAGATCGGCAGGCTCACCGCGGCCTTGATGGCGGCGATGGTGTCGTACTCGGCCTCGCCGCCGTAGCGCTGCTGGCGATGACGGCCGTGCACGGCCAGCGCCTGGATGCCGGCGTCCTCGGCCAGCTTGGCCACCCGCACGCCGTTGTTGCTGTCGGCGCACCAGCCGGTGCGGATCTTCAGCGTCACCGGCACGTCCACCGCGGCGACCACCGATTCGAGGATCTCGGCCACCAGGGCCTCGTCGCGCAGCAGAGCGGAGCCGGCGGCCTTGTTGCAGACCTTCTTCGCCGGGCAGCCCATGTTGATGTCGATGATCTCGGCGCCCATCTCGGCGTTGAGTCGCGCCGCCTCGGCGAGCATCTCGGCGTCGCCGCCGGCGATCTGCACGGCGCGGGGGCCGGGTTCGCCGCGATGGTCCATGCGCAGGCGCGACTTGCGGGTGTGCCACAGGTTCGGGTCCGAGGTCACCATCTCGCCCACCACCAGGCCCGCGCCCAGCCGCCGGCAGAGCGCGCGGAAGGGACGGTCGGTGACGCCGGCCATGGGGGCCAGGATCACCCGGTTCGGCAACGCATGAGCGCCGATGCGAGGCAGGGGGCGTGAATCGGGCATGGTCGAGATCGATGGTTCGAAGGGGGGACATATCATACGCCCCCCGATGGCCTGGGTGAAGGAGCAACGTGCGGCAGGGCGTCGCCCTGCACACGGTGGTCGGCGCCGGACGCGGCGGCGACGGTGCGGTCAGCCCTCGGCGGCGCGCCGTCCGGTGAGGCGCACCCAGCCCTCACGCACCTCGGGCTCGTCCATGATCAGGCCGCGTGCCTCGTAGGCCTCGCGCACCTCGTCGGCCTGGGCCTCGAGAATGCCGGACAGCGCCAGGCGGCCGCCCGGCGTCACGCGCCCGGCGATCTCGCCGGACAGCTCGACCAGCGGGCCGGCCAGGATGTTGGCGATCACCACCGGGAAGCGCGCTGTGGCGTCGAGCTGCTCCGGATAGTGGAGCGAGAAGTCGTCTTCCTCGACGCCGTTGCGCTCGGCGTTGTCGCGGCTGGCGGCAAGCGCCTGGGGGTCGATGTCGGTGCCCCGAGCCGAGCTCGCGCCGAGCTTGAGCGCGGCGATGGCCAGGATGCCGGAGCCGCAGCCCACGTCCAGTACCTCGCGGCCGTCGAGCTCGCCGGCCACGGCCAGGCCGTCGAGCCAGGAAAGGCACAGCGCCGTGGTGGGGTGGGTGCCGGTGCCGAAGGCCAGGCCGGGATCGAGATGCAGGTTGACCGCCTGAGGGTCCGGCGCCTCGTGCCAGCTCGGCACGATCCACAGCTTCTGGCCCATCTGCAGGGGCGCGAAGTCGTCCATCCAGGCGCGCTCCCAGTCGCGATCGTCGAGCAGTTCATGCTCGATCTCGGGACAGGGCTCGCCGGGCATGGCCTCGGACCAAGCGCCGGCCAGGCGCTCGAGCATCGCGGGCAGGCCCTCGAGGTCGTCGTAGAGGCCGGTCAGCACCGTTTCGTCCCACAGCGGCGTGGTGCCGCGCTCGGGTTCGAACAGCGGGTCGTCCTGGGCGTCCTGGAGGGTGATGGCGGTGGCGCCTTCGTCCAGCAGCAGTTCCTCGAGCAGGTCGGCCTGCTCGGGGGCGATGCGGGCCTTGAGTTGCAGCCAGGGCATGGAAACTCCCGGGAATCGAGTGGTGAAACGACGGCGGGGCGGCCAAGCCGCCCCGCTGCCGGAGGAGTGCCGACCGGGCTCAGAGGCCCAGCTTCTTCTCCAGGTAGTGGATGTTGACGCCGCCCTGCTGGAAATAGCCGTCGCGGACCAGATCCTTGTGCAGGTCGGTGTTGGTCTTGATGCCTTCGACCAGCAGCTCGTCCAGGGCGTTGCGCATGCGGGTCAGCGCCGTCTCGCGGTCGACGCCCCAGGTGATCAGCTTGCCGATCAGGGAGTCGTAATGCGGCGGCACCGAGTAGCCGGTGTAGACGTGGGAGTCCATGCGCACCCCGATGCCACCCGGCGGGTGGTAGAGGGTGACCTTGCCCGGGGAGGGCATGAAGGTCCTGGCATCCTCGGCGTTGATGCGGCACTCGAAGGCGTGGCCGCTGAGCTCGATCTCGTCCTGGCTCACGGACAGCGGCAGGCCGGAGGCGATGCGCAGCTGTTCGCGGACGATGTCGACGCCGGTGACCATCTCGGTGACCGGGTGCTCGACCTGCACGCGGGTGTTCATCTCGATGAAGAAGAACTGGCCGTTCTCGTACAGGAACTCGAAGGTGCCGGCGCCGCGGTAGCCGATCTCGATGCAGGCATCGGTGCAGGCCTTGAGCACCTGGGCGCGGGCGTCCGGGTCGAGGCCCGGGGCCGGGGCTTCCTCGAGCACCTTCTGGTGACGGCGCTGCAGCGAGCAGTCGCGGTCATAGAGGTGGACGGCATTGCCCTGGCCGTCGGCCAGTACCTGCACCTCGACGTGGCGCGGGTTCTCGAGGAACTTCTCCATGTAGACGGTGCCGTCGCCGAAGGCCGAGTGGGCCTCGGTGCGGGTCACGGTCACCGCGGAGAGCAGGTGGCCCTCGGTGTGCACCACGCGCATGCCGCGTCCGCCGCCGCCGGCGGCCGCCTTGATGATCACCGGATAGCCGATGCGGCGAGCGGTGGCGAGGATCTCGCCTTCGTCGTCGCCCAGCGGGCCGTTGGAGCCCGGTACGGTGGGCACGCCGGCCTTCTTCATGGCCTCGATGGCGCTGACCTTGTCGCCCATCAGGCGAATGGTCTCGGCGCGGGGGCCGATGAAGGTGAAGCCGGAGCGTTCCACCTGCTCGGCGAAGTCGGCGTTCTCGGAGAGGAAGCCGTAGCCGGGGTGGATGGCGCTCGAGTCGGTGACCTCGGCGGCGCTGATCAGCGCCGGGATGTTGAGGTAGGACTGCGCGGAGGAGGCCGGGCCGATACACACGGCCTCGTCGGCCAGGCGCACGTGCATCAGGTCGCGGTCGGCCTTGGAGTGGACCGCGACCGTGCGAATGCCGAGCTCCTTGCAGGCACGCAGGATACGCAGAGCGATCTCGCCGCGATTGGCGATGAGAACCTTGTCCAGCATGATGGGGTCCGCCAATGTGGGTGAAGGGATCAGGAGATGACGACCATCGGCTGCTCGAATTCGACCGGCTCGCCGTCGTCGACCAGGAAGGCCTCGATGACGCCGTCACGATCGGCCTCGATCTGGTTCATCATCTTCATCGCCTCGACGATGCAGATGGTTTCCCCCTTCTTGACGCTCTGGCCGACTTCGGCGAACGGCTTGGCGCCCGGGGCCGGGGCGCGGTAGAAGGTGCCGACCATCGGCGACAGCACTTCCTGGCCCTGGTAGGACGGGCCCTGTTCGACGGCGGGCTCGGCGGCAGCGGCCGGCGCCTGCGGCGCCGGAGCGGCGGGCTGAGCCGGAGCGCCTGCCGGCCAGGCGGGAGCGGCCGGCTGCGGGTAGGCGGTGCCGTTCGGGTGACGGCTGATGCGCACAGACTCTTCGCCTTCCTGGATCTCGATCTCGCTGATGTTCGACTCTTCCAGCAGCTCGATCAGCTTCTTGACCTTGCGAATATCCATATGACGTCGTCTCAATGGTGAGTTCGGGATAACGGCCGTCGCAGTCAACCTTGGCTAACTTGCTATAGATCGCGACAAGATCTCGTCTCTTGTCGTCTCTATTGGCCTCGAAAAGCGGTGTGGGCGGAGTTTGCCGAAATTCCCGGGCGATGTCCAGCGGCCCGAACGGCGTTCGCCAATGAACCCTAGCCCGCGGCGGCGGCGCCGTCGAGCGAGGCGCTCACGCCCTCCAGATGGCGGGCCAACTGGTCGGCGTCGACCTCGCCCTGGATGCGGGCCTGGCGCAGTTCGCGACCGCCGTCAAAGAACAGCAGGCTCGGCGGTCCGAACAGGGCGTAGTGCTCCAGCAGCGCCCGGCTGGCGGCGTCGGTCTCGGTGACGTCGACCTCGATGCGCTCGAAGCCGGACAGCGCCGCGACCACGGCCGGGTCGGGATAGACCTCGCGCTCCATGACCTTGCAGGAGATGCACCACTCGGCGGTGACGTCGACGAACACCGGTCGCTCGGCCGCGGCCAGGGCCGCGTCCAGCTCGTCGAGCCGGGTGACCACCGTCACCGGCTCGGGGGCGCCGGGGCCGGATTCGGCCAGCGCCGGGGCGCCGTGACGGGCCAGCGGGCGCAGCGGGTCCTCGGCGCCGCGGGAGGCGCCGATCACCAGGGTCACGCCCCACACCAGCAGCAGGATGCCCAGCGCCTGGCGGGCGCGCGCCCAGCCCTGGGGCGCGTTCAGGCTCAGGGCGCCGAGGGTCAGCGCCGTGCCGATGGCCAGGGCGGCCCACAGCAGCAGGGCCACCGGGCCAGGCACCAGGCGCTCGATCAGCCACACGGCGACCCCCAGCAGCAGGATGCCGAAGGCGGCCTTGATGCCGTTCATCCAGGCGCCGGTGCGCGGCAGCAGGGTCGGGCCGAAGGTGCCGACCAGCAGCAGCGGCACGCCCATGCCGAGCGCCAGGGCCAGCAGGGCGATGCCGCCCATCGCCGCATCGCCGGTGGAAGAGATGAACACCAGGGCGCCGGCCAGCGGCGCCGACACGCAGGGCGAGACCACCAGCACCGAGAGCGCACCGGCCAGTGCCAGGCCGGCCGGGCCGCTCTTCTGGGCGCGGGTCTGCCAGGCCTCGATGCGCCCCGACAGCCGCGACGACAGGCGCAGGTCGAAGGCGCCGAACATGGCCAGGGCGAACAGCGTGAACAGCCCGGCGAACCCGATCAGCACCGGGGCCGACTGCAGCCGCGCCTGGAGATTCAGCCCGGCGCCGAAGCTGCCCATCAGCACGCCCACCACCGCATAGGTCAGCGCCATGCCGGCCACGTAGGACAGCGACAGGGCGAAGGCACGCGGGCGGCGGGGCTGCTGGCCGACGATGATCGAGGACAGGATCGGGATCATCGGCAGCACGCAGGGGGTGAAGGTCAGCCCCAGGCCGGCGAGGAAGAACAGGCCCAGCACCAGCGGCAGGCTGGCCTCCTCGAGCAGGGCGCTGAAGCGGCCGTCCTCGCTGACCGGGGCCGCGGGCGCGCCGGAAGCGGGCCGGGTGTCGATGTCGGTCGCGACCGACCGGTCGGGGGTCGCATCGGCGAAGGCGGCCGGTGCCTGGCCCTCGGGCGCCTGCAGCGACACCGTCTCCGGCGGATAGCAGAGGCCGGCGTCGGCACAGCCCTGGAAGCCGAAGGTCACATCGAACGGCCCCTCGGGAATTCCCTCGCCCCGGTGCTCGATCGGCACCGTGAACACGACGCGGTCGTAGAAGACCCGCACGTCGCCGAGGAACTCGTCGGTCTTGGCCTGGCCGGCCGGCAGCCGAGGCTCGCCGAGGGTCACGCCGGGAGTGTCGCTCTCGACGCTGAAGCGATGGCGATAGAGATAGTAGCCGTCGGCGTTCTCGACGCCGATCGAAAGCGTCTCGCCGTCGTGCCAGGCGCTGGGCTGGAAGGCTTCCTCGACGGGCAGGAAGTCGCCGTCGTCGCCGTTGTCGAACCACTGCGCCTGGGCGAGCAGCGGGATCCACAGCAGGACGAGCAGGCATGGCAGGCGGCGAAGGTGAAGCACGGGGCGTTCCTTGATCTTGAGGCGGGTGTCGTGGCGTCAATGCCGAGGCCGTTAATCGGCGGCGAGCGTGTGACCCTTGGCGGGGCATGGGGTTCCGCGGCGTTGGCCGCTATGATCTGATGCAGGGGCGTGCAGTGCCGAGCCGGCATCCGGCGCGCTCAGGATAACGTAGCGGCGGGGCGTGGGGGTATGCGCCGCGTCGTCGCAGCTCGGGCGGATTCCGGGCCCACATCGTCAGGGAAATTCTATCATGGCATTGAAGCGACAGGCGGCCGACCGGCGCCGCCGCAGGAAGGAGGCGCTGGAGCGTCCGCAATATGGCTGGATCTGGAAGCCGCTGCTGGCGGCGCTGATCATCGCGCTGGTGGTGGCGCTTGGCCTCGGGGTCTGGTGGAGCCGCACGCCGGCCCTCGAGGCGCCCCAGGCCGAGGTGCCGGCCGACGATGCCGCGGCGATCGCCGGCCCCGCCTCCGGCACGGCCACCGTGGACGGCCTGTCGTCGCTGGTGACCACGCTGCTGGACAAGCCGGGCGGCTACCTGCGCAACGACCTGGCGCCGCCGGGGCTGTGGCTGGACAACATGCCGGCCTGGGAGCTCGGCGTGCTCGACCGGGCGCGCTGGATGAGCCAGTCGCTGCCGACCATCGCCGGCGGCGACGCCTCGGCGCTGGATGCCGCCCGCACCGCGCTGGAGGGCGACGCCGACGACTGGTTCTATCCCTCCACCGAGCATCGCCTCGAGCAGGCCCGCGCCGCGCTCGACGGCTATCGTCAGGCGGTGGCCGGCGGCCAGGCCGGCTTCGCCGCCGACGCCCAGGGCCTCGCCGCCTGGCTGAATGGTGTGGCCCGAGGGCTCGACGACATGGGGCGGCGCCTCTCCGCGAGTGTCGGCAGCCCCGAGGCGCTGGCCGGGCTGGATCTCGACACCGAGGGGCTGCCCACGGAGACGCCCTGGTACCGGCTCGATAACGTCTTCTTCGAGGCCCGCGGCCAGGCCTGGGCCCTGCATCGCCTGCTCGAGGCGGTGCGCCGCGACCAGGCCGAGCGGATCGAGGCGGCCGGGCTGGCCATGCGCTGGGAGGCCCTGCTGGCCGAACTCGAGCTCAGCCAGCGCCGACTGTGGAGCCCGGTGATCCTCAATGGCTCCGGCTTCGGGCTGTTCGCCAATCACTCGCTGGTGATGGCGCACCACGTGCTGCGGGCCCGCGACCTGAGCCGCGAGCTCTCCGAGGACGTGGCGACGCAGGTTGGCGCGCCCGACGCGCCGCCGGCAGCGCCTGAGGCCTCGGCCTCATCCGGCGAAGGCGAGGCCGCGGCGTCGCCCGAGGAGACGGGCGCCGATAGTGCAGCCGCCGAGTCGGCCGGCGACGAGGCGACTGCGGCAGAAGGCGCTGGTGAAGGCGCCGAAGAAAGCGCGGCGGAAGCCGGAGAGCCGGAGGCTCAGGTAGCGAAAGACGCGAGCGTCGTAGAAGGTGCAGAAGGAAGCAGCGAAGAGAGCGCCGAAGCAAGCAGCGGGGAAAACGGTGAAGAGGCGTCTGAGGCGCCCGATGACGACGCCGAGGCGCTGGCCGTGCCGGAAGACGGCGAGGCATCCTGAGTCGGGCGGGGCGTCGCTCGATCGGCACCATGCCGGCATGTCAGTCGTCATGTAAAAAGGGCCGCCCACCGGGCGGCCCTTTTTCGTCTCATGTCTCGCAGGAGGCGTGCGTTCCGCGAGACGGGATCGCGGTCGCGATCAGGCCTTGCTGTAGGCGGCGACGGACTTCTCGATGGCCTTGCGCGCGGCCTCGACGCCTTCCCAGGACTCCACCTTGACCCACTTGCCCTTCTCGAGGTCCTTGTAGTTCTCGAAGAAGTGGGCGATCTGCTGGCGCAGCAGTTCCGGCAGGTCGGTCACTTCCTGGACGTCGTCATACAGGCTGGACAGCTTCTCGTGCGGCACGCAGACCAGCTTGGCGTCTTCGCCGGCTTCGTCGGTCATGTTCAGGATGCCGACCGGACGCGCGCGGATGACGCTGCCGGGCTGGACCGGATACGGGGTCACGACCAGGGCGTCCAGCGGGTCGCCGTCGTCGGCCAGGGTGTGCGGGATGAAGCCGTAGTTGGCCGGGTAGAACATCGGGGTGGCCATGAAGCGGTCGACCAGCAGGGCGCCCATGTCCTTGTCGATCTCGTACTTGACCGGGGCGTGGTTGGCCGGGATCTCGATGGCGACGTAGAGGTCGTTCGGCAGGTCCTTGCCGGCGGGAATGTTGTCGAAGTTCATGAGCGCGTCCTTCTCTGGCTTGTGGCCCTGGGCGTATCACCCTGGCGGGTGGCCGTCGGTTGAAAATCCGCCGAATTATACGAGGCCGCCCCGGCGATTACCAACCCGACCTAGGTCGTTCGGGCGCCGCGAGGACGCCGACCATGGGGGGAGAGCCAGGCACGGGGGTGGGCGTGTATCATGGCGGCGATGGAAAGGGGCCTTTCGGTCTCGAAGTCGCTGACACACAAGGAGATCGTCGTGGCATCCGCGCAACTGTCATTGAGTTTCGGCCAGGCCTTCGTGGTGCCGGACCGAGGGCGTCATCGCAGCTCGATGTCGGTCTGCGTGCCCGACGAGACGGCGCTGCTGACGGGCAAGGGCGCGACGGCGCTGATCACCGACTCGACCTCGCGCAATCCGCTGGCCAAGCAGGCCGGCGATCTCAGCGTGCAGGGCTTTCTGGCCGACTTCTATTCGACGCCCGAGCACTGGGGCGCCAAGCTCTCGGCGCACCGGGTGTTGCATGCCCTGAACAGCTGGTGCTATGGCCAGAGCCGCCAGGTGCGTGACGGCGGCTACGTGAGCTCGATGTCGGCGATGGTCTACCAGGGCCAGGCGGCGCATCTCTTCCACATGGGCGACACGCTGGTCTTTCGCCTGCGGGGGGCCGAGTTCGAACAGCTCAGCCGCGACCATGTCACCGACCTCGGCGGCTACCGCTATCCCTCACGGGCGCTGGGCATGGATGCCAGCCTCGACATCGACTACGTGGAGCTGCCGCTCAAGCAGGGCGATATCTTCCTGTTCACCACCCAGGCGGTGCAGGGCACCCTGATGCCCTCGGACTATGTGCAGCTGATTCGCCAGGACGCCAGCGACCTGCACGCGGCCTGCGAACGCCTGGCCCAGACCGCCAGCGAGCGCGCCAGCGCCCGCGGCTATGGCGGCGATCCGTTCTGCTTCCAGCTGGTGCGCATCGATGCGCTGCCCGAGGAGCAGCGCGACCAGCCGGACCGCTCCTACGGCGAGCTGCCGATTCCGCCGGAGCTGGCGGTAGGGGAACGGCTGGACGGGCTCGAGGTGCAGGAGGTGCTGTCGCGCACCGCCCAGTCGCGGGTCTACCGGGTGCGCGATACCCACACCGAGCGCGAGATGGTGATGAAGGCGCCGAGCCCGGAGCTCTCCAGTCGCAACGCCTACCTGGAGCACTTCCTGCTGCAGCAGTGGATCGTCGAGCGGGTGCGCTCGCCGTTCGTGGTGCGGGTCATGACGCCCTCGCGGCCGCGGCGCTTCCTCTATTACCTGATGGCCTACGTGGAAGGCATGACGCTGGAGGAGTGGGCGCGGCGTCATCCCCGGGCGGGCCTGGGGCAGCGGCTCGACATCGCCACCCAGCTGGGCAAGGCGGTGCAGGCGCTGCATCGCCGCGACCTGATACACCAGCAGATCCACCCCGAGAACGTGCTGGTCGACCGCCACGGCCAGGTGGTGCTGACCGACTTCAGCGCCTGCCACCTGCGCGACGTCGACGGCCATCGTCGCTCCCGCGGGCTGTTGCGCCAGGTGGGGCTCACCGAGCACAGTGCGCCGGAGTACGCCATGGACGACGAGGTCGGCCGTCGCAGCGACCAGTACTCGCTGGCGTCCACCGTCTACTGGCTGTTGACCGGCGCCTTGCCCTTTGAGGTGCCGGTGAAGGATCTGCTGCGCCACACCGACCTGGAGCGCATGCACTATCGCAGCGCCCGGGCGCTCAACCCGGAGGTGCCGGAGGCCCTCGACGAGGCGCTGAAGCGCGCCCTGACGCCCCAGCGGGCGCTGCGCTTCCGGCGCCTGTCGGAGTTCCTGCATGCGCTGAAGACGCCGACGCCGCCGGTGCCGAGCGAGGCGCCGCCGAAGCGGGGCGGGGCGGCGGGCTTCTGGCAGGCCGTCGCCGCCGCGCTGCTGGTGCTGCTGGTGCTGAGCTGGTTCCTCCGATAGGCATCGACGCGGGGTGGCCCCCTATGGTGCCGAGCTACAAGAAAACCCCGAAGGTTTTGCCTTCGGGGTTTTCTGTTTCTCGCGGCGATTTCAGGCTCTGGACCTGCCGCTTAGATGCTGAATTCCGGCAGCTTGCGCTCGACGCGCCGCTTGGCCAGGCGCGCGACCTTGGGCAGGCCGTTCTCGAACGGGGGGAAGTCCTCGCCCTGGATCAGCGGCGACAGATAGCGGCGGCATTCCTCGGTGATGCCGAAGCCGTTCTCGCTGATGAACTCGCGGGGCATGAACTTCTCGCGGTTGGCCACCTCGGCCAGCGGCGCGGCCTCGACGGTCCAGGCGTAGGGGGCGTCGCCGGTGCGCTTGATGGCCGGCATCTTGGCGTTGTCGCCGGCGATGGCCAGCTCGACGGCCTTCTCGCCCACCGCGTAGGCCTGCTCCACGTCGGTCCTGGAGGCCAGGTGGCGGGCGGAGCGCTGGAGGTAGTCGGCCACGGCCCAGTGGTACTTGTAGCCCAGGTCCTGCTTGACCATGCCGGCCAGGGTCGGCGCCACGCCGCCCAGCTGGCGGTGGCCGAAGGCGTCGGTGTTGCCGGAGTCGGCCAGGAAGGTGCCGTCCTCGTAGCGGGCGCCCTCGGAGACCACGATCACGCAGTAGCCGTAGTCCTTGACCGACTGCTCGACCCGTGCCATCACCGCGGCGCGGTCGAAGGCGACCTCGGGGAAGATCACCAGGTGCGGCGCGTCGCCTTCCTTCTCGCCGGCCAGGGCGCCGGCGGCGGCGATCCAGCCGGCGTGGCGGCCCATCACCTCGAGCACGAACACCTTGGTGGAGGTGGCGCACATGGAGGCGATGTCCAGCGAGGTCTCCAGGGTGGAGGTGGCGATGTACTTGGCCACGCTGCCGAAGCCGGGGGAGTTGTCGGTGATCGGCAGGTCGTTGTCCACGGTCTTCGGCACGTGGATGGCGGTCAGCGGATAGCCCATCTTCTCGGACAGCTGGGAGACCTTGAGGCAGGTGTCGGCGCTGTCGCCGCCGCCGTTGTAGAAGAAGTAGCGGATATCGTGTGCCTTGAAGACCTCGATCAGCCGCTCGTACTGGGCGCGGTGGGTCTCGATGTCCTTGAGCTTGTAGCGACAGGAGCCGAAGGCGCCGGCCGGGGTGTGGCGCAGGGCGGCGATCGCCTCGTCGCTCTCCTCGCTGACGTCGATCAGGTCTTCGGTGAGGGCGCCGATGATGCCGTTGTGGCCGGCATAGACCTTGCCGATCTGGTCGGAGTGGCGGCGGCAGGCCTCGATGACGCCGCAGGCACTGGCGTTGATCACGGCGGTGACGCCGCCGGACTGGGCGTAGAAGGCGTTGTGCTGGGCCATGGAGCTATCCTGTTGCTGGTCGCGTCAAGGGAAGGGCGGCCGTGGCTCGGCGAGCGCTTCCCGGCTTCGTCCCGAAAAGCCGCGATTCTAGCCCATCGCTCCGGGTGCTGCATCCTGTCGGCGACGCGCGACGCCTGTCACGCGCCGGCGTGTGCTGGAGCGGTCGCAGGCGCCATGCTAGGCTGCCGCTTTTCGCCGGCCCGCCGGCAGACAGGCTTTCGGCAGCGGAGTTTGCATGCACCTTCATATCCTCGGTATCTGCGGCACCTTCATGGGCAGCCTGGCGCTGCTGGCCCGGGAGGCCGGTTATCGGGTCAGCGGATCGGACGCCGGCGTCTACCCCCCGATGAGCACCCAGCTCGAGCAGGCGGGCATCGTCCTGAGCGAGGGCTTCTCGGCGCAGAATCTCGAGCCGTCGCCGGACCTGGTGGTGATCGGCAACGCCCTCTCGCGGGGCAATCCCGAGGTGGAGGCGGTGCTCGACCGCGGCCTGCCCTATGTCTCCGGCCCCCAGTGGCTGGCCGAGCACGTGCTGCCCGGTCGGCGGGTGATCGCCGTGGCCGGCACCCACGGCAAGACCACCACCGCCAGCCTGACCGCCTGGCTGCTGGAGGCCGCGGGGCTGGCGCCGGGGTTCCTGATCGGCGGCGTGCCGCGCAACTTCGGCGTCTCGGCGCGGCTGGGCGATGCCGAGGCGCCCTTCGTGGTCGAGGCCGACGAGTACGACACCGCCTTCTTCGACAAGCGCTCCAAGTTCGTGCACTACCGCCCCGAGATCGCGGTGCTGGGCAACCTGGAGTTCGACCACGCCGACATCTTTCCCGACCTGGCCGCCATCGAGCGCCAGTTTCACCACCTGGTGCGCACCGTGCCGGGCAAGGGGCGGCTGCTGGTGGCCGACGGCGAGCCGGCGCTTCAGCGCGTGCTCGAGCAGGGCCGCTGGACGCCGGTGGAGCGCTTCGGCAGCGCGGCGGACAGCGCCTGGCGCCTGGCCCTCGAGCGCGACGACGCCAGCCGTTTCCGGGTCGTGCATCGCCGCGATGACGGCGGCGAGGAAGCCGCGGTGGTCGACTGGTCGCTGACCGGCGCCTACAACGCCCGCAACGCCGTGGCCGCGCTGGCCGCGGCCCACGCCTGCGGCGTGTCGCTCGCCGACGGCGCCGAGGCGCTCGCCCGCTTCGCCACCCCGCGGCGGCGCCAGGAGGTGCGCGGCGAGGTGGCCGGCATCCAGGTGATCGACGACTTCGCCCACCATCCCACCGCCATCGCCGCGACCCTCGGCGGGCTGCGCGCGTCCGCCCGGGAAGGGCGGCTGCTGGCGGTGATCGAGCCGCGCTCCAACACCATGCGCCTCGGCACCCTGCGCGAGCGCCTGGCCGGCAGCGTGGCCGACGCCGATGCCGCCTACTGGTACCAGCCGGCGGGACTCGACTGGACCCTGGCGCCGGTGGTCGAGGCCAGCGGCCGGCCCGGCGGCGTGCATGACGACCTGGACGGCCTGGTGGCGGCGCTGGTGGCCGAGGCGCGGCCGGGTGACCGGCTGGTGGTGATGTCCAACGGCGGCTTCGGCGGCATCCACGAGAAGCTGCTGGCGGCGCTGGAGGTGGCCCATGGCGGTTGAGCACGGCAGCGAGCGCTTCGGCGCCCCGGTCACCGTGGCGCTGACCGGGGCCTCCGGCGCCCAGTACGGGCTGCGCCTGATCGAGGCGCTGGTGGCGGCCGAGCGCGAGGTCTGGGTGATGATCTCCAAGGCCGCGCACCTGGTGATCGCCACCGAGACCGACGGCGACCTGCCGGCGCGCCCCGAACGGCTGGCCGAGGCGCTCACCGAGCGCGCCGGCGCCGCACCGGGCCAGATCCGCTGCTTCGGCCGCGAGGACTGGATGGCGCCGGTGGCCTCCGGCTCCGGCGCCAGCTCGGCGATGGTGATCTGCCCCTGCTCCACGGGCACCCTCTCGGCGGTGGCCTGCGGCGCCAGCAACAACCTGATCGAGCGCGCCGCCGACGTGGCCCTGAAGGAGCGCCGTCAGCTGATCCTGGTGCCGCGCGAGACGCCGCTGTCGGCGATCCACCTCGAGCACATGCTGAACCTCACCCGCCTGGGCGCGGTGGTGATGCCGGCGGCACCGGGCTTCTACCATCGGCCGGCCTCGGTCGAGGACCTGATCGACTTCATCGTCGCGCGCATTCTCAACCAGCTCGGCATCGAGCATCGCCTGATGCCCCGCTGGGGCGAATAGGGCGGCCCGGGCCACGGAGCGCCCGTTCACGCCGCCGTCATGCCGACCCGCCACGCTGAGCGGGTCGCGACCACAAGGATGTGCTTCCCGTGATCACGCTGTCTGTGCTGTCGGTGTTCGTGCCGACCTTCCTGCTGGTGTCGCTGACGCCGGGCATGTGCATGACCCTGGCCATGGTGCTGGGCATGACCCAGGGCGTGCGACGCACCCTGTGGATGATGATCGGCGAGCTCGTCGGCGTGGGGCTGGTGGCCGTGGCGGCCGGCGCCGGCGTGGCCACGCTGATGCTGCGCCAGCCGACGCTGTTCGCGGTGTTCAAGTGGGTGGGTGGCGCCTACCTGGCCTATCTCGGCGTGATGATGTGGCGCTCCCGCGGTCGCATGGCGATTCCCGATGACCTCGAGAGCCAGGGGCGCGCCGGGCGTCGGGAGCTGGCCATGCAGGGCTTCGTCACCGCGGTGGCCAATCCCAAGGGCTGGGCCTTCTTCGTCGCCCTGCTACCGCCGTTTCTCGACGCCTCGCGGCCGCTCGCCGCCCAGCTGGTGGCGCTGGTGGCGATCATCCTGACCATCGAGTTCGGCGCGCTGCTGGCCTATGCCACCGGCGGCCAGACCCTGCGCCATCTGCTGGGCCAGGCCGACAAGGTGCGCCTGCTCAACCGCCTGGCCGGCACGATGATGATCGGCGTCGGGGCCTGGCTGATCCTGGGCTAGCGCCGAGCGACAAGAAGACCCGAAGGCCATGGCCTTCGGATCTTCTTTTGCTTCGGGGGGGGCACGCTGCCGCTTGCCGCCTACGCCGGCCCCAGCCAGGCGACGCGCGCGGCGGCCAGCGCCAGCGATGCCGTGCCCAGCGCCAGCCAGGGGCAGGGGCGCAGGGTGCGGTGGGGGCGGCGTTGCCAGGCCAGTTGCACCAGCGTGCAGACCACCAGCCCCAGCAGGGTGCCGCCGATCAGATCGCTCAGCCAGTGGACGCCCAGCACCAGGCGCGACAGCGCCATGGGAACGATGATGGCGATGGCGCCCCAGTAGGCCCAGAAGCGTCGCGCCAGCGGCAGCTCGCGGGCGATGAAGGCCGCGGCCAGGCCGTAGAGCACCACCGCGGTGGAGGTATGGGCGCTGGGATAGGAGAACGAATCTGCCAGGTGCAGCGGCGTGTCCGGCCGCACGCGGCCGATCAGCGCCTTGCTCAGCGTGTTCAGGGCGGCGATGCCGACCAGCCCGCCGGCCAGGTGGGCGAAGGCGTCGAGTCGTCCTCGCAGCAGCCACCAAAGCCCCCAGGGCAGCACCAGGGCGATCACGCCGTAGAGATCGCCGAGCCGTGCCAGGGTGTCGGCGAAGGTCGCCAGCCAGGGGGTCGCCAGTTCGTCCATCAGGCCGTCGAGCCGCTGATCCATGGGCAGCGGGCCGCCGTGATGCAGCACCACCAGGGTCCAGGCCGAGAGCGCGGTGAGCGAGGTCAGCAGCAGCAGCCAGGTGCCCAGCGGCGCCTCGCGGCCCCGGGCCCGGCCCAGCGCCCGCCACAGCCGGCGGCCGCGGGGGTGGCGACGCAGCAGGTCGATCATGGCCCGGTAGATCAGGCCGTCGTGATGGGTCTGGTGGCGCAGCCAGGAAAAGATCAGCGCCAGGGCCACCACCACGGCGCCGAGACCCACCAGCCAGGGTTCCAGGGCCTCGGGCACGCCGGGCAGGCGCTGCCAGGTGCGCCCCAGCAGGTAGCCGGGCAGCACGTAGGCCGGTGCCCACAGCGCCGCCGAGGCCAGGTTGGCCAGGGTGAAACGCCGCGGCGGCATGTGCATCATGCCGGCGATCATCGGTATCACCGGACGCACCGGTCCGACGAAGCGGCCGAAGAAGACCGACAGCGCGCCGTGACGGTGGAAGAAGCGCGCGCCCTGGGCGATCCATTCGGGGTAGCGGGACAGCGGCCACATGCCGGTGACGCGTTCGCGCTGGGTATGGCCGAGCCAGAAGCTCAGGCCGTCGCCGATCACGGCGCCGATGAAGGCGGCGGCGATCATCGCGGCCACGGCCAGCTCCTGGTGGCCGGCCATGGAGGCGACGGCGGTGATCAGTACCACGCCGGGCACCAGCAGGCCGACCAGGGCCAGAGACTCCACCATGGCGATGAGAGCGGTCAACAGCAGCAGCATGGCCGGCGATGGCGTCAGCTGCTGCAGCAGGTCGACGAGATTCAAGGCTCCCTCCTCGATCGATGGGTGGGCGCTAGCCGGCGGCCAGGGCCTGGGTCATGGCCTGCAGGCGGGTCAGGAAGGCCGGGCTGGCCTCGCCGGCGCGAGGAGTCTCCAGGCGCAGGCGCACTTCCAGCGGCCCGGTGTCCACCAGCACGATCTGCTCCAGGGCCTGCTGCAAACGCTGGCGCACCAGCAGGGCGCCGCTCTCGGTGGTGTCGGGGAGGATCAGCCAGAAGGCGGTCTCGTCCTCGCGGCCGAGCGAGTCGAGGTCGCGGCAGTCGCGCAGCACGCCCTGGCAGAACGCCGTCAGCATGGCGCGCCGGGTGTCATCGCCAAACTGCTCGCGGGTCATGTCGAGCTGGGGCAGATGGATCAGCAGCACCGCCATGGGGCGCTCGAGCAGGCGGGCGCGCTCGAACTCGCCGATCAGCCGCTCATGCAGGTGCGTGCGGGTCAGGGCGCGGCATTCCTGCTCCAGCGGGTCGGTGGCCTGCAGCAGGCTGCGCTGGCGCAGGCGGTCCCATAGCGCCAGGGTGGCCACGGCGACCAGCGCCAGATAGGCCGCGGCGAGATCGGCGTCGGCCTGGCCGTCGCCGAGCAGGGCCAGCCAGATCGGCGTCAGCGCCAGGTTGAGGAAGATGGCGGGCCCCAGCGGCAGCAGCACCAGGGTCAGGATCGGCGGCAGGCCGATCCACAGCGCCGGATGCCCGCTCTGGCTGGGCAGCTCGACGGCGATCAGCAGGAAGCCGCAGATCAGCGCGAGATAGGCCGAGGCCCGCGAGGGCGTCTTGCCGGCGGCGGCCAGCAGTGCGGCCAGCGCCATCACCGGCGCCAGCAGGGCCGGCAGCAGGATGCGCACGTAGTGGCCCATCAGATAGAACCACAGCGCCTGGCCGAGCAGCAGCAGGGTGGCGGTGCCGAGCACCAGGAGGAACAGGCGAGGGCGGGGGGGATTCGGCTCAATCATGATGGGCGACCTCCCGCACCTCGACGCCACGGGTCTGGCGCTTCAGCGCACGACGCTCCCGGGTCAGCGAGCCGAGGCGGGGCAGGGTGACGACCCGGGCCCGTACCGAGTCGTCCAGCGGCGCCAGCAGGGCCTGGCGGCGTTCGGCGGCCTGGTCGGCATCGCGATGGACCAGCAGCAGCCCGAGGGTGTGCCGGTCCAGGCGATAGCCGTTCTCGAACGGCCGCAGTTCCCGGCACAGCCGGTCGGCCAGCGACCACAGCTGCCGGCGGCCGGTATAGAGCAGCAGCAGTTCCACATGGCTGTTCTCGAGGCGGGCACGCTGGCGCTCGCGCTGAATGTCGTGGCGCAGGCACTGGCTCGGCCACAGGGGCAGGTCCGGCGACAGTCGGGCGCGGTGGCGGATGCGGCGTCGCAGGGCCTGGAGCCCCAGCGAGCGCGCGAGCCCCAACAGCATCAGGCCGACCAGCAGCAGGCCGGCCAGCGCCCACTGCTCGAGGCCCAGCAGCGGCTGCAGGTGCCACCAGCTGGTGGCGGCGAGTGCGGCGTTGAACAGCAGCATCCAGCGCGGCTGGGGCAGCATCAGCAGGATGGCCCAGGCCCACAGCCAGGTCAGATGCCGCTCCGGCGTGACCCACAGCATGGCGGCCAGCAGCAGGCCCGGCATCAGCTGCCAGGGCACGGTGGCCGGATGGCGATGGCGGTGGGCCATCTGAGTGGTCGTCACCGCCAGCCACAGCGCGGCGAGGCCCAGCAGCAGGGCGTCCGGCAGGGTCTCGGCGGTGGCGGCCAGGAAGCTCGTGAGGCCGGCGGCGATCAGCAGGTTGGCGCGCATCAGCCTGACTTTGTACTTGCTCTGCATGGTGACTTAGTATGGGCTCCTTCCCGATTCGACACGAGCCTGGGGCGTGGCCTGATGCCCCGCACCGATTTCCTGGAGACACTCTACGGCATGACAGCTCACGCCTCCCACTCCGATGACGTCATCGCCGACGTCGATGCCTACATGCAGCAGCTGGGGCAGCAGGCGCGTGACGCCGTCGCGCGTCTGCGCCGCGCCGACACCGCATCCAAGAACGCCGCCCTGAAGGCCATGGCCGAGCGGCTGGGCGAGTCCCGCGATACGGTGCTGGCGGCCAACGCCCGCGACCTGGAGCGCGGTCGCGAGAACGGCCTCGATGGCGCGCTGCTCGACCGCCTGGCGCTGAACGAGGCGCGCTTCGACGCCATGATCGAGGGCCTGCACCAAGTCGCGGCGCTGCCCGATCCGGTCGGCGAGATCGACGGCCTGAGCGCCCGTCCGAGCGGCATCCAGGTCGGCCACATGCGGGTGCCGCTGGGCGTGATCGGTATCATCTACGAATCGCGGCCCAACGTCACCATGGAAGCCGCGAGCCTGTGTCTCAAGTCGGGCAATGCGGCGATCCTGCGGGGCGGCTCCGAGGCGCGCGAGTCCAATGCCGCCATCGCGGCCTGCATTCGCGAGGGCCTCGAGCGTGCCGGGCTGCCCGAGGAGGCGGTACAGGTGGTGGCGACCACCGACCGCGCCGCGGTCGGCCGGCTGATCGACATGCCGGAGTACGTCGACGTGATCATCCCGCGCGGCGGCAAGTCGCTGATCGAGCGCATCTCCCGCGACGCGCGGGTGCCGGTGATCAAACACCTGGACGGGGTCTGCCACGTCTATCTCGACGCCACCGCGGATCGCGACAAGGCGCTGGCCATCGCCGTCAATGCCAAGACCCAGCGCTACGGCACCTGCAACACCATGGAGACTCTGCTGGTCGATGCCCCGGTGGCCGAAGACCTGCTGCCCGCGCTGGCCGCGGCCTACGCCGAGCACGGCGTCGAGCTGCGCGGCTGCGAGCGCACTCGGGCGATCCTCGCCGATGTCGCTCCGGCCACCGAGGCCGACTGGGCCGCCGAGTACCTGGCGCCGGTGCTGGCGATCCGTGTGGTCGACGGCATCGACGACGCCATGGCCCACATCGAGCGCTACAGCTCGCGGCACACCGATGCCATCGTCACCGAGAACTACACCCTGGCGCGTCGCTTCCTGGCCGAGGTCGACTCCAGCTCGGTGATGGTCAACGCCTCCACCCGCTTCGCCGACGGCTTCGAGTACGGCCTGGGCGCGGAGATCGGCATCTCCACCGATCGCTTGCACGTGCGCGGTCCGGTGGGCCTCGAGGGCCTGACCACGCGCAAGTACGTGGTGCTCGGCGACGGCCAGATCCGACAGTGAGCGAGTGGCCGGTGAACGAGTGTGCCTCGCGCGTCGCCATGCTGGGCGGGACCTTCGATCCCGTCCATCTCGGCCATCTGCGCAGCGCCGTGGAGCTGCACGAGGCGCTGGGGCTCGATCGGGTGCACATGATTCCCGCGGCCCAGCCGCCGCTGCGCGGCCGGCCGCACATCACCCCCGAAGAGCGCCTGGCGCTGCTGCGCCTGGGCATCGGCGACACCCCGGGGCTGGTCGCCGATCCGCGCGAGCTCGAGCGCGAGGGGCCGTCCTACAGCGCCGATACCCTGGCCACGCTGCGTCGCGACTATGGCCCCGAGGCGCGGCTGGTCATGGCGCTGGGCCACGATGCCTTCCTGCGGCTGGCCGACTGGCATGCGCCCGAGCGTCTGTTCGCGCTGGCGCATCTGGTGGTGGTGGATCGCCCCGATCACGACGATGCGCTGCCCGAGGCGCTCGCCGCGCTGATCGACGGCCGCGAGGTCGATGATGCCGAGGCGCTGATGGCCTCGCCGTGCGGCGGCCTGCTGCGCCTGCGGCTGCCGTCGCGGATGGCGGTCTCGGCCACCGAGCTGCGTCGGCGTCTGGCCGAGGGGCTCAGCGTGCGCTACCTGCTGCCCGAGGCGGTCGAGGAACGAATTCTCTCCGCGGGACTCTATCGTCGCTAGCCGCTGGCGGCCCGGCACAAAAAAACGTGGTCGAGCCGCCATCGGGCGCTGCCAGGCCCGGCCCGAGCCGGTACAATGGTGGCGTGATCATTTTCGCCTAGAGGGGCTGATACGAAGGGTATGCACATCGACGCACTCAAGACGCTGGTGCTCAACGCACTGGAGGAGCTCAAGGCTCAGGACATCACCGTCATCGACGTTTCCTCCCTGACCAGCGTGACCGACCTGATGGTGGTCGCCAGCGGTACTTCCAACCGCCACCTGGCGGCGCTGTCCAACAAGCTGATCCAGACCGTGAAGGAAGAGGGCGTGACGCCGCTGGGCGTCGAGGGCGAGAGCGGTGCCGACTGGGTGCTGGTCGACCTCGGCGACATGGTGGTGCACCTGATGATGCCCGAGACCCGGGCACTCTATGATCTGGAACGCCTGTGGGCCGACCTGCCGAGCGACGGCCAGGCGCTGGAGGAAGAAGAGCGGGCCCACGGCGCTTCATGAAGGTACGACTGCTGGCCGTCGGTACCAAGATGCCCGACTGGGTGACCAAGGGCGTCGAGGAGTACCGCAAGCGCCTGCCCCGGGACTTCGCCCTCGAGGTCGAGGAGATCGCGCCCGGAGCGCGCGGCAAGAACGCCGACACCCGCCGCGCCATCGCCCAGGAATCCGAGCGCCTGCGCGCCCGGCTGAAGGGCGACGAGCATCTGGTGGCTCTCGAGGTGGGCGGCAAGACCTGGAGCACCGAGCAGCTCGCCCGCCAGGCCGAGGACTGGCGCCTCGGCGGGCGCGACGTGGTGCTGCTGGTGGGCGGTCCCGACGGGCTCGACCCGGCGCTGTCCGCCAGCGCCGACCAGCGCTGGTCGCTGTCGCCGCTGACCCTGCCGCATCCGCTGGTGCGCATCCTGCTGGCCGAGCAGCTCTATCGGGCCTGGACCCTGATGGTCGGCCATCCCTACCATCGCTGAGGCTCGAGGTCTTCGCCAAGCATGCGTCAGCCACGCGACACCCTGAAGAACCCCGAACACGAACTGCGGATCTTCCGCCTGCGCTCGCTGCTGGCGGTGGTGATCGTGCTGGCGCTCAGCGGCCTGCTGGCCGGGCGCCTGTTCTACCTGCAGGTCGTCCAGCACGAGAAGTACAGCACCCGTTCGGAGAAGAACCGCGTGCGGGTCGAGCCGCTGCCGCCGACCCGCGGGCTGATCTACGACCGCAACGGCGAGCTGCTGGCCGAGAACCGGCCCACCTACAACCTGACCCTGGTGCGCGAGCGGGTCGACGATCTGGACCAGACCCTGGCGCTGCTGGTCGACCTGCTCGACCTGCCCGCGGATCAGGTCGAGGCCTTCCGCGAGCGCTCGCGCCAGCGCCAGCGCCCCTATCAGCCGGCGCTTTTGATGAGCGATCTCGACGAGGCGCAGATCGCCCGGCTGGCGGTCAATCGCCACCGGCTGCCCGGAGTCGAGGTCGAGGCCCAGCTGCTGCGCTACTACCCGGACGCCGAGGCCATGTCGCACGTGCTCGGCTATGTCGGCCGGATCAACACTGAGGAGCTGCAGCGGGTCGACGGCGGCAACTACGCCGGCACTCACTTCATCGGCAAGACCGGCGTCGAGCGCTTCTACGAGGACACGCTGCACGGCCAGGCCGGGCTGCGCAAGGTCGAGACCAACGCCCGCGGCCGAGTGCTGCGCGAGCTCGGCCACACCGACCCGGTGCCCGGCGAGAACCTGACGCTGACCCTGGACAAGGGGCTGCAGCACCTCGCCGTGGACCTGCTCGACGGCCGCCGTGGCGCCATCGTGGCGATCGCGCCGCAGACCGGCGAGATCCTGGCCATGGCCTCGGTGCCCGGCTTCGACACCAACCAGTTCGTGACCGGCATCGACGTGTCGTCCTATCGCGCGCTGCAGCAGGACATCGACCTGCCGCTGTTCAACCGCGCCATCCGCGGCAGCTATCCCGCGGGTTCCACCATCAAGCCGTTCATGGCCATCACCGGGCTGCGCAACGGCGAGATCACCCCCGACGAGGTGGTCTATGATCCCGGCTACTATCAGCTGCCCAACGATTCCCGCCGCTATCGCAACTGGCTGCGCTGGGGGCACGGGCGGGTGGATCTCGAGCGCGCGCTCGAGGTCTCCAACAACACCTACTTCTATTCCCTGGCCCATGAGCTGGGCATCGATCGCATCCACGACAGCCTGACCCAGTTCGGCTTCGGCACCCGGGTGGCCGCCGACGTCTACGGCCAGAGCACGGGGCTGTTGCCGTCGCGGGACTGGAAGCGGGCGCGCTTCGACCAGCCCTGGTACCCCGGCGAGACGCTCTCGGTAGGCATCGGCCAGGGCTATCTGCAGATCACGCCGCTGCAGCTGGCCTCGGCCACCGCGACGCTGGCCAACCGCGGCCACTGGGTCAAGCCACGCCTGGTGCACGAGACCGGCGACGAGCCGATGCTGCTCGAGCTGCCCGACACACCGCCGGACGTCGAGCTCGAGCATTCCGAGTGGTGGGAAGACGTCATCTCCGGCATGGAGCAGGTGCTGTCCGGCAACGAAGGCACCGCCCGGCGCGCCGGGGCCGGGCTCGAATATCGCATGGCCGGCAAGTCCGGTACCGCCCAGGTGTTCTCGCTGGGGCAGGATCAGCGCTACAACGCCGATGAGCTCAAGGAGCGGCTGCGCGACCACGCCCTGTTCATGGCCTTCGCGCCGGTGGAGGACCCGCAGATCGCGGTGTCGGTGATCATCGAGAACGCCGGCGGCGGCAGCAGCCACGCCGCCGCACCGGCCCGCGCCATGACCGACTACTGGATGCTCGAGCGCGATCACGGCGAGCTTCCGCCGGAAGCGGCGGCCGACGAGGACGGCGAGGCGGACGGCGCCGAGGGAGAGGCATGATGGCGATGGTCGACGTCCTGCTCCGACGCCCGTATCCGGTCAAGCAAACCGCGAGCGGCATGTCCCGCAAGCGCAGCCTGTGGGAGCGCATTCACCTGGATCCCTGGCTGCTCGGGCTGCTGCTGACGCTGATGTCGGCCGGCCTGGTGGTGCTCTACAGCGCCGGCGGCCAGGGCATGCAGCTGGTCACCGCCCAGGCGATCCGCTTCGGCGTCGCCCTGGCGGGCATGGTGATCATCGCCCAGTTCACGCCCGCCACGCTGCTGCGCTGGTCGCTGCCGGCCTATCTGGCGGGCATGATGATGCTGCTCGCGGTGGAGATCATGGGCGACATGGGCATGGGCGCCCAGCGCTGGCTGGTGATTCCCGGCGTGGTGCGCTTCCAGCCCTCCGAGATGATGAAGCTGGCGGTGCCGATGATGGTGGCCGCCTGGCTGAGCCGCCGCGAGCTGCCGCCGCGCTGGCAGGACCTGCTGGTCTGCGCGCTGCTGATCGGCGCGCCGGTGCTGCTGATCGCCCGCCAGCCCGACCTCGGCACCTCGCTGCTGGTGGCCATGGCGGCGGTGTTCGTGATCCTGCTGGCCGGGTTGTCCTGGCGCATCATCGGGCTGCTGGGGGCGCTGGCCGCCGCGGCGCTGCCGCTGCTGTGGATGAACATGCACGACTACCAGCGGCAGCGGGTGCTGACCTTCCTCGACCCGGAGAGCGACCCGCTCGGCGCCGGCTGGAACATCATCCAGTCGACCACCGCCATCGGCAGCGGCGGTCTGTGGGGCAAGGGCTGGCTGCACGGCACCCAGTCGCAGCTGGAGTTCCTGCCCGAGAGCCACACCGACTTCATCGTCGCGGTGCTCGGCGAGGAGTTCGGCATGATCGGCATGCTGGTCTTCCTGCTGCTGTACCTGCTGATCGTGTGCCGCGGACTGTGGCTCGCCGGCGCCGCGCAGGAATCCTTCGGGCGGCTGCTGGCGGGCAGCATCATCCTGACCTTCTTCATCTATGTATTCGTCAACATCGGCATGGTCAGCGGCATTCTGCCGGTGGTCGGGGTGCCGCTGCCGCTGGTCAGTTATGGCGGGACCTCCAGCGTGACCTTGCTGGCCGGTTTCGGTATTCTCATGGCCATTCATTCGCACCGCCGCCTGCTGCCGCGCTAGCGCGGCGAGCGGGCCGATCGACTCAGGGAGAGCAGCATGACGGTGACGATGTCGCGACACGGACGCCGCTGGTTGGGCCTGGCCCTCGGCGGCCTGCTGGCGGGGCTGTCCGCCGGCGTTTCGGCGGCGGATTTCGACCCCGGGCAGGGCAAGGTTCGGGCGCTTGTGGACGAGGTCGCCGAGCGCGGCGTCGACCGCGGCTGGCTCGAGCAGGCCATGGGCCGCGCCGAGTTCCGCCAGGAGGTGCTCGACGCCATGTCCGGTGCCGCCGAGCACCGCCTGGTGTGGCACGACTACCGCGATATCTTCCTCGGTGAGGAGCGCATCCAGCAGGGCGTCGACTTCATCGACGCCCACCGCGAGGCCTTCGAGCGCGCCGAGGCCGAGTACGGCGTGCCGCCTGAGATCGTCGCCGCCATCCTCGGCGTCGAGACCCGCTACGGCCGGATCACCGGCGATCATCGGGTGCTCGATTCGCTGTCGACCCTGGCCTTCAACCACCCGCGGCGCGGCGACTTCTTCCGCGGCGAGCTCGCCGCCTTCCTCGAGATCGCCTACCGCCAGGAGGTGGCGCCGGAGAGCATCGAGGGCTCCTACGCCGGCGCCATGGGCTATCCGCAGTTCATCCCGACCAGCTATCGCGCCTATGCGGTGGACTTCGACGACGACGGCCATCGCAACCTCTGGACCGATCCCGTGGACGCCATCGGCAGCATCGCCAACTACTTCGCCGAGCACCGCTGGCAGCCGGGGGCGCCGATCTATCACGAGGCCGAGGGGCCGAGCGCGCTGCCCGACGGTATCACCTTCAATGCCGCGCGGCCGCCGAGCACCACCGTGGGCGAGCTGGCCGCGGCGGGCATCGACAGCGAGGCTGGGCTTGCCGCCGACACCGAGGTGGTGCCGCTGGCGCTGGAGCTGGAGCTGGAAGACGGCAGCCTGCGCTACCGCTTCGGGCGCGACAACTTCTATGTCATCACCCGCTACAACCACAGCTATCTCTACGCCATGGCCGTGACCGAGCTGGCCGAGGCCATCGCCGAGGCCGAGGGTCGCCAGGCCGACTGGTTCACCGCGACCGCCGCCGACCCGGAGGAACGCCCATGAGAGCCTGGTGGATCCCGCTGCTGGCCACGCTCGTCCTGGCCGGCTGTGCCGGCGGCGGTGGCACGGCCCCCGTGTCGTCCGCCGGCGTCGACGACGATGAGGCGAGCGGCGGCGGGCGCTACGCCATGAGCAGCGACGCCTATCCCGAGGAGCCGCCCGACGTCAGCCAGGTGCCGGATGCGGTGCCGCGCGTCGAGCCGCGCTCGCGCGCCGGCAACCGCTCGACCTACGAGGTGTGGGGCAAGACCTATCACGTGCTGGACGACGCCACCGGCTACGAGCGCCGCGGCACCGCGTCCTGGTACGGCGAGAAGTTCCAGGGCTATGCCACGTCCAACGGCGAGATCTACGACATGTACAAGATGAGCGCCGCTCATCGCTCGCTTCCGCTGCCGAGCTTCGCCCGGGTCACCAATCTCGACAACGGCCGCTCGGTGATCGTGCGCGTCAACGACCGCGGGCCCTTCCACAGCGAGCGCGAGATCGACCTGTCCTACGCCGCGGCGGCGCGCCTCGACATCCTCGATCACGGCACCGGCCGGGTGAAGGTCGAGGCGATCGATCCCGCCGACTGGCAGGCGCAGCATGGCGGCGCCGACGATGATGCCCGCGCCCGACCCGTGGCCGCCAGCGAGCCGACCGCCGAGGCCGCGCCGGCACCCGTCGAGGGTGACGCTGGCGACGGCGCGGGGGCGGCGCCGGAGGGCGCCGTCTACCTGCAGGTGGCGGCGCTGGGTTCTGTCGCAGGGGCCGATGCGCTCAAGGCGAGGCTGCAGGACGCGCTCTCACGCCCGGTGCGGGTGGCGTCCGACGCCGGCCTGCATCGCGTTCAGGTCGGCCCGCTGGCCGGCCGAGCCCAGATCGACCCGGTGCGCGGCGAGTTGCGCCGGGCCGGTTTCGACGAAGCCTTTGTCGTCGATACCAGGGCCGACTGAGTCGGCCCCGAATCTTCCCGATGTTCCCGAAGAGACTGTCCTTCATGAAACCCCTGAGCACCACCACGCTACGCCGGCTGCTGCCGTTACTGTTGATCTGTCTGTCGCTGGTATCCTCGCCGCTGCTGGCGCAGGTGCCCCAGCCCGATACCACCGCCGCGATTCCGCGCACGGTGATTCCGTCGCCGCCGCGGCTGGCGGCCAGCTCCTGGATTCTGATGGATGCCGACAGCGGCCGGGTGCTGGCCCAGCACAACCCCGACCAGCGGCTGCCGCCGGCCAGCCTGACCAAGCTGATGACCGCCTACCTGGTCGAGCGTGAGCTGGAGACCGGCAACATCTCGCCGAACGACATGGTGCCGATCAGCGAGAAGGCCTGGCGTACCGGTGGCTCCAAGATGTTCGTCGAGGTCGGCGACCAGGTGCCGGTCAGCGAGCTCCTGCACGGCATCGTCATCGTCTCCGGCAACGATGCCAGCGTGGCCATGGCCGAGTATCTGGCCGGGGGCACCGAGCCCTTCGCCGATCTCATGAACCAGCACGCCGCGCAGCTGGGCATGACCAACACCCACTACGAGAATCCGACCGGCCTGCCGCACGACAACCACTATTCCTCGGCGCGCGACCTGTCGATCCTGGCCCAGCACATCATCAACGACTATCCGGATCACTACCGGATGTACGAGCAGAAGCACTTCACCTACGGCGGGATCGAGCAGCCGAACCGCAACCTGCTGCTGTGGCGGGATGCCAGCGTCGACGGCCTCAAGACCGGCTGGACCGAAGCCGCCGGCTACTGCCTGGTGGCGTCCGCCGAGCGCGACGACATGCGCCTGATCTCGGTGGTGATGGGCACCGACTCCAAGGAGGCGCGGGCCCAGGAGTCCCAGAAGCTGCTCAGCTACGGCTTCCGCTACTTCGAGACCCTCAAGCTCTATGACCAGGGTGCCGTGCTCAACACCCCGCGGGTGTGGGGCGGCGATCGCAACGAGCTCAAGGTCGGCGTGGACCAGGACGTCTTCATGACCGTGCCGCGCAACCGCGACCAGGAGCTGACCGCCAAGCTGGATATCCGCTCCGATATCACCGCCCCGATCGCCGCCGGCGAGCAGGTGGGCACCTTGGAAGTGCGCCTCGGTGACGAGGTGGTGGGGCAGCGCCCGCTGTTGGCGCTGGAGCCGGTCGAGGAGGGCGGCTTCTTCAAGCGCATGTTCGACAAGGTGCAGCGCTTCTTCATCAACCTGGTGGGCGGTTTCTTCGACTGAGCGGGCCGCCTTGGTGGGCGGGCGCGGGTCGCGTAGAATAATGGGTCGACATGCTTTCGGACGGTTGACGGATGAGCAACAAGACCCTGCGCGACCTGCGCCAGCCCAGCACCACCGCCTCCGGCGGCGGTGAGCCCCCCAAGATCGAATTCCCCTGCGACTATCCGGTCAAGGTCGTGGGCGATGCCGCCGAGGACTTCACCGCCGTGGTGTGCCAGGTGGTGACCCGCCACGACCCCGAGTTCGATGCCAACGCCATCCAGATCGTGCCGAGCCGCAACGGGCGTTTCGTCTCGGTGCGCATCACCCTGCGCGCCACCGGCGAGGCCCAGCTCCAGGCGCTGTTCGCCGAGCTCAAGGCCTGCGAGCGCGTGCACATGGTGCTCTGAGATGGCCCCGCTGACGCTGCATCGCCTCGGCCGGCGACCCTACGAGCCGGTCTGGCGGGCGATGAGCGAGCTGACCGATACCCGCGACGCCGACACCCCGGACCAGATGTGGCTGGTCGAGCACGACCCGGTGTTCACCCAGGGGCGTGCCGGCAAGCCCGAGCATCTGCTGATGCCCGGCGACATCCCGGTTGTGCAGACCGATCGCGGCGGCCAGGTCACCTATCACGGCCCCGGGCAGGTGGTGCTCTATCCGCTGCTGGACGTGCGACGCGCCGGCATCGGCGTGCGCGAGCTGGTCAGTGCGCTGGAGAACGCCGCCATCGCGCTGCTGGCCGGGTACGGCATCGAGGCCCGTGCCCGCTCCGACGCACCCGGCGTCTACGTCGGCGAGGCCAAGATCGCCTCGCTGGGGCTGCGTATCCGGCGCGGGGCGAGCTTCCACGGCATCGCCCTGAACGTCGATGGCGATCTCTCGCCCTTCGAGCGCATCAACCCCTGCGGCTACGCCGGCCTGGCGATGACCCGGGTGGCCGATCTGAAGGATGATGCGCCGTCGGTGTCGGACGTCGGCGAGGCGCTCGCCGCCTGTCTGGCCCGCGAGCTGGGTCGCGAACTGGTCGACGCCGCGGGATAGCGACAAGCGCCGAGCGCCGAGCGACAAGCGCCGAGCTACAAGCGCCGAGCTACAAGCGCCGAGCTACAAGCGCCGAGCTACAAGCGCCGAGCTACAAGAAACCCCCGAAGGTTAAGCCTTCGGGGGTTTCTTTTGCTCTGGGCGATTTCAGGCTGCCGATTTTCAGCTTTCAGCTTTCAGCTTTCAGCTTTCAGCTTTCAGCTTGCCTCAGCTGACGTTGCGGGCGGGGATGATGTTCGGGTCGGCTTCCTGGCCGGGCACCTCGACGGGAGAGGCGAGCTCCAGGCCCAGGTTGTTGTTCTCGAACACCCGGTCGGCGCGATAGCTGGAGCGCACCAGCGGGCCGGACGGCACCTCCATGAAGCCCTTCTCGAGGCCCTTCTGGCGATAGCGCTCGAACTCCTCGGGGGTGACCCAGCGCTCCACCGGCAGGTGGTTGCGGGTCGGGCGCAGGTACTGGCCGAGGGTGACGATGTCGACGCCGATCTCGCGCAGGTCGTCGAAGGTCTGCATGATCTCTTCCTCGGTCTCGCCGAGGCCGACCATCAGGCTGGTCTTGGTGATCACGTCCGGGCGATGACGCTTGGCGTGGGCCAGCACGTCCAGGGTCTTGCGGTAGCCGGCGCGGGGGTCGCGCACGCGGCGGGTCAGGCGCTCCACGGTCTCGACGTTCTGGGCGAACACCTCGAGGCCGGAGTCCACCACCTTCTCGATGGCGCTGGGCGCGCCGTCGAAGTCCGGCGTCAGGGCCTCCACCGCGACCTCGGGCGTGCGGGCCTTGATGGCGCGGATGCAGTCGGCATAGTGGCCGGCACCGCCGTCGGGCAGGTCGTCGCGGTCCACCGAGGTGAGCACGATGTAGCGCAGGGCCATCAGCTCCACCGACTTGGCGGTGTTCTCGGGCTCCTCGGGGTCCAGCCAGCCCTTGGGGTTGCCGGTGTCGACGGCGCAGAAGCGGCAGGCGCGGGTGCACACCGAGCCCATCAGCATGATGGTGGCGGTGCCGTTGCTCCAGCACTCGCCCATGTTGGGGCAGTGGGACTCGGCGCACACGGTGCTCAGCCGATGCTCGGCCACGTTCTTCTTCACGGCGTCGAAGCGCTCGCCGCCGGGGATCTGGGCCCGCAGCCACTTGGGCTTGCGGCCCAGTTCCGGGCTGTCCTCGGCCTGCTGGCGCGCCTTCATGCCATCCTTGATGGCCGTGGCGCCGTGTTCGTTGCGGTATTTCTCGCCGCTGGACACTGACTTGCTGGTGTTGTCGCTCATGAGCTGGCGTTTCTCCACTCGGCGGCCGGTCGCCGCGCGTCTCGCCCTCGGGCGGCCGGTGGTGCTGTCTAGGATCTGTCTATCCAGAATCTCGGGCGCTTAAATTACCATATTTGCTGTCCGGCTGGACAGGCGCCTCAGGGGAGGGCGCTGGGCAGGCAGGCCACGCCGTGGCTGGGCAGGGGCGCGGGGCCGGCGGCGAAATGGTGCTGCCACTCGTCCAGATGACGGCGCACGAAGCGCAGGAACAGCTCGGTGACCGGGGTGGGAAAGCGCTCGCGATGATAGACGGTGCACCAGGAATGGCGCAGCGGGAAGCCGGGCAGGTCGAGGGTCGCCAGCAGCCCGGCCTCGAGCTCCAGGCGCACCGCCAGGCGTGGCAGCACGGCCACGCCGAGCTGGGCCATCACGCCCTGCTTGACCGCCTCGTTGGTGCCCATCTCGATGGCGTGATCGAGGCGCACGTCCTGGTCGGCGGCCAGCTCCTCCAGCGCGCCGCGCACCCCGGAGCCGGGCTCGCGCATCAGCAGATAGTGGCGCGCGAGATCCTCGAGCGTCGGGCGCTGTGCCTCGAGCAGCGGATGGCCCGGCCACACCACCGGAATCATCTCGTTGTCGAGGATCGGCATGAACTCCAGGGCGTCGTCGTCCGGCACCCGGGCCATGATCACCAGATCGTCGCGGCGCTCGGCCAGACGCTCCAGGGCCTGGCTGCGGTTGCACACCCGCAACCGGATCTGGACGTTGGGATAGTGGGCGCGAAAGCGGGCCAGCAGGTGCGGCACCACGTACTGGGCGGTCGACACCGCGGCCAGGTTGAGCTCGCCGGTGATGGTGCCCTCGAGGTCGGACAGGCTCATCTGCAGCCGCGACACCTGGCCGAAGATCGCCTGGGTCGAGGCGGCCAGGGCGTCGGCGGCGGGCAGGGCGTGCAGGGTGCGCCCGGCATACTTGAACAGCGGATGGCCGAGGGCCTGCTCGAGCTGGCGGATCTGGGCGCTGACCGCCGGCTGGGTCAGGCCCAGCGCCTCCGCCGCCCGGGAATAGGACTGGCGCTCGTGGACGGCGCGGAATACCTGGAGCTGGCGAAAGGTCAGGCGATTGAGCAGCTTGGGCGTGTTCATGGATCATCCGTAGCGGCGGCGCGGAAGCGTCCGGCAGGGCCTCTTCATGCTAGCATCTCGGCGGTGCCCGCCGGTAATGTCCGACATTCGGCGCCGCGGGCGGGCTCCTGCCCACGGCCGTGTCCGGCGCCGTCATCATCAGCCTGTGGAATCCGCTCATGTCCTCTTCGCTCTCTCTTCCTCGTCGCCCGCTGGTGGTGGGCCATGGCGTGGCCGCCCTGCGGCTGTGCCAGGCCGCCCGGGAACTCGGCATCCTGGCGCACAGCGCCGAGGGCGAGCCCCCCGCGCTGGTGGCCAGGGCGCGCGCGTTGGGCTGCGATGCCCTGCATCCCGGCGAGGCGGCGCCGTCTCGTCAGCTCGCCCTGGCCCGGGCCTGTCGCGAGGCCGGGCTGCGCTTTCTGGGCCAGGGCACGACGCTGCTCGCCGCCATGACCGACGAGGCGTCCATGCGCCGGCTGATGCAGGAGGCCGGACTGCCGCTGGCGGCCGAAGCGTCCGGCCCCCTGGTGAGCGTCGCGCTGCTGGCCGACGGCGCCGGGCGAATGGTGCATCTGGCACCGCGCCAGACGCTGCCGGATGGCGCATCGCTGGCGCCACTGCCGTGGCTGACGCCGGAGCGCAGCGCTTATCTGGGGCGGCTGGCCGGCCAGGCCGTGGCCGCGCTCGGGGCGACGGGGCTGGTCGAGGCGAGGTTTCGCGTATTCGACAATGCGGTGGGCTTCGATTCCCTGGTGCCCGGGCCGAACGGCGAGGAGGCCCTCGACGAGTCGCTGTTCGGCCTCGATCCGCTGGTGGCCCAGTGGCGCCTGTGGGGCGGCGAGCGCCTGGGTGAGCGCCAGAGCGGGCTGACCGCCCGCGGCCATGCCCGGCTGTGGCGACTGATCCTGCCCGGGGAGGCGCGGCTCGATGGCGGTCCCGGCGTGCGACTGGACGGCGCCGGCTCCGGGGAGGAAGCGCGGCTGGTGGTGTGGGGGCGGCGACCCGAGGACCTGCAGGGGCGCGCCCGTCGTGTGCTGACCGCGCTGCTGGGTGAGGAGGGCGCGCGAGCGCACTGGCCCCTCGAGTAAGGTGGCTCTCGCCACGCGGCGGCGTGTGGGTTATATTGCGATGCAGCAAAGGCGGTTCGGCGCTGGAGGCGTGACCGCCTTTATCCCCATGGCGACCCATGGAGCGTCGATAATATGATTCCCCTCATGCCGACTCTGCCTCCCGCCCTGGCGTCCTGGATGGACCCCTTCGGCTTCGGCCGCGCCGCCGTCGATTACTGGCGCGACGGCCTGGAGCGCAGCACGCTTTACCTGGATGTCATGCGCCAGCGTGGCAACCAGTATCTGGAACACATCGAGCAGACCAAGCCCAACGTGCTCGGCTTCGAGTCCGAGGTCTTGCTCGACGGCCGCGACCTGCCGTGTCCCGTCAACTACGAACTGATGCGCATCCTGCCGCCCGAGGGCGTCGAGACCGATCCGCTGATGCGGCCCTTCGTGGTCGTCGACCCGCGGGCCGGCCACGGGCCGGGCATCGGCGGCTTCAAGCCCGACAGCGAGCTCGGGGTGGCGCTGCGCGCCGGCCATCCGTGCTATTTCATCGGCTTTCTGCCTTACCCCGAACCCGGCCAGACGGTCGAGGACGTGGTCGAGGCCGAGGTGGCCTTCCTGCGCCACGTGATCTCGCTGCACCCGGACACCGCCGAGAAGCCGATGGTGGTGGGCAACTGCCAGGCCGGCTGGCAGATCATGATGGCCGCGGCGCTCGAACCCGAGGTGTTCGGACCGATCCTGATCGCCGGCGCGCCGCTGTCCTACTGGGCCGGCCACCGCGGTCAGGCGCCGATGCGCTATACCGGCGGGATGACCGGCGGCAGCTGGGTCACCACGCTGCTCAGCGACCTGGGCGACGGCCTGTTCGACGGCGCCTGGCTGGTGCAGAACTTCGAGCGCCTGAACCCGGCCAACACCTGGTGGAGCAAGCAGTACCACCTTTATTCCCGCGTCGATACCGAGGCCGAGCGCTATCTGGACTTCGAACGCTGGTGGGGCGGTCACGTGGTGCTGGGCGGCCAGGAGATCCAGTACATCGTCGACAACCTGTTCGTCGGCAACCGCCTCTCCACCGCCCAGATGGTGACCGCCGACGGCCGGCGCATCGACCTGCGCAACCTGCGCTCACCGGTGGTGGTGTTCTGCTCGCGGGGCGACGACATCACGCCGCCGCCCCAGGCCCTGGGCTGGGTGCAGGATCTCTACCAGGACACCGATGACCTGATCGCCAACGAGCAGACCATCGTCTACTGCGTGCACGACACCACCGGGCATCTGGGCATCTTCGTGTCGGGCAGCGTGTCGCGCAAGGAGCACGCCGAGTTCACCGCCAACATGGACTACATCGACGTGCTGCCGCCGGGGCTCTACGAGACCGCGATCTCGCGGGCCGAGGATCGCCCCGACGCCGAGCTGATCGAGCGCGACTACCTGCTCGAGTTCCAGCCGCGCAGCGTCGAGGAGCTGGATCACGAGATCCAGCACCGCGCCGACGACGAGCGTCGCTTCGCCACCGTGGCCCGGGTCTCCGAGATCAATCAGGGCCTCTATCGCGCCTTCCTGCAGCCCTGGGTGCAGGCGCTGGCCACGCCCGAGTCGGCTCACTGGATGCGTCGGATGCACCCCAATCGCCTGGGCTATCGGCTGCTCTCCGATCGCAATCCGCTGATGGTGCCGGTCCCGGTGCTGGCGGATCGAGTTCGCCGCGATCGTCACGAGGTCGGCGAGGACAACGTCTTCCGCGCCCTGGAGGGCGTGGTGTCGAGCCAGATCACCCATGCCCTGGAGGCCTGGCGCGAGCTGCGCGACCGCAGCCTCGAGCGCTGGTTCCAGGACGTCTATGGCCAGCCGCTGCTGCAGCTGCTGGTCGGCCTCGGCGGCGACGCCCCGGTGCGCCGCCAGCCGGGCGCCGAGCCCGAGCAGCGTCGTTTCGTGCAGCAGCGTCACGCGGCGATCCGTACCCGGGTCGCGGAGGGCGGCAGCCACGAGGCGGTGATGCGCTCGGTGATCTACGTGCTGGGCGGCGCGCCGGCCACCGACGGGCGCAACTTCCAGCGCCTGCGGGCCTCGCGGGCCGAGCTGGAGCCGGATGCCCGTCTGGCCGACTTCAAGCACCTGGTGCGCGAGCAGTTCTTCATCCTCGAGCAGGACCGTGAGCTGGCGCTGGAGACGATCCCGACGCTGCTGGAAGGGCTCGCGGCCGACGAGATCGACGCCCATCTGGAGCACATCGACCACGTGCTGGCGGCCAGCGGCGAGCTCAGCGATCGCGCCGCCAAGCGCTTCGCGCGCATTCGCGAGCTGTTCGAGAGCGCCCGCCCCGAGCCGGCGCCGTCTTCCACGCCGGACGAGACGCCGGAGGGGGCGCCCGGCGCGGCGGGGTCGTTAGAGGCGTCCGGCACGTCGCCGGCCTCTGAGACGCCCGCGTCATCCGGGGCGGCTAAGGCCGCCGAGACGCCCAAGACGAGCCCGGCCGCCAGGAAGACGGCCCCTGCCAAGGCCGCTCCGGCCAAGAACGCTCCGGCCAAGAGCACTCCTAGCAAGGCCGCGACGGCGTCCAAGGCATCTTCGGCGCCCGAGACCGCTTCGTCGGAGGCGTCGGGGAAGGTGAAGGCATCGTCGGCGACGTCCGGGGCGCGCCGCAGCGGTCCGCGTCAGACCGGCGCACGGCGCCGCAAGCCGCCCGAGTCCAAGAGCTGACGCTCGAGAGCGTCGCGCACCGCGCCCCCGCCGATTTCCCGGCGGGGGCGCCTGCGTTGGGGACGGTGCTTGCCGAGCCGGGGGCGGCGGTCTAGGGTCAAAGGCCCGGCAATCCCGCGACTGGCGTGTTGGCTGGCGCTGGGGTAGGGTAAGCGCATTTTTCACCCGCCAGCGGGTGGCCGATTCCGTTCGACGCGGGTTTTCCCGCGCCTACAGACGTTTGGAGCACTATGGGCAAGTCTCTGGTCATCGTCGAGTCGCCGGCCAAGGCGAAGACGATCAACAAGTATCTCGGCAACGAGTTCATCGTGAAGTCGAGCGTGGGGCACATTCGTGACCTCCCGACCAGCGGCTCGGGCAAGGCGGCCTCGGATCCCAAGGAGCGTGCCCGGCAGGCCGCGGCGACCCGCAAGATGTCCGCCGAGGAGAAGGCCGAGTATCGCCAGCGCAAGTCCCACGAGCAGCTGATCCGGCGCATGGGCATCGACCCCGAGCATGACTGGGAAGCCAACTACGAGATCCTGCCCGGCAAGGAGAAGGTGGTCGCCGAGCTCAAGAAGCTCGCCGAGAAGGCCGATACCGTCTATCTCGCCACCGACCTGGACCGCGAGGGGGAAGCCATCGCCTGGCACCTTCGCGAGACCATCGGCGGCGACGAGTCGCGCTATCGGCGCGTGGTGTTCAACGAGATCACCAAGAACGCCATCCACGAGGCCTTCGAGGATCCGGGCCAGCTGAACATGCCGCGGGTCGAGGCCCAGCAGGCGCGGCGCTTCCTGGACCGCGTGGTGGGCTTCATGCTCTCGCCGCTGCTGTGGGCGAAGATCGCCCGCGGGCTGTCCGCCGGCCGCGTGCAGTCGGTGGCCATGCGCCTGATCGTCGAGCGCGAGCGCGAAATCCGCGCCTTCGTGCCCGAGGAGTTCTGGGACGTCCACGCCGACCTCAAGCCGGCCGACGATCCCTCGGCCGAGCCGGTGCGCTTCGAGCTGGCGCGCCAGGACGGCAAGGCCTTCCGCCCGACCTCCGAGGCCGAGACCCTGGAGCGCATCGCGGCGCTGCGCCAGGCCGATCTGGCGATCACCTCCCGCGAGGACAAGCCGACCCGCTCCAAGCCCAATGCGCCCTTCATCACCTCGACCCTGCAGCAGGCCGCCAGCGGCCGCCTGGGCTTCTCGGTGAAGAAGACCATGACGCTGGCCCAGCGCCTCTACGAGGCGGGCTACATCACCTACATGCGGACCGACTCCACCAACCTCTCCCGCGAGGCGGTGGACGGCGTGCGCGACTTCATCGGCGAGGAATACGGCGAGCGCTACCTGCCCGAGGCGCCCAACCGCTACTCCAGCAAGGAGGGCGCCCAGGAGGCCCACGAGGCGATCCGCCCCTCCGCGGTCACCCGCCGGGCCACCGATCTGGCCGGCATGGAGCGTGACGCCGAGCGGCTCTACGAGCTGATCTGGCGCCAGTTCGTGGCCTGCCAGATGACCCCGGCCGAATACCTCTCGACCACCCTGACCGTGGCCGCCGACGGCTACGAGCTCAAGGCCAAGGGCCGGGTGCTCAAGTTCGACGGCTACACCCGCGTGATGAAGCCCATGGGGCGCAAGGACGAGGACCAGTCGCTGCCCGATCTGGCCGAGGGCGCGGCGCTGACCCTCGAGTCGCTGGACCCACAGCAGCACTTCACCAAGCCGCCGGCCCGCTACACCGAGGCCAGCCTGGTCAAGGAGCTGGAGAAGAAGGGCATCGGCCGGCCCTCGACCTACGCGGCGATCATCTCGACCATCCAGGACCGCGGCTACGTCACGCTGGAGAACCGGCGCTTCTACGCCGAGAAGCTCGGCGACATCGTCACCGAGCGGCTCAAGGAGTCGTTCCCGGACCTGATGGACTACTCCTTCACCGCGCGCATGGAGGACAGCCTCGACGAGGTGGCCGAGGGCGAGCGCCGCTGGCGCGAGCTGCTCGACGCCTTCTACGCCGAGTTCCGCGAGGAGCTCGACGAGGCCCAGAGCGAGGAGGGCATGCGTCCCAATCAGCCGGTGCCCACCGACATCGACTGCCCGAGCTGCGGGCGCAAGATGCAGATCCGCACCGCCTCGACGGGCGTGTTTTTGGGCTGCTCCGGCTACAACCTGCCGCCCAAGGAGCGCTGCAAGACCACCATCGATCTGCTGCCCGGCGACGAGGCGGTGGCCGCCGATGCCGACGAGGACGCCGAGACCGATGCGCTGCGCGCCAAGCACCGCTGCCCCAAGTGTGGCACGGCGATGGACAGCTACCTGATCGACGAGGATCGCAAGCTGCACGTCTGCGGCAACAGCCCGGACTGCGACGGCTACGAGGTCGAGCAGGGCAAGTTCCGCATCAAGGGCTACGAGGGCCCGACCATCGAGTGCGACAAGTGCGGCAGCGAGATGCAGCTCAAGTCCGGGCGCTTCGGCAAGTACTTCGGCTGCACCAGCGAGAGCTGCAAGAACACCCGCAAGCTGCTCAAGAACGGCGAGGTCGCGCCGCCCAAGATGGACCCGATCCCGATGCCGGAGCTGGCCTGTCAGAAGGTCGAGGACCACTACGTGCTGCGCGACGGGGCCAGCGGCCTGTTCCTGGCGGCCAGCAAGTTCCCCAAGAACCGCGAGACCCGTCCGCCGCTGGTGATCGAGCTCAAGGCGCACGCCGAGGAGCTGCCGGACAAGTACCGCTACCTGCTCGACGCGCCGGACGCCGATCCCGATGGTCGTCCGGCCCAGATCCGTTTCTCGCGCAAGGCCAAGGCGCAGTTCCTGATGACCGAGGACAACGGCAAGGCCACCGGCTGGAAGGCCACCTTCGACGACGGTAAATGGCAGGTGGAGGACAAGCGCAAGTGACCCCGAGAGCCCGTACCAATCAGCTGCTCTATCAGGCCGAGCTGCTGCTGACGACGCCCGCCGGCGATGACGAGCACGCCGAGGCACGCCGCATGGCCGGGGAAGAGGGGGCGCTGGCGATGCTCGAGCTGGCGCTGGAGTCGCTGCTGCGCGAGGTGACCGAGCATGCCCGTCTGGAGCGTCACGACTGGCACGAGCTGCTGGCGGCGGACGGCGAGCCGCTGGCCGAGCTCGAGCGCCTGCGCAGCCTGGCCCGGCGACCGGACAGCTGGCTCGCGCGGCTGATCGCCCGCCTCGAGGCGCTGCATGCCAGCGACGGCGTGGCGCGTCGCGCCAGCGGCGCGGCCCAGGGCATCATCGCCGTGGGCAGCGCCGCTGCCCTGGGTGACGAGTTGCACGACGTCCTGGCGGCCGCCAAGCGCGAGATCGGCGACCTGCGTCAGACCAGCGAAGAGTGGTAACGACGGCCGCGGCGAGGCGTGGGATCCTGCCAGTGTCTAGCCGCGGTCGTTCCAGTGCCGCTGCATTTCCAGGAAGGTCAGCGACGCCGACCAGGTGATCAGCATGAAGCCGGTCAGCGACTCGGTGCCCATCAGGAAGCGCAGCGGGCCCTCGGGGAAGACGTCGCCGTAGCCGAGCGTGGTGAAGGTGATCGCCGAGAGATAGATGTAGTCCAGCCCGTTTTCCATCGGTGTCGTGCCGGCCACGGTGGCCGTCGTGGCGTCCGTCAGCCACCAGGCCGCCAGGCCGAACAGCCAGATTTCCAGCACGTGGGCGGCCAGCAGGCCGTACATCAGCCCCAGGAAGCGCCGCCGCCGCGACGGCGAGGTGCGCCGCATCATCCGGCTCAGCACGCTCGACGCCTCGAAGTGCAGCAGCACGCAGGCCGCCACCACCACCAGGGTGGTGCCCGCCACCAGCAGGTGGCCCCTGTCCAGCAACAGCTCGATCAATGGCCGCTCCTCGAATATGCATGGCCGGTGGCGCGCTGACCGGTTGTCCGCGACGACCGGGCTCGATGCGTCCGAATGACGTGCATCAAGCCGGCATGGTGCCCGTGTCGACTAGGATATCATCAGCGGGAGCATGAAAACGGGATTCCCGCGGTCATCGTGTCTCTGGGGGTGTGCCATGCGTTTTCATCAGGTCAGAGAGTTGGTGCGTTGGGCGGCGGACTATCACGGTCGGCTCGATGAGGCCTACGTCGGGTGGGCCGCGCAGGAGGGTGTCGGCGAACGCCGACGGATGGCGCTGGACTATCTCGCCGAACACGAGCGTCGCATGCAGCGCGAGCTCGAGGCCTACTTCGCCGAAGGCAGCGAGCATCGGCGCGTGCTCGATGCCTGGTTCGATGATCCCGAGGAGTTCCCTCATGCGCCGGTGCTCGAGCGCCTGCCCGAAGGCGATGACGGCGAGGATGTGGAGACGGTGCTGTCGACGGCGCTGACGATGCATCGCACGCTGCAGGATCTCTATCGGCACCGCGTGGAGCGCGCCGGCAGCGACCCGGAGAGGGAGTTCTTCGAGGCACTGGTGCAGGCCGAAGACGCCGAGGTGAGGCGCCTGGTGCGGGATATCCAGCGGCTGGAAGCCTACTGAATCCGCCACTGTTTCGGCCGTGTCGAGTGCAGAGGTTTCGGTTGTCGCCAGGGGGTGACAAGTCGGCCGGCGAAGGGAGGCGTCGACCGCCTCATCCTGGCATCGAACGGTTTCGCCGGCAGGAAGAGGTCGGGTGTGGCGGTTGTCGACTGACATCGGTGTCCAGATGCGATATAACGGCCTCCTCGTTTTCCGGCTACCGGCTTTCCCCATGACGCAACATCGAGAAGAGCGGCTCCGTCTGAGCCGGCGGCGTTTCGGCCTGCTGGCGCTGAGTCTGCCATTCTGGTCGGCCTCCGCCCCGGCGGCCACGCTGATGAGCGACCTGCTGGCGCGGGCCAGCACGCCGCGCGCCCCCGATGAGCTGTGGGTGCTGGTCGATGATCATGAGGCTCGTCTGAGCGTCTTCCGTGGGGACCGGGTAGTGGAGCGCTTCTCGCCGATCTCCCTCGGTCGCGGTGGGGCCCGAGCGGAGCGTACCCGGGGCGATCGCGCGACGCCGCTGGGCGAATTTCGCGTCACGCGTTTCAACTATCAGAGCAAGTACCGCACCTTCGTCGGGCTGGATTACCCCACGCCGACGCATGCCCGCATGGCGCTGAATGCCGGGGTCTACAGCCAGCAGGACTACGACGATTACTTCAGCTACTATCGTCGCCACGGCACGCCGCCGCAGGATACGGTGCTGGGCGGCTACATCGGTATCCACGGCATCGGCGTGGCCGACCCCGAGATTCACCGACGTTTTCACTGGACCGATGGCTGTGTCGCGGTCACCGATCGGCAGATCGATACCCTGTCGTCGATGATCGACATTGGCACGCGGGTCGTCATCCGCTAGTCTTTATATGCGCTAAGGACGTTCTAGCCGGTGGGCGTGTGCTGTCGTGAAAAACGCCCAGCATTTGACGTCTCCGGTTCGCAGCAGGCATTGTTGCTGCATTAGAACCTGCGATAGCAGGACGCCTGGTTGTCAGGCATCACCAACGCAGTACCAAGGAAGACTCAAGGAGAACACCATGACTCTGAAGACTACTCTCAAGCTGTCCGCCGCTGCCGCCTCTCTCGCCGTTCTGGCCGGTTGCGCCTCTTCCAGCGCCCTGGAAGAAGTTCGCACCACTGCCGAATCCGCACAGGCCGACGCCGCGGAAGCTCGCAGCATCGCGACCCAGGCGCAGAACACCGCCAACCAGGCTCAGCGCGACGCTCAAGCGGCTCTGCAGATGTCCCAGCAGAACCGTGAAGAGATGAACCGCATGTTCGAGCGTTCCATGCGCAAGTAAGTCGGTAGCGGCTGGCCAGGCCTGCTCGCCTGGTGATGCCATACCCCGGGCCACCCCTCGCGAGAGGGGTGGCCTTTTTTGTGTCTCTGGCACAGCGGCAGGACATCACGCCGGGAGTGTCATCCAGGCGCCCGACGACGTTGGCCGGGCCGGGGTGTCGCTCTTGTCGCGCCCCTGGTGGCGTTCATGGTCATGATGCGTGTAGGAGATATCGTACAGAGTGTGTAGTCATTTTTGCCTTATTGTGTAATATCATCTGTTTTTCAATGACTTGCATCAATATATAAGAAAATTTAGATGGTATGAAAAGCCTTCGTTCCTTCATTAGGCTTACGCGAGTGATGCATTCGTCGGATATCGCCCCTCCGCCCGATGGATGATGGCTCCGGAAAAAAAGACGAGGAACGTGATGATGGCAGGGAACACGGAATTCAGCACACGTATCTTTCCGCTGACGGCGCTGGTGCTGGCGATCTCGCTGGCCGGCTGTAGCGGCAGCTCGGACATTTCTCAGCCGCTCGATGGCGGCAACGGTGGCATGGAGTCCGGTGATGGCTCCGGCGACGGTGATGGTTCCGGCGGCGGCGATGGCTCCGGCGGCGGCGATGGTTCCGGCGACGGCGATGGCTCCGGCGGCGGCGATGGTTCCGGCGACGGTGGAGATGGCGCCGGTGATACCGCTTCCAGCACCGAGCGAGTGCTGCAGGATGTCGCCGGCGCCTCGGGTGCGGTGGGCAGCACCGTCACGACGCTGGGGGGCAAGATCCAGCAGGTGGATGCTCCGGTGGTCAGCGGCGTGACCGACGGTACCGGCCAGGTCGTCCAGGACCTTGGCGGTGGCGTCGACAGCCTGGCCACGGGGCTGCGTGACGGGCTTGGCAACCTCAGCGAGAACGACAATGCCCTGGGCACGACGCTGGGCGGTGCGACGGGGCTGGTATCCCAGACCGGCAAGGCCGTCAGCAGCACGGGCGGTATCGTCGAGGGGCTGGGTTCCCTGCCGGTGCTGATGCAGGTGGAAGATGGCACCGGGGTGCTCGCCAGCGCGGGCGGCACGGTCGACCAGCTCGGCGCCACGATCACCGCGGTGGGCGATCGCCTGACCTTCACGCTGACCGACGAAGACGGCCACCTGTCCGGCCTGACGAGTGAGCTGACCGGTGTGGTCAGGCCGCTGGTCGTGAACCTGGAAGGGACCACCCAGCGCCTCGGTGACGCCCTGGTCGTTGGCCCCGTGGGCAGTCGCCTGCTGGCCAAGACCGGTGGTGCCGTCGTCCTGCTGGGCGAGCGTCTGGGAGACGACGTGAGGCTCGCGGGCGTCGGCGACCTGGTGACTTCCACCGGTCAGCTGGTGGCCGATGCCGGCGGCCTGCTGTCCACGAATGGTGGTGATGGCAGCCTGCTGGGAAGCGGTGGTGGTCTGCTGGGTGGCGTGACCGGCGGCCTGCTGGTCGGTGGCGACGGCGAGGTCGTCGGCGACGATAACCTGCTGACGGGTTCCCTGTCCTCCGGTGGTGGCCTCCTTGGCGGCGATGGTGGCCTGCTGGGTGGCCTGGCCGGCGGCGATGGTGGCCTGCTGGGCGGCCTGGCCGGTGGCGATGGCGGTCTCCTGGGGGGCGACGGTGGCCTGCTGGGCGGCGTGGCCGGCGGCGAAGATGGCCTCCTGGGAGGCGACGGTGGGCTGCTGAGCGGCGTGACCGATGGCCTGCTGGGTGGCGACGCGGGTCTGCTCAGTGGCGTCTCGGATACCATGGATGGCGTGACCGATGCCGTCGATGGTGTGACCGGCGGTGCCCTGCAGGGTGTGACCGGCACGGTGGACGACGTGACGAGCGGCCTGCTGGACGGCTCCTCGTCCGATGGCGATGATGCCGGCGCCGATGGTGGCGGTGGTCTCCTCGGTGGCCTGCTGGGCGGAGGCCTGCTCGGTCAGCGCTGAGGGCGATGGCGCCACGCGTGTAACAGGGCCCGGCAAACGCCGGGCCCTTCGTCGTGTGTGCGTCCCGAGGTCCGCAGTGGCCGGTATGGCAGTCCTTTGTATTAGGTTTTAATAATCTTGGGTTGTCATCGAGTGCGGAATTTGTGCTAATCAGTTTCAGACTTCGGCATGTAACGCTGGGATAAAGCCGTGCGGCCGATGCGCCAAACGCTCACACGATAATGATGCGAAGGCGCTTTAGGAACTGAATAAAACGCAGGGAAAAAAACATGATGCCAAGGTTGGGCGCGACGCGCATGCGGCAGAGTCTTGTGCCACTGACCGCGATGATGGTCGTTTCGTTGTTGTCGGGGGCGGCGCAGGCCAATGATGTGCCATCGGTCATCGACGAGCGTCAGCCGACGCTGACACAGCCGGTGCAGGATACGCTGGAGCAGCAGGGAGCGGGCGGGGCAGAGATCAGCCTGCCCGGTGCCGCCGGGGCGATCGCCCCCGAGACTCAGGTGCCGGTGGAGCGCGTGCAGATTCGCGGCGGCAGTGTGTTCGAACTCGATGCCCTGAGTGCCCCCCTCCAGCCGCTCGTTGGGCAGCGCGTGAGTGTCGAGCGACTGGTCGAGGCCGTGGAAGCGATCTCGCGGCGCTACCAGGACGCCGGTTACCCCCTTTCCTATGCCTATCTGCCCAGCAACAACTTCCAGAACGGCACGCTGACCGTCGTGGTGGTCGAGGGCTATATCGCCCGCACCGAGATCGCCGTGGAGGATACGGCGGTGGCCCAGCGAGTCCGTCGGCTGGCCGAGCGGATGCGCGAGGAGCGCCCGCTGACGCGTGCGACCTTCGAGCGCTACACGGCGCTGATCGAGCGCATCCCGGGGGCGAGCCTGGCGGTCAAGGCGCCGGTGCCGCGCACCCCGTCCGGTGCCACTACTCTGCGTGTGGAGCAGCGGGACAGCGACCGCATCGACGCCGGCCTGACGCTCGGCGGTGGCGACAAGAACGACACCCATGCGGTCGGCAACCTGGCCCTGCACAGCCATACGCCCTACGCGGAAACGCTCTCGTTCGCCTACCTGATGCCGGTCGACAACGAGGATACCTTCTATGCCGCCCAGTACCGCCAGGAGCTCGGTACCGACGGCCTGCGCCTGACCCTGAGCGCCCAGCGCTTCGAAGGCGACGAGGAAGATCCGGTTCTGGTGAGCGGGCGGCCCTACGAGGTCGACCAGGAAAAGACGCGCGATCGCTATCGCCTGGGGCTCGACTATCCACTGCTGCTGGAGCGCAATCGCCGCTGGAGCGTCGAGGCCAACGTCGAGCATCTCGACGAAACGGCCGACTATCGTTATCGCTCCGACCTGGGGCCGGAGCTTCGCGCCCGGCAGGATCTGAGTTACTCGACGCTGGAGCTGGGGACCCATTACCACCAGGGTAATGCCAACCGTCGCCTCGAGGCGCGTGGCGAGCTGCGTCAGGGTGTCGATCTGGGAGAGGCCCGGACCACCACCGAGATCCGCAATGTGGTCAACGGCGTCTCGGTGGCGGCCAACGGCCAGGAAGAACTCGAGTACACGCGCGTCGAGCTCAACGGGCGCTGGCTGGAGGCGCTGACGCCGAACTGGCGGCTGTCGATGCGCGTGGCCGGCTTCTGGTCGGACGACCGGCTGCCGGCGCCGGAGCGCGGCCAGTACGGCGGCGGCCGCTTTGCGCGTGGCTACGACGACGGCGAGGCCGAGGGCGAGCGTGGCTACGCCGGCGAGATCGAACTGCGCTACCGCCACGCGCTGGGCGCGTCCTGGGCCTCGCATGTGTCGCCCTACCTGGTCATGGACGGCGCCCACACCGAGTTCAACGACAGCGATCTGGAATACGACCTGGCCTCGGTGGCCGGCGGCGTCGAGCTGAGCCGCGGCAGCATGTATCGCCTGGGGCTCGAGTATGCCTACCCCGTCGGCGATCTCCCCGCCGAGGACGCCTCCCGGGAAGGGCGGGTCAATGCGCGCCTGAGCTGGGACTTCGGCGGCTGACGGGCATGGCCTGCATCATCAGCTGCCGGTGAGTCGGTCGCTACTGACGCGACTGGCGCTGGAGTCGCGGCTCATGCGCGGCGTGCCCGCCGATCAGGCGTCGATCCTGCTGATCAAGAGCCTGCGCGACATGGTCAAGCTGGCGGGGCGCCATATCACCGTGACCGGGGTCACCACCTCGGACCAGCTGGTGGCCATTCGCGGCATGAACTTCGTTTCGGTGCAGGGACCGCTGTTCGGTGAGCCGCAGCCGGTGGAGGCCCTGGTGGAGCGCCTGGCGGCCGGCGAATCGGCGCGAGCGGGCCGCGCGGACGATCCGTCCCTCATGGGCGCGGTCGAGCCTGACGGCGCATGACGGTGAGGGGCCGAGAGAAGAAGGCGGTATCGCGTGTCGCGACGACGCGATGAGAGCGTCGTCGGCGTCCGGTGGCGGAGTGCTCGCTCTGCGGGAGGCTCCTGCGTGAAACGAAAGGGCCCGGCAATCGCCGGGCCCTCGGGGTGCTGCGGCCGGTCTCGAATCAGCCTTGTGAGGCCTCGTCTTCATCGGCATCGTCGGTGGCGGCGATCAGCTGCAGCTGCTCGTAGAACCGCGGCGCAGGCTCGGGCTCGGGGGGCGTCTCGAGCGCCACGGGCATGCCGCCCGGCACTTCCACGACCTCGCGCAGCCGCGAGTAATCCACCGCGTAGTCGAGCCCCTCGGTGCTGGCATCGACCTCATCCAGGGCCTCGGTGACGCGCTGGATGGTGGTGCCCTGCTTCTCGTCCAGGTAGGGGTAGGCCTGGACGTAGAGGGTGCCGTAGGACCAGCCCAGCTTGAAGCTCTCGTTGATGATGCGCACCTGGGTGCCCACCGAGACCTGGTCGAACAGGGTCTCCACGTCCTCGGGCAGCATGCGCACGCAGCCATGGGAGACCCGCATGCCCACGCCCTCCGGCTTGTTGGTGCCGTGGATCAGGTAGCCCGGAATGCCGAGGCGCATCTTGCGCGTGCCCATCGGGTTGTCGGGGCCGGCGGGTACGACGCTCGGCAGCGGGTCGCCGGCCTCGGCGTGTTCCCGGCGGATCGATGCCGGCGGGTACCAGGCCGGATTGCGGACCATCTGGGTGATGGTGGTATTGCCCAGCGGGGTCTCCCAGTCCTGGCGGCCCACGCCGAGCGGGTAGGTCTGGACGATGCGCCGTTCGCCATCTTCGGCCGGCGGATAGTAGTAGAGCCGCATCTCGGCGACGTTGATCACGATGTCGTTACGCGGGACGTCGGGGAGGATGAACTGGCCGGGGATCGTCACCTCGGTGCCTTCGCCGGGATACCACACGCTGACGTCGGGGTTGGCCCGGACCATGGCGCGATAGCCGATGCCGTGCTCGTGGCCGATGTCGATCAGGGTGTCTTCTTTCTCGGCCTCGATGGTGTAGACCTCGCCGACCAGGTCGCCTTCCTCGGGCAGGTAGTAGTAGCCGCGGGGCAGGTCCTCGCTGGCCTGCAACGGGGCGGCGAGGGCGGTGGTCAGCCCGACCAGCAGGGTCGTGCGGGCCACGGTGCTGCGCAGGGGTGAAGGGATCATCTTGGTCATGTCTCGAATCGGGGGCGTCAGGGGGCGCTACGCTCGCGCGGAGCGGCCATGTCGTTAGAGTGCCCGAGGTGGCGACGGTTCGCCAGTCGCCACCGCGGACTTCAGGCGGCTTCGGTCTTGCGGTTGAAGTGGTCGAGCAGCGCCTCGACCTCCGAGAAGCGCGCGTCCTCGCCTTCCATGTCGGCCTCGAAGCGCAGGGTGTCGGCGCCCTCGAGGCGATAGCGATCGGGCTGGCGCTGGATCAGCTCCACCAGGATCAGCGGGTCTACGCCGGTATGGCCGGCGAAGATCACCCGGCCCTTCTCGGGGCCGGCCTCGAGGCGGGCGATGCCCAGCCGCTCGGCGCGCTGGCGCAGGCGGGTCTGGCGCAGCAGGGTCTTGACCGGCGCCGGCAGCAGGCCGAAGCGGTCGATCATCTCCACCTGCAGTTCCTTGAGCTCGGCCTCGGTCTCGGCGCCGGCGATGCGCTTGTACATCACCAGGCGCTGCTGGACGTCGTGGAGGTAGTCGTCCGGGATCAGCGCCGGCAGGTTGAGGCTGACCTCGACGCCTTCGTCGAGCGGGGCCTCGATGTTGGGCGTCTTGCCCTCGCGGATGGCCTTCACGGCGCGGTCGAGCATCTGCATGTAGAGGCTGTAGCCGAGCGCCTCCATCTGGCCGCTCTGTTCCTCGCCGAGCAGCTCGCCGGCGCCGCGGATCTCCATGTCGTGGCTGGCCAGGGTGAAACCGGCGCCCAGGTCCTCGGCCTGGCCGATGGCCTCCAGGCGCTTGACCGCATCGCGGCTCATGGCCCGCGGCGGCGGGGCCAGCAGGTAGGCATAGGCCTGGTGGTGGCTGCGCCCGACCCGACCGCGCAGCTGGTGCAGCTGGGCCAGGCCGAACTTGTCGGCGCGCTCGATGACGATGGTGTTGGCGCTGGGCACGTCGATGCCGGTCTCGATGATGGTCGAGCACACCAGCACATTGAAGCGCTTGTGGTAGAAGTCCGACATCACCCGCTCCAGGGCGCGCTCGGGCAGCTGGCCGTGGGCCACGCCGACTCGCGCCTCGGGCACCAGCTCGCGGATCGTCTCCGCGGCGGTCTCGATGGTCTTGACCTCGTTATGCAGGAAGTAGACCTGGCCGCCGCGCAGGATCTCGCGCAGGATCGCCTCCTTGATCACCGCCTCGTCGCGCTGCTGGACGAAGGTCTTCACCGACAGCCGGCGGGCGGGCGGGGTGGCGATGATCGACAGGTCGCGGATGCCGCTCATGGCCATGTTGAGCGTGCGCGGAATCGGCGTGGCGGTGAGCGTGAGGATGTCGACCTCGGCGCGCAGGCCCTTGAGGCGCTCCTTCTGGGCGACGCCGAAGCGATGTTCCTCGTCGATGATCAGCAGGCCCATCTTGGGGAAGCGCATCGACTTGGACAGCAGCTTGTGGGTGCCGATGACGATGTCGGCCTGGCCTTCCTCGATGCGCTTGGCGGTCGCGCTCTGGCCCTGGCCGCCGGTGAAGCGCGAGACCAGCTCGATGTTGACCGCGGTGTCGGCGAAGCGGTCGCGGAAGTTCTCGTAGTGTTGGCGGGCGAGCAGGGTGGTGGGCACCAGCACGACGACCTGCTGGCCGGAGTGCACCGCCAAAAAGGCGGCGCGCATCGCCACCTCGGTCTTGCCGAAGCCGACGTCGCCGCAGACCACGCGGTCCATGGGCCTGGGGGCTGTCATGTCGCCGACCACCGCCTCGATGGCGGCGCGCTGGTCGGGGGTCTCCTCGAAGGGGAAGCTGGCGGCGAAGCGCGCGTACTCGGCGTCCGGTGCCTCGCAGGCGAAGCCTTCCCGGGCCTCGCGGCGGGCGTAGACGTCGAGCAGCTCGGCGGCGGTGTCGCGGATGCGTTCGGCGGCCTTCTTCTTGGCCTTGTCCCACTGCTCGGAGCCGAGCTTGTGCAGCGGCGCCAACTCGTCGTCGACGCCGGCGTAGCGCGAGATCAGATGCAGGCTGTCCACCGGCACGTAGAGCTTGGCACCGTCGGCGTATTCCAGGGTGACGAATTCCGCCGCCTGGCCGCCGGCCTCCAGCGTTTCCAGGCCGCGATAGCGGCCGACGCCGTGGGCCTGGTGGACCACCGGGGCGCCGGGCTTGAGCTCGGCCAGGTGGCGGATCGCCAGCTCGTTGTCGTCGGTGGCTTTTTCGCGCCGGCGGCTCTGGCGTACCACCTCGCCGTAGAGCTCGGTCTCGCCGATCACGGCGATATCCGGCGCCTCCAGCCACAGGCCGGCGTCGATGGTGCCCTCGGTGATGGCGGTGCGCGACTCGCCGTCGAGGAAGGCCGTGAAGTCATCGACGTGGGGCAGGGGCAGGTTCAGCGGCGCGAGCGTTTCCTCGAGCGCCTCGCGGCGGCCGCGGGACTCGGCGACGAACAGCACCCGGGTGGCGTCGTGCTCGGCGAGGAAGTCCTCGAGCTCGGCCAGCGGGCGCTTGGCGCGGGCGTTGACCGGCAGGTTCGGCGCCGGCCGCGCCGCCGGCGCCAGGGCATGGCGGTGCTCGGCGTCGTCTGTGAGCTCGACCCGCGGATGGCGCTTGATGGCGCCGAATGCCTCGGCCACCGGCACGAAGGCGCGATGGGGCGGCAGCAGCGGCCGCGTCGGGTCGACGCCGAGGTTCTCATAGCGGCTCTCGATGGCCGCCCAATGGTGTTCGGCGGCCTCGAACACGCCGGGCAGCAGCGCGATACGAGTGCTCTCGGCCAGGTGCTCGAACAGCGTCGCCGTCTCGTCGAAGAACAGCGGCAGGTACTGCTCGAGGCCGGGGGAGGGGATGCCCTTGAGGGCGTCGACGTAGAGCGGGCACTGGCGCGGGTCGACGTCGAACAGCGTCTCGAAGCCCTCGCGGAAGCAGGCGATGGCGCCGCGGGACAGCGAGTACTCGTGGGCGGGCAGCAGCTCGATGCGCTCGACCCTGTCGGCGCTGCGCTGGGTATCGGGATCGAAGTGGCGCAGGGTGTCGATCTCGTCGTCGAACAGGTCGATGCGCAGCGGCGCATCGTAGCCCATCGGGAAGAGGTCGATCAGCGCGCCGCGCAGCGCATATTCGCCGGGCTCGAAGACGGTCTCCACGGCGCGGTAGCCGGCGCGCGACAGGCGGTCGCGGAAGCCCTCGCGGTCCAGCGTGGTCCCCACCTCGAGCGTCATCACCCGGCCGGCGATGTAGTCCACCGGCGGCAGGCGCTGCATCAGGGTGTTGATCGGCACCAGCACGATGCCGTGCTCGCCGTCCTGCAGGCGGCGCAGGGTGCGCAGTCGGGCCGAGACGATGTCCTGGTGGGGCGAGAAGCTGTCGTAGGGCAGCGTCTCCCAGTCGGGGAAGGGCAGCACCGGCAGCCGTGAATAGAAGGCCAGGTCGTCTTCCAGGCGCTGGGCGGCGGCGGTGTCGGCGGTGACCACCAGCAGCGGCGCGTCCTCGGCGAGGTGCGCCAGGGCCAGGGCGGTCGCGCTGCCGGGAGGCGTCTGCCAGTAGAGGGTGTCGCGCAGGCCCGTGGGGCGAGGCGGGTCGAGAGGCGAGAAGGTCGGCATGGGCGTCGCTTGCGTCGTGTCCAATGGGTGACTGGGGGCATCATAACAGTCCGGCACCGTCATGTAGTGAAACCCGAATTCCTGTAAATCCCCTACAGCGTCTGCGACTATCCCTCGATTGCCCCCTGGTGTCCGGCCTCGGATAATGCCTCTCGAATCTCAACCCCATGGAGAGGCCCCACGTGAGTCAGCAAACCCCCGATACCGTCTTCCAGGAATGGCACGACAATCAGGCGCTCGCCGAGCAGATGATCCCGATGATCGGCAGCCTGTACCGTCACAACAACGTCGTGACCACGCTGTACGGGCGTTCGCTGTTCAATCGCAGCGTGATCCGCATCCTCAAGGACCACCGGTTCGTGCGCAAGATCGAGGGCACCGAACTGTCCGTTCAGGACACCTTCCCGCTGGTCAAGGCCATGACCGAGCTGAACCTGGGGCCGGCTCACGTCGACGTGGGCAAGCTGGGCGTGGCCTACAAGAAGCAGGGCGGCGGCGATGCGGTGGCCTTCCTGCGCAGGGAGCTGGCCGAGATCGTCGACGGCCACTGCGCGGACACCGGCAACGGCGAGCCGAAGGACGTGGTGCTCTACGGCTTCGGTCGCATCGGCCGCATCCTGGCGCGGGTGCTGGTCGAGAAGGCCGGCGGCGGTAACCTGCTGCGCCTGCGGGCCATCGTGGTGCGCGGCCGCGGCGACATCGCCAAGGATCTCGAGAAGCGTGCCAGCCTGCTGCGTCGTGACAGCGTTCACGGGCCCTTCGACGGCACCATCAGCGTCGACCCGGAAGCGCGCACCCTGACCGCCAATGGCAACGTCATCAAGGTGATCTACGCCGACTCGCCGTCCGAGATCGACTACACCGACTACGGCATCGATAACGCCGTGGTGGTCGACAACACCGGTATCTGGCGCGACGAGGATGGCCTGGGCCAGCATCTGGCCTGCAAGGGCGTGGCCAAGGCGCTGCTGACCGCGCCGGGCAAGGGCGACGTCAAGAACATCGTCTACGGCATCAACCACCAGGACATCAATGCCGACGACCGCATCATTTCGGCCGCGTCCTGCACCACCAATGCCATCGTGCCGGCCCTCAAGGCGCTGAACGACGAGTACGGCATCGTTCATGGTCACGTCGAGACGGTGCACTCCTACACCAACGACCAGAACCTCATCGACAACTACCACAAGGGCGATCGCCGCGGTCGCAGCGCGCCGCTCAACATGGTGCTGACCGAGACCGGCGCGGCCAAGGCGGTGGCCAAGGCGCTGCCGGAGCTGGGCGGCAAGCTGACCGGCAACGCCATCCGCGTGCCGACGCCCAACGTCTCCATGGCGATCCTCAACCTGACGCTGGAGCGCGAGACCGACGTCGAATCGCTCAACGACTACCTGCGTCGCATGTCGATCGACTCCCAGTACCAGAAGCAGATCGACTACGTCGACTCGCCCGAGGTGGTGTCCACCGACTTCGTCGGCAACCGTCATGCCGGCATCGTCGACGCCCAGGCGACCATCGCCAACGGCAAGCACGCCGTGCTCTACGTGTGGTACGACAACGAGTTCGGCTACAGCTGCCAGGTCATCCGCATCCTGCAGCACATCTCCAACGTGGCCTTCCGCAAGCTGCCCCACGCCCAGGGCTAAGCGCTCCCGCGCGTCGCATCACTCCCGCCCCGGCCGCTCGGCCGGGGCTCCCGCCAAGCATCTCTCCCTCAACGCTTTTCTCACTCGTCTGCGACACTTCGCCACTTGCCGCGGACGGCCTCCTGCGACCTTCCGGCAGGTAGTCATTCCACTGGCTTCTCTTTATAATGCGGGGGATTTTTCGGGGTGGTTCGAGTTCGCCTCGGGCCCGACTGGTTACATTCTGGACAAAACACAAGAATCCGATCCAATCGCACCCCTTTCCTTCGTATATCAGATCCATCAACTGGGCGAGACTATGATCGAAGTCAAGAAAGGCCTGGATCTCCCCATCACGGGAGCCCCGGAGCAGCGCGTCGAAGACGCGCGTCCGGTGCGCCACGTGGCGGTTCTCGGTACCGACTATATCGGCATGAAGCCGACCATGGAGGTTCGAGAGGGGGACAAGGTCAAGCTGGGCGACCTGCTGTTCACGGACAAGAAGATCGATGGCGTGCGCTTCACGGCGCCGGCCGGCGGTGAAGTCGTCGCCATCAACCGCGGTGAGAAGCGCAGGCTGCTGTCCGTGGTGATCAAGGTCGACGAGTCCGAAGACGCGGTGGAGTTCGCCTCTTACAACCGTGACAAGCTGGCCTCCCTGGAGCGTCAGGCAGTGGTCGATCAGCTGGTCGACTCCGGTCTCTGGACGGCACTGCGCACCCGTCCCTTCTCCCGCACGCCGGCCATCGACAGCGTGCCGAACGACATCTTCGTCACCGCCGTCGATACCCACCCGCTGTCCGCCGACCCCGCCACCGTCGTCCAGGGCCAGTCCCAGGCCTTCGAGGATGGCCTCAAGGTGCTGACGCGCCTGACCGAAGGCAAGGTCTTCCTGTGTACCGCGCCGGGCGCCGACGTGCCGGGTGGCGACGTCCAGGGCGTGCAGGCCGAGACCTTCGGCGGCCCGCATCCGGCCGGCCTGGTCGGCACGCACATCCATCATCTCTCGCCCGTGGGCCTGCAGAAGAAGGTCTGGCACATCGGCTACCAGGACGTCATCGCCTTCGGCAAGCTGTTCACCGAGGGCAAGCTCGACGTCAGCCGCGTGGTGGCGGTGGGCGGCCCGCGCGCCGAGAAGCCGCGGCTGCTGCGCACCCGCGTCGGTGCCAGCACCGAAGAGCTGCTGGCCAGCGAGGTCTGTGAGCCCGATGACACCCGGGTGATCTCCGGCTCGGTGTTCTCCGGCTTCACCGCCGAGGGCAGCCTGCGCTACGTGGGTCGCTTCAACACCCAGCTCAGCCTGCTCGAGGAAGGCAACAAGCGCAGCTTCATGGGCTGGCTGTCGCCGGGCGCGAACCGCCACTCGGTGCTCGGCATCTACCTGTCGCGCATCAAGGGCCTCAGCAACTACGCCCCGACCACTTCCACCAACGGTTCCGAACGGGCCATGGTGCCGGTGGGCGCCTACGAGGAAGTGATGCCGCTGGACATTCTGCCCACCCAGCTGCTGCGCTCGCTGATCGTCGGCGACATCGAGACCGCCATGCAGCTCGGTTGCCTGGAGCTGGATGAGGAGGACCTGGCGCTGTGCACCTACGTGTGCCCCGGCAAGTACGAATATGGTCCCATCCTGCGCGATAACCTCACCATGATCGAGAAAGAGGCCTGATGATGGGTATCCGACAGACACTCGAGAACCTCGAGCCGCACTTTCACAAGGGCGGCAAGTACGAGAAGTTCTACCCGCTCTTCGAGGCGGTGGACACCATCTTCTACACGCCGCCCAGCGTCGCCAAGACCACGGCGCACGTGCGTGATGGCATCGACCTGAAGCGCATCATGATCACGGTGTGGCTGTGCACCTTCCCGGCCATGTTCTTCGGCATGTGGAACGCCGGCTGGCAGGCCAACGTGGCCATCGCCGACGGCTTCGGCGCCGCCGGCGGCTGGCGCGAGGCCATCGTCATGACCCTGGCGGGCGGCCACGATCCGGGCAGCCTGTGGGCCAACTTCGTGCTCGGCGCGACCTACTTCCTGCCGATCTACCTGGTGACCTTCGCGGTCGGCGGCTTCTGGGAAGTGCTGTTCGCCATCAAGCGCGGCCACGAGGTCAACGAGGGCTTCTTCGTCACCTCCGTGCTCTACGCCCTGATCCTGCCGGCCACCATTCCGCTGTGGCAGGTGGCGCTCGGCATCACCTTCGGCGTGGTGATCGGCAAGGAAATCTTCGGCGGCACCGGCAAGAACTTCCTCAACCCCGCGCTGACCGGCCGTGCCTTCCTGTACTTCGCCTATCCGGCACAGATCTCCGGCGACTCCGTGTGGGTCGCGGCCGACGGCTACACCGGCGCCACCGCGCTCTCCACCGCCTTCCAGAGCGGCATGAGCGCGCTGACCGACCAGTTCAGCTGGTGGGACGCCTTCCTCGGCTTCATCCCGGGCTCGGTGGGCGAGACCTCGACGCTGGCCATCCTGATCGGCGCGATCGTGCTGCTGTGGACCAAGATCGCCTCCTGGCGAATCATGCTGGGCGTGTTCCTGGGCATGGTGGCGACCAGCCTGCTGTTCAACCTGATTGGCTCCGACACCAATCCGATGTTCGCCATGCCGTGGTATTGGCACCTGGTGATCGGCGGCTTCGCCTTCGGCATGGTGTTCATGGCCACTGACCCGGTCTCCGCCTCCATGACCAACCAGGGCCGCATGATCTTCGGTGCCCTGATCGGCGTCATGACCGTGCTGATCCGCGTCGTCAACCCGGCCTTCCCGGAGGGCATCATGCTGGCGATCCTGTTCGCCAACCTGTTCGCCCCGCTGATCGACCACTTCTTTGTTCAGGCCAACATCAAGCGCCGCCAGCAGCGCACCGGTGTGCCGGCCGAGGAGAACGCCTGATGGCACAGAGCAACAACTCCATCAAGAAGATCCTGACGGTGGCGTTCGCACTTTGCATCGTGTGTTCTGTGATCGTCTCCACCGCCGCGGTCGGCCTGCGCGCCAAGCAGGAGCTCAACCAGGAGCTGGACCGCAAGTCGAACATCCTCGACGTGGCGGGGCTCTATGAGCCCGGCACCGACGTCGAGGAGGCCTTCGAACAGGTCACGCCGCGGGTCGTCGACCTGCGCACCGGCGAGTACACCGACCAGTTCGATGCGGCCACCTACGACAGCTTCCAGGCGGCCCGCGATCCGGCCCAGTCCCGTACCCTCTCGGGGGAGAAGGACATCGCCGGCCTGTCGCGTCAGGAGAACTTCACCACCGTCTATCTGGTCGGCAACCCGGACGACCCCGAGCAGATCATCCTGCCGGTGCGTGGTCAGGGGCTGTGGGGCCTGATGCGCGGTTACCTGGCGGTGCAGGGCGATGGCAACACCATCCAGGGCATCACCTTCTATTCCCACTCCGAGACCCCGGGTCTCGGCGGCGAGGTCGACAACCCGCGCTGGAAGTCTCAGTGGGACGGCAAGGAGATCTTCGCCAGCGCCGACAGCGTTCAGCCGGACATCGCCCTGGTCAAGGGCGGCGCCAGCGGCGAGACCGAGGTCGACGCGCTTTCCGGCGCCTCGCTGACCAGCAAGGGCGTCACCAACCTCCTGCAGTTCTGGCTGAGCCCCGAGGGCTTCGGCGAGTACCTCGCCCGGTTCCGCAGCGGTATCGAGCGTGAGACCGTGCAGGATGCCTCCACCGACACTGAAGGAGCCTGATGATGTCTGCACCGACTCCCAAGGGCGTCCTGGTAACGCCGATCTTCAAGAACAACCCCATCGCGCTGCAGATCCTGGGGATCTGCTCCGCGCTGGCGGTGACCAGCAGCATGAGCGTGTCGCTGGTCATGTCCCTGGCGGTGATCTTCGTCACCTCGCTGTCGAACTTCTTCGTCTCGCTGATCCGCAACCACATTCCGTCGTCGATCCGCATCATCGTGCAGATGACGATCATCGCCTCGCTGGTGATCGTGGTGGACCAGATCCTCAAGGCCTACGCCTATGAGATGTCCAAGCAGCTGTCGGTCTTCGTCGGCCTGATCATCACCAACTGCATCGTGATGGGCCGCGCCGAGGGCTTCGCCATGACCAACAGCCCGGGCCTGTCCTTCCTGGACGGCGTCGGCAACGGTCTGGGCTACGGCTTCATCCTGATGACCGTCGGCTTCTTCCGCGAGCTGCTCGGCTCCGGCAGCGTGTTCGGCTTCACCGTGCTCGAGACCGTGCAGAACGGTGGCTGGTACGTGCCCAACGGCCTGCTGCTGCTGCCGCCGTCCGCGTTCTTCATCATCGGGTTGATCATCTGGGCGCTGCGCGCCATCAACCCGGAACAGGTCGAGGAGAACGAGTTCAAGATGAAGGACAACACCCAGCCGAAGGAGGCCGTGTAAGATGCAACACTATCTGAGCCTGTTCGTCGCCTCGGTCTTCGTCGAGAACATGGCCCTGGCGTTCTTCCTGGGCATGTGTACCTTCCTGGCCGTGTCCAAGAAGGTCTCCTCGGCGATCGGTCTGGGCATCGCGGTCATCGCGGTGCTGGTGATCACCGTGCCGGTCAACAACCTGCTGCTGACCTACCTGCTCGGCGAGGGCGCCCTGACCTGGACCGGTCTGGCCGGCGCCGAGAACATCGACCTGTCGTTCCTCGGCTACCTGAGCTACATCGGCGTGATCGCGGCCATCGTGCAGATCATGGAGATGTTCCTCGACAAGTACGTGCCGGCGCTCTACAACGCGCTGGGCGTGTTCCTGCCGCTGATCACCGTGAACTGCGCGATCCTCGGTGCGACCCTGTTCATGTCCGAGCGTAACTACAACTTCGGCGAATCCGTGGTCTACGGCCTCGGCGCCGGGGTGGGCTGGGCACTGGCCATCACCGCGCTGGCCGGTATTCGCGAGAAGCTCAAGTACAGCGACGTGCCGGCCTCTCTGCAGGGCCTGGGCATCACCTTCATCACGGTGGGCCTGATGTCGCTGGGCTTCATGTCCTTCTCCGGCATCCAGCTCTGAGGCGGCTTCCGGCGGCGCGTGTGGCGCGCCGCCGGTGTGACCAGTCAATGCTAGCAATAGGAAACCGACATGGTTGATACAACAGTCATCTTGCTCGGTGTGGTCATGTTCACCGTGATCATCATCGGTTTGACGGCGGTGATCCTGGCCGCCCGCAGCAAGCTCGTCAGCACCGGGGACGTGACCATCGAGATCAACGAAGATCCCGATCACACCCTGACCACCCAGGCCGGCGGCAAGCTGCTGAACACCCTGGCCGCCAACGGCATCTTCCTGTCCTCCGCCTGTGGCGGCGGCGGCTCCTGCGCCCAGTGCCGGTGCCGCGTGGAAGAGGGTGGTGGCTCGATCCTGCCCACCGAGGAGTCCCACTTCACCCTGCGCGAGAAGAAGGAAGGCTGGCGCCTGTCCTGCCAGGTGCCGGTGAAGCAGGACATGAAGATCGAGGTTCCCGAGGAGGTCTTCGGCGTCAAGAAGTGGGAATGCGAGGTCATCGAGAACCCCAACGTCGCCACCTTCATCAAGGAGCTCAACCTGCGCCTGCCCGAGGGCGAGGACGTGGCCTTCCGCGCCGGCGGCTACGTGCAGCTGGTGGCACCGCCCTACGACGTCAAGTTCTCCGACTTCGACATCGAGGAAGAGTACCGCGGCGACTGGGAGAAGTTCGGGCTGTTCAACGTCTCCCACAAGAACAACGAGGAAATCATCCGGGCCTATTCCATGGCGAACTACCCGGAAGAGAAGGGCATCCTCAAGTTCAACATCCGTATCGCCACGCCGCCGCCCAACACCGACCACCCGCCGGGCCTGATGTCCACCTACGTCTTCAGTCTGAAGCCGGGTGACAAGGTCACGGTGATGGGGCCCTTCGGCGAGTTCTTCGCCAAGGACACCGATGCCGAGATGGTATTCGTGGGCGGTGGTGCCGGCATGGCGCCGATGCGCAGCCACATCTTCGACCAGCTCAAGCGCCTGGACACCAAGCGCAAGATCAGCTTCTGGTACGGTGCGCGCTCCTGGCGCGAGACCTTCTACAACGAAGAGTACGACCAGCTGGCCGAAGAGCACGACAACTTCGACTGGCATCTGGCGCTGTCCGATCCGCAGCCCGAGGACAACTGGGAAGGCCCGACCGGCTTCATCCACAACGTCCTCTACGAGAACTACCTCAAGGACCATCCGGCTCCCGAGGACTGCGAGTTCTACATGTGCGGACCGCCGATGATGAACGCCTCCGTGATCAAGATGCTGCTGGATCTCGGGGTCGAACCCGAGAACATCATGCTCGACGACTTCGGCGGCTGATCGCCCTGCGGCGACCGTCAGGGCTGGCCTCCGGGCCAGCCCTGATTGGTTCCGCCGCCCGATATGCCGCTCTTGGGGCGGCATATCAGGCGACGGCACCCTACAGTGGCAGCGCTCCCCGGGGATCACAGCGGCGCTGACGTGGTCCCAAGGGCAACACCTTCTCAGCGAACTCGATGGAGCACTCAATGGGCACCTTTCTCGTGGTACTCGCCTTCATGCTGGTGATCATGGCCGCCATGGCCATCGGCGTCATCGTCGCCCGCAAGCCGATCGCGGGCAGCTGCGGCGGCCTCAACCAGCTCGGCCTCAAGGAAGGCTGTGAGGTCTGCGGCGGCCAGGACCAGGTCTGCGAAGAGGAAAACCGCAAGCGTCAGGGCGGCGCCCGCCGCCGCAGCGACGAGAGCCGCGGTGCGGATCTCGGCTACGACGCGACCCGCCGCTGATCCGACGGCACCACCCTTTTTTCATTTTCCGGCGCTGAGCCGCCAGGGACGTGTGGCCGCAGGCTGGCGCCGGAATGACGGCGCCGGTCACGAGAGGTGATGCTTGCGCCATGATTCCCCGGCTCGGTGCCTTCAAGCACCCAGACGAGCAGGGGAGTCATGGCAGTTCATAACTACGATGTGGTGGTGATCGGCACCGGGCCGGCCGGCGAGAGCGCCGCCATCAATGCCGCCAAGCACGGCAAGCGCGTGGCGGTGGTCGAGAAGCAGCCCCTGGTGGGCGGCAACTGCACCCACTGGGGCACGATTCCTTCCAAGGCGCTGCGCCACCAGGTCAAGCAGATCCTGTCGTTCAACACCAATCGTATGTTCCGCGACATCGGCGAGCCGCGCTGGTTCTCGTTTCCGCGGGTGATGGAGCGCTCCCGCGTCACCATCGACCAGCAGGTGGCGATGCGCACCAACTTCTACGCGCGCAACCGCATCGACCTCTACAGCGGCGTGGCGCGCTTCAAGGACGCCCACACCCTGGTGGTGCGCGGTGACGGTGACAGCGTCGACGAGCTGGTGGCCGAGCGGATCATCATCGCCACCGGCTCGCGGCCCTACCGGCCGGCCGACATCGACTTCCGGCATCCGCGCATCTACTGCTCGGACACCATCCTCGGCCTCAACCATACCCCTCGCACCATGATCATCTTCGGTGCCGGGGTGATCGGCTGCGAGTACGCCTCGATCTTCTCGGGCCTCGGGCTCAAGGTCGACCTGATCAACAGTCGCGACAGCCTGCTGTCCTTCCTCGATGACGAGATCAGCGATGCGCTGTCCTACCATCTGCGCAAGCACGGGGTGCTGATCCGCCACAACGAGGAGTACGAGCGGGTCGAGGGCGACGAATCCGGGGTGACCGTGTATCTCAAGTCGGGCAAGCGGCTGCGCGCCGACGCCTTCCTGTGGGCCAACGGCCGCACCGGCAACACCGACGAGCTGGGGCTGGAGAACGTCGGCCTCGAGGCCAATGGCCGCGGGCAGCTGCAGGTCGACGAGCACTATCGCACGGCGATTCCGCACATCTATGCCGCCGGTGACGTGATCGGCTGGCCGAGCCTGGCCAGCGCGGCCTATGACCAGGGCCTGAACGCCTGCGACGAGCTGCTCGATCGTGAGTACCGCTTCGTCAGCGAGGTGCCGACCGGCATCTACACGATCCCGGAGATCAGCTCCTTCGGTCGCAACGAGCGCGAGCTCACCGAGGCCAGGGTGCCCTACGAGGTGGCTCAGGCGTTCTTCAAGGACACCGCTCGGGCGCAGATCACCGGCGACACCGTGGGCATGCTGAAGATCCTGTTCGACCAGGACACGCTGGAGATCTACGGCATCCACTGCTTCGGCGACCAGGCCTCGGAGATCGTCCATATCGGCCAGGCGATCATGCAGCAGGAGGGCGGGGCCAACACCCTCGAGTACTTCGTCAGCACGACCTTCAACTATCCCACCATGGCCGAGGCCTACCGAGTCGCGGCGCAGAACGGGCTGAATCGGTTGTTCTGATCCGTCGATCAGCTTGGGCCGAAAGACGACCGACGGCGCCCCCGGGGCGCCGTCGGTCGTTCATGCCAGTGATCGACGACCGTCGTCGATGTCAGCCGTTGGCGGGTGGCTCGGGATCCAGGTGGCCGTAACACGGCGGCGAGCTCGGCTCGCGATCGAGGGCATCCTCGGCGTCCAGGGCCTTCAGCAGCGCCTCACGCAGGATCGGGAGGTAAGAGTCGTCGAGATCGCGTACCGCGGAAAGCAGCGTCAGGCGCCCGCTGCGGGCGTGACGCATCAGCGGCGTCAGCGCTTCGGGGTGGTCGCGCAGCTCGCCGCGGTAGCGCACGGCGAACACGGTGGGGCTGATCTCTCCCTCGTGGAACTGGCGCCGCAGGGTGGGCGAGGGCGAGGCATCGCGATACCAGTCGGCCAGCTGCAGCGACTCACGGCGCTTGCCGCGAGGCCACAGTCGGTCGACCAGCACCCGCGCGCCGTCGTCGGGCTCGGGGGCCTGGTAGACGCGCTTGAGGGCGATCTCCCGGCTCATGCGTCGTCCTCCGTCTCCAGCGCCTGCCGTTCCTCCCGGGCGCGCGACTGCCAGGGGCCGGGCAGTGCCGCGGCGCGGGACAGCGCCTCACGGGCGGTGTCGAGACGGTCCTGGTCGGCCGCGACGATGCCGAGGTTGAGCCAGGCCGGCGCGAGCTCGGGATCCGCGTTCACCGCGGCCTGGAAGGCGGCCATGGCAGCGTCGGCATCGCCGGTGGCGTGTCGTGCGTTGCCGAGGGCGAACTGTATCGTGGCGACGTCGGGATGGCGTTCGGCCAGGGCCTGCCAGGCGGGCAGGGCGGCCTCGCTACCCTGCACGGTCTCGAAGTCGGCGATGGCGCGGGTGGCGGATTCGGCATTCGCGTCGGCCGGCAGCTCGCCGGGAGGCAGGGCGACGAAGGCCCAGCGCTCGCTGCGCGCCCAGGTGGCGTCGAAGCGGGCGAAGCCGATGCGCCGCGACGGCGTCATGCCGGTGTGCAGCACCAGCTCCTCGGCCGGCAGGTCGTAGCCGATGGCCACGGCATAGTGCCACTGAGGGAAGGCCGGCAGCGACAGGTTCTGCATCACGACCACCGGGTGGTCGGCGGCGAGCTCGTCGAGCAGGGTCGCGAAGTCGCCCTCGAGGCGGAAGGGAATCCGCCCGTGGCGACGCACCGTGGCCAGCATCTCCGGCTGCACGCTGCCGTCGCGGCCGGGCAGGAAGACCTGGGGGATCAGCTCGTCCACGCTCACCTCGAGGCCGGCGGCCTCGAGGGCCATGGCCAGCGAGGCCGGGCCGCACTGGTAGTCGCGCTGGCCGTGGAAGGGGACCACCTCGTTGAGCGCCATCGACGGTAGCGCCTGGCGGGTGGCAGGGGAAAGCGACGGGGCGGTGGCGCAGCCCGTCAGCAGCAGAAGCGTCAGCACCAACGCAAGAACGCCCGCGGGGCGGGCGTTCTGGCGTCCGGCGGTAGAGAATAGGCCGGTCATGGGATCTCCCGGTTCAGCGGGTGAACGGGTAGACGTCGGTGAGGCCGAGGATGTCGGTCACCAGCAGGATGATGAAGACCGCGAACAGGGCGCCGACCACGCTGGCACCGGCGGGCATCTGGTCGAGGCGGTCGGCCATCTGGCGGGCCTCGGCGTCGGACAGGGCGGCCACGCGGTTCTCCACCTCGGCCGGGGAGACGCCCTGGAGCAGCAGCTGCTGCTGCACGTCCTCGCGGGCCAAAACGCGGCGGATCTTGTCGCGATCCTGCTGGCTGGACTGGGCGTCGAGCAGCGTGGTGGTGCCCACCAGTCCCTGATCGGCCGCCGGCACGGCGGCGATGGCCGGCAGGCTGCCGATGACCAGGGCGAGGATCAGGAGCGGGCTGAGGAGTCGGGTGAGTCGTTTCATGATGGCATTCCTTGTGTCTCGGGGGAGGTCCGGCTCGGTGTCGCTCCACATGGGCGTCCTAGCGCCATGCCGGCGGCGATGCCACGACAGTATAGGGGATAAGTGGGGGCGGTTTCACGGTTGTGCGTTGATTTCCAAACGGTTGCGCCCGTTCTGCTTGGCACGGTATAGGCAGCGGTCGGCACGGGAGTAGAGCTGAGCCAGCGCTTCCCGGCCGGCGAGGGTCGTGGCCAGGCCGAGGCTGATGGTCAGCCGATGCTCGCGGGCCTCGCCGGACAGGGTCAGGTCGGACGTGGCCTCGCGCAGGCGTTCGCCCAGTCGCCGGCCGCCCTCTGTGCCGGTGTTCGGCATCAGCACGGCGAACTCCTCGCCGCCCAGTCGGGCCACCAGGTCCGACTCCCGCGCCACGCGGGTGAGCTCGGCCGCCACGGCCTGCAGCACCGCGTCGCCGGCGGGATGGCCGTAGCGATCGTTGATCTGCTTGAAGTGGTCCAGGTCGATCAGCAGCAGGCTCAGTTCTCCGCCGTCTCGCTGGTTGAGCTCGAGATAGCGCTGCGCCACCTCCCACAGCTGACGTCGATTGGCCAGCTGGGTCAGCTCGTCGGTGACGCTCAGCTGGCGCAGCGACAGCCACTGGCGATGGATGCGAACGAGCGCCAGCATCAGCGCCGCGGCGACCAGCAGCACCAGGATTACCAGCAGGATCACGGCCAGGCTCAGCCATGCCATCAGGCGCTGCTGGTCGGCGGCGGCCTGGTGGACCTCCTGCAGCAGGCGGCTGTAGGTCCAGGCGAGCGAGCCCTCCAGCTCGTGCCCGAGGCGGTTGAGCTGCCGGACGTCGTCACCGACGGAGGGGGGCAGGGTATCGAGGGTCGATGCCAGCCTGCGGTAGAGGCCTTCCGCCTGGGTCAGCTCGGCCAGCATCGGCGCGTAGTCGGCCGCGTTGATCTCGCTGCGCGCGAGCCCCTCGCGGATGGTGCGAATGCGCTCGGGGATACGTTCCACCAGGCTGGTGATGCGGTCCATATGCCAGGCGTGGTGGGCGTGATCGATCAGTCCGTCCAGCTCGAGGCGCAGCTCGGCGGTGTCTTCCTGGGCGCGCACGATGTCGCCGGCCAGGGCCGAGTAGTCGGCGCCCAGATGGCGGCCCGCCTGGAGAGCGAAGGCGCCGGCCACGACGGCGCCGATCGCCCCCAGCAGGCAGAAGCCCGCGAGCAGGCGAAGGCGCAGGCCGGACGCCGGAATCACCGCGCCTGGATCTCGTCGATGGACCAGATCCACTGGCTCATCGGCGCATCGCCCTTGAGCACCGCCTCGGCATCGGCCGGCACCACCAGCATCAGCGGGCCTAGGTTGTCGGGCGTCAGCGGCGTGCCGTCCAGCCGCGTGGCGAGCAGGAAGCGTTTCTCCTCGCGGTCGGCGGGCGTGAGGAAGCTGGTGTAGTCGTCCAGGGCGATGAAGCGCAGCCGGGAGGCCTCGTCGAGGTTCTGGTCAGCGAGGAAGTCATTCAGCCAGACGCCGCTGAAGGTGCCTTCCGGGCCCTCGAAGTGGCGCATCGTGACCTCGCCGGTATCGCTCTGCTCGATGTCCTCGAGTGACAGATGGCGGGTTTCGCCGTGGGCGTGGACATCCAGAACGGGCTCGGCCGCCGTCGAGAGGGCGGGCCACAGGGCGGCGGCGAGCAGGGCAGAGAGGGTCAGGCGACGTGACAGCATCATGGAATGCCTCAACAAGGAATTGCCGATGATGATACCCCGAAGCCTGGGGATTGTGGGCGTGTCGACTGTGCCGGGTCGATCAACCGACGCGGTAGGAGTGGGGCGACTCGGCCAGCAGGCCGCGGCCGCCGGCGAGCGTCAGGGCCAGGTCGTGCAGGCCCTCCCACAGCGGGATGGGGCTGGCGCCCTTGATCGCCAGGTCGAGCCGTTGGGCGAACAGCAGCAGCTTGTGCAGGCGCTTCATCGGCAGACGCTTGAGCGCCTGCTGGTAGGCCGGACGGCGCTTGTCGAAGATCGGCGGCTTCTGGGCCTTGCAGGCGTGCTCCAGGCTCTGGCCCTGATCGAGATGCTGATGCAGCGACAGCAGCAGCCGCAGCTCGCGGGTCAGCGCCCACAGCACGATGGGCGGCTCGACGCCCTCGCCGCGCAGGCCGGTCATGATGCGCGACACCCGAGCGCGTTCGCCCTTGAGGCAGGCATCCATCAGCGTGAACACATCGAAGCGCGCGCTGTCCTCCACGCCGCCGGCCACCTGCTGGGGAGCGATGCGGGCGCCGGGCGGCGAGAGCAGGGCAAGCTTCTGCAGCTCCTGGTCGGCGGCCAGCAGGTTGCCCTCGGTGCGCTCGCCGAGCAGGCGGGCGGCATCGAGGTCGAGGTTCAGGCCGTGGTGCGAGGCGCGATCGCGCAGCCAGAAGTGCAGCCGCGAGACGTCCACCGGCCACACCGGGACGAACAGTCCGGCCTTGTCGAGGGCCTTGAACCAGGCGCTCTTCTGCTCGCGGTAGTCGAGCTTGCCGGCGGCCACCAGCAGCACGTTGTCGCTGCCGGCCATGCCCTCGGCGTATTCGCGCAGCGCCTTGGCGCCTTCCTGGCCGGGCTTGCCGTTGCCCAGGCGCAGCTCGATCAGCTTGCGCGAGGCGAACAGCGACAGGCTGGCGGCGGCCTCGGTCAGCCGCCCCCAGGCGAAGTTGGCCTCGACATGGAGCACCTCGCGCTCCTCGATGCCGGCCTGGCGGGCCGAGGCGCGTACGGCGTCACAGGCCTCGCGGTGCTGCAGCGGTTCGTCGCCGGCGACGATGATGACCGGCGGCAGCGACTTGGCCAGGGCGCCTTCGAGCTTGTCGGGAAAGACCTTCACGACGACCTCAGTTCGGCGACAGGGCGCGCAGGCGGTCCATCAGCCGGCGCACGGCCTCGCGGCGCAGTCGCTCGGTGGCGTCGTCGCGCAGCTCGTCTGCGACCAGCAGGTTGTTGTCGCTGATCGAGTAGCGCTCGCTGACCTCCACCACCTGCTGGTCGAGGCGATAGGCGCCGTCGCTTGCGCGCTGCACCGAGAAGGGCACGCTCAGGGTGAGCTCGCGCTCCTGGCTGCCGGTGTCGAGCACGCCGATCTGCTGCTCCTCGATGCGCTCGGCGCCGAGGTTGAGCACCATCGGCGCATCGTCGCGGACCGACACGCCGGCGGATTCGAGCCGCTGGCCGAGCCGTCGCGAGAAGTCGCCGGAGGCGCCGGCCACGGCCAGCGACTCCAGGCCCAGCGCCGGCTGGTCGAGACCGCGCAGCCGGAAGCCGCAGCCGCCGAGGGTGAGGCCGGCGGCGCCGGCCAGGGTGAAGCGCAGGAAGTCACGCCGTTGCATTATGGCTCTCTCCTTGGCCGGCGGTCGGCTCAGCCGACCACGATGTTGACCAGCTTGCCCGGGACCACGATCACCTTGCGCACCGTCTTGCCCTCGAGATGGCGCTGGACGTTCTCGGCGGCCATGGCCTGGGCCTCGATGGCGGCCTTGTCGGCCTCGGCCGGCACTTCGAGGCGGGCGCGCAGCTTGCCGTTGACCTGCACCACCAGCTCGATGGTGTCGCGGGTCAGGGCGGACTCGTCGAGCGCCGGCCAGGCGGCGTCGATGGCCGGCTCGTCATGGCCGAGCTCGGCCCACAGCGCGTGGCAGGCGTGCGGGGTGATCGGCGCCAGCAGCAGCACGCAGGCCTCGACGGCCTCGCGGGCCACGGCCAGGCCGAGCGGGCTTGCGTCCTCGAACTTGCCGATCGCGTTGGTCAGCTCCATCACCGCGGCGATGGCGGTGTTGAAGGTGGTGCGCCGGCCGATGTCGTCGCTGGCCTTCTGGATGGTCTCGTGGGTCTTGCGACGCAGCTCGCGCTGATCCTCGTTCAGGGCATCGAGGTCGAGCTCGCCCGGGGTGCCGGCCTCGATGTGCTCGGCCACCATCCGCCACAGGCGCTTGAGGAAGCGATGGGCGCCCTCGACGCCGGAGTCGGACCACTCGAGGGACTGCTCGGGCGGCGCGGCGAACATCATGAACAGGCGCACGGTGTCGGCGCCGAAGCGGTCGATCATCGCCTGGGGGTCGACGCCGTTGTTCTTGGACTTGGACATCTTCTCGATGCCGCCCATCTCCACCGGCTGGCCGTCCTCCTCGAGCACGGCGCTCAGCGGCCGGCCCTTGTCGTCGCGCTTGACGGTGACGTCGGCCGGGTTGAACCACTCCTTGCCGCCGTTGGCCTCGGGACGGTAGAAGGTCTCGGCGATCACCATGCCCTGGGTCAGCAGGCGCTGGAACGGCTCGTCGGACTCGACCAGGCCGAAGTCGCGCATCAGCTTGTGGAAGAAGCGCGCGTAGAGCAGGTGCAGGATGGCGTGCTCGATGCCGCCGATGTAGAGGTCGACCGGCAGCCAGTAGTTGGCGCGCTCGTCGAGCATGGCCTCCGGGTTGTCGGCGCAGGCGAAGCGCGCGTAGTACCAGGAGGATTCCATGAAGGTGTCGAAGGTATCGGTCTCGCGCACCCAGCCGTCGCCCAGGTCGCTGAACTCGGGCATCTTCTTGAGCGGCGAGCCGGAGGCGTCGACGGTGACCTCCAGCGGCAGGGACACCGGCAGCTCGTCGTCGGTGAGCGGCACGGTCTGGCCCTCGGGGCCGTACTTGACCGGGATCGGCGCGCCCCAGTAGCGCTGGCGGGCCACGCCCCAGTCGCGCAGGCGGAAGTTGGTCTTGACCTCGCCGTGGCCCTGCTCGGCCAGGCGGGCGGCGATGGCATCGAAGGCCGCCTGGAAGTCGAGGCCGTCGAACTCGCCGGAGTTGATCAGCACGCCGTGCTCATCGAAGGCGCCCTGGCTCAGGTCCGGCGCCTGGCCGTTCTCGTCGGCGATCACCGGCTCGATGGGCAGTGCGTACTTGGTCGCGAACTCCCAGTCGCGCTGGTCATGGGCGGGGACGGCCATCACCGCGCCGGTGCCGAACTCCATGAGCACGAAGTTGGCCACGTAGATCGGCACGCGGCGCCCGGTGAGCGGGTGCACGGCCTGGTAGCCGGTGGCCATGCCCTTCTTTTCCTTGGTCGCGAGCTCGGCCTCGGAGGTGCCGCCGTGGGCGCACTCCTCGAGGAAGTCGGCCAGTTCGGGGTTGCCCTCGGCGGCGGCCTGGGCCAGCGGATGGCCGGCGGCCACGGCGACGTAGGTCACGCCCATCAGGGTGTCGGGGCGGGTGGTGTAGACCCGCAGCGGTTCGAGGGCGTTGTCGTCATGGTCGGCGACGTCGAAGGCCAGCTCGACGCCCCTGGACTTGCCGATCCAGTTGCGCTGCATGGTCTTGACCTGCTCGGGCCAGTCGACCTGGTCGAGATCCGCCAGCAGCTCCTCGGCGTAGTCGGTGATCTTGAGGAACCACAGCGGGATGTCCTTGCGCTCGACCGGCGCGCCGGAGCGCCAGCCGCAGCCGTCGATCACCTGTTCGTTGGCCAGCACGGTCTGATCGACCGGGTCCCAGTTGACCGTCGACATCTTCTTGTAGACCAGGCCCTTCTCGACCAGCTTGGTGAAGAACCACTGCTCCCAGCGATAGTAGTCGGCGTCGCAGGTGGCGAACTCACGGTCCCAGTCGTAGGCGAAACCGAGCGCCTTGAGCTGACCGCGCATGTAGTCGATGTTCTGGTAGGTCCACTCGCCCGGCGGCACCTGATTCTTGATCGCGGCGTTTTCCGCCGGCATGCCGAAGGCGTCCCAGCCCATGGGCTGCAGCACGTTCTTGCCCTGCATGCGCTGGAAGCGGGAGACGACGTCGCCGATGGTGTAGTTGCGCACATGCCCCATATGCAGCTTGCCGCTGGGGTAGGGGAACATCGACAGGCAGTAGTACTTCTCGCGGCTGGCGTCTTCCACTGCCTTGAAGCAGGCGTTCTTCTCCCAGTACTGCTGGGCGTCGCGTTCGATTTCTCGGGGCTGGTATTGTGCGTCCATCGCTGTCTTCGGGTACCTTGCTAGTCGAGCGCGGCGCGCGTGGCGCGGCGCATGTCAGCGGGCCTTGTCCGGCGTCAGGGTCATCCCCATTCGTTGGGGGAAGCCATTGATTCACCGACGGCATATCGTCTAAATGGAAGAACCTCTGGGGCGCAAGGATACCCCAGCACGGCGGGCGCCGGCTATGGTGGCGGCGCCGTGACCCCGATGCGGACAGGACATGGACTGGAGAACTGCGATGAGCGATCAACCGCAAAAGCCCCCTGAGGACCATCGCCTCAAGGATGCCTACGAACGCGTGCTGGAGCGTCTGCAGGAGGGCGCCGGCGAGCTGAACCGGGAGTCGCTGCAGAAGGAACTCGACGAGGCGATCGAGTTCGAGGCCGAGGTGGAGGAGTTCACCCGGTACGAGCTCTCGCTGCTGCGCGCCTGGGTCGATCGTGACCTCAAGGAGATGCGCCGCTACCTGAACGCCGGTGGCCATAGCGTGGCCCACTGGCTCGGCGTCGACCTCTCGGTGCTGTCGCGTCGGGTGGTGGAATCGCTGCTGTCGATCGCCGACCGCAGCCAGGTCGAGCGCGAACGCCTGGAAGACGATCTCGAGGCCTCGCGGGCCGACTATACCGCCGGCGAGATGGCGGCGCCGGGTCGCATGGTCTGCGCCCACTGCGACGCGGTGGTCGAACTCAACGGGGTCGCCCGCCTCGAGCCCTGCCACCAGTGCGGTCACCGCTACTTCATGCGCGCGCCGCTGGACTGATTTCCCCGCCCCCCTGAGGCCGACCCGGCGCTCGGGGGGCTTGTGTCAACGAGTCTTCCGATCGGGCTCGCGCACGAGGCGATGTGTAACGCCGCGTCACCGAGCGCAGGCACTCTCTGGCGCGCCTTACGCCAGCCAGGCGATCATGCCGACCATCAGCGTCGCCATGATCAGCGCATAGCGCAGGTTCTCTCGCATCATCAGCCCGCCGCTGACGCCATAGCGCCCCTGCAGCGACAGATTGATCCCCGACAGCGGCCCGACGCTGGTGCCCACGGCCCAGGCCGCCAGGGCGACGAAGGCGAACAGCGTCTGCTCCGACGCTTCCAGGTCGAGCACCGAGGCCAGCACCGAGACGCCGATGATCGGGTGCAGCCCGGCCACGGCACTGACCACGATGGCGAGAAAGCTGCCGATCGCCTGGAGAGCGCCGAAGTGCTCGAACAGCGTCCAGCCGCCCTCGGTGGCGGCCTCGGCGAGCGTCGATAGCCCCTGGGTCAGAAGCCCCGCACACAGGAACAGCGAGATTTCGCCGCGCATGGCCGGCAGCCGGGTCAGGGTGTGCTGGTGCAGGCGGCCGGCGGTCCAGTGCAGACCGCGTGTCAGGTTGGCCGCCAGCGCCGCGCCGGGCATCAGGAAGGTGATGATGGCGACGATGGAAAGCGCCGGCGTCAGCTCGAAGTGAAAGACCATCACCAGCGCGGCCATCACCACCGGCAGCAGCAGGCTCCTCGGCGCCATCGAGAAGCCGGCGGTGTCGGTCAGGTCGAAGCGTCGCGGCAGCTCGATCAGCGTCACCAGTCCCGCGCACAGCGCCAGCGGCAGGCCGTGGGCCAGCACGGTGGCGTAGTCCATGCCCGGCGCCAGGGTGATGACGATGCCCATGGAGGCGAAGAAGGGCGACCACAGCGCGGCGCTGGACAGCCCTCGGTTGAGGGCCAGCAGCTGGGGCGTGGTCAGCGGCGCGCGGCGTGCCAGGCGATCGCCGACCATGAACACCGTCGACAGATTGAGGATGGTGCCGAGCAGGTGTACCCCGAGCCAGGTGCCGGCGAGGCCGCGCCGCCCGGTGACCGGTGGCCCCGAGGGGCGCGACCGGCCGCGACGATTGCCGATCAGGCCGATGAAACTGACCCCCACCAGCATCGCCACCACCTGGGTATTGGCGTCGAGCATCGCCGGCCAGTCCACCCGGGCGCCATAGACGAACGCCGCGATCAGCAGCAGGCCGACGCCCAGGCCCGCCAGCAGCCCGGCCTGACGGCGGTTGCGGCGTGGCAGGTCGGGCCACAGCAGCGCGGTGCCCAGCCACAGGGCCGGCCCGGTCAGCGCCTCGGCATCGGGCAGCCAGGCCAGCCCCGCGATGCGCGACAGCAGCCCGACGAGGATCGACAAGCCGGCGAGGGCATGGCGGAGGCCGACGCCGGAGGCGGTCGCTTCGACGGTCTGGGCGGGCATGGCGATCATTCCTGGCTGGTGGCGCACGAGACACGCCAAAAAATAGCATCCTAAGCAATGTGCCCGCCGGCCTCAAGGCGACGTCATTCCTGGCGCGGCAGATAGCGCAGGGGCAGCACCGGGGCATCGCGGGACTGAAGACGGTCCTGGCTGGGGGCGCAGCCGAAGAAGCGCCGATAGGCGCGGGAGAAGTGTTCCAGGGAGCCGAAGCCGGCACTGGCTGCGATCTCGGCCACGCCGAGATCGGTCTGCTGCAGCAGGCGATGGGCACGATTGATGCGCAGCCAGAGATAGTAGCGCTTCGGCGTGACGCCCAGTTCGGCCTTGAAGCGTCGCTCCAGCTGGCGGATCGAGAGTCCCACTTCCTCGGCCAGCTCGGTGCTGGACAGCGGCGTTTCGATGGCCCGACGCATCAACCGGATCACGCGACGCATCTGGGGCGAGGTCTGGACCCGGTGCTCAGGGGCGGCGCTGAGCTGGACGGCATCCCCCGCGCGCTGGCGGCGTTCCAGCAGGTGGTTGCGCAGTTCATTCATCAACGGCCCCTCCACCCGGCAGGCCAGCCAGGCCAGCATCATGTCGAGCACCGCGGTGCCGCCGGCACAGGTCAGACGGTCGCCGTCCAGGGTGTAGAGCTCGTCCACGGCCTGCACGCGGGGGTAGAGCTCGCCAAAGCCCTCCAGGTTGTCCCAGTGCACCGCCGCCCGCCGCTCGTCGAGCAGGCCCGCCGCCGCCAGCACCTCGCTGCCCATCTCGATGCCGCCGAGGGCGACGCCGGCGGCGGCACAGTGGCGCAACCACATGGCGAGCGATCGGTCGCCGGTCAGGGCCTTGGTCTCGAAGCTGGCCAGGACCAGCACACCGTCCAGCTCGGTGGGGGCGGGCCAGTCCACCTCCACGCCCAGGGGAACCCCGTTGGAGGCCGGCACCGTCGGCTCGCCGCCCAGCAGCCGCCACTCGAAGCGCGTCTCCTGGGCCAGCCAGTTGACGATGAACAGAGGATCCAGCAGCGCCCCCAGCCCGGCGAAGGAAAACTGCGGCAGCAGCAGGATGCCGAGTCGGTACGGGGCGGCGGGGGTGTCGGGCATGGCGGGGTCTCAGCTCCGGTAGTCGTCGCCCTCCTTGTCGAGCAGGCGCATCAGCGCCGCGAAGTGGGCCTGGGGGGCGCCCGCCCGGACGTAGTCGTCCCACTGGGCCGCGGTCTTGCGGGCCACCTCGGGCGCGACCGGCGCCAGCGGCAGGCCGCTGGCGCGGGCCACCAGGTAGGAGCGGCAGGCGCGCTCGAAATAATAAAGGTTATCGAAGGCCTCGGCGACATCGGTGCCGGTGGCGAGCACGCCGTGATTGCCCAACAGCAGGATCGGCGCCTTGCCGGCCAGCCGACCCAGGCGTTCGGCCTCGTCGCCCAGGCCCATGCCATCGAACTCGCGGTCCACCGCCACGCGCTCGAAGAAGCGCATGGCGTTCTGCTCCACCGGCGGCAGCGTGGGCTCGGCCAGGCAGGAAAGGGCCGTGGCGTAGAGCGAGTGGGTATGCAGGATGCAGCCCACGTCACGGCCCTGGCGGTGCATGGCGCCGTGGATGGCCCAGGCGGTGGGGTCGAGGCCCGAGGGGCGGGTGTCGCCACTGGCCTCGACCTCCATCAGGTCGCTGGCGCGCAGCTCGGCGAAATGGCGGCCGGCCGGGTTGATCAGGAAGCGCTCGCCGCCCGCGGAGGTGGCCAGGCTGCAGTGGTTGGCGGTGGCCTCATGCAGGTCCAGCCGGGCCAGCCAGCGAAAGGCGCAGGCCAGCTGTTCCCTGGGGGTAGCCGGGATCTTGGGGATCTCGCTCATGGGGTCTCCTCGCTCAGTAGTGAATCCAGCGGGTCTTCAGCGCCATGTACTTGCGCATGCCGGCCAGCTCGTAGTCGCGGCCGATGCCGGACTCCTTCGTGCCGCCGAAGGGCGTCTGGGGGCTCACCGCATCGACGCCGTTGACCGTGACGGTGCCCGCCTCGAGGGTATCGCACAGCCGGTGGGCGCGGCCCAGGTCGCGGGTCCACAGCGAGGCGGCCAGGCCGTAACGGCTGTCGTTGGCGAGTGCCACGCCCTCGGCCTCGCCGGCGAAGCGGCTCACCGCCAGCACCGGGCCGAAGATCTCCTCGCGGAACAGGCGATGCGCGGGCGTGACCCCGGTGAACACCGTGGGGGCCACGAACAGTTCGCCGCCCGCGGCCGTCAGCGCCTCGCCGCCATGGCGCAGAGTGGCCTCATCGCGGCCGATAGCCAGGTAGTCGCGGACCTTGTCGAACTGGGCGCGGCTGACCAGCGGGCCGAGCCGGGTGGCCGGATCGAGGGGGTCGCCGGGCACCAGGTTGACCAGACGGGCGTCCAGGGCCTCGAGGAAGGCGTCGTGGATGCCGTCCTGAAGCAGCAGCCGCGAGTGGGCCGAGCAGACCTGGCCGGCGTGGGTGAAGATCCCCGCCACCGCGGCGTCCACCGCCGCCTCCAGGTCGGGACAGTCGTCGAAGATCAGCAGCGGGCTCTTGCCGCCACATTCCAGCCACACCGGCTTCATGTTGGATTCGCCGGCATAGACCATGAAGCGCTTGCCGATCTCGGTGGAGCCGGTGAAGCCCAGGGCATCCACGTCGTCGTGACGGCCCAGGGCATCGCCGGCCAGATGGCCGTGACCCGGTACCACGTTGAGCACGCCGTCGGGCAGGCCGGCGGCCTGGCACAGCTCGGCCAGGCGCAGGGCGGACAGCGACGACTCCTCGGCGGGCTTGAGCACCAGGCTGTTGCCGGCGGCCAGCGCCGGGGCCAGCTTGACCGCGCTGTTGTGCAGCGGGTAGTTCCAGGGCACCACGGCGCCCACCACGCCCAGCGGCTCGTGGGTGATGGTGGCCTGGACGTTGGCCGGGGAGGGCGCGACGCGGTCGTAGGCCTTGTCCTGCACCTCGCCGTACCAGTCGAAGAGCACCGCGGCTTCTTCTGCGTCCTCCAGGGCCTCGGTGATGCACTTGCCGCTCTCCAGGCTGTCGAGCAGGGCCAGTTCCTCGGTGTGGGCGCGGATCTCGCCGGCGATGGCCAGCATCACCCGGCGACGCTCGCCGGGTTCGGCCCGGGCCCAGTCACCGGCCACGAAGGCAGTGCGGGCGGCGGCCACGGCGCGATCCACGTCGGCCGCCTCGCAGGCGGCGATGGCGGCGACCGGGGCGGCGGTCATGGGGTTGATCGAGTCCAGGGTCGCACCGCCCTCGGCGGGGCAGCGCCGGCCGGCGATCCAGGCGCGACCGTCGGCGTCGAGGGAAGCGGCGCGGCGCTTCCAGTCGTCATAGGTCAGGGGCATGGGGGCTCCTTCGGGGTGGTCGAATATCAGAAATCGGAAGTCAGAGGTCGAGTACCAGGCGCGCGCCTGCCGGGCGCGAGACGCAGGCATAGAGGGTGTCGTTGGCGGCCTTCTCGGCATCGTCCTGGAGCACGTCGCGATGATCCACGTCGCCCTCGATCACGCCGCAGGCGCAGGTGCCACAGGCGCCCTCACCGCACAGGGTGGGCGGGGCGACGCCGGCGCGGGTCAGGCCGTCGAGCAGCGATTCATCGGGCGCCAGGACGACGGTGCGGTCGCTGCGCGCGAGCACGATCTCGCACTGGCCGTCGCGGGGCGTGGCGTCTGGCGCCGCGCCGCGGAAGCGTTCCAGCTGCAGGCAGCCTGCCGGCCAGGTCACGGCCACGGCCTCCAGGGCGGCGAGCAGACCCTCCGGGCCGCAGGCGTGGATGCGGACCCCGGCGTCCACCTCGCCGACCAGGTCGGCCACCTCGGCGCGCCCATCCCGGTCGGAGACGTGCAGGTGCAGCGCCCCCTCGGGCAGCAGGGCCGCGAGCTCGTCGGCGAAGGCGGCGTCCTCCTCCCGGCGCACCAGGTAGTGCACCTCGGGGGTCAGGCCGCGCCGGCACAGCCGTCGAGCCATGGCCACCAGCGGGGTGATGCCGATGCCGCCGCCGATCAGCACCTGGCGACGGCCGGATTCGTCGAGGGGAAAGCGGTCGCGCGGTGCCGAGGCGGTGAAGGCTTGCCCCTCCCGGACGTCATCGACCAGCAACACCGAGCCGCCGCGGGAATCGGGTTCGCGCAGCACCCCCAGGCGGTAGCGGCCGTCGGCGCCGTCGTCGAGCAGGGAATAGTGACGGACCAGGCCGCCCGGCAGGTCGAGCTCCAGGTGCGCTCCGGCCGGGGCGACCGGCAGCGTCGTACCGTCGGCGGCCTCGAGGGTCAGCTCGACGATGGACGGGGACAGGCGGCGGTGGCGGGTCAGGATCAGCGACAGGCGATCGGACATGGGAACCTCCTCAGCGTTGCTGGTGCTGCCAGTCGGGGTGGATCCATACCGGCGCCTCACTGGGGGCCGGTGCGGGGCGCCCCAGGATCAGGTCGCTGGCCTTCTCGGCGATCATCACGGTCGGGGCATTGGTGTTGCCGCTGACGATGGTCGGCATGATGGAGGCGTCCACCACGCGCAGGCCCTTGAGCCCGTGGACGCGCAGCTCGGGGTCGACCACCGCCTCCGGGTCGCTGGCCGGGCCCATCTTGCAGGTGCCGGCGGCATGATAGCCGGTCTCGGTGGTGGCCCGGGCCCAGGCGTCCAAGGCCTCGTCGCTCTGGCAGTTCGGCCCCGGGGAGATCTCCTCGCCGCGCAGGCCGTCGAAGGCCGGCTGATCGATCAGTTCGCGCACCAGGCGCACCGCGGCGCGCATGTCGGCCCGGTCGCGCTCGGTGGCGAGGTAGTTGAAGACGATCCTTGGCGCCTGGGCCGGGTCGGTGTCGGCCAGGCGTACGCGCCCCAGGCTGGTGGGGCGCATCAGGTCGATATGCACCTGGAAGGAATGGTCCTTGAGGGCCTCCACGGTGCCGGGCTCGACGGCCAGTGCCATGAAGGTCAGCTGCAGGTCCGGATGCTCGACCCCGGCACGCGAGCGGATGAAGGCCCCGGCATCGAAGAGGTTGGTGCCGGCCAGCCCGCCACGATCGGCGAACCAGCGCATGCCCAGCCACCACTTGCGCGGCGCCCGGGTCCAGGGCGCGTGGGAGACCGGGCGCGAGCAGCGGTAGGCGACCACGGTGTCGGGGTGATCATTGAGTCGTCGGCCGACCCCTTCCAGGCGATGGGTGGCATCGATCCCCCAGCGCTCGAGTTCGTCCCCGGGACCGATTCCGGAAAGCATCAACAGCTGGGGGCTATTGATGGCGCCTCCGGCCAGCAGCACCTCGCGCCGCGCATGTGCCTCGACGCGGCGGGTGCCCTGGCGGTAGGCCACGCCGTAGGCGCGGCCGTCCTCGACCAGCACCCTCTCGGCCATCGCGCCGGTCATCACGGTCAGGTTGGTGCGGCGCCGGGCCCGGGCCAGGTAGCCGCGGGCCGTGCTCCAGCGCCGGCCCTTCCAGGTGGTGCGATCGACTCGACCGAAGCCCTCCTGGCGATAGCCGTTGACGTCGGCGCTGGCGGAGTAGCCCGCCTGTTCGCCGGCTTCCAGGAAGGCGCGCGACAGCGGGTCGATCGGTTGGCCGGGGCTGACCCGTAGCGGGCCATCGCCGCCGTGGTAGTCGTCTCCGCCCAGGGCATGGCCCTCGGCGCGCCGGAAGTAGGGCAGTACCCGGGCGTAGTTCCAGCCCTCGCAGCCGGCCTCGGCCCAGGCATCGTAGTCCCGGGCATGGCCGCGGATGTAGACCATGCCGTTGATCGAGGAGGATCCCCCCAGGGTCTTGCCTCGGGGCGTGGCGATATGGCGACCGTCCAGGTGGGGCTCGGGGCCCGACCAGTAGTGCCAGTTGAAGCGCGGGCCATCGATGGCCGCTCCCATCGCCGCCGGCATGTGGATGGTCCAGGAGTGGTCCTTGGGGCCGGCCTCGAGCAGCAGCACCCGATAGCGGCCATCGGCGGTCAGGCGATCGGCGAGCACGCAGCCTGCCGAGCCGGCGCCGACGATGATGTAGTCGTAGTCAGGGGTCTGGTTCATGAAAACTCCATGCCCTGTGCCTCGGGCTCATGACGACGGCGCCAGAGTGATGGGCATTGAAGGCAAGATAGAGCGATGGGCCGTCGCCGTCGGCGACCGGAGGGCGATATAGCCCCGCGCCGTTGAATCGGCCATGGCGGTGGGCCCTGGCGGGTTCGAAGGGCGGTGTCTCGGAACAGGCCGCCGTTACGGTCCATCGCGTTGATCGGGTAAGGCGCCGTGGGCTCAGCGCCGGGTCAGGTAGGCTTCCAGGGCCGGGGTGCTGGCGTCGGCGCTGCTCACGCCTTCCAGCCATTCGCCAACCAGGTCGGGGTTGGCGTCGAGCCAGTCGCGGGCGACGTCGTCGAGGGGGCGCTCCTCGCGGCTGAACTCGTGGACCCAGGCATTCTGCACCTCGATCGGGACCACCATCTGCTCGAGGAAGGTGGCGACGTTGGGGGCGCGCTCGATGAAGGCGGCGCTGGCCACGGTGGAGACGGTGCTGGCGCCGCCCCACAGGCCCTCCGGATCCTCCAGGTAATGCACGTCGTAGACGACGTTCATCCAGTGCGGCTCCCAGCCCAGGAAGGCGGTCCAGCGGTCGTCATTGTTGTTGGCCTCGAGCTGCGAGAGCATGCCGGTGACGCTGGAGGCCACCACCCGCCAGTCGCCCAGGCCGTAGACATCTTCGTCGATGGCGTCCTGCATGATCTCGTTGCCGACGTTGCCGGGCTCGATGCCGTAGAAGCTGTGATCGAAGCGCTCCGCGTGCTCGGCCAGGTCGGTCATGGAGTGCACGCCGGCGTCCCAGACATGGCCGGGCACGGCAAGCTTGAAGCGTGCGCCCTGGATGTTGTGGACGAGCTCGACCAGCTCGCCGCTTTCCAGGCGCGGATCGAGCATGGCCCCCTGAGACGGGCGCCACAGGGCCATATCCACATCGATGTCGTCGCCAACCAGACCCTCCAGGATGATGGCGGTGCTGGCCTCCTTGACGCTGGTCTCGTAGCCCAGGCGCTCCAGCAGCTGGCTGGCCACCTCGGTCTTGACGGTGGCACCGGGCCACGGCGGGGTGGCGAAGCGAATCTCGTCGGCCTGGGCGAGGCCGGCGACGCTCAGGCTGGCGACCAGCAGGCCGGTACGCAGGGCATGGGGATGCTGCATCATGGGGAGTCTCCTCAATGTATTGTTATCGTGTTCAGAAGCCGCAGACCCCGCCGCCATCCACCGAGAGGATGGCGCCGTGGGTGAAACCGGCGCGGGGCGAGGCGAGGTAGAGGATGGCGTCGGCGACCTCCTCGGGGCGGGCCATGCGGCCCATAGGGGCCCGGGCGCGGGCGGCGGCCAGGTAGGCCTCGCGATCGCCGCTGGCGTCAGCGGCGGCATCGATCATGTCGGTGGCCACGTTGCCCGGACAGACGCAGTTGACGCGGATGCGTCCGGCGAGCTCCAGGGCCAGCGCCCGGGTCAGGTTGACCACCGCGGCCTTGGCCCCGGAGTAGACGCTGCTCGGCGGGTAGCCGATCAGCCCGGCATCCGAGCCCAGGTTCACGGCGTTGCCGCCGGCCGCCTCCAGGTGGGGCAGGGCGGCCTGGAGGGTGAAGAAGGTGCCGGCCGCGTTGACGCCGTAGGTGCTGTCCCAATGGGCCTGAGTGACCGTCTCGAAGGGCACTTCGTCGAAGACGCCGGCGGCGTTGACCAGGATATCCAGGCCGCCAAGCCCTGCCACGGCGCTTTCCACCACGGCGGCACAGGCGGCACGGTCAGACAGCTCCCCCGGCGCGGCGACCACCCGGGCCCCGTCGCCCAGCTCGCGGCGCAGGGCGTCGACCGAGGCCGCGCGTCGCGCCCCGATGGCCACCGTCGCGCCCTCCTCGAGGAAGCGGCGCACGGTGGCGGCGCCGATCCCGCGGGCGCCGCCGGTGATCAGTACTCTCTTGCCGGCGAAGGTGCCCTGGGCGCTCATGCCTCACCTCCCGGCTCGCCGTGAAGGGCGCGATGCACGAGGCGGTGGAAGTTCAGCACCAGGTGCTCGCTCTCGTTGCTGCGCTCGGCATCGATCATGTAGCGACCCTGATCGTAGCCCAGCGAACGCAGGCCCTTCTGGGTCGTGATGTTGAGCTCGATATCCTCCGGTCCCAGATCTTCGTTCATCCAGCGAATGCTTTCCTGGGTCACCTCGGGCAGGGCGTCGAGATCATGAGCGCTGTAGTAGCCGAAGCGCAGGAGGCTGCGCTCTGCATCCAGTGGGATGATCATGAAGGTCCCCATGCACTGGGAGAACGGGAACTGATAGAAGGTGTTGTGGGGCCACAGACCGATGTTGAAGAAGCCATCGCCGTCTTCCACCTCGCGGCCGAGGGGGACGCCGTAGGCCTCGGTGGCGTCCCGGTTGGGCGGGGCGCCATAGGTCCACCAGTTGTCGTGATGGCGCAGCTTGTAGCCGGAGAAGTCGATCAGCGATGCCAGGTCGACATGGCAGGGGCCCGAGAGCTGGAAGTGGTAGCCTTCGATGGAGTTGTCCATGATCACCTTCCAGTTGGCCGGGACGATCACGTCGTCCTCCTGGATCAGGTGCATCCGGTCGAGGTTGGGAATGGCATCGCGGATCGCTGACTCGGCGCCGGGGAAGAGGTCGTGCATGTCCGGGGCGTCGGGATCGAAGTTGAAGTAGACGCTGCCGGCGAAGATCTGCAGTCGCACGGGAGGGATCCGGTAGTCGTCGACATTGAAGGCTTCGATGCGATCACTGCGTGGGGCGGCCTTGAGACGGCCGTCGGGGCCATAGCACCAGGAATGATAGGCACAGCGAATCACGCCCTTCTGCACGCCACGAGTCTCGTTGAGCAGGCGGTTGCCGCGATGCTGACAGACGTTGTGAAAGGCATGGAGCTCGCCCGCCCGGTCACGCATCAGGATCACGCTCTGATCGAAGATGTCGCGCACCACGAAGGCGCCAGCAACGTCGAGTTCATTGACGTGGCAGCCGAAATGCCAGGCGCTCATGAAGATGCGTTCACGCTCTTCCTCGAACAGCGACGAGTCGTAAAAGTAGCGGGAGGGGAGGGTCAGGGCACGCTCGGGACGCTGGGCGGCCCAGGCCTGGTGGGAGTGGCTCATGGTATTACCTCAAACATCACGGTGTCGTTGTGTACGGCCCAAGGCTAGGCGACTCGGAGGGGCGTGACATGAGGTTTAGCGACACTATCTGTGTTGGCGTGTGATGAAAAGCGGCATTTAGATGCCGCAAATGGTTAGAAAAAGGCGGTTTTTGGCTTTTGTCGGCGAAATTTCGTTGATCTTTCGCGACATCATGTCGGCAGGGCCCTGGCCTGGGCTTCGCGGGCCTGCTCGAGCCGCTCCAGCATCGCCCGGGCGGCGTTGGAGAGGGTGCGGCTGCGGTGCACCAGATAGCCCAGCGGGCGCTGGATCGGCGGGTGATCCACCTCGAGCACGTGCAGTTCGCCGGCCGCGAGGCCTTCCGGCAGCAGGCTCCAGCCCAGGCCGATGGCGGTCATCATCTTCAGCGTCTCGAGGTAGTTGGTGGACAGCGTCACCGGCAGGCGCAGGCCGGCGGCGGCGAAGCGTGCCTCGATCAACCCACGGGTGAAGGTCAGCGGTCCCGGCAGCACGGCATCGAAGGCGCACAGCTCGCTCAGGGCCAGCGGGCCTCGTGCGGCCAGGGGATGATCGTGGGCACAGACGAAGCACAGCCGGTCGATCCACACCGGCACCACCTGGAGCTGGGCGTCGGGATGCGGGGCCAGGGTGGCCACGGCGATTTCCAGCGTGCCGTCGAGCACGCCCTGGTAGGCCTGCTCCGAGTCCTCGAAGCGCAGGTCGAGCCGCACCTCGGGATGCTGGCGGGTATAGTCCTTGAGCAGCGGCGGCAGTCGGTGCAGGCCGATATGATGGCTGGTGGACAGCGTCAGGCTGCCCGCCACCTGGCCGTCCAGGTTGCCCAGGGCACGCCGGCTGTCGTCCACCATGACCAGGATCTGCCGGGCACGCGGCAGCAGCAGCCGGCCGGCCTCGGTCAGTGTCACCCGGCGGCCGATGCGATCGAACAGCCGCGCCCCGACCTGATCCTCGAGCACCGCGATACGCTTGCTGACCGCCGGCTGGGTGAGATGCAGCTGCTCGCCGGCGCGGGAGAAGCTGCCGCCGTCGGCCACGGCGAGGAAGGCCTGCAGGCTCTGGGTATCCATTCGGGCTCCAGCGATGTGGGCTTGGGAGAGTTCTGTATTCCTTTCAGGAATCCTTTAAATAAATAACATGAATTGCTTTTATGTGCGCGTCGCGGGACACTTCTGCAAAAGCGCAAAGCGCAAAGCGCAAAGCGCAAAGCGCAAAGCGCAAAGCGCAAAGCGCAAAGCGCAAAGCGCAAAGCGCAAAGCGCCAAGCGCCAAAAGACCGACCGGACACGCACAGGGCCCAGGCCCGGGAGAACGAGATGGCAGCCCAGACCCTCTACGACAAGCTGTGGTCGCAGCACCTGGTGAAGGAGCGCGACGACGGCACCGCGCTGATCTACATCGATCGCCAGCTGCTCCACGAAGTGACCTCGCCCCAGGCCTTCGAGGGCCTGCGCCTGGCGAACCGCCGCCCGTGGCGGATCGACGCCAACCTGGCGACGCCGGACCACAACGTCCCGACCACCCTGAAGGAGCGGGCCGAGGGCAATGCCGGCATCGAGGACCCGGTGTCGCTGATCCAGGTCCAGACCCTCGATGACAACTGCAACGAGTTCGGCATCGAGGAGTTCCGCATCAACGACCCGCGCCAGGGCATCGTGCACGTGGTCGGCCCGGAGCAGGGCGCGACCCTGCCCGGCATGACCGTGGTCTGCGGCGACTCCCACACCGCCACCCACGGCGCCTTCGCCGCGCTGGCCCACGGCATCGGCACCTCCGAGGTCGAGCACGTGCTGGCCACCCAGTGCCTGCTGGCCCAGAAGATGAAGAACATGCAGGTGCGCGTGGAAGGCGAGCTCGGCGTCGGCGTCACCGCCAAGGACGTGGTGCTGGCCATCATCGGCGAGATCGGCACCGCCGGCGGCACCGGCTACGCCATCGAGTTCGCCGGCAGCGCCATCCGCGAACTGTCCATGGAAGGCCGCATGACGGTCTGCAACATGGCCATCGAGGCGGGCGCGCGGGTCGGCCTGATCGCCGTGGACGACACCACCATCGACTACCTCAGGGACCGCCACTACGCGCCCAGCGCCGAGCAGTGGGAGGCCGCGGTGGCCGACTGGCGTGGCCTGGTGTCCGACGAAGGCGCCGACTTCGACAAGGTGGTGACCCTGAACGCCGCGGACATCGAGCCGCAGGTCAGCTGGGGCACCAGCCCCGAGATGGTGACCGGCATCGGCGGGGAAGTGCCGGACCCGGCCGAGGCCGTCGACGATACCGCACGCACCGGCATCAGCCGCGCGCTCGAGTACATGGGCCTGGCGCCGAAGCAGAAGATCACCGACATCCGCCTGGACAAGGTGTTCATCGGCTCCTGCACCAACTCCCGCATCGAGGACCTGCGCGAGGCCGCCAAGGTGGCGCGCGGCAAGAAGGTTGCCGATTCCATCAAGCTGGCCATGGTGGTGCCGGGCTCGGGCCTGGTGAAGCAGCAGGCCGAGGCGGAAGGGCTCGACGCGATCTTCCGCGAGGCGGGCTTCGAATGGCGCGAGCCGGGCTGTTCCATGTGCCTGGCGATGAACGCCGACAAGCTCGGCGCCGGCGAGCACTGCGCCTCGACCTCCAATCGCAACTTCGAGGGACGCCAGGGCTACGGCGGGCGCACCCACCTGGTCAGCCCGGCCATGGCCGCCGCCGCCGCCATCGCCGGCCACTTCGTCGACGTTCGCGGGCTTGCCGCCCACGACGCCACCCAGCAGCAGGAGGCCTGAGCCATGCAGAAATTCGAACGTCTCCAGGGCCTGGTCGCGCCGCTGGATCGCGCCAACGTCGACACCGACCTGATCATTCCCAAGCAGTTCCTGAAGTCGATCCAGCGTACCGGCTTCGGCGTCAACCTGTTCGACGAGCTGCGCTACCTCGACGAGGGCCAGCCGGGGCAGGACTGCTCGCAGCGCCCGCTGAATCCCGACTTCGTGCTCAACCAGCCGCGCTATCAGGGCGCCAGCGTGCTGCTGGCGCGTCAGAACTTCGGCTGCGGCAGCTCCCGCGAGCACGCGCCCTGGGCGCTGGCCGACTTCGGCTTCCGGGTGGTGATCGCGCCGAGCTTCGCCGACATCTTCTACAACAACGCCTTCAAGAACGGCATCCTGCTGATCAAGCTCCCCGAGGCGCAGGTCGACCGGCTGTTCAATGAGACCGAGGCCGAGGAAGGCTATCGCCTCGACGTGGATCTCGAGGCTCAGCGCATCCTCACGCCGTCCGGCGAGGTCCTCGAGTTCGAGGTCGACGCCTTCCGCAAGCATTGCCTGCTCGAGGGGCTCGATGACATCGGCATCACCCTGCAGGACGAGGACGCCATCCGCGCCTTCGAACAGAAGCACCGCGCCGCGCGGCCCTGGCTGTTCCGCGATGAGGCAAGCGCCTGACGTTTTACCCCGCATCAGTCGGGCGGCGGGGCTGATCCGGCGGCAGGCCTGCGAGAAGGCGCTGTGAACCCATCCATGGGCGCTACCGATGCCATCCGTGGCGTAGGACCTTCTCTGCGGCCTGCCCCCGGCGCCCCTTGGGCCGCTCGGCCCTGAGGACACAAGGAAGACACGATGACACGCAAGATTCTGGTTCTCCCGGGCGACGGCATCGGCCCGGAAATCACCGCCCAGGCCAGCCGCGTGCTGGCCGCCTGCCAGGCCCGCGGCCTCGACGTCGAGGTCGAGGAGGCGCCGGTCGGCGGCACCGCCTACGATCTCGAGGGCTCGCCGCTGCCCGAGGGCACCCTGGCCAAGGCCAAGGCCGCCGATGCCGTGCTGCTGGGTGCGGTGGGCGGCCCCAAGTGGGACAAGCTCGAGGACATCAGCAAGCGCCCCGAGAAGGGCCTGCTGGGCCTGCGCAAGGAGCTCGGCCTGTTCGGCAACCTGCGCCCGGCGCTGCTCTACCCGCAGCTGGCCGAGGCCTCCAGCCTCAAGCCCGAGCTGGTATCCGGTCTCGACATCATGATCGTGCGCGAGCTCACCGGCGGCATCTACTTCGGCCAGCCGCGCGGCATCGAGGAGCGCGATGGCCAGCGGGTCGGCTATAACACCTACGTCTACTCCGAGGCCGAGATCGAGCGCATCGGTCGCGTCGCCTTCGAGATGGCCCAGAAGCGGGGCAAGAGGCTGTGCTCCGTCGACAAGGCCAACGTGCTCGAGGTCACCATGCTGTGGCGCGAGGTCATGGAGCGGCTGGCGCCGGAATACCCGGACGTCGAGCTGTCGCACATGTACGTCGACAACGCCGCCATGCAGCTGGTCCGCGCGCCCAAGCAGTTCGACGTGGTGGTCACCGGCAACATGTTCGGCGACATCCTCTCCGATGCCGCCGCCATGCTCACCGGCTCCATCGGCATGCTGCCCTCGGCCTCGCTGAACGAATCCGGTCAGGGCATGTACGAGCCCTGTCACGGCAGTGCCCCGGACATCGCCGGTCAGGGCCTGGCCAATCCGCTGGCCACCATCCTCTCGGTGGCCATGATGCTGCGCTACTCGCTGGGCGAGGCCGAGCTGGCCGAGCGCATTGAGGCCGCCGTGGGCAAGGTGCTCGACGATGGCCTGCGCACCGCCGATATCGCGGCCGAGGGCGCGCCCCGCGTCTCCACCCGCGAGATGGGTGACGCCGTGCTGGCGGCCTTCGAGGCGCTCTGATCGCCCGAGGAGTGGCGTGTCGGCGAAGCGCTCGAGGCGATGAACGTGGCAGGAAGTGTGCGTTTTCCTGTCATTTCGTGTCGCGATCGCGACAACCGGGCGCTCGCTGTTAGGCCACGCTTTTTTCTGTAGACTAACGGGTTCAATTCTTTCTGGAGGACTTCACATGTTGAAAGTCGGTTTCGTCGGATGGCGGGGCATGGTGGGTTCCGTGCTCATGCAGCGGATGGTGGAAGATGGAGACTTCAACGGCATCGAGCCGATCTTCTTCACCACCTCCCAGGTCGGCCAGGCCGGCCCCGACGTCGGCGTTGAGGTGCCTCCGCTGAAGGACGCCTTCGACCTCGAGGCGCTCAAGGCGCTCGACGTGGTCATCACCTGCCAGGGCGGCGACTACACCAAGAAGGTCTACGAGGACCTGCGCAACGGCGGCTGGAAGGGCTACTGGATCGACGCTGCCAGCACCCTGCGCATGGCCGACGACGCCACCATCGTGCTGGACCCGGTCAACCGCAAGGTGATCGACGAGCAGCTGGCCCGCGGCGCCAGGACCTTCGTCGGCGGCAACTGCACCGTCAGCCTGATGCTGATGGGCCTGGGTGGCCTGTTCGAGGCCAACATGGTCGAGTGGATGACCTCCATGACCTACCAGGCGGCCTCCGGCTCCGGCGCCAAGCACATGCGCGAGCTGCTCAATCAGATGGGCGGCCTGCGCGACAGCGTGGCCGACGAGCTCGCCGATCCCTCCAGCGCCATCCTCGACATCGATCGCAAGGTCACCGCGGCCATGCGCTCCGGCGAGTTCCCGACCGATAACTTCGGCGCGCCGCTGGCCGGCAGCCTGCTGCCGTGGATCGACTCCAAGCTCGACAACGGCCAGAGCCGCGAGGAGTGGAAGGGCAACGTCGAGACCAACAAGATCCTCGGCCTGCAGGACAATCCGGTGCCGATCGACGGTCTCTGCGTGCGCATCGGCGCCATGCGCTCGCACAGCCAGGCGTTCACCATCAAGCTGCGCCAGGACGTGCCGCTCGACGAGATCGAGGAGCGCATCGCGACCCACAACGACTGGGTCAAGCTGATCCCCAACGACAAGGATGCCAGCATCGACGGGCTGACCCCGGCCGCCGCCACCGGCACCCTGAGCGTGCCGGTGGGCCGCCTGCGCAAGCTGGCCATGGGCGGCGAATACCTGTCCGCCTTCAGCGTCGGCGACCAGCTGCTGTGGGGCGCGGCCGAACCGCTCAAGCGGATGCTCAAGATCCTGCGCGAGCAGTAAGGGGCATTCCGGTTTCCGATGATCTGCGGGCCACGGGAATCGATGATGTTCTCCCCACCAGGCGGAGTGGGGCTGGCGGGGCGTCTCCTTCGGGAGGCGCCCCGCCTGTCGTTGGGGCGGGCTCGCCCTGGCGTAGATCAATGGGTTACGTTGAAAGAGCGAGATACGGGCGCGGGTGGCTGAGGGCCACCAACGAGCCGAAAGTGTTAGGCCAGTAGGACAGATATCGTATTGACTGCTCCAGGTCGGCGCCGTGCACCGCGCCCGACCGGGCGGCGTAAGGGGACCCATGAAACGCACGCTATCGCTCACCACACTGCTGCCGCTTTACCTGGTCAGCCCGCTGGCACTGGCGCTGGGGCTCGGCAGCGCCGAGGTCGGCTCGACGCTCAACGCGCCGCTGCGCGCCACCATTCCGCTGACCGATACCGCCGGTCTGGAAGTCGGCCTGCTCAACGCCTCGCTGGCCGACGGCGACGCCTATCGTGACGCGGGACTGACCCGCACGCCGCTGGTGGCCAGCGTCGACCTGGCGGTCCGGCGTCGCCAGGGGCGGCTGGTGCTGGAGCTCTCCAGCGAGCGTGCCGTGCGCGAGCCCTGGGTCGATCTGCTGCTGCGCTTCGACTGGCCGGGCGGCCGCCAGCTGCGCGAGGTGACGCTGCTGCTCGACCCGCCCGACTATGCCGCCATGCCGCCGCTGGTCGAGGGCGGCGGGTCGGTGGGCCTGGCCACGACGACGTCCTCGACATCGCCGGCGTCGGCGGCGCCCGCGCGGGCCGTGTCCTCCGACGGTGGCGGGGATCCGGCCCGGGTGCGCAGCGGCGATACCCTGTGGGCGGTGGCCGGCCGGCTGCGGCCCGACAGCGGCATCGGCATGAATCAGATGATGCTGGCGCTGGTCGAGGCCAATCCCGAGGTCTTCCCCAGCGGCAACATCAACGAGATGCGTGCCGGTTATACCCTGACCGTGCCCTCCCGAGAGGCCATCGCCGCGCGTTCGCCGGCAAGGTCGGCCGAGCTGGCGCAGGCCATGAGCCGTGCCTGGGCCAGTCGCGGTGGCGGGGCGCCGGCACCGGTGCCGCTCGGGCCCGCCGAGCCGGCCATGGCCGAGAGGGACACGTCCGGGCTCGAGATGCCTGGGGGCGAGAGGCGCGGGGGCGAGAGGCGTGAGACGAGCGCCGACGAGACCGTACCTACCGAGTCGCCACGCGAGGCCTCGCGCGACGAGGCGCCACGCCTGACCCTGCTGACCGACGAGGAGGTCGCCGCCGGCCTGGACGATGGCGGCGTCGATGCCGGCGGTGCCGGGGACGCGGCGAGGGGAGGCAGCGGCGAGGTCGGCGGTGTGGTGACGGCGGCGCCCCCGGCGTCTCTCGACGCCGCAGAGCGGATCGCCCCCGAGGTGCTGGCGGCCATCACCGGCCGCGGCGGGCTGACCGACGACGAACGCCTGCTGCGCCTGGAACAGCGCTTCCAGGAGAGCCGCTCGGCCCTGGTCGAGGTGCGGGCCGAGCGCGACGCGCTGGAGGACGAGGTCGGCGGGCTGCGCGAGGAGCTGGATGCGCTGCGCGACCGGGTCGCCGCCCTGGCGGCCGGCGGTGCCGGCGTCGATGCGGCGGGGGCCGGCGGCGTGGGGCCGGCCGAGGGCGCCNGGTGATACGGGTTCGTCGCGTCCCTGGTGGGGCGCGCTCTTACCGGGGGCGGTCGAGCGGCCGCTGGTGCTGGGCGGTGCGGCGTTCGCGCTGTTGCTGGCGCTGTGGGCGCTGGTGCGTCGGCGTCGCGAGGAAGCGGGCGCGCCGGCTCGCCCGGCGCCCGCCTTCGGCGAGAACCGGGTCATCCGCCCGCCGGGCGAGTCGGCCTCGCCGGCGGCCGGGAATGACGCCGCGGGCGCGTCCGGGCGTTCGGTGCGCGCGGCCATGCCGGAGGCGGAGGCGATCAGCGAAGCCGATATCTTCATCGCCTACGGCCGCTACGACCAGGCCCGCGAGCTGCTGGAGGCGAGCGTCGCCCGGGATCCGGGGCGCGAGGACCTGCGTCTGAAGCTGATGCGGGTGCAGCTGGAGCAGGGCGATCGCGCCGCCGCCGAGGCCCAGGCCGAGCGGCTGCGCCATGCCGACGACGCGGTGGTCCGCGGCGAGGTGGCCCGGCTGATGGGATGCCCCGCCGAGGAGCCGGAGGACGCGCCGGCCCCCGCCGAGCGCGCGGTCTTCGGCGCGGCCGATGAGCGCCAGCCGCGTCACTTCGGCGAGGCCGGCGACTCGCGCGAGCCCGTCGAGCCCGAACGGACGGGCCCGGCCTCGGGCTCGTCCGATCTGTCGCGCTATCGTCCTCCGGTCATCGAGCCCCGCTCCGATGCGGCATCGTCCGCCGATCCCGGCCGGCAGCCGTACGAGGCATCGGCCGAGTCGACGACCGGGACGGATCGGGCGAGTGGGCCCGGCGGCGCCCCTGAGGTGCCGGTCTCGCAGCCGGCGCGAGCGCCTGAGCCGGAGATGCCCCGGGTGACCACCCGGACGAAGGAGGACGGCAGCCAGGTCATCGATTACCGGCCGCCGTCGCTGGAGCCGGCCGCGCCCCGTGAGGAAACGCCGCGTCAGCCGGAGATCGCGTTCACGCCCGAAGAGGCTGTCGATCGTGACGACCGCGGTGAGCGTGATCCGGCGGGCTGGGACGTCGAGGAGGTGGCGTTCCCGCCGCTGCCCGGGGATAATGACGGCTCCGACGACGCGGCGCCTGCGACCGCCATCCTGGACGAGGCACGCCATCTGATCGAGGTCGGCGAGGTTCGCGAGGCGCGCGTCATGCTGGAGCGCTTCCTCGAGGCGTCCGATGACGCCGCCGCCCGGCAAGAGGCCCGCGACCTGCTCGACCGCCATCAGCCATGAAGAACGCATGACCTTCTTTCATCGTCTCGACGACAAGCAACCCCTCCGCGGCCGACTGGCCATGGCCGTGGAATACGACGGCACCGCCTACTGCGGCTGGCAACGCCTCAAGCACAGCGCCTCGGTGCAGGCCTCCCTGGAAAAGGCGATGTCCCGCGTGGCCGCCGCGCCGGTCTCGGTGATGTGCAGCGGCCGCACCGACTCCGGCGTGCACGCCACCCGCCAGGTGATTCACTTCGACCCGCCTTCGCCGCGTTCGGAGAAGGCCTGGGTGTTCGGCACCAACGCCAACCTGCCCCGCGACATCGCGGTGCGCTGGGTCAAGCCGGTGGCCGACGACTTTCATGCCCGCTTCTCGGCGCTGGCGCGGCGCTATCGCTACGTGATCCTCAATCGCACCAGCCCGCCGGTGCTCGAGCGCCACAACGTGACCTGGTGTCGCGATCCGCTCGACGCCGGGGCGATGCATCGCGCCGCCCAGGCGCTGGTCGGCGAGAACGACTTCTCCACCTTCCGCGCCGCCGGCTGCCAGTCGACGACGCCCTGGCGCCACCTGCACTTCATCGAGGTCAATCGCTACGGCCCGCTGGTGGTCATCGACGTGCAGGGCAACGCCTTCCTGCATCACATGATCCGCAACATCGCAGGCGCCTTGATGTCGGTGGGGCGCGGCGCCCAGGACGAGGGCCACATCGCCCGGCTGCTGACCCTGCGTGATCGCACCCTGGGCGACGTCACCGCGCCGGCCCACGGCCTGCACTTCGTCGACTGCCTCTTCGACGAGAGCTGGGGGCTGCCCGCCGAGCCGCTGGGCCCCAACCTGCTGGCCTTCCTCGGCGAGTGGAGCGGCGAGCGGGCGGTGCCCGATTCGCCCATGGCCGCCTACCGGCGCGATCGCTCCCGGGCGGCCAACGCCGCGGCGGCGCTGGCGGCGGAGGAGGACGGCGATGCTTGAGCATGGCGCGGCCCTGGGCCGCACCCGCATCAAGTTCTGCGGCCTGACCCGCCCCGAGGACGTCGATGCCGCGGTGGCGGCCGGCGCCGATGCCCTGGGCTTCGTGCTGTGGCCCGGCAGCAAGCGGGCGGTGGATCTCGAGCGCCTGGCCGCGCTGGCCGCCCGGGTGCCGGCCTTCGTCACCCGGGTCGGGCTGTTCGTCGATCCCGACGCGGCGCTGGTGGCCCAGGCCGCCGAGCATCTGGACCTGCTGCAGTTCCACGGCGAGGAGACGCCGTCGTTCTGCGCGGCCGCCCCCCGGCCCTGGATCAAGGCGCTGCGCATGCGCGACGGCCTGAATCTCCCCGCCGCCGCCCGTGACTACGCCGATGCCCGGGCGCTGCTGCTCGACGCCTACCGCCCCGGCGTGCCCGGCGGCACCGGCGAGACCTTCGACTGGTCGCGCATCCCCGCGCGCCTGGCGAAACCTGTTATTCTCGCCGGAGGCCTGACGCCGGCCAACGTGGCCGAGGCCATCGCCGCGGTGCGCCCCCTGGCGGTGGATGTGTCGGGCGGCATCGAGACCGCGCCCGGTATCAAGGGTGGCGCGGCAATGGCCGACTTTCTCCGCGCGGTCCGATGCGCCGATGCCTGACCCTCGCTGTCGAAGCGGCGTCCCGTCCATTCCCTACTGGCGACCCTGTGAGGTGTCCTTGTGAGCAAGTTCAGCGACCTGACCCGGCTGCCTGATGCCCGCGGCCACTTCGGCCCCTACGGCGGCCGATTCGTCTCGGAGACCCTGAGCTTCGCCCTGGAGGATCTGGAGAAGACCTACGCGCAGCTGCGCGACGATCCGGAGTTCCAGGCCGAATTCGACCATGACCTGTCCCACTACGTCGGTCGGCCATCGCCGCTCTATCACGCCGAGCGATGGTCGCAGCGCCTCGGCGGCGCCCAGATCTGGCTCAAGCGCGAGGACCTGAATCACACCGGCGCTCACAAGGTGAACAACACCATCGGCCAGGCGCTGCTGGCGAAGAAGAGCGGCAAGCCGCGCGTGATCGCCGAGACCGGCGCCGGCATGCACGGCGTGGCCACCGCCACCGTGGCGGCCCGCTTCGGCATGGAATGCATCATCTACATGGGCAGCACCGACATCGATCGCCAGCAGCCCAACGTGCAGCGCATGAAGCTGCTGGGCGCCAAGGTGATCCCGGTGACCAGCGGCACCGGCACCCTGAAGGATGCGATGAACGATGCCCTGCGCGACTGGGTGACCAACGTCGCGGACACCTTCTACATCATCGGCACCGTGGCCGGCCCGCACCCGTATCCGGCCATGGTGCGCGACTTCCAGTCCGTGATCGGCCAGGAGGCGCGCGAGCAGCTCGCCGAGAAGGAGGGCCGGCTGCCCGATTCGCTGGTGGCCTGCATCGGCGGCGGCTCCAACGCCATGGGCCTGTTCCACCCCTTCCTCGAAGACGAGAGCGTGCGCCTGATCGGCGTGGAAGCCGCCGGCGAAGGGCTGGAGACCGGCAAGCACGCGGCCAGCCTGCCGGCGGCGCGCCGCGCGGCGTGCTGCACGGCAATCGCACCTATCTGATGTCCGACGAGGGCGGTCAGGTCAGCGACACCCATTCGATCTCCGCCGGGCTCGACTATCCGGGCGTGGGGCCCGAGCATGCGCTGTGGAAGGACGTGGGCCGGGTCAACTACGTGGCGGCGGACGACGACGCCGTGCTCGAGGCCTTCCGCGAGCTGACCCACGTCGAGGGCATCATGCCGGCGCTGGAGTCGGCCCATGCGCTGGCCCATGCGAGGGTGCTGGCGCCGCAGATGCGCCCCGACCAGCATATCGTGGTCAACCTCTCCGGACGCGGCGACAAGGATATCCTGACGGTCGCCAAGCTCGACGGCATCGAACTCTAGGGGACACCGATGAATCGTATCGACCAACGCTTCGCCGCGCTCAAGGCGCAGGGCCGCCGTGCGCTGATTCCCTACATCACCGCCGGCGACCCCGCCCCCGAGCACACCGTGGGCTTCATGCACGCCCTCGTGCGGGCCGGCGCCGACGTCATCGAGCTGGGCGTGCCGTTCTCCGACCCCATGGCCGATGGCCCGGTGATCCAGAAGGCCTGCGAGCGGGCCCTGGTGCACGGCGTGCGCCTGACCGACCTGATCGAGATGGTGCGCGAGTTCCGTCGCGACGACGCCGAGACCCCGGTGGTGCTGATGGGCTATCTCAACCCGGTCGAGCGGATGGGCCTCGAGGCCTTCGCCGACGCCGCGCGGGACGCCGGCATCGACGGCGTGCTGCTGGTCGACATGCCGCCGGAGGAGGCCGATCTGATGGGGCCGGCGCTCAAGGCGCGCGGTCTGGCCTCGATCTTCCTGGTCGCCCCTACCACTTCCCGGGCCCGGGCCGCTACAATATGCGCCCATGGCGAAGGCTATCTCTACTATGTCTCGCTCAAGGGCGTCACGGGCGGTGCCAGCGTCGATGCCGCCGACGTCGCCGAGCACCTGGCGCCGCTGCGCGAAATGACCGAGCTGCCGCTGTGCGTCGGCTTCGGCATCCGCGACGGGGCCTCGGCCGCCGAGGTCGGCCGCGTGGCCGACGGCGTGATCGTCGGCAGTGCGCTGGTCTCGCGCATCGCCGAGCATGCCGAGCGGCCCGAGGCGATTCCCGCCGAGCTGGAAGCCGTGCTGGGCGAGATGCGCCAGGCCCTGGACGCCTGACAGACCCCGAACACCGATTCGTCAGTCGCCCCCTCAAGATGGGGCGACCGCAAAAAATGGAAGCGTTTCTGACATGAGCTGGCTAGACAAGATCGTGCCCTCGGTGGGCCGCATTCAGCGCAAGGACCGCCGCTCGACCGTACCGGATGGTCTGTGGCGCAAGTGTCCCAAGTGCGATGGGGTGCTGTACCTGCCTGAACTCGAAAAGCATCACCACGTCTGTCCCAAGTGCGAGCATCACCTGCGTCTCACGGCACGCAAGCGTCTCGACTGGTTCCTCGACAAGGAGGGCCGCGAGGAGCTGTCCGCCGAGCTCGAGCCGGTCGACCGCCTCAAGTTCCGTGATTCCAAGAAATACAAGGACCGCCTGACCGCGGCCCAGAAGGCCACCGGCGAGAAGGACGCTCTGATCGCCATGCGCGGCCAGCTGGACGGCCTGCCGGTGGTGGCGGTGGCCTTCGAGTTCACCTTCATGGGCGGCTCCATGGGCGCCGTGGTGGGCGAGAAGTTCGTGCGCGCCGCCGAGCAGGCCCTGGAAGACGGCGTGCCGCTGGTGTGCTTCGGCGCCTCGGGCGGTGCGCGCATGCAGGAGGCGCTGTTCTCGCTGATGCAGATGGCTAAGACCTCCGCCGCGCTGGAGAAGCTCAAGCAGGCCGGCGTGCCCTACATCTCTGTGCTGACCGACCCGGTCTTCGGCGGCGTTTCCGCGTCGCTGGCGATGCTCGGTGACCTCAACGTCGCCGAGCCCAACGCCCTGATCGGCTTCGCCGGCCCGCGGGTCATCGAGCAGACCGTGCGCGAGAAGCTGCCGGAAGGCTTCCAGCGCAGCGAGTTCCTGCTCGAGCACGGCACCGTGGACATGATCGTCCACCGCCACGAGATGCGTGAGCGCCTCGGCGGCGTGCTGCGCAAGCTGACCCACCAGCCGACCAACGGCCCGGCCGACGCGCCCGAGGACGCCGAGCCGGATCTGGTCGACGCCGCTCAGCAGGCCGAGGACGTCCCGCTCGAGCCGGCGGCGGACGACGGCGCCGAACCGCGTCAGGACGCCGAGCGTTGATCGCCACATGAACGACGCTCGTTCCGCTTCCCTCGAGGACTGGCTGGCGCGGCTGGAGGCGGCGCACCCGGTGAGCATCGACCTCGGCCTCGAGCGAGTGGCCGAGGTCGCCCGGCGCATGGGGCTGCTCGATGGGCCCATCGCCGGGCGCGTGATCACCGTGGCCGGCACCAACGGTAAGGGCTCCACCGTGGCCATGCTGGAGTCGCTGGCCCGGGCACACGGGATCGGCACGGCCACCTACACCTCGCCCCATCTGCTGCGCTACAACGAGCGCCTGCGCCTCGACGGCGTTGAGGCCGGCGATGCCGAGCTGGTGGCGGGCTTCGAGGCCGTCGAGGCCGCGCGTCTCGACGGCGAGCCGATCAGCCTGACCTACTTCGAGGCCGGTACCCTGGGCGCGCTGCACGCCATCCGCGGGCGTGCGCCCGAGCTCGCCATCCTCGAGGTCGGCCTCGGCGGCCGCCTGGATGCGGTCAACGTGCTCGACGCCGACGTGGCGGTGGTGACCACCATCGCTCGCGACCATGCCGCCTATCTGGGTGACGACCTCGAGGTCATCGGCCGCGAGAAGGCCGGCATCATGCGCGCGGGCCGCCCCGCGGTGCTGGGCAGCCAGGCACTTCCGCAAAGCGTGGCCGCCACCGCCGAGGCGCTGGGCGCCGAGGTGCATGCCCTGGGCACGGCATTCACGCGTGCCGCATGCCGGCGCGAGACCCTCGGCCGAGAAGCGGGCGAGGGCGGCTGGACCTGGCAGGGGCATGATGTCGCGGGCGCCGAGGCGCGCCTCGAGGCGTTGCCCGATCCGGGCCTGCCGCTGGACAACGCCGCCACCGCGCTGCAGGCCTTCGCGCTGGGCGGCTGGGCGTTGCAGCCCGATGCCTGCCGGCGAGCTCTGGCCGGCGTCGAGCTGCCCGGGCGCATGCAGTGGCGCGGCCAGTGGTGCCTGGACGTCGGTCACAATCCCCATGCCGCGACCTACCTGGCCGAACGCCTGGCCGAGCGGCCCTGCGAGGGGCGCACCGTCGCTCTGCTGGGCATGCTCGCCGACAAGGACGCCGAGGGCGTGATCGGCGCCCTGGCGCCGGTGATCGACGCCTGGCTGCCGGTGAGCCTGGCGGGCGATCGGGCGCGCAGCGCCCAGGCGCTGGCCGAGACCCTCGAGGCGCTCGGCCAGCCGGTGTGGCACCGGGCCGACTCCCCGGCGGCCGGCGTGGCCTGGCTGAGCGAGCGGCTGAGCCCGGCGGACCGGGTCCTGGTCTGTGGCTCCTTCTTCACCGTGGCCGATGTACTGGCGGCCTGGGCCGAGCCGGCGCAGGCTGCTGCGGAGGCCGGCAGCGAGGGAACGAGATGAAGTACGGATGGCGAGAGCGGATCAGCGGTGCGCTGATCCTGTTGGCCCTGGCGGTGATCTTCCTGCCGCTGCTGTTCGATGATCCGGCGCCGCGGGAAGATCGCCCGCAGCCGACCATGAGCATCGAGCAGCCGATCGAGGTGCCGCACCGCGAGCCCGAGGCACCCGAGCCTCCGGACGAGCTGGCGTCCAGCGACCCGGTGTCGGGCGGCGATGACGTCGTCTCGGTCGAGGCGGGGCAGGCGCCGGCCGATGCCTCGTCCTCCGACGGCGACGACGCGTCGACCGACCAGGACAGGGCGCAGGAGCGCCCGACCGAGGTCGAGGCGACGGCCGGTTCCGGTGATGCCGCGGCATCGTCCGAGGCCGATGCGCCCGCCTCGGACCCCATCGCCGATCTGGCCCGCGCCGCCGACGAGCGCATGGCGGCCGCCGACGCGCCGACCCGCGAGGCGGTCTCCGGCGGCGAGTGGGCGGTGCAGGTGGGCAGCTTCGGCGAGCCGGCCAACGCCGAGCGCCTCGAGACACGCCTCGAGGATCAGGGCTTCCCCGCCTATCGGCGTCCGCGCAACAACGATCTGACCACCGTATACGTCGGGCCCTATGCCAGCAGCGAGGTCGCCGAGCAGGCGATGACCGAGCTCAAGGCCGACCTCAATCTTCAGGGCCTGCTGGTGGAGACGGAATAAGGTCATGACCCTGACCTGGCTGGATTGGCTGTTCGTGGCGGTGCTCGCCGTCACCGGTATCGCCGGGCTGGTGCGCGGCCTGGTCCGCGAGGCCCTGGGCCTGGCGGCCTGGGTGGTGGCGCTGCTGGCGGCGCGCTGGCTCGCCGCGCCCCTGGCCGCCCAGCTCGATGGCCTGATCGACAGCCCCGACGGGCGTCTGATCCTGGCCTTCGTGCTGGTGGTGCTGGGCGTGATCCTGGCCTGCGGGGTGATCATCCGCCTGATTCAGGCCGCCGTGGAGTGGGTCGGCATGGGCCTGCTCAACCGCGTGGCCGGTGCCGCCTTCGGCCTGGCCAAGGGCGGCGCCATCCTGGTGGTGGCGACCCTGCTGATCGGCCTGACCCCCTTGCAACAACTCGAGGCCTGGCAGCAGGCCAGCCTGCGGCCTCCCTTCCAGCAGCTGAAGGACTGGGCGATCGGCCGCCTGGCCGCCTGGGAAGGGCGGCTGCCGGTATCCCCCGAATCCCTCGGCGATCCCGCCTCGCTGATGCCATCGCAGGCACCGGACGAGCGGATCGCTACCCCCCGACATGATTGATCGAGGCGGCCGCAGTGCCGCCCAACCAAGGCAAGCGAGGTAAGGTGTAATGTGCGGTATCGTGGGCCTGATGGCCAAGCAGGCGGTGAACCAGGGGATCTACGATGCCCTGACGGTGCTCCAGCACCGAGGCCAGGATGCCGCCGGCATGATGACCTGGAACGACGGTCGCTTCCTGCTGCGCAAGAGCAACGGTCTGGTGCGCGACGTCTTCCACACCCGCCACATGGCACGTCTCCAGGGTAACCTGGGCATCGGCCACGTGCGCTATCCCACGGCCGGCTCCTCCAGTGAGGCGGAATCCCAGCCGTTCTACGTCAACTCGCCGTACGGCATCTCGCTGGCCCACAACGGCAACCTGACCAACGCCGACCAGCTCAAGCAGGAGCTGTTCTCCTCCGACCTGCGCCACATCAACACCAGCTCCGACTCCGAGGTGCTGCTCAACGTCTTCGCCCACGAGCTGGGCAAGCAGGGGCCGCACCTGGCGCCGGGCGACATCTTCGACGCCGTGCGTCGCGTGCATCGTCGCTGCCTGGGCGGCTACGCCGCGGTGGCGATCATCAACGGCGTGGGCATGGTGGCCTTCCGCGACCCGCACGGCATCCGTCCGGTGGTGTTCGGCAGCCGCGACGAGGGCGAGGGCCAGGAAGTGATGATCGCCTCCGAGTCGGTGGCGCTGGACGTGGGGGGCTTCAAGCTGCATCGCGACCTGGCCCCGGGCGAGGCGATCTTCGTCAGCATGGACGGCGAGATCCATACCCAGCAGTGCGCCGACGCACCGCGTCTGACCCCCTGCATCTTCGAGCACGTCTATCTGGCGCGCCCGGATACCCTGCTCGACGGCGCCTATGTCTACGGCACCCGCATGGCGATGGGGCGCAAACTCGCCGATCGCATCAAGCACGAGTGGCCGGATCACGACATCGACGTGGTGATCCCGATTCCCGACACCTCGCGGACCTCGGCCCTGGAGCTGGCTCAGCACCTGGGCGTGACCTACCGCGAAGGCTTCATGAAGAACCGCTACATCGGGCGGACCTTCATCATGCCGGGGCAGACCCAGCGCAAGAAGTCGGTGCGCCAGAAGCTCAATGCCATCGACATCGAGTTCGAGGGCAAGAACGTGCTGCTGGTCGACGACTCCATCGTGCGCGGGACCACCTGTAACCAGATCATCCAGATGGCCCGGGAAGCCGGCGCGAAGAACGTCTATTTCGCCTCCGCGGCGCCGCCCGTGCGCTATCCCAACGTCTACGGCATCGACATGCCGGCGGCCAGCGAGCTGATCGCTCACGGCCGCACCGAGGACGAGGTGGGCGAGCTGATCGGCGCCGACCGCATGATCTACCAGGACCTCGAGGACCTGAAGACGGCCTGTCGCGAGATCAACCCGGCGCTGGACGAGTTCGACTGCTCGGTGTTCGATGGTCGCTATACCACCGGCGACATCGATGACGCCTATCTGGCCGCCCTGGAAGCCAGCCGTAACGACGACGCCAAGTCCGAGCAGAGCGCCGGCGACCACGCGCTGGTGGGCATGCACAATCAGGAAGACGACACCGACTGACAGGAAGGCGCCATGCACGACGACACCATTCCCGAGCAGGACTGGGGGCTCGATACCCTGGCGATCCGCTCCGGGCACCACCGTACCGCCGAGCAGGAGCACGGCGAGCCGATCTTTCCGACCTCGAGCTTCGTCTACGGCAGCGCCGCCGAGGCGGCGCGCAAGTTCGGCGGCCAGGAGCCGGGCAACGTCTACTCGCGGTTCACCAACCCGTCGGTGCAGACCTTCGAGCGCCGCCTCGCCGCCCTGGAGGGTGGCGAGCGCTGCGTGGCGACCAGCTCCGGCATGTCGGCGATCCTGTCCACGGCGCTGGCGCTGCTGCAGGCCGGCGACGAGATCGTCGCCTCGCGCTCGCTGTTCGGCTCCACGGTCAGCCTGTTCGACAAGTACCTGGGCAAGTTCGGCATCACCACCCGCTACGTCGAGCTCTCCGACCTGGCGGCCTGGGAGGCGGCGATCACGCCGGCGACCAGGCTGCTGTTCGCCGAGACGCCGTCCAATCCGCTGTCCGAGGTGGGCGACATCCCGGCACTGGCCGAGATCGCCCATCGCCACGGCGCCTGGCTGGCGATCGACAACTGCTTCCTGACCCCGGCGCTGCAGACGCCTATCGCGCTGGGGGCGGATCTGGTGATCCACTCCGCCACCAAGTACCTGGACGGCCAGGGGCGTGCCGTTGGCGGCGCGGTGGTCGGCCCCGACGCGCTGCTGCAGGAAGTCTACGGCGTGGTGCGTACCTGTGGGCCCTGCATGAGCCCGTTCAACGCCTGGATCTTCACCAAGGGCCTGGAGACCCTGGGGCTGCGCATGAAGGCCCACTGCGCCAACGCGCTCGAGCTGGCCGAGTGGCTCGAGGCCCATCCGGCGGTGGAGCGGGTGTATTACAGCGGGCTGGCCGGTCATCCGCAGCATGAGCTGGCCGCGCGTCAGCAGAAGGCGTTCGGCGCGGTGCTCGGCGTCGAGGTCAAGGGCGGTCGAGAAGGCGCCTGGTCGGTGATCGATGCCACCGAGATGCTGTCGATCACCGGCAACCTGGGCGACGTCAAGACCACCATCACCCATCCCGGCACCACCACCCACGGTCGCCTCTCCGACGACCAGAAGGCCGCCGCCGGCATTCGCGAGGGCCTGATCCGCATTGCGGTGGGTCTCGAGGACATCGCCGACATCCAGGCCGACCTGGCCCGCGGCCTCGACACCCTGGTCTAGGCCGACGCCAAGGCGTTCGCATGCCGTTCAAACGGGCGGCATGCGGGATTTCCGAACGAAGCATTCATCTTTTTTCAGCGGATTCCCCCGTCGCGCTCGGGTAGTCTGGTGCCCTGTGAACCGCGTTCGGGACCGCTCATGTGGCGTAATACCTCTTCTGGCTGGGGACTGACCAGCATCCTGCTGCACTGGCTGAGTGCGCTGGCCTTCGTCGGGCTGTTCGTGCTGGGCTGGTGGATGACCGGTCTCGGTTACTACGACGACTGGTACCATCTGGCGCCCTGGTGGCATCGTTCCTTGGGCGTGCTGGTCTTCGCCGTGACCCTGGGCCGGCTGGCGTGGCGGGCGCTGCAGCCGACGCCGGCGCTGCCTGGTTCGCGCCTCGAGCGCCTGGCCGCTCACCTCGGCCATGCCGCGCTCTACGCGCTGATGCTGCTGGTGCTGGTCAGCGGCTATCTGATCTCCACCGCGGAGGGGGCCGGCATCGACGTCTTCGGCCTCTTCGAGGTGCCGGCGCTGGTCAGCGGGCTGCCCCGCCAAGCCAGCGTCGCCGGCAGCGTCCACTGGTATGCGGCGCTGACGCTGATGCTGCTCGCCGCCGGCCATGGCCTCGCCGCGTTCAAGCATCACTGGGTGGATCGAAACGACACCCTGCTGCGCATGCTCTCGCCCCGTTACACCCGGGCTCGCCGCCGCGGCGGGCCCGCTTCCCACTGACCCATCGAGTCACGCAAGGAGTTAGCGATGTACAAGAAGACCGCACTGACCGCCGCCCTGGCCGCCGCGTCCCTGGTGCCGCTCGCCCAGGCACAGGCCGCCGACTACGCCATCGACACCGACGGCCAGCACGCCTTCGTGCAGTTCAAGATCAGCCACCTGGGCTTTTCCTACATCCTGGGCAGCTTCGAGGAGTTCGACGGCGGCTTCAGCTACGATCCCGAGAATCCGGGGGCGTCTTCTGCCCATCTGGACGTGGAAGTCGACAGCCTGACCACCAATCATGCCGAGCGCGACAAGCACATCCTGAGCGACGATTTCCTCGACGTGGCCGAGTACCCGACCGCGAGCTTCGCCTCCACCGACTTCGAGCCCACCGGAGACGGAGAGGGGGTGCTGACCGGCGATCTGACCCTGCACGGCGAGACGCAGACCATCGAGATGCCGGTCACCCTGCTGGGCGAGGGCGACGATCCCTGGGGCAACTATCGTGCGGGCTTCGAGGGCTCCACCACCCTGATACTCTCCGACTATGGCATCGACATGTCGCAGTTCCCGGAGTCGATGCACGAGCTCGAGCTGTACGTGACCTTCGAGGGCATTCGCCAGTAAACTTCCGGCGGCGCCTGTGCGACACATCCCGGCCCATGGCCGGGATGTGTCGTTTTGGGCTGTAATCGGCAGGATCCGGAACCCGGAGGCATGGGGAATTGGCAGGATGAAAAAGGCGCCTGGTCATCATCGCCAGTGGCGGGCTCGCGCAATCTGGGGGCTGGGCCTTCTGTCCTGGCTGTTGGCCGCGCTGGTGTTGTGGCACGGCCAGTGGTGGGCGGGGACGGCCCTGATCGTGGTCACCGGCTGTTGTATCGTCTCCGCGGCGTGCGCGCTGCCGGTTGGCCGCCGCCCCGCGGTCGACGAGCTGACCCGACGCCAGGCCCGGTGTGGCGACGATCGCTTCCGCGCCTTGCTGGAAGGGCTCACCGGTGCCGCCGTCCAGGGCTACGACCGGCATCGACGGGTGGTATTCTGGAACGAGGCCAGCACGCGACTCTACGGGTACCGGTACGAGGAGGCCTGGGGGCACAAGCTCGAGGAGCTGATCATCCCCTTGCCCATGAGGGAGGCGGTCATCCGTCGTCACCAGGCCTGGGTGGATCACGGCATTCCCATCCCCGCGGAGCGGTTGCGGCTCCAGGATCGAAGCGGCCAGCCCGTCGATGTCTACTCCTATCACGTCATGTTCGACAGCGATACCGATTCGCCGGTGATGTTCTGCGTGGACGTGGGGCTCGATGTGCCGCGATGATCACTGAGCCTCGGCGGGGAGATCCCTGGCGTGGAAAGCGTCTATGCTGAGGGTGGCCGTCTGATACTTTTGAATGACAAATGTTCCTTCTTCGTCAGGCGGTCGGGTCCCAACGACGCGGAGTTTCCATGGGCGGACGGCACGTCAAACGCATTCGTGATCGATGGCTCCGGTGGTGCAGCACGGTCGGGACATGGCCTGCCTCAGGGAAACACGATCGCGAGGACGTGAGGGCGATCCAGCGCCTTCACCAGGACAGCGAGCAGCGATTTCGCGTCTTGCTGGAGAACCTGCCGCGCGTGGCAGTGCAGGGCTACGACCGGCAGCGTCGGGTCATCTACTGGAACGATGCCAGTGCCCGGCTCTACGGCTATCCGGCCGAGGAGGCCATGGGGCGCCTGCTCGAGGATCTGATCATTCCCGATCCCATGCGTCAGCCGGTCGTCGAGGCCCACCGGGCGTGGGTCGAGCAGGGCCAGGCAATTCCCGCCGATGAGCTCGAGCTGCGCCACCGCAGCGGCGAGCCGGTACCGGTGTTCTCCCACCACGTGATGCTCGGCGAGCATACCGACAACCCGCTGATGTTCTGTGTCGATATCGATCTGTCCGACCAGAAGCGGGCTCATCGCGATCTGGCCTTCGCCACCCGCTTCGATCAGTTGACGCACCTGCCCAATCGCCAGACCTTCGAGGCCGACCTGGACGAGCGGCTCGACCGCTGCCGGCGCCAGGGACGGTCGCTGACCGTGCTCTACCTGGACATCGACCACTTCGCCGAGATCAATGACGCCCTCGGCTATGCCCAGGGCGACCAGATCCTGATCGAGCTGACCCGCCGCCTGCGCCATCGCCAGCGGTCCGGGGACCTGATGTCGCGGGTCTCCGGCGACGAGTTCGTGATGGCCTTTCCCGGCGTGGGGGATGCCGAGGCGCGGCGCACGGTGGTCGAGAACGTCCGCTCGGCGTTCGACCGGCCCTTCGAGGTGGATGGCATCGCGCGCCCGGTCACCGCCAGCCTCGGGCTCAGCGTCTTCCCCGATCACGGTCGGGTGGCCCGGGAGCTGATCCGCAACGCCGACGTGGCCAAGAACCGCGCCAAGCTGGACGGGCAGGGCGCCCTGCAGGGCTTCCAGCAGCATTTCCACGACGAGCTGGTGCGCCAGCATCGGCTCGCCGAGCGGCTGGAGCACGCCATCGCCAATCGCGAGCTCAGCCTGCACTATCAGCCCCAGGTGTCGGCGGTGAGCGGCCGGATCGAGAATCTCGAGGCGCTGCTGCGCTGGGAGCCGGCCGACGGCGAGGCGGTCTCGCCCGCCGAGTTCATTCCCCTGGCCGAGCGCTCGGGGCTGATCGAGCGGCTCGGCAACTGGGTGATGGAGGAAGCCTGTCGCCAGCAGGCGGCCTGGCGCGCGGCGGGGGTCGAGGCGCTGCGCATCGACATCAACCTGTCGGGGCGCCAGGTGCGGGCACCGGAGACGCTCGAACGCCTGGAGGCCTGCGTGGCGCGCCACGGTCTCGAGCCCCAGGACATCGGCATCGAGCTGACCGAGAACGTGCTGATCGAGGCCAACGAGGGCGTGCTGACGCGGCTGCGCCGGCTCTACCACCGCGGGGTGCGCATCGCCATCGACGACTTCGGCACCGGCTACTCGTCGCTCAGCTACCTCAAGCTGTTTCCGGTCACCGCGCTCAAGATCGACCGCTCCTTCGTTCGCGATGCGCCGCAGCAGCCGGAGGACCGCGCCATCATGGAGGCCACGGTCTTCATCGGCCATCGGCTGGGGCTGGAGGTGGTGGCCGAGGGCGTCGAGACCGGCGAGCAGCTGGCGCTGGTGCGCGAGATGCGCTGCGACCTGGTGCAGGGCTACTATTTCCATCGGCCGCTGCCGGTGGCCGAGGTGCAGCGGCTGCTGCTCGCCCAGCTCGAGCACGCCCCCTGAGACGGGCCGCGACTTCGCGTAGAATGGGCCGCCCTCGACGATTCCCGCGGAGTCCCTGTGTTGCGAAACGACGCTACCTCTTCCTCGCTGGGTGTGACGCTGTGGCGTCAGACCTGGCCCATGGCCATCGGCGTGCTGTCATTGCTGGGCTTTCAGCTGATCGACAGCGCCTTCGTCGCCCGCCTGGGCACGGCGCCGCTGGCCGCCCAGTCCTTCACCCTGCCGCTGTCCTTCCTGATCATCGGCGTCCAGGTGGGCATGGGAATCGCCATCGCCGCGCTGATCTCCCGGGCCCTGGGGGCGGGGGAGGCGTCGCGAGCCCGCCGCCTGAGCAGCCTGGTGCTGCTTGTGGGGGCGCTGGTCATCGCGCTGCTGGCCGTGGGGCTGTGGCTGGCCCAGGTGCCGATCTTCCGGCGGCTGGGCGCCGAACCCGAATCGCTGGCGCTGATCCGCGCCTACTGGGGCCCCCAGCTGCTGTCCGCCTGGGTGGGGGCGGTGCTCTATTTCGGCTACAGCCTGTTCCGGGCCCACGGCAACACGCGTTTGCCCGGCTCGCTGATGGTGATCACCAGCCTGGCCAACCTGGCGCTCGATCCGCTGCTGATCTTCGGCGTCGGCGACTGGCAGGGGCTGGGGCTGCCGGGGGCGGCCTGGGCCACGGTGCTGGCCATGCTGGTGGGGCTCGGCGTGATGGGCATGCGTCTGGCCGGCACCGACTGGCTGGCCACCCGCGGGCTGTGGGAGGAGGCCGGTCGGTCGCTGCGGCCCTTCCTCGGCATCGCCGGGCCGGCCATGATCAGCCAGCTGATGCCGCCGCTGGCCGCCATGCTGGCGATCTCGGTGGTGGCTCGGCTCGGCGAGTCCCAGGTGGCGGCCTGGGGCCTGGCCAGCCGCCTGGAGACCCTGTCGCTGATGGCCGTGCTGGCGATGACCATGTCGCTGCCGCCCTGGCTGGGGCGCTGCTACGGCGCCGGCGACTGGCCGCAGGTGAATCGCCTGATGCGTCTGGCATTGAAGGTGGCCGTGCTCTGGCAGCTGGGGCTGGGGCTGGCGCTGGCGCTGGCCGCGCCCTGGGTGTCCGCGGCCCTGGCCGGCTCCGCCGAGGTGAGCGATGACCTGACCATACTGCTGCACTGGCTGCCGCCGAGCTATGCCGCGCTAGGGGTCTGCATGCTGGTGGTCTCCGCCGGCAATGCGCTGGGCTGGCCGCTGCGGGCGATGATGATGTCCGCCGCCCGGCTGTTCGCCTTCTACCTGCCTTGCCTGGGGCTGGGGGCCTGGCTGGGCGACCTGCCGGGCCTGGCACTGGGGGCGGCGCTGGGCAATCTGCTGGCCGGCCTGGCGGCCTGGGGGCTGTTGCGGCGTACCCTCGCCAGCCCGCGGCGCCAGCCAGTCGGAAGTGGGTAGTGTTTTTTGCTGTTTTTCATTGTTTTTGTTTATTGAAAGTCCAGTAAGTGATGATTATTTGAAGGTTGTGACAATCCATGAAGTGAATAACAGAAAAATCATCTAACTTGGCTCTCCTATACTCGTTCCATCGCATCGCCCGGGCATGGCCCGGGCGATCTCGTTCCCGCAGATGGCACGGCGATCCAACAACACGATCAGGGGAGAGCACGGCATGAAGGTATTGATTCTCGGCAGCGGCGTGGTCGGTGTCACCAGCGCCTACTATCTGGCGCGTCAGGGCCATGAGGTCACCGTGGTGGATCGTCAGTCGGCACCGGCCATGGAAACCAGCTACGGCAACGCCGGTCAGGTGTCGTTCGGTTTCTCCTCGCCCTGGGCCGCGCCCGGCATCCCGCAGAAGGCGGTGAAGTGGATGTTCCAGGAGCATGCGCCGCTGAAGATCCAGCCGCGCATGGACCCGACCATGGCCCGTTTCATGATGAAGATGTTCGGCAACTGCAATCCCGAGCGCTATGCGGTGAACAAGGAGCGCATGGTGCGCATCGCCGAGCACAGCCGGGCCTGCATCGACGCCCTGCGCGCCGAGACCGGCATCCGCTACGAGGATCGTCAGAAGGGTCTCTTGCAGCTGTTCCGTCACGACAGCCAGGTGGAGGCCGTGGCCAAGGACATGCAGGTGCTCGAGCGCTGCGGCGTTCGCCACCGGCTGCTGGGCGCCGACGAGGTCACCGCGGTCGAACCGGCCCTTTCCCGGGTGCCGGGCAAGTTCGTCGGCGGCCTGCACCTGCCGGACGACCAGACCGGTGACTGCCACCTGTTCACCAATCGCCTGGCCGACTATTGCCGTGAGCACCTGGGCGTCAGTTTCCGCTTCGGCGTCGACATCCAGCGCATCCGCCGCGGCAACGCCGGCATCGAGGGCGTGATTACCAGCGCCGGCGAGCTCACCGCCGACGCCTACGTGGTCTGCCTGGGCAGCTATTCGCCGTTCCTGGTCAAGGACCTGGGCATCCGCCTGCCGATCTACCCGGTCAAGGGTTACAGCCTGACCGTGCCGGTGGTGGACGACGGCGGGGCGCCCCAGTCCACGGTGATGGACGAGACCTACAAGGTGGCGATCTCGCGCTTCGATGACCGCATCCGCGTGGGCGGCACCGCCGAGCTGGCGGGCCACGACCTGAGCCTGCCGGAGAAGCGCCGAGCGACCATCGACATGGTGGTGCGCGACGTCTTCCCCGAGGGCGGCGACGTCGACCGCGCCGAGTTCTGGAGTGGCCTGCGTCCGATGACGCCGGACTCCACGCCGATCATCGGCGCCACCCGCTACGACAACCTGTGGCTCAACACCGGCCACGGGACCCTGGGCTGGACCATGAGCTGCGGCAGCGCCCAGCTGCTGGCCGATCTGATGGCGGCCGAAACGCCGCGCATCGACCCGCAGGGGCTCGACGTCTCGCGCTACGCCGCCTGACGCGCCCTTGCCCGCGACTTGCTCGCGGATATTGACCGGACGGCCCGCGCATGGCGCGGGCCGTCGCCGTATGGCGACAATGTAATCCTCTGTTTTAAAAGCTAATAAAGGGTGGAGGGCTGGTATGTCGCCTCATGGCGACGTCTTCCCGGTCGAGGGCGGTCGCCGGGCTTGGTCGGTCGTCCCGATCGATTTTTAACTTGCTGATATTAAAAGTTTCGCGGAATAGGTGGCACGTCGTTCGCAGCCTATGAGGGTGAGGCAGGCCTCGATGGACTGCCGTCGACACCCACCGGGCGTCGCAGGCAACGTATCGCCGCCACGCCGGTTTCGCCAAGGAGGCATCATGACGTTCAAGACACTCGCCATCGGCATCACCCTGGCCTGCAGTTCACTGAGCGCGGGCACTCTGCTGGCCGATACCGCGGCCGAGGCCAGCGCCGGTGCCCGGCTGTCGGCCTCGCACCATGACGTGCGCGTCGGCGCCGATACCGACAGTGGCCTCGCGACCGAACGTGGCCGGGCCGACCGCGAGGCGGGAGAGGCCTCGCGTCGCTCGGGCGAACATCATGAGCGGGCCTCGGAAACGGTGCATGACGCCACGGATCGGGTGGAGCGGCAGCTGGCGCAGCGCCACGATCGGGCCACGACCGCCGTGGAGGATGCCACGCATCGCGACGTTCGGCGCTGAGTCCGAGCCGCCGCGCGTCGCGGCCGGAATGCACGACGCCCGGGCCGCAGGGCCCGGGCGTCGCGTGTCCGAACGGCGTCAGCCGGTCAGTCGTTGACCGCGGCGATCGCCTTGGCCAGGTAGGGCAGGTTCTCGTGGGAGAAGCCGGCCACGTTGGCACGGCCTGAGCGCACCATGTAGATGCTGAACTCGTCGCGCAGGCGGTCCACCTGTTCCGGCGTCAAGCCGGTGTAGGAGAACATGCCGCGCTGCTCGGCCACGTGGGCGTACTTCTCGTCCAGGCCGTAGGGCTTCAGGGCCTCGACGAAATCGCGACGCAGGGTGTTGATGCGGTCGCGCATCTCGGTGAGCTCCTCGCGCCAGATGGCGGTCAGCTCGTCGGAGTGCAGGATCTCGGAGACGATGGCGCCGCCGTGGGCCGGCGGGTTGGAGTAGTTCTCGCGGGCGACGATGGCCACCTGGGAGCGAACGTTCTCCATCTGCTCGGCGTTCCTGGCGACCATGATCAGGCAGCCGGTCCGCTCGCAGTAGATGCCGAAGTTCTTGGAGCAGGAGCTGGTGATGATCACCTCGTCGAGGTTCTCGGCCAGCAGGCGCGGCGCGAAGGCGTCCTCGTCCAGGCCCTCGCCGAAGCCCTGGTAGGCGAAGTCTACCAGCGGCAGCAGCTTGCGCTCCTTGAGCACCTCCAGCACCTGTTTCCACTGATCCTGGGACAGGTCGAAGCCGGTCGGGTTGTGGCAGCAGGCGTGCAGCAGCACCACGTCGCCCTCGGGGATCTGCTTCAGGGCCCCGAGCATGCCGTCGAAGTCGAGACGGTTGTCGGCGTCGACGTAGGGGTACTTGTGCAGGGTGAGGCCGGCCGCCGGGAAGATGCCGAGGTGGTTCGGCCAGGTCGGATCGCTGACCCAGACGTCCTTGCCGGGCAGCTGGGTGGCGATGAAGTCCGCCGCCAGGCGCAGCGCGCCGGTGCCGCCGGGAGACTGGGTCGCGCTGGCGCGGCCGGCCTCGAGCACCGGGGAGCCCTGGCCGAATACCATTGGCAGCACCACGTCGCCGTAGGCCGGAGCGCCGTGAGAACCGATGTAGGTCTTGGTGGTCTCGTTGTTGAGCAGCAGGGCCTCGGCTTCCTTGACCGCGCGCATCACCGGGGTGTTGCCCTGGGCATCACGATAGACGCCGACGCCGAGATCGACCTTCTGAGGGTTGGTGTCCTTCTTGAAGGCCTCGATGAGCCCGAGGATGGCATCCCCGGGAACCCGCTCAATCTGTTCGAACATTTACGTCGCTACCTCGTCGGTTCTGGCGGCTAGGATGAAATCGTTTTTGTGCAGGCCCTTCATCTCGTGGGACCACCAGGTCACGGTGACCTTGCCCCACTCGGTCAGCAGGGCCGGGTGGTGACCCGCTTCCTCGGCGATCTCGCCGACCCGGTTGGTGAACGCCAGGGCCTGCCGAAAGTTGCGGAACGTGAAGATCCGCTCCAGCTGCATGATGCCATCGCGCTCGACGATCTGCCACTCGGGGATATTGCCGCGATACTGCTCGATCTCGCTCTCGGTGACGTGGGGGGCGTCCCAGCTGCAGGCTTCGCACTGCTGTTCGGAAAGCTCGCTCATGATGGCTCCTCGTAGGCGTATTGTGGTGGATGTGGGATATGTCATGGTGATGATCGGCCGCCGATGCAAGGGGGCCGACCGCGCTGCTGGCGTGTATCAGGCGCTGGCCGCCTCGGTCTCGGCGGGTTTGGGCTTCGGCGGAAAGCGCGGCTCGAACAGCCCGAGTGCCATGGCCTCGTGAACCATGGCCATGATGTCGCGGCCGGCCAGCTCGTGCAGCGTCTCCAGACTATCCAGTACATAGTAGAGCGGCTGGAGGATGTCGATCCGGTAGGGCGTGCGCAGCGCGTCCAGCGGATCGAAGGGCGCATGCACGGGGGCGTCGGACAGGGCATGCAGGGTCTCCTTGGGCGAGGAGATGATGCCGCCGCCGTAGACGCGCCGGCCCGCGGGGGTATCGACCAGGCCGAATTCCACGGTCATCCAGTACAGCCGGGCCAGGTAGACACGCTCCTTGGGCTTGGCTTCGAGGCCCAGGCGGCCGTAGGTGGCGGTGAATTCGGCGAAGGCCGGATTGGTGAGCATCGGGCAGTGGCCGAAGATCTCGTGGAAGATGTCCGGCTCCTGCAGGTAGTCCAGCTCCTCCGGCGTGCGAATGAAGGTGGCCACCGGGAAGCGGCGATTGGCCAGCAGCTCGAAGAAGGTGTCGAAGGGAATCAGTGCCGGCACCTGGGCGGTTTCCCAGCCGGTGGCGTCGCGCAGCACGGCGTCGACCTCGGCGAGCTGGGGGATGCGCTCGATGGGCAGCGCCAGGCGCTCCATGCCGTCGAGATATTCCTGGCAGACGCGGCCCGGCAGCAGCTCGACCTGACGCTCCATCAGCGTGCGCCAGGTGGCGTTTTCCTGCTCGCTCCAGGCGATATGGCCGTTGGCGTCCGGCATTCTGGCCTGATAGGCGGTCTTCTTGGGGGCGCTTTGAGCCTTCATGGTTGCTCCCGTCACGGTATTGGAATTGTCATGGCCTCAAGGGGATGACCGCAGTCTAGGTGGAGCGACGGGGTGAGTGGGGCGTTCAGCGGGCGAACTCGGGCGGCGGGAAGGCGTTTGGTTGTAAAGAATACATGACAGTCGGGGCTCGCGGAGGGGGTGATGCGGCCAAAGGCGCATGGTATCGGCGTCGCGACGCCCTTAATGTCACGTTATCTTTACAGATGAGTCACGCCGGGCTGACGACCTTCTGGCGGCCCGGTCCGTTTTTTCGACCTGCGAGTCTTTCATGCGCCTGAGATTCCACTGCCAGAACCGCATCGGCATCCTGCGCGATATCGTGGCCCACTTCGCCGACTACGGGCTCAACGTGGCCCACGGCGAGGTCGGCGGCGAGCACGGCAACGCCATCTACCTGCACGTGCCCAACCTGCTGAACGCCCAGCTGGCCACGCTCAAGCCCGAGCTCGAGCAGGTGCCCGGGGTGTTCGGCGTGCGCCGGGTCGGCCTGATGCCCAGCGAGCGGCGACACCTCGAGCTCGATGCCCTGCTGTCGTCGCTGTCGGACCCGGTGATGTCGATCGACATGGAGGGCCACCTGGTGGCGGCCAACCGCGCCGCCGGGCAGCTGCTGGGCGTGCGGGTCGACGAGGTGCCGGGCCTGTCGCTGGACCGCTACCTGCCCGATCTCGACCTGCCGGAGCTGATCCGCCGCAACAACGCCCGGGTCAACGGGCTGCGGGTCAAGCTGCGCGACACCGTCTACCTGGCCGACATCTCGCCGCTGCACCGCGAGCAGCAGTCGGACGTGGCCTCGCTGGCCGGCGCCGTGGTCACCCTGCATCGCGCCGATCGCATCGGCGAGCGCATCTATCAGGTGCAGCGCCAGGAGCTGCGCGGCTTCGAGTCGCTGTTCCAGGCCAGCCCGCGGCTGGAGGCGCTGATCGGCGAGGCGCGCCGCATGGCGCCGCTGGACGCGCCGCTGCTGATCCAGGGCGAGACCGGCACCGGCAAGGAGCTGCTGGCCCGGGCCTGCCACCTGGCGAGCCCGCGGGGGCAGGCGCCGTTCATGGCGCTCAACTGTGCGGGGCTGCCGGAATCCATGGCCGAGACCGAGCTGTTCGGCTATGCGCCGGGCGCCTTCGAGGGCGCGCGACCCGAGGGCAAGCTGGGGTTATTGGAGCTGACCGCCGGCGGCACCATCTTCCTCGACGAGGTGGGCGAGACCAGCCCGCGCATGCAGGTCAAGCTGCTGCGCTTCCTGCAGGACGGCGGCTTTCGCCGTGTGGGCAGCGACGAGGAGACCTATCTGGACGTGCGGGTGATCTGCGCCACCCAGCAGGACCTGCCGAGCCTGTGCGCCGAGGGGCGCTTCCGCCAGGATCTCTACCACCGTCTCAACGTGCTGACCCTGGAGGTGCCGCCGCTGCGGGACTGCCTGGACGGCATCCAGGCGCTGGCGACGCACTTCATCGACCGCGCCGCCACCCAGATCGGCTGCCCGATGCCGCAGCTGTCGCCGGGTGCGGTGGCGCGGCTGTCGGCCTATCACTGGCCGGGCAACGTACGCCAGCTGGAGAACGTGCTGTTCCAGGCGGTGTCGCTGTGCGAGGGCGGGGTCATCGAGCCGGCGCATCTGCGCCTGCCCGAGGTGGGCCGGGTACCGGGGCTCGCCGGCATCGATCTCGGCGGCTCGCTGGGCGATATCCTCGGCGAGGTGGAGCGGCGGGTGCTGTCGAGCCTCTATCCGCAGCATCCCTCCAGCCGCCAGCTGGCCAAGCGCCTCGGCGTCTCGCATACCACCATCGCCAACAAGCTCAAGCGCCACGGGATCGGCTCGGGGGACGAATGAGTGTCGCCGGTCGAGGGCGACTGCCGCGCTGGCTGAAGGTGACCTTCACGCTGTGGATGCTGTTCTGGGCGCCTTCGGTGGCGTTACGCATCGGCGTGCAGAACTATCTTTGGCTGTGCAACCTGGCCAACTTCCTGCTGCTGGCCGGGCTGTGGGCCGAGAGCCGCCGGCTGGTCTCCATGGCCTGGCTGGCCACGGCGCTGGTGGGAAGCCTGTGGGCGCTGGATGCCGGCGTCGCCTGGGCCAGCGGCTGGCATCCCATCGGCGGCACCGAGTACATGTTCGATGCCGAGATTCCGCTATCGGTGCGACTGCTGTCGCTCTATCACCTGGTGCTGCCGCTGGTGGCCGGTTTCGGCGTCGCGAGGCTCGGCTACGATCGCGTGGCCCTCGCCTGGCAGACCGCGCTGACCTGGGCGGCGATCCTCGCCGCCCGGGCGCTGACCGATCCCTCGCGCAACGTCAACTGGGTCGAGGGCCCCTTCGGCGGCGCCCAGGCCTGGCTGCCGGACGGGCTCTATGTCATCGCGCTGATGCTGGCCTGGCCGCTGGCGCTCTATCTGCCGGTGCATCTGGCGACGCTGTCGCTGATGCGGCGGCGAGCGTGAACGATCAGCGGGAAAGCCAGTCGCGCACCTCGCCGAAGGGATGGGCCTCCAGCGCCGCGAAGCCGTCGAGCTGGCGCGCCTTGTGGCGGGTCAGCCGCGGCGAGGTCAGCCCGCACAGGAAGCGGGCCAGCAGCGTCGCGGTGGCGGCCTCGCCTTCGCCGGCGGCCGAGAGCCGTTCGCGCAGCGGCGCGGTCAGGGCGGCGGCGTCCATCGCGGCGAGCGGCGCCGGTGGCGGCGGGGAGGGCAGTTGCGCCACCTGGCCGCGGCAGCCCGAGCAGTGGCCGCAGCGTTCGGGGGCGGCGGCGTCGCCGAACCAGTCCGCCAGCCGTCGGGTCAGGCAGCCTTCGCCCTCGAACAGCGCCAGCATGGCGTGCAGCCGTTCGATCTCGGCCCGCTCCTTGTCGACGAAGGCCCGGTGCAGTCGCGTGATCAGGGCCTCGTCGACGGGCTGGCGCACCTCGAAGACCTCGGTCATCTGCTTGCTTTCCAGCGTGATCAGGTCCTTGTCGGCGAAGTAGTCCAGGGCGGTGATCACGCGCTGGCGCGAGGTGTCGAGGCCGCGCTCGGCGCCCAGCCGCGCCAGGGCCTCGAGGTCCAGCCGGTACCAGGTGCGCGCCTTCGACGAGGCCTCGAGGATCGCCTCGACGAAGGCCCGGCGCTCGCCCTGGAAGCGGGCCACCAGGGTCTCCGCCGGCTCCTCCAGGCGGAAGCGGTATTCGGCGAAGTAGCTGAAGCGCGGCCGGATCACGCCCTCCAGCTCCAGGTGCACCAGCAGCGTCTTGAGCGGCAGCGGACGGATGTCGCTGTCCCGGGAGAGGGTGTTGAGGGTGAAGGCCCAGTCCTCGCCGGGGGCGGGCAGGGTCGCCGTCACCCGGGCGATGGCGTCGCGCTCCGGGGTGTCGCCGTAGGTGAAGTTTTCCAGCACGCTGAGGTGATCGCGACCGGCCAGCATCAGGCACTCGGCCGGGGCGCCGTCGCGCCCGGCGCGGCCGATCTCCTGGCTGTAGTTCTCCACCGACTTGGGCAGGTCGAAGTGCACCACGGCGCGGATGTCGCTCTTGTCGATGCCCATGCCGAAGGCGATGGTGGCGACGATCACCGGCGTGCGCCCGGCCATGAAGTCGTCCTGGCGGCGGGCGCGGGTCTCGGCGTCGAGGCCGGCGTGATAGGCCGCCGCGGGCAGGCCGGCGGCGCCGAGATAGGCCGCCAGGCGCTCGGCGGTCTGCTGCAGGGTGACGTAGACCACGGTGGCCCCGGCGTTCGGCCCCTCGATTCGCGGGCGCAGCCATTCGACCAGCCGCCGCGGGCGCTCGTCGGCCGCCACCGGCGCCACCTGCAGGTCCAGGTTGGGGCGGTAGAAGCCGGTGGCGGTGACGTCCTCGGCCTCGATGGCGAAGTGACGGCGCATGTCCTCGATCACCTTGGGGGTGGCGGTGGCCGTCAGCAGCAGGCTCTGGAGAATGCCGAGCTCGTGGCGCGTGGCCGGCAGGGTCAGGTAGTCGGGGCGGAAGTTGTGGCCCCACTCGGAGATGCAGTGGGCCTCGTCGACCACCAGCAGCGAGATCGGCACGCGGCGAATGAAGGCGCGGAAGCGCTCGTTCTTGAGCCGCTCCACCGACACCATCAGGATGCGGATGTCGCCGCGGGCCACGCCGTCCATCACCGCCCGGGCCTCGTCCTTGCTCTGGGAGGAGTCGAGGCTGGCGGCGGCGATGCCGTGACGCTGCAGGAAGGCCAGCTGGTCCTGCATCAGCGCCAGCAGCGGCGAGACCACCAGCGTCAGATTCGGCAGGTGAAGGGCGGAGAGCTGGTAGCACAGCGACTTGCCCGAGCCGGTGGGGAAGATGGCGGCCGCCGAGCGGCCGGCGACCACGGCCTCGATGACCGGGCGCTGGCCGGGGCGGAAGTCGGGATAGCCGAAGACCCGGGCGAGGGTCTGGTCGATGGCGGTCATGGCGGCTCCGGGCGGCGTCGATGAAGCGACAAGGATACACGCCATGGGCGGCGATCTCGCCCCGCTCCGGGGCGGCCCCGTCGTCAGCCGTCGGCCACCACCCGGTTGCGGCCCTGGTGCTTGGCCTTGTAGAGGCTGGCGTCGGCGCGCTGCAGCAGGGTGTCGCGGGCGTCGCCGACCCGGTGCTCGGTGATGCCGATGCTGACCGTGATCCGCCCGGGGCCGAGGTCGTCGAAGTGGTGCTCGGCGATGGCCCGGCGCAGGCGCTCGGCCAGCAGGGCGGCGTTTTGCCGGGAGGTCAGCGGCAGCAGCAGGGCGAATTCCTCGCCGCCGAGCCGGGCCAGCAGGTCCTCCTCGCGCAGCAGCGAGCGGCAGCAGTCGGCCAGCTCGCGCAGCGTGGCATCCCCCTGCAGGTGTCCCCAGGTGTCGTTGATCGCCTTGAAGTGGTCGATGTCGATCATCATCAGCGACAGCGGGATCGCATGGCGGTTGCTCAGCGAGATTTCCTCGTCGAGCCGGCTCAGCAGCTTGCGCCGGTTGGCCAGCCCCGTGAGGGTGTCGCTGTCCGACAGCGCCCGCAGGCGCTCCTCCTCGGCGACCTGCTCGCTGACGTCGAGCATCATGCCGTGCCACAGCACGCCTGTCTCGACCCGCTGCGGCTGGGCGCGCACCGCGATCCAGCGCCATCGCGCTTCCGTGATGACGAAGCGGAACTTGAGAATGATCGGCGAGCCGAAGTGCGCCGAGCGCTCGATGTTGGCCATCAGGCCGGGATGGTCCGCCTCGTGAATGTGGGCGAGGGCCGGCTCGGCGTTCTCGGCCAGGCGTTCCGGGTCCAGCTCCAGCAGCTGGATCCCGCTGCCCATCAGCAGGGGGAAATGGAGATGGCCGGTGGCGCTGCGATGCAGCTGAAAGATCAGCCCGGGCAGCTGATCGGCCAGTTCCAGAACCCTCGACGGTTCCAGCCGTTCCGTGCACGGCGCGACATCGATGGGAGGCATGGGGTTTCCCTGTTGGTTCCTGCTGCGTACAGGAGTGTCTTTGTCGTTGAATGCGTGGCGATCGTCGCGGAGGAGGAGCGCGCCATCATTGTTTTTAATGAAGTGAAATATAATACATTCGTTGCCGTTGACCGACATACGCATTGGACGTAGGCCAGACGCTGCGCCTGGTGTAGGAGATTGGCGACAGCGTCGGTGCCTGAAGTGGGCTGGCGAACTGACTCATGTTTGCAGTCAGCTGGCGGGGCACAAGGGCAGGGAAGCGGGAAACCGGGCGTCGCCGAGGCACCCAAGGATGACGTTGGGATCAGGGAAAACCGTGTGCGGGGAAGTCGCCCGATGGAGGGGCGAGCCTGTCAGCCTTGGATTCTACCTCGGCGCCTGTCTCCTCGTCGGCGTGTTCTTCATCAGCGCGGTGCGTCGTAGCGTCCCTCCCGGCCTTTCGAGAATACCACCTGCCACAGCGGCAGATGGCGGGCGCGGAAGGCGCCGGCGCAGCTGGTCAGGCCCCGCAGGAGCCAGAACATGCGCCTCGGCGCCTGTCTCTTCACGGCGTGTTCTTTAATCAGTGCGGTGCGTCGTAGCGTCCCCTCCGGCCTTTCGAGAATACCACCTGCCACAGCGGCAGATGGCGGGCGCGGAAGGCGCCGGCGCAGATGGCGAGGCCCCGCAGGAGCCGGAACATGCGCCTCGGCGCCTGTCTCTTCATCGGCGTGTTATTCATCAGCGCGGTGCGTCGTAGCGTCCCTCCCGGCCTTTCGAGAATACCACCTGCCACAGCTGCAGATTGCGGGCGCGGAAGGCGCCGGCGCAGATGGCGAGGTAGTAGCGGAACATGCGCCGGGTGCGTTCGTTGTAGCGGTCGGCGATCTCGTCCCAGTGGGCGTCGAAGTTCTCGAGCCAGGCCATCAGGGTGCGGTCGTAGTCGGCACCGAAATTCTGCCAGTCCTCCATCAGCAGGTGCTCCTCGCTGGCCTGGGCGATGTGCCGGGCGGAGGGCAGCACGCCGTTGGGGAAGATGTAGCGGTTGATCCAGGGGTCGGCGCTGATATGAGAGGTGTTGGAGCCGATGGTGTGCAGCATGAACAGGCCGTCGGCGGGCAGCAGGCGATCCACGGTCTCGAAGTAGGTCGCGTAGTTGCGATGGCCGACGTGCTCGAACATGCCGATGGACACCACGCGATCGAACTGGCCCTCGAGCTCGCGGTAGTCCTCGAGCAGGATCTCGACCGGCAGCCCCTCGCAGCGCCGGCGGGCCAGCTCCGCCTGCTCCCTGGAGATGGTGATACCGGTGACCGCGACCCCGTGATGTCGCGCGGCGTGTTCGGCGAAGCTGCCCCAGCCGCAGCCGATGTCCAGCACCCGCATGCCGGGCTCCAGCTCGAGCTTGCGGCAGGCGAGCTCGAGCTTGGCGTGCTGCGCCTCCCGCAGGCCGCCGGCGTCCTTCCAGTAGCCGCAGGAGTAGCACATGGTCTCGTCCAGCATGCGCTCGAAGAGGTCGTTGCCGAAGTCGTAGTGGGCCTCGCCGACGATATGGGCGCGGGCGCGGCTCTGGAGGTTGAAGAAACCGGACTGCAGGCGATACATCAGCCGTTCCGACCTGGACTGGGCATGTTCGCCCAGGCCATGGCGCAGCAGCCGGTGGGCCAGTTCGTCGATGTGTTCGCACTCCCACCAGCCGTCCATGTAGGCCTCGCCGAGCCCCAGGGTGCCCTGGTGCAGAACCCGAGAGAAGAAGTCGGGGTGGTAGACGCGGATGTCCGCGGGGGCCGAGCCGTTGAGGGCGATGCCGGAGCCGTCGAGCAGCTTCTCGAAGACGCGTCGGGCTCGGGTGTCGGGCAGGGCGATGGGGCCGAGACGTGGGTCGCTGGTCATGGTTCCTCCTGGTCCTTCAGAGTCGGGGCAGCCGGGATGTGAAAGCGGGAGGTGGCGTGATTCCGATTGTTCTATTACAAGGCGTTAGCATAGATCAGGCGTGAGCGTTTCTGACAACTCACGTTACTGTTTTATAAATCACCAACCGTTAAGAGAAGAGGGCAATATCATGCACGTCATCGTGGATCTGTGTGTGGTGCCGCTGGGCGTCGGTGTGTCGGTCTCGCCCCAGGTGGCGGCCTGCCAGCGGGTGATCGAGGCCTCCGGGCTGGATTACCGGATGCATGCCTACGGCACCAATATCGAAGGGCCTTGGGACGAGGTCATGGCGGTGGTCAAGCGCTGTCACGAGACGGTGCACGAGATGGGGGCGCCGCGCATCACCTCGACCCTCAAGATGGGGACGCGGACCGACCGGGAGCAGCGCATGGATGACAAGGTCGAAAGTGTCGAGCGCCTGCTGGGCGATACCGACGCTCAGGGTGTAACGAAAATTTGACGGCCTGTCAGCGAACCTTTCCGCCCGAGCGAGGAGGTTTGGGGGGTGGGATGACGGTGTCACGGAATCTTGACGATGCCCGTCGAGGCGGGCCGCCCGAGGGCGGCGGGAGGGCGCCGCGGCGCATTCCGGCGGGGGGCGAGGCGCACTAGTCTGGGGGCACCTCGACGGGCCAAGGCCCGGAGATCACAATCACAAGCACCCCGGAGGTTCTGCATGAACGCCCCCGTCCAAGGCACCCCCGCTCAGGCGCCCCAGACCGATACCACCAACCCGCTCGGCACCGACGGCTTCGCCTTCGTCGAGTACAGCGCGCCCACCGCCGAGGGCATCGAGGCGCTGCGCCGCCTGTTCCTGCAGCTCGGCTTCACCGAGACGCGCAAGCATCGCTCCAAGGACGTCTTCCTGTTCCAGCAGGAAAGGATCAACTTCGTGCTCAACGCCGAACCCGGCAGCCACGCCGCCGAGTTCGCGCGCGTTCACGGGCCCTCCGCCTGCGCCATGGCCTGGAAGGTGGCCGATGCCCGCCGGGCCTTCGAGCGCGCCGTGGACTGCGGCGCCACGCCGGTGGAGGTGCCGGTGGGCGAGGGCGAGGTCGGCATTCCGGCGGTCGAGGGCATCGGCGGCTCGCTGCTGTACTTCGTCGACGACAGGCTCGACGGCGAGGGTCGCAGCATCTACGACATCGACTTCGCGCCGATCGAGGGCCGCAGCGCTCGGGATCACAGCGTCGGCCTGCAGGTGCTCGATCACCTGACCCACAACGTCGATCGCGGCCAGATGGACGTCTGGGCCGGCTTCTACACCCGCCTGGCCAACTTCCGCGAGCTGCGCTACTTCGATATCGCCGGCAAGAAGACCGGGCTCTACTCCCGGGCCATGACCGCGCCCTGCGGCAAGATGCACATCCCGATCAACGAGTCCGCCGACGACAGCTCCCAGATCGCCGAATTCCTGCGCGAGTACAACGGCGAGGGCATCCAGCACCTGGCCATGGCCACCGACGACATCTACGCCACCGTGCGCGCGCTGAAGGCCAACGGCATCCAGTTCCTGTCCACCCCGGACACCTACTACGAGAGGGTCGACCAGCGCGTGCCCAACCACGAGGAGAACCTCGACGAGCTGCGCGAGCTGAACCTGCTGGTGGACGGTGCCCCGGAGCAGGGCGTGCTGCTGCAGATCTTCACCGAGACCGTGATCGGGCCGATCTTCTTCGAGATCATCCAGCGCAAGGGCAACGACGGCTTCGGCGAGGGCAACTTCAAGGCCCTGTTCGAATCCATCGAGGAGGACCAGATCCGCCGCGGCGTGCTCAAGGCAGACTGATCCCACCGGTCGGCCGAGTGCCGGTCATGGCGGGGAGGCGGAAAACAGAACAATCCGCCGTCTCCCTGCCCAACCACGATAAAATCCGTCACAATAGCCGCCTTGCGGTGGCCCCATGCTGTGTGGCGGCGACAACAACAGTTCCGTGATCCCTGGTGTGACATGACTAACGACTCACAACCCCGTACTCAGTGGCTGGGCCGCTGGGGCTTCGTCCTGGCGGCGACCGGCTCCGCGGTCGGCCTGGGCAACGTCTGGAAGTTTCCCTACATGACCGGCGAATACGGCGGCGGGGCCTTCGTGCTGGTCTATCTGGCCTGCATCCTGGCCATCGGCGTGCCGGTAATGATGACCGAGATCGCCCTCGGTCGCCGTGGCCGCGGCAGCCCCATCGACGCCATTCGCCGGGTCACCGCCGAATCGAAGGGAGCCTCGGCCTGGTCGCTGCTCGGCTGGATGGCCATGCTCTGCGGCTTCATGATCCTGTGCTTCTACGTGGTCGTGGCCGGCTGGTCCTTCTCCTACCTGTGGAAGATGCTCACCGGCGGCCTGGCCGGCTCCAGCGTCGACGACATGGCGGCCATCTTCGGCGCCAACAACGCCAACCCGTTCAACCTGGGCTTCTGGAGCACCCTGGTCACGGTCGCCACCATGGTGATCGTCGGCAAGGGCGTGCAGGCCGGTATCGAGAAGAGCGTCAGCTGGATGATGCCCGGCATGGTCGTGATGCTGGTGATCATGATCGTCTACGGCGCCTTCTCCGGCGGCTTCGGCGAGGCGGTGCAGTTCCTGTTCGCCTTCAACGCCGGCAGTCTGTCCAGCGAAGGCATGCTGGCCGCCATGGGCCACGCCTTCTTCACCCTGTCGCTGGCCTCCGGCGCGATCCTGACCTACGGCAGCTACCTGCCGCGCCACGCCTCCATCGGCCGCACCACCCTCAGCGTGGCCGTCGCCGATACCCTGGTGGCGCTGATGGCAGGCCTGGCGATCTTCCCGGTGATCTTCGCCAACGGCATGGAGCCGGGCAGCGGTCCGGGACTGATCTTCATGAGCCTGCCGCTGGCCTTCCAGGCCATGCCGATGGGCACCCTGTTCGGCGTGCTGTTCTTCGTCATGCTGTCCATGGCCGCGCTGACTTCCTCGATCTCCATGGTCGAGGCCACGGTCTCCTGGCTCACCGACAACAAGGGCATCTCGCGTCGCACCGCGTCCTGGGGCATCGGCATCGTGCTGTGGGTGATCAGCACCCTGGCCATGCTGTCGTTCAACGTCGGCGCCGACTGGACCCTGGCCGGCAAGCACTTCTTCGACTGGCTGGACTACCTGACCTCGCGCTGGATGATGCCGCTCGGCGGCCTGGGCGTGGCGCTGCTGGCCGGCTTCGTGCTCAACAGCGAGTCGGTGCGCGAGGAGCTCGGTCTGTCGCCGGCGGTGCATGCCCTGTGGCTGTTCATGGTGCGCTACGTCAGCCCGCTGGGCATCGTGGTCATCTTTCTCGATGCCCTGGGCATCGCCACCCTGGAGTTCGGCGTGCAGTGGCCCTGGTTGCTGCTGGCACTGGCGGTGATCACGCTGATCGGCGAGCTCGCCAGCCCTCGGCTGATGCGCACGCTGTCCGCCTGACGGCACCGTGCTTCGCGTGTGCGCGGCCCCCGCTCTGGCGGGGGCCGCGTCGTTTCAGGCATCGTGCGGGCACACAAATCCTGGATGAGAGGCGATGGGGAGTGGCATTTTGCCGGCAAATTAATTACTTTATTGCATATAAAATCTTTTTTTGATCGAGATATTGGAATATGTGCGCCGCGACCCCTCCGTCCGCTTCCTCGGCTCTCCGGCTGCCTCCCGCGGCGTCCGACCTGGTGCCCGGGCGCGTCAGCCTGGTCGGCGCCGGGCCCGGTGATCCGGAGCTTGTGACCGTCAAGGCGCTGCGGCGCCTGCAGGCCGCCGATGTCATCCTCCATGACCGGCTGGTCAGCGACGAGATCCTGGCCCTGGCCAGCCCCGAGGCGCAGCGTCTCTACGTCGGCAAGGCCCGCTCCGACCACAGCGTGCCCCAGGAGGGCATCAACCAGGCGCTGGTCGACTGGGCGCAGTCGGGCAAGCGCGTGGTGCGCCTCAAGGGCGGTGACCCCTTCATCTTCGGCCGCGGCGGCGAGGAGCTCGAGACCCTGGTGGCGGCCGGCGTCGAGGTGGAGGTGGTGCCGGGCATCACCGCGGCCTCGGGCTGCGCCGCCTATGCCGGCATTCCGCTGACCCATCGGGATCACGCCCATTCGGTGCGCTTCATCACCGGCCACCTGCGCAATGGCAGCTGCGATCTGGACTGGCCGGCGCTGGCCAGCCCCGGCCAGACCCTGGTGTTCTACATGGGGCTCGGCAGCCTCGAGCTCATCTGCGAGCAACTGCGTGCCCATGGGCTGGCGGATGACACGCCCCTGGCGCTGATCGAGCAGGGCACCACGGCACGCCAGCGGGTGCACGTGGCCAGCCTGTCGGATTTGCCGTCGGCCGATGAGTTGGCTAATATCCGCCCTCCAACGCTTATCATCGTCGGCACGGTGGTGACATTGCATGACGCGCTGGCCTGGTTCGACAGCGATCGAGCCGCCAGCCATGGTTGGCTGCAGGGAAAGCACCCGACACCGTCCGATACGTCTGGCGGCGCCTGATCGCAGGAGGTCGATTGGCGCCCATGCTGTTGCGAGGTGACACATGGGGTTTTTCGGCAAGGCGGGCCCGGTCCGCTTCAGCGGCGTTCGCCGTCTGGCGATGATCGGCCTGCTGGCCGGGATGTTCGGCAGCACCGGTCCGAGCCTGGCCCACGACGAGGGCGACGCCGCGTCGATCCAGAAGGGCGTGGCGTCCTTCTACAGCGATCGCTTCCAGGGGCGCACCACGGCCAGCGGCGACGCCTTCGACCAGCGTGAATTCACCGCCGCGCACCGCACCCTGCCGTTCGGTACCAAGGTGCTGGTGACCCGGCCCGACAACGGCCGTCAGGTCGAGGTCATGATCAACGACCGTGGCCCCTTCGTCTCCGGCCGCGTGATCGATCTCTCCAAGAGCGCCGCCCGTGCGCTCGGCATGCTCCATCGCGGCACGGCCCGGGTCCAGCTCAGCCTGGTCGACTGATCCGTTGTCCGGACGCCGCGTCGCCCGTCAGGGTGACGCGGCGTCCGTGCGTGTGAACTCCCGTTTCCAGCGCGTCAGCAGCGCCTGGCGCTTGAGGTCGTCCAGGGTGGCCAGCAGCCCCGGCCCCAGCGACACGGGCCTCAGTGCCTCGCCGTGGGTCGCCTGCAGGGCCGTGGCCGTGCCCGGACCCTCCAGGGCCGGGTGTACGGCGCCCAGCGGCGTGGCCTCGGCGATCACCCGCTGACCGGCCTCGCCGAGCAGGAAGTCCATGAAGTGGCGCGCGTTGTCCGGATGCGGCGCGTGGCGCGAGATCAGCGCCAGGCGCTGGGTCACCAGGGCATAGTCATCGGGCACCACGACCTCCAGCGCCGGATTGGCGTCGGCCACCGCCCGGGCATAGCTGCCCAGCAGGTTGTACCCCAGCCAGTAGCGGCCGTCGTCGAGGCCCGCCAGCATCTCGCCGGTGGTGGTCGCCAGCGCCGCTCGGGCGCCCCCGAAGGCGGCCACCAGGTCCCAGTAGCGCGGCGTCAGCCGCGATTCCTGAATGGCATAGCCGTAGCCGGCGCCGCTGCGCTCCGGGTCGTAGGTCACCACGCGCCCGCGCAGGGCCTCGGGATGGCGTTCGAGCATGGCGAGCAGATCGGCGTGGCTCTCCGGACGCCCGAAGCGCTCGATGAGTTCGCGCCGCACCACCATCACGATCGGTTCGAAGGTGAAGGCGAACAGCTCGTGTCGCCAGCGCGCCCAGGCGGGCCAGGCCTCGGCCTCCGGCGACGCCAGCGGGCGCGCGTGTCCGTCGTTGGCCAGACGGTACTGCCAGGGCATGGCCGAGGACATCAGCACGTCGACCTCGTCGGGATGCGCCAGGAAGCGCCGATGCAGGCTCAGGGTGTCGAGGTTGCGATAGGTGAGCGCGATGCCCGGATGGCGCGCGTGGAACGCCTCGAACAGTGGCCGGGCGTAGACCAGGTCCAGCGCGCCGTGCACCACCAGCTCGCCCGAGGTCCCGGTCATCGGTTCGGCGGGGTAGTGCAGGCGCTCGTCGGCGCCGGCGAGCGGGGCCAGGCAAAGCCATGGCCACAGCAGGGCGAGCCAGCGATGTCGCATCAGGCGATCTCCTCCGGGAAGTGCAGGCCGACCCGCAGCCCCTGGCCGTCCAGGCCATCGTCGAGCCGCAGGCGCGCGCCGTGGGTGCGGGCGATGCCGTCGACGATGGCGAGCCCGAGCCCGGAGCCGTCGGGATCGTCGCTGCCGCGATGGAAGGGGCGCAGCATCAGCAGGCGCCGGTCGGCGGGGATGCCGGGCCCGTCGTCCTCGACCTCGAGCACGGGCGGGGCGGCGGTGACCCGCACGGTGATGCGCGTCGCCCCGTAGCGGCGCGCGTTGTCGATCAGGTTGGCCAGCACTTCCTCGAGTTGCCAGTCGAGTCCGGCCACCGTCACCGGGGAGTCCGGGGCGTCGAGCCCCAAGTCGATGCCGGCGCGATGGCAGGGGCTCCAGTGTCGACGCACGGCGCCGCGCGCCAGGGCATCGAGATCCACCGGGGTGAGCTCAGGGTGGTACTCGGGGTTGTCGAGGCGGGTCAGTGACAGCAGCTGGACGGCCAGATGCGAGGTGCGGGCGCTGGTGGCCTGCATGGCCTCGAGCGCCTCGCGCCAGTGCTGCGGGTCGTCCTGGCGCAGGGCCAGCTCGGCCCTGGCCGAGAGGCCGGCCAGCGGCGTGCGCAGCTGGTGGGAGGCGTCGCCGATGAAGCGCTCCTGGTTGGCCTTCACCCGGCGCATGCGGGCCAGCAGCTCGTTGAGCGTCTCGCGCAGCTCGGCGAGCTCGTGCGGCAGCGGCAGCTCCAGCGGCGCCAGGGTGCGTGGGTCGCGGGCGCGGATGGCGCGACGCAGGCGGCTCAGCGGGGTCAGGGCGCCGCGAATGGCCAGCACCACCACCGCGGCGGCGAGCCCCGCCATGCCGAGGATGTAGGCCAGATTGGCGCGCAAGAGCTCGCCGGTCAGGCGTTCGCGCCCCTCGCGGGTGTGGGCGACGCGCACCTCGAAGCGCTCGCGCGCCCGCCAGTCCTCCAGGCGGGCGCGGCGCACGCCCTGGCGCAGTTCGAGGTCGTGCCAGACCAGATCGCGGAAGCGCAGTGCGTTCTCGTCATTGCCGTCGCGGCGGGGCGGGCCGGGAAGGTCGGCGTTGCCGGTGACGAAGCGCCCCTCGGCGTCGTAGAGGGCGTAGAAGACGCGCTCCTCGGTGTCGGTGGCGAGCATCTCCAGCGCCGCCGGCGGCAGGTCGAGCCACAGCCGTTCGTCCTGCCACTGGACCTGCTCGGCGATGGCCAGGGTGGCGGCCTCGAGCAGGCGGTCGAAGGCGCGATCGGCGGTGTGGCGGGCCTCGATCCAGGCCTGCAGCACCATCAGCGCGCCCAGCGCCATCAGCGGCAGCAGCAGCCAGGTCAGCAGGCGCCGATACAGGCTGTCGCGCCGCGTCACTCGGCCTCCAGCAGGTAGCCCAGGCCGCGCACGGTGCGCAGGGCGACGGCGCTGCCGGCCAGGCGCTTGCGCAGGCGGTGGACGTAGACCTCGATGGCGTTGTCGCCCATGGCCTCGCCCTGGAAGGCCTCCTCGGCCAGGCGGGCCTTGTCGACCGGCTCGCCGCCGTGGCGCATCAGGCAGGCCAGCAGGCGCTGCTCCCGCGGCGGCAGCGACAGTGTCTCGCCGTCGAGGGTGAAGCGCTGGGCCGGGGCGTCGAAGGCCAGCGGGCCGACCTGGAGCGCCTGGCCGCGCTCGCGGCGGCGCAGCAGGGCGCGCACACGGGCCTCGAGCTCGTCCAGGGCGAAGGGCTTGGCCAGGTAGTCGTCGGCGCCGAGATCGAGCCCGCGCACGCGATCCTCCACCGCGCCCCGGGCGGTGAGGATCAGCACCGGGGTGTCGGCGTCGTGGCGGCGCAGGGTCTCGAGCACCTCGAGCCCGCTGCAGCCGGGCAGGTTGAGGTCCAGCAGCACCAGCGACAGGCCGTGGTCGGCGCCGTCCAGGCGCTGCCGGGCGGCGTCGCCGTCGGCCAGGTGCTCGATGCCGTGTCCCTCCAGCGACAGGGCGTCCACCAGCGTCTCCGCCAGCAGCCGATCGTCTTCCACCAGCAGCATCATCGTGGGGTCTCCTCCTCGCCGGCTAGGCTTCGGCTCAGGGCATCGCGGGCCCGGGCCAGGGCCTCGTGGGCGGCCCCCGGGGCCAGGCGGCCGGCGGGGCCGGACAGCGACAGCCACAGCGGCGGCTCCCCGGGCGCGTCGGCCAGCGCCAGGCAGGTCATGGTGCCGCCGGGCAGGGCGGGGCGCGGGTCCATGTCCTGCTCCACCGGCCAGCGGCTGCCGGGGCGCAGGTCGTGGCGCAGCGGTGTGGCGGGCAGGGCGGCCAGACGGCATTCCGCCTCGCCGGGATGCAGCGCCAGCAGGGCGGCGGTCTCGCCGGTCTCGGCGGCCAGGCGGTCGAGCCAGGGCTGGACGCGCACGGCCAGCTGCTGCGAGGGCGCGTGGCGACGGGCCAGGCGCATGGGGCTGCCGCCGAGCCGCCAGCGGCCGTCCTCGCCGCGCTGCACGTAGTCGAAACGGGCCAGCGAGCCGAGCAGGCGCAGCAGGGTGCTCTTGTAGAAGCCGGTCGCCTCGGCCAGTTCGGCCAGGGTGAACGCCTCCTGGGAAGAATCGAACACCTCGAGCACGGTCAGTGCGCGCTCGACGGCCTCGACGCGGTCCTGGGCCATCGTCGCTCCTCGTTCATGATCTTGCTCTCGCCATCGCCCGTGGATGGTCTCTCATGGCCTTGTGCGGCCTCCGTGACGGCGATCCGAACCTCTGCAACTTTGGTCGCAATTCGCCGAAACGGCATTGACCCCCATGGCATGGGCGGCCTAATTTTCCGCTCAAGGGAACGTTGTTCTGTCTTACAGAATTGTAAGGCAGGTGTCAGCGTCCGACAAGCCCGACCCGATCTGCCAACGAAAACATCAGAGGGGACAACAACAATGTCCGTGAGAACGCCACTCAAGTTCGTCGCCGTCGCCGCCTTCACCGTCAGCGCCGGTTCCGCCATGGCCTTCGAGCCGGAAGGCAAGGTCGAATGCATCGCCCCCGCCGACCCGGGTGGCGGCTGGGACTTCACCTGCCGCAGCGTGGGCAACGTGATGGAACAGCTGGACCTGGTGCCGGCCAGCGTGCAGACCATCAACATGGCCGGTGCCGGCGGCGGCGTGGCCTACGCCCACACCGTCAGCAAGCGCGCCGGCGACGAGCAGCTGCTGGTCGCCGCCTCCACCGCCACCACCACCCGTCTGGCCCAGGGCCAGTTCCCGGGTATGGACGCCGACATGGTCAACTGGGTGGGCGCGCTGGGTGCCGACTACGGCGTGATCGCCGTGGCCGATGGCTCCGAGTACGACGACCTGCCCGAGCTGATGGACGCGCTCAAGGAAAACCCGCGCAGCGTCAAGTTCGCCGGCGGCAGCGCCAAGGGCGGCTGGGACCACCTCAAGGTGCTGATCGCCGCCCAGGAAGCCGGGGTCGAGAACCTGCCGCGGATTCCCTACCTGTCGTACAACAACGGCGGCGAGGCCATGACCCAGGTGGTCGGCGGCCACGTCGATGCCTTCACCGGCGACATCACCGAGGCCCAGGGCTTCATGGAATCCGGTGACCTGCGGGTGCTGGCCGTGCTCTCCGAGGAGCGCCTGCCGGGCGAGTACAGCGACATCCCCACCGCCCGCGAGCAGGGCATCGACGCCATCGGTCCGAACTGGCGCGGCTTCTACATGCCGGCCGACGTCTCCGACGACGCCAAGCAGTACTGGATGGATGCCATGGACACCATCTACGAGAGCCAGGAGTGGAAGGACGTGATGGCCAGCAACGGCCTGATGCCGTTCCACATGAGCGCCGGTGAGTTCGAGCAGTTCGTGACCGACCAGATCGCCGACATCGAGACCAACTCTCCAAGGATATCGGGCTGATTCAGGAATGACCTTCAACGACCGCATCTTCGGGGTCCTGTTGATCGCCCTGGCCGTCGCGTACGGCTGGGGTGCTACCCAGTTTCCCGAACCGTTCGGCGGGTCCGAGGGCGTCGGCCCCGAGACCTTCCCGCTGCTGCTTTCCGTCGTGCTGGCGCTGTCCAGCCTCTATCTGATCGTGCGTCCCGACCCGGATAACGCCTGGCCCTGGAGCCGCACCGGCGCCGAGCTGCTGATCGCTGTGGCGGTGCTGATCGTCTACACCGCGCTGCTGCAGCCGCTCGGCTTCATCCTCAGCACCCTGCTGGCGGTGGGCACGCTGTGCTGGCGCATGGGCGCCTCCCCGGTCCGGGCCTATGTCACCGGTGGCGTGGCCGGCGTGGTGGTGTTTCTGATCTTCAACTTCGCCCTCGACCTGGCGCTGCCACTGGGGCCGCTGTCTGTCCTGGAGGTGAACTGATGGAAACCTTGGGTTACCTGATCGACGGCTTCGGCGTCGCCCTGGCGCCGCATAACTTGATGTTCGCCCTGTTCGGCGCCTTCCTCGGCACCTTGATCGGGGCCCTGCCGGGGCTCGGTCCATCCAACGGCGTGGCGATCCTGATCCCGCTGGCCTTCACCTTAGGACTCGCGCCGGAGACTGCCCTGATCATGCTCACCTCGGTCTATGCGGGGGCCATGTACGGCGGGCGTATCTCCTCGATCCTGCTCAACATCCCCGGCGACGAGCCGGCGATGATGACCTGTCTCGACGGCTATCCCATGGCCAAGAAAGGCAAGGCCGCCGAGGCGCTGGCGATCTCCGCTATGGCCTCCTTCATGGGCAGCCTGATCGCCACCGTGGGGCTCATCCTGGTGGCGCCAATTCTCGCCGACTTCGCGCTCTCCTTCGGCCCGGCCGAGTACTTCGCGCTGTTCCTGCTGGCCTTCGCCACCCTCGGCGGCATTACCGGCAAGAACCCCATGAAGACCGTGGTGGCCGCCTGCCTGGGCCTGATGATTTCCACGATGGGCATCGACAACACTGGCGTGCAGCGCTACACCTTCGGCGTGCTGGAGCTCTACGAGGGCGTCGACTTCATCATCGCCATTGTCGGTCTGTTCGCCATCTCCGAGCTCTTGTTCTTCATCGAGGACAAGGCCGGCGGCGGCAAGGAGAAGATGACCGTCAACAAGCTGTCGCTGAAGTGGTCCGACATCCGCGGCATCATGCCGTCAAGCATCCGCGGCGGCGTGCTGGGGTTCATCGCAGGGGTACTGCCGGGTGCCGGGGCTTCCCTGGGCAGCTTTATCGGCTACACCCTCGAGAAGAAGATGGTCGGCAAGAAGGGCTACTTCGGCGAGGGCGATCCGCGCGGCGTGGCCGGCCCCGAGGCGGGCAACAACGGTGCCTCCTCCGGCGCGCTGGTGCCGATGCTGACCCTCGGCGTGCCGGGGAGCGGTACCACTGCGGTGCTGCTGGCGTTGCTGATCTCGCTTAACATCACCCCCGGGCCGCTAATGTTCACCCAGAACGCCGATATCGTCTGGGGCGTGATCGCGGCGCTGCTGATCGGCAACTTCCTGCTGCTGGTGCTGAACATCCCGCTGGTGGGCATCTTCGTCAAGCTGCTCTCAGTTCCGCCGATGTTCCTGCTGCCGATCGTCACCATGGTGGCCTTCGTCGGCATCTACTCGATCAGCAACTCGGCTTTTGACCTCTACTTCATGGTGGCCTTCGGCGTGGCGGGATATGTACTGCGCAAGCTGGAGATTCCGCTGGTGCCGATCATCCTCGGCCTGCTGCTGGGACCGGAGATGGAGAAGAACCTGCGCCACGCGATGGACATCTCCGGCGGTGACTGGACCATCCTGTGGGACAGCGGCCTGGCCATCGGCCTGTGGGTCTTCGCCGGCCTGGGCCTGATCCTGCCCTACATCGTCGGCCCGCTGCTGCGCCGTCGCATGAAGGTGGCCACCGGCACCGGAGGCCCGGAGGGCGACTGATGGCGTGAACCTGATCGCATCCGCCACCTGACGGGGGCGTCGGCATCGTGCCGGCGCCCCCGTTTCGTTATCGGCCTGACACCGATATCGACAGCGACACCATGCGCCCCCGGCCGCGACCTCTCAGCGCCGAGGGGTGGCACCAAAGTGGAGCGAAGCCGGTGCGACACTTGCACCAGAAGGGCACTATCGGCAGGAGGAAGTGTGTTGGAGGATTCATTAAATAATTGAAAGTTAATGTTTATCCCGGTTGATCCAGAATGTGGCGTAGCTCTTGCACATCGAGGGTAGGGCATGGTGCACCGTGGCGTGCCACCGCCCTTTATAACAACGCCAATACTTCGTCTGGATCGACAAGGAGATCATCATGAGTTCCCATTCGCCCGCCGTGCCCAAGCGTCTGTTCGCCGCCACCCTGCTGAGCCTCGCCGTCTCGGCCCCCGCCATGGCCCAGGAGGACCCGATCAAGGTCGGCATCCTGCACTCGCTCTCCGGCACCATGGCCATCAGCGAGTCGACCCTCAAGGACACCATGCTGATGCTGATCGAGCAGCAGAACGCGCAGGGCGGCCTGCTCGGCCGCGAGCTCGAGCCGGTGGTGGTCGACCCGGCCTCCGACTGGCCGCTGTTCGCCGAGAAGGCGCGCCAGCTGCTGGCCCAGGACGAGGTCGACGTGATCTTCGGCAACTGGACCTCGGTATCACGCAAGTCGGTGCTGCCGGTGGTCGAGGAGCTCGATGGCCTGCTGTTCTATCCGGTCCAGTACGAGGGCGAGGAGTCCTCCGAGAACGTCTTCTACACCGGCGCGGCGCCCAATCAGCAGGCGGTCCCGGCGGTCGACTACCTGATGAACGAGGTCGGCGTGGAGCGCTGGGTGCTGGCCGGCACCGACTACGTCTATCCGCGCACCACCAACAAGATCCTCGAGGCCTACCTCAAGGACCATGGCGTGGCCGATGACGACATCATGGTCAACTACACCCCCTTCGGGCATTCCGACTGGCAGAACATCGTCTCCGACATCGCCGACTTCGGCAGCCAGGGCAAGAAGACCGCGGTGGTCTCGACCATCAACGGCGACGCCAACGTGCCGTTCTATCGCGAGCTCGGCAATCAGGGCATCGACGCCGCGGACATCCCGGTGGTGGCCTTCTCGGTGGGCGAGCAGGAGCTGTCCGGCATCGACACCGCGCCGCTGGTCGGCCATCTGGCCGCCTGGAACTACTTCATGAGCGTCGATACCGACACCAACTACGACTTCATCGACAGCTGGATCGACTACACCGGCGACGAGATGGCGGTCACCAACGATCCGATGGAGGCCCACTACATCGGCTTCAACATGTGGGCCGAGGCCGTGCGCAAGGCCGGCACCGCCGAGGTCGACGCGGTCAAGGACGCCATCATCGGCGTCTCCGTGCCCAACCTGACCGGCGGCTACGCCACCATGATGCCCAACCACCACATCACCAAGCCGGTGCTGATCGGCGAGATCCAGGACAATGGCCAGTTCTCCATCGTCTGGGAGACCCCGTCCACCGTGGCCGGCGATGCCTGGTCCGACTACCTGCCGGGCTCGCGCGACCTGATCAGCGACTGGCGCGCGCCGATGCGCTGCGGCAACTACAACGTCGTCGAGGGACGCTGCGGTGGCGGCGCCGACGCCGAGGTGGCCTCGGTCGAATAAGCCGCTCCCCGGGCCGCGGTCGCGGCCCGGGCCTTCCATTCTCCCACTGACAGGACATGGTCATGAGGACGATTCGCTCCCTCGTGCAGGGGCTGCTGTGCCTGATCGTCGTCTCGCTCGCCGCGCCGGCCGCCCTGGCCGCGCCCGATGACGACGGCCGGGCACTGCTCGAGGCCCTCGACACCGATTCCTATGCCGCCAAGGGCGAGGCCGTGACGGCCATCGCCGACAGCGGACATCCGCAGAGCCGCGTCTGGCTCGAGGCGCTGCTCGACGGCAAGCTGCAGCGCCAGGAAGACGGCGGCCGCTTCGTGGTGGTGCTCGCCAATCGCGGTCGCCACTGGCCGGTGCGCGATGCGCTCACCGACGAGGACCTCGGCGAGATGTCGCGACGCGATCTGGATCGCATCGGCATCAACAATGCGCTGCGCGGCCAGCTGCAGAACACCCTGGCGCTGCTCGACCTCCGCGCCCCGGCGGTCTCGGCGCGCCGCGAGGCGGCCCGGGACCTGCTCGGCGAGGTGAGCCCGTCGATGGTCGAGCCGCTGAATGGCCTGGTGGAGAACGAGGCCGACGACGAGGTGCGCCGGCTGCTGACCCAGGCCATCGCCATCCAGCGCCTGGAGCGGGGCGACCTCGAGGCGGTGGAGGCGCTGTCCGGCAGCCTGAATACGTCCGTGCGCTCGGCGCTCAGCGCCGCCGCCCGCAGCGACGACGCGGCCCTGGCCGAGGCCGCCACCGATGCCCTGGCCGGCATCGAGCAGAAGCAGAAGCTCAACGACGGCATCCAGACGCTGTATTTCGGCCTGTCGCTCGGCTCGGTGCTGGTGCTGGCGGCGATCGGCCTGGCCATCACCTTCGGCGTGATGGGCGTGATCAACATGGCCCACGGCGAGCTGATCATGCTCGGCGCCTACACCACCTGGGGCATGCAGCAGCTGCTGCCGGGCCAGCCGGGGCTGGCGCTGCTGCTGTCGATTCCCGCGGGCTTCCTGGTCGCGGCGCTGGCCGGGATCGTCATCGAGCGCAGCGTCATCCAGTTCCTCAAGGGCCGCCCGCTGGAGACCCTGCTGGCCACCTTCGGCGTCAGCCTGATCCTCCAGCAGCTGGTGCGCACCCTGATCTCGCCGCTCAACCGCACGGTGGTCTCGCCGGAGTGGATGAGCGGCTCGCTGATGATCAACGAGGGCCTGTCGCTGACCCTCAATCGCCTCCTCGTGCTGGGCTTCGCGCTGCTGGTGTTCGCCGGGCTGATGCTGGTGATGCGCCGCACCCGGCTGGGCCTGGAGGTGCGTGCCGTGACCCAGAACCGTGCCATGGCACGCTCGATGGGCATCCGCGCGACCCGGGTCGACATCCTGACCTTCGCGCTGGGCTCCGGCGTGGCCGGCCTCGCCGGCGTGGCGCTCTCGCAGCTGACCAACGTGGGCCCCAACCTCGGCCAGAACTACATCATCGATTCGTTCATGGTGGTGGTGTTCGGCGGCGTGGGGAACCTGTGGGGCACCCTGGTGGCCGGGCTGTCGCTGGGCGTCATCAACCAGGTGCTCGAGCCCTGGGCCGGCGCGGTGCTGGCCAAGATCCTGGTGCTCGTGTTCATCATCCTGTTCATTCAGAAACGCCCCCGCGGACTCTTTCCGCAGAAGGGCCGTGCGGCGGAGGGCTGATCCATGCTGGCTTCGAGATCCTGGCTGTCGCGGCCGCTGCGCGAGCGCTCGACGCAGATATTCCTCGGCGTGCTGCTGGCCGCCCTGGCGGTCTTCACGCTGCTCAACCTGATCGTGCCGGCGGGACATCCGCTGCACGTCTCGACCTATACCGTGACCCTGCTCGGCAAGTACCTGAGCTTCGCGCTGCTGGCGGTGGCGCTGGACCTGGTGTGGGGCTATCTCGGCATCCTGAGCCTCGGCCACGGTGCCTTCTTCGCCCTGGGCGGCTACGCCATGGGCATGTACCTGATGCGCCAGATCGGCGACCGGGGCGTCTATGGCGACCCGGTGCTGCCTGACTTCATGGTGTTCCTCGACTGGGACAGCCTGCCCTGGTACTGGCACGGCTTCGACATGGCGTGGTTCGCCTTGCTGATGGTGCTGCTGGCGCCGGGGCTGCTGGCGCTGGTGTTCGGCTTCCTGGCGTTCCGCTCGCGGGTCACCGGGGTCTATCTGTCGATCATCACCCAGGCGCTGACCTTCGCCCTGATGCTGGCCTTCTTCCGCAACGAGATGGGCTTCGGCGGCAACAACGGCCTGACCGACTTCAAGGAGCTGCTCGGCTACGACCTGCGCAGCGACGCCACGCGGCTGGGGCTGTTCCTGGCCTCGGGGCTGGCGCTGGCGCTGGGCTACGTGCTGTGCCGGGCCATCGTCGCCAGCAAGCTGGGGCGGGTCAGCATGGCCTGCCGCGACGCCGAGGCGCGCACGCGCTTTCTCGGCTATCGCGTCGAGCGGGTGCAGCTGTTCGTGTTCGTGGTCTCGGCGATGCTCGCCGGCGTGGCCGGGGCGCTCTACGTGCCCCAGGTCGGCATCATCAACCCCGGCGAGTTCTCGCCGATCTTCTCCATCGAGGTGGTGCTGTGGGTCGCCCTGGGCGGCCGCGGCACCCTCTACGGCGCGGTGATCGGGGCGCTGGTGGTCAACTATGCCAAGACGGTGTTCACCGGGGTGATGCCGGAGGCCTGGCTGTTCGCCCTCGGCGGGCTGTTCGTGGTGGTCACGGTGCTGCTGCCGAAGGGCGTGGCCGGCCTGCTGGCGTCGCTGCGCCGCCGTCGCGATGACGACGCCTCCGAGACACCCGCGCAAGGAGCGAGCTCATGAACCTGCTCAAGGAGATGGCCAGCCGCGATCGCGTCTTCGACTTCATGGCGCCGGCGCGCTCGCCGGTGGACGTGCGCCACGGTCCCATCCTGTATCTGGAGGACGTCAGCGTCAGCTTCGACGGCTTCCGCGCCATCAATGACCTGAACCTGACCATCGACGACGGCGAGCTGCGCTGCATCATCGGCCCCAACGGCGCCGGCAAGACCACCATGATGGACATCATCACCGGCAAGACCCGACCCGATCACGGCTCGGTGTGGTTCGGCAGCCGCCACGACCTGCTGACCATGAACGAGCCGCAGATCGCGAGCCTCGGCATCGGCCGCAAGTTCCAGAAGCCGACCGTCTTCGAGGCGCTGACGGTGTTCGAGAACCTCGAGCTCGCCATGGCCGCCGACAAGCGCATCTGGCCGACGCTGACCGCCCGGCTCTCCGGCGAGGCGCGGGACCGCATCGACGAGGTGCTGGTCACCATCGGCCTGACCGGGCACCGCGATCGGCCGGCCGGGATCCTCTCCCACGGCCAGAAGCAGTGGCTGGAGATCGGCATGCTGCTGATGCAGCGGCCGCGGCTGCTGCTGGTCGACGAGCCGGTGGCGGGAATGACCGAACAGGAAATGGAGCGCACCGCCGAGCTGCTCACCGGCCTGGCCGGCAAGCAGTCGGTGGTGGTGGTCGAGCACGACATGGGCTTCGTGCGCTCGATCGCGCGCACCGTGACGGTGCTGCACCAGGGCAGCGTGCTGGCCGAGGGCAGCATGGATCAGGTGTCGAGCGACCCGAGGGTGGTCGAGGTCTATCTCGGCACCGAGTCGGACAACACGGAGGACGCCCGATGCTGAGCATTCGCGCACTCGATCAGTACTACGGCGAGAGCCACACCCTGTGGGGCGTCGACCTCGAGATCCCGGCCGGGCAGTGCACCTGCGTCATGGGCCGCAACGGGGTGGGCAAGACCACCCTGATGAAGGCGGTGATGGGCGAGGTCGCGGTGGCCTCGGGCAGCCTGCGCTACGCCGACGACGTGGAGCTGACCCAGAAACGCGTGGAGGATCGCTCGCGGCTCGGCATCGGCTACGTGCCCCAGGGGCGCCAGATCTTCCCGCTGCTGACCGTGGAGGAGAACCTGCGCACCGGCCTGGCGGCCCGCGGCGACGGCGCCAGGCGCATTCCCGAGCGCATCTACGAGCTGTTCCCGGTGCTGGCCGAGATGCGCCACCGGCGCGGCGGCGACCTCTCCGGCGGCCAGCAGCAGCAGCTGGCCATCGGCCGGGCCCTGGTGCTCGAGCCGAAGCTCTTGATCCTCGACGAGCCGGGGGAGGGCATCCAGCCCAATATCGTCGCCCAGATCGGCGAGGTGATCCGCCGGCTGATCGAAGAGGACGGCCTGACCGTGTTGCTGGTGGAGCAGAAGCTGCCCTTCGCCCGCAAGTACGCCGACCGCTTCGCGATCATGGATCGCGGCCGGCCCGTGGCCGAAGGGGAGATCGACGAGCTCGACGACGAGCTGATCAAGACCCACCTGACCGTCTGACGCCGAGCGTCGGACTCGGCGCACCCGCACCACGCCCGTCGCGAGGTCCCCTCCCGACGGGTGTGGTGCATCATGCTGGTGCGAAAGAGAAAAAGTGCGATCGATATCAGTGCGCCCCGAGGGCCTGGGTGTGCCTTCCTGGTGCAGTGCGGCCTTGGGATACGCCATTGTGTACAAAATAAGACATTGTTTATTAACGACTATTTCGTGATTTCACCAACTTGGTACGTGACTTGCTGAGTCAGGGCAATGGACAACAGCCACCCGACCGACAGGACCCGTCGATGACCGCCATTCCGCGTGCCCTCCCGTCGCCCGCCGAGTCGGGCCACCGCTTCGACGGCGAGCGTCGCTGGGCGGCGTCGCTGTCGCTGGCCTTCGATGCCCGCGACGATGGCCATACCCGCTTGCTCAAGTCCCGCCACCAGGGCCCGCTGCGCGTGCAGCGTCCCTTCTATCCGGAGGCCCCCGACGAGGCGGGCCGCCCCGGCGCCTGCCACGTCTATCTGCTGCATCCGCCCGGCGGACTGGTCAGCGGCGACGAGCTCGCCATCGAGGCGCGGCTCGCGCCCGGGGCCCGGGCGCTGCTCACCACGCCGGCGGCCAACAAGCTCTATCGTGCCGACAGTCAGGGCGTGCGCTGGCATCAGCACACCCGGCTCGACGTGGCCGAGCACGCGCTGCTGGAGTGGCTGCCCCAGGAGACCATCGCCTTCGACGGTTCGAAGGGCAGCCAGGTCACCGACATCACGCTGGCCGCCGGGGCGCGCTGCCTGGGCTGGGAGGTGCTGGCGCTGGGGCGGCCGGCAAGCGAGCTGCCTTATGTCTCCGGCGCCATCGAGCAGCGCTTTCGCCTGACCCGCGAGGGGCGCCCGCTGTGGTGCGAACGCCAGCTGCTGGACCCGGCCCATCGTCGCTTCCGCGGCGCCTGGGGGCAGGGTGGCGCCGGCGTTCAGGCGACGCTGTGGGCGGTGGGGCTCGACGACGAGGCCGGTGCGATCGCCGCGCTGCGCGAGGCGCTGCCGGCGGGTCGGGAGTGGGCGGTGACGGTGCGCCAGGGCGTGCTGCTGCTGCGCTACCTGGGCGATGAACGCAACGTCGCCTGGTCGCTCTGTCAGCGGGCCTGGGAAGTGCTGCGCCCGCGGCTGGCGGGGCGGGCTGCCTGCGTGCCGCGTATCTGGCTGACCTGACGGACCGACATGAGCCGGGGCCTGGCCCGCCACGCCCCGGCATCGAACGATCACGCTATGGCGAGGGAGTGACCGCGATGGAACTGACCCCGAGAGACAAGGACAAGCTGCTGCTGTTCACCGCCGGCCTGCTGGCCGAGCGGCGCCGCGACCGCGGCCTGAAGCTGAACTATCCGGAGGCCGTGGCGCTGATCAGCTGCGAGATCATGGAGGGTGCCCGCGACGGCAGGAGCGTCGCCGAGCTGATGGGCGCGGGACGCGAGATCCTCGGTCGCGACGACGTCATGGAGGGCGTGGCCGAGATGGTCGACGAAGTGCAGGTGGAGGCGACGTTCCCCGACGGGACCAAGCTGGTCACCATCCATCACCCCATCGTCTAAAACTGGCGGCACTCGATCAGTCTTTCGTCAATGGGATAACCGCCAATAACGAAGAGGGAGCATCGATGATTCCCGGTGAATATCGGCTTCAGGACGGCGAGATCGCGCTCTGCGAGGGACGTGAACGCATCACCCTCGAGGTGGCCAACACCGGCGACCGCCCGGTGCAGATCGGTTCCCACTATCACTTCGCCGAGGCCAACCCGGCACTGGTCTTCGATCGGGACCTGGCACGCGGCCGGCGCCTCGACGTGGCCGCGGGCACGGCGATCCGCTTAGAGCCCGGCCAGTCGCGCGAGGTGACGCTGATCCCGTTCGTCGGCCATCGGCGCATCTACGGCTTCCGTGGCGACGTCATGGGGGCGCTTTCTATCGCTCCCGAAGCCGAGCGTAATGCTTCTACCGCTCCCGAAGCCGAGCGTAATGCCTCTGCCGCGCCCGACGACGCGCGTACCCGATCTACCGCGCCCGAGGCTGCGCGTCCTTCGTCATCCCGCGATGCCGATCAAGGAGAGTCGTCATGACGGATAATACGCCCAACACCACCCCCAGCAAGATCAGTCGCCGGGCCTATGCCGACATGTACGGCCCCACGGTGGGCGACCGCGTGCGCCTGGGCGACACCGAGCTTTGGATCGAGGTCGAGCGCGACGCGACCCATTACGGCGACGAGGTGAAGTTCGGCGGCGGCAAGGTGATCCGCGACGGCATGGGCCAGAGCCAGCGCGTCGACGACGCGGTCATGGACACCGTCATCACCAACACCCTGATCCTCGACTGGTGGGGTATCGTCAAGGCCGACGTGGGCCTCCGGGGCGGGCGCATCGCGGCCATCGGCAAGGCCGGCAACCCGGACACCCAGCCCGATGTGGAGATCGTCGTCGGCCCCGGCACCGAGGTGATCGCGGGCGAGGGCAAGATCCTCACCGCCGGCCACATCGACGCGCACATCCACTTCATCTGCCCGCAGCAGGTGGAGGAGGCGCTGGCCAGCGGCGTGACCACCATGCTCGGCGGCGGCACCGGCCCCGCCACCGGCTCGAACGCCACCACCTGCACCCCGGGCGCCTGGCACCTGGGCAAGATGCTGCAGGCGATCGATACCCTGCCGATGAACATCGGCCTGCTCGGCAAGGGCAACGCCAGCCTGCCCGAGGCGCTGGAGGTCCAGCTCGAGGCCGGCGCCATGGGCCTCAAGCTGCACGAGGACTGGGGCACCACGCCGGCCTCCATCGATACCTGCCTGTCGGTGGCCGAGCGCTATGACGTGCAGATCGCCATCCACACCGACACTCTCAACGAGTCGGGCTTCGTCGAGGACACCCTGGGGGCGTTCAAGGAACGCGCCATCCACACCTATCACACCGAGGGCGCCGGGGGCGGCCACGCGCCGGACATCCTGACCGCCTGCGCCAAGCCCTACGTGCTGCCGTCGTCGACCAACCCGACCCGGCCTTATACCGTTAACACCATCGACGAGCATCTCGACATGCTGATGGTGTGTCACCACCTCGACCCGAACATCCCCGAGGACGTGGCCTTCGCCGACTCGCGCATTCGCCGCGAGACCATCGCCGCCGAGGACATCCTCCACGACCTGGGGGGGATCTCGATGATCGCCTCGGACTCCCAGGCCATGGGGCGGGTCGGCGAGGTGATCTGCCGCACCTGGCAGACCGCCCACAAGATGAAGCTGCAGCGTGGCCTGCTGCCCGAGGACGAGGCGCTGGGCGCCGACAACTTCCGCGCCAAGCGCTATATCGCCAAGACCACCATCAACCCGGCCATCACCCATGGCATCGGCCACGAGGTGGGCTCGGTGGAGGTCGGCAAGCTGGCCGACCTGGTGCTGTGGGACCCGGCCTTCTTCGGCGTCAAGCCGGCGCTGATCCTCAAGGGCGGCATGATCGCCGCCGCGCCGATGGGCGATCCCAACGCCTCGATTCCGACCCCGCAGCCGGTGCACTACCGGCCGATGTTCGGCGCCTTCGGTCGCGCCGCGAGCGCCACTCGGGTGACCTTCGTCAGCCAGGCGGCGCTGGAGGCTGGCATCAAGGAGCGGCTGGGGCTCGACAGCGAGCTGGTGGCCTGCAGGAACGTGCGCGAGGTGCGCAAGGGCGACATGAAGCTCAACGACGCCTGCCCCGAGCTCAGCGTCGACCCGCAGACCTACGAGGTGCGCTGCGATGGCGAGCTCCTGACCTGCGAGCCGCTGGCCGAGCTGCCCCTGGCCCAGCGCTATCACCTGTTTTGAGCGATGACCATCAAGACGAGCGGCGCCGGGGGCAGGGCGTAGCGAGGCTCTTTTGCCATGGATGGCAAAAGGAGCGTCCAGGGATGACTTCACCGCGTCCTCGCGCAGGCCTGCGCCCGGGACAGCCGCGAGATATTTCAACGAGATGACATCAATGCTGACATTGACCGAACGCCTGGGGCCGATCGAGGCGAGCGCCGCCGTCGACACCCTGACCCTCGACTACACGACCCGCACCCGCGGGCGCTTCAAGGCCAGCTCCGATGGCGGCCGAGAGGTCGGGGTTTTCCTCGACCGCGGGCCGGTGCTGCGCCACGGCGACGGGCTGACCGGCGAGGACGGCCAGACCATCCGCGTCCAGGCCGCGGTGGAGCCGGTGGTCACCGCGCGCCTCGAGGCCGGCCTGCCGCTGGCGCGGCTGAGCTATCACCTGGGCAACCGCCACGTGCAGCTCGCCATCGGGGTCGATGGCGATGGCATCGGCTGGGTCCGCTTCCCGCCGGATCACGTGCTGGAGGCGCTGGCCGAGCGCCTGGGCGCGCGGCTCGAGCACCACGACGCGCCCTTCGATCCCGAGCCCGGCGCCTATGCCCGCGCCGGGGAGGGCGGCCATCACCATCATCACGGCCACCATCACGGTCATGACCATGCCCATTGAGTCGAGCGACGATCTGGCGCTGCTCGGGCTGCTGCAGCTGGTCAGTCCGGCGCTGCCGATCGGCGCCTTCGCCTGGTCCCAGGGCCTGGAAAGCGCCTTCGAGCTCGACTGGGTGCGCGGCGAGGACGATCTCGGCGAGTGGCTGGAAGGCGTGCTCGACGACGGCCTGGCACGCTGCGAGCTGCCGGCCCTGGCGCGCTTCATGGCGGCCTGGGCCGAGGACGACGTCGAGGCGCTCGAGCACTGGAACGGCTGGCTCGCCGCCACCCGCGAGACCGCCGAACTGGCCGCCGAGGAGACGCGCCTCGGCAGCGCCCTGACGCGGCTGGTCACGAGCCTCGGGCTGACGCCGGCCGAGCCGTCGCGTCTGGATGGCATGGGCTATGTCGGCGTCTTCGCCTGGCTGGCGCTGGCCCGGGGCGTGACGCCGCGCCAGGCGCTGCTCGGCTTCTCCTGGGCCTGGCTCGAGAACCAGCTCGCCGTGGCCTGCAAGGCGCTGCCGCTCGGCCACACCGCCGCCCAGCGCCTGATCGAGCGCCTGCGCCCGGCGCTGGTGGCGGCGACGGACGCGGCCCTCGAGTATGACGACGACCAACTCGGGCCGATGCTGCCCGGCCTGGCGCTGGCCAGCGCCCAGCACGAGACCCAGTACTCGCGACTGTTCCGCAGCTAACAGGCGACCGCTGGTGAACCACCTTGCGTGGCCGCTGGCGCGAGGGCCGAGACGACGCGGTCGGCCTTCAGGGAAGAAGGCCGAGGAAAGCAAGGCACAGGGATGTGCCGTCTTTCCGACCGCGAGAGGCCGGCCGGAGGGCCAGGGTTTCGGCCGCGTGGCGTGGTGAATCCAGCGCGTCGCCGGCACTGAAAACAGATTCAGTAATAGTAAGAGGAGAGATACATGACCCATTGCCTGCGTATCGGCGTCGGCGGCCCGGTGGGCTCCGGCAAGACGGCGCTGCTCAAGCAGCTGTGCCGGGCCCTGCGTGATCACTACGACATCGCCGTGGTCACCAACGATATCTACACCCGCGAGGACGCCGACTTCCTGACCCGCCACGAGGCGCTGCCGGCGGATCGCATCCTCGGCGTCGAGACCGGCGGCTGCCCGCACACCGCCATCCGCGAGGACGCCTCGATGAACCTCGCCGCCATCGACGACCTCCAGGCGCGCCACCCCAGGCTCGAGCTGGTGCTGGTCGAGTCCGGCGGCGACAACCTGTCGGCGACCTTCAGCCCCGAGCTCTCGGATCTGACGCTGTACGTGATCGACGTCTCCGCCGGCGACAAGATCCCGCGCAAGGGCGGGCCTGGCATCACCAAGTCGGATCTGTTGATCATCAACAAGATCGACATCGCCGAGCAGGTCCACGCCTCGCTCGCGGTGATGGAGCGCGATTCGAAGATGATGCGCGGCGAGCGGCCCTTCGTGTTCACCAACCTGCACGACGGGGTGGGACTCGAGGAGATCATCGCCTTCATCCTCGACCGCGGCATGCTGCCGGAGCGCCGGGCCCAGCACGCCGACGCCGACTGAATCCCTCTACTCATCACGGCAAGGAGAACGCCATGAACCTCTCGTCCCTCGTTCGCTCGCGCGCCCTGGGCGCCGCCTCCCTGATGCTGGTGGCCGGCAGCGCCTGGGCCCATCCCGGTCACGAGGTCGCCGGCGGCGGCTTCGCGGCGGGCCTCGGCCACCCGCTGTTCGGCCTCGATCACCTGCTGGCGATGCTGGCCGTCGGCCTGTTCAGCGTGCGTCAGTCGGCCGCGATGGGTCGCTTCGTGCCGCTGCTGGCGGTGGGCGGCATGCTGCTCGGCGCCGGCCTGGCCTGGGCCGGCGTGGCGCTTCCGGGCGTGGAGTTCGGCATCGCCATGAGCGTGCTGCTGGCCGGCGTGCTGGTCGCGGCCCTGGCCCGCGTGCCCGCGGCGCTGGGCAGCGTCGCCGTGGTCGCCTTCATGGTCTTCCACGGCCATGCCCACGCCGCCGAGATGCCCCACGGGGCCAGCACCCTGCTGTACCTGGCCGGCTTCAGCCTGGCGACCCTGGGCCTGACCGTTGCCGGCCGCCGCGTCGCCGGCTGGCTGATGACCCGCGAGCAGCGGGTGCTGCGCGGCCTGGGCGCGGCCATCGCCGCCATGGGCGCGCTGTTCGCCATCGGCTGATCGCTCGCCGCAGGATGTCCTCGCGCCCGGCCTCGTGCCGGGCACGCTGCGTTAGGACTCTTGTGCCAGGAGCGCGGTGTCCGGCGCGCTGAAGTGAGGGGCGCTGCGTCGAGGCCGGTCCCACGCTATGCTGGCGTCGATGAGCGGGGCCGATGGTGCCCTCGGTGGCTGCCAGGGAGGCGCGACATGAGACGCGGGACGAGGAGTCGACGGATGTGGTCATGGTGGCTCGGTGGGCTGTTGCTGGCGTGGCTGGCCATGGGCGCCTGGCAGCGCTACAAGCCGCTGCCGGAGGGCGTCGGCCAGGCCCATCCGCTGCGCGTGGCCGAATCGCCGCGGCTGCTGACCGACGAGACCTGGTATGACGCCGCGGGCGAGCGCCATCGTCGCCAGGCGATCTTCGACGAGGCGCTGGCGATGATCGGCCAGGCGCGGCGCCTGGTGGTGGTCGACATGTTCCTGTTCAACGACTTCGCCGGGGCGGCCGAGGGGGTCGACTTCCGCCCGCTGTCCGAGGAGCTCACCGAGGCGCTGGTCCGCCAGCGGCGCCGTCATCCCGAGCTGCGCGCCATCCTGATCACCGATCCGCTGAATACGCTCTACGGCGGGCTCGAACTCGACCACCTCGAGCGCCTGCGCGACGCCGGCGTGGAGGTGGCGATCACCGATCTGAATCGGCTGCGGGCCTCCAACCCGCTGTGGTCGGGGCTGTGGCATCTGGGGCCACGCTGGCTCGGCAATCAGGCGTCCGCCGGCTGGCTGCCCAATGCCCTGGGGCCGGGGGAGGTCACCCTGCGCAGCTATCTGGCGCTGGCCAACGTCAAGGCCAACCATCGCAAGACGCTGGTGGTGGACCAGGGCGACGGCTGGGCGGGGCTGGTGACCTCGGCCAATCCCCACGATGCCAGCAGCCTGCACGGCAACATGGCGCTGCGCGTCGAGGGCGCGGCGGCCCTCGATCTGCTGGCCTCGGAGCGCGCGGTGGCGGGCTGGTCCGGCGTCACCGTGCCCGGGCCCGCGCCGCCGCCCGCCGAGGACGGCCCGCCCGGCGCCCGCCTGCAGCTGCTGACCGAGGGCGCGATCCGCGATGCGTTGGTCACCGCCGTGGAGCGGGCCGGGGAGGGCGATCGCCTCGACGTGGCGGTGTTCTATCTGGCCCATCGCGAGCTGATCGAGGCGCTGATCGCGGCGCGTCGGCGAGGCGCCGAGGTGCGGGTGCTGCTCGATCCCAACCGCGAGGCCTTCGGCCTCGACAAGGGCGGCATTCCCAATCGGCCGGTGGCCGACGAGCTGGTGGCGGCCGGCATCGGGGTGCGCTGGTGCGCCACCCGCGGCGAGCAGTGCCACACCAAGCTGCTGATGCGCCGGCCCGCCGATGGCGGCGAGAGCGAACTGATCCTGGGCTCGGCCAACTTCACCCGCCGCAACCTCGACGATCTGAACCTGGAAACCAGCGTGCGGCTGCTGGGCCCGCCGAGCCTGCCGGCGCTGGCCGACGCCGAGGCGTTCTTCGCCCGCCGCTGGCACTCCACGCCGGAACGCACCACCAGCCGAGCCTATGCCGCGTCCGATGCCGCCGGGGCGGTGGATCATTGGCGCTACCGGGTGATGGAGGCCACGGGGCTCTCGACGTTCTGAACGTTGGCCATTCGGCTTTGACAGCCTCGCCGCCGCCGACCAGCTTTAAGCTGCCTGTGGGCGATCCGAGATGACAAGGGAGAAAGGGCATGGAACGGTTCTGGCTAGGCGTGAAACTGGTGCTGCTGGCGCTGGTGGTGATACTGATCGTGCAGAATCTGAATCTGGTCCAGGTGCGCCTGCTGACCTGGAGCTTCTCGATACCGCTGGCGCTGCTGATCGCGGCTCTCTACCTGCTCGGCATGGTCAGCGGGCGCAGCCTGATGGGGCTGGTGCGGCGCCTGCGCGGCCAGCAGGGGCATGCCAAGCACCGCTGAGTCGCCGGAGGTTCGGGCGGTCATCCACTACTCGACGTGGGTGACCGCCTGATGCCGTGAGTCCAGATGCCACGGCAGGCCCAGGCGGGCGTTGCGCTCCAGCTCGGCGATCACCTGGGCGCCGAGCAGTAGGATGATGGCGCCCACTTCCAGGGTCAGCAGCACCACGATCAGCGTCGCCAGCGAGCCGTAGACGGCGTTGACGAACGACAGGTGGGCGAAGTAGTAGATCAGCAGCAGCCGGGCGCCTTCCCACAGCAGGGCGGCGACGAAGCCGCCCACCAGGGCGCGCCTGAGCGCCACCTTGACCACCGGCATCACCTTGTAGATGGCGCTGAACAGCAGGAACACGCCGGCGAAGCTGGTCAGGTTCAGCGCCGTGTTCGAGAGCCCCGCCAGGGGCAGCTCCTGGCCCAGCAGCGCCATCCACAGCGTATTGACCGCATCCGCCAGGCTGACCAGCAGCGTCAGGCCCATCAGCCCCGCGCCCAGCACCACCATGAAGGCGTAGGGCATCAGCACCGAGACCCAGGCCGAGCGCCCGACGTGGGCGTCGGGGGCATGGAAGATGATCGCCAGGGCGTCCTCCAGCATGCGAAAGGCGAAGGAGCTGAACACCAGCAGCACCGGCAGGCCCAGAATGCCGATCGCCTCCCGCGAGTCGAGCAGCGAGCGCACGGCGTCGAGCAGCACCTCGGCGTGGGCGGGCGTCAGGTGGCGCGCCTGGATGGCCAGCAGGGTGAGCAGCTGCTGCTCGTCGACCACTCGCGCGAGCAGGACCACCATCACCGCGAACAGCGGCACCACCGACAGCAGGATGTTGTAGCCCACGCCGCCGGCCAGCAGGATGCCGCGATTGCGCAGGAAGGCGCAGAGCACGCGCCAGACGAAGCTCAGTACCCGCCGGGTGTGGCGAAAATGGCGAGACGACGAAGTGGCGCTGGCGGGAGGCGGTGTCATGGCGGGGCCGGGTCGAGGAAGTCTGACGGCATGATAGGCCGCTCGACGGCGTTGGCGTCAATCCCGTGCCGCCTTCGCTCGATGTCGTCCTGAAGCAGCGGGATGGCATTCACCGGCCGCCGGGACGGCGGGTATACTGACGGCCTGAGCCGCCCGGGCGGCCATCCCAACCGAGGTAAGGAGCAAGTCGTGATCGAAGGGGTCAAGCACATCGTCGCCGTGGCGTCCGGCAAGGGCGGAGTGGGCAAGTCCACCGTCACCGCCAACCTGGCGCTGGCCATGGCCGCCGAGGGCTATCGCGTGGGCGTTCTGGACGCCGATATCCACGGCCCCAGCCAGGCCAAGATGCTCGGCGTGGCCGAGGGCGCACGCCCCGAAGCGGCGGGCGAGAAGACCATGAAGCCGATGCGGGCCCACGGCCTGCAGGTGATGTCCATGGCGTTTTTGATCGATACCCGCGAGCCCACCGTCTGGCGCGGCCCGATGGTCGCCGGCGCCTTCCAGCAGCTGCTGACCCAGACCGTGTGGGACGAGCTGGACGTGCTGTTCGTCGACATGCCCCCGGGCACCGGCGACATCCAGCTGACACTGGCTCAGAAGGTGCCGGTGGGCGGCGCGGTGATCGTCACCACGCCCCAGGACATCGCCCTGCTGGACGCGCGCAAGGGCATCGAGATGTTCCGCAAGGTCAACGTGCCGGTGTTCGGCGTGGTGGAGAACATGAGCCTGCACGTCTGCTCGAGCTGCGGTCACAGCGAGCCGATCTTCGGCGAGGGCGGCGGCGAGCGCATCGCCGAAGAATACGACACCCGCGTGCTGGGCCAGCTGCCGCTGACGCTGTCGATCCGCGAGCAGGCCGACGGCGGCGCGCCCACCGTGGTCGCCGAGCCGGACGGCGAGGTCACCGCCAGCTTCCGCGCCATGGCCCGTCAGGTGGCCGAGCAGCTCGAGGGCGCCTCGTCCGACACGGGCCCGGCGATCTCGTTCAGCGACTGAGCCCGCCGGCGGCGAGAACCGTGACGCCCGCTCCCGGGGCCGCTATCATGGCGGCCCCTATTCGTTTCGATTCCACCCAGCAGGACGACCCATGAGCATCAAATCCGACCACTGGATCCGCCGCATGGCCGAGCGGGAAGGCATGATCGAGCCTTTCGAGGCCGACCAGGTGCGCTATGTGAACGACCGGCGGGTGATCTCCTACGGGACGTCCAGCTACGGCTACGACGTGCGCTGCGCCGACGAGTTCAAGGTGTTCACCAACATCCACTCGGCGGTGGTGGACCCCAAGGGCTTCGACGACAACAGCTTCGTCGACGTCAAGGGCGACGTCTGCGTGATCCCGCCCAATTCCTTCGCCCTGGCGCGCACCGTGGAGTACTTCCGCATTCCGCGCAGCGTGCTGACCATCTGCCTAGGCAAGTCGACCTATGCCCGCTGCGGCATCATCGTCAACGTCACGCCACTGGAGCCGGAGTGGGAAGGGCACGTGACCCTGGAGTTCTCCAACACCACCAACCTGCCGGCCAAGATCTACGCCAACGAGGGCGTGGCCCAGATGCTGTTCCTGGAGTCCGACGAGGTCTGCGCGACCTCCTACAAGGACCGCGGCGGCAAGTATATGGGGCAGAGAGGCGTGACCCTGCCGCGGACCTGAGCACCGGTTAGACGGAAAGCGCCGAGCTACAAGCGCCAAGCTAGAAGCGCCAAGCTACAAGAAAACCCCGAAGGTTGAGCCTTCGGGGTTTTCTGTTTCTCTGGGCGATATCAGGCTATCGACTTGCAGCTTGCAGCTTGCAGCTTGCAGCTTGCAGCTTGCAGCTTGCAGCTTGCAGCTTGCAGCTTGCAGCTTGCAGCTTACTCCTCGATATCCTCGTCCAGCTCCTCGGCCGCGTCGGCGTGGGACATGCGCAGGCCCTGTTCCGGCAGCGGCATGCCGTCGAAGCGTGCGCCGCCTTCGCCGAACTGCAGGCGACCCTCCAGGCACCACTTCACGGCGATCGGGTAGATCAGGTGCTCGCGGGCGTGGACCTTGTCCTTGAGGCTTTCCTCGGTCTCGCCGTCGGCAACCTCGACCGCCGCCTGGAGCAGCACCGGGCCGCCGTCGAGCTCTTCGGTGACGTAGTGCACGCTGCAGCCGTGCTCGGCGACGCCGTCGGCCAGCGCCCGGGCGTGGGTGTGCAGGCCCTGGTAGGCCGGCAGCAGGGACGGATGGATGTTGATCAGCCGGCCCAGGAAACGCTGCACGAAGCGCGGCGTCAGGATGCGCATGAAGCCGGCCAGCACCACCAGGTCGGGCTCGTGACGCTCGATGACCTTGATCAGGGCGCCGTCGTAGGCCTCGCGGCTGTCGTATTCGCGATGGGGCAGGGCGACGGCGTCGATGCCGGCCTCACGGGCGCGCTGCAGGCCGTAGGCGTCGGCCTGGTTGGAGATCACCGCGACGATCTCGCCGCCCAGGCGGTCGTGGACCTGCTCGTCGATCAGCGCCTGGAGGTTGCTGCCGTTGCCGGAGATCAGCACCACCACCCGCCGAGCCTCGGCGGGCTCGGGGGTGAAGTCCTGCAGGGTATCGCTGCTGTAGTCGTTCTCGCTCATCCCTTCAGGTTCTCCAGCTGGACGACCTCCTCGTCGTCACCGCGGGCGACGATCTCGCCGATGCGGTAGACCGTCTCACCGAGGCCCTGCAGGTGGGCGCGGGCCTGGTCGGCCTTGTCGGCCGGCACTGCGATGACCATGCCGATGCCGCAGTTGAGCACGCGGTACATCTCGTTTTCCTCGACGTTGCCCTGCTGCTGCAGCCAGTCGAAGACCGCCGGGCGTTCCCAGCTGGCCACGTCGACGCGGGCGGCGGCGCCCTCGGGCAGCACGCGCGGCAGGTTCTCGGTCAGGCCGCCGCCGGTGATGTGCGACAGGGCGTGCACCGGCACGTCGGTTTCCTTGATCAGCGACAGCAGCGGCTTGACATAGATGCGCGTCGGCGCGAGCAGCGCCTCGCCCAGCGGCTTGCCGTCGATGGCGGTGTCCAGGGAGGCGTCGGAGACCTCGAGGATCTTGCGGATCAGCGAGTAGCCGTTGGAGTGGGGGCCGGAGGAGGCCATGCCCAGCAGCACGTCGCCCTCGGCGACCTGGCTGCCGTCGAGGATCTCGTCCTTCTCGACCACGCCGACGCAGAAACCGGCCAGGTCGTAGTCGTTGCCCTCGTACATGCCGGGCATCTCGGCGGTCTCGCCGCCCACCAGGGCGCAGCCGGCCTGCTCGCAGCCGGTGCCGATGCCGCTCACCACGTCGGCGGCGATGTCCACGTCGAGCTTGCCCGTGGCATAGTAGTCGAGAAACATCAGCGGCTCGGCGCCGGCCACCACCAGATCGTTGACGCACATCGCCACCAGGTCGATGCCGATGGTGTCGTGGCGGCCCAGGTCCATGGCCAGGCGCAGCTTGGTGCCGACACCGTCGGTGCCGGTGACCAGCACCGGCTCGCGGTAGCCGCTGGGCAACTGGCACAGGGCGCCGAAGCCGCCCAGGCCGCCCATCACCTCGGGGCGGCTGGTGCGCTTGGCGACGCCCTTGATGCGGTCGACCAGCGCGTTGCCGGCATCGATGTCGACGCCGGCGTCCTTGTAGCTGAGGGAGGCGCCGCTCGGGCGGTTGGTGGAATCGGTCATGGCCTGTCCTGTATGAACATTGCGGTCAATAATGCCCTTGGCGCTGTCGGCGCCGCCGGGCTGGGCAAGATGGGGCGTGAATTGTAGCATCACGGAGCACGGCTCGCACCGCCGTGCCGGGCATCACACAGGGAGAGCGAGATGCGCAGACAGGGGTGGGTCCTGGCCGTCACGGCGGCGCTGGGGCTGTGGTTCTTCATCAGCATCGAACCGGTGCTGATGCCGTTTTTCATCAGCGCGGTGCTGGCCTATCTCGGCGATCCGCTGGCCGACCGGCTGGAGGAGAAGGGGCTGTCGCGGCGACTGTCGGTGTCGCTGGTGTTCCTGCTGCTGACGCTCGTCATCGTGCTGACGCTGCTGCTGGTGATTCCGCTGCTGGGCCGCCAGATCGGCCAGCTGGCCCAGCTGCTGCCGACGGCCCTGGACTGGGTGCAGGCCACGGTGCTGCCCGAGATCCGCCGCCTGACCGGCATCGATCTGGGCACCGACTTCGACCAGCTGCGCCGGGCGCTGCTCGACAATTGGCGCGAGACGGGCACCGTGGCCGCGACCCTGCTGGCCAAGGTGTCCCAGTCGGGTCTGGCGCTGGCGGCCTGGGTCGGCAATCTGGCGCTGATTCCGGTGGTGACCTTCTATCTGCTGCTCGACTGGGACGTGCTGGTGGCCAAGCTGCGTGGGTCGCTGCCGCGCCAGTGGGAGCCGGCGGCGGCGCGCCTGGGCGGCGAGTGCGACGAGGTGCTGTCGGCCTTCCTGCGCGGCCAGCTGATCGTGATGCTGTGTCTGGGCGTCATCTATGCCGTCGGCCTGACCCTGCTGGGGCTCAAGTTCGGGCTGCTGATCGGCCTGCTGTCGGGGCTGGCCAGCATCGTGCCCTATCTCGGGGTGATCGTCGGCATCGGCGTCGCCGGCCTGGTGGCCTTCTTCCAGTTCGGCGACTGGCTGATCCTGCTGGCCGTGGCCGGGGTCTTCGGCTTCGGCCAGCTGGTCGAGAGCACCGTGCTGCAGCCCAAGCTGCTCGGCGACAAGATCGGCCTGCATCCGGTGGCGGTGATCTTCGCCGTGCTGGCCGGCGGCCAGCTGTTCGGCTTCACCGGCATCCTGCTGGCGCTGCCGGTGGCCGCCGTGGTGATGGTAGTGTTGCGTTATCTTCACGAGCATTATAAAAACAGCACACTTTATGACGCGGGACGCAGCCCCCAGGACGAGGAGTCAACATGAGTCGAGCACCCGCGCAGCTCCCGCTGGGCGTGGGGCTGCGTGACGACGCCACCTTCGCCAACTTCCATCCCGGCCCCAGCGCCACTCTGGTCGATCGACTGAAGCGGCAGCTGGACGACGACGGCGAGCCCTTCCTCTATCTGTGGGGCGGCGAGGGCGTGGGCCGCAGCCACCTGCTGCAGGCCGCCTGTCACGCCGCCTCGGATCGCGACCGTCGCGCGCTCTACCTGCCGCTGGAGGAGCTCGGTCACTTTCCGCCGCTGATGCTGGAGGAAGTGGAGCGGCTCGATCTGGTCGCCATCGATGACATCGACCGCGTGGTGGGGCGAAAGCGCTGGGAGGAGGCGCTGTTCCACGCCTTCAATCGCCTGCGCGACGAGGGCAAGCGGCTGGTGATCGCCGCCGAGGCGCCGCCGCGTCAGCTGGCGGTGAAGCTGCCCGACCTGGCCTCGCGGCTGACTTGGGGCATGACCTTCCACGTTCAGGGACTGGGCGACGATGATCGACTGGCCGCCCTGCAGCTGCGGGCGCGGGTGCGCGGCATGCAGCTGCCGGACGAGGTGGCGCGCTATATCCTGCACCGCGGCCCGCGCAAGCTCGATGCGCTGTTCGACGCCCTGGAAACCCTCGACCAGGCCTCGCTCTCGGCCCAGCGCAAACTGACCATACCGTTCGTCAAGCAGGCGCTGGGCTGGTAGTCCGCGCCGGCTCGCCCGGGCCGGCGTTCCTGCCTTGTTTTCTCGGCGCCTCGCCTGGCGTCCCTCTCAGCGGCTCAGCTGCACCTCGTGACGCCGGCCGTCGGAGAGTGACACTTGGTGGATGATCACCCGGCGTTGGCCGCTCGCGGGATCGACCACGCTGCTCGAGACATAGAAGCTGCCAGACGGCAGGCCGCGCAGCACGAAGTAGCCGTCGCCGTCGGTGCGGGTGGTGTGGGTGTAGGCCCGGGCCCGCGGATCGGCGGGCTCCACCGCGCGTCCGGCCAGCGCCTGTTCGGCGGCCTCGGCGGAGTAGGTGGTGATCGGCGCTACCGAGACGGTCTCGCCGCGGCCGACCACGGTGCCCGAGGCGGTGTTCAGGGTCAGCCGGCCGCTGAGCGCGGCGCTGCCGGTCTTCTCCAGGGCGGCGTATTCGTCGGCGGGGAAGGACACCTGACGCGGCACGCGGCCCCGGGACGTCGTTGTCGTGCCGGGGGCCTCGCCGCCGATGTCGATCACCTCGGCGGGGCCGCGTCGCGTGGCGCCGTCGGGCGGCAGCAGCTGGCAGCCGGTGAGGATCAGGCCCGTCAGGATGGGCAGACCGGCGGATCGCAGGGCGCGTGTCGCCACGCGGTTCATCGTACTGGTCGTCGCACTCTTCATCGCACTCTCCCGTGAGGGTTGGCCCTGTGCGGGGAAGAGCTTAACGCATATGCACAACGAAAGGGCCACCGCCGATGGCGGTGGCCCCGAGAGACTGCCTGGACCGCTGGGCTTACTTGGCGGCCTTGGTCGCGGTCTCGGTGGCCTGCTTGACGTTCTCTTCGGTCAGCTTCTGGCTCTGCTGGACGAAGTCCTGCTGCAGGGAGACGACCTTCTCGGCGTCGCCCTTCATGCGCTCGGTCAGGTCCTTGGCGACCTTCTGCTGGCCTTCCATGTAGCTGCGCAGGCCTTCGGCATCCTTGACGTCGAGCAGGGCGCGAAGCTGGGCCATGCCGGTTTCGGTATAGGCGCGGCCGGCCTCGAGCTGGGCGTTGGTCAGCTTCTCGGCGTAGTCCACGGACAGGCTGGCATAGGCACGGGCCGGGCCGAAGAACATGGATTCGAACTGTTCGGTGAACTGCTTGGTATCGAAGTTTTGCATCGTCTTCGCCTCCTGTGATGGCGCACGTTGCGAAGGCCTGGGCTGGATGCCGCCGCCTTCTCTCCTCTGTTGCAATGCACAATAGCAGCGCCTTTTGTGCAGTGCAACATCCTCGATTCGGCTTTTCGCCCTGTCGGCGTCTTGCAAGCCGGCGGGTGCGCCACCATGGTGACAGGAGACCATCAGCCAGGAGGCGAACATGAGCGAGCACCGCATCGAGCGCGACAGCATGGGCGAACTGGAGGTCCCGGCCGATGCCCTCTACGGCGCCCAGACCCAGCGGGCGGTGAACAACTTCCCGGTATCCGGCCAGGCGATGCCCACGGGCTTCATTCATGCCATCGCCCGCATCAAGCTGGCGGCGGCCCGGGTCAATCGCGACCTGGGGCTGCTGGACGCGGCCCGGGCCGAGGCCATCGAGGTGGCCGCCGAGGCGGTGATCGCCGGCGACCACGACGACCAGTTCCCGGTGGATGTCTTCCAGACCGGCTCCGGCACCTCCAGCAACATGAACGTCAACGAGGTGATCGCCCACCTGGCCAGCCGCGACGGCCTGGACGTGGGGCCCAACGACCACGTCAACATGGGCCAGTCGAGTAACGACGTCGTTCCCACCGCGCTGCATCTCTCGGCGGCGCTGGGCGTGGCCTGCGAGCTGCGCCCGGCGCTGGTGCACCTGCGCGGCACCATCGACGTGCGCGCCGAGGCGTTGGACGACGTGGTCAAGACCGGCCGTACCCACCTGATGGATGCCATGCCGCTGCGCCTGAGCCAGGAGCTCGGCGGCTGGTCGAGCCAGGTCGGCCAGGCCATCGAGCGCTTCGACGATGCCATGGGGCGACTGTGCCGGCTGGCCCAGGGCGGCACCGCGGTGGGCACCGGCATCAACGCTCATCCCGAGTTCGCCAGCCGGATGGCCCAAGAGCTCGGCCGGCAGACCGGGCTGTCGCTTTCGCCCAATGACAGCTTCTTCGCCAGCCTCGGCAGTCAGGATGCGGCGGTGGAGCTGTCCGGCCAGCTCAAGGCGCTGGCCTGCACGATCATGAAGATCGCCAACGACCTGCGCTGGATGAACTCCGGGCCGCTGGCGGGGCTCGGCGAGATCGAGCTCGAGGCGCTGCAGCCGGGCAGCTCGATCATGCCGGGCAAGGTCAATCCGGTGATTCCCGAGTCGGCCGCCCAGGCCGCCGCCCAGGTGATCGGCCACGATGCCGCGGTGACGGTGGCGGGGCAGAGCGGCAACTTCCAGCTCAACGTCATGCTGCCGCTGGTGGCGTATAACCTGCTGGATTCGATCACCCTGATGCGCAACGCCGCCTGGCTGCTGGCCGACCGCGCCATCGCCACCTTCAAGGTGCGCGAGGATCACCTGAGCGAGCCGCTGTCGCGCAATCCGATCCTGGTGACCGCGCTGAACTCGGTGATCGGCTACGACGCCGCGGCGGCCATCGCCAAGAAGGCCTACCAGGCGGGGCGGCCGATCATCGACGTGGCCGACGAGGAGACCGATCTCGGCCGCGAGGAGCTCGAGCGGCTGCTGGATCCGGCCGGGCTCACCCGAGGCGGCATCCCGGGCTAGGCCTCGGCGAGATGGCCGGGGGCGTCAGTCGTCCTGCTCGCGCTCCCGAGCCTCCTCGACGGTCTCCACCGCGTCGCGATGCTCGTCTGTGGTCGCCGTCGGATTCTCGTGCTCGTCGGCGCGGGCGGGGCGATAGCACAGCGTGGTCAGGATCGGGAAATGGTCCGAGCCGAAAGACGGCAGGCGGCGCATGCGCCCGAGAGTGAAATGCTCGCTGGCGAAGACGTGATCCAGCGGCCAGCGCAGCAGCGCGTGCTGGGCATGGAAGGTGCTGAACATGCCTCGGCCGCGGCGCGGGTCGAGCATGCCGCTGACCCGGCAGAACAGCCGGGTGCTGCGCGACCAGGCCACGTCGTTGAGATCGCCCGCCACCACGGTGGGCACCGGGTCCTGATGGATGAGCTTGGCCACCAGCATCAGCTCGCCGTCCCGCCACAGCGACTCCTCGCTCTCGCTGGGCGCCGGCGGTCGCGGGTGCAAGGCGTGGAAGCGGATATGATCGCCGCTCTCGAGCTCGATGCCGCAGTGGATCGAGGGGATGTCGTCCTGGATCAGCCACTTGACCTTCGGGTCGACCAGCGGCCTGCGGGAATAGAGGTGCATGCCGTAGAGGTTGTCCAGCGGCACGCGTACCGCATGCGGCCAGTCATCGCCTAGCCCCTCGTCGAGGCGCTCGCCCCACCAGGCGTCGGATTCGAGGGTCAGGATCAGGTCGGGGTCCTGCTCGCGGATGATCGCGAGCAGGGCATCGCTGTCGCGGTTGGGGGTCAGCACGTTGGCGACCAGCAGCGTCAGGCAGCGATCCGGGCGGTCGTTCCGGGCGCGCTTCACCTGCACCGGCCACAGCGGTGTCCAGGGTAGGATGTAGCGCAGCTGGATGGCGAGCACGGTGACGCCCGTGGCGGCGATCCAGGGCGTCATGGCCGCATCGGCCAGCGGCGAGGCCAGCGCGCAGGCGGCGCCGGCGAGGCCGATCTGCAGGCGCGGGAACTCGCAGGCCCTCAGCCACCACCAGTGCCCGGGCACCCGGGCGATCAGGCTGGCCAGCAGCACTAGAACGGCGATCCCGCCGAGCAGCCATCCGAGTATCCCATCGAGCATCTCACTCTACCTCGCGTCGGTCCATGATAGGCGCCGTCCGTCACGCCCGTCGTTCGAGGGTAAGGGCTAAGGCGATCGATCGCGAGGGCAGTGAGAGGGAGTATCACGCATCCGGGCGATGCAGAGGCGTCGCCCGGAATCTGCGGAGCTTTGTGTGATGGTCTTGGGCGCTGGCTCAGCGCAGGGCAGATTCGCGGTCTGTTTCAACCCGCTCTGCGGCTCGGTCTCGAGCAGCCTCGAGCTCGGTCAAGAATTCCTGACCCTGCTCGCCATACTGTTCCAGATACCAGTCCTTAATGGGCGCCGCATAGCTTCTGAATTGTTCCATCTCCTCCTCGGTCGGCGTGTAGAGCTCCCCCCCCGATTCTTGCCATGCCGCGTAGGCCTCGAGCTCCTTGCGCGGCTGCATGCCGAACTGCACCACGCCCATCAGCGCGGAGGCATCGGCTACGATGCGCTGCTGTTCAGGACTCAGGGATTCGAACTTCTGATTCCCCATCAACCACATGGAGGCCATATAGGCATGACCGTCCAAGGTGATGTACTGGAGGACTTCCTGGAAGTTCATGTTGGTGATGTCGGAGATCGAGTTTTTCGTGCCGTCAACCACGCCGGTCTGCAGCCCCGTGTATACCTCCAGCCAGGGCAGGGGGGTCGGGGAGCCACCCATTTCGCGGACCAGGCGCTGCTGGATTTCCGATTCGATGGTGCGGAATCGCAGCCCTTCCACGTCGGCCGGTGAGCGAATCTCGTGTTCGGCATTGGCAAAGTTACGCCAGCCACCGGTCTGGGTCATGGTCATGAGTCGGATCCCGTTGCCGGTCGACTCGAGAATCTCGCCGCGCAGGTAGTCGGTGAGCTGCGGATCCGACAGCATACCCATGGCGGTGCGGTCGTCCGGGAATGTGTAGGGGATATCCATGCCCTGGATCGGCGGATAGATACCGGCCACGCCACCTGCCGTCGCCGTGAAAAGGTCGACGATGCCGGCCTGCATGGCTTCGAAACATTCATTCGCTGAACCGCAAAGCTGTGGGCCGACGAAAATGTTGACGTTGACTTCTCCGTCGGTGCGGCTCTCGACGTAGTTCTCGAAGACCAGTGCGGCGTCGTATTCTTCGTCCTGCTCGTTGGCCAGCAGTACCAGATTCAGGTCTACCGCCTGTGCCATGGAGGCCGCGCCGAGGGTGGAGGCAAAGAGGACGGCGCTGGCGATGCGGGATGGCTTGAAGCTCGAGATTTTCATTGTTTTGACCTTTATTTTCACTTGATGAGTGGCGTTGACGAGGCGCTTATGCGACGTAACCGAAGGCGCGCGGCAGGGCGAGTACCAGGTCCGGCACATAAACCAAAGCGAAAAGAATGCCGATCTCTACCAGGAAAAGCGGCAGCATTTCCCAGGCAATCTTTTCAATTTTCTCGTTGCTGATACTGCCGACGACAAACAGCACCAGACCCATGGGTGGAGTGATAAGACCCATGATCAGCGTCACGCTCATGACGACGGCGAAGTGAATGGGATCGACGCCGACACTGATCATGACCGGTGACAGGATCGGGCCAAGGATCAGGATGGCGGGTCCGGCATCCATGATGGTGCCGATACCCAGCAGGAAAATCACCACCAGGAAGAACAGCAGGGCCGGGTCGTCGGTGATGCCCAGGATGAATCCGCTGACAAGCTGAGGGGTTCCCTTGAGGCTGACCAGCGAGGCGAAGGCTACCGCGGCACCGACCAGCAGCAGGACCACGGCCGAGCTAAGCGCTGCCTTGCCGAAGAGCCTCGGCAGATCACCCAACTTGAGGTCACGCGTGACGAACAGGCCAAGAATCAAGGCGTAGAAGGCGGCGATGGCGGCACCCTCCGTGGGGGTGAAGATACCGCCCACGATGCCACCAATCAGAATCACCGGCGTCAGCAGGGGCATGAAGGCGGCGACGAACGCTTTCCACTTCTCGTTCCAGCTGGCTTTGGGCAATGGCTCCGGGAATTCCTTGAAACGCGTCATCACGGAGATGGTGATCATGAGACCCACGCCAATCAGGATGCCCGGCACGATGCCGCCGGCAAACATCCCCGCGACGGACACGTTCATGATGAAGGCATAGAGGATGAAGATGCCGCTTGGCGGAATGATGCTGGCAATCACGGCCGATGCCGCCGTCACTGCTGCCGAGAAGCGATTGGTGTAACCCGAGGACTTCATGGCCGGGATCATCACCGAGCCTAACGCCGAGGCGTCCGCGACCGCCGAGCCTGAACCGCCTGCGAGCATCAGCGAGGAAGAGACGGATACCTGCCCCAGTCCGGCACGACGATGGCCGATCAGGGTTTCGGCAAAACGCACGATCCTGGAGGTCACCCCACCTGCCGTCATCAGCTCGCCGGCCAGGATGAAGAAGGGCAGTGCCATTAGTGGGAAGCTGTCGATGCCCGCGAAAAGGCGTTGGAAGAGCAGATCCAGGAACATAACCTTGCCTTCCAGCAACAGGCTAATGCCCGGTGCTATCAGCATCAGGAAGACGATCGGCATGCCGATGATGAGCAGACCCGCGAAGATCCAGAGATAGGCGAATGTCATGATCAGGCCCCCGCCTGGTGGTGGTCGAGATCCTGATCGAGCGCTGCAAGCTTGGTTGCTGCCTTGGGTGAGATCAGGGACAGGGTCGCGCGCAGGAGCCGCTCCAGCGAACATAGCGCGGTGAGTGCGAAGCTGATCGGTAGCACGTAGTAGACCTGGGCCATGGGGATGCCCAGCGACAGGCTATGAGTGGTGGCGCCGCGCTCGATACGGTCGAACCCGAGCTGGATGCACCAGATCAGCGTGGCGAGAATGGCGGCCTCGATCAGTACCTGGAGTAGCAGCCAGGGGCGCGAGCCTCGAAAAAAATCGGTACATAGGTCGAGGCTGACGTTGAGGCCTTTCTTGTGGGCCGCTGGAAAAAACAGGAAAGCCATCCACACCATCATGTAGCGGGATAGTTCCTCGGTCCAACCGAAACTGTTTCCCAGGGCATATCGATAGATGACGTGCACGATCATCACAACCAGCATGGCGGCCAGCAGCAGCGTCGCCGTGTAACCGGCCCAGCGCGTCGTCTGTCGGTTGAGGCGATCGAGGAGGGATACGAGCGTTGGCATGCTTTGTCTCCGGGAGCCGCTCTTGCCGGATGGAAGTTACGTCCAGCGGCGGTCGCGTGTTTATTGTCCGTGTTCGGATCGCCGCGGCATCCGTCTTCGCAGCGCTACGAAATAGTAGATTTGCCCCCTAGGAGTGTCAAGCCGACCAAAGGCGGAAAAATCGCCACAAATGTTCAACTAAAGTATTAATTTTTCAACATTTTATGAATTTTCAATACGTTGGCATTAGTGGCTTGCGTTGCCTAGTGGCGTTGAGTTGACAGCGACCCTGGGCTGGCACAATATTTCGTAGCGCTACGATTTTGATCGCCGTGCCGGCCATGGCGAATAACCGAGAGGCAAAAAGATGAACAAGGACCGACGCACCATTGACCAATTGCGCAGCCAGCGCTGGTACAGCTCCCCGGACATGCGCGGTTTTGCACATCGGCAGCGTACGCAACAGATGGGGCTGCGTCGTGAGGAGTTCATGGACAAGCCGGTGGTTGGCATCCTCAATACCTGGAGTGATCTGAGTCCTTGTCATGCCCATCTGCGGGATCGGGCGGAAGCCGTCAAGCGCGCGGTTTGGGCCGCTGGCGGCTTCCCGGTTGAGTTGCCCGCCATGTCGCTCGGCGAGGTAATGGTCAAGCCCACCACCATGCTGTATCGCAACTTCCTGGCGATGGAGGCCGAGGAGCTGCTGAGGTCGCACCCGATCGATGGCGTGGTCATGCTGGGGGGATGTGATAAGACCACCCCCGGGCTGCTGATGGGAGCCATCAGCATGGATATTCCGGCGATCTTCTGCCCGGCCGGGCCGATGCTCAATGGCAAGTGGAAGGGCAAGACCCTCGGGGCCGGCACCCACACACGCAAGTATTGGGATGAACTGCGCAGCGGTAATATCACCCAGGACGAGTGGGTGGATCTCGAGTCGCGTATGACGCGTTCCAACGGGACCTGCAACACCATGGGCACGGCCTCTACCATGACCTCCATCGTCGATGCCATGGGCCTGACCCTGCCTGGAGCTTCCAGCATCCCGGCGGCGGATTCCGGCCACACTCGTATGGCGTCCGAATGCGGCTCGCGCATCGTCGAGATGATCTGGCAGGACCTCAAGCCCTCCACGTTCCTGACGCGTGAGAGTTTTCTCAATGGTGCCCGCTGCTACATGGCCATGGGAGGGTCCACCAATGCCGCCGTCCATCTGATCGCCCTTGCCCGCCGTGCCAATGTCGAGCTCTCGCTGGATGACTTGGATGCCGTGGCCCGGCAGATTCCAGTGCTCGCCAATATCTTTCCTTCGGGCGAGTATCTGATGGAGGATTTCTACTACGCGGGTGGTCTTCCTGCGCTGCTTCAGCGCCTGGGCAGCCATCTGTCGCTGGATGTCGGTGGCATCTCGGGCCGATCCCTCGGCGAGTGGGTCGCCAACGCGGAATGCTACAACGACGATGTCATTCGTCCCTTTGACAAGCCGGTTACCCCCGGGGCCGCACTGGCCGTGCTGCGCGGTAACCTGGCCCCGAGCGGTGCGGTCATCAAGGCCAGTGCCGCGAACCCCGATCTGGCCAGACACCGTGGTCGTGCCGTGGTCTTCGATAACCATGCCGACCTGGTGGCACGCATCGATGACCCCGAGCTGGAGATCACGGCCGATTCCGTGCTGGTGCTGCGCAATGCCGGGCCCAAGGGGGCGCCGGGCATGCCGGAATGGGGGGCGCTGCCTATTCCCAAGAAGCTCCTGGCCCAGGGCGTGCGAGACATGCTGCGGATTTCTGATGCGCGCATGAGCGGCACCCACTATGGCACCTGTGTACTGCATGTGGCGCCTGAATCGGCCGTGGGTGGTCCCCTGGCCCTGGTTCACGATGGTGATGAAATCGAGCTGGATGTCGAGGCCCGCCGTCTCGAACTATGTGTCACGCCTGATGAGCTCGACGCCAGACGCGCGGCCTGGCGAGCCCGAAGTCCACGAATCGATCGCGGTTACACCGCGATCTTTCAGGAACATGTGACCCAGGCCGACCAGGGATGCGATTTCGACATCCTGCAGAGCGGTCAGCGACAAGACGAACCCGAAATCTTTTGAGGTGGATGACATGACGCTTCCCGTGAACCGTTTCAAGCAGTGGCTGGGCGGGTCCAAGGTGCCGGTAGGCACTTGGCTGATGACCGCCAGCCCCAATGTGGCAGAGGCGATCGGTTTCGCTGGCTTCGATTACGTGATGCTCGACATGGAGCACGTGCCGGTAGACGTGCCCCAGGCCATCGCCATCATGCAGGCCGTGGCGGGAACCCCGGCGGAATTGGTAGTGCGACTACCCTGGAACGATCCGGTCATGGTCAAGCGAGTGCTTGACAGCGGTGCGCAGACCCTGATGTTCCCCTACATCCAGAGCGTCGAAGAAGCACGTCAAGCGGTGGCCTCCACTCGCTACCCTGGTCGTGGTTTCCGTGGCGTGGCGGCCGTGCATCGGGCCAGCCGCTACGGCACCGTCAAGCGCTATCTGCATGAGGCCGACCGCGAGATCGGTGTCGTGCTTCAGCTCGAGACGCCAGAGGCCATAGCGGCCCTGCCGGAGATTGCGGATGTGGAAGGCGTTGATGCCCTATTCATAGGCCCGGGGGACCTGTCGGCCGCCATGGGGTATATCGGTGACATTCGTCATCCCGAGGTGCAGGGCATGATCGGGGATGCCCTCGATGCTTGCCGGGCTCGCAAGATGCCATGTGGCATCGTTGGCGCCGACCCCGAGCTGGTCGGTGACTACATCGCCAAGGGCTTCGGTTTTGTGGCCATTGGCTCCGACATGAGCTTGATGATGTCTCGTGCCCAGGAGTACCTCGCTGTTCTGCACGGTGAGACCGCAACCACTGAGAACAGCGGTGTTTATTAAGCATGGCTGAGCCCCTCACGCTGTCGTCATCGTTCTGGGAGCTGGCCCTTGTGCCCTCTATCGGCGGAGCCGTGTCGCGCCTGAGCTTGGTGGGGCGCGACGTGCTGCGTCCCCTTGGCGCGGAGCTGTCCGAGGACGCGAAGGCGGTGCGACACAGCGGTGGCTACATGCTGGCGCCATATTCCAATCGCATCGCCGATGCTCGCTTCCCCTGGGATGGCAGTCCCATCCGGCTGGCCCGGAACTTCGGCGACCACCCTCACAGCCTTCACGGTTTTGCCTGGCAGCGTGGCTGGACGGTGCAGGCGAGCGATCCGGGCAGCGCGAGCCTAGTGCTCGATCATCCCGCAGACACCGACTGGCCGTGGCGCTGCCGGCTGCGGCAGATCTGGAGGCTTAACGGCCTCGACGCGACGTTGACCCTCGAGGTCGAGAATCTCGATGAGCGTGACATGCCGGCAGGCATCGGCTGGCACCCTTACTTCCTTCGGGAAGGGCTCGACATGGCCTTTCGCTGCAAGGGTGTGTGGCTGAACGATGATCGCCAGCTCCCCCGCACGCATGTCGATGTGCCGGCCGAGTGGGATTTCGACAAGCGCCGCCCGCCTGGCCCGGCGACGCTGGATCACTGCTTCACGACCTGGGACAGCAGGGTCGATCTGGCCTGGCCCTCGCGCGGCATCGCCATCAGCATGACGGCATCCGAGGCCTTCTCTCATCTGGTGGTGTTCACCCCGGCTGGGCGTGACTTCGTCGGCATCGAGCCGGTGAGCCATGCCAACGATGCGCTCAACATGGCCGACCCGGTCGCCGCGGGTATGCGACGACTGCCGCCTGGCGAGCGCCTGACCGGCCATATTCACCTGACTGGCGAGATCACACCATGAATCATTCTCCATTTCGCACTGTGCTGACGGCCCAGGCGGCACTGGGCGAGTGTCCGCTCTGGGCTTCTGAGGAAGGCGTGCTCTACTGGGTGGATATCGAAGCACCGAGTTTGAACCGGTTCGATCCTGGAACCGGCGAGAACGTTGCCTATCCGCTGCCCGAGCACATCGGCTGCATTGGGCGTCGTCGGCAGGGCGGCTTCATCGCGGGGCTGCGTTCCGGCCTGTGGCTGCTCGATGAGCAGGCTCGCCCTCAAACTTGCCTGGCAAGGCCCGTCAGCGACACGTCCATCAGCCGTTTCAATGACGGCCGCGTGGATCCCTGGGGCGGCTTCTGGGCCGGCACGATCCATGAGCCCCGCGACGCCCCCCTGGCCAGCCTTTACCGGGTGGCGCCCGACCTGAGTTGCCAACGTTTGGCCGGCGAGGTGCTGGTGTCAAATGGCGTGGCCTTCAGCCCGGATCGTCAATGGGCCTATCACTCCGACACTCCTAACCATGTCATCTACCGCTATCCGTTGGATCCACGAAGCGGCGAGTTAGTTGGGTCCCGGGAAGTGTTTCATCAGTTTCCTTTCGGCAATGGACGCCCGGACGGGGCGGCCGTCGACAGTGAAGGCTATTACTGGTCGGCCCTGTTCGAGGGGGGGAGAGTGGTGCGTCTTTCTCCCGCGGGCGAGATCGTCGCCGAGTACCCAGTCCCGGCACGCTGCCCGACCATGTGCGCCTTCGGCGGGGCGGATCTCAAGACTCTCTACGTGACCAGTGCCCGGCATGGCCGGCCGGCCGAGGAGTTGTCGGCCTATCCGCAGTCCGGAGATCTCTTTGCCATGCGCACCGAGGTTGCTGGACGTCCCGAACCGCTCTTTGCCGGCTGACGCCGGTTCACTTTCAAGACTCAACAGGAGCCCATCATGCTTAACCTCCAGGACAAGGATCTGCTGCGCCAGGCATGCCTGATCAACGGCGAATGGGTCGGTGCCGACGATGGCGCCGCCGATGTCGTGACCAACCCTGCGGATGGCAACGAGATTGGCCATGTTCCACGTCTCGGCGAGGCCGAGACGCTGCGCGCGATCGACGCTGCCGATAACGCCATGCGTGAGTGGAGAGGTCGAACCGCCAAGGAGAGGGGGGTGTTATTGCGCCGCTGGCACGATCTGATGCTTGAGCATCGCGAGGATCTGGCGGTGTTGATGACCGCTGAGCAGGGCAAGCCGCTGGCCGAGGCTCGCGGTGAGATCGGGTTCGCGGCGAGCTTTCTCGAGTGGTTTGCCGAGGAGGGGCGTCGTACCTACGGCGATGTGATTCCGAGTCCCATGGGTGATCGCCGAATGATGGTGGTCAAGCAGCCGGTTGGGGTTTGCGCCGCCATCACCCCGTGGAACTTTCCGGCCGCCATGATCGCCCGCAAGGCGGGGCCGGCCTTGGCCGCCGGGTGCACCATCGTCATCAAGCCGGCGGGGCAGACGCCCTACTCGGCGCTGGCCATGGGCGAGCTGGCGCTGCGTGCCGGGATTCCAGCCGGGGTGGTCAACGTGGTTACCGGTGACGCACGTGGCATCGGTGGTGCCATGACGTCGAGCGCCAAGGTGCGTAAGTTGAGCTTCACCGGCTCTACCGCCATCGGCAAGCTACTGCTGCGGCAGTGCGCCGACACCGTCAAGAAGGTATCCATGGAGCTCGGTGGCAATGCGCCGTTCATTGTCTTCGATGATGCGGACCTGGATCAGGCCGTCGAGGGGGCGATGGTGGCCAAGTTCCGCAATGCCGGTCAAACCTGCGTGTGTGCCAATCGGATCTTCGTGCAGGACAGCATCCATGATGCCTTCGTCGAGCGCCTGGCCGCCCGTGTAGCCGAACTCAGGGTCGGTGCCGGTCATGAGGCGGGGGTGGATGTCGGCCCGTTGATCGATGCAGCCGCCGCGGACAAGGTCGAACAGCAGCTGCGCGATGCCGTGGCCAAGGGAGGCAGGCTGCACCAAGGAGGAGAGCGGCTGTCGGGCAATTTCCTGTCTCCGGCCGTGGTCGCGGACGCCACGCGGGACATGGAGTGTTTCTCGGAAGAAACCTTCGGCCCGCTGGCTCCGGTATTCCGGTTCGGCGAAGAGGAAGAGGTCCTTGAACTGGCCAACGATACGGAGTACGGCCTGGCGGCGTATTGCTTCACCCGTGACCTGGGGCGTGCCTGGCGCATGTCCGAAGGCCTCGATTACGGCATGGTGGGGATCAACAATGGCCATGTCTCCACCTGCGAAGCACCGTTTGGTGGCGTCAAGGAATCCGGCCTGGGACGCGAGGGCGCTCATCAGGGAATCGAGGACTATCTCGAGACCAAGTACATCAACATGGCCATCTAGGAGGCGACCGCATGAGCGAACAGTCTCAAGCTCAGTATCATTCCCTGCGGGACAAGATGATATTCGTGTCGGGCGGCGGTTCTGGCATCGGCGCCGCCCTTGTGCGCGCCTTCGCGGGCCAGGGGGCTCGCGTCGCCTTCGTCGATATTGACGTGGTTTCCTCGGAGGCCCTGGTGGCCGAGTTGTCCCCGGCATCTGTGCACTTCTATGAATGCGATATTCGTGACATAGAGCGCCTTCAGGGCGTGATCGCCGAGGTGGAGCGCGAGTTGGCCCCCATCGACGTGCTGATCAACAATGCCGGCCTAGACGATCGCCACGCGATCGAGGAACTGACCCCCGACTACTGGGATAACTGCCAGGCGATCAATCTGCGTCATCATGTCTTCGCGACACAGGCAGTGCTGCCTGGCATGAAACGGCGCGGCGAAGGCAGTATCATCAACCTCGGCTCTATCTCCTGGATGCGCGGTCGTCCGGGCATGGTGGGCTATACCACGGCCAAGGCGGCCATCAACGGGCTCACCCGCACCCTGGCCCAGGAGATCGGTGTCCATGGTATCCGAGTCAATGCCTTGGTGCCCGGTGCCATTCTGACCGAGCGGCAGGAGCGTCTCTGGCTGACGCCGGAGCTCAACCAGCGCTTCCTCGACCAGCAGGCGCTGAAGTTTCGTCTGCAGGCCGACGACGTGGCGCGCATGGCGCTGTTCCTCGGCTCCGCGGAGAGTCGCGGCTGCACCGGCCAGAATTTCGTGGTCGATGCGGGCCTGACACTCAATTGAGCGGAGCCGGCTTCGGGGAGCCAAATGCCTCCTCGGAGCTTCCAGTCTTCATCATCATTACGGGAAACCACCATGATGCGCGTCATCACCGAGTCGCACGCCGTCAGTGTCTACCACGGCGACGCCTTGCTGTTTCGCCATGAGATCGATGCTCCGGCGATATACATTGGCCGTGGCCAGGCGAGCTTCGACATGTATCGGGGCAACTTCGAGATCGAGGACTACCTGGAAGCCCGTGAACCGCTCCGGCATCTGGATGTCCAGCAGGACGGCCAGGGCTATCGGCTGGCGTTTCGTCGCCATGACGGTGACGATCTGCAGCTCGAACTCCGACTGGCATCTTCGTCGTCCGGCGCCACCTTGACCACCCACCATGTGGCTCCGGGTATCAATCGCACCTGGTGGCGGCTGGTGGCCGAACAGGGCGAGCAGGTCTGGGGATGTGGCGAACAGATGTCCTACCTCAATCTGCGCGGCCGGCACTTCCCGCTGTGGACGTCCGAGCCCGGTGTCGGCCGCGACAAGGACACCTATATCACCTGGCGATCGGATGCGGAGAATCGCGCTGGCGGGGACTATTACCATACCAATTACCCTCAACCTACCTTCCTTTCCTCTCGTCACTATGCCTGTCATGTCGAGACCAGCAGCTATGCGGACTTCGACTTTCGGCATGACGGCTTCCACGAGCTTCAGGTGTGGGACGTGCCGGAGCGACTCGAACTTTTCGCCGCGACCACTTACCTGTCTCTGGTAGAGGCGCTCGGTGTAAGGTTCGGCCATCAGCCTCGTCTGCCCGAGTGGGTTTACGAAGGAGTCATCCTGGGCCTCAAGCGTGGCAAGGAGCATGCCGAGGCAAAGCTCGAGCAGGCGCTGGCTGCGGACATGGCCGTCTCGGCCCTCTGGTGCGAGGACTGGGCGGGCATTCGCGAGACCAGCTTCGGTGCGCGGCTCTTCTGGGATTGGCAGGCCTCCGAGAATCGCTATCCGGACCTGGCCGGCTGGTGTCGCGAGCTGGCGTCGCGCGGGATTCGCTTCCTTGGCTACGTGAATCCCTATCTGTGCGTGGACGGAGAATTCTTCCCTGTGGCCCGCGATCAGGGCTTTCTCGCCTCCGATGGTCAGGGGGAGGTGGCCATTGTCGATTTCGGCGAGTTCGACTGCGGTGTGGTGGACTTCACCAATCCCGAGGCCTGCAGCTGGTTCAAGGATGTCATCCTCAAGGCCAATATGCTCGATATCGGCGTCAGCGGCTGGATGGCGGACTTCGGAGAGTACCTACCCGTGGACGTGACGCTTGCCAACGGGGTCTCGGCGGAAGTCGAGCACAATCGCTGGCCGACCCGCTGGGCGCAGGTCAATGCCGAGGCGGTGGCGGAACGCGGCAAGACGAGCGAGGCGACTTTCTTCATGCGGGCCGGCTATACCGGTGTTCAGTCGCATTGTCCTCTGCTGTGGGGCGGCGACCAGTCGGTGGATTTCTCTCGCCACGATGGCATCGGCACGGTGATTACCGCGGCACTGTCGTCTGGCTTGCTGGGTAATGCGTTCCACCACAGTGACATCGGCGGTTACACCAGTTTGTTCGGCAACGTCCGCAGTGCCGAACTGTTCAAGCGCTGGGTGGACCTTGCCGCCTTCACACCTGTCATGCGCACCCATGAGTGCAATCGCCCTTTCGACAACCTGCAGTGGTTCGACAGTGCCGAACTGACGGAGCACCTGGCACATATGAGCCGAGTCTACCGGCATCTCGCTCCCTATCTCAGGGTGCTGGTAGAGGAAGGAGCCGAACGGGGTATTCCGGTACAGCGACCGCTGTTCCTGCATTTCGAGGACGATCCCGAGGCCTATGAGATTCAGACCCAGTATCTTTACGGTCCGGATCTTCTGGTCGCGCCGGTGGTCGAGGAGGGCGTGACAGCGCGTGAGGTCTATCTTCCGGCGGGCGAGATCTGGGTGCATCTCTGGAGTGGTGCTATCGAGGCCGGCGGCCGTCGGCTGGAAGTCAGCGCACCCGATGGTCGGCCCCCGGTCTTCTATCGACAGCAGAGTGGCTGGTGCGAGCTCTTCGAGACCGTGCCGGGAGCCGATTGATGGGGCTGCTGGAGCATCTGCCGTTGCTGCTGGTGGTGGCCCTGGCGACCTATGCCCAGACTATCACCGGCTTCGCCTTCGGTCTGATCTTTATGGCGGGGGTGGTGCTGTTCGGCATTGCCCCGGTGGCACTCGGTGCCATCCTCATCAGCATTCTGAGCCTTTTTAATTGTGCGGTGGCGTTGTATGGCAAGCGTGCCACGCTGGACAGGCGGGTTGTGCTGATCAGTGCCGCGAGTGGAATGGTGACCGTGTTTCTCGGGGTCTGGGCGCTGGATGTCCTGAGCGGGGACTACGTCGGCTGGCTGCAGGTCATCCTCGGTGCGGCCATCATTGTCAGCAGCCTGATGCTGGTACGCCATCCCCGGCCGCGGCGCGAACTTTCCTCGAACTGGAGCTTTGCGCTGTTCGGCGGTCTCTCCGGTTTCATGGGGGGAATGTTCTCGACGTCTGGGCCGCCGATGGTCTTCCAGCTCTACCGTCAGCCCCTGGCGCCGGCGGTCATTCGTGACTGCCTGTTACTGATATTCGCCATCAACAGTCTCCAGCGACTGGTGATCGTGGCGTTCCAGGGAGCGCTAGATATCGAGGTGATGGGGATCGCAGTGGCGGCGGTGCCGGTCGTGCTGCTGTTCACCTGGCTGGGCCGTCGCTATCCGCCGCCGCTGTCGGCACGAAATCTTCGGCGCCTGGCCTTCGTCCTGCTGATGGGGTCCGGGATCAGCCTGTGCCTCTCGGGTGTTGGGGGAAGCTGATGCGGATGGGGCGCCTGGCGGCGCCCCGCTTTTTTCAGGAGATATTGATTTCGACGCTTCGGGTCGAACTCTCGCGTGCCAGCAGCTCGAAGCCAAGATCAATCGATGTCTCGATGGATTTCCCCTGCAGGCGGTCGAGAAGCCTCATGGCGACCCGGTCGCCGATTTCCTCGCGCGGCGGGCGCACCGTCGAGATGGCTGGCATGCAGCAGTTGCTGAAGTCCATGTCGCCGAACCCTATCATTGCGATATCTTCGGGTACGCGCACTCCCTGGGCCTGGGCTTGGGCCGTGGCGCCCAGTGCCAGCACATCATTGGAAAAGACGATACCGTCCACGTCGGGCATCTCGGCCAGCAGTGTCTGCATGGCATCGCGGGCCGCTGCGGCCATGCGCCCGGTTCCTGTATCCATGATCCGGCACTCGGCGCTGCCAAGCAGATCCCGGCAAGCGGTTCGTACGCCTGTTGCCCTGAGCTGAGCACGATTGTCCACGCTCATCCGCGCGCCGATGAAGGCCAGCCGACGACAGCCCGATTCGATGAGGTGGCGTGCCTGGGCTCTCCCGACGTCCTCATGGGAAAAGCCGACCATGGTGTCCAGGGCGTTGGAGCCCAGCTCCCACATTTCCACCACGGGGAGGGCTGAGCTGGTCAGAATGCGGCGTGTTTCTCGCGTATGCTGCAGCCCGGTCAGGACCATGGCGCTGGGTGACCAGGACATGAAGGTCCGGACCAATGACTCTTCCTGCTCTTGCGAGTATTCGCTGTTCCCCAGCAACAACTGGTAGCCATGACGGCTCATTGCCATCTGCATGCGACTGACGGTCGAGGCGAACATGGAGTTGACCATGGAGGGAACCACAACCCCGACCACCTGGGTCTTGGCGGCGGCCAGTGCGCCGGCCATGAGGTTGGGCACATAGCCCAGAGTATCGATGGCCTCCTGGATGCGTCGGCCCAAAGTGTCGGATACTTCTCCAGGGCGACGCAGGTAGAGCGATACCGTGCTGGCCGAGACGCCGGACAATTTGGCGACGTCCGTCATGGTGACGCGCTTGGTAGTGCGTCGGGAGCGCTGTTGGCTACTCATGATGATTGCTCGATTTAAGTGGCCTGGACGTCGGAGCGTGCCTCCCGGTAGGGTTTTGCATCCTCTGGGGGCGTTGGCAGGAATCCTATCATACCCTCGCACGAGCACGTCCAAGGCGAGCTGGATCAAAAAAGCCCCATGCGGCCTGGGCATGGGGCGGAATCAAAACGAAAGGCAAGCGAGGGGCGCGCTGCCCCGGCGGGCACTTAGAACCAGGTCTCCGCCTGGACACCGAAGCTCCACTGACCGCCCGTATAGCCTTCCTGGCCAAAGGCGTCATCGGTAGAGAAATCGTTGAGCTCGTCATCCCAGGCGGTATAGGAGGCGAAGGCTCTCAGCTCCGGGCGCTGCCAGAAGCCTCCTACGTCAGGCTTGAAGGTCGGCGCGATAGTGAGCTTGGAGAAGTTGCCTTCCACTGCGCTGCGCCCGCTGTACCCCTGGGGATCGAGGTCCATGGCCTGGAAGCTGGCTTCATACTGCATCTCGAAGTTCTCGCTGAGCTCGTTGGCAATGCGCGCGTTGAGGGAGGCCCAGCGGTAGTCGTCACCCTCGATGAACCGGTCCTCGCTGACCTCGGCCAATAGAGCCGGAGCGATGCGCCAGCTCGGTGTCAGATAGGTAGTGCCCTGAATGGCCAGTCGGGTGGCCTTGGCATCGTCGAGCAAGTCTCCATTCGCCCCGATCTGCTTCACTTCGGCACCCAGTCCCTGGCCGTGCAGGAGAGCGGCCCGGAAGCCACCGTCCGCCATTCCGAAGAAGCTGTCGCCTTTGTAGGCGAGCATGCTGTGGAAGCCGCTATCGGCGGCGGTACCCGGGCCGTCGGTCATGCGCTGGTCGTTGTCGGCGGCGGAGATGGCATTGAACATCAACTGCCAGTTCCCGACATAGTTGTTGGCGGTCAGGACCAGACTGTCAGTATCATCGCTGAGCTCCGTGTCTTCCGGGTCGAGCCTGAAGTCATCGAAGCTGCGCCCATACAGCGAGAAGTTCGCCTTCCAGCTATCGCCGAGCTGGACGTCATAGACGCCTGCGCCCAGCCCCGCCAGCTTGACCACATCGCTGTCTAGCCAGTGGATATCGTGGATATCGCGATCGAGTCGCTTGCCGGCCCATAGGGTGGCATCCTCGAAAGCGCTGTTCTCGAGGCTTGGCAGATCCGAAAGCTCGACGAAGACCTGGCGAATGTTCAGCTCGGATTCATTGGCGGTCCAATCGTTGCTGGTCTCGACCGAGTCGGCAAACGACACCTGAAAACGCTGCTTGGCTCCGTTGTCGAAGGTGTGCTGGTGGTTCAGCCGCGCATGCACATAGGTATCTGGTTCGTTGCCCAGGCGGCCCACGGCGCCGCCTACGGTGCCTGCAGGAGTGACGTAGGGCCCGCCAGGCAGGCTCTTGCCCTCGTCACCGAGAAGCAGGCCTGATCGGGCATAGGCGCTGAAGGAGAAACCGTCATCGCTGCTGGCCTTGTCTTCGAGGGCGGCGAGCCGGGTTTCGTATTCCTCGGCCGCGGCTTGCTCGTCCAGTCGAGCCTCCGCGGCGGCTGCGCGACGTTCGGCGGCCATCACCCTGGCTTCGAGGGCTGCCAGTCTTGCCTCGATATCGGCGTCGTCGGCCAGGATGGCGGGGCTGACCCCTGTCAGGGTGAGGGCCGCGGCAAGCGGGGCGAGCTGGAATAACTTGGTCATGTGAAAGTTCCGGTGTGGCGTGTGTTGTTGTCGTGGTGTTTCACATATTCGCAGCGCTGCGAAAACAGGTATAATCGTAGCGCTACGAATCTTGTGATCTATGCATCTTTCGTCGCACTCCCCGGTGGTAGATACGACTATCGTGCTCTAAGGAGGGGGTGAGGGGTAGGTTTTTCGTAGCGCTATTAAGCCCGGCTCGGAGAGTAGTTTGTCGAGCCGGGGTTGACCGGTATCAGAAAGTATCAGACGGCCTGTGCCTGGCGCCTCTTGGCTTGCATGTAGGACGCAAGGCGTGCGACCTGTTGCTCTGAGAGATGCAAGGCCAGCTTGGTGCGGCGCCAGAGAATGTCCTGGGGGTGATGTGCCCACTCACGCTCCATCAGGTAGTCAACCTCGGCGGCGCTCAGTCCGGCACCGAAGTCCTCGCCTAGCGCCTGGCGGGATGCCTTGCCCGCCAGGAAGTGGTGGCACATTGAGCCGTAGGTGCGCGCGAAGCGACGTATCTGGTCGAGCGTCAGGAAGGGGTAGTCGGCTTGCAGGCTCTGCCGGAAGCTGTCCTGGTCCTTGATGTCGCCGCCAGGAAGCGGGGCATCTGCCGTCCAGGGGGGCGTCATCGGAGGAAGGTGAGGTTCTAGGCTGGTCAGCGCGGCCTCGGCGAGCTTGCGGTAGGTGGTGATCTTGCCGCCGAATACCGACAGCAGAGGTGCGCCTTGAGTATCGAGATCCAGGGTGTAGTCGCGTGTCATGGCTGACGGATCGGCCGATTCATCGTCGCAGAGTGGGCGTACACCGGAGAAGGTTCGGATGACGTCGTTGCGCGTCAGGGTGTTCTCGAAGTGGTCGTTTACGACATCAAGCAGGTAGTCGACCTCCTCGTCGCCGGCTTCGACGCTGGCGGGATCGCCTTGGTAGCGACGATCGGTGGTGCCGATCAGGCTGAAGTCTTCCTCGTAGGGCAGCACGAAGACGATGCGTTTGTCGGTGTTCTGAAGAATGAAGGCTCGGTCGTCGTGATTGCATCTCGGGACGATGATGTGGCTGCCCTGGATCATGCGGACGCCGTAGCGGGACGTGCGGGGTGTCATGCCACGAATTACGCCTTCCACCCAGGGTCCCGCGGCATTGACCAGTGTGCGCGCGTGCCGCGTGAAGCGGACGCCGCTTTCCGCGTCCTCCAGTTCGATTTCCCAGTGGCCATCGACCTCCTGGGCGTTGACGCAACGGGTGCCGACCATGATGTCAGCACCGTTTTCGCTGGCCTGAATGGCGTTGAGGACCACGAGTCGGGCGTCATCCACCCAGCAGTCCGAGTATTCGAATCCGCGGGAAAGGTCGGTTGACAGTCCCAGTTCTGGTGTCAGGCGGAGCCCACGGGAAGCCGGTAGACGCTGGCGTTTACCGAGATGGTCATAAAGAAACAGGCCGGCACGGAGCATCCACGCCGGACGCAGGTGGGAGCGATGGGGCAGGATGAAGCGAAGTGGCCAGATGATATGGGGCGCCTTGGCGAGCAGGACCTCGCGTTCGCGCAGTGCCTCGCGCACCAGTCGGAATTCGTGGTGTTCCAGGTAGCGCAGTCCGCCATGGATCAGTTTACTGCTGGCCGATGAGGTGGCGCTGGCCAGGTCGGATTGTTCGCAAAGGCCGACCGAGAGGCCGCGACCGGATGCATCGGCGGCGATGCCGGCACCATTGATGCCGCCGCCGATCACGAAAATATCCAGGATGTCGGGAGAGGTTGCCATGTCATGCTCCGTCGGGCGTGGGCCTTTATGGAAAGCCGATGATGTTCGAAAGCGAAAATAGAGTATTTGAAAGCGAACATCAAGAGAGCATCAGTCAACACGCCCGTCTCGGTCGAGAAGGTGAGGCAGGCGGGGGCAGTCAGGCGAGGTGCAGGGAGACGTCGTGCTGGTGAAGCAGTTCCTGGATGCGCTCTGAGGGGGGGCGATCGGTGAACAGCGCATCGAGCTGGGAGAGATTGCCTTGGCGAACCACGGGGTTACGCTGAAACTTCGAGTGGTCGGCGGCCAGGAAAACCTGACGGGAGTTCTGGATGATGGCCTGGGCGACGCGGACTTCCTGGTAGTCGAACTCAAGCAGCGAGCCGTCCTCGTCGATGCCGCTGATGCCGATGATGCCGAAGTCGACCTTGAACTGGTTGATGAAGTCGATGGTCGCTTCGCCGATGATGCCGCCGTCGCGGGAGCGGACCTGGCCGCCGGCAACGATGACGTTGAAATCTTCCTTGCGCTGCAGGATGGCGGCCACATTGAGGTTGTTGGTGATGACTTCGAGCCCACTGTGATCGAGCAGGGCTTCGGCAATGACTTCGTTGCTGGTGCCGATGTTGATGAAGAGCGAGGCATGATTGGGGATGTGGTGGGCGAGCAGAGCCGCGATGCGCTGCTTGGCCTCCAGGTTGAGGTTCTTGCGCATCGCGTAGGCGGTGTTGACCGTGCTGGATTCCAGGCCCGCTCCGCCGTGAACGCGCCGTACCTGGCCCTCGCCGGAGAGACGGTTGAGATCGCGGCGGATCGTCTGCGGGGTGACGGCAAAGTGCTCGGTGAGCTGTTCGATGCTGGCGTAGCCCTGGCGTCGAACGAGTTCGACGATGCTGTCTTGGCGCTGCTGTGGGGTCATGCTAACTCCTTGAAGAAGTAGGATTCTACGCCATCCCGAGTGTCGCTGCAGGGGGTTCCCGATGCGGCAGGTTCGCCGAAAGTCTTAGGTGGAAGGCGGCGTCGCCAATTGAGCGTTAACAGTCACTAGCGTAGTCTTTTGATCATAATCGAACATTTTTCGATAAAAGCGAAAGTGTTCCCGAGACAACGAGCAATATCAGGATAAATCCTCATGGCCTCTTACCTTCTTGCTATCGACCAGGGGACCACCAGCTCCCGGGCGATCCTCTTTGATCGCGAGGGTCGTAGTATCGCTGCGTCTCAGCGTGAGTTTCCTCAGCAGTTTCCCGCTGATGGATGGGTCGAGCATGATCCCGAAGCTATCTGGGAGAGTGTGGTGGCGACCTGCCGAGAGGTTATCGCCAAGCAGGGGGTAGCCATAGAGGATATCGCCGGGATCGGCATCACTAATCAGCGAGAGACTACTCTGCTGTGGGACCGGGAATCCGGTGAGCCGCTCCACAACGCGATTGTCTGGCAGGATCGGCGTACCGCCGAACGCTGCCAGCAGCTTCGTGACGCCGGGCATACCGAGCTGGTGCAGGCGCGTACCGGGCTGTTGATCGATCCCTATTTCTCGGCGACCAAGCTGGCGTGGTTGCTGGATAACGTCGAGGGCGCGCGGGAGCGGGCTGAGCGTGGTGAGCTGGCGTTCGGAACGGTCGATACCTTTCTGATCTGGCGTCTCACCGGTGGTCGGGTGCATGCCACGGACGCGACCAACGCGTCGCGCACGGCGTTGTTCGACATCCATTCGCAGCGCTGGGATTCGGATCTGCTGGCGCTGTTTGATATCCCGGCGAGCCTGCTACCCGACGTGCGAGATTCCAGTGACGATTTCGGCTCTGTGCGGCCAGAGCTGCTGGGCGGTGAGCTGCCGATTGCCGGTGTCGCCGGCGATCAGCAGGCCGCGTTGGTGGGGCAGGCCTGCTTCTCGCCGGGCATGGGCAAGAGTACCTATGGCACCGGTTGCTTCATGATCGTCAATACCGGGGAAGTGGCTGAGGCCTCGCGTAATCGTCTGCTCACGACGGTGGGTTATCGTCTCGATGGCGTGCCGACCTACGCCATGGAGGGCAGTATTTTCGTCGCCGGTGCCACGGTGCAGTGGCTGCGCGACGGTCTGAAATTGTTTGCCGATGCCGCCGAGACCGAAACGCTGGCGCGTGAGACCAAGAGCGGTCAAAGCGTATATCTGGTGCCAGCCTTTACCGGGCTTGGTGCGCCTCATTGGGACCCCAAGGCCCGTGGGGCGATCCTTGGGCTGACGCGAGACACCGGGATTGCCGATATCGTGGCCGCCGGTCTCCAGGCGGTCTGCTATCAGACGCGGGACCTCCAGGTGTGCATGAGTGACGATATGAGTACTCCGCCGGGCACTCTCAGGGTGGATGGCGGCATGGTCGCGAACAACTGGTTGATGCAGTTCCTGGCCGATATGCTGGGAGTGCAGGTGGATCGCCCGGGGATTCTAGAAACCACCGCGCTTGGGGCGGCCTATCTGGCCGGTCTGCGCCTTGGCTGGTACCGGGATCTCGAGGAAATTGCATCCCTCTGGCATAACGAGAGCAGCTTCTTTCCGTCAATGGAGGAGTGCGAGCGCGAACGCCTCTACAGCGGTTGGCTGGAAGCGGTAGAGCGCGTGCGCTGTGATCCCGAAGGAGCGGCGACAACTTCCTGATCCGCCGCGACTTGTTTGCGTAAAGCGGAGAAAAGGACTTGCATTTTTCCGCGGTGTCCGTAGAATACGCATCCGTTGTCACGGCACAGATCGCCGCAAACAGCGAATGTAGGACCATAGCTCAGTTGGTTAGAGCGCCACGTTGACATCGTGGAGGTCGGCGGTTCAAATCCGCCTGGTCCTACCAGCGCGACACGACATCGATAGCAGGACCATAGCTCAGTTGGTTAGAGCGCCACGTTGACATCGTGGAGGTCGGCGGTTCAAATCCGCCTGGTCCTACCATCGCGCCGCAACATCGACAGCAGGACCATAGCTCAGTTGGTTAGAGCGCCACGTTGACATCGTGGAGGTCGGCGGTTCAAATCCGCCTGGTCCTACCAGATTCCGTAAAAACGCCCCGAGGCTCACGCTTCGGGGCGTTTTTCGTTGTGCCTGTGGCTGTCTGCGGCTCGGTGGTGCTGGAGCGATGCGCTTTAGCCCGGCGGCAGTCGCGACCGCCGGGCGGAGCAGGCCTCTAGTCGAGATCGCTGCGCTCGGCGAACACCTTCACCAGCGCCTCGAGGCCGGCCTGATCGTCGGCGCCGAAGCGGCCGCGCGTCGGGCTGTCCAGGTCGAGCACGCCCCACAGACGTTCGTTCACCACGATCGGGATCACCAGCTCGGCCTGGGAGGCGGCGTCGCAGGCGATGTGGTCGGGGATGGCGTGGACGTCCTCGACCCGCTGCGTCTCGCGGGAACGCGCCGCGGCGCCACATACGCCCTTGCTGAATGGAATCGGATGGCAGGCGGGCTGGCCCTGGAAGGGGCCGAGCGACAGCACCTCGGGCCGGCGCTGCAGATAGAAGCCGACCCAGTTCAGTTCGGGCACCTGCTGCATGATGAAGGCGCAGGTCTGGGCGCTGTTGGTCAGCCAGTCGCGGGTGTCCAGCAGGGCGTCGAGCTGGCGGGCGAGCAGGGCATAGTCGGTCATGATCTCTCCTTCAACGACGGAGGCCGGCCCATGGGCCGGCCTCATCGGTGCGTGATCGCGCGCCATGGCGCGATCGTGCGCCTTATTCGGCTTCGTCTTCGGTCCAGCCCGGCACCGCGGCGCCGTCGAACAGCTCCTCGGCCTTGGCGGCCACTTCGTCGCTCTGATAGGCGTCGACCAGCTGCTGGATCTCCTCGCGGTCCTCGTCACCGGCGCGCACGGCGATCAGGTTGACGTAGGGCGAGTTCGGGCCTTCCTTGATCAGCGCGTCGTCCAGGCTCAGGCCGGCCGGCTGGGCGAAGGTGTTGTTGATGAAGGCCATGTCCACGTCGGGCAGCACGCGGGGCAGCTGGGCGGCCTCGATCTCGCGGAAGTCGAAGTCATGCGGGTTCTCGACCACGTTCAGCGGGGTGGCCTCGAGGTTCGACGGGTCGTCCAGGGTGATCAGGCCCTGCTCGTGCATCAGGATCAGCGAACGGCCTTCGTTGGTCGGGTCGTTGGGCAGGGCGATGGTGGCCCCGTCCGGCAGCGCGTCGATGCTGTCGAACTTCTCGGAGTAGGCGCCGATCGGGTAGACGAAGGTGTGGCCGGCGATGGCGAAGTCGTAGCCGCGGTCGTCGATCATCGACTGCATGTACGGTTCGTGCTGGTAGGCGTTGGCATCCAGGCTGCCGTCGGCCAGGGCGGCGTTGGGCGTGACGTAATCGGTGAACTCGACGATCTCGACGTCCAGGCCGTACTCGCGCTCGGCGACGTCGGCGGCGACCTGCATGACATCGGTCTCGGGGCCGGCCACGGTGCCGATCTTGATGCCGTGCTCGTCGGCGTTGGCCTGGCCGATCGCGAGGGCCAGGGCGGAAGCGGCGAGGCCGCCGATCAGGATGCTGCGCATATCGATGTCTCCCTGTCGAAGCTGACGTGAGGTTCGTCCACTACTATAAAGGTATAAAAACGAGATGTGTAATGCTATCTGGTTATCGAGTCGATGCGCTCACTTGTGATCGCTCTTGCGCACCAGATAGTCCCCCAGGCTCTGGAAGCCTTGCACCATGACCACCAGGATCACCACGGTGATCAGCATGATGGTGGGGTTGAAGCGGTTGTAGCCGTAGCGGATGCCGAGGTCGCCCAGGCCGCCGCCGCCTACCGCGCCGGCCATGGCGGAGTAGCTGATCAGGGTCACGATGGTCACGGTCAGGGCGGTGAAGATGCCGCCGCGAGCCTCGGGCAGCAGTACCCGGGTGATGATCTGCCAGGGCGTGGCGCCCATGGACTGGGCGGCTTCCACCAGGCCCGGCGGGATCTCGTTCAGCGCGCCTTCGACCAGCCGCGCCACGAACGGAATGGCGGCGATGGTCAGCGGCACCACCGCGGCGTTGGTGCCGATGGAGGAGCCGACCAGGGCGCGGGTGAAGGGAATGATGGCCACCATCAGGATGATGAAGGGCACCGAGCGGCCGACGTTGGTGATGATGCCGAGCACGCCGTTGAGCGCCGGCTGGGCCAGCACCTGGCGGGGGCGGGTGACGTTGAGCAGCACGCCCAGCGGGATGCCCACCGCCGCGGAGATCAGCCCGGAGATCGCCACCATGTAAAGCGTGTCGAGGGTGGCCTCGAGAATCAGTTCAATCATCGCGCTGGACATGGCCGAGCACCTCCACCTTCAGGTCATGGGTTTCCAGGTAGGCGATGGCGCGGCGGGTGTCGTCCGCGTCGCCCATCAGTTCGGCGATCATCAGGCCGAGGGTGCGATCCTGGATCGACTCCACCTTGGCCTGGAGGATGCTGACGTCGACGCCGCATTCGCGGGCCAGTCGCGAGATCAGCGGCGTGGAGACGGCATCGCCGGAGAAGGCCAGTCGTACCACCGGATGCGTCTTGGCGCCGGGCGACTCCTCGAGGCGTTCGACCAGCGTGCGCGGCGGCTCGAGCTCGAGGAAGTCGTTGAGGAAGTCGCGCCCCAGTTGGGTGCCGGGGGCGGTGAAGAAGTCGCCGACGTCGGCTTCCTCGACCAGCTCGCCGCCGGAGATCAGGCTGACGCGATGGCAGATGGTCTTGACCACCTCCATCTCGTGGGTGATCAGCAGGATGGTCAGGCCGAGCTTCTGGTTGATGTCCTGCAGCAGCTCAAGGATGGCGCCGGTGGTGTGCGGGTCGAGTGCCGAGGTGGCCTCGTCGCACAGCAGCACCCGCGGGCGGCTGGCCAGCGCCCGGGCGATGGCCACGCGCTGCTTCTGGCCGCCGGAGAGCTGGGCCGGATAGTGGCTGGCCTTGTCGGCCAGGCCGACCAGTTCCAGCAGCGGCGTGACGCGCTCGCGGATCTCGGCCTTCTTCACGCCCATCAGCTCCAGCGGCAGGGCGACGTTGTCGAAGACGGTGCGTGAGGTCAGCAGGTTGAAGTGCTGGAAGATCATGCCGATGCGATGGCGTGCCTGGTTGAGCGCATCGCGGGACAGGCCGGTGAGTTCCTGGCCGTCCACCGTGACGGTGCCCGTGGTGGGGCGCTCGAGCAGGTTCACGCAGCGGATCAGGGTCGACTTGCCGGCGCCGGACAGGCCGATCACGCCGTGGATCTGGCCCTGGGGCACGTGCAGGTCAACGGGCTTGAGCGCTTCGACGCCGTCGCGCTTGCCCTTGGTGAAATAGGTCTTGGATACGTTCTGGAGTCGAATCATCTGGGCCACCGGGGTGGCGCCGGGGGAGGGGCGGGCCGTCAGCCGGCGAGCGGCCAAAAAAAAGGCCACCCTGACGGGTGGCCATCAACGCTGGACACACCCTTTTAGCTGCACTTCCTGAGCGCACGGCGCAAAGACCATGCGTCAGCGGCGCCCGCAATCCGGGTCCAAATCGGCGCCGTCAAAATGTGCGCGTATCCTAGGGTTCGAACGGGCGTATGTCAAACCATTTGGTCCAAGTTGGCGTTCTCTGGCCGGGCTGGTGGTGAGAATGCCCAGAAAAATGCCTGAGACAGGAAAAACGTCTGGCGAAAGGGGCGGGCAGGGGTGTCCGGTCGGCCCCGTGGTCCACCGACGCCGCCATGGACGCCAGGTGCCGCCTTTTCCTACACTGATCGCCTTTTCGCCCGTCCGGGCGGTACGACACGAGAGGAAGAGCAGCACATGTTCACAGGCATCGTGCAGGGCATGGCCGAGGTGGTGGCCATCGAGGAGGCGGAGGCCTTTCGCACCCATGTAGTGCGCCTGCCGGGGGCGCTGGGCGAGGGACTGGAGATCGGTGCGTCGGTGGCGCACAACGGGGTCTGCCTGACCGTCACCGCGATCGACGGCGAGCGCGTCAGCTTCGACCTGATGCGCGAGACGCTGCGCGTCACCAATCTCGGCGAGCTGGCCGTCGGCGACCGGGTCAACGTCGAGCGCGCGGCGCGCTTCGGCGACGAGATCGGCGGCCATGCCATGTCAGGCCACGTCATCGCCACCGCCGAGCTGGTGTCGCTCGACGAGGCACCCAACAATCGTCGGCTGTGGTTCGAGCTGCCCGAGACCCTGGGTCGCTTCGTGTTCGACAAGGGCTACATCGGCGTGGACGGGGCCAGCCTGACCATCGGCGAGGCGCGCCCGGCCACCGCCGATCACGGCCCGCGGTTCTGCGTCGATCTGATCCCCGAGACCCTGGCGCGGACCGTGCTCGCCGACCGGGTGCCGGGCGATCACGTCAACATCGAGATCGATCCCCAGACCCAGGCCATCGTCGAGACGGTGGAGCGGGTCATGGCCTCGCGCGGGGCCTGAGGCGTTCAGTGTGCGTTGGCCAGCCCGCTGGCCAGCGCTCTGGCCATCCCTTATACCTCTGAAGGCCGTGCCGCATTGTCGCTAGCGGATGGCGCCTCGATTCCCGGGGCGCCATCCGCTACCATGTGCGGCTTTTCTCGCACCCAGCAGGACGCCACGCGCCGCACAGGACGACTTCTCCATGCAGAAAAGCCTGATCGAACGTCACTTCAAGCTCGCCGAACACGGCACGAACGTGAAGACCGAGATCATCGCCGGGATCACCACCTTCCTGACGATGGCCTACATCATCTTCGTCAACCCGAGCATCCTTTCCGAGTCCGGCATGGACTACGGCGCGGTATTCGTCGCCACCTGCGTGGCCTCCGCGGTGGGTTGTCTCATCATGGGCCTGTGGGCCAACTATCCCATCGCCATGGCGCCCGGCATGGGCCTCAATGCCTTCTTCACCTACGGCGTGGTAATGGGCATGGGCTATGCCTGGGAGACGGCGCTGGGGGCGGTCTTCCTGTCCGGCTTCACCTTCTTCCTGCTCAGCGTGTTCCGCATCCGCGAGTGGATCATCAACGCGATTCCCATGTCGCTGCGCCTGGGGATCGCCGCCGGTATCGGCCTGTTCCTGGCCATGATCGCGCTGAAGAACGCCGGCATCGTGGTCGCCAATCCGGCCACCTACGTGGCGCTGGGCGATCTCTCCGAACCCGCCGCCCTCTATGCGCTGCTCGGCTTCTTCGTGATCACCGCGCTGTCGCATCTGCGCGTCACCGGCGCGGTGATGATCGGCATCCTCGGCGTCACCGTGCTGTCGATGCTGCTCGGCCACAACGAGTTCGGCGGCATCGTCTCCATGCCGCCCTCCGTCGCGCCGACACTGATGCAGCTCGATGTGGCCGGCGCCTTCGACGTGGCCATGATCAGCGTGGTGTTTGCCTTCCTGTTCGTCGACCTGTTCGACACCTCAGGCACCCTGATCGGCGTCGCCCACCGTGGCGGCCTGCTCGACGAGAACGGCAAGCTGCCGCGCATCGGTCGCGCCATGATGGCCGACAGCGGGGCCTCCATGGCCGGTGCGGCGCTCGGCACCTCGACCACCACCAGCTACATCGAATCCACCGCCGGCATCATCTCCGGCGGGCGTACCGGCCTGACCGCCGTGGTGGTCGGCGTGCTGTTCCTGATCAGCCTGTTCTTCTCGCCGCTGGCCGGCTCCATACCGGCCTATGCCACCGCCGGCGCGCTGCTCTATGTGGCGGTGCTGATGGCGGGCAGCCTGGCGCACGCCGACTGGGATGACGCCACCGAAGCGGCGCCGGTGCTGATCGCGGCGCTGGCCATGCCGCTGACCTTTTCCATCGCCGAGGGCATCGCCCTGGGCTTCGTCAGCTATGCCGCCATCAAGGCCCTGTCCGGTCGCTTCCGCGATCTGAACCCGGCCGTGGTGGTGCTGGCGCTGGTCTTCAGCGCCAAGCTGTTGTTCCTCGACTGACACCGACCGACGAGAATCGCGATGAGCATCTACGGCGACTACATCAAGTCCGTCATCCGCACCGTCCCCGACTGGCCGCAGCCGGGCGTCAACTTCCGTGACATCACGCCGCTGCTGCAGAACAGCTCGGCCTTCCGCAAGCTGATCGACAGCTTCGTGCACCGCTACCAGGACCTGGAGCTCGACGCCATCGCCGCCATCGATGCCCGCGGCTTCATCGTCGGTGCGCCGCTGGCCTACGAGCTGGGTTGCAGCTTCGTGCCGGTGCGCAAGAAGGGCAAGCTGCCGTTCAAGACCATCAGCGAGACCTACACGCTGGAATACGGTGAGGCCGAGGTCGAACTGCACAGCGACGCCTTCCGCGAGGGCGACCGCATCCTGGTGGTCGACGACCTGATCGCCACCGGCGGCACCATGCTGGCCGCGGCCAAGCTGATCACCCGTAGCGGCGGCCATGTGGTGGAGACGTCCACCATCGTCGACCTCCCGGATCTGGGCGGCGCCGATCGTATCCGCGAGGCCGGCTTCAACGTCTTCGCGGTCTGTTCCTTCACCGAGGACGAGTGACGCCATCATGAGTCATCGCTATCACCAGCACTTCACCGTGTCCTGGGACCAGCTCCATCGCGACGTGCGCGAGCTTTGCCATCGACTGGTCGAACGCGACTTTCAAGGCATCGTCGCCATCACCCGCGGCGGCCTGATTCCCGCGGCGCTGATCGCCCGCGAGCTCAACGTGCGGCTGATCGACACCATCTGCATCAAGAGCTACGAGGGCCAGGACCAGGGAGCGCTCGAGGTGATGAAGGGCGTCGACCACGACGGCGACGGCTGGCTGCTGGTGGACGATCTCGTCGATACCGGCAAGACCGCGCGCAAGGTGCGCGAGCTGCTGCCCAAGGCACACTTCGTCACCGTCTACGCCAAGCCGGAGGGTCGCCCGCTGGTCGACCAGTACCTCACCGAGGTGGGCCAGGACTGCTGGATCCAGTTCCCCTGGGACATGGGGGTGACCTATGTCGAACCCCTGGCCGATCGGGTCAAGCGCTGACCATGAATGGCCCGCTACCCGACAGCTGGCAGCGCTGGCTCGGCGACGAGTTCGCCGCGCCCTACATGCAGGCGCTACGTGATTTCCTGGCGGCCGAGAAGGCCGCCCACAAGGTCATCTACCCGCACTCCTCGCACTGGTTCCGCGCCTTCGAGCTGACCCCGCTGGATCGGGTCAAGGTGGTGATCCTGGGGCAGGACCCGTACCACGGTCCGGGCCAGGCCCACGGCCTGTGCTTTTCGGTGCGCCCCGGCGTGCGCATTCCGCCGTCGCTGGTCAACGTCTACAAGGAGCTGGCCGCCGACGTCGGCTTCGAGCCCGTCGACCACGGCAATCTTGAGCACTGGGCGCGCCAGGGCGTGCTGCTGCTCAACACCTCGCTGACGGTGGAGCAGGGCAACGCCGGCTCCCATCGCGGCAAGGGCTGGGAGACGTTCACCGACCGCGCCATCGCCACGGTCAACGAACATGCCGGCCCCACGGTGTTCCTGCTGTGGGGCAGTCACGCCCGCCAGAAGAAGGCGCTGATCGACACCTCGCGCCACCTGGTGCTGGAGTCGCCGCACCCGTCCCCGCTGTCGGCGCACCGCGGCTTCTTCGGCAATCACCACTTCTCGCGTGCCAACGCCTTCCTGGCCGAGCACGGCCGCGAGCCGATCGACTGGCAGCTGCCGGCCGCGGCGGAGTGAACGTACCGTTTCCGGGGGTAGGCATTGCCCGGAAACGGCCTTTCCCCGCGATGTTATCGTCCTGTATCGCGCCTTTTTCCCGACGATCGTGACTTTACGGGCGCGGTTCAACGGCCGCCTTAACCTCGAGGCGGCTTGCGGGTAGAATGGCGCGCGATTTGCGCACGCCCCGCGTGCGTCTAAGCTTGCCGACGAATCCCCACGCCCCGAAGAGGTCCGCCCCATGAGTGTTCACGCCATCCAGCATCCCCTGGTCCAGCACAAGCTGGGACTGATGCGCGAAGCCGGTATCAGCACCAAGAGTTTCCGTGAACTGGCCGGCGAGGTGGCCAAGCTGCTGACCTACGAGGCGACCCAGGATCTCGAGCTGGAGATCCAGGAGATCGACGGCTGGAGCGGCAACAAGATTCCCGTTCAGCAGCTCAAGGGCAAGAAGACCACCATCGTGCCGATCCTGCGTGCCGGCCTCGGCATGCTCGACGGCGTCACCGACCTGATTCCCAGCGCGCGGATCAGCGTGGTCGGCCTCTACCGCGACGAGGAGACCCTCGAGCCGGTGCCGTACTTCTCCAAGTTCGCCGGCGAGCTGGACGAGCGCATGGCTATCGTCATCGATCCGATGCTGGCCACCGGCGGCACCATGGTCGCCACCCTGGACATGCTGCGCGAGCGCGGCTGCCAGCACATGAAGGTGATCGTGCTGGTGGCGTCGCCCGAGGGCATCGAGCGCGTCCAGGCGTCCTACCCGGACATCGAGATCTACACCGCCTCGGTGGACGAGCGCCTGGACGAGCACGGCTACATCGTCCCCGGACTGGGAGACGCCGGCGACAAGATCTTCGGCACCCGCTGATTCAATACATCATTGATTGCTCTGACGCCCCTTCTTCAGGGGCGTTTTTCTGCCAGGCTCTTACGGAGACTTCGGATGACGGAAAGTACCGCTTCCTCGACCGCCCCGACGGCCGAATCCCCCCTGCGTACACTGATCGTCGGCGCCCAGATGCTGTTCGTGGCCTTCGGCTCGCTGGTGTTGGTGCCGCTGCTCACCGGTCTCGATCCCAACGTGGCGCTGTTCACCGCCGGCATCGGCACCCTGGTGTTCCACGCCGTGACCCGCAACAGCGTGCCGGTGTTCCTGGCCTCGTCGTTCGCCTTCATCGCGCCGATCCAGGGCTCGGTGGCGAGCTTCGGCGTCTCCGCGACCCTCGGCGGGCTGCTGGCCGCCGGCGTGGTCTACATCGTGATCTCGCAGATCGTGCGCCTCAAGGGCACCGTCTGGCTGCATCACCTGCTGCCGCCGGTGGTGGTGGGCCCGGTGATCATGGTGATCGGCCTGGCCCTGGCGCCGGTGGCGGTGGACATGGCCACCGGCGGCACCAGCGACGCCATCGGCTACGGCCGGGCGATGGTGCTGTCCATGGCCAGCCTGCTGGTGACCCTGGTGCTGGCGGTGTTCGGCCGCGGCCTGATCCGCCTGATCCCGATCCTCGGCGGCATCGTCACCGGCTACCTGCTGGCCGCACTGATGGGCGTGGTCGACTACACCCCGGTGCGCGAGGCGGCCTGGCTGGCGATGCCCGAGTTCGTGGCGCCGAGCTTCCACTGGGCGGCGGTGCTGTTCATGATCCCGGTGGCCATCGCCCCGGCGGTCGAGCACATTGGTGACATGATCGCCATCGGCTCGGTGACGCGTCGCAACTACCTGGACAAGCCCGGCCTGCACCGCACCCTGCTGGGCGACGGCCTGGCGACCTGCACGGCCTCGCTGTTCGGCGGCCCGCCCAACACCACCTATTCCGAGGTCACCGGCGCCGTGACCCTGACCCGCGCCTTCAATCCGCGGATCATGGTGGTCACCGCGGTGATCGCCGTGCTGCTGTCGTTCCTCGGCAAGCTCGGCGCCGTGCTGCAGACCATTCCCGGCCCGGTGATGGGCGGCATCATGACGCTGCTGTTCGGTTCCATCGCGGTGGTCGGCATGAACACCCTTGTCCGCGCCGGCAAGCCGCTGACCGCGCCGCGCAACCTGGTGGTGGTGTCGCTGATCCTGGTCTTCGGCATCGGCGGCATGCAGCTCGGCGGTGGCCAGTTCACCCTGCAGGGCGTCGGCCTCGCCGCGCTGGTGGGTATCCTGCTCAACGCCATCCTGCCGCGCGCCGAGGAGGAATAAGGCCTCGCCGCCGGCGCTGTCGAATGGCCGACAGTGCCGGCGGCCGGTCTCGCTTTCCGCCTTCCCGTTGCCTCCTTTCTTCTCCCTTGGTCTGGCTTGGCAAGGGCGCTCCTCGGGTCTACATTTTAATAAAATGTAGATATTCATCGGAGCGCCCTCATGAGCCAGATCACTCCCATGACCTGGGATGACCCTTTCCGCCTCATCGATCAGCTGGACGGCGACGAGCGACTGGTCCAACAGACCGCCCACGACTACTGCCAGGATCAGCTGCTGCCCCGGGTGCGCGAGGCCAACCGCCTGGAGCGCTTCGATCGCGAGATCATGACCGAGATGGGCGAGCTCGGCCTGCTCGGGGCGACCCTCGACGGCTACGGCTGCGCCGGGATGAACTATGTCAGCTACGGGCTGATCGCCCGCGAGGTCGAGCGGGTCGACTCCGGCTATCGCAGCGCCATGAGCGTGCAGTCGAGCCTGGTCATGTACCCGATTCACGCCTTCGGCAGCGAGGCCCAGAAGGATCGCTACCTGCCGAAGCTCGCCAGCGGGGAGTGGGTCGGTGCCTTCGGTCTCACCGAGCCGGATCACGGCTCCGATCCCGGCGCCATGTCGACCCGTGCCCGGCGGACCGACGGCGGCTGGCGGCTCAACGGCACCAAGACGTGGATCACCAACGCGCCGATCGCCGACGTCTTCGTGGTCTGGGCCCGGGACGAGGAGGGCACGATCCGCGGTTTCGTGCTGGAGCAGGGCATGGCGGGGCTCTCGGCCCCCAGGATCGACGGCAAGTTCAGCCTGCGCGCCTCGACCACCGGCCAGATCGTGATGCAGGACGTGGAGGTCTCGGACGACGCCCGCCTGCCTGGCGTCACCGGCCTCAAGGGGCCCTTCTCGTGCCTCAACCGCGCCCGCTTCGGCATCGCCTGGGGCAGCATGGGCGCCGCCGAGGCCTGCTGGCACGCCGCCCGCCAGTACACGCTGGACCGCCGGCAGTTCGGCCGCCCGCTGGCCGCCAATCAGCTGATCCAGAAGAAGCTCGCCGACATGCAGACCGAGATCGCGCTGGGGCTGCAGGCCGCGCTGCGGGTGGGGCGGATGATCGACGACGGCCAGCTGGTGCCCGAAACCATCTCGCTGATCAAGCGCAACAACTGCGGCAAGGCCCTGGACATCGCCCGCCAGGCGCGGGACATGCACGGCGGCAACGGCATCAGCGACGAGTATCCGGTGATCCGCCACGTCATGAACCTCGAGGCGGTCAACACCTACGAGGGCACCCACGATATCCATGCGCTGATACTCGGGCGCGCCCAGACCGGCATTCAGGCCTTCACCGGCTAATACAGGACTCCTCGATGGCTTGACGCCGGAGCAGCTTCGAGAGGAGGGAGGGTGCAATGAGCGGACCGCTGGACGGCGTGGTGGTGCTGGATCTGTCCCGGGTGCTGGCCGGGCCCTGGGCGGGGCAGCTGCTGGCCGACCTGGGCGCCCGGGTGATCAAGATCGAGCACCCCGTGCGCGGTGACGATACCCGCGGCTGGGGACCGCCCTGGCTGGAAGGCGAAGAGAAGGCTGAGCAAGGCCGCGAGGAGAGCGCCGAGCGTCTGGCCGCCTACTATCTTTGCGCCAATCGCGGCAAGCAGTCGCTGGCCGTGGATATCGCCACCGAGGCGGGCCAGGCGCTGGTGCGTCGGCTCGCCGCCGGCGCCGACGTGCTGCTGGAGAACTTCAAGGTCGGCGGCCTGGCCCGTTATGGCCTCGACCATCAGAGCCTGAAGGCGGTGAATCCGGGCCTGATCGGCTGCTCGATCACCGGCTTCGGCCAGGACGGCCCCTACGCCCACCGCGCCGGCTACGACTTCATGATTCAGGCCCTGGGCGGGCTGATGAGCCTGACCGGCGAGCCCGACGGCATGCCGATGAAGACCGGGGTCGCGATCACCGATGTGATGACCGGGCTCTACGCCGCGGTCGGCGTGCTGGCGGCCCTCTATGAGCGGCAGCGGGGCGAGAAGGGCGAACAGGGTGAGGCGAGGGCCGAGGGGCGTCATATCGATGTGGCGCTGCTCGACGTCCAGCTGGCGACCCTGGCCAACCAGGCGCTCAACGCTCGGGTGACGGGCGAGAGCCCTGCCCGCCACGGCAACGCCCACCCCAACATCGTGCCCTACCAGGCCTTCGCCTGCGCCGACGGCTACCTGGTGCTGACGGTGGGCAATGACGCCCAGTTCGCACGCCTGGCCGAGTTGCTCGGGCAGGCGGCGTGGGCCGACGATCCGGCCTTCGCCACCAACGCCGCTCGAGTCGCGCACCGCGAGACGCTGGTGCCGCGGATCGCCGAGGCGTTGCTGACCCGGCGGCGCGATGCCTGGCTGGCCGATCTCGAGGCCCTCGGCATTCCCGCCGGGCCGATCAATACCCTGACCGAGGCCTTCGACGATCCTCAGGTGCGCCATCGTGGCCTGTGCCGCACCCTGGCGCTCGCCGATGGGCGGTCGGTACCGCAGATGGCCAACCCGCTGCGCTTCGACGGCGAGAGTGCCACCTCCGATAGCGCGCCGCCGAGCCTCGGCCAGGACAGCGACGCCGTGCTCGCCGAGCTGGGCCTCGACGCCGAGGCGATCGCGCGGCTGCGGCGTCTGAATATCGTGCGCTGAAGCGTCCGTGACCTCCCGCCCGGTGTTCCCTGAGACCAGTTCAGCGCGGCGAGAAGCGTCGGCTGATGCCGGTCTCGGCGATCATCCGGGTCGAGATCTCCTCCACTGAGAAGCGCGTGGTATCGATGTAGGGGATGTGCATGCGACGATACAGCGCCTCGGCCTCGGCCACCTCCTGCACGCACTGATCCATGGAGCTGTAGCGGCTGTTGGGGCGCCGCTCATGGCGGATCGCCGCCAGCCGGCGCGGGTCGATGGTCAGCCCGAACAGCTTGTGGCGATGCTTGGCCAGCACCGGCGGCAGCTTGAGGCTGCCGTTCTCGTCCTGGTCGTCTTCGGTCAGCGGGTAGTTGGCCGCACGGACGCCGAACTGCAGCGCCAGGTACAGCGAGCTCGGCGTCTTGCCGCATCGCGACACCCCGACCAGGATGATGTCCGCCTGGTCGTACTGATGGGTGCGGGCGCCGTCGTCGTTGTCCAGCGCGAAATGCACCGAGTGGATGCGATCCATGTAGACGTCGTCGCTGCCGATGGCGTGGGTGCGGCCCACGCTGTAGGAGGAGTGGGTGGCCAGCTCCTGCTCCAGGGGCTTGAGGAAGGTCGAGAAGATGTCGACCGTGAAACCCGGCGCGGTGCGAATCACGTCGCGCACGTCCTGGTCGACGATGGTGTCGATGATGATCGGGGTGTTGCCGTCCTTGATCGCGGTGGCCTGGATCACCTCGACCAGACGCTTGGCCTTGTCGACGCTGTCGATGTAGGGCTTGGTCAGCATGCGCATCTCGACGTTCTCGAACTGCGCCAGCAGGCTGCGACCCAGGCTCTCGGCGGTGATGCCGGTGCCATCGGAAATGAAGAAGGCGGTACGTGTCATGGGGCTCGCTCGGGCGGGAGAAGGAATGGCCTCATTGTCGAGTCTCGCGCGGGGCCAGACAAGCCGACTACAGGAAATGCCCGGATCGGCGAATTGTTGTAAAAAACCTTCAGTGACTTAGCTGTTAGACCAATGGCGAATATGGAAGGCCGTTGATAGAGTCGTTCGCATCCACTCATGAAGGTGCGTCAGGCACTTTCCGGTGTCGGTTTCCAATCCTAAGGGGGTTTCGTGGACGATTACATTCAGTGGTTCGAGAAGCTGGGCATGAACGACGTCGAGCGCGTCGGCGGCAAGAACGCCTCGCTCGGCGAGATGATCTCCAACCTGGCCGAGGCCGGTGTCACCGTGCCCGGCGGCTTCGCCACCACCGCCCACGCCTACCGCGAGTTCCTGTCCCACGAAGGCCTCAACGAGCGCATCAACGAGGCGCTGTCCACGCTGGACGTCGATGACGTCGCCGAGCTGGCTCGCGTCGGCGCCCAGATCCGCCAGTGGGTGATCGACACCCCGCTGCCGCCGACCTTCGAGGCCGCCCTGCGCGAGAGCTACGAGAAGCTCGCCGCCATGCACCCGAACCTCAAGGTCGCGGTGCGCAGCTCCGCCACCGCCGAGGACCTGCCGGACGCGTCCTTCGCCGGCCAGCAGGAGACCTTCCTCAACATCGAAGGCTTCGACAACATCAAGCGGGCCGTGCACGAGGTGTTCGCCTCGCTGTTCAACGACCGCGCCATCTCCTACCGCGTGCACCGCGGCTACGCCCACGAGAACGTGGCGCTGTCCGCCGGCATCCAGAAGATGGTGCGCTCCGAGACCGGCGCCTCCGGCGTGATGTTCACCCTGGACACCGAGTCCGGCTACCGCGATGCGGTCTTCGTCACCGCCTCCTGGGGCCTGGGCGAGACCGTGGTGCAGGGGGCGGTGAACCCCGACGAGTTCTACGTCCACAAGTCGACCCTGGCCGCCGGCCGCCCGGCCGTGCTGCGTCGCAACCTGGGCTCCAAGCTGATCAAGATGGTCTACACCGAGGATGCCAGCGCCGGCAAGTCGGTCGAGACCGTGGACGTTCCGCTGGCCGACCGCGCGCGCTTCTGCGTCGACGACGAACAGGTCATGGCCCTGGCCCGCCAGGCGGTGATCATCGAGCAGCACTACGGCCGCCCGATGGACATCGAGTGGGCGATGGACGGCGACGACGGCAAGCTCTACATCGTCCAGGCGCGTCCCGAGACCGTGGTCTCCCAGCAGGAGGGCGGCAAGCTCGAGCGCTTCCAGCTCAAGGAAAAGGGCCGCACCCTGGTGACCGGCCGGGCCATCGGCCAGCGCATCGGCAGCGGCGCGGTCAAGGTCGTCGAGACACCCGAGGACATGGACAAGATCCATGCCGGCGACGTGCTGGTCACCGACATGACCGACCCCGACTGGGAGCCGGTGATGAAGCGGGCCTCCGCCATCGTCACCAATCGTGGCGGTCGTACCTGCCACGCGGCGATCATCGCCCGTGAGCTGGGCATCCCGGCCGTGGTCGGCTGCGGCGACGCCACCGAGGTGCTGGAAGACGGTCGCGATGTCACCGTGTCCTGCGCCGAGGGCGATACCGGCCATGTCTACGACGGCCTGCTGGCCTTCGATCGCAACGTCACCAGCGTCGATGCGATGCCGGAAATCCCGTTCAAGATCATGATGAACGTCGGCAACCCGGACCGCGCCTTCAGCTTCGCCAGCCTGCCCAACGCCGGCGTCGGCCTGGCGCGCCTGGAGTTCATCATCAACCGCATGATCGGCGTGCACCCCAAGGCACTGCTCGACTACGAGACCCTGTCGCCGGATCTGCAGCAGACCATCGACGTGCGCACCGCCGGCTACGACGATCCGGTCAGCTTCTACGTCGACAAGCTGGTCGAAGGCATCTCCACCCTGGCGGCATCCTTCTACCCGCAGCGGGTCATCGTGCGCCTGTCGGACTTCAAGTCCAACGAGTACGAGAACCTGATCGGCGGCAAGCTCTACGAGCCGGGCGAAGAGAACCCGATGCTGGGCTTCCGCGGTGCCTCGCGCTACCTCTCCGAGGACTTCCAGGCCTGCTTCGAGCTGGAGTGCCGGGCGATCAAGCGCGTGCGCGACGAGATGGGCCTCGACAATGTCGAGATCATGGTCCCCTTCGTGCGCACCACCGAGGAAGCGAGTGGCGTCATCGACCTGCTGGCCGCCAACGGCCTGAAGCGTGGCGACAACGGCCTCAAGGTCATCATGATGTGCGAGCTGCCGGCCAACGCGCTGCTGGCCGACGAGTTCCTCGAGTACTTCGACGGTTTCTCCATCGGCTCCAACGACCTGACCCAGCTGACCCTGGGCCTCGACCGCGACTCCGGCATCGTCGCCGGGCTGTTCGAGGAGCGTAACCCGGCGGTCAAGAAGCTGCTGTCCATGGCCATCCAGGCCTGCAAGGCCCAGGGCAAGTACGTGGGCATCTGCGGCCAGGGCCCGTCCGACCACCCGGACCTCGCCAAGTGGCTGATGGAGCAGGGCATCGACTCCGTTTCCCTGAACCCGGACGCGGTACTGGAGACCTGGTTCATGCTGGCCGGCGAAACGCTGGGCTGATCGTCGCGCGATCGCGACCGTGAGTGACACGACACCCGGGCCTCGGCCCGGGTGTCGTCGTTTCTGCACACCCTTTGCACGCTTGGCCGGGCGAGAGGGGGTAGACTGCGGCCATCCTTCAGACAACAGGAGAATGCCCGTCATGCCCTCACAGACGCGTCGATTCCATCGCCTGGCGCCGGCCGGCGCCCTGATCCTCGGCCTCTTGGCGCTGCCGGCGCTGGCCGATCCCGACAACGGTAACGGGCCGCCGGAGCATGCCAGGAAGGGGCAGGGCGGCCAGGGTCAGTCCGAGCGACTGCGCGATGACGCCCACGGTCGCGAGCGTACGGAGCGCCGCGAGGAACGCCAAGAAGAGCGTTCTGACGAGCGTCACGCGGAGCGCGGCTTCGATGGTCGGGATCGCGGGCGCGATGGCCGCGACGGCCCCCGCCTCGAGGAAGCGCAGATCCGCGATATCTTCCACGGCCATCGCGACCGCTATGCCCATCAGGACCGCGCCTCGATTCCCCCCGGCGTGCGCCAGAACCTGGCCCGCGGCAAGCCCATGCCCCCGGGCATCGCCAAGCGGTTCGGTGACGACATCCGTCGCGACCTGCCGCACTACGACGGCTATGAATGGCGCCGCGTCGGTACCGATGCCGTGCTGGTCGACATCACCAACGACATCATCCATGACGTGATCCGCGACGTGCTCGACTGATTCGGAGCGGGTCGCCTTCCTGGGATCCACCCTGCTGTCGTCGACGACGATGGAGACGGACCATGGTGGATCCTTTGAGGTGGCGGTGGAGGTGGAGGCGGTGTTCCGATGCCGCCCGAGCGAGCCCTTCGACTTCGCCCTGACCGGCAGCACGGCGCGGTGCAGGAGGTGGGCGGCCTGTCGCGGGCCATGATACCGGTCATCGTGGCCCCCTGAGCGGTCCTGGTTTCCCACAGAGGGCGCGGCTTTTGGCATCATTGGCGGTTGATTGTCTCGAGGAGCCGCCCGATGGCGTATTTTCTGGTAATGGGCGGGCTGGCCCTGACCGTATGTGTCACCTTCGGGTGGGCCGTCTGGCGGATGCTGCGCTGGGCCTGCGCGCGTCTGGGGCGCAGCACCCCGTCCGGGGGAAGGAGGAAGACGGCCGCCAGGGCGTCGAAGGGTCGACGGGGGGCGGCCAAGTCAACGTCCAGGGCGTCGAGCAAGGCACCGTCCAGGGAAACGGAGAAGGCGCCATCGCGCCGTGATGCCGCCGCCGCGGGCAATGATGCCGCGCGCCGTGACAAGAAGGCGGAGCCGTCGCCTCCCTGGCGGCTGACCATGGCGCTGGCGCCGCTGCAAGGCACCTGGCCGCTGGCCGTGCTGCTCGGCGTTCTGTACGGCGGCGGACGGCTGGTCGACCATGGCATGGTGGCCCGGCCCCAGCACGCCCCCGACGCCTTTCGACAGCTGGTGGAGGCCGTGGGCTGGGGCGCGATGGCGTTGGTCGGTGTGGCGCTGGTCGGCCTGTTGGCAAGCTGGCGCTGCCGGCGTCATGCCTAGCAGATCAGTCGCGCAGCCAGTGACGCAGCTTCAGCAGCAACAGGGCACCGTCGCCCAGCGACCGCCGCTCGGCCAGCAGTCGGCGCAGTGAGGCCGGGCGGTCGGTGATGATGCCGTCCACCCCGAGGTCGATCAGCCGCGACATGCGGGTCGGGTCGTTGACGGTCCAGGCCATCAGGGCATAGCCGTGGTGCTGGGCGAGCCGTACCTCGCGCTCGTCGATGCGGTTATGGCGCAGCGCCAGGACATCGTAGCCATGCCGAGGCAGGGCGCCCCGCAGCGTCAGCTGGGCCAGCAGCATGCGGCGCACCCCGGGGGCCCGTCGAGCGACCTCGTCGAGCAGCTCATAGGACTGGGCGGCCAGCCATATTCCCGAGCTCAGATCGGGGGCGCCGCAGGCCGCGCGGCCGACACCGTCCGACGCACGGTCGCGACAGTCTCGCCGTGCCCGGGCCTCGGCCTCCAGTAGCGTCACGACCCGGTCCACGAGCCGCTGGCCATGGCCCGGGTCCGGCTTGAGCTCTATCACCAGCCCGGCTCGCCCCCTGACCTTCACCAGGGCCTCCTCGAGGTCGGGAATCCGGGTGCCCACGAAGGGGTCGCCGAACCAGCTGCCCACGTCCACGCCGTCGAGGACGTCGTGCTCGAGGTCGGCGATGCGGCGATCATCGCCGGCCAGGCGGGACAGGGTGGTGTCGTGGTAGAGCACGACCTCGTCCTCGGCGGTGAGCCTGGCATCGACCTCGATCAGATCGGCGCCGTCATGGATGGCCTGTTCGATGGCCGGCAGGGTGTTCTCCGGGGCGACCATCGAGCTGCCGCGGTGGGCGATGTTGTCGACCTCCTCGCGGATCGTGCTGCCCTGCACGACCCACCAGGCCTGGGCGATGGCGAAGGCGAGAACGCCCAGCTCCACGCCCCAGGCCAGGCGCCCGGGGTGTGCCGACGGCGGCGCCGGCGGCCGTGGCTCACGGTGCGCCAGGCGCAGGTAGAGGCAGCTTCCCAGCAAGGCGTTGGCGGCGATGCCGACGAAGACCGCGGCCAGGGTCACCAGGCCGTAGGCGGTGACATAGCCGAGCATGGCGGGCAGCAGGATCTCGCGACGCTCGGGCAGATGACCCAGCAGCGGAGTGAAGAGGGCGTCGAAGAGGGCCCCGACGCCGAGCGGCAGCGCCAGGATCGTCGCCAGCAGCACCAGGATCGATGCCGCGATGCCGCGGCGGCAGCCGTGGGTCAGGCGCGCGCTGCGCTTCAGGGCGTGGAGCGGGCCGAGGCCCTCCAGGATCAGCGCCGGCAGGGCCAGATGCCAGCGGGTGTAGAGGGCGGCGGCCAGGGCGCCCCAGCCCAGTATCACCGGGGCGATCGTGGCGAGGAAGGCCCACAGGGCCGGGGGGAGCACCTGCTGGACATAGTAGGGGTCGAGGTCGCCAAGCAGGCGGCCGTGCAGCGTCACCACGATGCCGGCCACGGGCAGCATCAGCAGCAGCTGCGTGCCGACCTGGAGCAGCGCCAGGCCGGACAGCGCAGGCAGCCGGCGCAGGCTGTGCCAGAGTGCCTCGGCGGCCAGGCGAAGATGGTTGTCACGGGGACGCACCGCGACCAGGGTCATGCCGGCCTGCTGCAGGTAGAGGATCAGGAAGGTGACGGCCAGCGTGGCCAGCAGCCAGGCCATCCCGCCCGGTGTCCACAGCGCCTCGAGCAGGGCCTGGAGAGTGATCAGCGGGCGGTCGAGACGCCCCAGCATGCTGGCCAGGCCCCAGCCCGCCGCCGGCAGCAGCAGGCTCGAGGCGAGCAGGGTGAAGAAGGCGTGAAAGGCGATCAGCGGGCGCAGATGGTGCTTGAGGCTGCGCAGGACGTCGCCGCTCAGGCGAGGCGTGGTCGGCATCTTGTGGGGCATGCCCTCAGCCTGCCAGCCGAGTCCCTCGCGCGGCAAGCCGCTGCGCCGTGTCTGGTGGGGGATCAGTCCAGTGCGAGGCGGTCATCGGCGATCAGGATGCCGTTGTTGTCGGCGTAGAGCCACTGGCCGGGTTCGATGGTCGCACCGTCGAAGCTGACCGGCACGTCGCGCTGGCCCTCGCCGTGCTTCTCGCTCTTGCGCGGGTGGGCGGCCAGGGCCTGGATGCCGAGTTCGGTCTCGGCCAGCTCGTCCACGTCGCGCACGCAGCCGTACATCACCACGCCCGCCCAGCCGTTGCCGGCGGCCTGTTCGGCCAGTCGGTCGCCGAGCAAGGCGCAGCGGGTCGAGCCGCCGGCATCGACCACCAGCACGGCGCCGTCGCCGGGCTCGTTGACGGCCTGGCGCACCAGCGAGTTGTCCTCGAAGCACTTGACGGTGCGCACCGGGCCGAAGAAGGTCTCATGGCCGCCGAAGTTGACGAACATGGGCTCCAGCACGGCCACTTCGGGATAGGAATCGCACAGATCGGGGGTGACGATGGCAGGCATGACGGGGTGTCTCCTCGGTCGATGAACCCATCGATGATGCCACAGCCAGACGATGAGGAAAGTCCCCCCTTGGGGAGTGGCAGAACGGACGGGGCAACAAAAAAAGCGCCCCGCACGGGGCGGGGCGCTTCGGTCGTCGACGGCCCGCCTTACGGCGGGCCCGCGATGTTGCGAGCATCGGTGACGATGGCGGTGATCAGGCTTCCTGGCTCACCGGGATCACGTTCGAGGCGGCGTTCTGGAACTCCTCGATCTCGTGGAAGTTCATGTAACGATAGATCTCGCCGGCCATGGCGTCGAACTCGCTCATGTAGCGGCGATATTCGCTGACGCTCGGCAGGCGACCCTCGACCGCGGCCACGGCGGCGAGCTCGGCGGACGCCAGGAAGACGTCGGCGCCGTCACCCAGGCGGTTGGGGAAGTTGCGCGTGGAGGTGGAGACCACGGTGCTCTTGGCGGCGACGCGGGCCTGGTTGCCCATGCACAGCGAGCAGCCCGGCATTTCCATGCGTGCGCCGGCGCGGCCGTAGATGCCGTAGTAGCCTTCGGCGGTCAGCTGGTGCTGGTCCATCTTGGTCGGCGGCGCCAGCCACAGCTTGGTCTTCAGGCTGCCCGCGGGCTGCTTCTCGAGCAGCTTGCCGGCGGCACGGAAGTGACCGATGTTGGTCATGCACGAGCCGATGAACACCTCGTCGATGTCCTGGCCGGCGACGTCGGACAGCAGGCGGGCGTCGTCCGGGTCGTTCGGGGCGCACAGCACCGGCTGGTCGAGCTGGTCGAGATCGATCTCGATGACCTCGGCATACTCGGCGTCCTTGTCGGCGCGCATCAGGCTCGGGTTCTCGAGCCACTCTTCCATGCCCTGGATGCGGCGCTCGATGGTACGGGCATCGCCGTAGCCGTTGGCGATCATCCACTTGAGCAGGGTGATGTTGGACTTCAGGTACTCGCTGACGCTGTCCTCGGAGAGGGTGATGGTGCAGCCGGCGGCGGAGCGCTCGGCGGAGGCGTCGGAGAGTTCGAAGGCCTGTTCGACGGTGAGGTCCTCGAGGCCCTCGATTTCCAGCACGCGGCCGGAGAAGGCGTTCTTCTTGCCGGACTTCTCGACGGTCAGCAGCCCCTGCTGGATGGCGTAGTAGGGGATGGCGTGGACCAGGTCACGCAGGGTGACGCCGGGCTGACGCTGACCCTTGAAGCGCACCAGCACGGATTCCGGCATGTCCAGCGGCATCACGCCGGTGGCGGCGGCGAAGGCCACCAGGCCGGAGCCCGCCGGGAAGGAGATGCCCATCGGGAAGCGGGTGTGGGAGTCGCCGCCGGTGCCCACGGTGTCGGGCAGCAGCATGCGGTTCAGCCAGCTGTGGATGATGCCGTCGCCCGGACGCAGCGAGACGCCGCCGCGGTTCATGATGAAGTCGGGCAGGGTGTGGTGGGTCTCCACGTCGACCGGCTTCGGATAGGCGCTGGTGTGGCAGAAGGACTGCATCACCAGGTCGGCCTGGAAGCCGAGGCAGGCGAGGTCCTTGAGCTCGTCGCGGGTCATCGGACCGGTGGTGTCCTGGGAACCCACGGTGGTCATCTTCGGCTCGCAGTACATGCCCGGGCGCACGCCTTCCATGCCGCAGGCCTTGCCGACCATCTTCTGGGCCAGGGTGAAGCCCTTGCCGGTGTCGGCCGGCTGTTCGGACAGGCGGAAGACGTCGGACGGGGCCAGGCCCAGGGACTCGCGGGCCTTGGCGGTCAGGCCGCGGCCGATGATCAGCGGGATACGGCCGCCGGCGCGGGCCTCGTCGAGCAGCAGCTGGGTCTTGAGCTCGAAGGTGGTCAGCACTTCGTCGGTGCCGTGCTTGCAGACCTTGCCTTCATACGGGTAGACGTCGATGACGTCGCCCATCTCGAGCTTCTCGACGTCCATCTCGATCGGCAGGGCGCCGGAATCTTCCATGGTGTTGAAGAAGATTGGGGCGATCTTGCCGCCGAAGCAGAAGCCGCCGGCGCGCTTGTTCGGCACGTTGGGAATGTCGTCGCCGAAGAACCACAGCACGGAGTTGGTGGCGGACTTGCGCGAGGAGCCGGTGCCGACCACGTCGCCGACGTAGACGACCTGGTGCCCCTTGGCCTTCACTTCCTCGATCTGCTTGAGCGGACCGGTGACGCCCGGCTCTTCCGGCTCGATGCCGTCGCGCGGGTTCTTGAGCATGGCGTTGGCATGCAGCGGGATGTCCGGGCGCGACCAGGCATCCGGGGCGGGGGAGAGGTCGTCGGTGTTGGTCTCGCCGGGCACCTTGAACACGGTCAGGGTGATCTTGTCGGCGAGTGCCGGCTTGGAGAGGAACCACTCGGCCTCGGCCCAGGACTCGATGATCTCCTTGGCCACGGCGTTACCGGCCTTGGCGCGCTCTTCCACGTCGTGGAAGGCGTCGAACATCAGCAGGGTGTGCTTGAGCTGCTCGCCCACTTCCTTGGCCAGCGAGTCGTCGTCCAGCAGCTCGACCAACGAGGCGATGTTGTAGCCGCCCTGCATGGTGCCCAGCAGCTTGACGGCGTGGACGCGGTCGATCAGCGGAGACTCGGCCTCGCCTCGGGCGATGGCGGTCAGGAAGCCGGCCTTGACGTAGGCGGCCTCGTCGACGCCCGGCGGCACGCGGTTGGTCAGCAGGTCGAGGATGGCCTCTTCCTCGCCGGCGGGCGGATTCTTCAGCAGTTCGACCAGGGCAGCCGTCTGCTCGGCGTTCAGCGGCTTCGGCGGAACGCCCGCCTGGGCGCGCTCCTCGACATGTTGGCGATAGGCTTCAAGCACGTGGTGGCCCTCATTGGTTGGTAGTGGCCGAGCGTCCTGCGGCGGCGATGATGCCGCAACGAGCCGCTTGGCACGACGCACAGTCGCCAGCCGGAGGTGACCGATCGTGGCGGGAATCCCGGGATTCGTCGCCGATCGGCGTGACGCCTGGCTGGCTCCTGGCACGGTCAACGGTGGCGGTATTCTAGGAGAAACTGTCGACAATGTTAAGAATCCCGGCCATGACGGGCTTCGAACTTTGGTCTCTGGTCGTGTTCGAGGCCCGGCGGGGTGCCAGTGTGCGGTCGTCACGTTACCATGGTGCGACTTTCATCAACGGAGAGGAGTGGCCGATGGCGGGGCGTATCGCCTCCCCCTGTGTGGGCCTGTGTTCGACGACGGTGGGCGATCGCGTCTGCCGCGGCTGTCAGCGCATCGACGACGAGATCCGCGACTGGCCGGCCCTTGACGGCGAGGCGCGTGAGCGGCGCATGACCGAGCTGGACGCCCTGCGCGTCGAGGTGGCCGGCCGTCACCTGAGCGTGGTGGACGCCGCGGCCCTGGAGGCCCAGCTGGTGCGCCACCGGATTCGCTTTCGCGCCGATCAGCCGCCGCTGTCCCGGGCGGTGGAGCTGTTGCGGGTCGGCCGCGACCGTATCCGCGACCTGTCGCGCTATGGCCTGGCGCCCGTCGAGTCGCTCGACGCCGCGACCCTGCATGCCCGCCTCGCCGCCGACCTGCTGGACGCCGCCGAGGCGCGCCGCGAGGCCCGGGCCTCGCTCTCCTGATTTCCCAGACCATGTACCGCCGGACTCTTCGATGACCGCCATTGCCGATGCCCCTGCCCCCGTCGACCTGCTGCCCGAGGGGCTGCTCGCGTTTCTCCACTGCCCGACGCCCGATGCCTGGGTCGACTGGGCCCTCGATAACCCCGAGCTGCTGCTGATCGACCACGCCCAGTGCGAGAAGAAGGCCGCCTCCACGGCCATGAGCCTGCTCTATCGCTATGTCGACCGGCCGCTGCTGCTGACCAAGATGTGTCAGCTGGCCCGCGAGGAGCTGCTGCACTTCGAGCAGGTGGTCACGCTGATGGAGCAGCGGGGCATCGTCTATCGCCACCTGTCGGCCTCGCGCTACGCCGAGGGGCTGCGCCGGCACGTGCGCGGCGAAGAGCCGCAGCGGCTGGTCGATATCCTGATCGTGGGGGCGCTGATCGAGGCGCGCAGCTGCGAGCGTTTCGCCCGTTTGATCCCCCAGCTTGACGATGAGCTTGCAAAGTTCTATCGCAGTCTGGTTAAGTCGGAAGGGCGTCATTATGAGGATTACCTGATGCTGGCACGCCGGGCCGCCCCGGAGGCCATCGACGATCGCATCGCCTTCCTCGCCGCGCGAGAAGCCGAGCTGATCACCATGCCGGATACGGCATTTCGTTTTCACAGCGGTGTTCCCGCCTGACGTTCGGGGCGCCGCCCAGCAGGGCCTAATAATCATGCGGGATGCTTCCGACGCCGTAACCCGTGAAGAACAAGATCGCCTGGCGTTATTCGGTCATTTTTCGCTGACCCTGGGCGACGATGCGCTGACCCATTTCAGTTACGACAAGGTCAAGGCGCTGCTGGTCTACCTGCTGCTTCACGAGCAGCCGGTCAACCGCGCGACCCTCGCCGAACTGCTGTGGCCCGACCAGGGCCTCTCCTCGGGGCGGACCAATCTGCGTCACGCCCTGCACTGCCTGCGTCAGTCGCTGGGCGAGCAGGCCGAGGAGGTGCTCTCGGTATCCCGCCAGACCATCGCCTTCGAGCTCCCCGAGGCGTGGCAGTTCGATCTCCACGAGTTGCAGTCGATGCTCGAGGCGCCCGCCGAGGTGGCGACCCTGGAAGAGATCCTGGAGTGCTACCAGGGCGACCTGGTCGAGGAGCTGCAGCTCGCCACCTGCGCCGAGTTCCAGCGTTGGCTGGTCCAGGTGCGCAACGAGTGGCGTCAGCGGGTGATCCGCTATGCCGAGTCGGTGCTCGAGCAGGCGGAGCCGCTGCCCGACGCGCTGCTGGAGACCCTGGTCAGCCGCTTCTCCGGCTACGGCCCCTTCCACGAGCGGCTGGTGCGCCAGCTCGCCGAGCAGGGTCAGCTGGCCGCCGCCCATGAGCAGTACAACGCCTACCTGCAGCTGCTGGCGCTGACCGGCCAGCAGCCGGACCCCGCCTTCCTGCAGCTGGCACGCTACTGGTCCGATGGCGCCGGCGACGAGTCGGTCGGCCCCGGTGCCGGCTTCTCGCGCACCCTGGCCGCGGACAGCGCGCCGCTGCGCGACGATGAGATCGAGATGCGCCAGCTGTCGGTCATGGCGATCCGCCTGGACCTGCACGCCGATCTCTCCACCCGTGGCGAGACCCGGGCCAGTCTGACCCTGCAGTCGGAGCTGATGCGCTGGCTCGAGCAGCAGTGTCATCATCTGGGCGGCTTCTGGCTGCCCGGCGCCGCCGGTGGCATCGGCCTGGCCTGCTTCGGCACCCACGGGCCGGCCCACCAGCTCGCCGAGCTGGTGGCGCTCTACGAACACTGTCAGCGCGCACTCGCCGATGAGTGCGCCCGCCACTGGAGCGGCGAAGGCGAGCCGCCGGGCATCTGCCTGGCCGCCGGTCTCAACAGCGGCCAGGTGGTCTATCTGCCGGAGCGCCACCTGGTCGATCCGCTGGGCGAGGTCACCCGGGGCGCGCTGGAGCTGATGGCCGCCTCCCAGGGCAGCGAGCTGGTGATCTCCCAGGAGGCCAGCCAGCACATGCCGCCGGCGCTCGACCTGCAGCCGCGGCTCTCGTCACGGCTGGTGGCCAGCGACGGTCGCGTGTGGCTGCGAGCGCTGGTGCTCGGCGCGAATGAAGGCGGCCGCGAGGCCATGCCGCCGAGCCTGATCGGCCGCGAAGGGGCGCTGCGCACGCTGCGTGACGCCCTGGCCCGGGCCGGCATCGGGCTGCGTCAGAGCGTGCTGGTGCGCGGCCCCTCGGGGCTCGGCAAGTCGGCGCTGCTGGTCGGCTTCCGCCACCTCGAGCAGAGCCGCGAGGCGGCGATCTGCTGGCAGCCCACCACCCGGCTGTCGATCCAGGAACCCTACGGCGTGGCCCGACAGCTGCTGCACTGGCACTTCGGCGACGCGTTCGATGCCGAGGCGCTGGCCTCGCTGACGCCGGATGACCTCGACGACGAGCCTCGACTGCTGCTGGAAGAGGCGCTGGGCGTCTGCCCTCCCCGCGAGGTGGCCCTGCTCACCCAGAGCGGCGAGGCCGTGGAGCTGGTGGTCGGCGTGCTGCAGCGGCTGATCGAGCAGCTCACCGAGACCCGCACCCTGGTGCTGATGGTCGACGACCTGCAATGGCTCGACGAGCCCTCCTTCAAGGTGCTGGGCGGCCTGCAGGCACGCCTGCCGATCACCTGCCCCTTCCTGATGGTGGCCAGCCACCATGGCCGCGAGGCGCTGCCGACCCGGCTCGACTGGGATCAGCAGATCACCCTCGGGCGGCTCGATCCCATGCAGTCGTCGCGTCTGCTCACCCAGCTGGCGCGGCGCTACCGGCTGCAGCTCAGCCCGCGCCTGCGCAGCCAGATCGTCGAGCGCTGCGACGGCGTGCCGCTGTATCTCCAGGAGATCTGCCGCCGCGTCGACATGGACCGTCGCGAAGGGCGTCGCATCGATCTCGACGAGCTGCCCCAGGGCCTGCTCGGCCTGTTGGCCAGCCGCATCGACCAGCTCGACGGCGACCGCGACGTGGCCCACGTGGCGGCGGTGCTGGGACGGCGCTTCCGGCTCGACTTCCTCGCCGAGTGCAGCGACCGCGAGATGCCGAAGCTGGCCGCGGCGCTGGAGCAGATGGTGCGGCTGGAGATCATCGAGCCGGTCGACGAGGCGGAAGAGGGGCGCGAATACCAGTTCACCCACCAGCTGCTGCAGGAGGCGGCCTACCTGTCCTGCCCGCGGGACGTGAGGGTGGCCCTGCACAGTCAGGTCGTGGCGCTGATCGAGGAGCGCTTCCCGGTCTGGATCAGCCGCCACCCCGGCGACTTCGCCACCCATCTGCGGCGCAGTGGGCACCACGCCCGCGGCGCCCGCTACTTCGAGCTGGCGGCCCGCGAGGCGCTCAAGGTCAGTGCCAACCGCACCGCGTTGCGCATGGCCGACTTCGGCCTGGCCAGCCTACGCCACGTGGAGGGCCAGGAGGAGCGTGAGGTCAGCCTGCACACCGTGCGCGGCCAGGCGGCCTTCGCCCTGGAGGGACACGGTTCGCCCACCGCCCACGAGAGCTTCGTCCGCGCCCGCGAGCTGCTGACCTGCAGCGACGAGGTGCCGGAGGACAGCGAGGACCTGGAGCAGGCGTTTTTGGTCAAGTGGGGGCTGTGGGTCGGCTGCAGCCAGCGAAACGCCCACGCCGATGCCTTCCTGCTGGCCTCGCGGCTGGCGGATCTGGCCTCGCGGCTCGAGGATCCGCGCTACCGGCGCCTGGCCGACTTCGCGCGGGCCAGCTGCGAGTACTGGGCCGGCCGCATCCAGCAGGCCTACGAGCATCTCGAGGAGATCGACCCGCTCAATTCGCCGATGATGATCGAGTGGCTGCCGTTCTCCGACCACCCCCAGGTGGCCGCGACCTGCTTCCAGAGCTGGGCGCTGTGCCTGCGCGGCGACTACCATCGCGCCCAGCAGCAGGTCGAATCGGCGATCCGCCTGGCCGAGCGCATCAATCACCCGGGCAGCCTGGCCATGGCGCTGATGTATGCCGCGGCGCTCTATCGCCAGGTGGGGCACGAGCATCTGGCCTCCCAGCGCGCCGAGCGCGCCTATGAGATCACCGGCACGCCCGACCTGCAGCTGTGGCAGGTCTCGGCGCGGCAGGTGCTGGGCTGGCAGCGGGCGCTGTCCGGCGATCGCGAAGGGCTCAAGCGCATCGAGGCGGCCCAGGAGGAGTTCGTCGAGGTCACTGGGCGCGATCCCTACCAGCGGCCCTCGCTGTGGTGGGTGGACGCCTGCACCTCGCTGGGCGAGCTGGCCCGGGCCGAGGACTACCTCGACCAGTGCCTGCTGATCGCCCGCGAGCGCGCCACGCTGTTCGTCGCCGAACTGGCGGTGCATCTGGCCGGGGTGCGTCACCGCCTGGGGCATCCCGCCGAGGAGGTGCGCGCGCTGATCGAGCAGGCCCTCGAGCAGGCCCGCGGCGACGGCAACCTGCACCAGCAGCTCTGCGCCCTGGAGGCCTGGCTGACGAGGGTCGATCCGGAGGACGAGGCCGCGCGGATGGCGTTCCGCGGCCTGCTGGGCGAGGTCAGCCACAGCGATGCGCCGGTGCTGGTGCGCTGGCGGACCCTGCTCGACAAGCGGCTTCCGCATACCGCCGACCTGGAAGACTGACGGCGCACGCGTCCTCGACGCCATGGGAAATGGCAAGACGCTCGGCGAGGCTCGTGAGACGAGCGTCGCCGGGCGTCTTGCGTCTCGGGAGAGGTGGTGGGGGCGGTGAAGCAGGAGCGCGAGGCGCCGGCTCAGGTCGCGACTTCCAGCGCGGCGATCCGTTCCAGCGCCTGACCGCGGTGATCGCCGCACAGTTCACGGTCGTAATCGAAGCGGGCGCAGACCGCCGGCCGCTCGGGCCGGCCGAACAGCCGGCACAGGTTGTCGTCGTCGAGCTGGGCGCAGCGCTCCCCGGCGGGCTTGCCGTCCGGCATGCCGGGGATCGGCGAGCTGATCGAGGGCGCGATGCAGCAGGCGCCGCAGCCGGGGCGGCAGCCGCCGTCCGGTTCCGCGCTCGTGGCGTGGCTGGGGCTCACGCCTCGGCCTCCGCCAGCGCCCCCTTGTCGATGCCCTCGAAGGCCTGGACGCGGGTGGCGCGGCCGGTCTCACGGGCGATCTCGCCGGCCAGCCAGGCGGCGATATGTTCCACCGTGGTCGGCGTCGGCATCGGGATGCAGCGCTCCCGCGGCAGGGTCAGGGCGAAGCGGCCCTGTTCGGCCGTGTAGCGGGTGGTCAGCCGGCCGGTGAAGGCGGCATCGAGGCCCTCGACCACGTCGGCCTCGTCCACCAGGTAGCGATCCGCGAGGCGTTCGGCCCACTCGGCCTCGAGCGCCGGGCGGCGCTCGCCGTCCTGCCATACGTGCAGCCGCGAGCGATGGCCGTGGGCGATGCGCTGGCAGTTGCCGGTGTGGCGCTTGAGGCCGTGGCTGTAGGTGTAGGCGGCGCCGTCGATGGCCTCGTCGGTCAGCGTCAGGCGGATCGCCTCGACCCGGGCCGGCGGCTGGCGGGTCAGCGAGGCCGACAGGTGCTCGGCCAGGCGTTCGGCGGTGATGGCCGGCCAGGGCAGCAGGGCAAAGGCCTGGCGCGGGCCGCGGACCTCGAACGGGTAGGGCGACTCGGCGCGCACGCACAGGCCCTCGGCGCAGTCGTGGACGCTGACGCCGGGCGCCTCGGTGGGCACCAGCAGGGCGTGATCGGGGCCCTGGTCGATGCGCGACTTGATCCACGGCTTGACCTCGCCGAAGTCGAACAGCATGCCGTCCTCGCCGAGCGCGCCGTCGAGTTCGGCGTCGACCCGCCAGCTGGCGCCGATCAGCCCGCGTTCGGGGCACCACAGCGAGGCGTCGAGATGGGTGAGGCGGTTGACGAACAGTGTCATCAGTCGATCCCCGTGATCTTGTGGGTCTGCAGCGAGAGCCGCCACTGGGGATGGCTCAGGCAGTAGGCCACGGTCTCGGCCGTGACATCGCCGCCACCGACCGCCGCGGTGTCCATCGGCTGCAGGAAGAAGTGATGGAAGTCCAGGGCGGTGAAGCGCTCGGGCGTGGCGTCGCTCTGCGGGTAGACCAGCTTGAGCTCGTCGCCGGAGGTCTGGGCCAGCACGGTCTCGCCCTTGGGGCTGACGCACAGCCAGTCGATGCCCGGCGGCGCCGGCAGGGTGCCGTTGGTCTCCACGGCGACGTCGAAGCCGCGCTCGTGCATGGCCTCGATCAGCGCCTCGTCGAGCTGCAGCAGCGGCTCGCCGCCGGTGAAGATGACCTGGGGCGTGGCGGTGCCCGGGGCGTCCGGCCACAGCGCGGTCAGGTGATCGGCCAGCGCCTCGGCATCGGCGAAGCGTCCGCCGTGCTGGCCATCGGTGCCGCGAATGTCGGTATCGCAGAAGCGGCAGGCCGCGGCGGCGCGATCGGCCTCGCGCCCGGACCACAGATTGCAGCCGCTGAAGCGGCAGAACACGCTGGCGCGGCCGGCCTGGCCGCCTTCGCCCTGCAGCGAGTAGAAGGCTTCCTTGACGCTATACATCATTGGTCCCTTCGGCGGCGGCATCGGGCCGTTGTGAAGAGGCGGCGGCATCGGGCCGCTGTGAAGAGGCCTCGTCGCCGATGGTGTCATACGCGAGGGGATCGACGGCGCCGTTGGCGGCGAAGGCCGAAAGCCGTTCGCGGCAGCTGCCGCAGCGGCCGCAGGCCAGTGCCTCGCCGCGGTAGCAGGTCCAGGTCATGGCGTAGTCGAGCCCCATGGCCAGGCCCTCGGCGAGGATCTCGTCCTTGCCGGCGCGCAGGTAGGGCGCGTGCAGGGTCACCGGCTCGAAGTTGGCGATGCCGGCCACGTCGTTCATGGCCTCGACGAACTCCGGGCGGCAGTCCGGGTAGAGCACGTGATCGCCGCCGTGGGCACCGTAGTCGACCCGGTCGGCGCCGATGTTGACCGCCTTGGCGATGGCCAGCGACAGCAGGATCATGTTGCGGTTGGGCACCACGGTGGCCTTGAGGTTGGCCTCGGCGTAGTCGGCGTCGGGCAGTTCCTGGCTTGAGTCGGTGAGCGCCGAGGCGTCGATCAGGCCATGGATCGCGGTGATGTCGACCACCTGGTGGGGCACGCCGAGCTCGCGGCAGACCTCGCGGGCGACCTCGAGCTCGCGGGCATGGCGCTGGCCGTAGTCGAAGGACAGGGCGTGCACCTCGCGGCCCTCGCGCAGGGCGCGATGCAGCACGGTATAGGAGTCCATGCCACCGGAGTAGATCACCACGGTGGCCGGACGGGGAGAATCGGACATGGGGGAACCTTTGGTCGGAGAATTTTCTTTACCGGGGTCCGGTCCGGCGGTCCGGGAGTGTACTTGACCAGCAAGACAGGTGCCAGACGTCGACGAGCCGCCTCGAGCGGAATCGCCGCGGACTGGACATCGGCCGGGCCCTTCGGGGAAGCTGGCACGGCATCGAAGGCCCCCAGCACAAGGAAACGGCATGGCCACCATCGAACATCGCGCCATTCTCGAGGCGCCGCCCGAACGCGTCTTCGCCCTGCTCGAGCGGGTCGAGGACTTCGTCGACTATTCGGACCTGATCGAGCGCATCGAGCCGCTGGGCGAGGGGCGCTACCGCTGGCACGTGCATGCCGTGCGCATGGATTGGACCTTCGAGGTGGAGATCACCGAACACCGCCCGCCGGAGGCGCTGGCCTGGGAGTCGCGCAGCGGCGTCAAGAACCGCGGACGTTACCGGCTGACGCCGGTGCCCGAGGGCACCGAGGTGGCGCTGACGCTGGACTACGAGATCCAGAGCCGGCTGGTGGAGAAGGCCGTCAAGCGCGCGGTGACGCCGCTGGTCAATCGGGTCAGCCAGCAGATCCTGGATCGCGTCGCGGCCAGATTGTAGCGTGACCCAACGAGAACGCCGCCCACCCGGGCGGCGTTCTCGTTCCGAGGCGGATGGCCGTCTCGGGCCGCTCAGGCTTTTCGTAGCGAGGCATTGAGGTGATCGACGACTTCGGCCCAGTCGGCGTCGGCCTCGATGGCCTCGCGCAGGAACTCCGCCTGCCCCTCGTTCCAGCAGGGCGCGTCGGGCAGCGCCATGTTCTCGGGGATCGGCGAGTTGCGCTCGATGAAGCGCTGGATGGCGCTCGGCTCCGAGGCCAGGCCGAGCTGTTCGAAGAGTTCGGTGAAGGGATGATCGGGATGTTCCATGACGGGCTACCTGTGCAAGCGGACGTGTGACTCCACTCTAGCCTCTCGGGCCCCGTCATGGCGATGGGGCGGCCCCGGCGTGTTCAACGCTTGACCGTCCCTCCGGCAGGGCGCCCTGTTCAGGGCGCGGCGCGCTCGCCGACCAGCGGGGTCAGGAAGCGTCGACGGCGCTCCGCTTCCGGCAGCGGCTGGGCCAGCAGGTGCACCAGCTTGGCGACGGCGGCCTCCGGCGTCATGTCGTCGCCGGACAGCACGCCGGCCTCGGCCAGCGTCTGGCCGGCGGCGTAGTGGCCGATGGCCACCGCACCGTGGGGGCACTGGCTGATGGCAGCGATCAGCTTGCCCTCGCCGACGGCCTGGGCCAGCACGCCCGCCAGGCGTGGGTCGTCCGGGAGGTTGCCGCCGCCCCAGACCTCCAGCAGCGCGCCCCTGACGCGATCGTCCAGCAGCCAGGCCTCCAGCTGCCAGGCGGCGAGCCCCGGCCACAGCACGAGGCGCGGTACCGCACCCTCGGCCAGCGGCGTGTAGTCGGGCAGCTCGAAGCGAGGGGCGCCGCGCTGCGCTCGCTCCAGGCCGCGGCTGGGGTAGAGCACGGCGTCGTCATCCACCCATTCGCCGAGCGGCGGATGATTGGGGCTGACGAAGGCATCGGCCTCGCGGGTCTGCCACTTGCGGCTGCACGCGCCGCGCAGCAGGCGTCCGGCGAAGCAGATCACCACTTCCTGCAGCCGCGAATCGGCGGCGAAGCGCAGCGCCGCCTCGACGTTGGCCAGCGCATCGCTGCCCTGGGCTTCCAGCGGCTGCATGGAGCCGGTGATTACCACCGGCCGGTCCAGGCCCTGCAGCTGATAGGCCAGGCTGGAGGCGGTCCAGGCCAGGGTGTCGGTGCCGTGGATCACCACGATGCCGGCATGGTCGGCGTAGTGTTCGGCGATCAGCCCGGCGAGACGCTGCCAGTCCTCGGGGGTGGCGGCGCTGGAGTCGATGGGCGTCGGCGTGGCGATGACCCGGAAATCGGCCAGTCCGGCCTGGCGGCCCGGCGGCAGCGTGGCCAGCGCGGCGCGCAGTCGGGGCTCGATGTCATGACCGGGGACCAGTCCGTCGGGGCTGTCCACCATGCCGAGGGTGCCGCCGGTGTAGATGACCAGCAGGGAAGAAGCGGGTGACGTCATGGAAGCTCCAGGCTGAGGTTGGGGGTCATGATAGAGCCCCGGCGTCGTCAGGCAAGAGGCGCAAGACGCCAGCGACCCCCGGATTCATCGCACTCGTTCAACGAACGACGAGCCGGCCCGCGTCATCGCTGGCCAGGCGGCGGTTGCGGCCGGCGAGCAGGGCGAAGACGGTGGCGGCGGCGGCCAAGGCCAGCAGCGCCGCGGTGATGCCGGCGAGGCCCAGGTCGAGCTCCAGCATCACGCCGACGCCCAGCGGGCCCAGGGAGGCCAGGGCATAGCCGATGCCCTGCACCATGCCCGAGAGCTTGCCGGCCAGGCGGGCATCGGCGGTGCGCAGCACGATCAGCGACAGCGCCATGCTGAAGCCGCCGCCCTGGCCGAAGCCGAGCAGCGCCACCCCGGCCCAGCGCCACTCGGTCGGGCCCTGCAGCAGGATCCAGAAGCCGCCGGCGGTCAGGCTCAGCACCAGCAACAGGGCCGGGCGCTGATCGCAACCGAGGCGGGCCAGCCAGGGCGCGGACAGGGCCGCGCCCAGCTGCAGCATTACCGAGGCGCCGGTCATCCAGCCGGCCTCGACCTCGTCGTAGCCGCGCTCCACCAGCAGGGCCGGCAGCCAGCCGAAGACGATGTAGGCCAGCGAGGACTGGCAGCCCATGTAGAGCGTGACCTGCCAGGCCAGCGGCTGGCGCAGCAGCGCGCCGGTATCGCCGCGGGCCGGTGTCGTTGTCGGCGGCCGCGTCGGCGTCGGCATCAGGGTCTGCCAGGCGATCAGGCTGACCACCGCCAGCGCCGCCCAGCTGGTCAACGCCGCGGCCCAGCCGCCCAGCGCCTCGGCCAGGGGAATGCTGAGTCCGGCGCCCAGCGCGCCGCCCAGGCACAGGGCCATGGTGTAGACCCCGGTCATCAGGTCGGCGCTGTCGGGCAGCTCGCGCTTGACCAAGGCGGGCAGCAGGGTGCCGGCGATGCCGATGCCGGCGCCTACCAGCAGGGTGCCGGCGAACAGCCAGAACGGGACCGCCAGGCCCCGCAGGCCGAGCCCGGCGGCCAGTATCACCAGCGCCAGCGAGAGGGTGCGTTCGGTGCCCAGGCGTCGAGACAGCCAGGGCGCGGAGGGGGCGAAGAGGCCCAGGCAGAGCACGGGCAGGGTGGTGAGGGCGCCGATGGCCAGCATCGGCAGGCCGCTGTCGGCCTCGATGCGTGGCAGCAGGGGCGCCAGCGACGACAGGGCCGGGCGCAGGTTGAGCCCGACCAGCACCATCAGGACGATGAAGACCCCGGGTGACGGGGTGCCGCGCCGTTGCCCGGGATCATTGGTCGCCATGCCGGCGTTCCGTCTGGCGTTCGCTGTCGCTGGCCTCAGGGGAAGAGGCGGGCGCCTCCGCGGAGGCGCCTTCCTGGTGGCGGCGCCAGCGTTCGGCGAATTCGGCCTCGCCCTCGAGTTCGTCGGCGGCGCCGAACTGCAGCCGGGTCGACGCGGTCTGGCCTTCGCCGGACGCGCGCCGGCGGATGCCGCTGACGTCCTCGCTGCTGACCAGGTCGAGCGGGCCCTGGGTCGTGGCGCGAGCGATCAGCGCGCCCTCGTAGGTCCAGCAGCGCTGGGGCACCTGGGACGTGCGCCACACTCGTCCCTGCCAGTGGGCGAGACCGTCGGCATCGAGATGCAGGCCGTCATGCGGCACCAGGGCCGCGAACAACCGGGCGTTGAGCACCAGGCCGTTGTCGGCCAGCGCCACCGCGCCCTGGTAGGTGCCGTCCTGCAGGCCGGTGAGCACGCTCTCGCGCGCCCGCTTGCTGCCGGGCTCGATGTGCCCCTCGCCGCACAGGTGCAGCAGGCCGTCGTCGACCTGTTTGATGACCCAGACGCGGATCGGGGGCTTGCCGAACAGTTTCTTCCACATGGCTCGCTCAACTCATATGTTGACGCAGATCGCCTCGCACGCTGTCGATCAGGGTGATGAAGTGGCTGTCGCCGGACGCGTCGACGCGATCGACCCGAGCGACGCTGGCCAGGCCGCGGTCGACCAGCAGCTGGTCGAAGATCTCCAGCGTGACGGATTCGGCGGCGGCCTCGGCCGGCGACAGGGTGCCGCCGGTCAGCGTGAAGCTCGGCAGCAGGGTGGCGCGCACGCGGGTGGCGCCGTTCTCGGCGATCACCCGGCGCACGAACAGCCAGCCCTCGCAGGCCAGCCGTTCGCCGGCCTCGAATTCGCGCTGGAACAGGGTGCGGTAGCAGGCACCCTGGGTGGCGGCCTTGTCGGCCATGCTGCGGTAGGCCTCGGTGGTGCGCTGCGCCGAGACGCCGGCCGATTCCAGCTGCTGCCAGGCCGCGCGATGTTCGCGATCGAGCTGGGCCTGGCGCTGGAAGCGCTGCCAGCGGCGGTAGTCGTGGATCAGCTCTGAAGAGTCCATGGGCTTCCTTGCACGTGTCGTGTCAGCCAATGCGGATAGTACATTCGCATTGTCGGATGTTAATTGCCAGAGCGCTGGCGATCCTGGCCGCCGCCGCTGCGACGACGACGGCGACGGCGCGCCGGGGCCTGGCCGTCGCCGTTGCCGCCGGCGCTGCTGCGGTTGCCGCCGTTACCGTTGCGGCCGCCGCCGTTGCCGCGACCGTTGCCGCCGCGACCGCGGTTGCGACCGTTCTCGATCGGCTCGGGCTTGGCGTTGGGGTCGGGCTCGAAGCCGGGCTCGATGTGCTTGGTCAGGTCGCGCTTCATCAGCTTCTCGATGTTGCCGAGCAGGCCGTGCTCGTCGACGCAGACCAGCGATACCGCCTGGCCGTCGTGGCCGGCGCGTCCGGTGCGGCCGATGCGGTGCACGTAGTCCTCGGCGACGTTGGGCAGCTCGAAGTTGACCACGTGGGGCAGCTCGTCGATGTCCAGGCCGCGGGCGGCGATGTCGGTGGCCACCAGCACCTGCAGGTCGCCGGACTTGAAGGCGCTCAGCGCGCGGGTCCGGGCCGACTGGCTCTTGTTGCCGTGGATCGCCATGGCCGAGATGTCGCGCTTGTCGAGATGCTCTGCCAGGCGGTTGGCGCCGTGCTTGGTGCGGGTGAAGACCAGCACCTGGAACCACTGGCGGCTGCTGATCAGGTGGGTGAGCAGATCGCGCTTGCGCTCGCGGTCGACCCGGTAGACGGCCTGGTCCACGGTCTCGGCGGGGGTGTTGCGGCGGGCCACCTCGATCAGCGTCGGGTCGTCGAGCAGCTTGTTGGCCAGCGCCTGGATCTCCTTGGAGAAGGTCGCCGAGAACAGCAGGTTCTGGCGGCCGTCGGGCAGCAGCTTCAGCACCTTCTTGATGTCGTGGATGAAGCCCATGTCGAGCATGCGGTCGGCTTCGTCCAGCACCAGGATCTCGACGCCGGACAGGTCGACGTGGCCCTGCTGCTGCAGGTCGAGCAGGCGGCCGGGAGTGGCGACCAGGATGTCGAGGCCGGGGCGGATGGCGTCCACCTGGGGCTGCTGGCCGACGCCGCCGAAGATGACTTGGGAGGTCAGCGGCAGATGCTTGCCGTAGTCGCGCACGCTGTCGCCCACCTGGGCGGCGAGCTCGCGGGTCGGCGTCAGCACCAGGGCGCGCACGCCGCGCTTGGCCGGGCGGCGGCCGTCCTTGAGGCGTTGCAGCATGGGCAGGGTGAAGCCGGCGGTCTTGCCGGTGCCGGTCTGGGCGCTGCCCAGCAGATCGCCGCCGCCGAGGACGGCGGGGATGGCCTGGCTCTGAATGGGCGTCGGGGTGGTATAGCCCTGGGCGTCGATGGCGCGCAGCAGCTCGGGGCACAGGCCAAGATCGGAAAAGGTCATGCAGTCTCCGCGGCAACGTCACGCCCGATCCATCGCGCGGGGCGCGCGGATCGTGGCGGAACGAGGGAATGAGGTGAATCGCGACGGCGGGAGGCGGCCGCGAGTGGCGCGCATTATGCCATAGCGCCGGAAAAGTCGCAGCCGACCGTGGGCCGCGTCAGGGTGTCGCGCGCCGCTGATGACGCGCGACCGCCGCCGCGACCTGGTCGGCGGCGGCGTCCCAGCTGTGGCCCAGTGCCCGTACCAGGGCAGGATAGCCGTCCTCGGCCAGGGGCGTGGCGACGCGGAAGGTAGCGGCGTCGACCAGCGTCTGGTCGGCGTCGAGCAGCTGCCAGCGTCCGGCCGCCAGGGCCTGGCCGTCGGGCAGGCCCTGGAAGCGCTCCACCGTGACCCTCAGCTGGAAGGGATCGTCCCCGGCGCCGGCCTCGGCGTCGAACAGTACCCGGGTGTCGGGCAGCGCCGCGGTGAGCCGGTCACGCAGGCCGCGCTCGAGCTGGCGGCCCAGCGGCTCGGCCCAGCGATGGCCGCTGGCCTCGCGCAGGGTGATGTCGTCGAGCTGCACGACGATGCCTTCGGCATCGAGCAGCGGGGCCAGGCGCAGCGGGCGCAGCAGCAGGGTGTGCCCGGCGGAGGCATCGGCCCTGGCCGGCGCTTCGGCGTCGGGCAGGGTGTAGCGGGTCGCCGGCGTGCCGTTAAGGGCGCAGCCGGTGAGCCACAGCAGGGCCAGGAAGGGCAGCAGGGCGCGCAGCGCGGTCATGGCGAACTCCTGTCGGGGGCGCGGGGCATGGGGTCATCGGCGTCGAGGCTGTCGAACAGCAGGGCACCGGGGTTGTCGCCGAGGCGGCGGGCGGTCGGCTGGAGGTCGCGCAGCAGGCGCTCGAGCTGGTCCAGGGTCTCGGTGAGGTCGCGGTAGGCCGGCGCGCCCGGCGACACGCCCTCGAGGGTGTCACGCAGCGATGACAGGGTGCTGTTGAGCTCGCCGGGCAGGGCGCGGGTCTCGGGATCGTCGAGCAGCGACTGGACGCCGGCGGTGAGCTGGCGCACCTGTTCCAGGGTGGCCTCCGAGGTGGCCAGGTTGCTCTGCAGGCCGTCGAGGATCGGCTCGAGCTCCAGGTCGTTGAGCTTGTCGAGCAGTGCGGTGACCTGGCCCTGAATCTGCGCCAGACCGCCGGAGGTGGTCGGGAAGACGGTGCGCTCGGCGAACAGCTCGGGCGCGTAGTCGTCGCTGCGCTCGGGGTCCAGGCTGAGGTCGACGAACAGCGCCCCGGTGAGCAGGTTGCCGCTCTTCAGCGAGGCGCGCAGGCCGCGCTGGAACAGCCGTTCGAAGCGCGCCCGCCACTCGTCGAGGTCCAGGGTCTGGCTGTCGATGCCGAGCCGCTGGGGCTCGATGCGGATCAGCACCGGGATGGCCAGGCGGGCGTCGCTCTCGGGCTGGGGCGAGGTGAAGTTCCACGGCACGCTGGCCACGGTGCCGACCCGCACGCCGCGGAACTCCACCGGCGCGCCGCGGGACAGGCCGCGCACGGTGTCCTCGATCAGCAGCACGTATTCCAGATAGCGGTCGAAGGTGCCCTCACGGGCGCTGTCCTCGTCGGCGTAGAGGGTGAAGGTGCTGTCGGGATCGGCCTGCACGCCGCGGGGCAGGTCCTCGGGGACGCCGAAGGTGACGCCGCCGCTGACCATGGTCTCCAGCGAGTCGAGCCTGACGCGCACGCCCTCGGAGTCGAGCCGCAGGTCGACGCCGCTGGAGCCCCAGAAGCGGGTATTGACGGTGACCAGGCGGTGGTAGGGGCTCTCGATGAAGATGCGGTGGCGCATGCGCCGGGTCTCGACGTCGAATTCGGATTCCTCGACGCGGCCCACGGTGAAGCCCTGGTAGGTGACCGGGTCGCCGACGCTGAGGCCGTTGCCGACCTCGCTGAGCAGGTTGATGCGCAGGCCCTCGGCGCCGGGGGGCGCCACCGGCGGCTGCTCGGTGACCGTGAAGCGCTCGGCCTCCTCGTCGCTCTGGCCGGGTTCGAGCTGCAGGTAGGCCCCGGACAACACGGTGTTGAGCCCGCTGATGCCCTCGCGGCCGATCCGCGGCTTGACCACCCAGAAGGTGCTGTCCTCGACCAGCATCGGCGCGGCCTCGGGCTTCATGCGGGCGGTCAGCACCACCTGGGAAAGGTCGTCGGACAGGTCCACCGACTCCACCCGGCCGATCTCGACGTTGCGGGTCTTGATCAGGGTGCTGCCGGCCTCGATGCCGTCGGCGCTCTCCATGATCAGGGTGATCGTCGGGCCGCGGCTCAGGTAGCTGTCGTAGACCAGCCAGGCGCCGATCAGCAGCGCCACGATGGGCACGATCCAGATCGGCGACAGCGGCGCCTGGCGGGTGGCCCGGGCGCGCTGCTGCTCGTTGTCGGGCGCGGCGTCAGGGGGCGTGTCGTTCATGCGGGGCTTCCTCGTCCGCTGTGGAAGTGGTGCCATCCCAGATCAATCGGGGATCGAAGGTCATGGCGGCGAGCATGGTGAGCACCACCACGCTGCCGAAGGCCACGGCCGCGGGGCCCGGCTCGACGGCCATCAGGTTGCCGGCGCGGATCAGTGCCACCAGGATCGCGACCACGAAGATGTCGACCATCGACCAGCGGCCGATGAACTCGGTGATGCGATACAGCCGGGTGCGCACCGGGGCCTTCAGCGCGTGGGCCCTGGGCGCCATCAGACACAGCCAGGCCAGGGCCAGCAGCTTGCCGATCGGCACGATCACGCTGGCCACCAGGATCACCAGCGCCACCGGCAAGGAACCCATCTCGATCAGTTCGACGATGCCGCCGACGATGGTGCTGGGGCTGGCCCGACCCAGGCTGACGGTGGTCATGATCGGATAGACGTTGGCCGGTATGTAGAGCACCGCCGCCGCGGCCAGCAGGGCCCAGGTGCGTTGAAGGCTGTGGGGGCGGCGGGCGTGGAGCGGCTCGCCGCAGCGCTGGCACTGGCCGTGGCCGCCGGCATCGAGGCGGCCCACCAGGCCGCAGGTGTGGCAGCCGGTGAGGCCCTGGGGGGCGGCGGGGCGTCCGGTCTGGCTGCCCTCCGGTGCCGGGGGCTCGCCGGCCAGGGCGAACCACAGCCAGTCGCGGTCCACCGATTGGGTGGTGGCCAGCAGCAGCACCGCGAAGGCGCCGAAGGCCCAGAAGGCCGGGCCGAGCTCGATCTGGGCGAGACCGACGATCTTGATCAGGCTGACCAGGGTGCCGATCAGGAAGACGTCGGCCATCATCCAGGGCTGCAGGTGGGCGAGGGCGCGGGCGGCGCTGCGGCTGGCCGGCAGCGGATGGCCGCTCAGCAGGCCGATCTGCAGCCACACCACCGCCAGCAGATAGAGGGTCGGCAGCACCAGGATGGTCAGCAGCACGACGATCGCCACCAGCGGCGCGTGATGGCCGATCAGGTCGGTGGCGGTCTGGGTCAGTTCGATGCGGTTGCCCACGCCGCGCACGCTGAAGGCCAGGAAGGGAAAGGCCGCGGCGATCGCCAGGCTCGCCAGCGCGGCGATCGCCAGCGCCAGGCTGCGCTGGGCCGGATAGCGATGGCGCCGCACCTCGGCGTGGCCGCAGCGCGGGCATACCGCCTGCTCGCCGGAATGCAGCGGCGGCAGGGCCATCAGCCAGTCGCATTCGTGGCAGGCACGCAGGCGTCGCCGGGTGGCGCGGGCCTCCGGCGGCATGCGGTCGACATAGGGCACCTGGGCGGGCAGGGCGATGTGGCGAAAGGCCGGCCTTGGCACGGCGATGATGTCCTCCTGACGATCAACGGCTTAAGGGAAGTGTGTCACGTTGACGCGGGGGGCACCATAGTCAACCATGCGCGTCTCATTTGTTCCGATGGAGACACCATGATGCTTCCCGCCCTGGCGGTGGTGGCAGGCCTGATCCTGCTGGTCTGGAGCGCCGAGCGCTTCGTCGACGGCGCGGCGGCGACGTCCGCGCGACTCGGCTTATCGCCCTTGTTGATCGGCATGCTGGTGATCGGCTTCGGCACCTCGGCACCGGAAATGGTGGTCTCGGCCATTGCCGCCAGCCAGGGCAATCCGGGCCTGGCGCTGGGCAATGCCTATGGCTCCAACATCGCCAACATCGGCCTGATCCTGGGCCTGGTGGCGCTGATCGCGCCGCTGGCGGTGCACTCCGGGGTGATCCGCCGCGAGCTGCCGGTGCTGGGCGGCGCGACGCTGCTGTCGGCGGTGCTGCTGCTGGGCGGCGTGGTGCGCCTGGAGGGCGCGCTGCTGCTGGTGGTACTGGTGGCCTTCATGGGCTACAGCGTGTTCCGGGGGCTCAAGGACGGCAGCGATCCGCTGTCGTCGGACACCGAGACCGAGTTGGCCTCGCATCCGATGTCGATGAAGGCCGCCCTGGGCTGGACGGCGCTCGGGCTGGTGCTGCTGGTGGCCAGTTCCCGGCTGCTGGTGTGGGGCGCGGTGGACATCGCCCAGAGCCTCGGCGTCAGCGATCTGGTGATCGGCCTGACCGTGGTGGCGGTGGGCACCTCGCTGCCGGAGCTGGCGTCCTCGATCAGCGCGTTGCGCCGCCGCGAGCACGACCTGGTGCTGGGCAACGTGGTGGGGTCCAACCTGTTCAACACCCTCGGCGTGGTGGGGCTGGCCGCGGTGATTTCGCCGATCGACGCGGGCCGCGAGGTGCTGCTGCGCGACTGGAGCCTGATGGCGGCGATGACGGTGCTGATGGTGGTCTTCGCGCTGGGCTGGCGCGGCCGCCAGGGTCGCATCAATCGCCTCGAGGGCGGCGCCCTGCTGGCCATGTACGTGGCCTATCTCGGCTTCATGGTGCACCTGGTGATAGACGCCGGCGCCGCATGATGCACTGCGACATCCCGACACACATGGGGGAAGCCTTCCCGGGGTAAGATGATTTCGTTGCCTGTTCCCGCCGCGGCCTCTTCGGCTAGGCTGGGCAGGCAAGGGAGAAATGCGGCAGGGCGCCCCGGCGCCCGACGACCAAGAGCACGGAGAGTGCCTTCGCATCACTTTCATCGATCCGCAGGAACGAGGTGTCACCCATGGAACTGGATCCTCTGCTGCTGTCGCGGCTGCAGTTCGCCTTCGTGGTTTCCTTCCATGCCATCTTCCCGGTCTTCACGATCGGGCTGGCATCCTATCTCGCCGTGCTCAACGGCCTGTTCTATCGCACCGGCAACCCCGCCTGGGAACGCCTGGCGATCTTCTGGGCGCGCGTCTTCGCCGTGGTGTTCGGCATGGGCGTGGTCTCGGGCATCGTCATGGCCTTCCAGTTCGGCACCAACTGGAGCAACTTCTCGCTGGCGGCCTCCAACATTCTCGGTCCGCTGCTGAGCTATGAGGTGGTCACCGCCTTCTTCCTCGAGGCGGCCTTCCTCGGCGTGCTGCTGTTCGGACGCGGCAAGGTGCCCCAGGGCGTGCACCTGTTCGCCTCGATCATGGTGGCGCTGGGCACCTTCATCTCGGCGTTCTGGATCCTGGTCTCCAACAGCTGGATGCAGACCCCGGCCGGCACCGAGCTGATCGACGGGCGCTTCCACGTCACCGACTGGAGCGAGGCGATCTTCACCGCTTCCTTCCCGTATCGCTTCGTGCACTTCGTGATGGCGTCGTTCCTGACCGGCGGCTTCGTGGTGGCCGGCGTCAGCGCCTGGTACCTGCTGATCGGCCGTGACGTCGAGGCCAACCGCAAGGCGTTCTCCATGTGCCTGTGGCTGCTGCTGGTGCTGGCGCCTACCCAGGCGATCGTCGGCGACGGGCATGGGCTCAACACCCTGGAGCACCAGCCGACCAAGGTGGCGGCCATGGAAGGCAACTGGGAGACCCAGTCGCGCACGCCGCTGCTGTTGTTCGCCTGGCCCGATCAAAAGGCCCAGGAGAACGCCCTGGAAGTCGGTCTGCCCGGGGTGGCCAGCCTGATCCTCACCCATGACATCGACGGCGAGGTCCCGGGCATCAGCGAGGTGCCGCCGGAAGAGCAGCCGCCGGTGTGGCTGGTGTTCTGGTCGTTCCGCATCATGGTGGCCATGGGGCTGGCGATGATCGTCGCGGTGCTGATCGGCGCCGGGCTGCGTGCCAAGGGGCGGCTTTACGATCATCGCGGCTTCCTGCAGTTCATGCGCGTCATGACCATCACGCCGTTCCTGGCGGTGCTCGCCGGCTGGTTCGTCACCGAGATCGGCCGCGCGCCCTGGCTGGTGTACGGCATCATGACCCAGGCCGAGGCGGTGACGCCGTCGCTGACCGGCGGCATGGCGCTGTTCACCCTGATCGGCTACATCCTGGTCTACGCCGTGGTGTTCTACGCCGGCACGCTCTACCTGACCCGGGTCGTGCGTCAGGGCATGCTGCCCGAGCCACCCCATGACGACGAGGTGGAGCGTCCCAAGCGGCCGCTGTCCGCCTCCCATGTGCCGTTCGAAGACGCCGCCAACCAGCCGGGAAGGAGCTGAACCATGGAAATGTTGGATCTGACGCTGATCTGGGCCGGCATCATCGGTTTCGGCGTGATCATGTACGTGCTGATGGACGGCTTCGACCTGGGCGTGGGCATTCTCTTTCCCTTCGCCCCGGACGAGGACAGCCGCGATGTGCTGATGAACTCCGTGGCCCCGATCTGGGACGGTAACGAGACCTGGCTGGTGCTCGGCGGGGCTGGACTGCTGGCGGCCTTCCCGGTGGTCTACTCGGTGTTCCTGCCGGCGCTCTACATCGGGGTCTTCCTGATGCTGGCCGGGCTGATCTTCCGCGGCATCGCCTTCGAGTTCCGCTTCAAGTCGCATCGCAATCGTCGCTGGTGGAACCGTGCCTTCTTCGGCGGCTCCACCGTGGCGGCCTTCGCCCAGGGGGCCGTGGTGGGCGCCTACATCCAGGGCTTCCCGGTGGAGGACTTCGTCTACGTCGGCGGCGCCCTGGACTGGCTGACGCCCTTCACCGTGCTGACCGGCCTCGGCCTGGTGGCCGGCTATGCGCTGCTCGGCGCCACCTGGCTGATCATGAAGACCGAGGGCCACATCCAGGCCTGGGCCTACCGGCTGGCACCGCGTCTGCTGGTCGCGGTGCTGGCGGTGTTCGCCATCATCAGCCTGTGGACCCCCTTCGTGGATGACGCGGTGCGCGAGCGCTGGTTCGGTCACCTGCACCTGCTGTGGGTGTTTCCGGCGCTGGCCATGCTGTGTGCCTTCTGGCTGTGGCGCTCGGTGCAGGCGCGCCGCGAGGGCCAGCCGTTCATCGCCACCCTGGGGGTGTTCGTCTTCACCTATCTGGGGCTGGTGGTCAGCAAGTGGCCGGTGATCGTGCCGCCGAACTACACCCTGTGGGACGTGGCCTCGGCGCCGGAGTCCCAGCTGTTCCTGCTGCTCGGGGTGCTGTTCGTGATCCCGATCGTGCTGGCCTACACCGCCTGGAGCTACTGGGTGTTCCGCGGCAAGGTCCGCGTGGGCGAGGGGTACCACTGAGACGATGACGCAGGCATCGACATCGCGCGCCTGGCTCGCCGGCCTGGCGCGCGCCGAACGAAGGCGACTGGGCCTGGCCGTGGGCTGTGGCCTGGTCGCCGGCATCGCCACCGTGGCACAGCTGGTGCTGCTGGCCTGGCTGGTGACATCACTCCTGGTGGAGGGCCGTGCGCCCTCCACGCTGTTGCTGGCCTTCATCGCCCTGGCGGCGCTGATGGGGCTGCGGGCCCTGGCCCAGTGGGGCCAGGAGACCCTGGGCCTCGCCGCCAGCCTGCGGCTGCGCCGCCGGGCCCGGGGCGAGCTGCTCGATCATCTGGAACGGCTCGGGCCGGTGGGCCTCACCGGCCATCACAGCGCCAGCCTGGCCCAGCGGGCGGTGGACCAGGTCGAGGCGCTGGACGGCTACGTGGCCCGCTTCCTGCCCCAGCGCTATCTCGCCGTGCTGCTGCCGCTGGTCATCCTGGCCGTCGTGGCCTGGCTCGACTGGCTGGCGGCCGTTTTCCTGCTGCTGGCGGCGCCGCTGATCCCGCTGTTCATGGCGTTGGTGGGCATGGGCGCCGAGCGGCTCAACGAAGAGCAGTTCGATGCCGTGGCAAGGCTGTCACGCCACTTCATCGACCGGGTGCGCGGCATCACCACCCTGCAGCTGTTCGGTCGCACCGCCGCGGCCACCGAGGAGGTGCACGCCGCCGCCGACGACTACCGGCGCCGGGCCCTGCGCCCGCTGCGCCTGGCCTTCCTCTCCTCGGCGGTGCTGGAGTTCTTCGCCGCCGTGTCGATCGCCGTGGTGGCGATCTACGTGGGCTTCGGCCTGCTCGGCTACATCAGCTACGGGCCGGCCGACCAGCTGACGCTGTTCTCCGGGCTGCTGGCGCTGCTGCTGGCGCCGGAGTTCTTCCAGCCGCTGAGAAGCCTGGCCCAGCACTATCACGACCGAGCCTCGGCGCTGGGCGCCGCCGAGGGCATGGTGGCACTGCTCGACGAGACGCCGCGCCGCAGCGGCCTGGCGCCGCCCGCGCCCCATGCCGCTGGGGCGGTGGCCGAGCTGGAGGCGGTCACGGTGTCGCACCCCGAGCGCGGCCGCGTGCTGGGGCCGATGGACCTGACGCTGGCGCCGGGCGAGGTGCTGGCGATCAGCGGGCCCTCCGGCGTCGGCAAGTCGACCCTGCTGCAGCTCCTGGCGGGCTTTGTCGATCCGGACAGCGGCCATCGTCGCCTGCGCACCCGGCTCGAGGTGGCCTGGATGGATCAGCGTCCGCTGCTGATCCACGGCCGCCTGGCCGACAACCTGCGCCTCGCCGCGCCCGCCGCCGATGACGCCGCGCTGCATCGGGCGCTGGTCGCCGCCGGGCTGGGCGAGCTGGTGGCCGGGCTGCCCGACGGGCTCGACACCCGGCTCGGCGAGCGCGGGGTCGGGCTCTCCGGCGGCCAGGCCCAGCGTCTGGCGCTGGCCCGGGTGTTTCTCTCCGAGGCGCGGCTGGTGCTGCTCGACGAGCCCACCGAGAGCCTCGACGCCGAGAGCGAGGCGGTGGTGATCGAGGCGCTGATGGCGCTGGCCGCCGAGGGCCGCAGCCTGGTCATCGCCAGCCACCGGGCCGCGCCGCTGGCCTGCGCCGACCGGCACCTGACGCTGCGCGACGGCCGCCTCGAGGAGGTGATCCATGACTGAGCGACGCGCCACGATCGCGACCCTCGCGCCCTGGCTGCGCCTGCTCGGCCGGCGCCGCGGCCGCCTGCTGGCCGGCGGCGCGCTGATGGCGCTGGCGTTGGCCTCGGCGATCGGGCTGCTGGCGCTGTCCGGCTGGTTCATCACCGCGACCGGCCTGGCCGGCATCGCCCTGGCCGCCGGGGGCGCCATGACCCTGGACGTCTACGTGCCGGGCAGCGGCATCCGCGGTTTCGCGGTGACCCGCACCGTGGCGCGCTACGTCGAACGGCTCTACAACCACGACACGGTGCTGCGCCTGCTGGCCGACCTGCGCGGGCGGATGTTCGCGGTGCTGGCCGGCCTCGACGCCCAGACGCTGTCGCGGCGCCGGGCCAGCGACTGGCTGAACCGCCTGACCGCCGACATCGACACCCTGGACAGCCTGTTCCTGCGCCTGCTGGCGCCGGCGGCGGTGGCGCTGCTGGCGATCCTCGCCCTGGCCGGCTTCCTGGCGATCTGGTCGCCGGCGGCGGGGCTGGCGGTGGCGGGGCTGCTCGGCGCCGCCTGGGGCTGGCTGACGCTGGGCCAGGCGCGCCTGGGGCTCGCCGCCAGCCGGCAGCGGGTCGATGAGCTGGAGCGCCTGCGCGGTCGGCTGATCGAGCAGCTCCAGGGGCTCGCCGAGCTCGAGACCTACGGCACCCTGGCCGGCCAGCGGCGGCGCCTCGAGGCCATCGAGGATCGGCTCTACGCCGATCAGCGCCGCCTGGGGCGGTTCTCGGCGCTGGGCACGGCGGTGGCCGGGCTGGCCGTCGGGCTCGGCTGGCTCTCGGCGCTGTGGCTCGCGGCCCTCGCCTGGCAGGCCGGGGCGCTGTCCGGCCCGCTGATGGTGATGATGCCGCTGGCGGTGATGGCGATGAGCGAGGCGCTGACCGCGCTGCCCATGGCCTTCACCCAGTTCGGGGCCACCCTGGCCGCCGCCGAGCGGCTCAATGCGCTGGAGGACGCCCGTCGCGACGACGCCGACCGGGGCGCGGCGTCGCTGCGCCCCGGTGCCCTGGCGCTCGCCCTCGAGGAGGTCGCGCTGCGCTATCCCGGCGCCCTGACGCCGGTGTTCGACGGCTTCTCGCTGGCGCTGGCACCCGGGGAGCGGCTGGCCGTGCACGGGGTGTCGGGCAGCGGCAAGTCGAGCCTGGCGGCGCTGGTCACCGGCCAGCGGGTGCCGGACGCGGGCCGGGTGCGGCTTAACGAGGCGCCGGTCGGCGAGATCGCCGCCGACGTTCTGGCCGAGCGGGTCGCCTGCCTGACCCAGCACAGCGAGCTGTTCGACGACAGCCTGGCGGCCAACCTGCTGCTGGCCGCCCCCGAGGCCGATGACGCGCGGCTGTGGGCCGTGCTCGAGGCGGTGGAGCTGGCCGACTGGGCGGAATCGCTGCCGCGCGGGCTCGACACGCGGGTGGGCGAGGGCGGCCGGCGACTCTCCGGCGGCCAGGCGCGTCGGGTGGCACTGGCGAGGCTGCTGCTGCGCGATCCGGGGCTGGTCATCCTCGACGAGCCCTTCGCCGGCCTCGATCCGGCGCTGGCCGCGCGCATCGCCGAGCGCCTCGACGGCTGGCTCGCCGGGCGCAGCGTGCTCTATCTGGTGCACGAGCGGGCCGAACAGACGGCACTGCCCGGGGTCGACCGCTGGCAGGCCCTGAGCCTGCTGCCGGAGAAGGACTTTGCGCCGCCGCGCGGAATCTTTCAGGATAGGGCAAAGCATTGATACGAGGTGATTCATGCGGGATTTCCTGAAGGCCCTGCCCAAGGCCGAGCTGCATCTGCACATCGAGGGCACCCTGGAACCCGAACTGATGATGGCGCTCGCCGAGCGCAACGGCGTGACGCTGCCCTACGCCTCGGTGGAGGAGGTGCGCGCCGCCTACGATTTCGACGACCTGCAGTCCTTCCTGGACCTCTATTTCCAGGGCATGAGCGTGCTGCTCACCGCCCGGGACTTCGAGGACCTGGCCATGGACTACTTCCGGCGCGCCGCCGCCGAAGGCGTGGTGCACGTGGAGATGCACGTCGACCCCCAGGCGCATCTGTCGCGGGGCGTGGCGCTGGAGGCGGTGATGGCGGGGCTCGAGCGCGCCCGCCGTCGCGCCGAGGACGAGCTGGACCTGTCCACGGCGATGATCCTCGCCTTCCTGCGCGACCGGCCGGCCGAGGAGGCCGAGGTGCTGCTGGAGCAGGCCGCGCCCTATCTCGACCGGATCGACGCCGTGGGCCTCGACAGCGCCGAGGTCGGCCATCCGCCGGGCAAGTTCACCGAGGCGTTCCGCCGCGCCGGTGAGCTGGGCCTGGCCCGGGTCGCCCACGCCGGCGAGGAGGGGCCACCCGCCTATATCCATGAGGCGCTGGACGTGCTCGACGTCTGCCGCATCGATCACGGCGTGCGCTGCCTGGAGGACGAGGCGCTGGTCGCGCGGCTGCGCGACGAGGCCATGGTGCTGACCGTCTGCCCGCTCTCGAACCTGCGGCTCAAGGTGGTCGAGCGCATGGAGGCGCATCCGCTGCCGGCGATGCTCGAGGCCGGCCTCAACCTGACGCTCAATTCCGACGACCCCGCCTACTTCGGCGGCGGCATGCTGGAAAATTTCGAGGCCTGCCAGCGCGCCTTCGGCTGGTCCCGGGAGACCTTCGGCCGGCTCGCCGGCAACGCGATCGAGGCGGCCTTCATGAGCGAGGAGCGCCGCTCGGAACTTCGCGCCAGGCTCGCGGCCTGCGGCTGATGTCGGCGGGCATCGATGAAAAAAGGGCGGCGCTTCGGCGCCGCCCTTTTTTCATGCCGGTTCGTGCCGGTCATTCATGCCTGGCGTGTGCAGGGGGAGATCAGGTGTCTCGCTGATGCACTCGCCGGCCGTTGGCCCAGGTGGCGTACACGGTGCGGTCGTCGCCCAGCATCATCAGCGCGAACAGCGTCTCGGCGAGAGTCCGGCAGCGGGCGGTGCGTCGGGCCAGCAGCGGCGTGGCCTGTGGGTCGAGGACCACGAGGTCGGCTTCATGGCCCTCGCGCAGGCGGCCGATGCGGTCGTCCAGGTGCAGGGCCCGGGCGTTGCTTAGCGTCAGCCGGTAGAAGCCCTGCCAGGCGGTGAGCGGCTGGCCGCGCAGCTGGCCGACCTGATAGGCGGCCTTGAGGGTGGCGAGCCCCGAGAGATCGGTGCCGGCGCCCACGTCGCTGGCGAGCGTGGTGGCGAGCCCCGCCTCGCGGCAGGCCAGGCGGTCGAACAGCCCGCTGCCGAGGAACAGGTTGGAGGTCGGGCAGAAGGCGACGTTGGCGCCGGCCCCGGCCAGCCGGCGGCGCATCGGCTGGTCGAGGTGGATGCCGTGGGCGAAGGTGCTGCGCGGCCCCACCAGGCCGTAGCGCTCGTAGACCCCCAGATAGTCTTCGCATTCGGGAAACAGCTCGCCGACCCAGGCGATCTCGCCCTCGTTCTCCGAGAGGTGGGTCTGCAGGTGAAGATCCGGGGCGTTGCGCAGCACCGCGCCGGTGGCCTCGAGCTGCTCGCGGCTGGAGGTGGGCGCGAAGCGCGGGGTCAGGCTGTAGCCGAGGCGGTCCCGGCCGTGCCAGTCGCCGATCAGCCGCTCGCTGTCGGCCAGCCCCCCGAGGGGATCGTCGACCAGCGCCTCGGGGGCGTGGCGATCCATCAGCACCTTGCCGGCCAGCATGCGCAGGCCGCGGGCCCGGGCGGCGGTGAAGAAGGCGTCCACCGAGCCGGGGTGCGAGGTGCAGAACACCTGGGCGGTGGTGGTGCCGGCGCGCAGGGTCTCGCCGAGGAAGGCCTCGGCCACTGCCTCGGCGTGGGCGCGCTCGGCGAAGCGACACTCCTCCGGGAAGGTGTAGTCGTTGAGCCAGTCGAGCAGCTGGCGGCCGTAGGAGGCCATGATGTCGAGCTGGGCGTAGTGCACGTGGCTGTCGATGAAGCCCGGCATCATCAGCTTGTCGCCATAGTCCACGGTCTCGATGTCCGCCGGCAGGTGCGGGGCCAGCTCGGCGTGGTCGGCCACGGCGTGGATGCGGCCGTCGACCAGCCAGACGGCGCCGTCTTCCAGATGGCGCACGCTGCCCGCGGCCGGGGCGTCGTCCTCGCCCGGGTCGGCGTCGAAGCTCAGCAGCGGGCCGCGCAGCAGGCGCATGTGGGGTTGGGGGTCGGTCATCAATCTCTCCGCTGAACGCCGCTTGGCCGGCGCATGGAAAAGTCGGATTCTGTTGGGTCTTGGCGAATGTTCAGGCGATGAGCTTACCCGGCGACAAGCCTTAGCGAGGCGCTGTGAACCCTTCCCTGGGCGCTACTTTTGCCATCCATGGCAAAAACCCTCGCTGCGCCTTATCCCCGGTGCTCATCGGTGTGGCTCTAAGTTCTTGATGGAAACGCCTGGCGCAGCGCCTCCGGGGCGACGCCGCGGCGGTCGTCGCGCTCGCTGTCGGGCTTGAGCGTCAAGAGCTCGGCGGCCACCGCCAGGGCGATCTCGCAGGGCCGCTTGCCGTGGGCGCCGGGCACGCCGATCGGGCAGCGCACCGTTGCCAGTGCGGCCTCGTCGTGGCCGGCGTCGCGCAGCCGGCTCTTGAAGCTCGCCCACTTGCTGTCGGAGCCGATCAGGCCGATCGAGGCGCAGTCGCCGCGCCGCAGCAGGGCGTCGACCAGGGCGCGATCCTCGGCGTGATCGTGGGTCATCACCAGGGCGTGGCAGCCGGCCGGCAGCGACGCCACCGCGGCCTCCGCGCCCTCGGCACCGGCCGCCAGGCGGACATGCTGCAGCCGGTCGCGGTCGGCGACGTCATCCGGGAAGGCGTGGTCGCGGCTGTCGAACCAGCGGATGCGCCAGGGCAGCGGGGCCAGCGCCTGGATCAGCGCCCGGCCGACGTGGCCGGCACCGAACAGCGCGATCTCCATCTCGGCGCCGGCGAACGGTTCGATCAGCACGTGCACGTAGCCGCCGCAGCACTGACCGGAGCGCCCGCCCAACGGGAAGGCCTCTAGCCGGGTGTCGCGGCGTCCGCTGGCCAGCGCCTCGCGGGCGGCCTCGATCACCTGCTGCTCGAAGTGGCCGCCGCCCAGGGTGTCGTGGACATCGTCGGCGGTGACCACCATCTTGGCGCCGGGCTCCCGCGGGGTGGAGCCGGCCACGCCCACCACGCTGGCCAGGGCGTGGGGGCGCGCCTCGCGCTGCAGGCGGGCGAGCGCCGTGTACCAGGGCTCAGGCGGGTGCATGGTCAGACCTCTCGTCATGGGCGGCGCCACGCTCGGCATCGGCGCTGGTGCGGGTCCTACTGAGGGACTCGGCGGCCATCAGTACACGCTCCGGGGTGGCGGGCGTGTCCAGCGCCGGGCTGACGCGATAGTCGGCGAGACTCGAGAGGGCATCGCGCAGCGCCGACCACACCGAGATGCCGAGCATGAAGGGCGGCTCGCCCACGGCCTTGGAGCGATAGATGCTGGCCTGGGAGTTGGGATGGCCCTGCATCAGCGCGACGTTGAAGGTCTCGGGCAGGTCGCCGAAGGCCGGAATCTTGTAGGTGGCCGGGCCGTCGGAGACCAGCCGGCCGGCCTCGTTCCAGACCAGCTCCTCGCTGGTCAGCCAGCCCATGCCCTGGATGAAGCCGCCCTCGATCTGGCCGATGTCGATGGCCGGGTTCAGCGAATCGCCCACGTCGTGAAGGATATCGGCGCGGCTGACGCGGTACTCGCCGGACAGGGTGTCGACCTCGACCTCGGCCACGGCGGCCCCAAAGGCATAGTAGTAGAAGGGCCGGCCGCGGCCGGTGGCGCGGTCGTAGTGGATCAGGGGCGTGGCATAGAAGCCCTTCTCGGACAGCGAGACGCGGCCGATATAGGCGGCCTGGACCAGCTCGCCCCAGGGGATGCGCGTCTCGGCCTCGCCGAGCCCGGCCACCAGCTGGCCGTCCTCCAGGCGCATGGTCTCGCGGTCGAGCCCGCCCGCCTCCCGGTCGAAGTGGCCGGCGGCGAAGTCGAACAGCCGCTCGCGCAGCTTGCTCGCCGCGTCGCGGGCCGCCTGGCCGTTGAGGTCGGCGCCGCTGGAAGCGGCGGTGGGCGAGGTATTGGGCACCTTGTCGGTGCGGGTGGCGCTGATGCGCACGCGTTCCAGGTCGAGGCCCAGCTCCCGGGCCACCACCTGGCACACCTTGGTGTGCAGGCCCTGGCCCATCTCGGTGCCGCCGTGATTGATCAGCACGCTGCCGTCAGTATAGACGTGCAGCAGCGCGCCGGCCTGGTTGAGGTGCTGGGCGGTGAAGGAGATGCCGAACTTCACCGGCGTCAGCGCCAGGCCGCGCTTGATGATCGGGCTTGCCGCGTTGAAGGCGGTGATCTCTCGGCGCCGCGCCCAGTAGTCGCTGCTCCGCTCGAGCTGGTCGATCAGGTCGTGCAGCAGGGTGAGCTGCTCGACGCGCTGGCCGTAGTGGGTGATATCGCGGGTGACGTCCAGCGGCGCGCCGTCTTCGCCCTTGGCCCGATACAGGTTGCGCTTGCGCACGGTCAGCGGGTCCTCGCCGAGATGGCGGGCGATGTCGTCCATGGCGCGCTCGATGATCATCATGCCCTGGGGGCCGCCGAAGCCGCGGAAGGCGGTGTTGGAGGCCTTGTGGGTGCGGGCGCGCTGGCCGGTCACCCGGGCCTCGCCCAGCGAGTAGGCGTTGTCCGCGTGGAACATGGCGCGGTCGACGATCGCCTCGGACAGGTCCGGCGAGTAGCCGCAGTCGCCGATCACAGTGATATCGCCGCCGGCCAGCACGCCGCGCTCGTCGAAGCCGAGGCGATAGCGGTTATGGAAGGGGTGGCGCTTGCCGGTGGCGCACAGGTCCTCGGCCCGGGGCAGGCGCAGCTTGGCCGGGCGGTTCGTGCGCCGGGCGATCAGCGCGGCGATGCAGGCCCAGGGCGAGGCCTGGGTCTCCTTGCCGCCGAAGCCGCCGCCCATGCGTCGCATCTCCATGGTCACCGCGTGGAAGGGCACGCCGAGCACCTCGGCGACCAGCTTCTGGCTCTCGCTGGGGTGCTGGTTGGAGGTGTAGACCATCACGCCCTCGTCCTCGGAGGGCACCACCAGGCAGGCCTGGCCCTCGAGGTAGAAGTGCTCCTGGCCGCCGACGAACTGCTCGCCCTCCAGCACATGGGGCGCCTCGTTCAGGGCGTGCTGCCAGTCGCCACGCTGGTGCACGTGGGTGGGGCGCACGAACTCCTCGCGCTCGGCGGCGGCCACCGGGTCCAGCGACGCCGGCTGCTCGTCGATCTCGACGATCGCCTCCCTGACCGCCAGCCGTGCCGCGCGGTGGCTCTCCGCCGCCACCGCGAACAGGCTCTGGCCGAGGTAGCTGATCTCCTCACTGGCGAAGATCGGGTCGCCCGGGAACACCGGGCCGATGTCGGTATGGCCGGGCACGTCGGCCAGGGTGATCACGTCCACCACGCCCGGCGCGTCGCGCACCCCGTCCAGGTCGAGCCGGGTCAGGCGGCCGTGGGCCACCGGCGAGAAGCCCACCGCCACGTGCAGGGCGTTGGCCGGGGTGGCGATGTCGTCGATATAGGGTGCGCGGCCGGTCACGTGCTTGACGGCGCTCTCGTGGGCGCGGGCGCTGCCGGCGCCGCCCCGGGCCGCGACGGTCTCCCGGGCCAGCGGCGCGTCGCCCTGGTTCCGCCGTGAGGTGTCTTGGGGAATGTCAGTGAGCGTACGCATCGAGAGTCACCTTGGTCGCGGAATCGTTGTTGTCGTTGGCGCCGTTGTCGTCGATGGGGCCATGTTCGGCGGCGATCATCAGCCGCAGCCGCTCGAGCAGGTTGCCGGCGGCCAGGCGGCGGTACTCGGCGCTGCCGCGCACGTCGGACATCGGCGCGAGCTCCTCGCCGAGCGCCGCCCGGGCGGCGGCGAAGGCCTCGGCGTCCGGAGCCCGGCCCTCCAGCGCGGCCTCGGCGGCGGGGGCGCGGCGGGGCACGGCCGCCATGCCGCCGAAGGCCAGGTGGACGTCGCGCATCACGCCGTCTTCCAGGCGCCAGGCGAAGGCGGCGAGCACCGCGGAGATGTCGTCCTCACGTCGTTTCGACAGCTTCCAGACTTTGAGATTCTGCGCCGCACTCGGGCGCGGCAGGAAGACGGCGGCGATGAACTCGTCGTCGGCCAGCGCCGTCTGGCGGTAGTCGAGGAAGAAATCGGACAGCGGCAGCTCGCGCGGGCCGCCGGGGCCGTCGAGACGCAGTATGGCATCGAGGGCCAGCAGCACCGGCGGGGTGTCGCCGATCGGCGAGGCGTTGGCGATGTTGCCGCCGAGCGTGGCGCGGTGGCGGATCTGCGAGGAGGCGAAGCGGTGCATCAGGTGCACGAAGGCCGGATAGGGCTCGGCGAGCAGCGGCGTCAGCCGGGCCAGGGTGACCGATGCGCCGACCCACCAGCCGGCCTCGGTCTCCTCGATGGCGTTGAGCTCGGCGACACGGCGCACGTCGATCAGGTCGTCCAGCGCCTTGAGCTGCTGGGTGGCCTCGAGCCACAGGTCGGTGCCGCCGGCCACCAGCCGGGCGTCGGGGCGCTCGGCTTTCAGCGCGCGCAGGGCCTCGAGGTCCCGGGGCGTGACGTAGTGGCTGACGTCGTGGCCCGCCGCGGCCGGCTCGCCGTCGCGGGGCTGGCGCAGGCAGGCGACGTGGCCGGCGAGGCCCGCGTCCTCGGCCCAGGCGGGGTCGGCCGCCGGATAGTCACCCATGGCGAGGGCGGCGTCGCGGATCGGTCGGTAGCCGGTGCAGCGGCACAGGTTGCCGCCCAGGGCCTCCTCGAGGCGCGCCTGGTTCAGCGGGGCAGGTCGGCGCCGCTGATCCTCGTAGAGGGTGAACAGCGACATCACGATCCCCGGGGTGCAGAAGCCGCACTGGCTGCCGTGGCAGTCGACCATCGCCGCCTGGGCGGGGTGCAGCCGCTCGCCGCTGGCCAGTCCCTCGACGGTGACCAGGTGGCAGCCGTCGAGCTGGTGGGCCGGGGTCAGGCAGGCGTTGGCGTTGTGATAGACCAGCTCGCCGTCCTCACCGGGTTCGCCGATCGCCACGGTGCAGGCGCCGCAGTCGCCGGAGGCGCAGCCTTCCTTGGTGCCGGTCTGGCCGAGGCCTTCGCGCAGCAGCTCGAGGGTGCTGGTGTCGGCGCTGACGTCGCGACAGCGCTGACGCCTGCCGTTGAGGTAGAAGTCGATCATGGGTGTCGGCTCCGATTGTGGTTGTAGTGGCCGGGAATCAGGAGATGATCTAATTCTTGACCGTGTGGTCAGCTTTGGCAAGTGTCTGGCGCCTCTCGGTGCCGTTTTCTCCCCCGATCGGGCGTCGGCGGTGATGCCGAATTGCCTTGATGCCGGGCCCTGAGGCACTCTTTGCCCCCAGGATCGGTACCGACAGCGAGGGCCCATGGCCAAGGCAGACAACGGCAGTGAACAGGAAGGCGGCGCCATCCGTCGGCGCAACGAGCAGGCGATCCTGGCGGCGGCGGAGCGGGTCTTCGCCCGGCACGGCTATCGCGGGGCCAGCGTGCAGGAGATCGCCGAGCAGGCGGGGCTGCCCAAGTCCAATGTCCTCTACTACATGGGCAGCAAGCGCAGGCTCTACGTGCGCCTGCTGGAGCAGGTGATGGAGCGCTGGAACGCCATGCTCGACGACATCTCGGCCGACGACGACCCGGCCGAGGTGCTGTCGGCCTTCATCCGCTCGAAGATGTGGATGTCGCGCCGGTATCCCGAGGGCTCACGGCTGTTCGCCAGCGAGATCATCGGCGGCGCGCCCTTCCTGCAGGAGTTCCTGAGCGGCGAGCTGCGCGACTGGGTGCACAGCCGCGCGGCGGTGTTTCGCCAGTGGGCCGAGCGGGGCCTGATGGACCCGGTCGACCCGGTGTGGCTGATCTTTCTGATCTGGTCCTCGACCCAGCACTACGCCGACTTCGAGGCCCAGGTGCGGGGCATCACCGGCCATGAGGCACTCTCCGACGAGGATATCGAGCGCATCACCGAGTTCCTGACCCGGGTGGTGATCAAGGGCTGCGGGGTGAAGCACCCCGCCGACCGCGCGCCGGCCGACGAGGCGTCGCTTACTGAGCGGTGACCAGCAGCAGCACCGACAGCGCCGCCGACACCCACATCGCCGGTCGGATGTCCTCGAGGCGTCCGGTGGCCACCTTGATCAGCACGAAGCTCATGAAGCCGAAGGCGATGCCGAGGGTGATCGAGTAGGTCAGCGGCATCAGGATGATGGCCAGGAAGGCGGGAAAGGCCTGGTCGAAGCGCTGCCAGTCGATCTTCGCCACCGGCGCCATCATGAACAGGCCGACCAGCACCAGCGCCGGGGCGGTGGCGATGCCGGGCACCAGCGACAGCAGCGGCGAGAGGAACAGGAAGGGCAGGAACAGCAGCGCGATGACCACCGCCACCAGGCCGGTGCGGCCGCCCTGGGCGACGCCGGCGCCCGACTCGATGAAGGTCTGGGCGGCGCTGGTGCCGAGCGGCGCGGCGATCATCGAGGCGAAGGCATCCACCGTCATCGAGCGCTTGAGGTGGCGCGGGTTGCCGTCCTCGTCCTTGAGGTCCGCCGATTCCGACAGCGCCATGAAGCACGACAGGGCGTCGAAGAAGTTGGTGAACAGCATCACGAAGATGAACGGCAGATAGGCCACCTTCAGCGCGCCGAGGATGTCGACCTGCATCACGGTGCCGAAGTCTGGCCAGGCGGCCAGGCCGTTCCAGGCCACCATCACCTCGTCGCCCCACAGCCGGCCCATGGGCGCGGCCATCAGCGTGGTCAGGGCGATGCCCATGATCAGCGCGCCGTTGAAGCGCAGGATCACGAACACCGCGGTGGCCATCAGTCCGAGGAAGAAGGTGGCGAGAGAGGCGTCCATGGTGCCGAGCGATACCAGGGTGGCGTCACTGCCGACGATGAAGCCGGCGTTCTGCAGCCCGATGAAGGTGATGAACAGCCCGATGCCGCAGGTGATGGCGTAGCGCAGCGAGGCGGGGATGGCCTCGATGATGGCGCGGCGCACGTTGAACACCGCGAGCAGGGCGAACAGCACCCCCGACCAGAACACGCAGCCCAGCGCGACTTCCCAGCTGAGGCCGGCGCCCAGCACCAGGGTGTAGGTGAACAGCGCGTTCATGCCCATGCCCGGGGCGACCAGGATGGGGTTGCGGGCGTAGAGGCCCATCGCCAGGCTGCTCATGAAGCTGATCAGCACGGTGGCGGACAACGCCGCGGAGAAGGGGATGCCGGCGTCCGAGAGCACGGCGGGATTGACCACGATGATGTACATCCCGGCCAGGAAGGTGGCGATGCCGGCCAGCAGCTCGGTCTTTAGCGTCGAGCCGCGGCGGGTGACGCCGAACCACCGATCGAGGAGAGGCAGGCTGGGCTGCCGCGAGGGTGCGTCCGCGTTGAGCGCCCCGTCGGCGCGGGGAGAGGTCTGTTGCATGCCGATACCCTGTTGTTGTTGTGGGTGATGTGAGGCAATTTTCTGACCTTTTGGTCAAGATCAGCGAAGATCAAGGCTAGCCGCTGGCCCGCCGGCGTGCAAGCGAGGCGGGTATCGGACTCGGCGGTCGATGTCGCCGAGTGGGATCCGTCGACGAAAACTGGCTCTTGACCTGTCCACGACGCCCCAGGCTCGACAAAATGGCACCTGGAACCCCCTTTCTCTCCAGGCATACGACACGAGATCCGCATGACCACAGGCGTGAATGACGCGACTCCGACCGGCCTGCCCATCGAGGCGAGGCTGGCCGACATCCAGGGCTCGCTGGCCGGGCACACCCGTGCCCTGCTGGTGGCCGAGCCCGGCGCCGGCAAGACCACCCGCGTGCCGCTCGCGCTGCTCGAGGCCGACTGGTGCCGCGGACAGCGCCTCTTGCTGCTCGAGCCGCGCCGCGTGGCCGCCCGGCTGGCGGCGGGTCACATGGCCGATTCCCTGGGCGAGAGCGTCGGCCAGACGGTGGGCTACCGGATGCGCGGCGAGTCTCGCGTCGGGCCCGAGACGCGCCTCGAGGTGGTCACCCAGGGCGTGCTGACGCGCATGCTTCAGGAGGACCCGCTGCTCGAGGGCGTGGCCGGGGTGATCTTCGACGAGTTCCACGAGCGCAGCCTCGAGGCCGACCTCGGCCTGGCGCTGACCCTCGACGCCCAGTCGGTGCGCGACGACCTGCGCCTGCTGGTGATGTCGGCGACCCTGGACGTGGCCTCGCTGACCGCGGTGCTCGGCGAGGACACGCCGGTGATCGAGAGCGAGGGGCGCCAGTTTCCGGTCGCCACCCATCACCGTCCTCCGAAGCGTCGTGACGAGGCCTCGCGCCATCAGGCGGCGGTGGTGGCCGAGGCGCTGGCGGCCGATGACGGCGACGCCCTGGTGATCCTGCCGGGCGTCGGCGAGATCCGCCGCCTGGCGCGGGCGCTGGCCGATCGGCTGCCCGATGCCGCGATCCACGAGCTTCACGGCCGGCTGCCGCTGGACGCCCAACGACGGGCGCTGGCGCCCGATCCCGAGGGCCGTCGCCGGGTGGTGCTGGCCACCGCCATCGCCGAGTCGAGCGTCACGGTGCCCGGCGTGCGGCTGGTGATCGACGCCGGCCAGGAACGGCTGCCGGTGTTCCAGCCGCGCACCGGCCTGACGCGGCTCGAGACCCGGCGGGTAAACCGGGCCAGCGCCGACCAGCGCCGGGGCCGCGCCGGTCGCCAGGGCCCCGGCGTCTGCTATCGGCTGTGGGCCGAGGAGCAGCCGCTGGTGCCGGACCGCGAGCCGGAGATGCGACAGGCCGACCTGGCGCCGCTGGCGTTCGAGCTGGCGCGCTGGGGCATCACCGACCCCCAGTCGCTGACCTGGATCACGCCGCCGCCTGCGGGGGCGCTCGCTGCCGGGCGCGAGCTGCTGCGCGGCCTCGGCGTGCTGGACGACGCCCATCGGCTGACGGCGCTGGGCCGCGCCTCGACGCGCTGGCCGACCCACCCGCGGCTGGCGGTGATGCTTCAGCGCGCGTCCGAGCTCGACGCGGCGGCCCTGGCCTGCGGCCTGGCGGCGCTGCTCGAGGGGCGCGGTGCCGACGACGAGCGCGACCTGGCCGCGGCACTGGAGAAGCGCTTCGCCAGCCCCGGCGAGGATCGCGCCTGGCAGCGCGATGCGAAACGCCTGGCGAGCCTGATGGGCTGCCGGCTGTCGTCGCCCCGGATGGAGGCGCTCGGCGAGCTGCTGGCGCTGGCCTGGCCCGAGCGCATCGCCCAGCGGCTCTCGCCGGGCCGCTTCCGGCTGGCCGGCGGCGGGCAGGCCACGCTGCCCGAGTCCCACCCGCTGGCCCACGCCGAGCTGCTGGTGGCGGTGGCCCTGGACGGCGAGGGCGGCGGCGGGCGGATCTTCCGCGCCGCGGCCCTGGACGAGGCGCGGCTGACGGCGCTGCATCCCGAGGCCGGCCAGTGGCGCGATCATCTCGAATGGTCCGACGAGCGCGGGCGGCTGGTCGGCGAGCGGCGCCGCGGGCTCGGCGCCGTGGTGCTCGAGCGCCGGCCGCTGACGACGCTGCCGCCGGAGACCGCCCGGCAGGCGCTGCTCGAGGCGGTGCGCCGGCGCGGGCTGCCGTTCGACGAGGCCACCGAGCAGCTGCGGGCTCGGGTCCTGCTGCTGCGCCGCACCCTGGGCGACGACTGGCCGGACTGGTCCGACGAGGCCCTGCTCGACGACCTGGACGCCTGGCTCGGGCCCTACCTGGCCGGGCTGACTCGCCTTGACGAGGTCGAGGCGCTGCCGTTCGCGCGCATCCTGCGCGACGGCCTGGCCGGCGGCCAGTCGTCCCGGCTCGACGCCCTGGTGCCGACCCACCTGACGGTGCCCAGCGGCTCGCGGGTGGCGCTGGACTATCGCGGCGAGACGCCGGTGCTGGCGGTGAAACTGCAGGAGGTGTTCGGCTGGGAGGCCGCGCCGCGGCTGGTCGACGGCCGGGTGGCGCCGCTTTTGCACCTGCTGTCGCCGGCGCGGCGCCCGCTGCAGGTCACCGCGGACCTGGCGAGCTTCTGGGCCAACGGCTACCCCGAGGTGCGCAAGGACATGCGTGGTCGCTATCCCAAGCATCCCTGGCCGGAGGATCCCTGGTCGGCCCAAGCCACGGCGCGCACCAAGCGACGCAACGCCTGACCCCATTCACGATGGATACGAGATTCCGATGACGACATCGAACGACTGCCCCTGCGGCAGCGGCCTGACGCTCGCCGCCTGCTGCGGCCGCTATCATCTCGGCGAGCCGGCACCGACCCCGGAGGCACTGATGCGCTCGCGCTACAGCGCCTTCGCCCTGGGCCTGAGCGACTATCTGCTGCAGAGCTGGGCGCCCGAGACGCGGCCGGCGTCGCTGCCGGACGATGACCCGACCCAGTGGGTGCGCCTCGAGATCCTCGATCACGACGAGGCGGGCGATACCGGCACGGTGCACTTTCGCGCCACCTTCCGCGAGGGTCGTCGCTGGGGCGCATTGGACGAGCGCTCGCGCTTTCGCCGCGAGGCGGGCCGCTGGGTCTACGTGGACGGCGAGCCCTCGGTGGCGCGGCTCAAGCCGGGGCGCAACGATCCCTGCCCGTGCGGGAGCGGGAAGAAGGGCAAGGCCTGCTGCGTGCGCGGCTGAGTCTCGCGTTGCCGAGCCCTTCTGCGGAAAGCAAGAGGCCCCGCCGGTATCGCCCGGCGGGGCCTCTTGCATGGTGACGCGACTGACTGACTTACAGCGTCATGGCGGCGAGCCAGCCGAAGCCGATCAGCGGGATGTTGTAGTGCAGGAAGGTCGGCACCACGCTGTCCCAGATGTGGTCATGCTGGCCGTCGGCGTTGAGGCCGGCGGTCGGGCCGAGGGTGGAGTCCGAGGCGGGCGAGCCGGCGTCGCCTAGGGCGGCGGCGGTACCGACCAGGGCGATGGTGGCCATCGGCGAGAAGCCGAAGCCGATCGCCAGCGGCACATAGATCGAGGCGATGATCGGGATGGTCGAGAACGACGAGCCGATGCCCATGGTGATGAACAGGCCCACCAGCAGCATGACCAGCGCGGCCAGGCCCTTGTTGTCGCCGATCAGTTCGGTGGAGCTCGTCACCAGGGTCTCCACCTGGCCGCTTTCCTGCATCACGCTGGCGAAGCCGGCCGCCGCGATCATGATGAAGCCGACCAGCGCCATCATGCGCATGCCTTCGGTGAAGATGTCGTCCTGTTCGTGCCAGTGGAACACCCCGCTGACGGAGAGCACGGCGAAGCCGAACAGGCCGCCGAGCACCATGGAGCCGCTGACCAGCTGCACCACCACGGTGCCGACCAGCGACAGGCCGAGCACGGCGATCTGCCAGGGCTTGAGGTGGCCGGCGGCCTCTGCCGGGGTCTCGTCGCCGTGGGCCAGGTCGCGATCCTCGTAGCTGCGCTTGCCGCGATAGCTGAACAGGATCGCGACCACGAGGCCGATCGCCATGCCGCCGATCGGCACGATCATCGCCGTGGGCACCATGGCGGCGCTGACGTCGAGGCCGTTGTCGTTGAGGTTGGTCAGCAGGATGTCGTGCAGGAAGATCGAGCCGAAGCCTACCGGCAGCAGCATGTAGGGCGCGGTGATGCCGAAGGTGATCACGCAGGCCACGGCGCGGCGGTCGAGCTCGAGGTGATTCATCAGCTTGAGCAGCGGCGGCACCAGCACCGGGATGAAGGCGATATGCACCGGGATCAGGTTCTGGGAGCTGACCGAGAAGGCCAGCAGCACGCCGAGCAGCACGTAGACGATGGTGCGGCGGCGGGGAATGCCTTGGTCCAGGTGGAGCCCGGCGATGGCCTTCTGCGACAGCAGCTGGGTGATGCCCGAGCGTGACAGGGCCACGGCGAAGGCGCCGAGCACGGCGTAGGAGATGGCCACGGTGGCGCCGTTGCCCAGGCCGTCGTTGAAGGCGTCCATGATCTCGCCGATCGGCATGCCGGCGTAGAGACCGCCGACCAGGGTGGCGGCGATGAGCGCGAAGACCACGGACACTCGCATCAGGCTGAGAATGACCATGACCAGGATGGCAAGCACGATGGCGTTCATGAGGGTTCCTTGCGGGGGAGGTCGGGGATGGGCGAAAAAAGCAGCCGTCCATTGTAGTCATCTCGACTCGCGATGCCAGGCATGCCGCGCAGAACGGGGCATCGATGCTCGTCCGGGAGCCAGCAAGCGGCGCTATCAATAGCGAGCATGAAAGTAGTTGGCAATACAATCGCGATACATCTTTTAGCTTGCTAAAAGGATTGCTATCATCTTTCCCTTTTGCGTCGCCGGCCGTCTCGGCCGGCCTCATCGACGGGAAGGGGTCAATGTCTCCAGATCAGAGTTTCGCGCGCTGGGTTCGAGTCGCGCTGGCGGCCTTCTGCGTGCTGTTCGTCTATTTCGTGGTTGCCGATACCTACATGCCGATGACGCCGCAGGCGCGGGTGCTGCGGCCCGTGGTGCGGGTGGCGCCGGAGGTATCGGCCCGGGTCGAGACGGTGGCCGTGTCCAACAACCAGCGGGTCGAGCGCGGCGACGTGCTGTTCTCGCTCGATCGCGCGCCGTTCGAGCTGGCGCTGCATCAGGCGCGGCTGGACCGGGAGGCGGTGGAACGCGACAACACCCTGCTCGAGGCCGATCTCGCCGAGGCCCGGGCCGATCTCGATGCGGCCCGGGCCTCGGCCGAGGAGCTGGCCGGCGAGCGTCGTCGGGCCGAGACGATGCTCAGTCGCCACAGCATCTCCCAGCAGCAGGTCGACAGCATCGTGGCCGAGGAGCGCCAGGCGCGCTCCTTGGTGGCGGCGGCTCAGGCCCGTATTCGTCAGCTTGAGGTGCAGCTCGGCGATCGTGGCGACAACAACCTGCAGCTGCGCCAGGCGGACAACGCCATCGACCAGGCCGAACTCGACCTGACGCACACCCTGGTGCGCGCCGACCGCGATGGTGTGGTGACCAACCTTCAGTTGCGCGAGGGCGACTACGTGACCCGCGGCCAGCCGGCCCTGGCGGTGGTGGGCGACGGGCTCGACCTGGTGGCCGATCTGCGCGAGAAGAGCCTGCGCCACGTGCGCGAGGGCGAGGCGGCCCGAGTGGTGTTCGACGCGCTGCCGGGACGGGTGTTCGAGGCGCGCGTGGCCTCGCGGGATGCCGGCGTCCAGGACGGCCAGCTGGCCGCGGACGGGACCCTGGCGGACATCCCGACCACCGATCGCTGGGTGCGCGACGCCCAGCGCGTGCGCCTGCATCTCGAACTGGAACATCCGCCCGAGCCGCTGCCCGTCAGCGGCGCGCGGGCCACCGTGCAGCTGCTGCCCGAGGCCAATCCGCTGTCGGCGCTGTTCGGGGGCTTGCAGATTCGCCTGATGTCCTGGCTGCACTATGTCTACTGATCGTCCCGGCGGGGACGAAGCACGACCGGATGCCGCGAGCGAGGCGGCGCCGGGGGCCGGCGAGCGGGCCTCGCCGGCGGGTTCGCAGGCCGGGCTGGTGCATGGCCTGAGGCGACTGCTGCTGCGCTCGGCGGGGCTGGTGCTGCCGCACCGCGGCCATGCCCCGGAGGAGCAGGAAGTCGGCGAGTCGCGCTTCTCGGTCAACGACATGCGCCAGTGCCTGCGCATCGCCTTCGCCGGCATGATCGGTTTCGCCATCAGCCACCTGATGGACTGGAACTACGGCGTCTTCTATACCGTCTATCCGATGTTCCTGCTGGGCCTGGTGCCGGTCTTCAAACCCCATGTGGTGCGCCAGTTCCTGGGCAACGCCTGCATCAACGTGGTCGAGGTGTCGCTGGTGGTCGGGTTCACTCAGCACATGCCGGTAGTGATGACCGGGCTGGCGTTCCTGCTGTTCTATTCGCGCTTCCGGCTGATGGCGAGGGGGCCGCTGTTCCTGTTCGGCGCCAACGGCGTGCTGACCCTCAGCATATTGCTGCACTTCGCCAGCTATCCGAGTCGGAACCTGTTCGACCTGCTGACCAACAACGTGGTGGCCAGCATGCTGGCGGTGTGCATCGCGGCGCTGATGTACCTGCTGTTTCCCGACGCCGAAGGGCGCAAGCCGCCGCCGGCGGTCGACAAGCCGGCCTCGCTGGTGCGCCACCAGACACTGATCGGCGCCATCACCGCCACGCTGTCGTTCGCGGTCTTCCAGACCCTGGACCTGAAGGACTCGCTGTCGGCGCAGATGGCCACCATCCTGATCCTTTTCGCGCTGGGCTATCCCAATGCCAGGGTCTCGGCGGTCAAGCGGGCGATCGGCGCGCTGCTGGGCTGCAACCTGGCGATCCTGATACAGCTGCTGCTGTTCACCCAGAGCGATCATCTGCTGCTGGTGATGCTCAGCTACTGGATTGGCCTGATGCTGTTCGCGCGCATCCATCTGCTCGAGGGCGGCGGCTCGGGGGTCGGCTTCGGGGCCCTGACGACGCTCGGGATTCTCTTTGGCCAGTATCTGGGGCCGAACCAGGATGTCTTCTACGCCGCGCTCTACCGCTTCAGTTCGATGAGCGTGGCCATGGTCATCACCCTGGTAGTGATGGCGGTGCTGCACCGCCTGCTGAACGCCTCGCCGATGACGCGGGACACGGTGTCCTGAGGCGGACGCCGCCGGCGGTCACACGGGGGGGGGAGGAGGGTGGCGCCGCAGAGAGGCCGATGCTGGAGAGGCGAGGGTCGATGCGGCTATCATCGGCCGTTTACTCTCCTTTACCCGATTGTCAGAGGCCATTATGACCGATGCCCGACTGTACAGCCCCGCCGCGGCCCGCAACCGCCAGCCGATTCTCGAGGTGCTGGCCGAGGCGCTGCCCGGCCCGGCGCGCGTGCTCGAGCTGGCCTCCGGCAGCGGCGAGCATGCCTGCCACTTCGCCGCGGCGCGGCCGGACTGGGACTGGCAGCCGAGCGACCCGACGCCGGAGGCCCGCGCCTCCATCGCCGCCTGGCGCGAGGCCGTGGCGCTGCCCAACCTGAGGGCGCCGCTGGCGCTGGACGCCACCGCCGACTGGCCCGAGGGCCGCTTCGAGGCGATCGTCGCCATCAACCTGATCCATATCTCGCCCTGGGCGGTGACCGAGGCGCTGATGGCACGGGCGGGGGAGCGGCTCGAGGCCGGCGGCATGCTGCTGCTCTACGGCCCCTACCTGCGGGCGGATCACCCGACGGCCTCCAGCAACCTGGCGTTCGACGCCGACCTGCGGGAGCGGGATCCGCGCTGGGGCATTCGCGATCTGGCGGACGTGAGCGCCGAGGCCGAGCGTCACGCGCTCGGCCTCGAGCGGCTGGTGGAGATGCCGGCCAACAACCTGTGCCTGGTCTTTCGCAAGCACGGAGCCTGATCGAAGGCCCGAGGCGTCACTCGGGCAGCTCGCCCGGCTCGCGATACTGCACGCCCTCGGCGCGCTTCTGCTGATCGGTCTTGGTCTCGTCCTGGGTGGGCACGCCCCAGACCGTCTCACGATGGCCGTCGGGCCAGGTGTAGGTGGTGCAGCCGCCGAGAGCGGCCATCAGGGCGAGGCAGAGCAGGGCGGTCGGCGCGAGTCGTGGCATGTCGGGCTCCTTCTGGGGAGCGCCCAGCCTATCAGACATGCTCGGGATCGTGGGTCCACACCGGGACGCCGCTTTCCTCGCCGGGCACGCGGACGCAGAACTCGCCCGGGCCCAGACGCTCCACCTCATGACCGTCGCGGGTCCTGAAGGTCGGCAGCCCCCGGCTGATGGCGCCGCCGTGCTGAAGGCCCTCGAGGTGCGGCCGGTCGTGAAACTCGTCGATGACGTATTCGTTGCCGTGCTCGTCGAAGCCGATGTGGGTCTGTTCGTGGTGGCGCACGTCGTGCCCTCGCTGGATGGACTCGTCTGCAGTATTGCCGCCGGGTAGCCGAAAGGCGAATGGCGGCATGCGGCCGCCGTGGTAATCTTGGGCTCGAGTCATACGTTTGAAACAGGAGTCTGTCATGCCCACTTCCCTGACCCCCGAAGTGCTCGATCACTGGACCGCCGTGGCGGCCGCCAAGAACGAAGCCGAAAAGGCCATCGCCCACTACATGGGCTGAGGCGGCATCGGCCAGGAGAGATCATCCAGGCCGAAGGGTGCCATCGAGCATGCTAACCGGGAGCCCCTCAGGGCTCCCGGTTAGCGTTTGGGCATTCGATTATTTCGTCGTTCCTGCCGGTCTCGGCGGCTTCTCGCGGTTGCTTCACCGGGCTGACGACACATGGCGGTCGGGGCTACGGTCGACGAGCATTCGCGCCATTCTCTTGTGCGTATTCGGCTACTTGCCGGAATTCTTGCGCTTCCGGTACTGGCTATAGGCCTGCTTCGCCGCCTGCCGGGCCTTTTCACGGTTCTCGGGCTTGCGAAACCAGTTCGCAATCGCGGCCCCAATGGCTTTCTTCATGGCATGCGCTCCTAGGGTGGGTGGCCTGTGGGACAGTTATGGATGCGTCAGTGGGTGAGATCAAGTCCTGTCACGGCCGCCCAAGGCTGCTGCGGTGAGCCATCCTAGTGTGTGCCCAGCCTCTAGCGGTGTCCCTCGGCGCAAGCGCTGTTCTATCTGCCCCGTCGTACTGGCAAACCAAGGGCGTCGGGCGGCGAGCAGCGCAGTTGGAAAAGGTGGGGCTGTCGAAAAGATTCAGACAAAGAAAAACGGCCACCGCTCTGATGAGCTAAGTGGCCGTTTTCAGATGTTTGATGGTCGGAGCGACTGGATTCGAACCAGCGACCTTTGCAACCCCATTTTTGCGTCAAGTATCCTTTAAGTTATTGTTGATGTTGGGAAAACAGGGCTTTTAAAGGGGCGGCCAAAATGGCCATCGCAGCCAATACGAATCAACAGGTTACGCGCTGGGTTTTGACAGCAGTTCGGCCATGCTCAGGGAGGTGCCCTTGGCCTGCTGCCAGCGGATGTCGTGGCCGTCTAAGTAGACCTGCGTCATGTCCGGGTCGGCGTGTCCCATCAGCACCTGGATGTCGGCCACGTCGGCGCCGGCGAGTTCCTGTAGACGCGAGCCCAGGGCGCGGATCTCGTGAAACGTCGGCCGGGCATTCTCCGGCAGGCGCTTGATGCTCGGCACCTTCATCCGCAGCCGGGCGAACTCCTTGCTCAGCTGGTCGCCGCTGAGCTGTGTCCAGTGATCCTTGCTGGCGCTCTTGCGCATCCGCTCGGGGTGGCGGTGCACGATGTAGGGTGACATCGGTGGCAGGGCTCGAGCGCGTTTGATGAGGTCCTCGACGGGTGGCGTTATCTCGATCGCCACATAAGCTGTCTTGCTTCGCTCCTTGGTCTTCTGGCGGATGTAGTGCAGGCGGTCGCCTCGCACGTCGTCGAAGCGAGCGTTGACGGCTTCGGCGCGCCCGAACAGGCACAAGAGGCCGAGCTCCATCGCGATCTGCATCCAGTCGGGAGCGTGAGCGTAGATGGCCTGGAACTGCTCCACCGTGAGGCGCCGCCGGACCTTCTCGTACTGGTTGCTCGAGCGGGTGGGCTCCACGGGGTTCGTCTGCAGCCAGCCTTTTGTCTGCGCGAATTGGCATACCTGCTTGAGCACGGCCCGATACTGCACATAGGCGCTGCCCTGGTGGTTCTCGTCGAGATACTGAGCGCACCAGCGAGTGTCGAGCGTGGCGAGCGGCATGTCGCCGGCGTCCTCGATCAGCCGGTTGCCACGGCCTTTCTTGGCGCGCTTCGTCCACTTCGAGAGTTTCTTGTCCGGCTCGACCCATTCGGCGAGCCAGGCCTTCACCGCGGTGGCCAGGGTGTCGCCTTCCTCTCCCATCACGCGTGCCACGTAGTCCACGCCCTGGTGGAGCCGGGCATTCAGGATTCTCGCGGCGTCTTGTGCCTGAGCGCGGTCTCGGCCCAGCCCATGCCAAGTGCCGGTATCCGGGCGGCGATACGTGTAGTAGCCGTCTCGCTCATAGAGGTTGGGCTCCAGCCCCTTGTTCTTGCGCTTCCTTGGCCGTGGCGCCATCTCAAGCCTCCAGCACGCTATCCGCCAGCGGGTTGCCGGTCTGGCGCCGCTCTGCATCTAGGTCGATGAACCAGGTGCCGCCCATCTTCTTGGCGGGCACGTGTCCCTCGCGGCACCAGCGGCGCACGGTGGTCATGGATGGCGGATTGCCGGCGAAGCGAGCCTGCCGCCACTGATCGAGATCCATCAGTTTTCCCATCATCTTAGTCTCCCGTTCTCCGTTGGCCGCCGGGGCCTTGACCGCGGCTTCCTCGCCATTGCTGTTCCTGCTGGCCCACGGCTGCTTCCTGACGCTGTTTCACCAGCTCTTTCACCTCAGGCATGGCCTCGAGGGTGTGCAGCCGCTGCAGGGCCGTCTGCTGGCGCTGGAGCAGGCGGCCGGCGATCTCGGCCAGCTGCCACATGTCAGCCGGCGCCTCGCCGTCGCGGCGCACCTTGCCGAGGCCATAGCAGCCGCCGCATGGCTGCCGCTGGTTGCCCTTGATCTGGTCGGTACCGCTGCCGAGGCAGATGGTGCAGTCGTCGGCCGCGATCGGCCTCCACTGCCGATGCCAGTCCTCCAGCGTGGTGACGCTCTTCAAGTCCTTGTCCAGGTCGTGGTAACAGGCCAGCGTCTGGCCCTCGAGCACGCCGCCGCCCGGCTGCTCTCCGACCAAGGCGAAGCGGCCGCCCTGGGTCTTGTGGGTGTGAGTGGGCTGAGTCATGCGCTCTTTTTCTTCTCCTGACGGCTGGAGATCCCGCGCCGCTTCCGGGCGGCGTCGATGCGGCCGATGGTCATGCGTGGCCACGACTGCCACAGCTCGTCGCCCAGGGCGGTGCGCAGCGCCTTGATCTCGATGCCGATGTCGCGGGCCAGGGCGGTGCGAGGCAGTCGCCGCTCGCGGTACCAGAGGGCGATCCGCGCGAGGGGCTTGCCGTGCTGGCGCTCGAAGCGGGCGATGCACGCCTGACTGCTGCCATTGGGGTGCGTCAGGCCGCGCTCGGCGGCGCGGGTTTTCACGGCGTAGATGGTGTGCCCGGTGCGCAGGGCGATAACGTCCAGCGGCACGCCGTCGGGATAGTCCCGATCCAGGATGGCGAGCTGGCGCGTGGTCCATTCCTTCCAGGTGCGCATTGCGACCTCCTCGTATTGCCAAGCCAGTGGTCAGCCACTCAACGCAGAAGTGCGTTCAGTGCCTCACCGCTGCCCTGAAAAAGCCCGGCCCGTAGGCCGGGAAACGCAGGGAACTGATGGGGTGCTGGCGCCCGAGCGATGGGGAAACTCGTCGCCAGCTGCCGGCGTTTTGCTCGCTATCCCCGTGGCACTGGCCGGCGATGCCTGGAGCGAGGCCCTGGTGCGACCAGGGCGACCGGAGATGTAGGAAGGTTGTTAGAACTGCACCAGCTGGCGCTGGGCGGTGTGGTCCATGGGCTGCAGTCGGGCAGGGCAGTGCTCGTCGGCGATGCCTTGCCAGTCGGGCTGGCCGGCGCGGCGGTTCAGCGGCACGCCACGCTCTACCTCGGCGCGCCACAGGGCGATGTCCTCGCAATACTGCCTGTGCGCAGCGCTGGCGACCTGAGTGTCCATCCGGGTGATGGCGGCGATGGCAAGCAGCAGCGCGGCGCCCACCACCAGCGCGACGAACGTGATGACGAGCCCCAGGGTGCGCTGATCGTTGGGTGTCATGCGCATGGCGTCACCCCCTTGAGCAGTTCGCGCAGCGCGGCGGCGATTTTCTCGAGGTCCTCGAGGGCGCCTGCGGTGGCTTGTGGGCTGCTGCCGGACTTGGGCATTGCGGCGCGCAGAGTGGCGAGGGTGGTCCACTGCACACCATCCGCCGGCGGCGCGAAGCCGGCCGGCTCGTAGACGGTGACCATGACCAGGTGGCTCATGCCGCACTGCTCGGCGCTGGCGCAAAGCGAGGTGTTCTCGCCGATCTGGGCGGCCAGGTCGGTAAGGTCGTGGACTCGATTGCGGATCAGCTGGTGGGCGGTCTTGTCGGCGAAAGTGCTCATGCGATCAGCTCCCCCAGGTCGGGGCCGCGGCCGCCGGAGCTGGCGCGCACGGTGATGGTGGTCTGCTGGCGAGTGCGGACCTGGGTGCGGGCACGAAGCGCCTGGCCGTGGAGGTCGGCGACCATCAGCAGGATGGCGAGCGGAGCGATCCAACCGCGGCGCATGCCCTTCACGATGGCGTCAGCGGCGCGGGCGGCATTCAGCCGGTAGTAGATGGCCTCGGCGGTGCTCTTCACGGTGGCCGGGCTGATCCGGCGCTCTCGGGCGATCTCCTTTTGCGTCATCCCGGCGGCCAGGCCGGCCAGCACCATCGCCTGCTTGGCGGTGGGCCAGCTCGACCCGCGGCCGCCGACGCGGCATCGGAAGCCGGCGAACTCGATGGTCTGATGCGGTGTGTGTTCCATGAGAGGTTCCCCATCCATGTCGTTACCTGATGGGGTAACTATTACCCATGGGTAAACATTTCGTCAATACCTATGGGTAATTTTTGGTAGGCGGACACAAAAAACCCGCCTCGAGGGCGGGTTTGGTAATGAAGGGGTGAGCTGTGTCAGGAAACGGCTTCCACGGCCTGCCGCTGGGCCATGGCCTGGGATTCGCGGTATTCCCAGGCTTCGGCCGCCATGGTCCAGTGAACTTCGTGCCCCTCTTCTTCGATGGCCTCGCGTACCTCGGCCAGGGGCACGTTGAAGAATTCCTTGCGGGGGTTGATGCGGTTGACCTGGTGCTCGGAAAACTGGCGGTGCAGTTCCTTCTCCAGGGCTGGCGCGTCCTCCGCATAGATCATGGCATGCACGTCGAAAGAGAAGGGCACGCTGGCGTCACCCAGTTCCTTGACGCGGTCGAGCGGCTCGAGGCGGCGGGTCATGCCGATCTTGAACACGTTCTCGCCGAAGGAGCCGATGTTCGAGATGATGTAGACGTGGCCACTCTTGGTCTGCTGGGCCATGGAGAGTGCGCGCTGACCACGCGACTCGGCTTCTTCCAGCTGCTGCTCGAGCTCGGCCAGGCGCGCCTGGTACTGCGCTCGCTCTTCTTCGCTGGCGCTTTCTACCTGCTTGCGGGCTTCCTTCATGGCCTTCGCCAGCATGCGCTCTTCTTTCTCGGCCTGCTTGATGGCCTTCTCCATGTCGCGCTGCGCCTTTTCTTCCTCGCGGATCTGCTCGCGGATGGCGCGCTGCTCTTCCTGCTCCTGCTTGCGCAGCTCCATCGCGGCCACCGCCCACTTCAGTTCCTCGAGGCGAGCCTGCAGGTAGAGATCCGTGATGCGAGCGTTCTTGAACGGCTGGCCGTTGTGATTGACCAGGCTCTGGGCGTCGAGGATCGCCTGGCGTAGCTTGCCGTAGTTGTCGTGCTTGACCTTGGAGAGGATGGAGTCGACCTTGCCGTTGAAGGCGTCGACGGCGAAGTGAATGGCGAAGGAGCGCCGCGTGGCCTCCTTGTAGTCGCAGTCGCCGGCACGACCGTTCTTGGCCATGTCGCGACTGTGCTTGCGGGCCTGCTTGAGCTTCTCGCCGGCTGCTTTGTGTGAGAAGTCCTCGGCCAGGTCATCCAGCAGGCTGGTGTTGGGCACGATGTAGTCGTCGTGGTAGCCCTCGATGACGTTGCGCATGGCCTTCGCCGTCTTCTCGTAGAGCTTGGCGTCCTCGACGGCTTTCAGAGCGTTGCCAGCGGTTTCCTCGGCCTGCTGACGCGCATCGGAGATGATCCGTGTCGCATCCGCGTCGGCTTTGGCGAGAATGGCGGAAGCCTGTTCGCTGGCCTCTTGGCGCTTAGCCTTGCCCTCCTTGATGTGCTCGCGCTTGTCCTGCTCGCCTTCAGCGAGCAGTTGTTCAGCTGACTGCTGGGCAAGTCGTTTGATTTCTTCGGCACGCTGTCGTGTCTGGCTGGCTTCGCTTTCTGCCCGGCTGACCAACTCCTTGGCGCGTTCGCTGGCGTCGTGTACCTCCTCGTATTGCCAAAGATGCGCGACGGACTGACGGACCTGCTCAGCCTCCTGTGCGAGGCGCTTGGCCTTGCGCCGGAAGGCGAAGGCGGTCAACCAACCCGACAGTATCAGCGCCAGAGTGATGAGGAGGACGATGGCTCCCTCGGACATGTTTTTCTCCCTTGGTTCCCTGCGTGTGAAACAAAGGAGAGTTTGGCATAGCCGGCTGTCGAGGTTCTGTAAGAGATGTCTTACAAAAAACCCGCCTTGAGGGCGGGTCTGTTGTCTTGCGCGGCGGCGTCAGTGCAATGCCGGCGATTCGTCGATGGCCTTCAATACACCGGCCTGGCCAAGGGTGTCGGGCACTATTCGAACCAAGCCGGTGCCGGTCAGTTCGTGATAGATCTCCTGATAAGCCCGTAAACGGGGGCCAGATTTCACCTGAGGCGCATGGCAGATAAAGACAGTATCTGCTGGAGCCTGCTGGTCATCACGCAGGCGACGCATGCGCTTTTCCCACTTGTCGCCCTTCTCGATGATGCTGGTGGAATCCTCGAGGTCGAAGCTGATGGGCTTGACGGCCTGCCGGGCGGCGCCGGCCTCCTCCCAAACAAGGGGGAACTTCACCTTCAGCAGCTCGCTTCCCAGCGTGCGCTCGGCATAACGGCGATTCTTGAAGCTGCGCAACCACTGTGTAACCCGGGTGGTCAGCTGTGCCTCGTCGTTCGGCTTCTGGCTGAAGTCGTGATGCACGTAGCGCATGAACAGGTCTTCCAACGCCTTATGTGGATCGTCCGTGGCGATGGTGCCGGGCCGGCTGAACCGGAACATGGTCTCGCGCGGCTCGACCAGGTGCTGGAAGATGCGCCGCTGCATAGCTGGGTCGTCCTTGTGGTCGTGCCCCAGCTTGACGACACGCCTCAGCTCCTGGAGGAACTCCCGGCGCGCCCTGGTGAAAACCGTGGACGGCAGTTTGTCGAAGAAGTGGGTGACCCGCTGGCGCTGGCGCGTTTCGGAGAGCTGCAGGAACTCGCCGTTGTTGCAGAGCATGACGATACCCAGGTTGGCGAACTCACCTGTCTCCGGGTAGGGCTGGAAGCGCAGCACCGCATAGTTGCAGATGATGGTGCTCATAGGTCTCTCCAGAAGGTCGGCTCATGCAGCCGCTGTAGCCAGGCATAACGATCCGCGAGCGTGGGCAGAAACTCGGTGTCTGGATCGTCGGGGTCCCTGTAGACCCATTCCTCGGGCAAAAAGTCGGTGATCGTATCCCAATCTGCTAGCGCGCTGTCAAGTGCTTCCGTGTGGCGCGCCCAGACCTCTAGGTCGTGCAGCGCGTGGCGTTGGGCCTGGAAGACATGGCGGTTGAAACTGGCTTCACCGATCAGCGGGTCAATGGGATCGAAAGCGAGATTGTGGTCGATCACGACCAGCTCGCCATCGGCATCGAGCAGCAGGTTGACGTTGCCGCCTTGGTCGCTGAGGTTCCGATCATCGTTACAGACCCACATATCGAACAGTAGCACACGCTGCTGAAGCTCCGTGGGGACCTCGGCCAGCTGTTCGTACGTCAGCTCCCGACAGTAGGGCACCACCTTCGAAGCGAAGGCGGGGCCACCCTCGAGCTCGCTCGCGCCGTCGATCGTCGAGAACTCCAGCATACCGCGAGGGAAGGTCATCAAGGCGTAGTCGGCAATGGGTAGGCCGCAGCGGCGTCCCAGCTCAGCACACAGCAGCTCGGCAGTAAGAGCCTTCGCACCCGCACCATCGACACCTTTGACCACGTACATGTCGCCCTGCGTATCGCGCACGAAGAAAGGCCGAAGGGTGCCCTGGGCCGATCGATGGGAGATCTCGGCGGCTTCCACATAGCGGGGGTGAGGCATAGGCCGATCCTTGGTCTTCGTGAATCACAGTGCTGGGTAGTCGTTGGCAAACGCTATAGCCGAGTCTTGGCTTCCACGGCCACGCCCAGGATCCGGCAGTTGCCGTTGATGGGAATCAGCGGATAGGCGGGGTTCAGGGCCTTGAGGAAGCGCTGGCCGCCGTCTTCGATCAGCTGCTTGAAGGTGGCCTCGTTGCTGTCGGCCAGCAGGGCGGCAACCAGCTTGCCCGGTACGGCCTCGATGCCGGTGTCGAACAGCACCAGGGTGCCCTCGGGCACGCTGGGCCGGCTGCCTGCTGGGGCTGTCATCGAGTCACCTTGCACCTCGAGCCAGAATGCGCGGCCCTGTGCGCGGTAGTCGGTGGATTCCTCGTGAGGCTCTGCGCCTGGCTCATAGGGCGTGACGCACTCCGTCCAGGCTCCAGCCTGCACGCGGCTGATCACTGGGTAGCGGTGGTAGCGAATCGGCTGCGGCGCTTCTTGGACATTGGAGGCTGTTGCCGTGTCGGGCTCCCTGTCCAGCCAGCCCTGCGCCAATCCCAGCGCCTTCTCGATATGTCGCGCGAAGTCCTCGCCGATCTTCTTCCTGTGAGCCTTGTCGCTCAAACAGCGTGAGATATAGCTCGGCTCGCGCTCGATGGCGTGCGCCAGAGCGGCTCTCTTCCCCTCAAACCGGTCATTGAGGAGGGCCTTCAGATTGTCACGGCGACGGTCGGCGATATTCATGTGGGTATATTCGGGCACTGTTACTCATAGGTAAATTACCCTCGGGTATTGACTGAAAGGTTACCCATGGGTAATTCTTTGGGCATCAATCACAGGAGCTGCCCATGAAAATCCGCCATGAATGCCTGCTTCGCTGGATCAGAAGCGCCAGCGATAAGCAGGTTTCCGCCACTGGTACCACGCGTGCCTACCTCAAGCAGATCGCCTATGGCCATAAGCCGGCATCCCCGGAGATCGCTGTGCGTGTCGAAGTGGCTTCTGACGGTGCGGCAACTCGCAAGTCACTCCGGCCGAATGATTGGCATGTGCTTTGGCCGGAGCTGATCTCTTCCCATGCCCCAAAGCTTACCCCCGGCCGGGAGATGCTGACGACCGCCTGACCGGGGTGGATAGCCATACAGGACAAGGGGACGAGATGACCGCCGCATTGATGCTGCCGAGCTACGAGAATAGCTCACGCACCGACCTGATCCTCGAGGTGGCCAGCCTTGGTCTTGCCGTCGAGGGCGCACTGCATGACCTGGGGCCGGCCAGTGAAGCCCGCGCCCGGGCACAGTTCCATCATGCCATGGGGACGCTGCTGGCGCTGGTGGAAGCCGAACAGAAAGACGACGACGCCCGCGAGCGGGTCGTCGAACACTGGATCCACCACGCGCAGCTGGTCGAGGCCTATCAGGCTGAGCTGGCGCAGATCGAGAGAAGGGGCGACTGATGCAGTTCCTCGTCGCTATCAATCAGACCCGGGCCCTGGAATGGGGCCTCAACGCTCAACAGGCGATGCTGTTCGCGTTCCTGCATCAGGTGCCGACCTGGGCGCAGGCGCGCCAGATCGACGGCCAGACGTTCTTCAACATTAGCAAGACCAAGGTGGTCGACGAGCTGCCGCTGCTGACCGACAAGCCGGATACCGCCTATCGCCTGATGAAGCAGCTGGCGAAGGCCGGGCTGATCGTGATGACCAGCTGCGACAACAAGACGTATATCCGCCTGACCGAAAAGGCCATCGCCTGGAACCGGGTGCAAGGGTCGGAAAAAAATCCGACCCCGGAAAAATCTCCGAGCCAGGTCGGAAAAATCTCCGAGCCAGGGTCGGAAAAATCTCCGACGAATCAGGGTACCAATGATCCTACCCCCTCTCCCTCTGGCGCGGGCGGTGAGCACCGATGTTCGGTCAGGCCATCGGCCGCGATGACGATGGCCAGCCGTCCAGCGCTGGCGAGGCACCCCGCCAGCAGCCGATGACCTACGACTGGCAGCCCGACGCCGCCCAGCTGGCAGCCGCCTGCCTGCGCCGCCGCCTGCCGACCGACACCCAGCCGGATGCCGCCACCCTGGCGGACTTCACCGCCCACTTCGCCGAGAAGCCCAACGAGCGCCGTACCGCCCAGGGCTGGCACGAACGCCTGGCCAAGTGGATCGCCGAGAATCGCCACAAGCCCCAGCCCAACGCCGGAAACGCCAACGGAGGACGCCGCCATGGTAAACGCACAGGACATGCTCAGACCCAGCAACGCCCCGGCCTCAGCGCCGCGGACGCTCGTCGCCTCGCTGAGCAGCAGCGCCGCGAACAAGCAGCGGGATCGCCAGGGGGCGAGATCCTCGACGGGGAGTATGAGCTCGGTCACTGAGGCCACCATCGACTGGCTGTTCGACGCCCTGGGCCAACTGTACGGGGGCCACTGGCGCCGCCGCTGCATCGAGGCGGGATGGGGCCAAGAGCTTCAGGGCGCCTGGGTGTCGTTCGACGCCACCGGCGAGTGGCTGCGGGCCCTGCAGCACCTGAGCGAGGTCCACGTAACCTGCGGGCTGGCCGCCCTGAACGATGCCGCCGCCACTGCCGTGGCCGAGGGGCGCACTGCATGGCCGCCGGACAGCGCGATGCTCTTCGCCAAGAGCTGCCGCCTGCGCCCGGAGCCGCTGGGCCTGCCGCGTCTCGAGGAGGCCTGGCGCAATGTGCAGGACCACGCATTTGCCGGCCAGCCGTACCTCCACGACGCTGTGGCCGCCGCCGCCGAGCACGTGGACCTGCACAACCTGCGCAGCGCGAGCTATCACCAGCTGGCCGAGCACCGCCGGCAGTTCGCCCACTACTACGCCAGCAGCAATCGCGACTGCGTGGTAGAGCGGGTGGCCCGCGGCGAGAGCCTTCGCCCACGGGCCGCGCTGGGGTACGACGGCCAGCGCAGCCGCGCCGAGTTGGCCGAGCGCACCGGGCACGAGGCAGCACAGCAGCGAGTGGCCGAGGCCGGCCTGCCGCACAGCATGAACGCCGATCAGGGGCTCCGGTCCCTGAAAGCCGCACTGGGGAGGGCATGACCATGGGCGCAGTGATGCAGCCGTCAGGCAATGAGGTAAGCCGCGAGGCCTTCGCCGAGGTTCGTCGTTCTGGGCGTGCCAACCAGCAGCACCGGATGGTGCTCGAGGCTCTGCGACAGCATGGCCCCAGCACCCGGGGCGACCTGGTCGAGCATACCGGGCTGCAGATCCAGACCGTGTGTCCGCGCTGCCATGAGCTGCTCGATCGGGGCGAGATCGAGGTGGTGGGTACCGCGGGCAAACCGGCGCGGCAGGTGCTGGCGCTAAAAGAGGAGGGCAGTCAGTGAATCAAGCCGCAGACATGAAGGGCGGCCAACAGGCTCGACGCGCGGCGATGCTGTGCCAGAACGCGCGCTTCCGCCTCTATCTCGACCACACCCAGCGGCGCCGTAACCGGCTGAGCCTTGCCGATCTGCCGGACGGTACCCACGCAGAGCAGGACGCCGCCGATGCCATCCGGCGTGCCTGTGGCGTCGGCAGCCGGGCCGAGATCGATCACAGCGACGAGGCGCGGGCGATGTTCGACCGTATCGTCGCCGACTACCAGCGCTGGGAGCGGCAGCAGCTCCGGTCCGTATCCCCTCTAGGGGATAGTCGCAAAATATCCCCTGTGGGGGATAAAGCCGCGGCACAGCCACAGCAGCAGGAGCGGCGCCTATGACTACTGGCAGCAAGGCGCGCCCGGTACGCCGCAAGCGCACCTGGCGGGAACGGTCGCTCAACGCGCCGGCGCTGGGCGGCAACGGGGCAGGCAGGCCCGCGGCTCCACGTGTCGACCACGAAGGCAACGAGCAGAAGGGACTGATCCTGTGGCTCTACGGGGAGTGGCAGCGCGGCACCGAAGTGGGGCAGGCATATCCGGTCATCTACCACGTGCCCAACGGTGGCCAGCGCAGCAAGAAGACCGGCGCTGATCTGAAGCGCCAGGGCGTGAAGGCTGGCGTGTCCGATTTGGTGGTGATGGAGGCGCGCGGCGGTCTGCATGGGCTTTACCTCGAGTTCAAGGCGACGCCGCCCAACCATGCCGCGGTAGCTCCCTCGCAGATCGACTGGCTGGCGCTGGCGGATGAGCGGGGATATGGCGCCGTGCTGGCGCAGGGGCTCGAGGAAGCCCGACAGGTGTTGCGGGAGTACATGGCGCTGCCGCCGACGCAGGTGGCTGGCCCGGTGCGACGAATCGAGGCAGGGACGAACTGGAGGAAGTGATGCGAACGAGCCAACTGGTCGGCGGGGACCTGTCGCGCATGTCGGTCCGCCAGCTCGAGGAGGTGATGAGAGTGCTGGGTCCCGAGGAGGCGCGGAGCCATGAGGCGGCTCGGGCGTTGGTGGCCGAGTTGATGGAGATCGAAGCGGAATGGCGGTTGGGCCGCCGGCACGCCAATGAAGGTTTCGCCCCCGTGTCGCCGGTGGCGGGGATAGGCGAAGGGCGAGGCGAGACCACGGGCGCGATTGACCATATGGCCGAGGCGGCGACTCGCTACTGCTATGAGAGTGAGCTGGCGCTGGCGGCTCATGCCCTGGTGGGCGGTCTGACCGAGCATCAGGCGGCGGCGGTGCTGATGTGTACCCGGATGGTGGCCAGGGCTGCGGCGCCCCGTGACGAGCGCCGGGAGCTGACCAGCCAGCAGCTGGTGCATCCGTCTCGCCAGGTATGGACGCTACAGCGTCTCGGCTTCGCGCCGGGTGGTGGTTGCCGGTTCCTGTCGGCGGGATCGATGCGCAAGGCGGCCACTCAGGCACGTGGCCGAATGGTGGATATAGTTATCCACAGAATTAACAGGAAAAGCACAACATCTTGCGCTTTGGTAACTGGTTAGCTACTCTATCGTCATTGTCGAATACTGCGCCCTGGCGGGCTTTCCCGCCGGGGCGCTTCCGTTTGTGCCGCCCGATGCTCGCCGTCCCCTCGAGCATCCACTCCCGTGGGCGGCTCCCTATCCCCCGAGGTGCATGATGATGGCGCTCCAGACCCAGACGCTGTTCATCAGCGCCGGCCATTCTATGTCTGATCCTGGCGCTGCCGGTAATGGCCTGACTGAGGCCGATGTCGTGCTCGACTTCCGCGATCGCCTCTATGACCGCCTGGCCGACACGGTGGTGCTGGCGCGTGACGGCAAGCCCGGGAAGAACCTGCCGCTGCGCCAGGCGTGCGAGATGGCCAAACGGCACGACGTGGCGGTGGAGTTCCACTGCAATGCCTTCCGCTTGCCCGGTGCGACTGGCGTCGAGACGCTCAGCTCGGGCGAGGATGCGGCGTTGGGCAGTGACCTGTGCTGTGCCGTATCGGGCGTCCTGGGCATCGATAACCGCGGCGCCAAGGGCGAGGGCAGCGGTCAGCACAGCCGCCTGGCTTTCGTGCGCGCCGGCGGCATCATCCTGGAGCTGTTCTTCATCACGAACCCTGACGATCTGGCCAGCTATCGCGACAACCTCGACGAGGTAGTCGAGCAGGTGGCCCAAGTGCTGGTCGACGCCGTGTGCGTGCCGCGATCTGGCAAGGGGGTCGCGTGAGCATGTCGGAAGTGACTCAGAGCGGATCGCAGCTCGACCGGATCGAGACATCCATCGGTGACCTTCGCCAGCTGAATGCGCAGATCCTCGATCGCCTGACGCGAATGGAGGAACGGCAGAACACCCACGCCACCGAGATGGGCAAGCTCGAGGCCCGGGTAGATGATCACAGCGACCGCATCCGCGAGCTTGAGCTGCAGGTGGCCGTCGCCAGCAAGACCGGCAAGCAGCAGCACCGAACCTTGATGGGGCGGTGGGCCGCCTTGGCTTCCGTCGCCATGCTGCTGCTCGGCGCCGCGGCATCCACTGTCGGCAAGGTGCTGGCCGACCTGCTAACTACAGGGGCGCAATGATGGACTGGAAAGACGCAGTTACCGAGATCGCCAAGTACGCGCCCGCTGTGGCCACTGCCATCGGCGGTCCTTCAGCGGGCGGTGTCACGGCTGGCGCCGCGCGTATGGTCACAAGCGCTCTGGGAGTCGAGGACAGCCCGGCCGGTCTGGTAGCAGCGACTCAGGACGAGGAGAAGCGGGCGGAGCTGATCCGGCTCAACAACGAGCATCGCCGCGAGCTGGAGAAGATGCGGATCGATGCCGAGGCCGCTGACGCTGCTGAGAAGACCGCGCGCCTAGTAGAGACCCAGAAGACAATGCGGGCCGAGCTTCAAGCTGATGGCTGGTTCAAGTCTGGATGGCGTCCGGGACTTGGATGGATATTTTGCGGCTCTCTTGGCTCTATTGCCGGCGTTCTAGCTTACACAATCGCGCAAGATCCGACGGTGGTCACCGATCCTGAATTCAGCGGAATGCTGGTATGGATCGTTGGCACGATGGGCGCTGCCTTGGGCATCAATGTTCGGGAGCGTTCGAAGGATAAGGCTCGCCAGGCGGGACAACGCCCGGCGAGTTTTTTGAATTCGCTAAGCTCAATTCGTTCGCATTGGTAATATGGCCTCTAGTATGAGCTGTATTGTTATTCGTAGCTTTCTTGGTCATGGAAAAATGAATTCATAAAGAACATGCAGTACCACATGAATGAGAAAGCCCTTGCTGAGTTCTCACGTGTGCCATATGTGGTTGATTCTCCATGAAGCACCAAGTGTCGATTTATGATGTGTTCTGGTATGTCAATATCCTGATTGTGGCGTGTGCTTACAACTATGGGGTTTTTTGTGCTTAACATAGGTTGCAGCAGTGCGCTAAGATACATTCCGTTATCGTTTCTATTTTTAGCAACTGAAAACAGAGATTCTCTTTGCCCCCATATGGGATAGCCGTGCTTATCTTTTGAGTAGCCGTCCGCTTGCATCAAGAAAATTGGGGCGGAAAGTGAATATTTCCCTTGTTCATGTGCATCAATTGCCTCAGATATTATGCTCATTCGTGAGCTTGGTATTTCGTTAGGGTTGCTGTTTGAGAATTCTCTCATTACATCTTCGAAATGCTGGGTTAAATAAAGGTCTGCGTTTTTTTTACCCTCGGTTTCACAGAGCTCTTGGTATCTTTTGGTTTGTTGGAATAGCTGTCCAAGGGGCGCTTCGAAGTCTGCAAACCATCCGTTATGGGAGAGAAGTTCAAATCTGGTTTTGTGGTTGCCTTGCAGTTCTTCTATGTCATCGGGGATGACGGATATTATTTCTTGAAGTCTTTCAAATAATGGCGCGACTGCATCTGCAATGGGGTTTAAGTTCTCGGTTGCAAGACGTGCAGTTTCTCCAAATGGGCGCAATGTTTCATGGATCTCGTTCATTCTTCTTGTGAAGTCTTCTGACCACCGGGGAATGCGTTCATGAATGCGATTGTTTATCTTTGAGATTTCTTCAAGTTTCCTTTTAAGATCCTCGTCCATATCGGAGCTCCTTTAAAGATTATGCCACTACGATCCCCGCATCCCTGTCGATCGAGGTTGTGTCGGCAGCTTACACGTGAACGCCATGGTTACTGCAAGGAGCATGCACACCTGCAGGAAGGTTGGACTCGCCATCAGGGCAGCAAGTCGGCTGCCAAGCGTGGCTACGGCTCGCGCTGGCGAAAACTGCGTCAACTGGTCATGGCGCGTGACCGCTGGCTCTGCCAGGCCTGTCGGCGTCGGGGCCGTGTCACGCCGGCCGATGTCGTCGACCACATCGTCAACAAGGCCGAGGGAGGCTCTGACAGCCCCGACAACCTCGAGGCGCTGTGCCGCCTGTGCCACAAGGCGAAGACCCAGCAGGAGGCCCAGCGGGGCCGCAAGCGGGGTGGCTCAGGGGAAGGGGGTGGTCAAATCCCTGAGGCCTGACACCGGCGAGACCGCACTCGCAGTCAATTTTTTATGCATGAGAAATAACGAAAGTTTTTCTGGAGGGGCCCGATGAGCAACGCTGCACCGGTTCGGGCCTCTGGTGGGGGCCGAAAGCGCAAGACCAGCCAGCAGCATCAGAGCTCGCTGACCCGCATCGCGCCGCCGGATGACCTGATCGATGCGACGGCCGTTCGCATCTGGAAGACCCAGTCCAAGATCCTGATCGAGCGCGGGACCTTCGAGCTCGAGGACGCGCCGCTGCTGATCGCCTACTGCAACAGCTTCGCCTACATGCTCCAGGCCGAGCAGGAGATTGCCGCCCAGGGCATGACGGTGCCCACCGCCGACGGGAGCATCAAGAAGAGCCCCTATGTCGCGGTGCGCAACGACTGCATCGCTCAGCTGACCCGCACCGGCTCGCTACTGGGGCTGGACCCGCTGACCCGGATCCGCATGCTCGGCGGCGGTAATAACGACGGCGAGAATAACGAGGGCAACGAATTCGACGAGTTCTGATCCATGGCCGCCTACCCGAACGTGAATGCGGCGCAGAAGTATGCGCGCGATGTGGTGGGCGGCCGGATCGTCGCCTGCAGTTATGTGAAAGCCGCCTGTGCGCGGCACCTGGATGACCTCAAGGCCGCCAAGGCCAAGAGCTACCCCTACCGCTTCGACCGAGACATCGCCGACCGGGTCTGCAAGTTCATCCAGCTGCTGCCCCACACCAAGGGCGAATGGGCCCGTGGCTCCAAGCGGATTGAGCTTGAGCCCTGGCAGCAGTTCATGTTCGCGGTGGCGTTCGGCTGGGTCCGCAAGAAGGACAAGGCCCGCCGATTCCGCGAGGTTTACATCGAGGTGCCGCGCAAGAACGGCAAGTCGATCATCGCCGCCGGCGCTGGCCTCTACGCTTTCTGTGCCGACAACGAGTACGGCGCCGAGGTCTACTGCGGGGCGACCAGCGAAAAGCAGGCCTGGGAGGTGTTTCGGCCGGCCATGAAGATGGCCAAGAAGCTGCCCAATCTGCGCAAGAAGTTCGGCCTGGTGGCCTGGGCCAAGAAGCTCGAGCGTACCGACGGCAGCGTGTTCGAGCCGGTGATTGGCGATCCGGGCGACGGTTCCAGTCCCTCGTTCGCCATCGTCGACGAGTACCACGAGCACCATGACTCGCGGCTCTACGACACCATGATCACCGGCATGGGTGCCCGGACTCAGCCGTTGATGTGGGTGATCACCACCGCCGGTTACGACGTCTCCGGGCCCTGCCACGAGATGCGCGAGCGAGTCACCGAGATGCTCGACGGGGTGACCCGGGACGAGGAGCTTTTCGGGATCATCTACACGATCGACAAGGGCGACGACTGGACCAGCGAGGCCTCGCTCTTCAAGGCGAACCCGAACATCGGCGTGTCGGTGAAGCTGGACTATCTGCGCAGCCAGCAGGCCAGGGCAGTGGCCCGCGCCCGTTACGCCAACCAGTTCAAGGTCAAGCACCTCAACGTCTGGGTCACCTCCAAGGAAGGGTACTTCAACATGGAGGCCTGGCGGGCCAGCGAGGATCCGTCGCTCTCCATCGAGCAGTTCCGCGGCGAAGACTGCGTGCTGGCTTTCGACCTGGCGCGAAAGCTAGACATGAACTCCATGGCCCGGCTTTTCAGCCGGGTCATCGACGGCAAGGTCCACTACTACTGCGTCGGCCCGCGGTTCTGGGTGCCTGAGGACACCGCCTTCGACAACGACGATCGACGCCTCGGCGAGCTCTATCAGGGCTGGATCGAGGCCAAGATCCTCGATCCCACCGAGGGCAGCGAGGTGGATTACCGCGAGATCCTCGAGTGCGCCAAGGAGGCCAACCTCGAGACCCCGGCCAGCGAGTCGCCCATCGACCCGCACGGCGCCGCCAACCTCTCCCATCAGCTGGACGACGAGGGGCTGACGCCGATCACCACGGTGCAGAACTACACCAACATGTCAGACCCGATGAAGGAGCTGGAGGCGGCCATCGTTTCCGGGCGCTTCCATCACGACGGCAATCCGATCATGACCTGGTGCATCGGCAACGTGGTGGGCAAGCACCTGCCGGGGAATGACGACGTAGTGCGCCCTATCAAGCAGGGCGACCACAACAAGATCGACGGCGCGGTGGCCTTGATCATGGCCATCGGTCGCGCCATGGCCGCGGCCCAGCAGGGCGACAGCGTGCTCGACTCCCTTTCCGACGACGACGTCCTGGTGATGTGATGCGCCACTTCCTGTTCGACACCCTGGGCCTGGCCGGCTTCGGGGCGATGACCTATGGCCTCTATCTGCGCTTCGGCCTGGCGGACGCCCTGATCACCTCGGGCGGGCTGCTCCTGGTGCTGGCGCTGGCAGGCGCCCGGGCCGTCAAGCGCGCCGCCGCCAAGGGGGATGCCGCATGATCCTCGACTCCCTGTTCTCGCCGGGAACCGAGGGCCGATCCCTGGAGAACCCCGATGAGCCGTTGACCGGCCAGAACCTCGCCGAATACATCGACGACGGTGCCCCTGGCATCAGCGTCAACAACCAGAGCGCGCTGACCCTCTCGGCGGTGTACGCCTGTATCTACGTGCTGTCGTCGTCCATCGCCCAGCTGCCGCTGCACGTGATGCGCAAGCAGGGCGACAGCATCGAGGCCGCCAAGGACCACCCGGCCTACTGGTTGCTCCACGACGAGCCCAACGAGTGGCAGACCAGCTACAAGTGGCGCGAGACCAAGCAGGGCCATGTGCTGGGCTGGGGCAACGGCTACACCGAGGCTGTGCGTTCGCCCCGAGGCGAGCTCCGCGAGCTGGTCACCCGCCGGCCCTGGGAGACGCAGCTGGTCCGCAACGGCAACCGCTATCTCTACGCCGTCACCCCGGACGACGAAGAGAGCCGGGCGGTGCAGCTCGAGGACATGATCCACGTTCGCGCCCTGGGCTCCGACGGCCGTCTCGGCAAGAGCCTGGTCCGCCAGCACGCCGAGACCATCGGCCTCGGCCTGGCCGCCCAGCGCTACGGCAAGGACTTCTTCACCGGAGGCGGCCGGCCGACAGGCCTGGTGTCCGTGAAGGAGTCGCTCAACAAGGAAAGCTGGGAGCGACTCAAGACCACCTGGAACAACGCCGTCGGCAAGCTCAAGCAGTCGGAGAACAAGACGCTGATGCTGCCGGTGGGGCTCGACTACAAGTCGATCACCATCCCGCCGGAAGACGCCCAGTTCCTCGAGACCCGTAAGCTCAACCGCTCCGAGATCGCCGGCATCTTCAACGTGCCGGCGCACATGATCAACGACCTGGACAAGGCCACCTTCTCGAACATCAGCGAGCAGGCCATCCAGTTCGTCCGGCACACCATGATGCCGTGGATCGTGAACTGGGAGCAGGAGATCAACCGTCGAATCTTCACCCGCGCTGAGCGGCGCGCTGGCTACTACGCGAAGTTCAACCTCGCCGGTCTGCTGCGCGGTACCGCCAAGGAGCGCGCGGAGTTCTACCACTACGCCATCACCGACGGCTGGATGGACCGCAACGAGGCCCGTGTCCTCGAGGACATGAACCCCCGCGATGGCCTCAGCGAAATGCTGGTCAGCGTCAACGCCCAGCCGGCGAGCCAGCTTGGCCAACCCGACAACTCCCAGGAGCCGACCTCATGAGCGAAGTCGAGAAGCGCGCGCTCGCCGCCGAAGTGCGCGCCGAAGAAGGCGAGGAGGGCCAGCCCGCGCGGATCGTCGGGCATGGCGCCGTCTTCAACAAGCGTAGCGAGATGATCATGGGCATGTTCAAGGAGGAGATCGCCCCGGGCGCCTTCGACGACGTGCTCGGCGATGACGTCCGCGCCCTGTTCAACCACGACGCCAACTTCGTGTTGGGTCGCACGCGTTCGCAGACCCTCGAGCTCTCCGTCGATGCCGAGGGTCTGCGCTACGAGATCACCCCGCCGGACACCCAGTCCGTGCGCGACCTGGTTCTGGCGCCGCTTTCCCGCGGTGACATCACCGGATCCAGCTTCGCCTTTCGCGTCGCGCCCGACGGCGACGAATGGCGGGAAGAGGATGACGGCCTGATCGTGCGCACCATCACGCGCTTCAGTCGTCTGCTCGATGTCTCGCCGGTGACTTACCCGGCCTACCCGGATGCGGGCGCCGCCGCGCGCTCCCTCGAGGCCCGCTGCAACGAGGTCCAGGGCCTCGTGCGCAAGGCCGTCAATGAGCGCCGCGCCCGCGAGCGCTTCCTTGATCTGATCCATGCCTGAATGCCCCGGAGGGCCAATCATGAAACTGCACGAACTGAAGCAGCGCTATAACGCCGTCGCCAAGGACATGCGGGCGCTGCACGACAACATCGGCGATGCCGAGTGGACCGACGAGCAGCGCTCCGAGTGGAAGCGCATGAAAGGCGAGCTCGACGGCCTGAACGACAAGATCCAGCGCGAGGAAGAGCTTCGCGACGCCGACCAGCGCTTCGTCGAGGAGAGCGAAGAAGAGCAGCGCGCCCGCGCCGAGTCCGAAGAGCGTGGCGCACCTCCGAAAGACGAGCAGCGTTCCCAGGCCTTCGACGCCTTCCTGCGCCACGGCGCCGCCGAGATGAGCGCCGAGCAGCGCGAGCTTCTGCGCGAGATGCGCGCCCAAAGCACATCCACTGACGAGAAGGGCGGCTACACCGTTCCCACCGAGCTCCTCAACCAGGTCCATGAGGCCATGAAGGACTACGGCGGTCTGGCCGGCGTGTCCCAGGTCATCACCACCGATCGCGGTAACGCCATCGAGTGGCCGACCAGTGACGGCACCGCGGAGGAGGGCGAGCTGCTCGGCGAGAACTCGGCAGCTTCCGAGGGCGACGTCGACTTCGGGATGGAGACCCTGGGCGCCAAGAAGCTCAGCTCCAAGGTAATCCGGGTGTCGAACGAGCTGCTCAACGACAGCGGCATCAACATTCAGGGCTTCCTCGCTCGCCGCATCGGCCAGCGCCTCGGCCGAGGCGAGGCCAAGTACCTGGTCCAGGGCTCCGGTGCCGGCACCCCGGTGCAGCCCAAGGGCCTGCAGGCCTCGGTGACCAACACCGTTAGCACGGCTTCCCTGTCCGACTTCACTTGGCAGGAAGTGAACAAGCTGATCCATTCCGTGGATCCGGCTTACCGTCGTGCGCCTAGCTTCCGCCTGGGCTTCAACGACAACACCCTGCAGCTGCTCACCGAGATGGAAGACGCCAACGGTCGCCCGCTGTGGCTGCCGGCCGTTGCTGGGGCTGCCCCGGCCAGCGTGCTCGGCAAGGAGTACTTCGTCGACCAGGGCATCGCCAGCATTGGTGCCAGCACTAAGTTCATGTATGCCGGCGACTTCCAGCAGTTCGTGATCCGCCGGGTCCGCTACATGGTGCTGAAACGCCTGGTGGAGCGCTACGCAGAGTACGACCAGACCGGCTTCCTCGCCTTCCACCGCTTCGACTGCGTGCTGCAGGACCTGGCCGCCATCAAGGCGCTGCAGGCCCCGGCCACCTGATCCACCAGGCCGCCGCTGGCGGCCCATGACTCCCCGGAGCCACGATGCTCGAGCTGGACATCATCAAGCAGCACGTCCGGCTCGAGTCGGACGATGTCGAGGAGGACACCCTGCTCGACACCTACGCCACCGCCGCCCGGCGGATGGTGGAGCACCAGACCGGCCGGAACCTCTTCGCCACTAAGGAAGAGATCCCGACCGACGCCGATGACAGCGCACTGGTGCTCGACGATGACCTGACCACCGCGATGCTGTTGCTGATCGGCCACTGGTACGAGAACCGGGAGGCCGTGGCTCTCGGCACCATCGCCACTGAATTGCCCATGGCGGTGCAGGCGCTGATCAGCCCTTACCGCCACTTCCACATCGATTGAGGAGGCCGCCATGGCCAAGTCACCCGCAAAGCCACGTGCCGGCCGGCGCACTTCTGCGCCGGCCGAAACCGCCGCTACCTCACCGGAAGAGGCCGCCGTGCCGCCGGAAGCTGGCGCCGAGACGGCCATCAGCGAGACCGCCGAGGAACGCCAGGACGCGCCCGGCGAAATCGCGCCCGATGACGAGCGAGAGCCAGCCCCGGTCGGAGAGGGAGGCGAAGGAGCTCCGGCCGACGATACCGAGCATGCCCAAGGCGAGACGCTGTCCTGCAACAACCAGTCGGAGGATAGCGGAAAGCCTGAGCGCGCCACCTCGGCGGGCATGGTCGAAGCCAAGCTCAAGGTGCGTTGGGCCAGTGGCGGTCGCCCCCACGAGGCCGGTGAGACGGTGCCTATGACGCGCGGCACCTACGAGCGCCTGAAGAAGTTCGGCCGGGTGGAGTGACATGCGCTCCGGCAAGATTCGCCACCGCGTCACTCTCGAATTCTGGGGTCGCCGGGAATTCGAGTGGGCGGAAGATGGCTTTTGGCGCGACCGTTCGGATTCCGGTGCCACGCCGGATGCATGGGCAACCGGACCCACTATCTGGGCCAGCGTCGAGCCCCTCAGCGGCCGCCTGCTGCTAGCCGCCCAGGAGGCCCAAAGCGACACCTCGGCGCGTATCCGCATGCGCTGGCGTCGAGACGTGGCGAATGCCACGGGCAAGACGCTGCGCCTCAAGCATAACGGTTTGATCTACCGCATCGAGGGGCGTCCACTCGATGTGGATGGCCGCCGCCGTGAACTGGAGGTCATGGTCCATGAGTGGGTTTGAATGGCAAGTCGCCGGGGAAGGGTACGACGCCGCCCGGCGTGACATGGCGAGCCTGCAGCGAAAGCTGCAGCAGGGGGCTGTGCGTGCCGGACTAGTGCGCTCCATTTCGCCCACCAAGAAGTTGGCCAAGCGGCTGGCGCCGCACGATACCGGTGACCTGGCCCGGGCGGTGGGGCATCACTCCATCAGCAAGACAGCCAAGGCCCGGCTTGGCATCGAGCCCGACACCGTCGCCCTGCTGGTCGGCACCAACCGACGCATCAATGGCCGTTGGCAGGGCAGAAAAGGGCTCTGGCATGAGCAGGGCACCGAGAATATGGAGGCTAACCCCTTCCTGGCGCCGGCCCTGGAGCAAACCCAGTCAGGCTTCGCCAGCCGTTTCTACGACGGTCTTAGCCGCTACCTCGATCGCAAAAGGGGCAGCACATGATCGACGCCATCCTCTCGGCCTTGAACGCCGCCGGCGTTACCGCCTGGCGCTCCAGCGACGCCGATCACAGTCGGGCCGACACGGTGCCCGGGCTGTTCACCCTGGTGGCTCCCGTGGTGGACGGCGATCTCTGGCCGGTGCAGCTCCCGAACGATGCGCCGCTTACCAACGGCGTGTATAGCCTGGCAGGGCAAGGCGACATCGAGGTAGATGGCTATCGCCTTGGCCGCATCGATACCTATGTGCTCAGTCTGCGCAACCCGACCTTCGACCCGCTCCGCACCATGACCGATGACCTGATCGCCCGGGTGGCCGCACATGCTGGCCTCGAGAGCTGGGAGATCACCGACGCCGCCACCGACTACGAATTCGACCCGCGTCAGTACCGTGCCCACTTCGAGCTTCAGGCCACCAGCCTGGCCACCGAGACCCCGGCGCTGCCGGCTGGCTTCGTGCATCCGGTGCAGGCCGATGCCGAGCCCAACGCTATCGGCACCTTCCAGGTTCGCCAGACAGTCCACGAACACATCGCCGTGGCGCTGGTGGCCGAGCAGGGCGACCTCGAGGCGCAGCGGCAGGCATGCCTTGCCACGCTACTGGGTCTCGAGGCCGACGACGCCGTTTCACCGCTGGAGTATGCCGGCGGCCAACGGGTGGCCGTCTCCGGCCGCCTGGTCTTCTGGCGCGAGCTCTACCGCTACCAGCGCCTCATCTACACCTGACTCCGACGGAGGCTCTCATGCCCAACCACGGCGGCCGTTACGAGATCCGTGACGGCAAGCGCGTGCTGGTCGAACGCACCAAGCCCGCGCCCGATCCCCGGCCCAAGGCCGACCCCAAGCCCGCCGCCAAGCCGGCGCCGAAGAAATCCAGCACTGATGTGAAGGAGCAGAACGATGGCTAAAAAGTGGCGGAAGCGCTTTGCCGTGGCCAAGATCGAAGCCGCCTATGGCCAGGCCAGTGCCGACATGACCGGCGCTACCATCCTCGAGGTGGTGATGCTCGATGGCGGCAACCCTTATGCCGGCAACACCGTGGAACGCGAGCGCATGCGTGATGGCCTCGGCGCCTATGAGCAGGTGAACACAGGCCCCTACGTCGAACGGCAGATCCGCGTCCCGCTTTCCGGCGCGGGTACGGCCGGCACCGCACCGGCGTACGGCCCGCTGCTGCGTGCCTGCGGCATGAGCGAGACCATCAACGTCGATACCGACGTTGTCTACCAGCCCGTCAGCGACAGCCAGGAGAGTCTGGAGCTGTGGTGGATGGAAGATGGCCAGATGCAGCATATCAGCGGCGCTCGCGGCACCTTCTCGATCACCGCCGACAGCCAGGGGCTGCCCTACATCGAGTTCAACTTCACCGGCCTCTACAAGAAGACCGAGGCCGCGGGCGATGCGTCCGTCGCCGAGCAGGCGGTGCAGGAAAATGAACTGCCGATCAACAAGCAGAACACCGTGGCCAGCATCGATAGCCACCAGGCCTGCATGTCTTCGCTGTCGCTCGACATCGGCAATACCGTGGAATATCGCGGCCTGGTCAACTGCGAGTCGGTGCAGATCACCGATCGTCAGGCCACGGGCTCCACCAACATCGAGGCGCCGGATCTGACCACCAAGGACTACTTCGCGGCAGTGGAGAGCCACAACGGGGTGACCCTGGTGCCGGTGGTGCTGACCCATGGCCAGACGGCCGGCAACATCATCGAGCTCAAGGGCGACCAGGTGCAGCTCAACAGCCTCTCGCCAACGGATAACCAGGGCATCATGCATTACGACATCGGCCTGCGCTTCCTGCCCACTGGCGCCGATGACAACGACGTCACTCTGACCTTCAAGTAACCCGCCCGCGCCGCCGTAGGCGGCGTGTTGGCCGTCGCCACGACAAGGACCCGACGCCATGAGCTTCATTCTCAAGCCGATCCCCGACATCACCGTACCGGTCACCGTGCATACGCCCGGTGATGACAAGCCTTCCACCATCCATGCGCGCTGGAAGCTGCACACCGTCAGCGAGAGCCAGGCGATCATCGAGCAGCAGCGGGCCGGCGAGCTGGACGACGACGCCCTGGTCGCCCAGGACCTGCTCGGCCTAGAGGGCATCACCGATGAGAAGGGCAACGACGTACCCTTCAGCCAGGATCTCATCGACCAGCTGATGGACACCGCCTACGTGCGCCGGCCGCTGGTGATGAGCTGGTTCGCCGCGCAGCAGGGCCGCGCCGAGGCCGCGGCAAAAAACTGAGGGCCGCCGGCCGGTGGTGGGCGGGTGCCGGTCAGGTGGAAGACACGCGGGCCGCCGATGCCAATGCACTCGGCATTGCACAGCCGGAGATCCCGCCCGAGGAAATACGCTGCGAAATATGGGCGGAGCACCATCCCGCCCTCGAGCTGTTTCTGGCCTGCCGCACTCAGTGGCGGATCATCGCCGGCATGGGCGGCGCCCATTACCAAGGCCTCGACTATCTGGCCGTGGAGAGCGTGATGCGCATGCGTGGTGTCGAGGACATGGCGGGGATGCTCGAGCAGCTACAGCAACTGGAGGCGGGGGCGTTGGAGTTACTGAATGCGTGAGTCTTCAATCAGTGCTGGCTGATCGTTTACATTGTTCCCGCAACTCAAAAAAACTCATCGCAAGGGGACAAGGATGAAACTGGCCATGATCGGCGTTGCCGCCCTGATGCTGGCAGGGTGCGCAACATCTAGCTCTGTGCGTGAAGCGCCGTTGAGCGCAGGAGTTTCCAAGGATTATCAGGCGCCATATCCGCAGGTGAAGCGCCTGGCGCTGGAGAGCCTGCAGGGTCTGAATGTGGATGTGACGTCTGCCGCAGAGTCGGGCAGCGTCTATACGATCGAGTTCGCCAAGTCCATGAGTGCGTTTAGCTGGGGTGAGGTGGGGCTGGTGCGCGTTATCGACCTAGAGCCAGACAGTCGGGTCAGCGTGATCTCCGAGAAGCGCGCAAAATTCCAGATCACAGGCACCAATGAGGATGAGTTCGCTTCCGCAGTCTTCGAGGGCATCGAACATGCGCTGGATCGCCCTTAGTGCTTGCCTCGTGCTGGCGGGGTGCGGCGGCTTAGAAAGGAAACAGTATCCTGCATCGGCCAACGCGCCGTTGATGATTGGCACCGTCGAGCATGTGCAACACTATGAAGGAGATGCCTCCGAAAGCGAATGGTCCCGACTCGGTTTGGGGGCGTTGGCCGGGGGTGTCATTGTAGGCGCCGCCGCCGCGCTGGCCGACCCTGGCGAGCATACGTTTGAAGCCTATAGCTATCTAGTGAAGCCCGTAGCTCCAACAAGGCAGGCGCAGCTATTCAATGCCTTCGATGGCTTGGAAGTGGGTGACTGCGTAGCCGTATATAAGAGCGTGCGGGAGGGTATGAACTCTTTATCGAAGCTCGAACACGATCAGTGTTCTGATGATATGCAAGGAGGCAGAGGGATATGAGTGCGCCAGATCGAAGCAGATGGGACGGCTGGGTGGCCGCAGTATGGGTGATTGCTGGTCTGGCCTGTATTGCCGCTTTGGTCCTTATCAATCAACTCGGAACGATGCGCGTTCCCGAGCGTGACCTCCTGGGCAACGTGAGCTGGACCACGGGGCCCAACATCGCAGTATGGGCGGCGGCAATCGGCCAAGCCGGTGCGGGCGTACTGTTTGCTGTCTTGTTCAGCATGGTCAACAGCATCTACAAAAACTCGTGCGATCAGCTGGCCTGTGCCAAGCAGGAGCCTGCCGAAGCCACCAGTACCAGCAGAAGCAGCGAAGAGCCCTCCAAGGCCAAATACGTGGATCAAGGCGAGGACGTTGAGGATGCGGCCGAATACTCTGTCCCAACGCTGAAGGTTGATTCCGTAGAAAAAAGTTCCCCATTTTACGGTCATGTCGGGGCAGGTTATGCGCTGCTAGCCGTCAATGGGAAGGAGGTAGAATCTGAGCCCGACATCGCCTTGAACATGGTTGATGGGTTGAACGAGTTCACCTTCAGGAACCGCAACTGGAAGCAGGTGAAGCGTTATGTGGAGATGAGGCCGGGCAGAACGGGCATCGTCTTCTATTACTGAGACACCCAATCACCATCAAAGCCCGCCACCCGGCGGGCTTTTTTGTGCCCGAATGATGAGGTAGCCATATGGCCCGCCAGTACCGAACCGGCCTGATCATCACCGGTGATGCCTCCGGCGGCATCAAGGCCATCCAGGCCACCGAGAACGAGCTGGATCAGCTCAACCAAGGCTTTGAACGAGGCGGTAAGCGGGCCAAGCGCTTTGGTCAGGATGCCGACCGGGCCGGCCGCCAGCTGGGTAGTGTGACCGACGCTGCCGGCGACACCAGTCGCGAGCTGGACGTGCTGCGCGGCGCGGCCGTCAGCGTGGGTGCGGCGCTGGCCGGCGCCTTCGCGGTGAATAACCTGGCCGCGCAGGCGCAGATGATTGCCGAGACGGATGCGCTGGCTCAGTCGCTGGGCGCCTCCACAACGGAGCTCCAGGCTTGGCAATACGCCGCCGAGCGGGTGGGACTCCAGGGCGACAAGATGGGCGACATCTTCAAAGATGTCAGCGATAAGGTCGGCGACTTCGCGCGCACGGGTGGCGGTGAAGCGGCCGACCTCATCGAGCAGATGGGGCTCAACATCGAGGAGCTGCTACGTCTGTCACCAGACCAGCAATTGCTCAAGATCGGCGAGTCTCTTCAGGCGCTGTCGCCGTCAGAGCGCACGACCTTCCTAGAGGCGCTCGGGGACGATGCCGTGCGGCTCCAGTCGTTGCTGGAGAACAATGCCGCCGCGCTGCGGGAATATGCTGTCGAGGCTCGGCAGCTTGGCGTGGCCATGGGGGAAATGGAGATCCAGCGTGCCGTGGAAGCGGCGGAGTCCATGGACCGGCTGCAAGGCGTGGCGCAGGGCCTGGCCAACACCCTGGTTGCCGATCTTGGCCCGGGCCTGGCTGACGCGACGCAAAACGTCATCGAGTTCGTCGACGCCATGGGCGGCGCCGATGAGATCGCTGAGGATTTGATGGTGGTCGGCGGAAGCCTGGCGGTGCTGGTCGGCGGGCGGCTGGTCAGGGCCTATGCGGCGCATGCCACGTCAGTCTTTCAGAGCATCGCCGCCGAGCGGCAGATGCAGACCGCCGCCGCCACCACGGCGCAAGCCGAACTGCTGGCAGCCCAGAACGCCCAGCGTCGCGCGGCGGCCGAGCGGTACGCGGCCAAGCGGATGCTGGGCCGCGCCCAGGCCGAGGAGCGTGCCACTCGCGGCACCGATGCCCATACGGCCGCCCTGGAACGGCTCAACCAGCGCCGCCGCGCCGCCGTGGCGGCCAGCGCCAAGCATCGCACCGCCATCACCACCACCACGGTGGCACAGCAGCGCTACACGGCCTCCGCGCGCGTGGCGGCCCGCGTAACCAGGGGGCTGTCGGGCGCCTTGGCGCTGGTGGGTGGCCCTCTCGGCCTGCTCGTGGGCGCCGGTGGCCTGCTCTATATGTTCCGCGACGAGCTGGGCCTGACCCAGCAGCGCATCGGGCTTACCGAGGACGAGCTGGAGAGCTTCCGCGAAGAGCTGGACGAGATGTCCGGGCAGGACCTGGGGCAATCGCTCGCTTCCCTGAATGCCTCCTTGGAGGAAGCGACCCTCAAGGCGGCGGCAGCCCGCGAAGAAGTCGCAAAACTGCGTGCCGAGGATGACGGTTACAGCGTGACGGGGGTGGGCAACCTCTCCGATCAGGTGGCCGGCATCAACGCCCTGGCCGAGGCCCAGGAGAAGCTGCGCGGTATCGAGCAGCAGCGCAACGAGAGCCGCATCGAGCTGTGGGGGCGCTGGTCGGATGTCGTGGTCAACGGCACCGCCGCCACGGACGCGAACAGCGACGCCAACGACCACAACACCGAAACCATCGCCAGCCAGACCGAGGCCGGGGAGGAGGCCGCCAAGGCCCTCGAGCGTCAGCAGGAGGCCGCTCAGTCTCTTCTCGACGAGCTGTTCCCGCTGGAAAAGCAGCAGCGCGAGTACCGGGAGGGCGTCGACACGCTGACTGCCGCCCTCATGCGTGGCGAGATCAGTCAGCAGCGCTACGAGGCTGCTCTCAAGCGTCACGAAAACAGCTACCGCAGCAACCAGACCGCTGCCGAGGCCTATGGTCTGGAGGTCGACAACCTCGCGGATCGCGCCGACCCGATGGCCGATGCCTTTCAGCAGGCCAGCAACCGCATCGACGAGACGTTCGCCGACGCCTTCCAGGGCGCGTTCGACTCGTTCGGCGACTTCGCCTCGCAGCTCGAGGACGCCTTCAAGCGCCTGCTCGCCGAGCTGGCCTACCAGGCCACGCTGCGCCCGATTGTGGTGGGTATCACCGGGCAGATGCAGGGCGCGCTGGGCATTGGTGGCCAGGGCGGCGGCATGTTCGGCGGCCTGACCGGCGGTGGCGGCCTGGGCGGTTCCGGCAGCCTGCTGTCGATGGGCCGCAATCTTTGGTCATCCGCCCAACAGGGTTTCGGCAACATCGCCTGGACCGGGGCCAGCAATACCGCCTATGCCGGTGGCTGGGCAGGTAGCGCGACCGGCGGCATGGGCCAGTCCGGCCTGTGGGGTGGATCGACCTCCAACTTCAGCGGTATGACCGGCCTGGCGTCGGCCGGCGCTGGGATGCTGGGCAGCTATGCCGGCTCGCAGCTAGGCGGCGCCATTACCGACAAGCAGGCGAACTCTTCCTGGGGCGCCACGGCAGGCGGCGCGATCGGCACCTATTTCGGTGGTCCGATCGGCGCATTTGCCGGCTCCACGATTGGCGGCGTGCTGGATAGCCTGTTCGGCTCCGGCGGTTCGGACCTCGACCTCGCGATGGTCCGCGCTGGGCAGAACACCTATGGCGATAGCGGGCGCTGGGACAAGGGTATCCGAGCCCGGGGTGGCCTCGGCGTCGTTGGCTTCGACGAGGACGGCACCAAGGAGCTGGCCGACCTGTGGGACATCGATGAGGCCCAGCAGCTGATCGACAGCATCGCCCAGCTCGACAGCATGCTCGCCAGCCTGGCCACCAGCGAGGCCGAGCTGGCCGATATGCGCCGGGTCGCTCAGGGGCATTACGGCGAGACTAGTCATCCCGACCAGGTCGCCGACCGTCTCACGTCGCGCTATGGCCGCGTGCTGGATCAGCTGGGCGGCGATTTCGGGCGCTTCGTGCGGGGGCTGGGCGGCACGATCGACGAGATGGTGCCCCAAGCGCTGGCCGCACGGCAGGCCTTCACCTTCGTCAGCGATTCCGCCGAGACGCTCAATCTGCGCTTTCGCACCACCGGGGCCTCGGCCTACGAGGCCGCGGCGTCACTGGCCGAGATGGCCGGTGGGATGGAGGGCCTGCAGTCGCTGCAGGCCAACTACACCAGCGCCATGTATTCCGACCAGGAACGCATGGTTCGCCTCGAGGCCGAGCTGCGTACCGAGTTCCGCGCCCTGGGCATGACGCTGCCGGAAACCCGCGAGGGGTTCCGCGACCTGGTGGAGGCGCAGAACCTCAACACCCGCGCCGGCCGCCAGAACTATACCCAGCTGCTGCGGATGGTCGACGGCTTCAACCAGCTGCAGCAGACCATGGGCGACACCGAGGACGGCGTCGATTCCCTGGAGGACTCGCTGGCCACGGCCCAGGGCAATGCGGCCGACGCCGAGCAGGCGGTGCGTCGTGCCTGGGAGGCCTTCGACAATCAATCGTCGGCGCAGCGCATCGACCTGCTCGAGCTGATGGGGGATCAGGAGCGCATTCTGGCCCTGCAGCGCGAGGACGAGCTGGCGTCGCTGGACGCCTCGCTTCGCCCCATCCAAGAACGCATCTGGGCGCTGCAGGACGAGGCCCAGGCGCAGGCCGCCGCGGCCGAGGCAGGGCAGCAGTACGCCAGCGCCCTGGCCGATGCCGGCGAGTGGCTGGGCGGGATGCTGGGCAACATCAGCGAGTGGGTCGATCAGCAGCAGGCCACGGCCCAGTCGCCCGCGGTCAATCTCGACAACGCCCAGCAGCAGTTCGCGCGGCAGCTGGCGATGGCCGAGGCCGGGGACCGCGAGGCCCTGCAGTCGATCACCCAATACGCCGACCGCTACCTGGCCGCCGGCGAGGCCTATTACGCCAGCGGCACCGGGGCGCAGCGGATCGAGGGCGAGATCCTCGACGCGCTGGCGGCACTGCCCGAGGCCACCAGCGCCGAGCAGTTCATCGTCGACGGGGTGCGCGACGCCCTCGAGTCATCGCTGGCCGAGCTGCCCGGCGGCATCGCCGGCGCGGTCTCGCCGCTGTTCGACACCATCGATCTGAACGCCGACGAGCTGATCGATTACGGCGAGTTCGAGCGCCTGTTTGGCGGCCTGGCCAGCGACGAGCAGCTGGCGCAGATCTTCGAGCAGCTCGATGCCAACGGCGACGGCACTATCACGGCGCTGGAGGCGGTGGAGCGCACCACCGGCGGCGTAGAGGGCAACACCAAGTCGCTCGAGGAGCGGGCCGCCGATCAGGTCGAGCGGCTGAATCGGCTGGTCGGGGAGATGACCTCGACCACCGACCAGTTCGTCACGCTCAACAGCACCATGTCGAGCCTGCGCGAGTCGATCAACGCCCTGGGCGTGGCGCAGGAGGAAGCGGCGCGCATCGAGCGCGAGAGCAAGGCCTCTGAGCTGCGCACCCAGGCCGGCGTCGAGAAGGATCGCCTGCGGGCCGTGCGTGAGGAGTCCCTCGACCGGCGCGACAACCTGCAATCCCGGGTAGACAGCCTGGCCGCGACCCAGAAATCCGCGTCGTCCTACGATCGCTACGTCGATCAGGCGATGTTCGACACCGCCGTGAATAATCCCAGCTGGGAGCGGCGCATGTGGGACAGCGATTACGACTATTACTACCAGGTCGTAAACGGGCGGCGGCAGAAGGTTTGGCGCGACGACTGGGACGAGATCTTCAACGCCGCCAGCGACTACCGCGACCGGCGCGAGGAGCTGTCCGAGCTGCGCCGTCAGCTGTCCAACCTCGAGGGCAACATCCCCGGCATCGAGAGCGACCGGCTCGACGCGCTGCGCGCGGACTATGAGTCGCTGATGGGCGAGCCGGCGCCGTTCGCCAAGGGCGGCGCCTTCACCAACTCGATCGTCAATCAGCCCACACTGTTCGATATGGGGCTGATGGGCGAGGCCGGGCCCGAGGCCATCATGCCGCTGCATCGTGGCCCCGGGGGCTCGCTGGGCATTCGTGCCGAGCTGCCGGCCCCGCCGGTGCCCTCGCTGCCGCTGTTGGGGCAGGGCGATGTGGTCGAGGCGGTCAATGACCTGCGTCGCGAGGTGGCGGCCCTGCGTGAGGAAAACGCGCGCCTGCTCAGGGAAGGCAATCAGCACGCCGCCGCCGGCGTGCGGGTGAGCCAGGCCGGCCATCAGCGCTCGATCACGCAGCTCGAGCGCCTGGCCGACAGCAACGAGCGCATCAATGACCGTCAACGACTGGAGACCGCCCGATGACCTGGCTGCTGACCATCGAGGCCCGGGACGTCGACGACGCCCCGCAGACGCTGCGCTTCAGCGACGGCGCCTACGACGATCCGGCGGCGCTGCCCTGGTGGCCACGCATCGCCCAGCCCGGGCTGTATCGGGAAGGCATGTTTGCCGGAGACCTGGTCAACGTCTCCCGCTCCGGGGTGGGCGAGACGACGCTGATCAACGCCGACGGCGGCCTCGACTACCTGGCCGACTACGCCGTCGACGGCCGCACGGCGGTGCTGTCGCAGGTCGAGAATGGCGTGCAGGTCGAGGTGCTGCGCGGCACCGTGGCCGGGCTGTCGTTCGAGACCCGGGAGGTGGTGGTGCGCCTGCGTGAGCCCGGGGCGTTGCTGCAGACGCCGCATCCTCACGAGATCTACGCCGGCGACAACGTGGCGCCGGACGGCCTCGAGGGCAGCGAGGACGACATCGCCGGCCAGGTGAAGCCGCGCGTCTATGGCGACGTGCGCAACGCCGAGCCGGTGATGGTCAACGCCTCGCGGCTGATCTATCAGCTCAGCAGCCGGGCCGATTGCAGCGTGTCGGCGGTGTATGACCAGGGCGCGGCGCTCACCGATGGCGGGGCCTATGCGGATCTCGCCGAGCTGGAGAGCACGGCGCCGGCCGCCGGCGAGTTCCGCGCGTTCCAGGGCTATGTGCGCCTCGGCGCCTCGCCGGCCGGCACCGTGACGGCCGACGCGACCACGGCCGCCACCGGCGCCGGGGCGGTGATGGCGGCCATCGCCAGCGAGGCGGGGCAGGTGCTGGAGGCCGCCGACGCCACGGCGCTGGATGCGGTGGGCGAGGTGGGGATTTACCTCACCGAGGCCGCCACGACCTCGGCGCTGCTCGATCGCCTCGCCGTCTCGGTGGCGGGGTACTGGCGCCTCGAGGCCGATGGCGGGCTACGCGCCCGGCTGCTCGAGGCGCCGGGCACGCCGGTGGCGACGCTGGCCGATCACCAGATCGAGAGCATCAGCCGGGCGGCCACCGGCGCCGCCGACAACGGCCTGCCGGGCTGGCGCGTCACGGTGCGCGCCGACCGGGTGGAGACCACCCAGACCGATCTCGCCGGCAGCGTCGGCGACGATCGCCGGGCCCGACTGGCCAGCGCCTATCGCACCGCGACCGCCGAGCGTGCCGCGACCCGCGACCGCCATCCACTGGCCGACGAGCTGATCATCGAGAGCGACCTGCGCCGGCTGGCCGACGCCCAGGCGGTGGCCGAACGGGTTGCCGACCTGGTCAGCGTGCGCCGCGACCGCGCCACGCTGGACGGCCGGCTGGTGCAGTCTCGCCAGCGGGTGATCGGTGAGGTGATCCGCGTCACCACGCCGCGCCTCGGCTACGGCGCTGGGCGACCGATGCGCATCATCGGCCGCGAATTCAACGCCCGCACCGGGCGCATCACGCTGGAACTCTGGGGGTAACGATGCTCGACCCGGGCAAGATCACATTGTGCTGGCCGAATCGCATCGACGAGGCCGCGTTGACCGGAGGCAGCTTCGAGACGGAGCTGCCTCTTTCGTTGGTGCAGGAGCGGGTGCTGGCGGTGCGCGCCCAGAGCGTCGACGCCAGCCACGCCGCCACCTGGTTCGACGTCGCGCTGCCGCAGGTGCGGCCGGTGCAGGTCGTGGCGCTGGCGCGTCACAACCTGAGCGCCACGGCCGAGTGCCGGGTGCGGCTCTACGCCGATGCCGCCCAGAGCGTGCTGCTGTGGGACAGCGGGCAGCGCGCGGCGTGGCCCTCGGTTTACGCCACCGCTCAGCTCGAGTGGGAGTACGACAACTACTGGGCCGGCACCCTCGACGAGGAGGCGCGCGAGCTCTATACGCCGCTGCTCACCGTGTTTTCCGACGACGTGCAGCTGGCGCGCTCGGTGCGTGTCGAGCTGTTCGACCAGGGCAATCCCGACGGCTGCCTGCGTCTCGGTCGGGTGATCGTCGCCGATGCCTGGCAGCCGGAATATAACGCCGCCTACGGCATCGCCCACGGCTTCGACAACGCCGACACCATCGCCGAGGCCGGCGATCGTACCGAGTATTTCGAGCGCAAGCGGCAGCGCCGCACCATGGCGCTGTCGCTGGAGCACCTGAGCGAGACCGAGGCCTATCAGCGCCTCTATGGCCTGCAACGCACCGAGGGTGTCGCCGGCGAGATCCTCTACGCGTTCGGCCTGGCCGAGCGTCCCGAGAACTTCGTGCGTACCTTCCTGGCCCGGCAGCGACAGCTCGACCCGCTCGAGCATCCCTACCACGCCACCCATACCCAGTCTCTCAACCTGCTGGAGATCCTATAGATGGCCAACAGCGTCACATTCCCGACCGCCCTGGGCGGCGATGGCTCTACCGTCACCGACGACGCCGATCCGACCACCGGGCTGGCCAACGGTGGCCACCGGCTGCGTTTCGTGCCGGCGCTGTCGCAGGCGGTGATCATGTCACAGACCGCGGCCAGTAAGGCCGCCGCGGCCGCCGCCGATCGGCAGCAGACGGGGCTCGACCGAACAGCCACCGGCCAGGACCGCACCGCAGTGGCCGATGACCGCACCGCCGTGGAGGGCCACCTTGCCGACGCCGAGGCGCGCATCGGCAGTACTCAGGAGCTGATCGACGCCCGCGACGCCGCGCAGACGGCCCAGACAGGTGCGGAAGCCGCCGAGACGGGGGCCCTGCAGGCCCAGACCGACGCCGAGGCCGCCCGGGACGCCGCCGCCGTGGCCGGCCAGGTGTACGCCGACACCGCGGCGGGGCTTGCGGCCACCGGCGATGGCCAGTATTTCAAGACGCCGGCCGCGAGCGCCGAGGGCTTCCTCACGCTGTACCGCAATGACGGCGGCGTTGCCGACCCCATCGATACGTTTCCTAGCCTGAACGGGCTGGCGGCGGCGATCCAGGCCGTCAACGAGAAGACCACCCGACTCAACCGCAGCTTTTCCATGCGGCCCTACAACGGCGAGAGCCTGCGCCTGGACTTCGTGAATCAAGCGTTCGGCCAAGGCTCTGCCCTTGAGGGTGTTAGCCAGGCCTATGGCTTCGACGAGGTGCTGGACTTCTCCCGAGCCAGTACCGCGACCTATTTCGACGTGGCCGGGGTGCTCCAGACTGCCGCTGTGGACGAACCACGTTTCGATCATGATCCCGTGACGGGTGAGGCGCTGGGGATGCTGGTCGAGGAAAGCAGGACGAATCTAGTTCCATATAGCTATGACTTGAGAGAGTGGGAATCTACTAACATTTCCAAAGAAGCATCGTCAGCATCTAAATCGTCTCTCCCCACCACCAGCTTGAGCATCCTAGAAGGTGTTGAATCGGGGAGCGCATCATGGGTCAGATACCAAAGTGTTTTTTCTAGTAGTACGGCATCTGGCAGGGTAGTGCAATTTGTTCTCAGGTTTTTATTCGATGGTTCGGATACTGTAAGAATTGGTGCTCCTATTGACTCAAACGTCTCTGAGAGGTGGTGGGCTGTTATAGAAACAGATACTGGGAATGTCGATAGCGTGAGCGGCATTGATTTGGGGAATGTTTCTTCTCGTGCCATAGGGGATGGGTTCTTCGAGTACACACTCACCCTAGACGATGGGGTTGAATACTCCCAAGATGTTTCGATCCGTGTTGATATTGGCACGGCGGGAGAAAGCGAACCTGTAGAACTCCTAGAAGTGATGCACGTTTCTGCCGAAGAGGCAACCGCCTTCCCCACCTCTTATATCCCCACCAACGGGAGTGCGGTGACGCGGAGTAAGGATGACCTATCGAGGACGATAGGAGAAGAACTAAACCAAAGCGCAGTCACGTTCTTTGTTGAATATCGTCTGCTAGAAGCTATCGAGAGCGGGGCGGCCCAAATTTCTCCTTTTTCTGTGACCGGAATTCTTGAAGTTACTGGCTCAACGACCCCTGGAAAATTCAATCTCTGGGTTAATAATAACCTTGTCGAAGATATATCAGGATTGACTGGGAAAGAGTTCAAGACGTCCGTTTCGTGGAACGGTTCAGCCACGACACTGGCGATCTGCGGTACCTCGACATCCGCTATTAACAGCCCGTCCATTAGCCAGGGCAAAAGGCTGGATGTGGGAGGAACTCCGTTCGCATCGAACGAACAGGCCGTCCACATAAAACGCCTCGAGCACTATCCCCGAGCCATGTCTGCCGCTGAACTGGAGGCCCTGACCGCATGAGCCAATTGACCGATGCCATCCTCTACGTGCCGGATTTTCCGGCCCTGGTCGCCCATCTCGACGCCGAGCATCCCGAGATGCTGCTGCGCGACGAGAGTGGCACGATCGTCCAGCCGCCCGAGGTGACCGGCTTCGCCCGCACTCCGGCGGCGGTCAACGGCGATCGGCTGCTGGTTTACGCCCGCCTGCGCGACGACGAGGTCGAAGCCTGGCGCGGCATGGCCGAAGTCGAGGTGCTGGCCGAGGCGCCCTATGCCGGCGCGGGCACCGGCAAGGCGCTGTTCGATGTCGTATTCGCCGACCCGGACTTGGATGCGAAGTACAAGAGCGTTCATGACTACACGCCGTATGAGTCCGAGGACGAAGACGGCAATCCGATCACCGTCACACCGACGCCGATGTTCGGCATGCTGGCGGGGGCCTGACGCCCGCCGATCCCGCCCCACCCAAGGCCCGCCACCCGGCGGGCCTTTTCGTGCTCGAGGAGATCCCATGACCCTGACCCACCTCGCCGCGCTCGCGCTGCTGCTGGCCAGCCTCGCCGACACCGTGACCACACACCGTTTTCTCGCCACCGGCCGCGGCCACGAGGCCAATCCGCTGATCCGCTGGCTGATCGACCACACCGGCCAGGGCTGGCCCGTGCTCAAGGCGCTGCCGATCCTGCCGGCGCTGTGGGCGGCCTGGCACTACCCGCACGACCCTCGCCTCGCCCTGGTGCTGGGCGGGCTGGCCGTTGTCTATGGGGTGGTGGCGTGGCGGAATGGGAGGCTTTAATCGCGCTAGGAAGCCTTCATTCGGACTCGTGTTGAGTCATAGCATATTTTGCTATACCAACGATGTTACGCGCTGACTGGTAATCTTCCCTAGAAAGTTCGCTCTCATTTAGCGCACTTTGACCGTGTTGAGAATTAAGTTCTTCTGTTGCTTCTCGGATGCAGTCTTTGGTGCGTTCTTCCTCTTCTTGAAGTCTAGTGCCTGAGCTGATCTTTCCTTGAATGTAACTCTCAATGTTGTTATGCCGAAGCCAAAAGCATTGTCTGAAAGGGTTTCGGTCCGTGGATATTGTGTGGAGGATTAAATTTCCTGCGTCGAATACCTTAAGAGCCCAGGACAGGTCTTCCGGCGTGTCTTTTTTTAGCTCGGAGAAGTCTTCTGCTATTTCTGTGAAAGCAACGATGGTGAAGTGTGCTTCCTGTACGGCAGACATGTCAGTTACTTTCTTTTCTAGTCTTGATATGGGGTTTTCGCTTCCTGTGTTTGCGCCAGAAATTGAGCTTATTGTAATTGCGGCTGCTGCAGCGAGAGTTTGGATGTTCCAGATGCCAGGTTTTTTGGTTAACACTATGTCGCCTAATGTTTGATTGCTTTTTCGGGCTGAACGCACGCATGTCGCGTTGCTTCACGGCGCAAAGGTATCATCAAAGGGTTGGCTCTCAAAATGCCAGATACGATCTTGGCTAAGCTCCCACCTGACTCACTGACTAGCCGGAGTTACCTGATTTCCCGAGACCAGTGATGGCCGTATTGCCCCGGTTAGCAGCTGCCTATAGCGTGTCGGATTTGAAAGGATAACGGAGGGAAATGGGAAGCTCCGCTATGCTGTGGGCATGTGCGGACGCTTCGCCCTCTACGACATCCCCCGCATCAGGCGGTCTCTCCGGCTCATCCTCGGCGAGGACTTCGATCCGCTGACGACATCGCCGCGCTACAACTTGTGCCCGGGGACCTGGGTCACCGCTGTGTGGCATCTTGAGGAGGGCGCGCCACTCGCGCTCGGCGAGCTGTGGTGGGGCTACCGGCCGCACTGGGCCACCGGCAAGGCGCCGGAGCCGATTAACGCCAAAAGCGAGGGCGTGGCCACCTCGCGCTACTTCCGTTCCTCGTTCGCTCGGCACCGTTGCCTGATTCCGGCTGACGGCTGGTATGAGTGGCTGACGCTGCCCGACGGCAAGCAGCCCCACTTTTTGTGCCGAAATGATCACGAGCCTCTGTGGCTGGCCGGTATCTGGACCCACCGGGCTGACGGCAATCCTGGCTGCGCGATTCTCACTGAGCCCGCCCGCGGTGCTGCCGCCGAGATCCACGACCGCATGCCGCTGGCCCTGAGCGACGCTAGCCTCGAGCCTTGGCTCGATCCCCATCTGACCCATCGCGAGGTTCTCCGTCACACGGTTAATCATCTCGACGATTCCCTCCTAACGCACTGGCCCGTAAGCCGTCGCGTCAATAGCCCCGTCAATGATGACGCCTCGCTGCTAGAGATCGCCGACGCCGTGTCGGGGCGATCTCCTACATAGAGCCCGGGCCTTCCTCACTACGCTGAAAGCGTGATGTCAGGCGTCTACGAGCCCGCGACGGGCCCGCCGCCAAGGAGGCCAGCCGACGTCACAGCTCAGCATGATCTCCGAAGGCCAGGGATGGCCGCCTCAATGCCGCAGCTCTCCCTGCGCCTCCCGCTCTGCCAGCATCTCCTCGATGAGGTCAGCTGCCTCCCATGCCGCCCGGTCATATGGCCGGCGCCGTAGCTTCTCGACGATCTGCTCGGGCGTGAGGGTGCGCGGGACGTTGAATCTGGTGGGGGAGGGCATGGTGATCTCCTTCCTTGGCTGCCATCAGCGTAGCCTGCTCTCCTCACATCGGCAGTCGCCGGTGAACCTGCCCTGGGCGCCTGGTCTGATCCTTGGCCACTCGCCACACCCCATCCGTGACATCCGTCCCGACACCAAGTGCCCACGCCAGACGACGTGATACTCGATCAGATCGCTGTGGGGCGGGGTGGCCCGGCGAATACCTGTCCAGCCGTTCCGCTCGAGGCGCTTCCGCCACTGGGTGATGCGGAGGGTGGTGTCGTCCATAGCAGCAGCGCGTCATGCCTCAATAGACACCCAGCTGACGAGCCAGCCCTCTGGCGTCCTTGTGATGTCGACGTTCTCGTTCTCGTCGATCTCGGAGACGATGCTGTCCCAAGCGTCGAGGTCGTCGCCGTCTTCTGGCCTCAGGTGCACCTGACGGCACTGCCTGCGGTTCGCTCCCTGGATGGCGATCTGGATGCGTTGGGCCAGTTCGTCGTATTTGGATGGCTGGAGCATGGTTGCGCCTCGCTAATCTGTATGCATATACAGTTTTAGAGGTATGGACACAATGATGCAAGAACGCGAGTGGTAGCTACGCGCTATCAGGGATATTCAACGGTCGAGGCTGAAGCGTGAGACAGATGCGGAAAAGTGAGACAGAGGGTAGGGCAGAGCCCTGATACTGAAGGGGAATCGGCTGTGATGTGGCTCTACCATTGATAACCCCTTTCACTGTATATGCGAAAGGGGCAAGCACTAGGCATGTGCTTAGCGTTTCAGATAGGCCTCAATATCTGTGACATAGACACCTACCGCGTCAACGGCCTGGCGCAGCTTCTGTTCAGAAACCCCGAAACGCTCGGTCCAGTACTGGATCTCATGAGGTTGGCCGAGATTGACCTTCTCGGTATCGGGTGAGCCGCGATGTTGAAGGTTGTCGCTCATGCTGATGTTTCTCCATAGGTTGCGATTCAGTGACGTCGAGCTTCCAGCACGACAAACCCAAGGTGGAACATCATCACGGTTTCCTCAAGATAATTTGGTGCGGTGAGGGCCTGAGGAGTGGACTAGTTTTGACTTTGTTTTGACAATATTTTGAGCGCACGAAAAAACGGCCACTGCTCTGATGAGCTAAGTGGCCGTTTTTCCTGATGTTTGATGGTCGGAGCGACTGGATTCGAACCAGCGACCTTTGCAACCCCATTCCTTAATTGATATACATAAGCATAAACAGCAAGAAACAAAGATGCACGATAAAAACTTTAAAAACAATGCCATATTATGTTGTTGGTGTTGCTCGTTGTTGCCGCTTTGAGCCTAGTATATCCTTCCCTTGGAACCCATATGGAACCCAAGGGGGGGAGCGATGAAGAAGAAAGAGAAGCTGACGAAAAAGGCCCTGGATCGCCTCGCCAACGAGCTCCCCGAGGGGGGGGAAGTCTGGGATACCGACCTGCCTGGCTACCACGTCCGCGGCCGTCGGGGGTGGCTGGCGCTCCGCGTCAGCTATTACAACAACGCCCGTCAGCGTCGCGTTCTGACCCTTGGCCGTTACGGAACCCGGACGGCCGCACAGGCTCGAGAGGATGCCCGGGAGGCCCTGGCCATTGTCGCTCAAGGGGGCGACCCGCGAGCCGTGCTCGAGGAAGACCGGGCCGAAGCTGAGCGCCAGCAGCAGCAAACCCTCCGGGCCTACCTCGAGGGGCCCTATACCGCCTTCCAGAATCGTCGCAAGGACGGGAAGGGGACCATTCGACGCATCGCCCGCGACTTCCCCGACTGGCTCGAGAAGCCCATGGGGAATCTGACGCGTGCCGACGTGGAGCGATGGCAGGCGAAGCAAGAGGCCACCCCGAAGCCGAGGAAGGGGAAGGAGGAGGCCACCCCGAAGCCGCGGTCCTTCCAGACGCTCAAACGGTCCTATGATGCCCTCCAAGCCCTGCTAGCCCATGCTGTTGAGCGCAACGTGATTCCTGCCCACCCCCTGAAAGGCGTCAAGCTACAAAAGCCGGCATTGACCGAGGAGGAGCTGGCGGAGCAGGGGGCAGAACGGCGATTCCTCGAGCCGGAAGAGGTGGCGGCGCTGTTCGCCGGCCTGGAGGCGTATCAAGAAGAGCGACGAGCACAGCGTCGCAGCAGCCGCGCCCATGGGAAAGCCTACCTCCCTGACCTGGATCACGTCGCCTACGTGGATCACGTCAAACCGTGGGTGCTGGCCATGTTCTACACCGGGTTTCGGCCGGGCGACCTGTTCGGGCTGCGGTGGGAACACGTCAACCTGACCTTCGGGACGATCCGCAAGGTTATCGAGAAGACCGCCCACCACCAGCCGGAGCCGATGACCTTTCCCATCTGCCGGCCGCTGGTGGAGGTCCTGAGGACCTGGCACCGGCAGCAAGGGGAGCCCAGCGCCGGGCTCGTGTTCCCGTCGCCCGTCAACGGAAAGCGTATGGCTCAGACCGCCATGCAACGGCCGTGGGCGACCGTCCGCAAGCTGGGCGGGCTGCCGGAGGGATTGCAGCTCTACACGCTGCGACACAATTTCGCCAGTCAGCTCGTCATGGCGGGCGCCGACATCCTGACGGTCTCCAAGTTGATGGCCCACAGCAGCATCGAAACGACGATCAAGTTCTATGCTCATCTCGCACCGGACCACAAACGTGAGGCAGTCGATATGTTCGTAAAGAGGGTGGCCGGGCAGAGTCGTGGAGCTGCTGTTGAGCAGCAACGGCAGGCTTGATCCCCTGGATTCATAGAATAACTGCAGCACTTTGGACCACGAGGTAGAGGCGGGAGGGGCAGCGCCGGTACCCTTCTCGGCTCACCTACCAAAGTGAAGCAGAGCATGGGATACCGACAGCTGACCCAGACCCAACGATACCAGATCTATGCCCGTCATGACGTGGGCATGAGCCGACGTCAAATCGCCAGAGAGCTTGGCATCCACAACAGCACGGTCAGCCGGGAGCTGCGCCGCAACGCCACCGACAGCGGTTACGATCCTGAGCAGGCACAGTCCTGCAGTGATCATCGGCGACGCACCGCCTGGAAGAGGACAAAGCGCTTGCCCAGCATGATTGCCGCTGTCATCGACCGGTTGCGAGAGGAATGGAGCCCGGAGCAGATCAGCGGTTTCATGGCGCCCTTGTCTGGCGTCGGCGTCAGTCACCAGTGGATCTATTCCTTAATCTGGGATGACAAGGCCCGCGGTGGCGATCTCTGGCACCTCGCCCGCGCGCGCGGCAGCACGGGCCAAGCGAAGAGCGCTGGACTCGGCAAGATTCCCGAACGTGTGGG